>JAHJHI010000045.1 GCA_018824085.1 Gammaproteobacteria bacterium | reverse complement strand
TTCAACCCGAAGAATGGCCTGTTCTACGTGCCGACGAACCACGTCTGCATGGACTACGAGCCGTTCCGCGTTGAATACACCGCTGGCCAGCCGTACGTCGGCGCCACGCTGTCGATGTACCCGGCTCCGGGCAGCCACGGCGGCATGGGCAACTTCATCACCTGGGACGCCGGCAAGGGCAAGATCGTCCAGTCCAAGCCGGAAAAGTTCTCCGTGTGGTCGGGCGCTCTCGTGACCGCCGGTGGTGTGGCTTGCTACGGCACGCTCGAGGGTTACCTCAAGTGCGTCGATGCGGACAACATCAGCAAGGAACTGTACAAGTTCAAGACGCCGTCCGGCATCATCGGCAACGTCACCACCTGGGAGTTCAAGGGCAAGCAGTACATCGGCGTGCTCTCGGGCATTGGCGGCTGGGCCGGCATCGGCCTCGCAGCCGGTCTCGAAAAGCCGACCGACGGCCTCGGCGCGGTGGGTGGCTATGCTGAACTGGCCAGCTACACCGAGCTGGGCGGCGTGATGACCGTCTTCGCACTGCCGTAATCGTGCGCTGACAGGGAGGTGCTCCGGCACCTCCTGCAAAGTCTCTGGACTGGCACTGTGCGGAAACGCGGGTGCCAGTCTTTTTTTTGCGTGCATGCCCGACGATGCGCAACGCAGGCCCTGGGGAATTTGCCCGCAGCGACTCCGGTAAAGTGGCCGGGCACCATGGACACGGCCGGCAGCGCAGAGCCAGCTGCCGGTTGCCTGTCCGGCATCCGCGGGCCGCAAGGTCAAATATGGGGCGAACGGAAAACAAAACCGCCATGGCGGTGTCAGAACCCCACTCGGACCGTGTGTTTTCAAATCAACCGTAACAAGACGGCTCAAGAGCCGCTCGTCTACCGGAGGAGATCCATAACAATGAAACAAAGACTGTTCGCTGCTGCGCTCATTGCGGGCGCCGCATTCATGACCACCGCCGTGCAGGCTCAGGAAAACACCGAAGATACGGTGCTGCGCGTCTGCGCCGACCCGAACAACCTGCCGTTGTCGAATGACAAGGGTGAGGGCTACGAGAACAAGATTGCCGAGTTGCTGGCCAAGGACATGGGCCGCACGCTGGAATACGCATTCTTTCCGCATCGCATGGGCTTCGTGCGCATGACCTTGCGCGCGAAGCACCCTTCCCTGCCGGGCAAGTACAAATGCGACCTCATCATCGGCGTGCCGGTCGGTTTCGACATGGGGGCGACGATCAAGCCCTACTATCGTTCGACCTACGCCATGGTGTTCAAGAAGGGAACGGGCCTGGATGACGTGAAGGTCCCGGACGACCTTCTCAAACTCCCGCCCGAAAAACTCAAGTCGCTCAAGTTCGGTGTGTTCTCGCAAACGCCGCCGGTGGACTGGCTGCTGCGCAACGACCTGTTTGGCCAGGCTGTTTCATATCAACGCCAATCCGGTGATCCGGCTGCGTATCCCGGAGAGATCGTCGAAAAGGATCTGGTTGCGGGCACAGTCGATGTCGCGATGGCCTGGGGGCCGATCGCGGGCTATTTCGGCCGCAACGCACCGAATCACAACCTGACGATGGTTGCCTTCCCGCCGGAGAACAACATCAAGTTCGACTACGCCATGACCATGGGCGTGCGCTATGGCGAGAAGGACTGGAAGAATAAGGTCGAAGAGAGCGTGCAGCGGAATCTGCCGGCCATCCATGACATCCTGAAGTCATATGGCGTACCGCTGATCGACGAATCGAAAGCCAGTCACACGGCTGCCGATCGCTGATCGTCCGGACGCCGCCATGCCGACATTCCATTATTCCCATCATGGATTCGCCATGGCGGTCGCGCTGGCGTCGCCCGCGGCAAGCGCACTCGGCGAACAGGATATCGCCGCGCTGATACAGCTGCGGCCAAGCGTCCTGAAGGTCGAAGCGTCGGACGGCGACGGGCGCGTATCGGTGGGTACCGGCGTAGCGGTGGGCCCGGGCGTCATCGCAACCGCCTGCCACGTGACCGCTCACGCAAACAGCGTGCGAGTGGTCAATAACGGCGAGCGAATGCAGGCCAGTTCCCAGCGGGCGCAGGTCACGCGCGACCTGTGCCTGCTCGATGTGCCCGGCGCGTCGCAGGTGCCGGTCGTCGAACTCCGGTCCACGCCGCTGGAACCGGGCGAGGAGCTGGTTGCGCTGGGCTATATCCTTGGCGCCGCACCGCGTGTGAGCAACGGTACCGTGCTGCAGCTCAATCCGTTTGACGGCGGTCAGGTCATCCAGAGCACCACCCCGTTCAACTCCGGCGCCAGCGGCGGCGGACTGTTCGATCGCGAGAACCGGCTGGTCGGCATCATGACCTTCCGCTTTCGCAGCGGCAGCGACAACCAGTTCTCGCTGCCGGTCGAATGGGTGCGCCAGGCACTCGCACTGCCGCCCGGACCGGAAATCGCACCGCTTGCCGGCAGGCCGTTCTGGGACGGCCCGCCGGACACCCTGCCGCCCTTCCTGCAGAGTCTTCGCCTGGCTGCTGAATCCCGCTGGGGTGAACTGGAAACCCGGGCGCGGCGCTGGGTTGGCGCGGATGCGGGCGACGCCCCGGCCTGGCATGCGCTGGGACGCGCCCAACTTGCGCAGGGCCGTTCCGATGCCGCGCTGGATTCGCTGCGCCGCGCCAGCTCGCTGGATGCCGGCAATGCCGTTTTCCTGACCGATCTTGCGCTGGCGCAGCACGGCCAGCACGACGGCCCGGGCTATGCGAAAACCCGTGCGCGCCTGGAACAGCTCGCTCCGGCGGCACTGCTCGAACTCGACCGCCGCCTCGAAACGTGCGCAGCGGGCGCCGTCTGCTGAATGTCACATCACTGCGGGCCCAAGGGGCCCCGACCTCATGAACAAGGAGTCAACATGAAGCATCCCATCCGGATTTCCGCATTGCTCGTTGCACTGTGCACCGTGGCCGGCGTGGCCCACGCCGAACCGAGCGACGAAATCACCGAAGCCGAAAAGCAGCTGTTCCTCAGCGACCGCCTGTCAGAGCTCAAGGCCCCGATCACGCTGAACTACACATTCAAGCGCAGCGGCAGCCAGGAGATACCTTTCCAGGACGCCGTCGAAGTGGCCATTACCGACAACGCCGGGGAGCGCAAGGCGAGCACGACCTGCCTGACGGGCGCCCGCAGCATGGAAATCCCGGACGTCGATACGGCAATGAGCAATCCTGCGCTCATGTGCTTTCTCGAACGGGACATCCGCGAAATGGAACGCCTGACGGGCGGCAAGGCTGCCTACTTCCGCAAACGCATCCGTCTCGCACTGTCGGAAGGACCGAAGGCCACGCCGGTGAAGGTGAGTTTCGGAGGCAAGACGGTCGATGCGCGCGAGTACCGCATCACGCCGTACAGCAACGATCCCAACAAGCAGAAATTCCCGAAGTATCTCGGCAAGACCTATATTTTCGTGCTGTCGGATGCCGTGCCCGGCGGGCTCTACCGGGTCGATACCGTCACGCCCGACACGAAGGCCGGCAACGGCAAGGCGATCCTGATCGAAGACGACATGGTCCTGGCAACGGCGGGCAGCAAGAACTGACGCCGGTGACGCCGGAAGCCGCCTGTCCGGCGTCACTCACGCCGGCGACGCGAGCAACGCAATGAAGTCCGCGGCCGGCACCGGCCGGGAGAACAGGAAGCCCTGCATCAGGCCGCAGTGGCGCTCCGCCAGAAAGGCGCGCTGCTCTTCCGTTTCGACGCCCTCGGCGACGACGCCCAGCTGCAGCGCGCGTGACATCGCAAGTATCGCCTCGACGATCGATGCGTCGCTCGCATCGTCCGGCAGATCGCGCACGAAGCTGCGGTCTATCTTCAACAGGTCGATCGGGAATGTCTTCAGACTGGACAGCGAGGAGTAGCCGGTCCCGAAGTCATCGATCGACAGCTTCAGGCCGATCGCCTTCATCGCCATGAGTTTTTCGAGCGCCAGCGCGGGTTCGTTCATCATCGCGCTTTCGGTCAGCTCGACGTGCAGCAGCTCGGGCGGCACGCCGGTCGATGCCAGTGCATCACGAATCGCCGGCAGCAGGGAATCCGAGCGGAAATTGATGGCCGACAGATTGACGGCCAGCGGCACGAGCGGCAGGCCGCTGCTGCGCCACTCGGCAATCTGGCGGCAGGCGGCAAGCACCACCCACTCGCCGAGCGGCACGATCAGCCCGGTTTCTTCGGCCACCGGAATGAACTCGACCGGCGACACCGGACCGCGTCGCGCGTGCGTCCAGCGCAACAGCACCTCAGCCGATACGATGCGCCCGCTTGCCGCCTCGACCTGCGGCTGAAAATGCAGTTCGAACTCGCCATTGCCGAGCGCGTGGGCAAGATCCTGTTCCAGCGAGAGCCGTTCGACCGCCTGCCGCTGCATCACGTCGGTAAAGAATTCGTAGGTGTTGCGGCCGCGCTGCTTGGCGGCGTACATCGCCATGTCCGCGTGCTGCAGCAGCAGATCGGGGTCGCCGCCGTTGTCCGGGAAGATTGCGATGCCGACGGACGCCGTCACGGACAGCTCGACATGGTCGACCTGAAGCGGACGTCCCACTTCGTCGCAGATGCGTCGCGCCACGCGGGCAGCGTCTTCGCCGTGCGACAGATCGGTCAGCAGCACGGTGAATTCGTCGCCGCCAAGCCGTGCGACGACCTCGTCGGGAGTGGTCGCGCCTTCGCGACCGACGAAGTCGGCCGAGCGCAACGATCCAACGAGGCGCCTTGCCACTTCGCGCAATATCTGGTCACCCACGGTGTGGCCGAAACTGTCATTGATGCGCTTGAGCCGGTCCAGATCGAGATAGAGCAGCGCACAACGCGCGCCGATGCGCCGCGAGCGCGACAGCGCATGCTCCAGCATCTCGCGGAACATCTGGCGGTTGGCCAGTCCGGTCAGGCTGTCATGGTATGCAAGGAAGCGGATGCGCTGCTCGGCGAGCTCCCGTTCGGTAACGTCCTGCGTGACACCCTCAATGCGGACGACACGACCGAATTCGTCGCGGACCGGCAACGCCTGTTCGAACAGCGTCACCACGGAACCGTCGCTGCGCTGCACGCGAAAGCTCATCTGATAGGCCTCGCCCGCGCGCGCGCGCTCCATCGCCTCGCGCAGGTGCTGGCGGTCCGGACTGAGCACGCGCGCCAACAGGCCGAAAGGCTCGGCCTGCGCCGCCGGCTGGGTGTCGCGCCACAGTTCGAGACACAGCGGACTGCGTTCACAGCGGTCCTCGTCGAGCAACCAGATCCAGCTGCCCAGCCGTGCAACACGCTGCGCCACGGCCAGCCGCCGTTCCGACGCCTCCAGCTCGGCCATCGTCGCGGCCGCACGCAGGGCATAGCGTACGCGGTAGGCAAGCAGCGTCCAGTTCAGCGGCTTGGTGACAAAATCGGTGGCGCCCAGCGAATAGGCGCTGTCGATGGATACCGTGTCGTCCATGCCGGTCAGCATGACGACCGGCACATGCTTGCCGTGCGGCCGCTCCCGTATGCGGCGGCACACCTCGAAGCCGTCGATGCCTTCCATGTTCACGTCCAGCAAGACCAGCGAGAACTCCTGGCGATCGAACAGTGCAAGCGCGTGCTCGCCATCTGCCGCTTCCGTGACTTCGAAGCCGACGCTGACCAGTGCTTCGGTCGCCATCAGCCTGACCATCACATCGTCATCCACTAGAAGAATCAAACGCACTCTCCAGAATCCGGGCCGCTGTTCCAGCGGGCCCCGCGCACGCCACAGGCCGGCGCTTCGTCATGAAACATTCACCTCGGCTGCCGCCACATCGGCGCCGGCAGCCGCCTCGAGGGCCACCAGCGCCACCAGCGTTTGCTGCAGTATGCGGTCCAGCGCCGCCTGCGCCGACGCATCGAATTCGGTGCGCCCCGCGCGCGCCGCGTTTTCGACGTCGCGTGCAAATTCGTACGCGCACGCGGCCCCCAGTGCGCCACTCGAGCTCTTCAACCGGTGCGCCGCCGCGCGCAGCGCCGTCGCGTCGGCAAGCGCCTGGGCGTCGCGCATCGCCGCCACGCCCATCGCGGCCTCGCTGCGATACAGCGCGATCATGCGCGACATCAATCCGGACGTGTTCCGGCGCAACCCCGGCACGCTGAACAGTTGCGACTCATCGATCAGCCTCCGCGCGGGCACGTCCGCCACGGCATGCACCGTGGCGGCTGGCGGGCCGGCATAACCCGGCACATGGCGCTCCATCATTTTCTTCATGGCATGCAAGGGCAAAGGTTTCGGCATGTAGTCAGTCATGCCGGCAGCCAGACAATCCTCCCGGTCTCCGGTCAGCGCATTGGCCGTCAGCGCGATGACCGGTGCCGGAGGCCGGCGCATTTCGTGTTCGATCTCGCGGATCCGGCGCGTCGCCTGGAAGCCATCCATGACCGGCATCTGGCAGTCCATCAACACCAGGTCGAAGGCTTCGCGTGCGACCGCCTCAATCGCGAACACGCCGTTCTCTGCCACAACCACCCGGCACCCGAGCTCACTCAGCATTTCAAGCGAAATCTCCCGATTGACCGGATGGTCTTCCACCAGCAGGACGTTCGGCGCGGCGCGCTCCGCCACGTGCGATACCGGCGCCGGCCCCCGGGACACCTGCGCCGCACCTGCGCCAAGCGCCTCGCGCAACGCCTCGCGCAACGCCTCGCGCAGGACCGGCTGACGCACGTACGGCACGTAGTCATCCGGACGCTCGTCATCCACACAACCCCGCAGGCTCACCACGACGGGCGCCTGCCTGAAGGTTGCCTGCAAGCGCCCGGCGAAGGCAAGCGCCCGCGGGTCCGGCAGGCGCTGAGCGTACAGCACGAGTCCGAAGGGTGTACCGGCGTACTCGGCCGTCGTCAGTGCTTTCATCGCCTGGCCATCGTCGGCGCAGGTTTCGCATGCCACGCCCATCGCGTCCAGCATGTACTGCAGGGTCACGGCTGAACGCCCGTCCGGGTCGACCACCAATACCCGCCCGACCGGCGGTGCCGGCAGCACGGACGCGGGGTCCGGCGTGGCGACATCGAATGGCAGCGTCAGCCAGAAGCGGGAGCCGTGGCCAGGCACACTGGAAAGCCCTATCGAACCTTGCTGTGCGACCACCAGTTCGCGCGTGATGGCCAGCCCCAGCCCGGTGCCGCCGAAACGCCGCGTGGTCGAACTGTCCGCCTGCGTGAACGCGTCGAACAATCCGGCCTGCGCGGCGGCCGGAATGCCGGCGCCGGTATCCATGACATTCACGTGAACGGCGACACGACCCGGACGCGCTTCGCCGCCTGACTGCGCAATCGACACATCGACGAGCACCTCGCCGCTGTCGGTAAACTTCACTGCGTTGGACACCAGATGCGCGAGCACCTGCCGCAGCCGGAGCGGGTCGCCCGCCAACGCGGGCGGCAGCGCCGGATGCACGCGCAGCGCAAGCGCGACGCCTTTTTGCCGTGCGCCGTCGACGCTGCGCGCGATGACATCCTCGAACACTCCGCGCGGATCGAACGGCACATGCTCGAACACCAGCGCACCGGCTTCGATGCCGGAGAAATCCAGTATGTCGTCGATGACACGCAGCAAGGTGCCCGCCGACGTCGCGATGCTGCTGACGTAGCGCCGCTGCCGGTCATCGAGCGCCGACCGTGCGAGCAGCTCCGACAAGCCCAGCACGCCGTTCATCGGCGTTCGGATCTCGTGATTCATGTTCGCCAGAAAGCGCCCCTTCGCCTCGTTGGCCGCCTCGGCCAGCTCCTTCGCGGCACGAAGCTCCACGGTGCGCAGCGCAACCTCGGTCTCGAGCTGGTCGCGGTGACGGCACAAGGCTTCGTCGCGCAGCGCGATCTCGCGCAGCATCTCGTTGAAGCGGTCGGTGAGCTGGCCGATCTCATCATTGCCGTAGCGCGGGACGCTCACGTCGTAACGGCGCTCCTCGACCACGCGCCGGGCCGATTCCATCAGCGCCTGAACCGGGTCCGTGATGCGTCGCTGCAGGCGTGCCGACAACCAGTAAGCCACGAGGAAAGCCACCGCCGTGGCGAGTGCGTCGATCACCAGCGTCACCGAAACCCGCTGCCAGAGCGGGCCGAGATCGGCATTCAGCACGATGACGCCGAGACGCCCGCCGTCGTCGTCGACCACGGGCCGCGCCAGCAACAGCTCCCTCGACCAGAACGAACCTTCCAGCGTCACGTCGCCGACCGCATCGATGCGAGGCTGCGGCGGCGATGCCGGCGTCTGCGCCGGATAGGCCGCGAACACGTCTCCGCCGGGCGACTGTATCCACGCACGGGTGACCGCGGGCACGCGCGCGAGCGCCGACAGCGTGGCGCACACGGCAACCGCGTCGTTGGCTGCGAGCGCCGCACGGCCGTTCGCGCTGATGATCTGCGCCATCGCATCGAGCTGGCTGATCAGGACCTTGCGCTCGTCCGTCAGTTCATTGAAGGTGAAGGCGACGAAGTTGATCGACAGACCGGTGGCGACGCACAGCAGCACGATGCGCCGCAGCTTGACGCGCAGCGGCATGTCCGGCATGCCCCGGGTAAAGTGATCGAAACGCCTCATCGTGACCTCGTCGCAGGGTTCAGGACGTACCGCGGAAACTTCATGGTTGTCGCCCGGTCCGACCGCGACGACAGCGGATTCGCTGTCAGGCAATGCAGGCGCCGGACAAACGGCCTGCGCATCGCATCGCCCATGAAGCTTTCGGCAATTGCCGCCCCGAACTTGAGGACCGGCCCCGGTTTCCGGGGCTAGAATCAGCTCACTCGACCGATCTTCCGCTTTGGACCGCACCGCAAGCCCCATGACAACGAATCCACTGCTCGACTTTTCCTCCCTGCCCCGCTTCGACGCCATCCGGCCGGAGCACGTCGCCCCTGCGATCGATGAACTGCTCGGTCGCTACCAGTCGCTGATAGACGCCCTCACGGCCAGCGCCGACGTGCCGACATGGGACGGCTTTGCCGCGCCGATCACCGACATGGGCGAACAGCTCGGACGCGCCTGGGGCGTGGTCGGGCATCTGCACTCGGTCAACGACATACCGGCGTGGCGCGAGGCCTACAACACGACGCTGCCGCGCATCACGAGCTTCTACAGCGCCCTGGGCCAGAACCTCGCGCTGTTCGCCAAATACCGCGCACTGCGCGATTCGGCCGAATACGCCACGCTGTCGCCGGCGCGCCAGCGCATTCTCGACCACGAAGTACGCGATTTCCGCCTGTCCGGCGCGGAGCTGCCTGAAGACCGGAAGCCGCGCTTCAAGGAGATCCAGGAAGAACTTGCCGCGCTGTCGACGCGCTTCTCGGAGAACGTGCTCGACGCCACCAACGCGTTTGCCGAATACATCACCGACGAAGCGCTGCTCGCCGGCCTGCCGGACGACAGCATCGAAGCGGCGCGGGACGCCGCGCAGCGCGACGAACGCGACGGCTGGAAGTTCACGCTGCACATGCCGTCCTACCTGCCGGTCATGCAGTACGCGGCCAACCGGGATCTGCGGGCTCGCATGTATCGCGCCTACGCGACGCGCGCGTCCGAGTTCGACGAAGCCTCGCGCGACAATTCGCCGCTGATCGACCGCATCGTCGCACTGCGCAACGAAGAGGCGGCCATGCTCGGGTTCGGCAGTTTCGCCGAACTGTCCATGGTGCCGAAGATGGCCGACACGCCGGAGCAGGTGCTGGCCTTCCTGCACGACCTCGCCACCCGCGCCCGACCACACGGCCAGCGCGACCTGGACGAACTGCGCGCCTTTGCCCGCAACGAATTCGGGCTCGACGAACTGCAGCCGTGGGACATGGCCTGGGCGTCAGAGAAGCTTCGCGGCTATCGCTACAGCTTTTCCGAACAGGACGTGAAACAGTACTTCCCGGAACCCAAGGTGCTCCAGGGCCTGTTCCGCGTCGTCGAAGGTCTCTACGGCGTCAGCATCCGTGCGGACACGGCACCGGTGTGGCACCCCGACGTGCGCTTCTTCCGCATCGAGCGCCATGGCCCGTCCGGCATGGAAACCGTCGGGCAGTTCTATCTCGACCTGTACGCGCGGGACACCAAACGCGGTGGCGCGTGGATGGACGACGCCATCACGCGCCGCACCATCCCGGGCGGCGTGCAGACTCCGGTGGCCTATCTGAACTGCAACTTCCCGTCGCCGGTCGGCGAGCGGGACGGCAAGCCCCGGCCCGCCACCTTCACGCACGACGACGTGATCACGCTGTTCCACGAATCGGGCCACGGCCTTCATCACCTGCTTACCCGGGTCGATGACCTGCCGGTATCCGGCATCAACGGCGTGGAATGGGACGCGGTCGAGCTGCCCAGCCAGTTCATGGAAAACTTCTGCTGGGAGTGGGACGTGCTGTCCGGCATGACGGCACACGTCGACACCGGCGAGCCCCTGCCACGCGCGCTCTACGACAAGATGATCGCCGCGCGGAATTTCCAGAGCGGCATGCAGACCTTGCGCCAGCTCGAGTTTTCGCTGTTCGACCTGCGCATGCACCACGATTTCGTACCGGGCGGTGCCCGCTCCATGCTGCAATTGCTCGACGAGGTGCGCGACGAAGTGTCCGTCATGCGCCCACCCGCCTGGAACCGTTTTCCGCAGAGCTTCAGCCACATCTTTTCCGGCGGCTACGCGGCGGGTTACTACAGCTACAAGTGGGCCGAGGTGCTGTCGGCCGACGCGTTCGAGGCGTTCGAAGAGGCACGCGAGCACACCGGCAGCGTGCTCGACACCGAAACCGGACGCCGCTTCTGGGACGAGGTCCTGGCGGTCGGCGGCTCGCGCCCCGCGCTCGAATCATTCATCGCGTTCCGTGGCCGCGCTCCGCGCCCGGATGCGCTGTTGCGCCACAGCGGCATGGTCGCCGCCTGAGCGTCACGACAAGGGAGACCGGCGAATGACTCGACCACACGCACTGCTATGCCTGGCGCTGTCGGTGGCGCTGTGCAGCGGCGCCGCATGGGCACAGGCCTACAAATGGAAAGATGCGCAGGGCCGTACGCATTACACGGACACTCCGCCGCCGCCCGACGCGCATTCGGTGACGGAGAAGAAGCTGCGGGGCAATGTCGTCGACACCAGCGGCAGTTATGCCGAGCAGGAAGCGATGCGTCGCGCGCCGGTGACCCTGTGGCTCGGCAATGAATGTAATGCGTTGTGCGAATCCGCGCTTGCGCTGATGAAGGCGCGCGCGATTCCTTACTCCACACAGCGCATCACGACGGAAGAGCAGAAGAGGGCATTCGCCGAAAGATTCAAACTGAAGGAAGCGCGGGTCCCGGCCATCAACGCCGGCGCCGATCACCTGATCGGCTTCAGCGAGAGCGCATGGACAGCGCTGCTCGACCGTGCGGGCTATCCGGCAAAGGGCAGCGCAAAACCGCAACCGCAGGCCAAGTCCGTGCCCGCACCGGCTGCCGCCGAAACAGCCGGACAGGAAGCGGAAGACACTCCGGCCGACGACAGCGCCGAACCGCGTTAGGGCATCTCCCCGACGTGTGCAGCCGGCAGAAGCCCTGTTGCCACGCCGGCGAGCGCCGACTCGTCTCAAACAGGTAGCCAGTGCATCGCAAATGACCGAAAATCCGTGACCGTCACGGATCCGCCATTGCCATGAGAATTGCCTGCTGGAACGTCAATTCGCTGAAAGTCCGCCTGCCGCACCTGCTCGACTGGCTGGCACGCGAACAACCCGACGCCATCTGTCTGCAGGAGACGAAAACGGAAGACGCGGGCTTTCCGCGCGCCGACATCGAGGCTGCCGGCTATCACGCCGTCTTCTCAGGCCAGAAAACCTATAACGGCGTGGCCATTCTGTCGCGCACGCCGGCCAGCGACGTGCAGCACGGCATCCCGGATTTCGCCGACGAACAGAAGCGCGTCATCGCCGCCACCGTCGCCGGCACGCGCATCATCTGCGGCTACTTCCCGAACGGTCAGGCCGTGGGTTCCGAAAAGTTCGGCTACAAGATGCGCTGGCTTGCCGCGCTGACCGGCTGGCTGCGCGAAGAGCTCGTGCAGCACCCGAATCTGGCACTGCTCGGCGACTACAACATCGCGCCTGAAGCGCGCGACGCGCACGCCGACTGGAAGGACGAAATCCATGTGTCGCCGCAGGAGCGCGAGGCGTTCGCGGGCCTGATCGGCCTCGGTTTGACCGACGCTTTCCGGCTGTTCGAACAGCCGGAAAAGAGCTGGTCCTGGTGGGATTACCGCGCCGGCGCCTTCCGCCGCAACTTCGGTTTGCGCATCGACCACATCCTGCTGTCCGCGCCGCTCGCCGCGCGCTGCAGCGCCTGCGTGATCGACCGCGAACCGCGCAAACTGGAACGCCCGTCCGACCACGCACCGGTCATCGCCACGCTGACATGAACGCCACGGCCGACATGCTGACCACCATCTACCCGCTGCTGTCCGGCCTGTCTCCTGCGGCGCGTGCGCGCATCGAAAGCGAGGGCCGTCTGCTCGAACTGCCGGCCGGCACCGTCATCTTCGACGAGCACCAGCCCTGCGTCGGCTTCCCCTTCGTGCTCGAAGGCCAGGTCAAGATCGCCAAGTCGTCGGCCAGTGGCCGCGAGCTTCCGCTCTACCGGGTGCACACCGGCGAGACATGCGTCATTTCCAGCGCCTGCCTGCTCGGTCAGCTGGACTACAACGCGCACGCGATCGCCGAAAGCGCCGTACGTCTGTTGGTACTGCCGTCCTACCTGTTCGACGAATTGATGGCCGAACCACCGTTCCGCCGCTTCGTGTTCGGCCTGTTCGCCGAGCGCGTGGCCGAACTGATGCAGCTGGTCGAGGCCATCGCATTCCAGCGTCTGGATCAGCGTCTGGCCGCCTTGCTGCTGGGCCACGGACGCACCTTTCACGCCACCCACCAGCAACTGGCGGACGAACTGGGCAGCGTGCGCGAAATCGTCAGCCGCCTTCTGAAGAGCTTTGCCGAGCAGGGATTCGTCGCCCTCGGGCGCAACCAGATCGACATCCTCGATCCCGCCGGCCTGCGCGCGCTGGCCGCCGACCGGAAATAGTCGCGCCGGCGTGTTCGACGCGCACTTGCACATCATCGCGCCCGGCTTTCCACTGACAGCCAACCAAGGCTGGCTGCCGGACTTTTTCACCGCCGACGACTACCTCGCTCGCGTACAGGCGCTGGGCGTCACAGGCGGCGCCGTCGTATCCGGGTCCTTCCAGGGCTTTGACCAGAGCTATCTGCTCGCCGCGCTTGATCGACTCGGCGCCGGCTTCGTCGGCGTCACGCAACTGCCTGCGGACACCACCGATGCGCACATTCTCGCGCTCGATGCCGCCGGCGTTCGCGCGCTGCGCTTCAACCTGCAACGCGGCGGTTCCGAGGACGTGTCGGAACTGGAAACGATGGCACGGCGCGTGCACGCCCTGTGCGGCTGGCATGTCGAACTGTACGTCGCCAACCGGCATCTCGCCGCCTTGCGACCGACACTCGCCAGGCTGCCGGCGGTATCCATCGACCATCTCGGGCTCACGGCCGACGGGTTCGACGACCTCGTCCGGCTGGTCGAATGCGGCGTCCGCGTCAAGGCGACCGGTTTCGGCCGGTGCGATTTCGATGTTGCGCACGCGCTGCGCACCCTGCACACGGCAAACCCCGCAGCGTTGATGTTCGGTACCGATCTGCCCTGCACGCGCGCACCGCGCCCTTTCGACGCAGGCGACCTCGACCTGCTGCGCGAAACGCTGGGCGCCGATGCGCCCGCCCTGCTCACGCGCAACGCGCGGGCGCTCTACCGCACCGGCTGACACGGTCCGGCAACGGACGATCCCAAGGTCCTTGTTGCGATCCCGATCCGCGGCGGCGGCATCCACCGGCGTTCATGTAACCCAAGTCACTGAGTCGCAACGCCCGCTGACCGATGATGGTCCCGCGAACACAAATCCATCGGGAGGTTCATCATGAAATCCAATGTAGGCAGCATCGACAAAATCCTGCGCATCATCGTCGGCATCGCTCTCATCGCGCTGGCCGCAACCGGCAAGATCGGCGTGTGGGGCTATATCGGCGTCATCCCCCTTCTGACCGGCCTGTTCAACTTCTGCCCGGCGTATTCCATCCTCGGCGTGAATACCTGCAAGGTGAAACAGCACGGCTAGGAGTCTGCGCGGCAGAGCGTTTTAGCTTGGCGGTTTGACGCGAATGGCGTTGTCGGCACAGTCGATTTGGCGGTTTCCGTGCCAAAGCGGTCCAGGAAACGCCCGTTGGAGGTCTGATGAGGGGTTCAAACGGCC
>JAHJHI010000044.1 GCA_018824085.1 Gammaproteobacteria bacterium | reverse complement strand
GAGAAGAAGCGGTAGGCCACGTCGATCGTGATGCCCTGTTCGCGTTCTGCCGCGAGGCCGTCGACGAGCAGCGCGAAGTCCAGGTCGCCGCCCTGGGTGCCGACCTTCTTCGAGTCGGCCTCGAGTGCCGCGAGCTGGTCCTCGAACAGCATTTTCGATTCGTACAGCAGACGGCCGATCAGCGTGCTCTTGCCGTCATCGACGCTGCCGCAGGTGATGAAGCGCAGCAGGCTCTTGTGCTCGTGCTGCGTCAGGTAGGCGCCGATGTCTTCGGCGATGAGGTCGGAAACGTGTGCCATCAGAAATACCCTTCCTGCTTTTTCTTTTCCATCGAGCCGCTCGAATCGTGATCGATCACGCGGCCCTGACGTTCCGATGTGGTGGTGAGCAGCATTTCCTGGATGATGCCCGTGAGGGTGTCGGCTTCCGATTCGACCGCACCGGTCAGCGGGTAGCAGCCCAGCGTACGGAAGCGCACGCTCTTCATCATCGGCACCTCGCCGGCACGCAGCGGCATGCGCTCGTCGTCGACCATGATGAGCGTGCCGTCGCGCTCGACCACCGGACGCGGTGCGGCGAAATACAGCGGCACGATGGGGATGTTCTCCAGATGGATGTACTGCCAGATGTCGAGTTCGGTCCAGTTCGAGATCGGGAACACGCGGATCGATTCGCCCGGATGCTTGCGCGCGTTGTAGAGCTTCCACAGTTCCGGACGCTGATTTTTCGGATCCCAGCGGTGCTGCGCGGTGCGGAACGAGAAGATGCGTTCCTTCGCGCGCGACTTTTCCTCGTCGCGGCGCGCACCGCCGAAGGCGACGTCGAACTTGTACTTGTCCAGCGCCTGCTTCAGCCCCTCCGTCTTCCACAGATCGGTATGCAGCGCGGAGCCGTGTTCGAAGGGGTTGATGTTGCGGGCCTTGGCGTCGGGAT
This sequence comes from Gammaproteobacteria bacterium, assembly GCA_018824085.1. Taxonomy (GTDB): domain Bacteria; phylum Pseudomonadota; class Gammaproteobacteria; order Burkholderiales; family Rhodocyclaceae; genus Methyloversatilis. Next base: position 10,721 of record JAHJHI010000044.1, on the reverse strand, counting down.
TGATGTGCACCAGCAGATCCATGCCCAGCTTGCGCGCCATCTCGTCGCGGAAGGCATACATTGCCTGGAATTTCCACGTGGTGTCGACGTGCAGCAACGGGAACGGCGGAATCGAGGGATAGAACGCCTTGGCGGCAAGATGCAGCATGACGGCGCTGTCCTTGCCGACCGAATAGAGCATGACCGGGTTTTCGGCCTCGGCCACCACCTCGCGCATGATGTGGATGCTTTCGGCTTCCAGCCGTTGCAGGTGGGTCAGTGTCGTCATCGTGTGAAAACCGGAAAAAGCGGATGGTTCACCGGCAGCAGGCAGCGTGCCGCCGATGCGAAAGGAGCGTGATTTTACAGGATGACGCGCAGCCGGGGTGGCGCGCGACGACCGGGCGGGAGTTCCGGTTGCCGCAACCGCGAGGCAGCCGGAGTCAGATGAAACGGAAGGACCGTCCGCGACGCCCTTGGGGGCGCCCGGCAAGGCGCCGTCAGCGCTTGCGGCTACGGCTCGATGCAGCCTTTTCGCGGGCCAGCGCGCCGCGCCGGTCGGGGAAGTCGATCACCACCGAGGTGCTGCGCCGTTCAGCGAATGTCGCGTTGCTGCCGGCAATGACCTGGGCCAGCACCGGACCTTGCGCCGCCATGCATTCGAAGGCCAGATCGGCAAGCTCGACATGCATCTGCGACATCACGTGATAGGAGTCCCGCGCAAGTGCGGCGGCCTGTTCGAACATGTCGCTGTACAACGCGGGCAGCTGCCAGGCCGTTGCCATGGCGGCCGTCACGTTGACCGGCGTCTCCAGACGCTGCGCGTTGCCGGCCAGTTTCGATGCCGCCATGTCGGACTGCAACCTGAGCAGACGCTCACTGCCACGCGCCAGAATGGCGACCATGCGCATCGTGACATCACCGCCAGCCGACGCCGGCGCCAGGCTTTCGTCAATCTGGTGAACATTCCGCATCTTGAAATCCCCCGCGACTTTTCATGAAGGTGAACGATCGGCCGTACGCCGAAGCGTCAGGCCCGTCCTTCCCATCATAGGCCGCATGAGCGCGATGTCGAAGGGGCAAGGCCCGGCACCCCTGAGCGCGGAGCGAGCAGCAAGAGAAAGGCCCCTGCCCCTTCGGCATTCACCGAAAGAACAAGGGCCTGGAATTTCGTGGTGGAGAGGAGGAGGATCGAACTCCCGACCTTCGCATTGCGAACGCGACGCTCTCCCAGCTGAGCTACCCCCCCAACGAGGCGCGATTATAGTGTGCCTGCGGCAAGTTGTGAAGGAACATCTCTGCCCGCCTGCAGGTCGCAGGCACACGCACAACCTCCACACTGGAAGCACGATGACAGGACCTGATCCACACCGGAAAGACCGCCGCACCTTCCTGCGCGACGGCACCGCGCTGGCGTTGTCGGCGGCAGCTTCGCCGGCGCTGCTTTCCGGCTGTGCGTCGACCGCGCATTTCCCGGCACCTGACGGCCACGCAGCGACAACGGTCAACGCGGGCGATGCCTGGTCCTACGATGAACTCAACGGCTACAACAGCCGGCGCGTCGCGCAGCTTCGTTTCGTCGCCGAGCACGGCGGCCCGCCTGCACTGCGGGTCAGCGTCGAGGGTGATCCGCTGAGCGGCCTGCGCAACGGGCAGCTCGAAACGTATGACAGCGCGTGGGTCGTCACGCGAGACGGCACCTACGACCGGGACAACCGCTATGACCCGCCGCTGCCGCTGTTGCCGGAACGGCTCGAACCGGGCGCCCGTGAAAGCTGGCAGTCAATGGTCACGCACGACGAGGGCGAACGCGCGCTGCGCTGGCATGTTCGGATTGACGCCATTGCCGGCGAGCGGATCGAGGTGCCGGCCGGGTCGTTCGACGCGCTGCGCGTGCGTCGGCTCATCCAGTTCGAACATCCCGATTTTTTCCGCAGCCATTCGGAACGGACGGAAACGCTCTGGTATGCACCCGAGGTGAAGCGATGGGTGAAACGGGAGTGGCGCGGCAGCTATCGGCAGAAACTCGATTCGCGCAGCCCCGTCATGCGCGAGGACTGGATAGTCTGGGTGCTGACGGACTTTACCGCGGCGTGATGCCGGCGCCCGCCAGCGCACGGCCAAGGCGGTCATTGACGGCGGTCCAGCCGGCATCGACCGGCGGCGCTTCGATGACGATGAGCGCCGAACCGCTCGCGTCGGCTTCACGCATCGCCGCGTAGAGCGCCTTCGCATAGCCAGCGGCATCCGCGGGCAGCATGATCCAGTGATGCGGGCAGTCCGCCATCGGCGGCTGGCTGTGGGCCAGCACCGCGCACTTGCGACCGCTGTGGCGAAACGCATTCAGCAGGTCCCGCAGGCGCTCGCCCGCCACTTTTTTCATGGACGTGCGTGGCGCGTAATGGGCGGCCAGCGAGCCGGACACGCGCGGCACGTCTCCGCCGTTCTTTTCCTGCGGCATCCGTCCGATGACGCCGGCGATCTGCGCCGCTGAAATGGCGCCTGGCCGCAGGATGCGCGGCACGTCGGCCGAGAGGTCGAGAATGGTCGATTCGATGCCGACCTCGCAGGCGCCGCCATCGAGCACTGTCAATTCGTCGCCGAATTCCTCGCGAACGTGGGCCGCGGTGGTGGGGCTGATGCGGCCGAAGCGATTGGCCGACGGCGCGGCGATGCCGCCGCCGAACACCCGCAGAAGCATGAGCGCAACCGGATGCGCCGGCACGCGCAGACCAATGGTGTCCTGGCCGCCGGTGACTTCAGGCGGAACGTCCGGGTCCCGCTTCAGGATCAGCGTCAGTGGCCCCGGCCAGAACGCGCGGGCCAGCGCGATCGCCTCGCGCGGAATGTCGCTCGCCCAATCGACGAGCTGATCGGCGTCAGGCAGATGAACGATGAGGGGATGATCGGCCGGCCGACCCTTGGCTTCGAAGATGCGGCGCACGGCCGCCGGATTGAGCGCGTCGGCGCCCAGCCCATAGACGGTTTCGGTCGGAAACGCGACCAGTTCGCCGGCTCGCAGGCGTGTGGCCGCAGCCGCGATGCCGGCATCGTCTTGCGTCATCGCCGTCAGTCGTCGATGCCGATGGCGAGGCGCGCGTTCATCGCCGTATCGATCACCGGCTCGCCGGCTTCGCCGAGCACCGTGAAATGTCCCATCTTGCGGCCACCGCGAGCGTGATGCTTGCGGTACAGGTGAAGCTTGAGCCCCGGTATGCGCAGCAGCGTCGACCAGGCCGGTTCCTGCGAGTGGTGCGCGTCCTGCCGGAACCACAGGTCGCCCAGCAGATTGACCATCACCGCGCGCGAATGCTGGCGCGCGTCGCCCAGCGGCAGGCCGCAGAGGATGCGCACCTGCTGTTCGAACTGGCTGGTGACGCAGGCGTCGATCGTGTAATGGCCGCTGTTGTGCGGGCGCGGCGCCATCTCGTTCACCATGAGCTGTCCGCCGCAGACGAAGAACTCGACGCCGAGCACGCCGACATAGCCAAGCTCCGCCGCGATGCCGGACGCGATCTCGGTGGCCTCCGCAGCCAGCGCTCCGCTGATGCGGGCCGGTGCGATGCTGACGTCCAGAATGCCGTTTCGATGGCTGTTCTCGGCGATCGGAAACGCAGCGATGCGCCCGCCCGCGTCGCGTGCGAGCACGCAGGACACTTCCAGGTCGAGCGTCAGCATCTTCTCCAGCACGCACGCTTCACGCTTGAAACTTTCAAACGCCGCCTTCGCTTCGGCGACGTTGTTCACGCGCGCCTGGCCCTTGCCGTCGTAACCGAAGCGCGCCACCTTGAGCACGGCCGGAAACAGCGAAGGGTCGGCCGACTCGATATCGGGCGCCGACGTGACCGCGGCAAACGGTCCGACCGCGAAACCGCGATCGGACAGGAAGGTCTTTTCCGCGATCCGGTTCTGCGCAACGGCCACGCACGCTGCGTTGGGCCGCGTCGGAATGAACTTCGCGAGGTGGTCCAGCGTATCGGCCGGCACGTTCTCGAATTCGGTGGTCACGGCGGCACAGCGCTGGGCCAGCAGTTCGAGCGCCTCTGCGTCGTCGTAGGCCGCACACAGATGCTCGTCCGCCGCGCGGCCGGCCGGGCTGTTGCGGTCCGGGTCGAGCACGATGACGCGATACCCCATTTCATGCGCGGCCAGCACGAAGAAGCGGCCCAGTTGGCCGCCGCCAAGCATGCCCAGTGTCGCGGGAGGAAGAATCATCGGAACTCCAGAATCGATCAAAAAGGCGGGCCGGAACCGGCGTCACGCGCGGCCGCCACGTTGCTGCCGAGAACGCGGCGGCCGCGCCGGCCGTCAAGGTTCAAGTTTCATGTCCAGCACGGTCTGCATCTGCGTCGCGCGGAACGCATCCAGCGCCTGTGCCAGCGCGGCATCATCGCCCGCGAGCAAGGCGACTGCAAACAGTGCGGCATTCGCCGCGCCCGCTTCGCCGATGGCAAAGGTGGCGACCGGAACGCCCTTGGGCATCTGCACGATCGACAGCAGGGAATCCATGCCGTTGAGCGCCCGCGACTGGACGGGAACGCCAAGCACCGGCACCGTCGTCTTCGCCGCCAGCATGCCCGGCAGGTGCGCCGCACCGCCCGCGCCAGCGATGATGGCGCGCAAGCCACGGCTGCGCGCACTTTCCGCATAGGAGAACAGCAAATCGGGGGTGCGGTGCGCCGACACCACCCGCGCTTCGAACGCGATGCCGAACTGCGCGAGCAGCACGGTCGCCGGGCGCAAGGTGTCCCAGTCGGAGTTCGACCCCATCACAACGCCAACCAGCGGCGGGCGGTTCGTATCGGAAGCGCTCATCGGGTTCCTCTCCACGGCGGCCGTTCCCGCCCGGAAAAAGGCGCGGATTCTACACCCACGCCTGCCAGAAATGGAAAAAGCGAAGGGGCGCCGGTTACCCGGCACCCCTTCGCCTCATGCCATGCGACTTCAGCCCTTAGTCGGGACGGCGCGCACGGTCAGTACGGCCGCTGCCCTGACCACGGTAGCCGCCTTCGCTGCGCGGGCCACCCGGGCCGCTGCGACGCGGTGCGCCGCCCGGCTTGCCACCCCAGCCACCCGGACGGCCACCACCACCCGGGCGCGTGCTGCGCGGTGCCGACGTACGCGGCTGAACGCGCGGCTCGAGACCCGGAATGGTGTGCACCGGAATGGTGTGGCGGATGAAACGCTCGATCGTCTTGACCCGACGCACGTCATCACCCGATGCCAGGCTCACTGCGATGCCGCTGCGACCTGCCCGGCCCGTGCGGCCGATACGGTGCACATAGTCTTCCGCCGATTTCGGCAGGTCGAAGTTGATGACGTGGCTGATGCCGGCGACGTCAATGCCGCGGGCGGCAACGTCGGTGGCAACCAGCACGCGCAGCGCGCCGCGGCGCAGATGGCCGAGCGTGCGGTTGCGTTCGCCCTGATGCATGTCGCCATGCAGCGCGGCAGCGAGGAAGCCGTTTTCTCCGAGAGATTCTGCGATCTGGTCAGCGTCGCGCTTGGTTGCTGTAAACACGATGGCCTGTTCGACGTCTTCACCGCGCAGCAGGTGGTCAAGCAGGCGCTGCTTGTGGCCCATGCCGTCGGCGAACAGCAGGCGCTGCTCGATGTTTTCATGTTGCGCTGCGGTGGTCACGATCTCGATGCGCTCCGCATCCCGGGTCAGGCGTTCCGCCAGACGGCAGACGCGCGGCTCGAACGTGGCGGAGAACAGCAGGGTCTGACGACCTTCCGGCAGGCGATCGACAATCGCTTCGATGTCTTCGATGAAGCCCATGTCCAGCATGCGGTCAGCTTCGTCGAGCACCAGCATTTCAAGACGGCCGAAGTCGATGCGGCCGCTGTCCATCTGGTCGATCAGGCGGCCCGGCGTTGCCACCAGCACTTCATACGGCTGGGCGAGCAGCTTGTTCTGCATGACGTAGGAGGTACCGCCCACCACGCTGACCGCCTTCGCGTAGCGCAGGCCCTTGCCGTACTTGCGGCAGGCGTCGGTGACCTGAATCGCCAGTTCGCGTGTCGGCGTAAGCACCAGTACACGCGGGCCGCGCGCCTTGATCGTCGATTCCTGCGTCAGGCGGTTGAGCGCCGGCCACATGAAGGCGGCCGTCTTGCCGGTGCCGGTTTGCGACGACACCATGAGGTCGCGACCGGCCAGCGCTGCGGGCACGGCCTTTTCCTGCACGGCAGTAGGGTTGGGGTATCCGGCTTCGATGATCGCGCCGAGAAGGGTTTCGTTAAGACCGAGTTCCGAGAATTCCATGTATTTTTTTCCACACAATGGCTACCCTCCGCGCTGCCGGAAGCAGTGCGGAAAGAGCGGGTTGGCCGGACAGATACCCGGCGTTCTATCGGCACTAACCGATCAACCACGCTTGACCAAACAGGCGGGAGAAAAAGACAGGCCAGGGACGATAACTTGGACGGCACGTACGCCGGGAAATACTGCTGAACACCCGGTTGGCTGATCGTGAATCAGCCCGCACTGCACGAGGCCGCACACTTTACAGACAGCGACGTATGTTTGCAAGTTTATTTCGCAATGCAGCAATTGGCCGGCGCGCTGTCGCGCCTGATTCACGGCCGCTGCATCCGCCCCGCCCGGTTGCGGGTATGCACGCAGACCGGCGCACGAGCAGGCAAGATGGCGCGCGGTCGACGAACCCACATCCACAACCCGGGCAGCCGATGACTTATCCACCCTACGACCCTGATTTCGAAGCGGCGCTGGTCGCCTGCGCCCGAGGCGATCAAGCGGCGCTGCAGCGCATCTACCAGGCCGAAGGCAGTCGCCTGCTCGGCGTGGCCCTGCGCATCGTGCGCCGCCGGGATGTCGCCGAAGACGTGCTCCACGACGCCTTCGTCCGCATCTGGGAGAAGGCCTCCACGTTCGACGCAACGCGCGGCTCGGCCCGCGGCTGGATCTACAGCATCGTGCGGCACGGCGCGCTGAACCATGTCCGCAACCACGCGCGTGAGGTCGCCGCGGACGACTCGACCTTCGAGCGGATGGAATCGGACCACGCCTCCGGTGCGGCCGACCCCTGCCGGCAGGTGCTGCTGTCGTCGGAATCAGGTCTGCTGTACGACTGTCTCGCACGGCTCGACGCCGGGAAACGCTCGAGCATCCTGCTCGCCTACCTTGAAGGATGCACGCACAGCGAGATCGCCAGCCGGCTCGAATCGCCGCTGGGCACGGTCAAGGCATGGATACGCCGGGGCCTTCAGGCTCTGAGGGAGTGTCTGGCATGAAGGACGACATGGACAACAACACGCTCGCAGGTCAATACGTGCTCGGCCTTCTCGACGCGGACGAACGGGCGCAGGTCGAACAGCGCACCGGACACGACGCGGACCTGCGCACGCAGGTCGACTACTGGGAGCAGCGCATGCTGCCACTGACGTCGATGGTCGAACCCGAGCACCTGCCGCCAGCGCTGTGGTCACGCATCGAGCGCACGCTGTGGCCGGTCGCGCAAGCGGCAGCCAGACCCGGGCCATCACGCTGGGCGCGGCTGTGGGACAACCTCGCTTTCTGGCGCTCACTGGCCGCCACGGGGTTTGCCGCAGCCATGCTGCTGGCCGTTCTCGGGCTGCCAGGGGCGCCGCGCGAAGCCACACCGCGCTTCATGGTTGTGCTGGTGGCACCCGATGACAAGGCACCGGGCTGGGTGGTGCAGGCGAGCACGACACAGTCGTTGAAGCTGATTCCGCTCGTCAGTCAGGACGTTCCGTCGGCCAAGTCGCTGCAGTTCTGGACCAAGGCGGACAAGTGGAAAGGTCCGGTTTCACTCGGTCTGGTGAAGCCGGGGCGCCCGCTCGACGTGACGATGGCGGAGCTGCCGCCGATGGAAGACAACCAGTTGTTCGAAATCACGCTGGAACCGGAAACGGGGTCGCCGATCGGTCGCCCGACCGGGCCGGTACTCTATATCGGACGGGCGGTGAAGGTGATGTAGCCGTGTGCTGGCGGCAGGCCCTGCCCCGCCGCCAGCGCGCCGCTCAATGGCCGCGCGCATGTCCTTCGCGCGCACGCTCGACCAGCGGGTCGAGCCCGAACTTCTTCAGCTTCAGGTAGAGCGTGCTCTTGGCGATGCCCAGCGAGCGCGCCGCCAGCGCCATGTTGCCGTGGCTGTCGTCGATCGCGCTCAGGATCGCTTCGCGCTCCGCTTCGTCCAGACGACGGCTGTCCCGGCATTCTCCGGGCAGAATCGAGTGATCGTCGCGCAGCGACGCCTCCGGCAAACGGATGCTGCGCGGCGCCTCGCTCATCATCAGCGAGCGCGGACGTTCTCCGGTGAGCAGCATGGATTCCAGCACGTTGCGCAATTCGCGCACATTGCCGGGCCATGAATACGACGCGAGTTCGCCGATTTCCGCCGCCGACAGTGCGGGCGGCGGCACGCCGTGATGGCGGGCGATCTTCGTGAGCAGCGCACGCGACAGTTCCGCAATGTCGCCCAGGCGCTCGCGCAACGGCGGAATGCGGATGCTGGTGACCGCCACACGGTAGTACAGGTCCATGCGGAAGCGCCCCTCCGTAACCTCCTTGCGCAGATCACGATTGGTCGCGGCGATCAGCCGGAATTTCACCTTGCGCGGCGTGTTCTCGCCCAGACGGTATATCTCGCCCTCCTCCAGCACGCGCAGCAGATGGGGCTGCATGTCGATCGGCATTTCACCCAGCTCGTCGAGGAACAGCGTGCCACCGTTGGCCGCCTCGATCTTGCCGGTCATGCCGCCGCGCCGTGCGCCGGTGAAGGAACCTTCCGCATAGCCGAACAGTTCGGTTGCCAGCAACTCCCGCGACAGGCCGCCGCAATTGACGACGACGAATGGCGCGGCGCGGGCGCTGCCGCAGTCGTGAATACCCTGCGCAAACACTTCCTTGCCGACGCCCGTCTCCCCGAGCAGCAGTACCGGCACGTTGGAGCGGGCCAACTGGCGCGCGCGCTCGACCGCCTGCACCAGCGTCGGATCACGCCCGACGACGCAATCAAGCCTGCTCGGCTCGGGCCCCGGCTCCGGCGCAGCATTGCCGTTGTCGCAAATGACGGCCGGGACCGACACCGGGCGCGTGCGGAAGATCGGAATGGTGAGCAGGGTGCCGATGCGCTGGCCGTTGTCGAGCACCGGTTCCAGCCACTCAGGCGAGATCCAGCCCTGCAGGCCGGCGGGCAGGCCGTCGTCGGTCGCGTGGCCGAGCGTGATGGACGCGATGTCGAGCTTGCGCGAGCCGATGCGCCCTTCGGCCAGTTCGTTCAGCGCCTGATCGGCGCGTTCGTTTGCCTTGACCGGATTGCCGCGGCGATCGAACACGATGACACCGTCCGACGTGGAATGCGTCAGGCGGTGCATGCAGCGTTCGAGCAAGCGGAAACGGATGCCCATCTCGTGCTTGGCCAGCCGCCCTTCAATCTTGCTTGCGGTCGCCACGACGAGCGCGAGGCTGTGGCGGTTGTACGTCTGCTGCAGGCCCGACACGTCGATGGCGCCGAGCACGCTGGAGTCGTAAGGGTCGAGAATGACGGTGGACGAACAGGTCCAGCGCTTGATGCCGGCACAGTAGTGCTCGGCCGAATGTATCTGCACCGGATGACGCACGGCGATCGCAGTACCGATCGCATTGGTGCCGCAGGCGGTTTCACTCCAGCTCGCACCGGGCATCATGTTCATGCCCTCGCCTTCGTCGCGCGTCGCCGCGTCACCTTCGAGGCTGAGTATCGTGCCGCTGTGGTCCGTAAGCACCATGATGGTGCCCGTCTCGGCGAGGAAATCGCGCGCCATCGCCATGACCGGCGTACTCGCGGTCAGCAGGTCGCCGTGCTTCTGGTGCAGGGAGTAGAGCGAGTTCTCGCTCAGCGGAGGCGGTGCCTGATCCTTGCCCGGGTCTACGTGAGCGTTGAGGCAGCGCCGCCAGGAGTCGTCGATCAGTCGCCTGAGTGCATCGGAGCTGCAATCTTCACCGCTGAGAAGACGCTCCCAGTGCGTCATGACATCCCGGTCCAGCTCCGGGCGTGAAAACATCTGACTCTGGCCTTCGTCGCTCAACTCCATGGCTACCTCCTATTTGTATGGGAGGTCGACGGGTTCGGCACGGCATCGCAGCTACGGCTGCGATGCAGCACTGTTTTCCGCCTCCTCCGTTACCCGGGTAGCCATGCACTTCAGGGTGCAGGGTCTCCCGGGCTTCTTTGCCCAAACTTGCCACGCCGGCCTTGGCGGCCGGTCAGATGCTTCACGATTCCATTCGTCTGCGCGGGGTGCGGGCGATTGCTGCGCAATCGCAACAGCTTACTCCCGCCATAGTTCGAGCGCCACGGCGGTGGCCTCTCCACCACCGATGCACAGGCTCGCCACACCACGCTGTCCGCCCGCATGGCGCAGCGCGCCGATCAGCGTCACCAGCAGCCGGGCGCCGGTCGCGCCGATCGGATGTCCGAGCGCGCATGCACCGCCGTGCACATTCACCGTATCGGGATCGAGCGCCAGGTCGCTGATGGCGGCCAGCGTCACCACGGCGAATGCTTCATTGATTTCATAGAGATCGACATCGGCAGCAGTCCAGCCGCTGCGCTCGACGACGTCGCGGATCGCAAACGCCGGCGCCATCGGAAAGCGCTTCGGTTCGCCCGCATGGGTTGCGTGTGCAGCGATGCGCGCAAGCGGCATCAAGCCCAACGCGTCAGCCCGCGAGGCGCGCATCAACAACAGCGCTGCTGCGCCATCTGAAATGG
>JAHJHI010000043.1 GCA_018824085.1 Gammaproteobacteria bacterium | reverse complement strand
GAGAAGAAGCGGTAGGCCACGTCGATCGTGATGCCCTGTTCGCGTTCTGCCGCGAGGCCGTCGACGAGCAGCGCGAAGTCCAGGTCGCCGCCCTGGGTGCCGACCTTCTTCGAGTCGGCTTCGAGTGCCGCGAGCTGGTCCTCGAACAGCATTTTCGATTCGTACAGCAAGCGGCCGATCAGCGTGCTCTTGCCGTCATCGACGCTGCCGCAGGTGATGAAGCGCAGCAGGCTCTTGTGCTCGTGCTGCTTCAGATAGGCGCCGATGTCGTCGGCGATGAGGTCGGAAACGTGTGCCATCAGAAATACCCTTCCTGCTTTTTCTTTTCCATCGATGCAGCCGAATCGTGATCGATCATCCGGCCCTGGCGCTCCGACGTCTTTGTGAGCAGCATTTCCTGGATGATTTCGGGCAGCGTGGCGGCTTCCGACTCGACCGCGCCGGTCAGCGGATAGCAGCCCAGCGTACGGAAGCGCACGCTCTTCATCATCGGCACCTCGCCGGCACGCAGCGGCATGCGCTCGTCGTCGACCATGATGAGCGTGCCGTCGCGTTCGACCACCGGTCGCGGCGCCGAGTAGTACAGCGGCACGATGGGAATGTTCTGCAGATAGATGTATTGCCAGATGTCGAGTTCGGTCCAGTTCGAGATCGGGAACACGCGGATCGATTCGCCCTTGTGCTTGCGTGCGTTGTAGAGGTTCCACAACTCCGGGCGCTGGTTCTTCGGGTCCCAGCGGTGCTGCGCGGTGCGGAACGAGAAGATGCGTTCCTTCGCGCGCGATTTTTCCTCGTCGCGGCGCGCACCGCCGAAGGCGACGTCGAAGCCGTACTTGTCCAGCGCCTGCTTCAGGCCCTCGGTTTTCATGATGTCGGTGTGGATGGCCGAACCGTGCGTGAACGGGTTGATGCCCTTGGCCAGGCCTTCCGGATTGACGTGCACCAGCAGGTCCATGCCGAGCTTTTTCGCCATCTCGTCGCGGAAGGCATACATCGCCTTGAACTTCCACGTGGTGTCGACGTGCAACAGCGGGAACGGCGGCACTGCCGGATAAAAGGCCTTCATCGCCAGATGCAGCATGACGGCGCTGTCCTTGCCGATGGAGTAGAGCATGACCGGGTTTTCGGCCTCGGCCACCACCTCGCGCATGATGTGGATGCTTTCGGCTTCCAGTCGCTGCAGGTGGGTGAGGGTGTCAGGATCGATGGGTTCAGGTGTCGTCTGCATGAGCGGTCTCGGGTTGATAGCAGAATGATGCGGCGATGTCGCGGTTCGGGCGTTCGAGCGCGTCACGGAAGGCGTGGCATTGCGCGGAGACGTCGGCGCCGGGCCGGCAGGCCGGTCACCTGATGCGGTGCTCCAGCTGACAGGCGGGCGTTGCTGTGCCAGCCAGTCCGTCAGGCTGTCGCCCGGGCGCAGCGACAGGCCGCCGATGACCAGATGCAGCGGCCGCCTGCACAGCGTTGCCAAGCGCTGCCACAGGGCCGTCCAGTCGCCGCTGCGCGGCGCGTGCGCAAGACTGCGCCAGTAGAGCTGGCCGCGCGTGCCGCGGGCAAACAGCAACCAGTGACCGCGGCCCGCTCTGCCGGGCGGCGCCCAGGCGAGGGCGGTGGTCGACATCGCGTCGTGCCCGGCCGGCGCCTGTTGCAGCCGGTCGTGCAGCGCCGCTTCGCCTGTCGCATCGGCCGACGGCGCAATGCCCCAGCCCGTGCGGTAGCGCGCAAGGCTGCGCCGTGGCGGCGCAGTGGTGCCCTGCAGCGCAAACCAGTCAGCGATGGCTTCGTCGCACCACAGAAGGTGTGGCAGGCCGAGAGCGTCCGGCAGGCGCTCAAGCATCGTGTCGAGCAGCCGTTGTTCGAGGGCCGGATCGATCTTGCGGCCACTGCCGCTGACCCGACCGCGCCGCTTCACCGCCACGGCCTCCCAGCCGCCGCCGAGGTAGGCCTTGTGCGCGGCGATGACGGTCGGCGCGCTGAGCTCGACCGCGGCCGACACGGCGGCGACCGTCATGCCCGACAGGCGCAGCTTCACGGCCTGGCGTCTTCGCTCGTTCAGGATGTCGGCAGGGAGGTTTCTAGCGTCCATTATTCACAGACGGTTATGTGATCTGTCATGTAGAGTACAACCATTCAGTGCGCATTCTGTGTGTATTAATTATTAAATGGCCTGAATAATTGTGAATCTGGAGACGAAATGAAGAATCTGGCGGAGCTGAAAACACTGCACGCGGCACTGCTCGACGTGGTGGCTGAAGCAGGACGTTGTGTCATGGATGTGTATGCGACGGATTTTGAAGTTGCTGATAAATATGATAAATCCCCCGTTACTCTCGCCGATCAGAAAGCTGATGAACTGATCGTGGCGCGCCTGAAAAGCTTGACGCCGGATATTTTCATCGTGTCGGAAGAGTCGACCGAGGCGGGTCAGCGCCCGGCCGATGGTGCGCCCTTCTGGCTGGTCGATCCACTGGATGGCACTAAAGAGTTTATCAACCGGAACGGCGAGTTCACGGTGAACGTCGCGTTGATCCAGAACGGTCGCCCGGTGCTTGGCGTGGTGCTCGCACCGGCCCTCGGCCGCATGTTCTCCGGTATCGAAGGCGTCGGTGCCTGGCTGACGGACGAGGCGGGCACGCGCGAGATCCGCTGCCGCGTACCGCCGGCGGAGGGGCTGACCGTGGTCGCCAGCCGTTCGCACGGCGACGCCTCCGCGCTGGACGCATTCCTCGCCGGACGCAAGGTGGCCAGCCTGCGCAACGCCGGCTCGTCGCTGAAGATCTGTCTCGTCGCGGCCGGAGAGGCCGACGTGTATCCGCGGCTCGGCCGCACGATGGAGTGGGATATCGCCGCCGGCCACGCGGTGCTGGTTGCCGCGGGCGGGCGTATCGAGCAGACCGATGGCGCGCCGTTCGGCTATGCCAAGCCGGATTTCGCAAACCCGCACTTCGTCGCCTGGGGGCTGAGCGCCTGACGCCTCGACGATGACCGCCTATCTGGTTCTGGCCTCGATCGGGCTGTTGCTCGCGCTGCTGATGCACGGGCGGGTGACGCCGGCGCCGCTGTTCGCGTCGCTTGCGGCCTGTTATCACCTCGCCGGACTGGTCGACCAGAAGACCTGGCTGACGAGCTACACCAATCCGGCGCTGGCGGTGCTGGTGTTGCTGCTGCTTGTGTCCCTTGCGCTGGAGCGCTCGCCGGTGCTCGACCGGGTGTCCGACACCTTGCTGCGCGGGCGCCAGGGCTGGGCGGTCTTCCGCTTTGCCTCGGTGACCAGCCTGTTTTCCGCCTTCCTCAACAACACCGCTGTCGTCGGCGCGATGCTGGGCGTCATTTCGCGTCAGCGTCACCAGCCCGCGTCGCGCTTGCTGATTCCCTTGTCGTACGCAGCCGTGTTTGGCGGGGTGACAACGCTGGTCGGCACCTCGACCAATCTGGTGGTCAGCTCCTTCATGGTGAATGCGGGCATGGCGCCGCTGGGCATGTTCGACCCGATGTGGGTCGGACTGCCGGTCGCGCTGGTCTGTCTGGTCGTCATGTCGCTCGGCGTGCGCCTGCTGCCGTCGCATGAGGCGAACGGACGTGAATCCCAGCAGGCCTATTTTCTTGAAACGCGGGTGGAGCCGGGCTCGGCCATGGCCGGGCGCAGCATCGAACAGAATCAGCTACGCAGTCTCGAAGGCCTGTTCCTGCTGGAGATCGTGCGCGACGGGCGGCTCATCTCTCCGGTGGCGCCGGCCGAAGTTCTGGAAGTCGGTGACGTGCTCATCTTCACCGGCGAGATCGACAAGGTTGCCGCGCTGCAGCGCTTCGACGGCTTGCGCGTGTTCGGCGTCGAAGCCGGCTCGCTGCTGCGTTCGAACCTGCTCGAAGTCATCGTTTCCAGCCAGTCCGAACTCGCGAACCGGACCTTGCGGGGCGTGGATTTCCGCACCATGTTCGACGCTGGCGTGGTCGGCATCCGGCGCGGCGACCGCCGGCTGACCGGACAGCTCGGGCGCATTCCGCTGCGCGTCGGCGACAGCCTGCTGCTCGCGGTCGGGCCGGATTTTTCGCAGCACCGCAATCTCGACCGCAATTTCCATGTGCTCGGCGGCACGCTGGTGCGCCCGCGCCTGACTGCGATGCAGAGCCGCCTGACCCTCGGCGGCTTCGCGCTGGTCATCGCACTGGCCACCTTCGACGTGCTGTCCCTGTTCAGCGGCCTGCTGTTGCTGATGGCCGGGCTGGTGCTGTCGGGCCTGCTCACGCTGGGCGAGATGCGCCGGCGCTTCCCGTTCGATCTGGTGCTGGTCATCGGTTCCGCACTGACCATTGCGCGCGTGCTGGAGGACAGCGGCGCAGCCGCGCTGGTGGCGGGCGCGATGCGCAGCGTGTTTGACGGCTACGGCGTGTGGGGCGCGCTGGTCGGCCTGTACCTGCTGACCGTCGTGCTGACGGAAATGGTGACCAACAACGCCGCTGCCGCGCTGTCGTTTCCGATCGCGATCTCGACCGCGCATGCGCTCGGCGTTGATCCGATGCCCTTCGTCATGGTGGTGCTCTACGGTGCAAGCGCCTGTTTTCTCATCCCGTTCGGCTACCAGACCCATCTCATGGTCTATACGCCGGGGCGTTACCGCATGCGCGACTTCCTGCGCGCAGGGCTGCCGGTGAGCCTTGCCTACGGTGTTACCGTGCTGTTGCTGGTGCCGGTGTTCTTCCCCTTCCACACCTCCTGATCATGCGGCCTGTCCGGCGCACCAGCCGGACGACCAGGCCCACTGGAAGTTGTAGCCGCCGAGCCAGCCGGTCACATCGACCACCTCGCCGATGAAATGCAGGCCGGGCACGCGGCGCGCGGCCATCGTTTTCTGGTCGAGCTCGCGCGTGTCGACGCCGCCCAGCGTCACTTCTGCCTTGTTGTAGCCCAGGGTGCCGCTCGGATGCACCGCCCAGCACTTGAGTCGCTGCGCGATGTCGGCGAGGGCTGCCCGGGGCAATTCAACGAGCGCCGCGTTCCAGCGGCCCGCCCCTTCGAAATCCGCCCACTGCTGAGCGAAACGCCGGGGCAGGTGCTCGGCCAGCGCAGCGGCCAGCGTCTGGCGGCCGCTGCGCGCGGCCTGCAACCAGGCTTCGGCGTCGGGCAGGTCGGGCAGCAGGTCGATGCAGACCGGGTCGCGTGCGCCGGACTGCTGCCAGTAACTGGATGCCTGCAGGATGGCCGGTCCGGACAGGCCGCGGTGGGTGAGCAGCGTCTGCTCGCGGAAATCCGGGCCGTTGCAGGTCGCGACCGAATCGAAGGACGCGCCGGACAGTTCCCCGAACCGCGCGAGCCAGTCGGGGTCGAGCGCCAGCGGCACCAGCGCCGGACGCGGCGTGACGACCTTCAGGCCGAACTGCTCGGCCACGCGGTAGCCGAAGGGCGTGGCGCCGATCTTCGGCACCGTCAGCCCGCCGCTGGCGATCACCAGTGACGCCGCCTGGCGCTCGCCCTGATCGGTGTCGACGTGGAAGCCGTCTTCGGTGCGGCTGATGCCAAGCACGCTCGACGGCATCTGCCAGCTCACGCCGGCGTCGTCGCATTCCGCTTTCAGCATGGCGATGATCTGCGACGAACTGTCGTCGCAGAACAGCTGGCCGAGTGTCTTTTCGTGCCAGGCGATGCCGTGGCGTCCGACCAGCGAAAGGAAATCGGCGGGTGTGTAGCGCGACAGCGCCGAGCGGCAGAAATGCGGGTTCTGCGACAGGAAGTTCTCGGGCTTGAGGTCGCGGTTGGTGAAGTTGCAGCGCCCGCCGCCCGAGATGCGGATCTTCTCCGCGAGCCTCGTGGCGTGGTCGATCAGCAGCACGCGCCGGCCTCGCCCGGCGGCGGTCGCGGCGCACATCATGCCGGCGGCGCCGGCGCCGATCACGATCACGTCGAAGTTCATGGCGGGTTCGCTGGGCACAAACGCGCGAGTGTAGCGGCTGGCGCTGCGGTGTGCGTCGCTGCGGTGATTGCGGGTAGCATCGCGCGATGCGCAAGTTCGACCGACTCTGGCGCGGTTCGGTACGCACCCGTTTGCTGGTGCTGGTGCTGGCACCGCCGCTGCTGATGCTGCCGCTGCTGATCGGCCTCGTGGTGCATTGGGGCAATTCGGCCTACGACCAGTTGCTCATCTACAAGGTGAACGCCGAGCTGACGATTGCGCGCCAGTACTTTGACCGCGTGCTCGATGGCGACAAACAGACCGTCACCGGGCTTGCGACGTCCGGACGGCTGCGGGCGGTGCTGGAGCGGCCCGCTGATCTCGCGTCGCTGCTGGAGCACGAGGCTGGCGCCCAGCATTTCGACGCGCTGTATCTGCTCGACGGTGACGGCAGGGTGCGCGGCGCTTCGACCGGGGCCGCGCCCGGCGAAGCGCGTGCCGACTGGCCGGTCGTGCGTGATGCGCTGGCCGGCGCGGCTGGCGTGTCGCTGTCCGTCTTCAGTGCGCAACAGCTGGAGACGATAGGCCCGCCGCTGCTCGAGCGCGCCCGTCTCGCCATCGTGCCGACCGACAACGCGCGGCCCGATCCGCGCAGCGAAGAGGATCGCGGCATGGTCATCCACGTCGCGACGCCGGTGTTCGATGCGCAGGGCGAGCAGATCGGCGTACTCGAAGGCGTGCAGCTGCTGAACCGCAATCTCGATTTCGTCGACACCATCAACGACCTTGTCTACAACGACGAGGCGCTGCCGCTCGGTTCGCGCGGCACCGCGACACTGTTTCTCGACGACGTGCGCATCGCGACCAATGTGCGCATGTTCGGCGGCGACCGCGCGCTGGGCACGCGCGTGTCTGCCGAGGTGCGTCATCGCGTGCTCGACAACGGCGAGCGCTGGCTGGATCGCGCCTTCGTCGTCAATGACTGGTATGTGTCGGCCTACGAGCCGGTCGTCGATGGCGCCGGGGCGCGCATCGGCATGCTCTACGTCGGCTTTCTCGAAGCGCCTTTCCGCAACGTGAAGCAGAACATCCTCGCCGCGCTGATCGGCCTGTTCGCGCTCATCATGGCGGCCAGCGTCGTGCTGTCGCTGCGCGGCGCGCGTGCCATCTTCCGCCCCATCGAGCGCATGGACGCGACGATCAGCGCGGTGGAGCGGGGCGACACGCAGGTGCGCACCGGCAGCGTCGCCGGCGGCGAGGAGATCGCGCGCCTCGCCGGCCATCTCGACACACTGCTCGACACCGTCGCCGCGCGCGAAGCCGAACTGACCCAGCTCAACGCCGAACTTGACCAGAAGGTGGTCGAGCGCACCGCCGAACTGCGCGAGGCGCAGCGCCAGCTCGTGCGCTCCGAGAAGCTCGCCGCGATCGGCCAGCTCACGGCCGGCGTCGCGCACGAAATCAACAATCCGATCGCCGTCATGCAGGGCAACCTCGACCTGCTGCGCGAACTGCTCGGGCCGTCCGCCGATGTGGTGTCGACGGAAGTGCGCCTGCTGGACGAGCAGATCAACCGCGTGCGCGTCATCGTCACGAAGCTGCTGCAGTACGCGCGACCGGGCGAGTTTTCAGGCTATGTCGAAGACGTGGATGCCGGTGCCGTGCTCGCCGACACGCTGCCGCTGGTGCAGCACCAGGCGCGCAAGAGCGGCGTCGACATCCGCTTCGACACGCAGGCGACGACGGCTGTGCGCATCAATCGCGACGAGCTGCAGCAGGTGCTGGTCAATCTCATGGTCAACGCGCTGCACGCGATGCCCGACGGTGGCACGCTGACGCTTGCAACGCGCGACTGCACGGCGCCGCCGGGCGTCGACATTCTGGTGCGCGACACCGGGCACGGCATCGCGCCCGAGAACCTGGGGCGGGTGTTCGATCCCTTCTTCACCACCAAGCGCTCGGAAGGTACCGGGTTGGGCCTGTCCGTGTCGCTCGGCCTGATCGAGCGTTACGGCGGAACCATCACCGTCGACAGCGCGCCGGGCGAGGGCACCTGCTTCACCGTGCATCTGCTCGCCGAACCGGAGTTCAGCGCCGCCCCGGACGCTCCCGCGCATGCGTGAGCACGTCGGCGAAGGGGGTCAGCGGACGATGGAGAAGCCGACCCGGAACTGCGCCGGGCCGCCGCGGTTGTAATCGAGCATGCTTTCGCCGTAGCCGTTGAAGTACTGGAAGTGCAGGAAGCCGCCGGCGTCCGACAGCAGCACGCGCTTGAGCCGGTAGGACAGGTCGAGCTGCAGCGAGCCCTTGTCGCCCGGATAGCCCTCTGCCTGGATCAGCCAGCCGTCGTCATTGCCGTAGCGCATGTTGAGCAGCGCATAACCGCGATAGTCGGCGATGTCGCGGTTGGTCGATTCCTTCTCGAGGTAACCGAACAGCTTTACCGCGGCCGAGAAGTGCGTGTCGCCGTCGATGTCCCAGCGCCAGGTCGGCTTCAGGAACAGCGTGTCGATCGAGCGCGACTCGATGCCGGCACGTCCGTTGGACTGATGTTCATAGCCGGCCTGCGCCGACAGCGTGTGGCGCGAGCCGATCCTGCGGTAGGGGCCGAGCTGGTAGAAGAAGCTCGGCTTGTAGGTCGTGTCGCGGAAGGGCTTGGAGTCACCGCTCCAGTCCCAGATCGACGTCTGCGTGTAGCCGAGGTAGAGACCGGTCAGCGCCTGCCCGACCGGCAGGTCGGACACCCATCCGTCCGGGTCGAAGATGCGGTACTTGAACGACAGCTGGAAGCGCGCCGTGGTCGGACCGCGCGATCCGGCGACGAAATACATCGGTTCGTGTTCGCTGAGCGACGGGGCACGCTTGCCCAGATTCACGACGCCGGTCGTTTCTTCTTCGCCACGGATGCGGGCGAGATTGTCGACGCTGGCACCGGCGCGCGCGCCCGGCAGCAACTGGACGAGCAGTACGCTGGACGTTTGCTGCGTGAGTTCGAGCCGGCCGGTGCCTTCGAGTTCGGGCGGAAAGGTGGCCGCGTACTCGCGCCGTCCGTCCTTGCCATCGGCGCGCGCCTTCAGCGACAGCGGCACGGCGCGCGCACCGACGACGACGCGCGCCGGCAATTCATCGGGCAGTGTTTCGCCGGCGGTCGAGATGACCGTCAGCGTCAGCGGAAGGCCGGGTTCGACCACCGTCTGCCGCGTGGCGAGCAGGACGTCGGCCTGGGCCGGCGAGGCAAACGCGCAGAGCAACAGCGCGGGCAAGGCAGTACGTGCGATGTGCATGGGGAGCTCCGTCGAGTTATCCCCGGATTCTGCCTGCTTGTGCGCCGCAATGCTGTCGGCTGTCGCCGACTGGCACCATCCCGCGCCGTTCGTCGCCTCACCAGAGCGTTTCGCGTTCCGGCGAGGCGCTGATGCGGTGTATCGCGAGGTCGGCGCCTTCGTACTCCTGTTCGGGGTCGAGCCGGATGCCGACCGTCATCCGGATGACGCCGTAGATCAGCGCGCCGCCGGAGAGCGCGATGGCCACGCCGGCCACCGTTCCGGCCAGCTGCGAGGCGAAGCTCACCTGGCCGAGGCCGCCGAATGCCTCAAGTCCGAACACGCCGGCCGCGATGCCTCCCCAGGCGCCACACAGGCCGTGCAGCGGCCATACGCCGAGCACGTCGTCGATCTTCCAGCGGTTCTGCGTCAACGTGAACATGAGCACGAACAGGCCGCCGGCGATGGCACCGGTGACCAGCGCACCGAGCGGGTGCATCAGATCCGATCCGGCGCATACGGCCACCAGCCCGGCGAGCGGTCCGTTGTGAACGAAGCCCGGGTCGTTGCGGCCGGCCACCAGCGCCGCCAGCGTGCCGCCCACCATGGCCATCAGCGAGTTGACGGCGACCAGACCGTTGACCGCTTCCAGACGCTGGGCGCTCATGACGTTGAAGCCGAACCAGCCGACCGTCAGTATCCATGCGCCGAGCGCGAGGAAGGGAATGCTGGATGGCGGATGCGCCGCAATGCCGCCGTCGCGCGAGTAGCGGCCGCGTCGCGGGCCGAGCAGCGCAACGGCCGCCAGAGCGACCCAGCCGCCGAACGCATGTACGACGACCGAGCCGGCAAAGTCGTGGAAGGGGTGACCAAACTGTGCTTCGAGCCAGCTCTGGAAGCCGAAGTTGCCGTTCCACACCATGCCTTCGAACAGCGGATAGAGCAGGCCGACGATCAGTGCGGTGGCGCTCAGCTGGGGCCAGAAGCGGGCGCGCTCTGCGATGCCGCCGGACACGATGGCCGGAATGGCCGCGGCGAACGTGAGCAGGAAGAAGAACTTCACCAGCTCATAGCCGCTGGATGCGGCCAGCGAGGTGGCGCTGCCCATGAAATGGACGCCGTAGGCGATGCCGTACCCGACGAAGAAGTAGAGTAGCGTCGACACGCAGAAATCGACCAGGATCTTCACCAGCGCATTGACCTGGTTCTTGCGCCTGACCGTACCCACTTCAAGGAATGCAAAACCGGCGTGCATCGCGAGCACCATGATGGCGCCCAGCAATATGAACAGCACGTCGGTGGACGTTTTGAAACTTTCCATGATGTCTCCACGATGTAACGTGGCAGTGCCGCCAGCAAGGAGCGCACCATGTTGCGGCGTCGCGCCCGGTAAATATGCACGTTTGCCGGGCGTCGGCCGCCAGCGCGCACCAGGGCGTGAAGTCCGCGAACCGTAATCGTGCATTGCAGGTGTGGGTGGGCGTCGGCGGCCGCGAGGCTTCGCACCGCAGTTGTGCGTAAAACGTCTTTATCAATCAGAATGCCCGCTTTTGGTGCGATACGACCCGGCCCGAACGGGTGCTCATCTGGAGGCAATGTTGAAGTACAGCAATCTCAAGGATTTCCTCGCATCCGTCGAGGCGCGCAATCCGGGGCAACCGGAATTCATTCAGGCCGTGACGGAAGTGATGGAGAGCCTGTGGCCCTTCATCCTGGCCAATCCGCGCTACGCCGACCAGGCCCTGCTCGAGCGGCTCGTCGAGCCGGAGCGCGCGCTCATGTTCCGTGTGTCCTGGGTGGACGACCATGGCGACGTGCAGGTGAATCGCGGCTACCGCATCCAGCACAGCGCCTCCATTGGCCCGTACAAGGGCGGCATCCGTTTCCATCCGTCGGTGAATCTGTCGATCCTGAAGTTTCTGGCGTTCGAGCAGACGTTCAAGAATGCGTTGACGACGCTGCCCATGGGCGGCGGCAAGGGCGGCTCGGACTTCGACCCGAAGGGGCGCAGCCAGGGCGAGGTGATGCGCTTCTGCCAGGCCTTCGTGTCGGAGCTGTTCCGCCACATCGGCGCTGACACCGATGTGCCGGCGGGTGACATCGGCGTCGGCGGTCGCGAAGTGGGTTATATGGCCGGCATGATGAAGAAGCTCAGCAACCGCGCCGACTGCGTCTTCACCGGCAAGGGCCTGAGTTTCGGCGGGTCGCTGATCCGTCCCGAAGCGACCGGGTATGGCACCGTGTATTTCGCCGAGGAAATGCTGTGTCACGCCGGACTTTCCATCGTCGACATGCGCGTCGCCGTTTCCGGTTCGGGCAATGTGGCGCAGTACGCGATCGAGAAGGCGCTGGCACTTGGCGCCAAGGTCGTCACGGCGTCGGATTCCGGCGGCACCGTCATCGACGAGGACGGTTTCACCACGGAAAAGCTGGCGCTGCTGATGCAGGTGAAGAACCACGAGTACGGCCGTGTCAGCGACTACGCGAAGCGCATCGGTGCGCGCTACGAAGCCGGCGTGCGCCCGTGGCATGTGCCGGTCGACGTGGCACTGCCCTGCGCGACGCAGAACGAACTGGACGAAAGCGATGCGCGCACGCTGATCGGCAATGGCGTGAAGTGCGTCGCCGAAGGCGCCAACATGCCGTCGACGATCGAGGCGGCGAAGCTGTTCGAGGCGTCCGGCGTGCTGTACGCACCCGGCAAGGCGAGCAATGCGGGTGGCGTGGCGACGTCCGGTCTGGAAATGAGCCAGAACGCGAATCGCCTGTCGTGGTCGCGCGACGAGGTCGACAACCGTCTGCTGCACATCATGCAGGGCATCCACGCGGCGTGCCTGCAGTACGGCAAGCGTGCGGACGGACGTGTCAGCTATGTGGATGGCGCGAACATCGCCGGCTTCGTGAAGGTGGCGGACGCCATGCTGGCGCAGGGCGTGATCTGACTTGGAGGTGGCTCAAGCGGGCATGTACTCGCCCGCTTGATGTCGCCGCACAGGGCCGCCCGGGGAGGGCTGCCCTGTGCGGCAAGTCTTACTTCAGGATGATGGCCAGCGAATCGGCCACGTAGTCGACGTTCTTCGAGTTCAGCGCGGCCAGGCAGATGCGGCCGGTACCGACCGCGTAGATGCCGAACTCGTCGCGCAGGCGATCGACCTGCTGCACGGTCAGTCCGGTGTAGCTGAACATGCCGCGCTGGCGTGCGACGAAGGAAAAGTCGCGTGCGACGCCGCGTGCGGCGAGCTTCTCGACCAGCCCGGTGCGCATCGCGCGGATGCGATCACGCATTTCGCCAAGTTCCTCTTCCCACATCGCACGCAGTTCCGGCGTCGCCAGCACGGCTGCGACGATGGCGCCACCGTGCGTCGGCGGGTTGGAGTAGTTGGTGCGGATGGTGCGCTTGAGCTGGCTCAGCACGCGCGCAGCTTCGTCCTTGCTGGCGGTGACGATGGACAGCGCGCCGACGCGCTCGCCATACAGCGAGAACGACTTCGAGAACGAGCTGGAAATGACGAAACTCATGCCCGACTGCACGAAAAGGCGCACCGCGATGGCGTCCTGCTCGATGCTGTCGGCGAAGCCCTGATAGGCCATGTCGAGGAAGGGCACGAGATTGCGCGCCTTGCACACCTCGACCACTTCAGCCCACTGCGCGTCCGTCAGGTCGGCGCCGGTCGGGTTGTGGCAGCACGCATGCAGCAGCACGACGGCGCTGGCCGGCAGCGACTTGAGGTGGGCGATCATCGCGTCGAAACGCACACCGCGCGTTTCCGCGTCGAAGTAGGGATAGACATCGACCTCGAAACCGCAGGCTTCGAACAGTGCACGGTGGTTTTCCCAGCTCGGATCGCTGATGTACACCTTCGACTGCGGCAGCAGGCGCTTCAGGAAGTCGCCGCCGATCTTCAGCGCGCCGGTACCGCCGAGCGCCTGCGCGCTCACCACGCGTCCGTCGGCCGTCAGCGCCGCACCCTGACCGAACAGCAGGTCCTGCACCGCCTTGTTGTAGGCCGGTGCACCTTCGATGGGCTGGTAGCCGCGCGGCGGCGTATTCTTCATGCGCGCTTCTTCCGCGGCGCGCACTGCACGCAGCAGCGGCAGCTTGCCCGCGTCGTCGTAGTACACGCCCACGCCCAGATTCACCTTGTTGGTGCGGGCATCGGTGTTGTAGGCCTCGGTCAGGCCCAGGATGGGGTCGCGCGGTGCCATGTCCACGGACGAGAAGACAGACGGGTTCATGCGTGCTCCGAAGTGCTGAGGGTTGTCACCCGGTATGGGCGGTGCGGTTAAACGACAGGTGCAAAACGCGTTAATGTCTGCCTGAGCCGAACGCTGCTGCAATGCCGCAGTCACTGTCAGGCAATATTTGTGCAACGCAAAATTCTATCATGTCAGAAACTGTCGCCACACCTGCCCTGTTGACGTTTGACAACAGCCCGTACCGGTTGCATCAGCCCTTCCCGCCGGCGGGTGACCAGCCCGCCGCGATCGCGAAACTGGTGGAAGGCATCGAGGACGGGCTGATGTTCCAGACGCTGCTCGGCGTGACCGGTTCGGGCAAGACCTACACGATGGCCAATGTCATCGCGCGGCTCGGCCGGCCGGCCATCGTGATGGCGCCGAACAAGACGCTGGCCGCGCAGCTGTATTCCGAATTCCGCGAGTTCTTTCCGGAAAACGCGGTCGAGTACTTCGTCAGCTACTACGACTACTATCAGCCGGAAGCCTATGTGCCGTCGCGCGACCTGTTCATCGAAAAGGACAGTTCGATCAACGAGCACATCGAACAGATGCGGCTGTCGGCGACGAAAAGCCTGCTGGAGCGGCGTGATGTGGTGATCGTGGCCAGCGTGTCGTCGATCTACGGCATCGGCGATCCGGTCGACTATCACGCGATGATCCTGCACCTGCGCGAGGGCGGCACGCTGCATCAGCGCGACATCATCGCGCGGCTGGTACAGATGCAGTACCAGCGCAACGACATGGATTTCAAGCGTGGCACCTTCCGGGTGCGCGGCGACGTGATCGACATCTTTCCGGCCGAGCATGCGGAAAACGCGCTGCGCGTGTCGCTGTTCGATGACCAGATCGAGGAGCTGTCGCTGTTCGATCCGCTGACCGGCCAGGTGCGCAGTCGCATCGGCCGCTTCACCGTCTATCCGTCAAGTCACTACGTGACGCCGCGCGCCACGGTGCTGCGCGCGATCGATGCGATCAAGGAGGAATTGCGGCTGCGCGCGAAGGAATTCGTGTCGCAGGGCAAGCTGCTGGAGGCGCAGCGCATCGAGCAGCGCACCCGCTTCGATCTGGAAATGCTGAGCGAACTGGGTTTTTGCAAGGGCATCGAGAATTACTCGCGCCACTTGTCCGGCCGCCAGCCGGGCGACGCGCCGCCGACGCTGATCGACTACCTGCCGCCGGATGCGCTGATGTTCATCGACGAGTCGCACGTGACGATTCCGCAGGTCGGCGGCATGTTCAAGGGCGATCTGGCGCGCAAGACGAATCTGGTCGATTTCGGCTTCCGCCTGCCGTCGGCACTGGACAACCGGCCGCTCAAGTTCGACGAATTCGAGAAGCTGATGCCGCAGACGGTGTTCGTGTCGGCCACGCCTTCCGCCTACGAGGCGGCGAATCAGGGGCAGGTCGTCGAGCAGCTTGTGCGCCCGACCGGCCTCATCGATCCGGTGGTCGAGGTCCGGCCGGCAACCAGCCAGGTCGATGACTTGCTGGGCGAGATACGCAAGCGGGTGAATGCTCAGGAGCGCGTGCTGGCGACCGTGCTCACCAAGCGCCTGGCCGAGGATCTGACCGACTATTTCAGCGAGCACGGCGTGCGGGTGCGCTACCTGCACTCCGACATCGACACCGTCGAGCGGGTGGAAATCATCCGCGACCTGCGGCTCGGCGAATTCGACGTGCTGGTCGGCATCAACCTGCTGCGCGAAGGCCTGGACATTCCGGAGGTGTCGCTGGTGGCGATCCTCGACGCCGACAAGGAAGGCTTCCTGCGGTCAGAGCGCAGCCTGATCCAGACGATAGGCCGCGCCGCACGGCATCTGCACGGCACCGCCATCCTGTACGCCGACCGGATGACCGAGTCGATGCGGCGCGCGATCGGCGAGACCGAGCGGCGCCGCACGAAACAGATCGCGCACAACGAGGCGCAGGGCATCACGCCGCGCTCGGTCGTCAAGCGCATCAAGGACATCATCGACGGTGTCTACGACCAGGAAGAGGTCGAGCGCGAGCTCAAGGTGGCGGAAGAACATGCGCGTTTCGAGGCGATGAGCGAAAAGGATCTTTCGCGCGAGATCAAGAAGCTCGAAAAGGAGATGATCGAGCACGCGAAGAACCTCGAATTCGAAAAGGCTGCCGCTGCGCGCGACCGCCTGTTCAAGCTGAGGAGCGGCGCCTTTGGCGCGTGAGCCGCAGCGCGGCTGCAATCCTCCGTACCGATCACGCTGCGCAGCCGCTGAGCCGGCATGGCCGCCAGCGGTGGAACTGTTCCGCCGCGCGGTGATCTTTGCTGCATGAAACGCATTCTTCCCGTCCTGTTTGCGGCGCTGCTGGCGAGTCTGTCCAGCCGGTGCGCGCTTGCGCTGGAGAGCGCTCCCGTCGTCAGTCCGCGCGCGAAGGTCACGCTCGTGTCGTCGGTCGATACGGCCGGACCTGACGCCGCGCTCGAACTTGGGCTGCGGTTCGTGCTGTCGCCGGGCTGGCACATCTACTGGATGAACCCGGGCGACGCGGGGCAGGCGCCGGCGATCGATCTGTATGCGCCGGACGCGAGCGTCGTGTCGGATATCCGCTGGCCGGCGCCGAAGGTTCATGTCGATGGGCCGGTGACCACGTTCGTGCACGAAGGCAACGTGCTGCTGCCGTTCGGGATCAAGCTGCCGGCGACGACGACGTTGCCCGTGAACGTGGCGGCGAAGGCGCGCTGGCTGGTCTGCAAGGACATCTGCATTCCGGAAGAGGGTGTGTTCCGGCTGGTGTTTCCCGCCGGACCGGCAAAGCCATCGTCCGCAGCACCGCAATTTGACGCGGCGCGAGTGGCCGAACCCGCGCCTTCGCCCTATCGCGCGACGGTCGGAGCGGATGGCACGCTGTCGCTGCGCGGTGATGATGTGTCGCGCATCGCGAGTGCACGGTTCTTTCCGGCGGACTGGGGCATGGTCGAACATGGTGCGGCGCAGCCCGCGTCGGCGGGCGATGGCGCATTCCGGCTTGCATTGACGACCGGACCGGCCTTCGATGCCGCGCAGCAACTCGCTGGCGTGCTGCTGATCCGCGACCGCGACGGTGCCGAACGCGCGCAGTGGATCGCCACGGCCGGCACGCCGGCGGCGCGTGCCGCGGCTGTCAGGCGGGTGGCCGATGCACTGCCGGCGGACGTTCCGGGCGCGATGAATCCGTCGCCGCCGACGTCCGGCCCTGCACCGCCCTTCCTGCACGCCGTGCTGCTCGCGCTGGCCGGCGGCGTGCTGCTCAACCTGATGCCCTGCGTATTTCCCGTGCTGGCGATCAAGGCGCTGTCGCTGACGAAAATGGGGACGCACGCGCGCGCGGCGGTGCGCATGCAGTCGCTGGCCTACGGCGCCGGCGTGACGACAACCTTCATGCTGCTCGCGATGCTGCTGCTTGCCCTGCGCGCCGCCGGGACGCAGGCCGGCTGGGGATTCCAGTTCCAGTCGCCACTGTTCGTGGCGGCGATGGCGGTGCTGCTGTCCGCCATCGGATTGAACCTGTCCGGCGTGTTCGACATTTCCGGGCGCGTCGTTCACGCGGGCGACGCGCTGGCGGCCCGCGACGGGCTCAGCGGCAGCTTCTTCACGGGGGCGCTGGCCGTGGTGGTCGCCACGCCGTGCACGGCGCCATTCATGGGCGGTGCAATAGCAGCGGCGCTGACCGCGCCCGCGGGCCAGACACTGGCGATCTTTGCCGCACTCGGTGCCGGGATGGCGCTGCCCTATCTGTTGCTGGGTTTCTTTCCGGCGCTTGCGCAATATCTGCCGCGACCCGGCTCGTGGACGCTTCGCCTGAAGCAGGCGCTGGCGTTTCCGATGTATGGCGCGGCGGTCTGGCTGGTCTGGGTGCTCGGCAAACAGACCGGCGCCGACGGCGTGCTGTGGGTGCTGATTGCCATCGTGTTGCTCGCGCTGGCGGCCTGGCTGTTCGGCGTTGCCCAGTCAGGCGCTGCGCGTGCCGGTGTCTGGCGCCTGGCGTCGGTGCTGGCGCTCTCACCGGTGTTCGTCGCCGTCGGGCAGATACCCGATTTACCGTCGCAGACCGCAGCACAGGGGGAGGATGGTGTGCAGGCCTTCGCGCCGCAGCGGCTGGCACAGTTGCGTGCCGAGGGGGAGCCGGTGTTCGTGAACATGACTGCGGCCTGGTGCGTCACCTGTCTGATGAACGAGAAGGTGGCGCTGTCGCGACCGGCGGTCCGGCAGGCTTTCGAGCAGCAGGGGATTCACTACCTCAAGGGCGACTGGACGCGTGCCGACCCGGCCATTACCGAGTTCCTGCGTGCGCACGGCCGAGACGGTGTGCCGCTCTATGTGTTCTTCCCGCCGGACGGTGCGCCGCCGGTGGTTTTGCCGCAGATTCTTACCGAGGGCATCGTGCTCGAGCGGATCGGCACGTGATGACATGAAAGGAGAGCAAGGATGAAACATCTGTTGACCGGGCGCGGGGCGCTCACCCGCGGAATGCTGGCGATTGCGCTCGGACTCGCGGGGGCCTGCGCGCTGGCGGCGCCGAAAGTCGGCGAGCCGGCGCCCGCATTCACTGCGCAGGATTCCAATGGCCGGACGGTGACGCTGGCCGGTCTTGCCGGCAAGACCGTGGTGATGGAGTGGACGAATGACGGTTGCCCGTATGTCGCCAAGTGGTATCGCAGCGGTGGCATGCAGGCGCTGCAGCGCGACGCGACAGCCAGGGGCGCGGTGTGGCTGACGGTGGCCAGTTCGGCGCCGGGCGAGCAGGGTCATGTCGATGGTGTGACTGCCAATCGGGAGATGCGTGACAGCGGTGCGGTGCCCACACATTTTCTGCTGGATCCGAAGGGCGACATCGGCCGTGCCTATGCCGCCCAGGTCACGCCGCACATGTATGTGATTGCCCCGGACGGGACGCTGGCCTATATGGGCGGCATCGACAGCATTGCGTCCGCCGATCCGGCCGACATCCCGAAAGCCGAGCCGTTTGCCCGCCTGGCGATCGAAGCGGTGCTGGACGGGCGCAAGGTGGCCAAGCCGGTGACGCGGCCCTATGGTTGTTCGGTGAAGTACGCGAACTGAAGGGAATGACCGGTGTGCGCAGGCACACCGGTCGGACGGGCGTCAGGCGCTGACCGTGTCGCTGCAGGCATGACCTGCATGCAGGCGGTTCTGCGCCTTGACCAGACGTTCCATCGTGCGCAGGTCGCGGCGATCCAGTTTCATTGCGCCGCGCACCCATTCACGTGTCACGTCTTCCAGCTCCTGGTAGGTGAGGCGGACGTAGGCGTGCATCTTCGCGCGCTGGAAGGCCCGGAAGCCCTTCAGCTGCGAGGACATGGACTGCATCACCTGGCGCGCGACCCATTCGCCGCGCCCCGGTTCCGCGAGGTGGTCGACCAGTCCGAGTTCATGCATCTTCTCGGCCGGCAGCACGCGGGCGTTGAGGATCAGGTCTTCGGCGATGCGCGGGCCGGCCTTTCGGGCCACCAGACTGTAGGCGCCCATGCCCGGAAACAGGTTGAACATCATTTCCGGGAAACCAAGCTTGGCGCCCCGTTCCGCGATGACCACGTGGCACGACAGCGCTGCTTCGAACCCGCCGCCAAGGGCGTCTCCCTGCACGACCGCCATGGAAACCGCGTCGGCGTGCAGTCCGGCGACATTGTTGTTGATGGCGCGTATGCAGGCCTCTGCATAGCGCATCAGCGCCTGGTCGTCGCGCGTTTCGACGAGCTTGCGGAACAGGTCGAGATCGCCGCCGAGGTTGTAGACGCCCGGCACGCTGGAGCAATTGAGGAAAAAATCCACCGTTCCCTGGGCAAGTTCGACCTCGTGCTGCTGGGCGACGACATCGGCGAGCAACTCCGGCGTGAAGCACGGGCGGCCGATCGGATGCGCGTACATCCACAGCGCCCTGGTGTCGGACTCGTAGCGGGAACTCAGGATGGGGGTCGACAGCAACCTGGGCGCGGGAGGCTGGGCACCTGGAGGCGGGACTGTGTGTAGATGGGCACGACCTCGATCAATGACCTGCATGGCGGCTCTCCTCTGACGTGGAGATGGCAGGCAGTCCGATGGTGTCGAAAGTCTTCGGTGCGCGGGACAGCACGAGGTGCTGGCGCATGACATGGGACGGGGTTAACAGATCCATTTCAGCCTCCGTCGGAATATCCGACCGTTAAGCATGCTGAAAAAAATCGCCTTGTTAGGCGAACTGGAGAGGCATTGTTTGCCTTTTATTCCTGCCGCCCGGTGCACGTATCCGGACGGAGTCTGACCCTGTAAGCACATGTTACGACATCGCACGAAATTTTTGCTTGAAAATTTCGTTGCGTCCGACCGGGATGGTTCTGCCGCTCGGCTATAGTCGGACGCCTTGGGAGGATTTGATGACAGCTGCGGTAACCGGCAAGGATCTGCGCGAGCACAAGCTCACGTTGCAGGAGCTGGTCGAGGGCATGGTGGCGGATGGCCTTCTGGGCGATGCGATCGCCCGCGACTTCCTGCACGAGCGGCGCTACTGGCGTGGTGGAGAACATCCGCTGGTGGTGCTTGCGGCGCAGAAGTGGCGCGCGCTGCATCCACCGCACCGGCCGTTGACCCTCGATTCGCTGACCGAATGGATGGCCGGCTGGAGCGGGCTGGACTACTACCATATTGATCCGCTGAAGGTCGATTTCGCGGCCGTGACGGAAGTGGTGTCGAGCGCCTACGCGAACCGCTTCCGCATCCTGCCGGTCCTGGCGTCGCCACGCGAGGTCGTCATCGCGACCGCGGAGCCGTTCCTGAGCGAGTGGGAGCAGGAACTGGCGCCGATACTGCGCCGGCCGATCCGCCGCGTGATCGCGAATCCGGACGACATCGCGCGCTACGTCGTCGAGTTCTACAGCCTGGCGAAGTCGGTCAAGACCGCACTCAAGCGGGGTGACGTCAGCGGCGTCGGCGCGTCCAATTTCGAGCAGCTGGTTGAGCTCGGGCGCAGCAATCGCCCGCTTGACGCCAACGACCAGCACATCGTCACCATCGTCGACTGGCTCTGGCAATACGCTTTCGAGCAGCGCGCGAGCGACATCCATATCGAGCCGCGGCGCGATTTCGGTGTGGTGCGTTTCCGCATCGACGGCGTGCTGCATCAGGTCTACCAGATACCGATGCCGGTGCTCGGCGCGATGACGTCGCGCATCAAGATCCTCGGCCGCATGGACGTGGTCGAGAAGCGCCGGCCGCAGGATGGCCGGGTCAAGACGCGCGCGCCCAGCGGACAGGAGATCGAGCTGCGCCTGTCCACGTTGCCGACCGCCTTCGGTGAAAAGCTGGTGATGCGTGTTTTCGACCCGGAGGTGCTGGTCCGCGACTTCCGCGACCTCGGGTTTTCCGACGAGGATGCACGCCGCTGGCGGCAGATGACGGCCCAGCCGAACGGCATCGTGCTGGTGACGGGACCGACCGGTTCCGGCAAGACGACGACGCTGTACTCCACGCTGAAAAGCCTCGCCACGCCGGAGGTCAACGTCTGCACGCTGGAGGATCCGATCGAAATGATCGAGCCGTCCTTCAATCAGGTTCAGGTGTCGCCGGACATTGGCGTCACGTTCTCTGCGGGCATCCGTTCGCTGATGCGCCAGGATCCGGACATCATCATGGTGGGCGAGATACGCGACCTGGAAACAGCAGAAATGGCCATCCAGGCGGCGCTTACCGGCCACCTCGTGCTGTCGACGCTGCATACGAACGATGCGCCTTCGGCAATCACCCGGATGCTTGATCTCGGCGTGCCCAGCTATCTGCTCAACGCGACCGTGCTCGGCGTGATGGCGCAGCGTCTGGTGCGCACCCTGTGCCCGCATTGCCGCAAGCCGGCCGCCGCGCAGGACACCGATCCGCAGGCGTGGAACGAACTGGTGGCGCCATGGAAGGCGACCCGGCCGGAGCGCTTCATGGAGTCGGCCGGCTGCCTGGAGTGCCGAATGACCGGGTACGCCGGACGGATCGGCATCTACGAAATACTGCTGATGTCGCCGCAGATCAAGGCGCTGGTATCAGCAGGCTCGGACATCGCCGCGTTGCGCGACCAGGCGTATCGCGAAGGGATGTATCCGCTGCGCGTGTCGGGCGCCCTGAAGATTGCCCAGGGGGTGACCACGCTGGGCGAGGTGATGAAGGTGGCGCCGCCCGCCTGACCGTCAGTAGCTGCGGTCGGGCGGCCAGCCGACCGTCGGAGCGAACGGAGGCGTGCGGTCCACCAGCGCTTCGAGCAGCGTCAGTTCGGTGTCGGTGTGGTTGATGACGCCGGCGGCCGACATCATTTCATTGCCGGGCTGGTCGCGCAGCCACATGGGTTTGTCGTGGTGGCGGGTGCGTACGGTTTCCGTCTGGGACGGGTCGCCTGTCCGCATGATCACGGCTTCGCCATAGCACAGGCAGAAGTAGGTCTTTTCCTCGGCGGCTTCGATGTAGCAGCCGGTGCCGCGTATGCCTATCGTGGCCGCGGGGGTGGCAATTCGCCGATGGCCACGCGCGAAGACGGACAGCAGCCGGCCGGTGATCACCCGCAGCAGATCGGCGGCGGCTCCGCTGCCGAAGGCGACATGTGATGCACCGCGCTGCATGAAGGCGTCGCGGCCGATGACATAGATGGCCTCGGCGTCCGGCCCGGTGCGCACCGTGTCGCCGGAGTCGATCTTCATGCCGAAGCGGGCCGGTTTGCCGTTGACGGTGACATCGCCGCGGAAGCCGCGCAAGCCGGTCCGGCCGTCACGCGCGAGTGCGTCACTGATCAGGGTATTCATTGCGAGCGGTGCTGCGGTGCCACCGGCAAGCAAGGTGGTGAGCATGCGTCGTCGATCCATCTGCGCTGTCCTCTCGTACGGGTGATGCGCGGATTATCCTCGCCGTGCCGCGCAATGTGGGTGTTCAGTCCTCGCTGGCGAGGACTGCGTCACCTTTGCGCAGAAGGCCGCTGCGCAGTACGCGTGCCGTGATGCCGCCATGTCCGCGCATCGCGTTGTAGCCGCCCCGTCCGAGATTGCTTTCCATGCGCGAGCACGGGTCGCAGGTGCCGGTGTACTCGAGCAGGGCGTCACCGATGCGGAAACGCTTGCCCTTGAGTGCCAGCAGATTGATGCCGCTGACAACGACATTGCGACGGACCTGTCCGGCCGTTACGGCATCGACGCCAAGCAGTCCGGCCATGGCGTCCAGATGTTCGGCCTGTATCAGGGTGACCTGGCGCTTGCCGCCGGGGCTTGCGTAGTGGTCGCCCTCCAGGCCGAGTGACTCGATGGCTTGCACGGCGTCGAGCGGGCGCAGGGGCGCGAGCCGCGCCGGGCGCACGCCTATCCATGTGATGCGGCCCTGCCGGGCAAAGGTATCGGTCAGTGTCTGCAGCGTATTCATCGGCGTTTGAATTCTGGTGGAAACGGAAGGCGGGATCGCTGAATGCTACTTCAGGCGAACAGGCCGTGCAGATACCAGCGGTGTGGTGGCGCGTGTTCGCGATAGATCCACAGCCGCTCGTGCCCGGCACCGATGGCGACGAAGTAGTCACGCAAGGCGTCGCCCGGGCACGGGCTGTTCAGGTCGTCGCTGTCCCACCATCCCGATTCGATCCGCTCCGGACCGCTGACAAGCTGCAGGCGGCCGGCTCGCCAGGGATGTCCGTCGTGCAACTGCAGTGGCTGGGGCGAGGCCAGCAGCCACAACGGCCGCCCCGCTGCGGCCGCAGCAGTCTGGCTGCTGCCCGGCTCGGCCACTCGCGCCACGCACTCCGGACGATGGTCGGCGCGGACCGACAGGGCGTGCACCGCGTCGTCACCGAGCCGGGCGCGCAGGCGTTCGACCAGCTGGCTGCATGCTTCCCGCCGCTGACGGGGTGACGGTGAATGCGGGCCGAACAGGTCTGTGCTGTGCCCGTTCAGGGGAGTCCATTCCGGGGCCGACAGGCGGAGTGCGGATACCGCCTCCGGCAGCGTGATGCGTGCCAGATGCTCCCGTGTGAGCAGGATCATGCGCCGGGCGTCACGTGATGGCGTGCCAAGCGTCAGCGTCAGGGGCGTCGGCGGGTGGTGTTCGTGCTCCAGTTCGATCAGGCACGTTTCGATGCCCGCATGTGCCGCTGCCAGCTGTGCGCAGCCGGCATTGAACAGCCGGGTCACTGCGAACAGGAGCACGTCGGCATCGTGGCGCGGGACCGGCAGCTCGAGTCGGCTGTCAATGCTTCGGGGGGGCTCGAAGCCGGGGCGCGGGTCGGGGCGGTGACCAAGCGCCTGGTCGAGCAGCCGACGCAGTGCGGCGGCGTCCCGTCGGGCCAGTGCGTTTCGTGGCAGGGCCATGACTTGAGCCAGCCTGTTCAGGCCGCTGTCGGCAAGAAGGGTGTTGATGTGCGTGCCGGCTTCCATGGCGTGCAGCGGCAACGGGGCCAGTGCGCCGGGAAGTGCGTCGAGATCGGACACGCATTGTCCGGGTGCACCCAGCGCCAGCCAGCGTGCGGCGCGCGCTGTCGGGGCGCTTGCGCTCAGTGCATGAAAGCCTGCTCCAGCCAGATCGGTGCGCAATTGGCGCAACAGGGCGTCCATGCCGCCAAACAGGCGAATGCTGCCGGCCACCTCAAGCAGCAAGCCGCCATTGTCCAGTGTGACCCGGGGCGTATAGCGCAGCGCGCAGCAGGCGGCATCCCGCAGTGCGGCATGTTCGGCAGTTATGGACCTGGGCCGGGCGACCAGTGTCGGCGCTAATGCCAATGCGTCGGCCAGGCCGTGTCCGGGACGCACACCCTTGGCCAGCGCAGTCGCATCCAGCGCAACCACACGCTGCCGGACCACCACGGCCTGCGGGAACGTGTGTGTCTGACCGCGAAACAGCGCCTGCAGCGGCCAATCGGGAAAGACGAGTGCCAGCCAGTGCATGCGGAGTGAAGTTCCATGAGTGATGAGTTCCTACGCGACAAGCGTCAAGGGCCCCGGCGCCGCCGGGTGGCCGTGCGTGTCACCGGTGTCGCGCACGGGAGCTGCGAGTGACAGATGCAGTGGCCGGCTGGCTGGCCGGCCGCGCCGTTTCAGAATATCGATCCGCAGTGCGCCCGGCGCGCTGGCCGACAACTGCAGTCGCAGCACCGCTGGCGAGGCCAGTTGCGCCACATGTCCGGCACGGAACAGGATGAGGGGGATGGCCGCTTCACGCACAGCGAGCTGCAGTCGCCTCAGTGATGCCGTGTCTGCGTGCCCCAGCCAGCCGATGACCAGGCTGCATGCCGATGAGCGCAATGCCTGCCGCAGTGACCAGATGCGTTCGCCGTTCGTGTCGGCGTGAACGACAAGCAGACGGGAGGTGCATGCGGTGGCGGCCGCCAGGGCCGACATGCCGGGAAGGTGTGGCGGGGTGATCCATGCCAGCCAGCCTTCGTGTCGGCTGGCATGGGCCAGTAGCGGTATCAGCAATGACAATTCGCCCTGTCCGCTGCAATCGGTGAGCAATTCGGTCATTTCCCCGCATGGCCAGCCGCCGCCCGGCAACTCGGCATCAAGCCCGGCGTGGCCGGTGGACAATGTCGCCTGTTCGTTGCTCGCTGCGTCGCAGGCGCGCCAGAGCGCGGGGTGTCGCGACGTTATCGCTGCGATGGCCGTCATGGAGAATCAGATTGCCGTGGCGTTGCGGATCAGACCGACCATGACGCCTTCGATCACCAGCGCTTCGCGCCGGGTATCGACCACGATGGGACTGAAGTCAGGGTTTTCAGGCAACAACTCGATCTGGCTGCCCTGGCGGCGCAAGCGCTTGACCGTGACTTCGTCGCTGAGGCGGGCCACGATGATCTGGCCATTGCGCGCTTCGGTTGTGGCGTGCACAGCCAGCAGGTCGCCATCCAGGATGCCGGCGTCCCGCATGCTCAGCCCCCGCACGCGCAGCAGATAGTCGGCGCGCGGTGAAAACATGGTCGGATCAACCTGGTAGCGACCCTGTACATGGGCGTCAGCCAGTATCGGACTGCCGGCGGCGACGCGTCCGATCAGTGGCATGCCCGGCGCTTCGGCAAGCCGGATGCCGCGGGCGCGCCCTTCGTCGAGAACGATGGCGCCCTTGCGGGCAAGGGCACGCAGATGACTTTCTGCGGCATTCGGGGAGCGAAAGCCGAAAGCTTGCGCGATCTCTGCCCGTGTGGGCGGGCTGCCACGCTCGCTGACGGCGTCGCGGATCAGTTGCAGTATTTGTTGCTGGCGGACTGTCAGGGTGTCAGTGGACATGGTGCGCAGGGTAAAGAACGGTGACTGTATTTTTATACAGTTATCCGCTTCTCGGCAAGCGCTGTCAGGCACGATCGATGGAATGTCGAAATTTGTTACACCGCAAAGTCTTCATGCGCGCCGCAGCATTTCTTTCATCAGAGCCCGCGTGATTTCCATGCCAATGAAAACATGTGGTTTTTTCCGGGATTCTCAAGCGAAGAGCTTTGGACCTGAGACGAAAGTAGAGGATTGCCTAGTCGATATATTTGACAGTGTTGCGGTGCAACCAGCCGTTTTCGGTCAATGCAGCTTCCGTCAGGCAATAAAAAAGCACCCGAAGGTGCTTTTTTATTTCATGCCTTGAAACTTCAGCTCATGCGGCGCTTGGCCATGAGCCCGATCATGCCCAGACCACCGAGCAGCATCATGTAGGTTTCGGGTTCGGGAACCGGCGCAGTGCTCGACACCAAGGTGTATACACCGCCCGTGCTGCCGGTCGTGATGCCCGTGACCTTGTAGTAGTAATCGCCGGCGGCCAGCGAGTCGATGGTGAAGGAGTGGTCGAAGCTGTACGCCGAAATGAACGTATCGACCGCACCCATTTCCTTGTACAGCCAGATCATCGGGTCAGCGATGCCGAACAATGCCGATTCGGTCGAAGAGCCAATGGTGCTCAGCGAGGTGTCCGACGCCAGGGTGAACGTGAAGATGTCCATGAACGAACCCGACACGAACGACGCACCCACTTCAACCGGTGCGTGTACATCCCAGTTGGTGGTTGCTGCCTGTGCGCCGCTGACGGCGAGCAGGCCGCTGACGGCTGCTGCTACTAACGTTTTTTTCATTTCCCGTCCTTTCACAAAAGTTTACAAAGGGAGCGACGATTCTTGCAAGAACGACATCCGCGTACAACGC
Organism: Gammaproteobacteria bacterium; assembly: GCA_018824085.1. Taxonomy (GTDB): domain Bacteria; phylum Pseudomonadota; class Gammaproteobacteria; order Burkholderiales; family Rhodocyclaceae; genus Methyloversatilis. Next base: position 59,339 of record JAHJHI010000043.1, on the reverse strand, counting down.
TGATTCCCCCCTCATTTGCAACGACAAGTAAGGAGGGGTTCTCCGAGCACAGCACTACGCGGGCTCGCACTCTGATAGACAAAAAGCAATTATCAGGCCGTGATTGTTTCTCGACCGTATTTTACGAGAAATGTTTTTCATCCCTTTGAATATTAAGTGAAAGTGTCGTCATTCCCGCAATCCGGGTGACGTGCCGGGCGATGATCTTTGGTGCATGACGTTCGTTTTTGTGCGTCGCAACGTCGAGGTTTTTTACACAGCCCGTGTATTGGGGACTGAATGACGCCTGCTAGAATCGGCCGCGTCGTCAACGAGGTCCGTTTTCGCGCGATTGGCGTGGATGGGAGGCGTGCATGTTGAGCGCAGGACAACCCGCTCCGCTGTTCGAGCTGCCCGATGCGGATCTCGAAATGTTCGACCTGAGCGCGCAATTGGGACGGCATCTGATGGTGCTCTACTTCTACGCCAAGGACGACACCCCCGGCTGTACCGCCCAGGCGATCGAGTTCAGTGACCTGGAGCAGGATTTTGGTCGCTGCGATTGCGTCGTGATGGGGGTGAGTCGTGACGAATGTTTTACCCACGCAGACTTCCGGGACAAGCATGGCCTGACGGTCAGGCTGCTGTCCGATATCGATGCCGAGGTCAGCCGGCGCTACGGCGTCTGGCGGGAGCGCGAAATCGAGGGGAGGCTGCGTTTTTGCATGACCCGCTCGACATTCATCATCGACCGGAATGGTGTCATACGTTACGCGCAATATGGCGTGAATCCGCGCGGGCACGCCGGAGAGGTCCTCGAACGCGTGCGCGCACTGCACATGAAAGGAATCAGGAATGCTCATCAGCAAGAACTCCGTCGTCACCCTTAAGTACAGCGTGACCGATCCGGACGGCAATATGGTCGACTCCGGCGAAGCACCGCTGGCTTATCTGCACGGTGGCTACGGTGGCATCTTCCAGCCGATCGAGGAAGCGCTCGAAGGCAAGACGGTGGGCGATGAGGTGGTGGTGAAGCTGCAACCGGAAGATGCGTTCGGTGACTATGACGAAGAACTGGTCGAGATCGAATCGCGTGCCAATTTCCCGGACAACATCGAAGTCGGCATGCAGTTCGAGCGTGTCAGCGAAGATGGCGAGGAAGAAGGTTTGTATACCGTGACCGATATCGCCGAAGACCGTGTGGTGATTGACGGCAATCATCCGCTCGCAGGTACCGCTCTCGTGTTCACGTGTGCAGTGGCCGACGTGCGCACTGCTTCGGCGGAAGAACTCACGCATGGCCACGTGCACGGCGAGCACGGTCACCACCATTGATATCGTCCCTGGCCGGGCCTCAGTCGCGCCCGGCCGTCTTCGCCCTGACGGGCTTTCATGAGCAGTGTCCGGGAGTTCCATGTCACGAGTGCTGGTGACGGGTGGGGCGGGCTACATCGGCTCGCACACCTGTATCGAGTTGATGGCGGCTGGCCACGATGTGGTCGTGGTCGACAATCTGTGCAACAGCAAGCAGGAGTCGTTGCGGCGCGTCGAACGCATTGCCGGCCGGCCGCTTGCCGGGTTCATTGTTGCCGACGTGCGCGACAGAAAGGCATTGCGTGCGGTTTTTGCGGCGTACTCGTTCGATGCCGTCATTCACTTCGCCGGCTTCAAGGCGGTCGGTGAATCCGTCGAGCAGCCGCTGTCGTACTACGACAACAACGTGGGCGGCACCATTTCCCTGTGCGAAGTCATGGCGGAATTCGGTGTCAAGACGCTGGCATTCTCGTCGTCGGCAACGGTGTATGGCGACCCGGTGTCAGTGCCGATACGCGAGGATTTCGCCACCGGACCGACCAATCCGTACGGTTGCTCGAAGTGGATGGTCGAGCATGTGCTGCGGGACCTCTGTGCCGCCGATCCGGCGTGGCGCGTCGCGTTGCTGCGTTACTTCAATCCTGTGGGCGCGCATGAGTCCGGGCTGATCGGCGAAGACCCGAACGGCGTGCCGAACAACCTGATGCCTTTCGTCAGCCAGGTCGCGGTCGGCAAGCTGGCCGAGCTGAAGGTGTTCGGCGGTGACTGGCCGACGCCGGACGGCACCGGTGTGCGTGACTACATCCACGTGCTTGATCTCGCGCAAGGTCATGTGCGCGCCATCGACTATCTTTCGGAACATCGTGGACTGCTGACCGTGAATCTGGGGACCGGTCGCGGCTACAGCGTGCTCGACGTTGTGCGCGCATTCGAGGCCGCGAGCGGGCGCAGTGTGCCGTATCGGATTGTCGATCGCAGGCCGGGTGACATCGCCCAGTGCTACGCCGACCCGGCCTGCGCAAACCGGCTGCTGGGCTGGGTTGCGCAGCGGGACATCGCGCAAATGTGCGCCGATGCGTGGCGCTGGCAGAGCACGAACCCGCAGGGCTACGCCTGAGGGGGCTTTCGCCGGACGGGGGCGTGCAACATGTGGCAGCGCGATAGATGTGCGCGTGAATTTCGTGTTACATCGCTGCTGCGCCGAGTTTGCGTACCGTTCCGGGAGAGTGTCCATGCACCTGCAAGCCTTGTTCGAGAAAGCCCAGGCGTCCGCCACTGAAACGAGCGCGGTCATCTTTCGCGAGTTGCTCGATGCACTGGAGCACGACGCGCCATTCGATCTGCAGCAACTCTATCGTTTGCCCTATTCGGACTTCTCGACGGCGCTCAACGCGCTGCGCGAGTGGCGCTCCCAGCGTTATGTCTGGATGCTCGAGCATGACGGCCCGCAGCCAGTGCGCAGCCACATGAGCTGACGTCTGGTGCCGGCTGTCACGGTGTCGTGATGGTGCTGTGATAGCCTGCGCGGCATGTCTTTTCGCCCGCTTTCCTTTCGCGGTTTCACCCTGATAGAGCTGATGGTCGTCATCGCGATCATCGGTGTATTGGCGACCATGGCGACACCCATGGTCCAGCTGGCGCGCGTGCGTGCCGACGAGGCGGAGCTGCGTACCGCATTGCGGCAGATCCGAAGCGCGGTCGACGACTACAAGAAGGCCTGGGACGAAGGGCGCATCGAAAAGAAGACGGGCGCAACCGGCTATCCGCCCAGCCTCGATGTGCTGGTCAACGGCGTCACCGACGTGAAGCAGCCCAGCGACGTCAAGATCTACTTCCTGCGCCGCGTTCCGCGAGACCCCTTTCATACCGACAAGAGCACGCCGGCCGAGCAGACATGGGGGTTGCGCAGCTACGCGAGCCCGCCTGACGAGCCCGCGCCGGGGGCCGACGTGTTCGACGTCTACTCGCTGTCCGGCCGTACCGGCCTGAACGGCATTGCATACCGGAACTGGTGAATGCGAACGTCTGTTTTCCTCTCCGCCGGCGAACCGTCCGGTGCTGCTGCTGACACCGTGCCCGCAAGCAGCGGGCGCACCGGCATGCCGGCCGCTGCGGTGCGTTCGTGGCGGCAGCGGATGGTGCGTGGCTTCACGCTGATCGAACTGCTCGTCGTCATGGCGATCATTGCCGTACTGCTGACGCTGGCGGCGCCGCGCTATTTCGAGCATCTCAGCCGTTCGCGCGAAGCGGCACTGAAGCAGACGCTCATGGTCACGCGCGATGCGATCGACAAGTTCCGGGGTGACCGGGGCTCCTATCCCGACAGCCTGGATGAACTGGTCGAGCGCCAGTACCTGCGCAAGAAGCCGTTCGACCCGGTCACCGACAGTGCCGACACATGGATCATCGTGCCGCCGCGTGACTCGGCAACGGAGAGCGGTGTTGCCGATCTGAAAAGTGGCGCCGACGGCGAGTCACACGACGGCGTCGCGTTCGCGGATTTCTGACGCAATGCGCACCGGCCAGCGCGGCTTCACCTATCTGCTGCTGCTGTTTGCCGTGGCCGCGCTCGGCATTGCCAGCGCCGGCACCGCGCTGATGTGGAGCACGCTGTCGCAGATCGAACGCGAGCGCGAATTGCTGTTCATCGGCGGCGAGTTCTCCCGCGCGCTGCAAAGCTATTACGACGCAACGCCGGAGGCGCCGAAGCGCTATCCCGCAACACTGCTCGAACTGATCGAAGACAAGCGCCAGCAGGTCGTGCAGCGCCACCTGCGCAAGATCTATTTCGACCCGATGACCCGCGAGCAGGATTGGGAGCTGGTCATGGTTGCGGGCCAGATCCGCGCGATTCACAGCAAATCGGAGCAGGTCGCGCGCATCACGGTGCTGCCGCGCTGGGTCGACGCCACCGGCGACAAGCTGAAGCTGCCGCGGGCCGGCCAGAAAACGCCACCGCTGTCCGAACCCGTGCCGGTGGCTGCCGCAGGAGACCTTCGGCATGCCGACTGGCTGTTCATTCCGATGCCGGCGTCCGACGCGCTGACCACGCCAGCGGGCAGTGCGCCCGGCGGCGCCCCGGGCAACGTGTCGGGTGGCGGCGCTGCGGACAACCAGGCAGCGGCCATCGAAGGACGCGATACGCGATCGCTTCAGGAGCAGTACATGTCGGGTGACGCCGGCGCGCGTTAGCGCAGGCGGCACGTTTCCTAGAAAAAGAAGGTCGCCAGCGCGATGCCCAGCATCATGAAGGCGATGGCGACCTTGGCGACGGCGGCGAGCAGCATGCCTATCCATGTCGCCACACCGACGCGGGCCGCCTGGCGCGCGTCACGCCGCGCGATGTACTCGCCGATGGCCGCGCCTGCCAGCGGAGCGAACAGCAGCCCGAGCAGTCCCGCGAACAGGCCGACCACGGTGCCGATGGCGGCGCCGACGAGGGCAAGCGTGCTGGCGCCGACCCGCTTCGCGCCGACGATGCTGGCGGCGAAATCAATGAACCAGGCCAATACCGTGAGTGCCGCCAGCACGCCCAGCGTCACGCCGCCGATGCGCGAGAAGTCGTCGATCCACGCGATCAGCAGCAGCCCGCCGAATATCATCGGGATGCCGGGCAGTGCGGGCAGCACAACACCGCCCAGACCCACCAGAACCAGCAGCACGGCGCAGATCCAGAGCGAAATGTCCGTTGCGCTCATTCCGAGAAACCCGCCACGGCATCGTCGACGACGGCCAGCAGGTTGCGGGTTCTCGCATGCACGGCGCGCAGCCGGGTCGCGTCGTTGCCGCCGTGGTCCAGCATGTGGCGCAATGATGTGAACGCGGCAGAGCCGTGCAGCGCATCGGCATGGGGCGCGAGTCGCTCAAGCGTTGCGCGGATGTCGTCGCGCAAGGTGGCGGCGACGTGGGTGCGTGGATGCACGATCAGTCCTTCGAGCCCGAAACGGCAGGCCTGGAAACGGTTGTAGGTGTAGACGAGGTAATCGTCCTCGAGCGGGGGCGCTTCGTCGCCGGACAGGATGCTGCGGCACAGCGCCTGCAGATAGACGGCGATCGCGGCCGCCCGTTCCACGGTCAGCGGTGTGTCGCACACGCGCAGTTCTATGGTGCCGTACTCCGGCTTGGGCCGGATGTCCCAGTAGAAATCCTTCATGCTGCGCACGATGCCGGTGTCTTCCATTTTTTCGAAATACTCTTCGAAACGCGACCACTCGAGCACGAAGGGCGCACGCCCGCTCAGCGGAAAGGCGAATACAGAATTCAGCCGCGACGAGTCGAAGTGCGTATCGCTGCCCTGCGAAAACGGTGACGACGCCGACAGCGCGATGAAGTGGGGGACGTAGCGGTTCAATGCATGCAGCACGCGCAGCGCGCTGTCCGCATCCGGCATGCCGATATGCACATGCTGGCCGAACACCGTGAATTGCTTCGCCAGATAGCCGTACAGACCGGACAGTTGCTGGAAGCGGGGCGCGGCGTAGATGCGCCGTTCATACCAGTCCTGGAACGGATGGGTGCCGCCGCCGCACAGCGACAGGTTCAGGCGCCCGGCAGCGTCGATCAACGCATCGCGCATCGTCCGCAGTTGCGTCAGCAGGCTGTCGTGGCCGGCATGGATGCCGGTCGCCACCTCGATCATGCTGTCCGTCATTTCCGGCTTGATGTCGCCCGGAAACGCTCTGCGCAGTGCCAGTTCCAGCAGGTCGGCGGCGCCGGAGGCCAGGTCCCGGTCGTGGTCGCCGACCAGTTGCAGCTCGAGCTCCACGCCCATGCTGAGGGCGTCCGATGCATGAAAGGTTTCGAGCGGCATCAGCGTTCCTCAGCACGTTGCGTTTCGCCGGCCAGCATCAATGCCCATTGCGTGAACACCGGGCCGATGAACTCCATGATGATGACCATGCCGGCGATTGCGGACAGGCTGCCGTCGGCGAGGCCGAAGCCGGCGCCACGACTGTATTCGAGCAGCAGCAGCGCGAACGTGGATAGCGGCGCCAGAGCCAGTCCGGTCAGGGCGCCCTTGCGCAGGCTGGTTCCGGCGACGCGGGCGAGGGCGGTGGTGGCGGTCATCTTGGCCGCAATCCGCCCGACCGACAGCAGCACGGCGCACGCCAGTCCGATGGCACTGTCGGGCCACACCGCGATGCCGGCGACGAACACGAACAGGAAGACGGTCAGCAGGTCGCCCAGCACGCCGAAGTTTCGCTGCGCGGCGGCGAGCAGCAGGCGCTTGCGCCGCGTCAGGACGCCCAGCGTCAGCGCGGCCAGCAGCGGTGACACGTTGATGCCCTGCGTGAGCAGGGTCAGCAGCATTACGGCCAGCGCAAACGCCGTGGTGGCGCCGCGCTCATCGACGCGCAGGCGGCGCAGCAGCCAGGGCAGCGGAACGCCGGCCAGAATGCCGCAACCGACCGATACCGCCAGCGTTGCGCCGCTGTTCCACAGCGCGCTGCCCAGACTGCCCGATTCGATCAGTTGCCAGTAGCCGATGCCGCCTTTCATCAGCAGCACCGACAGCAGACAGTTGATGGCGCACAGATGGAGCGCGCGTTCGGTGACCTGGCCGGAACAGCGCAGGTCGTTCGTCACGCGCACCAGCGCGGCCGGCGAGGTGGCGACCGACAACGCGGCGATCACCATCGCGATGTCGTCCGGCTGCCCGAACGCCAGCGCGATCCAGCGCACGAGCACGAAGGTGAACAGCGATTCAACGATGCCGGTGATGAGTATCCAGGGATTGGTCACCAGCCAGCGCGGGCTGATGCGGTGCCCCAGCTCGAACAGCACGAGCGCGAGCGCGAAGTTTGCGAGAAACAACAGTGCCGTCGCGGTTTGCGGCGCCGGTTGCACCGTGATGAGGGCGCTGCCGACGATGCCGGCCAGTGAATAGGCGCAGACGCGCGGCACGCCCAGACCGCGGTGGGCGATTTCGCCGGCCAGCCAGGCCGCGAGCAATACGGCAGGCCAGCCGGCCAGCGCAAGAATGCGTCCCGCTTCGAATTCCATCGCGCCCTCCGTTCTGCATGCGGGCGAGCGCCGGCGTGTGCCGGTCAGCTCGTGCGCAAGGGGGTCAGGCGGTCGCGACCGGAATCTTTCCGATCCTGGCCTGCCATTCCTTCGGACCGGTTTCGTGCACCGACGTGCCGCCCGCGTCCACGGCGACGGTCACCGGCATGTCGACGACGTCGAATTCGTAGATCGCTTCCATGCCCAGGTCCTCGAAACCGACGACCCGTGCCGCCTTGATCGCCTTCGACACGAGGTAGGCGGCGCCGCCGACGGCCATCAGGTAGGCGCTCTTGTGGCGACGGATGGACTCGATCGCCACCGGACCGCGCTCGGCCTTGCCGACCATGGCGATCAAACCGGTCTGCGCCAGCATCATTTCGGTGAACTTGTCCATGCGCGTGGCGGTTGTCGGGCCGGCCGGACCGACCGCTTCGTCGCGCACCGGATCAACCGGTCCGACGTAGTAGATGACGCGGTTGGTGAAGTCCACCGGCAGCTTTTCGCCCTTCGCCAGCATGTCGGCGATGCGCTTGTGCGCGGCGTCGCGGCCGGTGAGCATCTTGCCGTTGAGCAGCAACGTCTGGCCCGGCTTCCATGCCGCGACTTCTTCCGGCGTCAGCGCGTTCAGGTCGACGCGCTTCGACGTCTTCGTGTCGGCCTGCCAGGTCACGTCCGGCCAGTCTTCCAGGCGCGGTGCCTCGAGCTTCGCCGGACCCGAGCCGTCCAGATGGAAATGCACGTGGCGCGTGGCGGCGCAGTTCGGGATCATCGCCACCGGCAGCGAGGCGGCGTGCGTCGGATAGTCCAGGATCTTCACGTCGAGCACCGTGGCCAGGCCGCCGAGGCCCTGGGCGCCGATACCCAGCGCGTTCACCTTTTCCATCAACTCCAGCCGCAGCTCCTCGACGCGCGTGAGCTTTTCGCCACGCGCCGCCTTGTCGGCGACCTGCTGGATGTTGATCGGGTCCATCAGCGATTCCTTGGCCAGCAGCATCGCCTTTTCCGGCGTGCCGCCGATGCCGATGCCCAGCATGCCCGGCGGACACCAGCCGGCGCCCATGGTCGGCACCGTCTTCAGCACCCAGTCGACGATGGAATCCGACGGGTTCAGCATGACCATCTTGGACTTGTTCTCCGAACCCCCGCCCTTGGCCGCGCAGATGATTTCCACGTGGTCACCCGGCACGATTTCGTAGTGGATGACGGCCGGCGTGTTGTCCTTCGAATTCTTCCGCGCGCCGGCCGGGTCAAGCAGTACCGATGCGCGCAGCGTGTTGTCCGGGTGCAGGTAGGCGCGACGCACACCCTCGTTGACCATGTCGGTCACGCTCATCGTCGCGTCCCAGCGCACGTCCATGCCCACCTTCATGAACACCACCGCGATCCCCGTGTCCTGGCAGATCGGGCGCCGGCCTTCGGCGCACATGCGCGAATTGGTCAGGATCTGCGCGATCGCGTCCTTCGCGGCCGGCGACTGTTCGCGCTCGTATGCCGCACCCAGCGCCTGGATGTAGTCGAGCGGGTGATAACAGGAGATGAACTGGAAAGCGTCGGCGACGGACTGGATCAGGTCGTCCTGGCGGATGATCGTGCTCATGCTGGGAATCCTCGTTGGGCGCGCATGCGCCGTATTTTCAATGGTGCGACTTGCCGAGCACCAGGGTTTGCGTCATCAGCTTGTCGGTGTAGGCCATGGCCAGCGCCGACACGACGAACACCATGTGGATGACGACCTGCCACATGACGACACGGTCGTCGAGCTGGGACGCGTTGATGAAGGTTTTCAGCAGATGGATGGCTGAAATGCCGATCAGTGCGGTGGCGAGCTTGACCTTGAGCACGCCGGCATTGACGTGCGACAGCCACTCGGGCTGATCCGGGTGGTCTTCGAGGTTGAGCCGCGAAACGAAGGTTTCGTAGCCGCCGACGATCACCATGATCAGCAGGTTGGCGATCATCACGACGTCGATCAGCCCCAGCACGATCAGCATGATGTCGGTTTCCGACAGGTTGCCTATGCGGTGCACAAGGTGAGACAGCTCCACCATGAACAGATAGACATAGACGACCTGCGCGACGATGAGTCCGAAGTACAGGGGCGCCTGCAGCCACCGGCTGGCGAAAATGAAGCTCTTTAGAATGCGTCCAAGATTATTCATGCTTGAGGGAAATTAAGACAAAAGGCCGGCGGCGATATTAACATCCGCCTGTTGCAGCTCCAGCCGGGTGCGTAAGTGCCTTGTAAGGCGTGGAGGTTGTAATTCAAGCAAAAATGAGCGTGTTGCTCGCGCCTGTCGGTAGCTCACAAGGCTGCTCGTTGCATTGCGGGTCCTGCCCGGTGCGTACAGATTTGAAATGACGGAGGAGGTTGTATGTCTGAAGCTACAGAAGTTCGCGTTTACGAACCCTCGGAGGATATGGTGCGCAACGCTGCCGTATCGGGCATGGACGCCTACAAGGCGCTGTGTGCAGAGGCTGAGCGCGATTACGAAGGTTACTGGGCGCGTCTCGCACGCGAGCACGTGAGCTGGCAGACGCCGTTCACGCGCACCCTGAACGAGGACAACCGCCCGTTCTTCAAATGGTTCGAGGACGGCACGCTCAACGTGTCGTACAACTGCCTCGACCGCAATATCGAAGCCGGTCTGGGCGACAAGACGGCGATCATTTTCGAGGCGGACGACGGTGCGGTGACGCGCGTCACCTACCGGGAACTGCTGTCCCGCGTCAGCCGTCTTGCCAATGCGCTGCGCGCGCGCGGCGTGAAGAAGGGCGACCGCGTCGTCATCTACATGCCGATGTCGATCGAAGGCATTGCCGCCATGCAGGCCTGCGCCCGCATCGGCGCGACGCATTCGGTGGTGTTCGGCGGCTTTTCCGCGCAGTCGCTGCGAGACCGCATCAACGGCGCCGGCGCCGTCATGCTGATCACCGCGGACGAACAGTGCCGCGGCGGCAAGAACATTCCGCTCAAGCCCATCGTCGACGAAGCCTTCGGCATGGGCGGTTGCGAGTCGTGCAAGGACGTCGTCGTGTTCAAGCGCACCGGTGGTGCCTGCAACATGGTCGCCGGCCGCGACGTCTGGCTGCACGAACTGGTCGAAGGCCAGTCCGACGTATGCGAGCCGGAATGGGTGGATGCCGAACATCCGCTGTTCCTGCTCTACACGTCCGGTTCGACCGGCAAGCCCAAGGGTGTCCAGCATTCGTCCGGCGGCTACCTGCTGCAGGCGATCCTGACGATGAAGTGGACCTTCGACATCAAGCCGGCCGATGTCTTCTGGTGTACCGCCGACATTGGCTGGGTGACCGGTCACACCTACATCACCTACGGCCCGCTTGCCTGCGGCGCGACCGAAATCGTGTTCGAGGGCGTGCCGACGTATCCGGATGCCGGACGTTTCTGGCGCATGATCCAGGACCACAAGGTGACCGTGTTCTACACGGCACCGACGGCGATCCGCTCGCTGATCAAGTCGGCCGACGCGAACGACGCGGTGCACCCGAAGAGCTACGACCTGTCGAGCCTGCGCATCCTCGGCTCGGTCGGTGAGCCGATCAATCCCGCAGCCTGGGAGTGGTACTACGAGAACGTCGGCGGCAGCCGCTGCCCCATCGTCGACACCTTCTGGCAGACGGAAACGGGTGGTCACATGATTACGCCTCTGCCCGGTGCCACGCCGATGATTCCGGGTTCGTGCACGCTGCCGTTCCCCGGCATCCAGGCTGCCATCGTCGATGAGACGGGCAATGACGTTCCTTGGGGCCAGGGTGGCATTCTCGTCGTCAAGAAGCCGTGGCCGGCCATGATCCGCACCATCTGGGGCGAGCCGGACCGCTTCGTCAAGAGCTACTACCCGGCAGATTTCCAGGGGCGCTACTACCTCGCGGGCGATGGCGCGATCCGCGATGCGAAGACCGGCTACTTCACCATTACCGGCCGCATCGACGACGTGCTGAACGTGTCGGGCCACCGCATGGGCACGATGGAAATCGAGTCCGCACTGGTGGCGCATCCGCTGGTGGCCGAGGCGGCCGTTGTCGGGCGTCCGGACGATCTGACCGGCGAGGCCATCTGCGCCTTCGTCGTGCTCAAGCGTTCGCGTCCGAGCGGTGACGAAGCCAAGCAGATCGCCACCGAGCTGCGCAACTGGGTCGGCAAGGAGATCGGGCCGATCGCCAAGCCGAAGGACCTGCGTTTCGGTGACAACCTGCCGAAGACGCGCTCCGGCAAGATCATGCGCCGCCTGCTGCGTTCCATCGCAAAGGGCGAGCAGATCACGCAGGACACGTCCACGCTGGAAAACCCGGCCATCCTGGACCAGCTGGCCCAGACGCTCTGACCCGGCTGACCGCCCCCGGCAGCTCCCGACGCGTGCAGCGTCGGGAGCTGCCGGGGGCGGCAGTCCGGCATGCCATGCGTCCTGACCCGGACCGACCGTCCGGCCCTTTCGGGCCGGATCTCTCCACCCCGCTTCGTTTCCTGCTGCTTCAGGCACCGCTCATGGTGCCCGCCGGCTGTGCGCTCGGCGATGCCCTGTCGCGTCTGCACGAAATGGGTGCCGATGCGCTCATCGTCACGCGGGAGGGCCACGCCATCGGCATTCTCACACTGTCCGACTTGCCGGGCCGTGTGCTGCTGCCGCGCGTGTCGCCGGACGCCAGCGTGGACGATGTGATGACGCGCGACGTGCCCGCGCTGGACGCGGATGTCGACGCCGACAATGCGGCAGCCGAGATGGCGCGCCGGCGTGTTTCGCATGCGCTGGTGCGCGAGCGCAACGGAACGCTGCTGGGCGTCGTGTCGCGCAAGGATTTGTCCGCCTGCCCGCCGCCCTTGCGCCGCATCGCGCAGGCGCCAGACGCCGAGGCGCTCGAGCGTGTCGCGCGCGCTGTACGAGAGCACGGCATTTCGATGTTGCGTGGCGGCGTGTCGGCCGAGGTGCTGATGCGCCATATGGCAGCACTGAATGACGCGCTCGCGGCGCGGGCCATCGAGCTCGTGCTGGCCTCGCATGACGACGCGACGGCCCTGGATGGCGTGCGCTGGTGCTGGCTCGCTTTCGGTTCCGAGGGGCGCATGGAGCAGACCTTCAGCACGGATCAAGACAACGGTTTGGTGTTCCAGCCACCCGACGGCGTGGCGCCGGGCGCAGTTCGTCCGGCGCTGCTGCGCGTTGCGGAGGCCATCAACCGGCTGCTGGAACGGCTCGGATTCCCGCTGTGCGACGGCGGCATCATGGCGGGACAGCCGCGCTGCTGTCTCTCGCTTGACGAGTGGCGGAGCGGATTCGCCAACTGGATGTCCACGCCGCAACCCGAGGCGCTTCTTGCAGCCAGCATATTCTTCGATGTTCGCGCGCTGCACGGCGACGCGGGGCTGGCCGATGAATTGCGTGCCCACATTTCGCGGCGTGCCCAAGGCTCTCCACTGTTCCTGCGCCTGATGGCGACCAATGCGGTGGCCGTACGGCCACCGCTGGACATGCTGCGCCGCTTCCGCGTGGACGACGTGCCGGGGGCGCCGCGCTCGCTTGATCTGAAAGCCGGCGCGCGCATCTTCATCGATTGTGCGCGTGCGCTTGCGCTGCGTGACGGGGCGGTCGCAGGCTCGACCCGGGAACGCCTGCGCGGCATCGCCGGCGAGGGCACGCACTGCGCGATCAAGGCGTTCCACTTCATCCAGCAGTTACGACTTGCCCGGCAGGCCGACGCGCCCGTGCCGCCGTCGCGCGCGGTCGCCAACCGGATCGACCCGGCGACGCTGGATGACCTTGACCGCGTCATGTTGAGGCAAGCCTTCATGCAGGCGCGCCATCTGCAGAACCGGGTCCGTCTCGACTGGCAGTTGCGCTGAGCCGTCCGGCGTGCCGGAAATGTTCGCCGGGTAAGGCCACCGTAAGCTTGAACTGCATGATGTAGCGTGTTTCACGGCTCGCCTTGCGATGTCGTGATGCGGCTGACGCCCGGCACAAGGGCGCATCCGCGACCGTCACCGCAAGTGAAGCCGGTACTGCCGGCGTGCGGTGTGGACGTACCAGAAAAAATTCCGGAACGCCGGAGGAGGAGGCTTGAATGCAGTTGTCGGGCAGGCACCGTGAATACTGGCGCCGCAATCTTCACATCACTGCAGTGCTCGTCGCGCTGTGGTTCAGCGTCACCTTCATCCCGATCTACTACGCGCGGGAGCTGAACGACATCGTCGTTTTCGGCTGGCCGCTGGCGTTCTACATGGGGGCACAGGGATCGCTCATCGTGTACGTGGTCATCATCTGGTATTACGCGCGGGTCATGAACCGCCTCGACCATGAATACGGCGTGCAGGAGGATGCCTGACATGTCGAATGCCCAGGCCGCTTTCAACCGGCAGCTCAAGAGGATGTACAGCTGGTACGCGGGTGGCTTCGCGCTGTTCGTCGTGTTTCTCGCATTCGCCGAACAGATGGGCATGTCGACGCGCTGGATCGGCTACGTGTTCATGTTCGCAACGATCGCGCTGTACGCCGGCATCGGTGTCATGAGCCGTACCGCCGACGTGTCCGAATACTATGTCGCCGGGCGGCGCGTGCCGGCGCTGTTCAACGGCATGGCGACCGGGGCCGACTGGATGTCGGCGGCGTCCTTCATCGGCCTGGCCGGCACGCTGTACTTCGGCGGTTATCAAGGGTTGGCCTTCGTCATGGGCTGGACCGGCGGCTACTGCCTGGTCGCGCTGTTCCTCGCGCCCTATCTGCGCAAGTTCGGCGAATTCACCATTCCGGACTTCCTCGGCGCCCGCTACGGCGGCAACGCGGCCCGCATGATCGGTGTGCTGGCAGCCATTCTCGCGTCCTTCACCTATGTCGTCGCGCAGATCTATGGTGTCGGGCTGATCACCAGCCGCTTCGTCGGGCTGGAATTCGAAGTGGGCGTCTTCGTCGGCCTGGCCGGCATCCTCGTGTGCTCCTTCCTCGGCGGCATGCGTGCGGTCACGTGGACACAGGTGGCGCAGTACATCATCCTCATCGTTGCCTACATGTTGCCGGTCGTCATCCTGTCGACCAAGGTGACCGGCATTCCGGTGCCGCAGGCCGTGTACGGCACCGTGCTGCAGAAGCTGTCGCTCAAGGAAAAGGAGCTGTTCTCGTCGCCGAAGGAACTCGAAGTCAACGCGCTCTACAAGGCGCGCATGGACAGCTTCGACGAGAAGATCGCCGGCCTGCCGGATTCGCTCGAAGCGGAGCGCGCCCGCCTGACCGAGCGGCTCGACGTGCTGAAGGCCGACAACGCGCCGGCCAAGGACATTTCCGTCGCGGAAATGGCACTGCGCGAAACACCCAAGGACGAGGCCGGCGCCCGCAAGAAATGGACCGACGCGAGAAAGGCCGCCGAAAGCAAGGCAGCGCCGCCGCTTGCCCACACGCTCGCGCATGCGGGCCGGGATCAGGCCGACTCCGACAACAAACGGCTCAATTTCATCGCGCTGGTCATCTGCCTGATGGTGGGCACCGCGTCACTGCCGCACATCCTGATGCGCTACTACACGACGCCCAGCGTCCGTGAGGCGCGTGAATCGGTCTTCTGGTCACTGTTCTTCATCTTCCTGCTCTACGTCACGGCGCCGGCTTACGCGGTGTTCGCGAAGTACGAGGTGTATACGAACCTCGTCGGCTCGACCATTTCCACGTTGCCCGGCTGGGTCGCTTCCTGGGGCAAGGTCGGGCTGGTGAAGATCGAGGACATCAACGGCGATGGCCTCCTGCAGCTGGCGGAACTGACGCTGAATACCGACGTGATCGTGCTCGCCACGCCGGAAATCGCCGGCTTGCCCTATGTCATTTCGGGCCTTGTCGCGGCTGGCGGCCTTGCCGCCGCGCTGTCCACCGCGGACGGCCTGCTGCT
The DNA here is from genome assembly GCA_018824085.1 of Gammaproteobacteria bacterium. Lineage (GTDB taxonomy): Bacteria > Pseudomonadota > Gammaproteobacteria > Burkholderiales > Rhodocyclaceae > Methyloversatilis. The sequence goes on along the minus strand of JAHJHI010000043.1, from coordinate 44,159 downwards.
GACCATCGCGAATGCGATGTCGCACGATGTCTACTACAAGGTGATCGACCCTGCCGCCTCCACGCAGCGACGCCTGGTCATTTCCAAGACGCTGCTGCTCGTGGTCGCATTGATCGCGGCCTACACCGCGTCGCTCAAGCCGGACAACATCCTGTTCATGGTCGGTCTGGCGTTCTCGATCGCCGCGTCGGCGTTCTTTCCGGCGCTCGTCTGCGGCGTGTTCTGGCAGCGCGCCAACAAGCCGGGCGCCATCAGCGGCATGATCGCCGGCCTGGCAATGTGCCTGTACTACGCGGTGCGGACACATCCGTTCTTCGGCGGCGACATTTCGAACGCGTGGTTCGGCATAGAACCGATCTCCTGCGGCTTCTTCGGCATCCCCGTCGGCTTCGTCGTGCTGGTGCTGGTGAGTCTCGTCACGCCCGCGCCCGACCGTGAAACGCGCGAGCTGGTCGAGCACGTGCGCTATCCCAATCTCGGCCCGGCCGAGCGGAGCAGCGTGCGTGATGAAGGGGTTTACTGAGGCCGGCCGCAGTCCGTGAAACGAGTCATCGGCAAGCGGGCCGTTTCACGGGTGTTTCTGATATCATCTCGCGTCTTCGCGGAGAGGTGGATGAGTGGTTTAAGTCGCACGCCTGGAAAGCGTGTTTAGGTGAAAACCTAACGCGGGTTCGAATCCCGCCCTCTCCGCCACGCATCAAGCAAAAAAAAAGCGCCTTCCAAGAAGGCGCATTTTTTTTGGCCGGGCGATGCCCCGTTGACGAGGCTCTGCGTGGCGGGCGGTGAGCCTCCGCGCCTTACGAAGGGCGCGGCTTTTCGTCGCGTTCGAAGATGGCCGTCAGCGCCTTTTCCAGCTCCAGTCCGACCGACTGCAGCATGCCCTTGACCCGTTCGCCGCGCTGCACGGCGTTCGGGTCGTCGTTCCTGACTTCGCCAAGCTCGTTTGCCAGCCGGTCGCGATCCCGTCTTGTGCGGTTGAGCTGCGCTTCGATCTCCGGTGTCCGGAGCCGTCGGGCGCGCTCGATCAATTCGTCGATGTGCCGCAGTCGTGATTCCGATTCGAGTACGTGTTGTTCGATCAAGTGCGTGGTCTGGTTCATGGTGATCCCGTCCCTCCGTGAAACTGCGTCGTCGCGAGCGATCTGACCGGACACGGTGTTTCGCGACATTGCCGTCCCGATGCGATGGCGTGCCGGACGGGATGCGTGCCATGGTTGTACGCATTCCGGTTCCGTTCCGCGCCCCGTGCAGCATTGACCGCTGGCGTCGGCGATTGTTCGCAGTTTTTGTGCACTGCGGGGTTCTCCTGTCAGTCAGCCGTGCCGGTGCGCAAACCGTTTTCCACGTCGTCGAGCGCCGTGCGGATGGCGCCCAGAATCAGCCGGTCGGCGCGCGGTTCGTCGATGTCCGGGACGTCCCACGTGAAGATCGAGCGGTATTTGTCGACCAGCGCCGCCACGTCCGCGGCCAGTTGTTCGCGATGCGCGTCCAGTTCCAGCTGTTCCATCCTTGCCATCGTCAGCTCCATCAATGAGCGTGCGGCCATTGCCAGCCGCGGATTTCGGGCATGTCCTGACCATGCTGCCGGATATGGCGCGCGTGCTCGGCGAGCTTGCCGGCCATCCGGGACTTCAGCGCCTGGCCGGCGTCGCCGGTCTGCGGCAGACGGTCGATCGTGTCCATCACCAGATGGAAGCGGTCGATGTCGTTCAGTACCGTCATGTCGAACGGCGTCGTGATCGTGCCTTCTTCTTTATAGCCACGAACGTGGAAGTTGCCGTGGTTGGTGCGCCGGTAGGTCAGGCGGTGGATCAGCCACGGGTAGGCGTGAAAGGCGAAGATGACCGGCCTGTCGCGCGTGAACAATGCGTCGAAGTCTGCGTCGGGCAGTCCGTGCGGGTGCTCGCCTGGCGGTTGCAGCTTCATCAGGTCGACGATGTTGACGACGCGGATCCTCAGCGTCGGCAGATGCTTGCGCAAGGTGGCGACGGCGGCCAGCGTTTCCAGCGTCGGCACGTCGCCGCTGCAGGCCATGACGACGTCCGGCTCGTTGCCGGCCGCCGGCTCGTTGCCGGCCCATTTCCAGGCTCCGATACCGTCGCGGCAGTGCTGCACGGCCTCATCCATCGTCAGCCACTGCGGCGCGGGGTGCTTGCCGGCAATGACGACATTCACGTAGTGGCGACTGCGCAGGCAATGGTCCATCACCGACAGCAGGCAGTTCGCGTCCGGCGGCAGATAGACGCGCACGACCTCCGCCTTCTTGTTCACCACGTGATCGATGAAGCCCGGGTCCTGATGCGAAAAGCCGTTGTGGTCCTGGCGCCACACGTGGGAAGCCAGCAGATAGTTCAGTGACGCGATCGGCCGCCGCCAGGGCAGCTCACGCGTCACCTTCAGCCACTTGGCGTGCTGGTTGAACATGGAATCGATGATGTGGATGAAGGCTTCGTAACAGTTGAAGAGGCCGTGGCGGCCGGTCAGCAGATAGCCCTCCAGCCAGCCCTCGCACTGGTGCTCGCTGAGCATGGAGTCGAGCACGCGTCCGCTTGGGGCGAGAAAGGCGTCGGTCGGCAGCGTGGCGGCATCCCATTGGCGAGCGGTTGTCTCGAACAGCGCTTCCAGTCCGTTGGAGGCGGTTTCGTCCGGGCCGAACACGCGGAAGTTGCGCTGTGCGTCGTTCAGCGCGACGACGTCCCGCAGGAAGGGACCGAGCACGCGCGTGTCGCCGATGCCGGGCGTGCCCGGTGCGGGGACCTGCGCCGCGTAGCTGCGGAAATCGGGCAGCGCCAGGTCGCGCAGCAGCAGTCCGCCATTCGCGTGCGGATTGGCACCCATGCGGCGCGGGCCCGTGGGCGCCAGTTCGGCCAGGTCCGGCATCAGCCGGCCCTCATCGTCGAACAGTTCTTCCGGTCGATAGCTTTTCAGCCATGTCTCGAGCAGGGCGAGGTGCTCCGGATGCGTCGCCGGGTGCAGGGGTACCTGATGCGAGCGGGACGTGTTCTCCACCGGCAGGCCGTCCACCTCCTTCGGTCCGGTCCAGCCCTTGGGTGAGGCGAGCACGATCATGGGCCAGCGCGGGCGTTGCGTGCGGCCGTGCTCGCGCGCGTCGCGCTGGATGGCCCGGATGTCGCGGATCACGGTGTCGAGTGTTGCGGCCATCGCGGCGTGCATGAGCGCCGGCTCGTGGCCTTCGACGAAATGCGGCGTCCAGCCGCAGCCGCGCAGCAATTGCTCCAGTTCCTCACGGCTGATGCGTGCCAGCAGCGTCGGGTTGGCGATCTTGTAGCCGTTCAGGTGCAGGATGGGCAGCACCGCGCCGTCGCCGACCGGGTCGAGGAATTTGTTGGAGTGCCAGGCCGTCGCCAGCGGGCCGGTTTCCGCCTCGCCGTCACCGATGACGCAGGCGACCACGAGATCCGGGTTGTCGAATGCCGCGCCGAACGCATGGCTCAGTGAATAGCCCAGTTCGCCGCCTTCGTGGATGGAGCCCGGGCATTCGGGTGACGCGTGGCTGGGAATGCCGCCGGGGAAGGAGAACTGCGTGAACAGCTTTTTCAGGCCGGCTTGGTCCTGGCTGATGTCCGGATATATCTCGCTGTACGTGCCTTCGAGATAGGTATTGCTGACGACGGCCGGGCCGCCGTGTCCCGGGCCCGATATGAAGATCATGTCGAGGTCGTGCTCGCGTATCACCCGGTTCAGATGCACGTAGATGAAGTTCTGGCCTGGCGTCGTGCCCCAGTGGCCGAGCAGCATGGGCTTCACGTCGGCCAGCGCCAGCGGGCGCCTCAGCAGCGGGTTGTCATACAGGAAGATCTGGCCGACGGACAGATAGTTGGCTGCGCGCCAGTACGCGTCCATGCGGTCGAGCAGTTCGGGAGTGGCTGAAGAAGCTGTCATGGGCGGGTGTTCCGGGTAGGGAAGAATCCGTGCTGCGCGACGATACCGTGTGCGGAGCGGGCCGCCGCGCAAGCACGGGTGAAAATGCAGGTGTTTGTCATGATCCGGACGGGATGAAATCCCGTGTGGATGACGTGTTCAAGGCGGATCATCCAACCCCGGCGTGGGCTGGATGGCGGTTGAAATCCTTCGGTCTGGTTCATTTCAGCCACCGACGCAGCCGCCGCGGCGACAGATGCCGTTCGTCACATACTGGGGCCATTTCCCGACCGGGGCAATGCACCGGGCTGTTGTCCCGGTTGGTCGCACTCCGGCGTATTTCTTGCAGACGCATTGACGCGTCATGTCTCCGGCCTGCCTGTACCTTGATACGTGATCTGATCGGAGAAGCGCACTCCCTGAAGCGTCTGCAGCTCCGTTACGCTGTGCTCTATCTGGCGCTGTTGTTGTTCTCGGGCGCCATGGGGGTCATCGGCCTCCACCTGTGGAGCAGCGCGTCCGCCGAGCGCGACCGGCTGTCCTTCATGAGCGCAGAGGCGCTGGAGATGCGCGGCAGCCTGTATCGCCAGATCAAGGAGGTGTTCGATCATGCCTTCCTCAATGACGTCGAGGCGGCGAACGAGTTCGCCGATTACGCGCGTGACATCGACCGGCACTTCAACCTCGTGTACGTGCGCGCCGCGGGCGAACGAGAGCTTGCGGTCGTGCGGGCGCTGCATGCCGCCTACAGCGGCGTGCGCGCCTACGGTGACTCCTTGTTGAGCGTGCCGTCGTCGGTCGCGATGAGTGAAGGGCGGCGACTCGACGTGCAACTCGAACGCGGCGCCTTTCACGAGTTCGAGCTGAGCCTGGGCGAATTCGAGCGCGTGCTGCTGTTCGAACGCAAGCGTGTCGACGACCAGTTGTCCCTGCTGCGGCAGGTGGTGCCGGCGCTGCTCACGCTGCCGTTGCTGCTCGCCACGGTGATCTTCGTCGTGTTCCGGCGCTATCTGCGCGTGGCGGTCGCCGACCCGCTCGTCGCCATCATGGACGCGACGCGCAACATCAGTTGCGGCCGGCTGAATCACCGGGTGCCGGAAACCGGCGCGGCGGAACTGGTGCGTCTCGCGCATGCGATCAATTCGATGGCCGGCGACCTTGCGGCCAGCCGGGAAGCCCTGCTGCGTGCCGAAAAGCAGGCAACGCTGGGGGCTCTGGTGCCGGTCGTCGCGCACAACATCCGCAATCCGCTTGCCAGCATCCGCGCCACCGCACAGGTGATCGATGACGACACGCTGCCTGGCGACGTGCGCGAAGGGCTGGCCGGCATCATCAGCACGACCGACCGGCTCGACCGCTGGACCTATTCGCTGCTGTCCTACCTGCATCCGCTGCAGCCCCAGCGTGCGCCGGTCAACGTCGCCATGCTGTTCGACACCGTGGTCGACGTCGCGCGCGACCGGCTCGACGCCGCCGGCATCCGGCTGCGACGCATCGGCTGGGACGACGCCTGCGTCGTGCCGCTGGATCTGCACCTGATGGAACAGGCGCTGCTCGCGCTGCTGAACAACGCCATCGAGGCGTCGCCGCCTGACGGCACCATCACGCTGCGCCACGCGCACGCCGGTGACGGCGTGCTGCTGTCCATCCGTGACTGCGGCAGCGGCATGATGAACAGCCCGGCGCCGCGTGGCCTGAGCCCGCTCGCCACCACCAAGGTGCAGGGCAGCGGGCTGGGCATTCCGTTTGCCGCCAAGGTGTGCGATGTGCACGGCGGCCGGCTGGAATTCATCCACCATGACCGCGGTACCGAAGCGGTTGTCATCCTGCCCCTGGAGTAGCCTCGCATGCAGACAAAAGAGCTGATGCACGAAGCCACCGCGGACGCGCCGCTCCCGGCGTCCGCGTCGCGCCTGTTGCTGATCGAGGACGAAGCGCTGTTCGCGCGCGCCGTCGTCAAGCGCCTGAGCAGCGCCGGTTACGAATGCGAACACGCACCCACGCTGACGCAGGCGCGCGCCGCACTCGGCAGTTTTTCACCGGACGTCGTGCTGCTCGACCTGCGCCTGCCCGACGGGCGCGGCATCGACCTGCTGGCGGAACTGGCGCGCGACGCCCGTTCGTCGCCGGTCATCGTGCTCACCGCCTATGGCGAAGTGGAGGACGCGGTACGGGCGATGAAACTGGGTGCCGCCGACTATCTGAAGAAGCCGGTCGATCTGGAAGAGTTGCAACTGGTGATCGAAAAGGTGCTGCGCACCGCCGGCCTGCGCCAGAAGGTCGATTACTCGCGCAGCCGCGAAAGCCACCACGCGGAAAGCGTGCAGCTTCTGGGTGACAGCCTGTCGCTGCGCGCGGCGCGCACGCAGATCCTGTCGCTCGCAACGCTGACCGGCAACGGTGCCGTGCCGCCGCCCACCGTGCTCATCATCGGCGAGACAGGCACCGGCAAGGACGTGGCGGCCCGCCTGCTGCACAAGGCCGGCCCGCTTGCGGAGCGCCCCTTCGTGCAGGTCGATTGCGCGTCGCTGCCGCGCGAGCTGATAGAGGCTGAACTGTTCGGTCACGAGAAGGGCGCCTATACCGGTGCGCAGGGCGCACGCGCCGGTTTGCTGGAGGCCGCCGAGAACGGCACGGTGTTTCTCGACGAAATCGGCGAGCTGCCGCTGGACATGCAGGCCAAGCTGCTCAACGTCATCGAGCGGCGCGTGGTGCGGCGCGTCGGCTCGACGCGCGAGCGGCCGATCGAGGCGCGCTTCGTCGCCGGTACCAATCGCGACCTGCCGGCGATGATCGCCGCCGGCCAGTTCCGTGCCGACCTCTACTACCGGCTCAACGTCGTCACGCTCACCATGCCGCCGCTGCGCGAGCGCGACAGCGATATTTCGATGCTCGCGCGCCACTTCGCCGCGCACACCGCACGCCGCTACGCGCTTGTGGAACCGTTGTTCGAAGGCGCCGCGCTGGGTGCGCTGCAGCGCTATCACTGGCCGGGCAATGTGCGTGAGCTCAAGCACATGATCGAGCGCGCGGTGCTGTTGTGCCAGGGGCGTGACATCCGTCCGGACGATCTCGGCCTGCCGTCCGGCGTGCCGGCGGCGCACGCGGAGCAGGGTGTCACGATTACCGGCATGACGCTGGACGAGGCGGAGTACTGGCTGATCGAGCGCACGCTGGACAAGGTGCGCGGCAATGTGTCGGAAGCGGCGCGCCGGCTGGGCGTGAGCCGCATGACCTTGCGCTACCGCATCGAAAAGCACGGTCTGCGAAATGCGCTGGACGACTGAAGCGCTGGACGACTGAACGGCCCGGTTGACAAAAAAAGGCCCTGCCGTGAGCAGGGCCTTCGGAACGCGCGTGCCTAGGACAGGGTCGAGCGTGCGCGGGCGCGGTGGGCGATCAGGCCGAGACCGGCGGCGAGCAGCAGCCAGGCCTGCGGTTCCGGTACCGGCGGCGTGACCGGCATTTCGGTGAAGCCGGAGACGTCCCAGCCCATGTCGTCGAGCATCGCGTAGTCGAGCTCGGTCATGTAGCGGCGCTCGCCCATGGCCAGTCCCGAGCTGAACACCAGAGTCTGCAGCGTGCCGTCGGCGAGTTTGCCCTGGATGCCCGGTCGCATCCGCAAGTTGCCGGCGTCGTCATCGGTCGGGATGGCCTGCAGGATGCCCCGGCTATTGACCACGTTGTACTCCGCCTTTGCCTTCGCGCCATTGAAGGCGCCCTGACCGCTGAGCTTGTTGGCCCAGCCATCGTTGTTCTGGTCCGCGCCGAACACCGACAGCAGGCCCTTGAGCGTTGCGCTGTACAGATCGTACTGACCGGCGAAGGATTCGACGGTGCTTGCGTCCGTGTCGGCATACCACGACTTCGTGCTGTCGAACTGGATCTGTCCGCCCCATGTGCTGACGTCGGAATCCGGCCAGCCGGTCTGGCCGCGCTCGCGCGCATTCACCATATAAGGCGAGTTGATCGTCTGGTCGCTGGTCGACGTGAGGCCGTTGAAGCCCGCCATCTGGCCGGCGACCGGAACACTCGTGTTTCTGCCTTCGGAGGATACGTGGGGTGTAGCGCCAACGAATATGACCAGTTCACCGGCGGCGACGCTGAGGTTCGAAATCTGTGTGTTGAACGCGTTTGCGTTGATGCCGTTGCCACCCGGTGTGGACACGATGGCCGTGAGGTCGTCGAAGATGCGGGACTCGAAGGCCTGCGCGGCCTGCTCCAGCGTCGCCTTGCGTTCGTCGGTGAAGAAACCCGTGGTGTCGAAGCGGTAGTCGTACGTGATGTTGATGAAGGCGTGTGCGCTGCCCATGGACGCGCCCAGCGCGAGGCCCAGCGTGAGATTGCGGATGTGGTTCAAGATCTGCCCTCCTGTCTTGTATATGTGGTTTCGGGGATGCGCTGTCGCCCGCGCGTCATGCGGTGCGCGGGCGGGACGTTTTCCACCGGAATGCAGTGCAACTTTCATTCCTGCCCGCTCCGGGGCGCGCGGGTGCGGTGCGCAGGCCGGCGGACGGCGCTTGCGGAGCGGCTTGCAGAGCGGGTACGTGACAGGGCAGGTGGCTGTATTCAAACGGGGTGGTCGAGATGAACCACCGGAGGGGTGCGCCGGCGTGCGCCGGCGACGCAGGCCAGGCCGGCCAGCCACAGAGCGATGGTTCCGGGTTCCGGCACCGGTGCCGCGCTCCACAGCGCGTGCTGGCCGGAGGCGGCCATCGTCGCGTCCATCCATTCGCGATAGGCGGCGGGCTGGACGTAGTAGGACGTCGCGTTGCCCGTGGCCGAGGCGATGCCGAGCAGCAGCGCGGCGCTGTCTTCGGCCTGGCCGGCAAACAGCGCGCTGCCGCTGTCGCCACCCTGCAGCAGCGCGCTGCCATTTGCGGCTGCGGCGACGGCGAGGTAATGGACGGTCAGCGTTGCACCGTTGTCGCTTTCCGCGCTGTCGATGGCGCCGGTCAGCACGCTCCAGGCGTAGAACTGGCCGCCGCTCCCCGCCACGGCGGCGGTGACGGCGCCGTAGGCGCTGGCGTCGCCGGACGACAGCGCGACGCTGGCGAGCGTCGGGAACAGATCGGCTGCGATCGGCGTGGCGAGGTGAAGCAGCGCGATGTCATTGGACGGAAACGCCGCGCCCGGTGCGCGGTAGGCGGCGTCCACCGCCGCGCTGCCGTAGCCGGACTGGAATGTGGTGGCGGAGCCGGCGACGTGGGCGGCGGTGAGCACCCAGTTCGGTGCGATGAGCACGCCGTCGAGTCCGCCGGCACCGACGGTGCCCAGGTGAAGGAAGTCCGTACTGGCGATGCCGTCGACCAGCGCCTGTGATGGCAGGCTGAACAGCAGGGCGCCGGCGAATGCGAACGAGTGCAGCAAGGGGTGGTGCATGGATGGCCTCGAACGGGGAGCGCAGTTGCGCGGGATGGCGACTGCCAGCAAAAAGCAGTCCCGCCGGAGCGCGGGCGGGACTGCAGGGTGTGCGCCGTGTCAGCGCATGCGGCGACGGCGCGCGATCATGCCGACCGCCCCGAGGCCGGCGAGCAGCATCGCGTAGGTCGACGGTTCCGGCACCGGTGCCAGCGACGACGCCGCGAGGCGGGCGCCAGAGTAGGTCGGCGTGTAGCCGGTCAGGTAGATGGAGTACAGCGTCTGGTCTTCTTCGCCGCCCTCCCACAGCCGGATCGCGTCTTCTGTGGTCGTCCAGCCGCTGGCGCCGGTGATCTTCACCCAGTACCAGGCCGACGTGCCGGGGCTGGTGTCGTCAGGGTCTTCCACGTTCACGTCGGTTTCGAAACGCACCCAGTCGGCGTCATAGCTGCCGACGCCGGTCTCGTTCAGCCCCTTGCTGGAACGCCCGATGGAGCGCGCGTATTCGTCGGTGATGCCGGTGATGTCGACCTTGGAATAGCCGCCCGCCACGGTGGCGGCGCTGGAGAAGCCGCTGCGGAACATGTCGTTCACCTCGAACGTCAGGCCGCTGGAATCCCATACTTCGTCGTTCATGTCGATGCGCATGCCGAAGATGTAGCCGCCGCCGCCGTCGCCATAGACGCGGTCGTACAGCGTGCCGACGTTGGTTGAACCCGCGATGATCGACTGCGACGTGCTGGTCAGCAGGCTGTAGCCCGACGTGGCGGTGCTCACCGAACCGGCGGCGCAGGTGACGGCGGTGGAGTTCCCGTTGCCGCTGTCGCCGCAGGGGGTCATGATGGTGCCGGACGTCGGCAGCGTGACGAAGGCGGCGAAGGACGGCGCGCACAGCGACGCGAGCGCGAGTGCGCCGGCGAGCCGGAGCGTGGACGGACGGAATGCTGACGGTTGGCGGATGGTGTGCTTCATGGCTTCCTCCTTGGTGTTGGCGCCGGCGCGAGGGCGGGAATGCCCCGCGTTGCGGCGTGCTGCGTGATGGCGTTGCCGTGCGGCTTCAGTAAGTGGGCAGGTAGCCGCTGAAATACAGCGATCTCGGTTCCTGGCCTTCGCCTTCGCCGGCGTTCCACAGGCGCACGGCGTTGGCGCCGAGCTGGAAGCCGCTGGCCGTCGTACGCACGAAGTACCAGGCGCTGCGCACCTTGCCGGGCGAGCCGGTGGCGGCGGTTTCGTCCTCGTCCTCTTCGTCGATGAGTGCGCTGCCTTCCTCGTCATCGTCGTCGTCGTCGTCACCGCCGCCTTCTTCCGCGATCTGCACGAACAGCGGCGAGTAGAAGTTCACCGTGGTGAGGTCGAAGGTCTTGGTGCCTTCATTCAGACCGACGCTGGTACGTCCGGCCTGGTCGATGGGCTGGTCACTGACGCGCGCATTGCGCCAGCCGGCCGACACGTCGGCGGTGGTCGAGAAGCCGCTGCGGAAGATGTCGTCGACTTCGTACGGCACGCCGTTGCCCCAGTCCTCGTCGTTGAGGATGACGCGGGTGGCGAACACATAGGTGTTGGTGAAGGGCTTCTTCCAGACGCGGTCGAGCACCTTGCCCACGGTGACGGCGTTCACCACGATGGGCGTCTTGCGCGCGGCCAGCAGCAGATAGCCGCCGGGGTTCGATCCCGGCAGGATGCGCACGCGGCAGGTCGGCGTCGGGCTGCATGACGACATTACGAGTGGCCCGGACGTGTTCAGCGTGATGTAGTCGGCGAATGCGGTGGCGCTCAGTACGCTGCCTGTCAGCAGAACGGCACCTTTGAGCAAGGTTTTTTGCATTTTTCCCCTCCTTGATTGAAGACGGCCGGCCATGGAAACCAGCCTCTTTCCCGACGATGAGCCGGGGCGTCATGCCGGGCGGAATCCGCGCGTCACGAAGTTCCATACGGCATGAACTGCATCAAGCGTAGAGGGGAGGGGCGGCATGCTTCAGGGATGCCGGCAGGGAATGGGCGGGAGAACGACCCGATGTAAAACATTGTGAAATCATGACGTTGATGTGACGTCAATACCTGTGTGCGTGCGCCGCCATCCCATGTGCCATGCGGGATTGCGGGGCGTCTCTCGCGGCCGGCCGCTCGCGGCGGGGCCGGGTGCTTCATTCAGGCGGACGTCATCGCGGGTCGAAGCTGTAGCTCATGCCGATCCAGATCGCGCGCGGTGCACCGGGGGCCACCATCGTGGTGTTCAGCCATTCGCTGGAGTTGTAGTTCCAGCCGCTTTCGCCGACGGCGCCATTGACGCCGGGCGCGAAGGGCGTGATGCCGAGCCGGCCGGCGGTGAAGTAGCTTTTGTCGAGCAGGTTGTTGACCTGCAGCAGCACCGTCCAGTCCCGACTCAGCCGGTAGCTGCCGGTGAGATTGAAGATGGCGTAGCCGGGCAGCTTGCCGCCGTAGCGGAACGCGCGCCCCGGCGGGGTCGTCGACTGCTGGATGACCGGGCACCCGGCGACGCCGGTGCAGTAGTAGCCGCCGATCTCCTTGTCCGTGCCGCCGGTTTCGTGGTCGTTGTTTTCGTTGCCGCGCAGGAACGAGGGCGAGTGGGCCACCATGCCGAGCTTGAGGTGCAGCGCGTCGCTGGCCTGGTAGCCCAGCGTCAGGTTCACGTTGTGGCGCGACACGCCGGGCAGCGTGTCGCCGGGCTTCACCGTGATCATCCGGTAGGTGCCGAAGCCGCTGTTCAGGGACGCATTGCCATTGGGGATCGCCGTGTTGCCGGCCGAGTTCTTGTCGAAGTCGGCGCTGCTGTTGTGCGGGCTGTTCATGTAGAACGTGGATTCGAAGCTTGCTTCGGTGTAGGCGTAGTTCGCGTTGAAACTGAGCCGGCCGACCGTGCCACCCAGTCCCATTTCGATGCCTTGGCGGCGCGTGCGGTCTATCGTGTCGAAATAGCTGCGGCTGGTCGTCACACCGATCATGTAGATGTCATTGGTCAGGTCGGTGCGGTAGGCGGTGATGTTCCAGTTGAAGCCGTTTTTCAGCGTGCCGCGCGCGCCGATTTCGTAGGAGTTGGAGCGGATCTGTGGCAGGAAGGGGTCACCGGACATCGTGTTCGGCAGGTGGCACACCGGCGCCACCTTGGCCGCGACAATGCTGACTCCGTTGTCGCGCTCGACCGTCGAGCGGTCTATCGCGCAGCCCAGTTCGATCACCGACGGTACGCGCGCACCGCGGCTGTAGCTGGCGAACAGATTCAGGTCCTCCCGTGCGACCCAGCTCACGCCGGCGGACGGATTGAAGGAGCGGTAGGTGTGCGTTTCCTGTTTCGTCTGGCGGGCGACGCTTGCCGGATCGTACGGTATCCATTCGGGTACGTAATGACATTCATCCGGATAGTTGCCCCAGCACAGGATGGCGCTTTGGTCAGGTGGCCGGTTCTTCATTGCCGAGAGGTTGCCGGTGGACGAGCGGCCATGCAGCCAGCTGTTGACACGCGTGATGTTGAAGCGGCCGGAGGCCGACAGGTGCAGCGTGTCCACCGGCGTCCACGTTTCGCTGAAATAGAGGCTGCGGGTTTTTGATGTGCCCTTGAAATTGTTCACCTCGATTTCGTTCTGCGCGGCGTAGAAGATCGGATCGATCTGGCCGTGGCCGTAGCCCTTGCTGCCGTAGTAGAAGTTGCGGCTGGCGTCCAGCAGGCCGAGGCGCTGGCTGGAGCGGTAGGCGGTGTCGCTCTGGTCCAACGAGGCGCCGGCCATGAATTTGTGCTGCTCGAGGTTCCAGTTCAGCTGCAGCGAAAAGCCCTTGCCGGCCTGGCGCAGCGCGGTGCGCGTGGCCACCGCGATCGGCGTGCCGTCGACGACGCCGGGTCCCGTGCTCACCCCCGCAGCGCCATTTGCGCCATTGCGGACCTGCTGGAAATTGCTGTTGCGCGGAGTGGCGTCGCAGGGGGCGTTGAGCGGAATGTTGTTATCGGGGAAGTAGTCTTCGGGATCGTTGTCCGCGTAGGCGCAGTAGGGATCGTACTGCGCCGAAACAGAAGTCCGGTCGTCGAGGTCCTCGAAGCCGTCTTCCATCACGTCGCCGTTGAATCCGGTGCGCTCGCTGCTGCGCCGGTAGCTCATTGCGCTGATGTTGAAGGTGTCGGACACGTCCAGCATGGCCGACCACTGGTACTGGTTCAGTTCGTTCTTCGTTTCGTCCGGCGAGCTGAAGACCGACGACGGACGCCGCTGGTAGTCCTCGAGCGGAATCAGGCCGTTGCCGACCAGATCACTGTCGACCTTGAGCATGGAGAACGCCAGCGACAGGCGGTCGATGAACAGCTCCTGCTTGGTGAAGAGCTGGCGCAGCCTGCTGGGCGAGTTGTCGCGCCAGCCGTCTTCGGCGAAGCCGTGCATGGCGACGAAGCCGGCCACCGGCCCGATGCTGCCGCCTCCCGACAGCTGCAGCTGGTTGCGCCCCCAGGCGCCGCCCAGATACTTGGCTTCCACTCCGGCGTCGGTGAAGCCGCTCTTGGTGCGCATCGACAGTGCGCCGCCCAGCGTGTTCAGGCCGAACAGCGGATTGGAGCCGGGGAACACGTCGAAGCGCGACAGCGCATTCATCGGAATCATGTCCCAATTCACGGTGTCGCCGAAGGGCTCGTTCATGCGGATGCCGTCGAGAAAGACAGACAGCCCCTGCGGCGTGCCCACCTGCGGGCCGGCGGTGAAGCCGCGGAACTGCACGTCGACCTGGAAGGGGTTGCCCTGATAGTCATTGACGGTGACGGACTGCAGTTTCGAATTCATCAGGTCGGTCAGCGACAGGCTGTTCGATTCGCGGATGTCTTTCGACGTGATGCTCTGGACGTTGCTGGGAATCTCCTCGCGCGTGAGGCCCAGACCCGGCATCGGACCGACGTCGGTCGGCCGCCGGTCGCGCACGATGACCGGGTCGAGCATGACAGGCTCGCTCGCGGGCTGCGCCGGCGGCGCGGCAGGGGGTGCGGCCGGGGCAGGCGGTGTGGCCTCCTGTGCCCAGGCCGCATGCATGAACAGACCGGCCAGGCATGCCAGGCCGATACGCGATTCGCGGTGCAAAAGGGACGTCCTCCTCCGTGCAGGCAGCAAGCCCTGCGGGGATCAACCCGCGCCCGGCGCGGGATGTCCTCCTTGTTATGGGGTGCGGGATGCCCGTGCGCGCAGGGCGGGACACACCGCGACGACTGCCTTTGCAAGTTCGGGGCCACGCGCCTGCGGCCGTTGCAAGCACGCGCAGGCGCGCTGTGCAAGGCAGGGGTGCTGCGGGATGCGGCGCATCTGGTGGCTGATATCAACCATGCTGGTTGAATTGCCTCGGCCGCCCGGCGCGTCGCCGCGCTGCGACGCCGTGGTGTCGTGACAATCGCCTCGGCATGGTTCCTGCAGAGTGGAGTGTCCAGGGCGCCTTTCGGTCCCTATGACAATCCACAAACTGGAGGATCAGACATGCATCCAATGAAGCGCCTGCTCGCCGGGCTCATCGCGTCGCTGGGCGTCGCGGGCACCGCTCAGGCCAATATCGAATTCGTGTTCGATTACAGCCATGACACCAACAACGTGATGACGGCCGACATGAAGAACCTGCTTGAACTGGCGGCGGGCACGCTCGAAGCGCGCATTACCGACGAGCTGGCCGCCATCGGTCCGCAGGGCGATTTCGCACCGAACATCTTCTTCACGCCGCCGGATACCGGCAGCTCGGCGTCGGCGGTCAATACGATCGGCGCCAACCAGATCTACGTCTATGTGGGGGGGCGCGAGTTGCCGGACGCACCGTCGCTGACCATCAGCGGTGTGGCGAAGCTGGCAACCCGTCCGGCATCGGTGCCGGGCAATGATCCCGACTACCTTGCCTACCGCGACGAGCTGCGCACCCGTGGCCAGGCCGGTGCGCTGGACAATCCGGCGAGCGACTACGCGCCCTGGGGCGGATCGATCGCCTTCAATACGCTGTCGTCGTTCTACGTGGATGACGACATTTCGACGCTCGAATCCTTCGAAGGCCAGTACGACTTCTACACCGTCGCGCTGCGCAGCCTGATCGGCATCCTGGGCTACGGTGTCGGCGGCTCGGCCAGTGCGGCCGACTCGTTCGCCGATCAGGTCGACCCGGAAAACCTCGAATTCACCGGAGGCAATGCGGTGGCCGAATTCGGCGGCAATGTGCCGCTCTACTATGACGTCGAAACCGAAGGTGGCGACGACCGCTTCCTCGACAACGGCGTCATGAGCTCGGTGGATGGCGTCGCGCAGGAGGCGCTGATGACCTACAACATCGGTACCAACGAGCGCCGCTCGGTGTCCGATCTCGACTACGCCATCCTGAAGGACATCGGCTGGCAGGTCGCGGCGCCGGTGCCGGAGCCGGCCGGCTACGCGATGCTCCTCGCCGGCCTCGGTCTCGTCGGCGCGATTGCGCGCGGTCGCCGCGGGTGACGATTCACCGGCTGCGCGCCATCCGGTGAAGAACGGCCCGCCATGCGCGGGCCGTTCTTGTTCCGGCTACAGGTACTGGTTCTGGTCGATGCCGAGCCGCTCGAACTTCTTGTAGAGCGTCGAGCGCGCCATGCCGAGCTGTTTCGCCGCAGCGCTCACCTTGCGGCAGGCGCACAGCGTCGAAATGATGATGCGTCGCTCGCATTCGAGTACCGACTCCAGCCGCCCGGTGGACACCGGTTCCGCGGTACTGCCGGCGACACGACCGGAGGCGGCATGATCCGGGGCCGCCATCGGCGCCTCGCCGGGGCCGTCGACGCGCGCGGTGGACGCCTGCCCGCCGCGCGCCGGCAGCACGTCGTTCGGCAGGCAGTCGGGCGTGATCAGGTCGTCCGCGCACAGCACCGCCGACTCCAGCACATTGCGCAGTTCGCGCGCGTTGCCCGGCCAGTGCCATGCATTCAGGGTGGACTGTGCCTCGGCCGACACGCGCGGCGCCGTGCGGCCGTGTTTGCGGGCGAGGCTGGCGACGAACTGGCGGGTGAGCAGCGGAATGTCGCAGGCGCGTGCGCGCAGCGGCCGGATTTCGTGGCGCACGATCTTCAGCCGGTAGTAGAGGTCGCGCCGGAAACGCCCGCTCGCCACTTCTTCTTCCAGCCGGCGATTGGTGGCGGCAATGATGCGACAGGTTGCGTGCTGCGTTTCGCACGAGCCGATGCGCTGGAAGCTGCCGTCCTCCAGCACGCGCAGCAGCGCGGCCTGCATCGGCCGCGGCAGTTCGCCAATTTCGTCGAGAAAGAGCGTGCCGCCGCGCGCACTTTCGAAATAGCCGGCGCGCCCGCGCGGGTCGGCGCCGGAGAACGCGCCGCGAACATAGCCGAACAGCGTGCTTTCAAGCAGCGCCTCGCTGATCGCGCCGCAATTCACGGCGATATACGGCAACAGGCGGCGTGGACTGCTGGCATGGATATGACGTGCCAGCAGCTCCTTGCCGGTACCGGTTTCGCCGAAGATGAGGATGTTCACGTCGGCCGGCGCCACCCGCTGCACGTCGGCGATCATGCGTCGCGTCGCCGGGTCGCTGGTGACGAAGTCGCCAAAGCGCACGATGTCCGCGCCGTCGTTCAGGCCGGTCGCGTCGGTCGCCGCATTGCCGGCAAGCGGTTGCGCCACATGCGCCGGCTGCGTCGAAGCCTGGCGCGTCGTACCGCCGAGGATGGCAATGCTGCCGATGCGCTGTACGCCGTCCGGCGCCGCGATGTCGATCACCTCGCGTGCCGGCAGCGCGGCGCCGCCGCCGTGCGGTGACATGCGGGCCACCAGCGCGGCACAGCGATCGGATGGCGTCTGCATCACCGCCCGGCCCGCGTGATCGAGCGCGACGATGTCGTCGTTCGGATAGCGCCGGGCGCAGTCGCCGAAGGCGGCGAGCAGCACCCGGCGCTCCAGTTCCCGGTGCAGCGAAATCTGCGCCTGTATCGAATTGGCGAGCGACACGGTCAACCCGAGCGTCTGGTCGCGATAGTCGTCGTCGACCGTCGTGAAGTCGATGACGCCCAGCAGGGTCTGGCCGTCCGGCTCGAAGATCGGTGCGGCGGCGCAGGACCAGCCGTGCCAGCCCTCGCAGAAGTGCTCGCTGGAAAAGACGTGTACCGGGTGTCGTTTCGAGAGCGCGGTGCCGATGCCGTTCGAGCCGGCGACGCCTTCGCCCCACATGGAGCCGTCGATGATGCCGGAGGTCTCCGCCGCGAGCTCGCGGATGCGCTGCTCGCCCGATATGTGCAGGATGCAGCCAGTGCTTTCGGTCAGGATCATGATGCCCGGGACGTCGCGCAGATAGCGTCCGACATCGTCGATGACCGGCAGCGAACGATCGAGCAGCACGCGTTCGTCGGCACGGCGTTGCGCGAACTCGACGTCGCTCAGCCGGCGGCCGCGGTTCATCGCCACGTCGACGCCGAGCGCCGTGCAGCGCTCCCACTCGCCGACCAGCATGTGGTGGTAGCGGTCACGCAGTTCGTCCCGGCGCACCAGCCCGGCGTTGAAGCGTTCCCACAGGGTTTTCACCCCGCGTGCGTCCTTGCGGAAGCCGACATAGGGGTTCTTCACGGGTGCCGTCATGGCGCTTGTCTCCGGGGCCTCGCGGTCCCGGCTCCTCGTGCGTCCATCGTGGCGCCGCCGCTCTGCCTGGCCGGTGCGGGACCACGGTTGTCTCCTCTTGCCCAGCGCAGATAAAAGCCCAAAAACCACGTCAGGGCAAGGGTTTTGTCCGGCGTGCGGATGGTGCACCGCGATGCCGTCCGTGGTGCGCGGGCGATTGCGCAAGAGGGCGGCGCCGTCACTGTCCGGCATATCGGACACATCTGTCCGGCGCTCGTCGCCCGGCTGTCCGGGGTGGACGACACGGGCGTCCCGCCTGAACGGCTTGTCGTCGTCAAGTCATTGAAAAAAAAGGATTGATCTTGTTGGCACGGATGCTGCGAAGGTCGGGCAGGAGCCTTCCACGTGCGGCAACGCGTCGACCGGCTTCCGTGTTCACCGACAGTCACCCGGGAGTGGTGGCGGCACATGAAGGGGAGGAGGGTGGCAGATGGGACTTTTGATCAATATCGACAACGGCGGCACATTCACCGACGTTTGCGTGCGTGACGGCGGGCGTGTCCATCACGCCAAGTCGCCGACCACACCGCACGATCTGACGCAGTGTTTCGTGGATGGCCTGCGCAAGGCCTCGCACCGGCTGTACGGCAGCGAGGATCTCGGGCGCCTGCTGCGCGAGACGGACTACCTGCGCTATTCGACGACTGCCGGTACCAACGCGGTGGTCGAACGCAAGGGCGTGCCGGTTGCGCTGATCGTGGAGGCGGGCGCCGAAGCGGACGCCTATGGCGCGCGTGGCGCGAGCGTCGACAGCGGGTTGTGGCAGGCGCTGGTGACCGGCGAGCCGATCGGGCTGAAGGTGGGGGCCGACGGCACGGTGGACGCGGACGAGCTGACCGGCAGGGTGAATCAGGCGCTGACCACCGGCGCCCAGAGGCTGGTCATCGCGTTGCGCACGGCGCAGGCGGAGACGGCGGTGAAGGATCTGCTGCTGGAAAAGTACCCGCGGCATCTGCTCGGCGCCGTGCCCTTCCTGCTGTCGCATGAACTGATCCGCGAGAAGGACGCCGCGCGGCGCACCCTGACCGCGCTGCTCAATTCCTATCTGCATCCGGGCATGGAGCACTTCCTGTACGGCGCCGACCGCGTCTGCAAGACGCACCGGCTGGCCAGTCCGCTGCTCATCTTCCGCAACGACGGCGATTCCGCCCGCGTGGCCCGCACGACCGCGATCAAGACCTGGGGCTCGGGCCCGCGTGGCGGTCTGCAGGGCACGCTGGCCTATGCCCGTCACTACGCGTCGCCCGCCATGGTGGCCATGGACATCGGCGGCACCACCACCGATGTCGCGGTTGCGGTGGACGGCTGCATCCGGCGCAATGCGGTCGGCGAGATCGAGGGCGCGCGCATCGCGTTTCCGCTGCCCGACATGCACAGCTACGGCCTGGGCGGCAGCTCGGTCATCGCGGCGGTGGACGGCGAGATCAGGGTCGGGCCGGAAAGCGTGGGCGCGGCGCCCGGCCCGGCCTGTTTCGCACGCGGTGGCACGGCCGCCACGCTGACCGACGCACTGCTGCTCGCCGGCGTGATCGCGGCGGACGACTATCTCGGCGGGGAGCTGAAGCTGGACCCTGCGCGTGCCGGGGCGGCGGTCGGGCGCGCGGTTGCCGAGCCGCTCGGCCTGTCGCTCGAGGCCGCCGTCAATAGAATGATCGACGCCTTCGCGACGCGCGCCGGCAGCCACCTCCGGCAGGCGATCCAGCGGACCGGGCAGTCGCCCGCCAGGGCCACGCTGCTCGCCTTCGGCGGCGGCGGGCCGATGATCGTCACCGCCATCGCGGATGCCGCGGGCATCCGTCGCATCATCGTGCCGCACATGTCAGCGGTATTCAGCGCCTTCGGCATCGGCTTCAGCCATCTTGCTCACGAGTATCACCAGCCGATGCCGGACGCGGACGCGCTGGTCGAGGCGAAGCTCGCCATGCTGGAGCGGGCGCGGCGCGACATGTCGGGCGAGCGCGTCGACCCCAATGACTGCAACTACGTGTTCAGCGCCTTGTCGTGCGACGACGGTCGTCTGGAAGAGACGCCGCTGGGCGGGCGCACGATGCTGTATCCCGGCAGCGACACGACGCTGTGTCTGCGCGCCGTGTTCCAGCTGCCCACCTTTTCGTTGATCGACGACGACGGTGCCGTCACCGGCGCGCCGGTGCCGCAGGGCCACGCGGCGCTGGCGCGCGCCGACGGCTCGGGCCAGCGCGTGCCGGTGCATCAGGCCGGGGCGCTTGCGCCCGGCCATGGCGCCGCCGGCCCGGCCCTCATCCAGGGCGAATACCTCACCTGCCTCGTGGGCGCGGGCTGGACATTCCGCGTCACGCCGAACAAGGACATCCTGCTGGAGGCCATGCAATGAGTACCCGCATCGCGATCACCGAATACCTCTCGATCGACCTGGAAAGCGAGCGCTGGCTGTGCCGCGTCTGCGATCGCGACATCGCGCCGGCACGCGACAACTACAAGCGCGGCCTGCTGGTGTACGACCGCGACCCGCGCGACATCCACGATCCCAAACTCGATCCGTCGCGCTACGAATACACCTATGCGCCGGATCCGGCCTGGTGCCGCATCGTCGAGTTCTACTGCCCGTGCTGCGGCACGCTGATGGAGAACGAATACCTGCCGCCCGGCCACCCGCTGACCCATGACATCGAACTGGACATCGACAGCCTGAAGGCACGCCACCTCGGCAACGCGAACGGGAAGGGGGCCTGACATGAGGCGAGTGAGTGTTGATATCGGCGGCACCTTCACCGACTGCTTCCTCGCCTTCGACGGCGAGTACGTGCAGGCCAAGGCGCTGACCACGCACAACAATCTGGCGACCGGATTCATGGAGGCGCTGGGCTCGGCCTGCTCGTCCATCGGGCGCACGGCGGATGACGTGCTGCGCGAGCTCGACTCGGTGCGCTACGCGACGACGCTGGGCACCAATGCGCTGATCGAGCGCAACGGTCCGGACGTGGCGGTGATCACGACCGCCGGCTTCGAGTCGACGGTGCCGCTGATGCGGGCACGCGGCTACGGCGACGGGCTCTCCGCGCTGGAGCAGGTAGACCTGCCGGCGGCGGACCGTCCGCTCAGCCTGGTGCCGGTCACCCGCATCACCGGCATCGAGGAGCGCATCGATTTCAAGGGCGACGTGGTGCTGACGATCGACCCGGCCGACGTGCGCAAGAAGGTGTGCAGGCTGGTCGACGAGGGGGCGCAGGCCTTTGTTGTCGCGCTGGTGAATTCGGTGGTCAATCCGGCGCACGAGCGCGAGGTGGAACGCATCATCCTGTCGGAATTTCCGAGCCACCTGCTGGGCGCCATCCCCATCGTGCTGTCGCACCGCGTGGCCGGCCGCAAGGGCGAATACACGCGCACGCTGTCGTCCGTCATCGACGCCTATCTGCACGACCGGATGTACCACGGCATGGCGACGCTGGAAGTCGTGCTGCGCAAGCACGGCTATCGCCGGCCGATGCTTCTGGTGCACAACACGGCAGGCATGGCGCAGATGAATTCGACCTCGTCGCTGCAGACCATCCACTCCGGGCCGGTCGCCGGACTGGAGGCGACCAGCTTCCTGTCGAAGCGTTTCGGCCAGCCCAATCTGATCGCCACCGACATGGGCGGCACCAGTTTCGACATCGGGCTGGTCACCGCCGACGGCGCGAAGTTCTACGACTTCAATCCCATCATCGACCGCTGGCTGGTCAGCACGCCGATGACCTATCTGCACACGCTGGGCGCCGGTGGCGGATCGATCGCGCGCTACGACCGCATGTGGGACGCCATCGAAGTCGGTCCCGAGAGTGCCGGTTCCGATCCCGGGCCGGCCTGCTACGGACGCGGCGGCCGCTTTCCGACGGTGACGGACGCCAATCTCCTGCTCGGCTATCTGGACGAGGACAACTACGCCGGCAGCTCCATCAAGCTGAGCCGGCGACGCGCCGAGCGGGCGATCGAAGAGCACATCTGCAAGCCCACCGGCATGAGCGTGATCGACGCCGCGCGGGGGATCCGTCGCAAGGTCGATGCCAACATGGCGGCCGCGATCTTCAAGGAAGTGGCGATCAAGGGCTACAACCCGAAGAGCTTCCGCGTGCTGAGCTACGGCGGCGGGGGCCCGCTGCACGCCTGCGGCTATTCGGCCGGCATCGGCATCACCGAAATCCTGATTCCGCCGTTCAGCTCCGTGTTCTCGGCGCTGGGCGCGGGCAACATGGACCAGCTGCACATCCACGAGCGCTCGCTCTACCTGATGCTGTTCGATGCCAACGTGCGTTGCATGCTGGAGGATTTCACCGCCTTCAACGAGGCCATCGTCGAACTGGAGGCGCGCGGACGCGAGGATCTGCGCCGCCAGGGCGTCGCCGACGAACAGATCCGAACGCGGGTTGAACTCGACATGCGCTACGGCAACCAGCTGGCGCAGATCGGCATCGTGTGTCCGTACCGGCGCATCACCTCGACTTCGCAGGTGATCGCGCTGCTCGACATCTTCAGCGAGAACTATGCGCGCCGCTTCGGCGAGGGCAGCCAGGCACCGGAGGCGGGCGTGCGGGTGAACGTGATCCGTGTTGTCTCCTATGTCGAGCACGAACATCTGGACCTGCAGCCGGGCACCGCCGGCGACGCCGGCCTGGCGCGTCCTCACAGCCATCGCATGTGCCACTTCGCGAACGTCGACGGGCCGCTGGAAACCGCCGTCCACGCGCACGACGCGGTGCGCGAGGGCATGCGCGTCGAGGGCCCGGCGCTGATCGAAACCCCCTTCACGACCTATCTGGTCGAAGCCGGCTGGACGCTGACGATGGGCCGCATGGGTGCCGCCGTCATGCGGCGCACGGCCTGAGCGCGTCCGCACACGAGGAGACACCATGAGCGCGAATGAAGAGAAGTCGCTGGTCGAGAAATTCCTGCAGGAAAACGTGCTTTTCCTGGGGCCCGATCCTGAAATCATGAACAACCACCGACTGGCGCCGGAGACGCCGGAGGAAACCGTGGCGCTGGCGAAGTTCGCCGTCGCCGACGAGCTCAATCTGGTGCGCCACAAGCTGCTGACCGCCTGCAACGAATCCTTCGACATGGTGGAGCAGATGGGCGCCGCACCGGGTGCCAAGTGGGGCGATCTGATCTCCGGCGTGTGGACCGCGTCCGGCGATCTGGCGCTGTCCAGCATGGGCGGGGTGCTGCTGTTTTCCGTACTCACCCAGCATCCGGTGAAGTTCATCCTGAAGTACTGGGCGGACGATCCGACGGTGGGCATCCGCGAAGGCGACATCTTCGTGCACAACGATGCGCGCTACGGCAACATCCACAACACCGACCAGAGCCTGGTCATCCCGGTGTTCCACGAGGGCCGGCTGATCTGCTTCACCGGCGCCGTCGTGCATGAGGGCGAGAATGGCGCCACCGAGCCGGGCGGCATGCCGTCGAAGGCGGAATCACCGTTCGACGAAGGCCTGAAGATGTCGCCGATCAAGGTGGGCGAGAACTACACCTTCCGGCGCGACCTGATGACCTTCCTGCAGAACTCCGTGCGCGAGCCCAAGCTGCAGCTCGAAGGCATGAAGTCCAAGCTGTATGCGGCCATGCGCATGAAGTCGCGCATCGAGGAGACGATCGCCGAATACGGCGTCGAGGCGGTCACGGCCTGCCTGCGCCGCACGCTGACCGACACCGCGGAAGAGGTGCGCCGGCGCCTGCGCACCTGGCCCGACGGCAAGATACGGCAGACGGTGTTCGCCGACGGCACGCTGCGCGAGAACTGCCTGGTCAAGATCTGCCTGGAAATGACCAAGAAGGACGACGGCCTGACGCTGGATTTCCGCGGCTCGTCGCCGGAATTCCTGAACCGTGCCAACAACACGGTGCTGGCGTCGGCCAAGGGCATGCTGGCGCAGGAATTCCTCACCTTCGTGTGGCCCGACCTGCCACGCAACCAGGCGGTGTTCGAACCGATGACGGTGATCACCGATGCCGGATCGGTGCTCAACTGCTCGCCCGGCGCGCCCAACGCGCAGAGCATGATGACCTTCTTCCCGAGCTTCACCGCCGCCCAGCTGGCGGTGCCCAAGCTGCTGTACAGCGCCGGCGAGCGCTCCACCGACATCATCGCCGGCTGGTACAACATGATCGTCACCTTCATCTACGGCGGCCTGAACCAGTACGGCGAACTGGTGGGCAACGTCTGCGCCGACCTCAACGGCATGGGCGGCGCGGCGCGAGCCAACCGCGACGGCGAGCATTCGGTGGCACCCATCTTCGCGCCGATGGCCGACATCGGCGAACAGGAGCTGATCGAAGAAGAGGTGCCGATGATGAAGATCGTGCCCAACCGCGTGATGAAGGACAACCAGGGCTTCGGCAAGTATCGCGGCGGGCACGGCTACCAGCAGATCGCAACCATGAAGGACACCTCGATGTGGGGCTTCATGTGCTGCGCCATCGGCTCGAAGTTTCCGAGTTCGCACGGCATCTTCGGCGGCTATTCACCCGGCACCTACCCGCTGTGCAAGGTGCGCGGCGTCAATGTGTTCGAGGTGATGCAGGAGCGGCGGGACCTGCTGCGCTACACCATCGAGGACATCATGAACGAGCGTCCCTTCGAGGGCGCGCGCTACAGCACGCACCACATGGGGCTGCAGCTGGAATTCGCGCAGCCGGGCGAGCTGTACATGATCACCCAGGGCGCTGGCGGCGGTTACGGTGACGTGCTCGAACGGGCGCCGGAGGACGTCGCGGACGACTTCCGCGACGGGCTGGTGTCGCCACGCGTGGTGGCGGACATCTATCACGTGGTGCTGGATGAAAAGAGCGGCGCCGTGCTGGCGGACGCGACCGCCGCGGCCCGTCGTGCCGAGCGCGAGGCGCGCAAGAAGCGCGGCAAGCCCTATGACCAGTTCGTGAAGGAGTGGGTGACGGCGCTGCCGCCGGAAGGCCTTCCTTACTACGGCTCGTGGTCCGACCGCGCGGTCATCCATCGTGGCACGCCGCACGACACCTGCCCGGGGGACGCCATCGTGTCGGTGATGATGCCGGACCCCAAGGACGTGCGCATCGCCGAGCTCGAGCGCGAGCTGGCCGCGCGCGAGCTGGCCGGCTGAGCGCCATGGGGCAGTTCCTCCATGCGGGCTGGAAGGGCGGCGGCCGGCCGCTGCTGTGGATCGACTTCGACGCCTATGCGCACACGGTGTTCGCGGGCGGCGCCGGTGACTGGCTGAGCGATCCGCTGCGGCGCGCGGCGACGCTCGCGCAGGCGAACGCGGTCGTGCGCTCACAGGTCGTCGCGATAGACATTGCGGCGCCCTTCATCGCGGCCCGTGGCGGCGGCGACCTGTTCGGGGCCGACAGCCCGGCCGGCTATCTGGACACCCTGCTCGACGCGCTGGGACACCAGCTGTCCAGCCGCGCCGACATCGTGCTCGCGCTGCCGTCGCCACGCGACCTGCTGGCCGCGCTCGGTACGTCGGACGACGCGCCGGCGTCGTTCGACGCGCTGGACGACATCGCGATGGGCGCGACCGCGCTGCTGCGCCGCTTGTCGGAAAAGCCGGTGAGTGCGCTGCTGCTGCGGCTCGCCGGCCGCACCGCACTGGATGGCGACGAAGCAGAGGCTGTCGCGCCGCTGATCGCCATGGCGCGCTACTACGGCTGGGCGGTGGCGTTCGCCTTCACCGCGGTCGCGCCTCCGGGCGAGGCGGGCGGCGATGTCGAGGCGGATCTATTCCTCTATCCGGACGCCGATCCGGCGCTGCTCGCGGCGTGCGCCGATGCACGCATCGGCGGCAGCCTCGGCGCCGCATACTGGAGCGGGCCGGCGCGGTCGCTGCCGGTGCTGCCCGCGCTGTACGGCGAAATTCCCGCTTCGGCGCGACCGGAGGACGTGGTCGCGCGGACGCAGGCGCTGGCCGCGAGGCCGGCGTGACGGATCGCGTGCGATGACCCGTACTTCGACCCCGGTCGGCTTCGTCACCGGCTTCCTCGGCAGCGGCAAGACGACCCTCATCCAGCAGGCGCTGGCCCATCCCGACCTGCGCAATACGGCGGTCATCATCAACGAATTCGGCGAAATCGGGCTCGATCACCTGATGGTGGAGACATCGACCGAAACCGTGATCGAACTGCGCAACGGCTGCATCTGCTGCACCATCCACCAGGACCTCGCGCTCACCTTGCGCGACCTCCATGCGCGACGCCTGCTCGGCGACATTCCGGCGTTCGATTACGTGCTGGTGGAAACCACCGGCCTGGCCGATCCCGGTCCGCTGCTGCATACGCTTACCGTCACACCGGCGTTCAAGGGCGTGTTCCATCCGGACGCCGTGATCACCTGCGTAGATCTGTGCGCGCTCGGCGACACCGTCGCGGCGCATCGCACGGCGGCCGACCAGGTCGCAATGGCCGATCTGCTGGTGCTCACCAAGGGCGACCTCGCAACGAGGTCGCAGAAGGCGGCGGCGCTCGTGGTGCTCGATGCGATCAATCCCGATGCCGAACGCGTCTGCGCGCCGCATGGCGACATCGACCCGATGCAGCTGTTCCGGCGCGGCCTGTACCAGCCACCGCGCGGGCGCATGTCGCGCTGGCTTGGCGTCGCGGCCGGTGCAGGCGGGGCTGCCGCGCCGTCGCGCCGGCATGACCACGGTGCCGAATACATGAGTTGCGCCTTCCGCGCCGACGACGCGGTGAGCCTCGCCGGCCTGACCGTCTTCCTCAACCGTCTGGTCAATAGCGAACACGGCGAAGTGCTGCGCGTGAAGGGCGTGCTGCGCTTTCGCGAGCGCGACGGACGGGCCGCCATCGTGCACGGCGTGCGCGGCAAGTTCCACCCGCTGCAATGGCTGGACGCCTGGCCGGACCCGCAGATCGGGGGCTGCCTGATCGTGATCGGCCGGAACCTGGTGCGCCAGGAGATGGAAGCGGGCTTCGAGGCGCTGTGCCGGTGAAACCGTCCGGCACGGCGGTGTGGCAGGCAGGCCGCACGCAAGGTCTTTCGCGGCGTTCGCCGCAGCAAGCAGCTTTCCGCCCGGACCGCAGGCCAGGCGGCGCCGCGAAAGACCCGGGTGG
This sequence comes from Gammaproteobacteria bacterium, assembly GCA_018824085.1. Classification (GTDB taxonomy): domain Bacteria; phylum Pseudomonadota; class Gammaproteobacteria; order Burkholderiales; family Rhodocyclaceae; genus Methyloversatilis. The sequence continues at coordinate 17,253 of JAHJHI010000043.1, read as the reverse complement.
CGAGCTCCGCCGCGATGCGCGGCAGGCGGATTCGACAGAAGGGAAAATGCACGATGAATCTTGCTGAAATGCTGGTGCGCGCCGGGCGAACCGAAGGCCACCGGCCCGCGCTCATCCACGGCACGACGGTGCGTGCGACCTATGCCGCGCTGGCCGGACAGGCGTCGCACCTCGCCGGCGGGCTGCGTACGCGCATGCGCCTGACGCCCGGCGAGCGCATCGCCATCGTCATGAAGAACACGCCTGACTACGTGACCGTGCTGTTCGCCGCCTGGTGGGCCGGTCTGGTGGTGGTGCCGGTCAACGCCAAGCTGCATCCGGCGGAGATCGACTTCATCCTGGAGGACAGCGGCGCGAGCGCCTGCGTCGTCACCGCGGACTTCGCCGGCGCGCTGTCCGGTGCGGCCAGCGTGCGCGACGGCCGGGTCCGCGTGATCGAACTGGGCGGCGCCGACTGGAAGGCACTGCTTGCGGCGGAACCGATGGCGCAACCGGAGCCGGCGCACGCGGATACGCTCAGCTGGCTGTTCTATACCTCGGGCACCACCGGCCAGCCCAAGGGCGCGATGCTCAGCGCCGGCAACCTGTCGGCGATGACGGCCTGCTACTTCATGGACGTCGACAGCGTTGCGCCGACCGATTGCGTGCTGCATCCGGCGCCGATGAGCCACGGCTCGGGCATGTACATCCTGCCGCACGTGCTTGCGGCGGCGGCCCAGGTGGTGCCGGAGAGCGGCGGCTTCGATCCGCAGGAGATCGCCGCGCTGTGCCGCGCACACACCGGCGTGTCCTTCTTCGCGGCGCCGACGATGGTGCACCGCCTGGTGAATTGCCGGGACATCGACCACGGGAACCTGCCGGGCCTGAAGACCATCGTGTATGGCGGCGGGCCGATGTATGTCGCGGACAGCCTGCGCGCGCTCGACACGCTGGGCGAGCGGCTGGTGCAGATCTACGGCCAGGGCGAGACGCCGATGACCATCACGGCGCTGAACAAGCGGCGCCATCGCGCGGACGGCATGCCCGGGCAGGCGGCGCGCCTCGCTTCGGTCGGCGTAGCGCAGTCGCTGGTCGAGGTGCGCGTCGGTGACGAGGCGGGGCGCGCGCTGCCCTGCGGTGACACCGGCGAAGTGATGGTGCGCGGGCCGACGGTCATGCTCGGCTACTGGGGCCGGCCGGCGGCGACCGCCGAGACGATACGCGATGGCTGGCTGCTGACCGGCGATCTCGGCGCCTTCGACGCCGCCGGCTACCTGACGCTGAAGGACCGCTCGAAGGACGTGATCATTTCCGGCGGAACCAACGTCTATCCGCGCGAAGTCGAGGAGTGCCTGCTCACCCATCCCGGTGTGCGGGAAGTGTCCGTGATCGGCCGTCCGGATCCGGACTGGGGCGAGGACATCGTCGCCTTCGTCGTGGCTGCCGGTACGCCCGCACCCGGCGTGGCGGAACTGGACGCGCACTGCCTTGCGCGCATCGCGCGCTTCAAGCGGCCGAAGGACTACCGCTTCATCGAGGCGCTGCCCAAGAACAACTACGGCAAGGTGACCAAGACCACCTTGCGGTCCTGGCTTTCGGAAGAAGACGACAAGGGAGAATCGGCATGAGTGGATGCATCGTCGGATGGTGTCACGGCGTGTTCGGACGGCACGAAAACGAGGACCTGGAAAGCCTCATCGCATCGGTGGCCGGCGCTGCCATCGCGGACGCGGGCCTGCAGCCCGAGGATATCGACGCGGTCTGGCTGGGTCACTTCAACAGCGGTTTCACGGAACAGGACTTTTGCGCCTCGCTGGTGATGAACGCCGTGCCCGGTCTGCGCTACCGGCCGGCCACCCGCGTCGAGAATGCCTGCGCCACCGGCAGTGCGGCGATACACGGTGCACTCGACGCGATCGCCGCCGGACGGATACGTACCGCGCTGGTCATCGGCGCCGAGCACATGACCGGCCAGCCGGGCAAGCGCATCGGCGAAATCCTGCTGCATGCGTCCTACCTCAAGGAAGAGTCGGACATCGACGGCGGTTTTGCCGGGCTGTTCGCCGGCATCGCCGACCGCTATTTCGCTGCATACGGCGACCAGTCGACGGCGCTCGCACACATTGCGGCAAAGAACCATGCAAACGGCCTCGCGAACCCGTATGCGCAGATGCGCAAGGATCTCGGGGTCAGCTTTTGCGACACGGTGAGCGAGCGCAACCCCATCGTGGCCGGACGGTTGCGGCGCACCGACTGTTCGCCGGTGTCCGACGGCGCGGCTGCGCTGGTGCTGGCGGCCGACGACGTTGCCGCCGGCATGGCGAAGGCGGTGCGCTTTCGCTCACGTGCGCAGGTGAATGACCTGATGCCGATGTCGGCGCGCGACATGTCCTGGCTGGACGGCGCCGCGCGCGCCTGGGCACAGGCTTTCGAAGCCGCCGGCATGACGCTGGACGACCTGTCGCTGGTGGAGACGCACGACTGCTTCACGGTGGCCGAACTGATGGAGTACGAAGCGATGGGCCTCACGCCGCGCGGCCAGGGCGCGCGCGCCGCACTCGAGGGCTGGACGGCGAAGGACGGCCGCCTGCCGGTGAACCCGTCGGGCGGCCTGAAAGCCAAGGGCCATCCGATCGGCGCGACCGGCGTGTCGATGCACGTCATGGCGGCCATGCAGCTGTGCGACGCGGCCGCCGACATGCAGATCGCGGGCGCGCAGGCAGCCGGCATCCTCAATATGGGGGGCGCCGGGGTCGCGAACTACGTGTCACTGCTGGAACGCCTGAAGTAGGCGGGCGCGCGGCGACAGGTGCAAAGCCTGTCGGCTGCGGGTTTCAGCGCGTGCCGCGGTAGCGGCCGAGTACCCTGGGTACGTAGCGCTGCGTTTCCAGAAACGGCGGAATGCGCAGACCGTGGCGCTGCACCGCGCCTTCGCCCGCGTTGTAGGCGGCCAGCACGAGGTCGACGCGGTTGTTGAACAGGCGCATCAGGTCGCGCAGATACATGGCGCCTGCCATGACGTTCTGATCCGGGTCGAACCGGTCGGTCACGCCGTAACGGCGCGCCGTGGCCGGCATCAGCTGCATCAGGCCCGCTGCGCCCTTGGGTGAGACGGCGCGCGGATTGTGCGCGGATTCAACGGCAATCACGGCATGGATGAGCCGGGCGTCCACGCCCGACGCTTCCGCCGCGCGTGCCACGCTCTCCGTGAACGGCCCGGTCGGCAGATCCGCCATGCGTGCGGGCGCGGGGGCCGCGCCGTCAGCTTCCTCTATCAGCAATTCAAACCCCGACTCCTGCGGCGCGTCCGTCAGATGCAGCGTGCCGCTGTCGTCCTCGCGGGCGAACACGTCGGCATTGGCGGCGGCCGGCGCGAACAGCAGTGTCAGCAGCAGGATGGGGAATAGCTTCATCTGGGGGCAACAAGGCGGCGTTAGAATGTGCTGCGTTTCAATTCTGCTTCGGAATGTTTACAGGCGTGTTGTCATCAAACATTCGCATGACGGTCCATCCGGTGCGGGCGGGAACGGGCTGGCGACTGTCCGGAGCCGGGCGTGCAACGCATCCGGAGGGTAGCGCAGCATGCCCTTCCTCGCACATGAATTTTCCTTCGCGGCGACGCGATGTCTTTGAACGGTCAAGGGTTTCCGATATGCACAAGGGTTCCGCCCAGCGTGGCTTCACATTGCTCGAACTGCTGGTGGTGATGGTCATCATCGGTTTGCTGGCCGGTTACGTCGGCCCGCGCTATTTCGCCCAGATCGGCAAGTCGGAAGTGAAGGTTGCGCGCGCCCAGATCAACGCGCTGGACAAGGCGCTCGACCAGTTCCGTCTGGACGTCGGCCGTTACCCGACGACCGAAGAAGGACTGAAGTCACTGTATGAGCGGCCGGCGAGCGCGCCCAAGTGGTCTGGCCCCTACCTCAAGAAGGCGGCGCCGCTCGACCCCTGGGACCGCGCCTATATCTACCGCTCGCCCGGCGAACACGGCGAGTACGACCTGAGTTCGCTGGGCAAGGACGGCCAGGCCGGCGGTGCCGACGAAGCCGCCGACATCACGAACTGGTGACATGCTTTTCCGCATCCGCGCACTTGACGTCACCAACCGCATCACGCAGCTGCAGATAGAAGCCTCCGACGAGGTGTCGGCACGCGCGCAGGTTCAGGCGGACGGCCTGACCGTGCTGTCGGCGTCGCGTATGCACAGGCTGTCGCTGACGCGCCAGCGCTTCCCGGTGCTGCTGTTCTGCCAGGAGCTGCTGGCGCTGTTGCGCTCCGGGCTGTCGCTGGTGGAAGGGCTGGAGGTCATGGCCGAGAAGGAAGGGCGCACGCTGTCGCGCACCGTCCTCACGGCGCTGATCGACGCGCTGCGCCAGGGCAAGACGCTGTCGGCCGCGATGGGCACGCAGACCGGTGTGTTTCCCGACCTGCTGGTCGCGATGATCCGCGCGTCGGAGCGCACCAGCGATCTCGACCAGGCGCTGGAGCGCTTCGTGGCCTACAGCGAGCAGCTCGACAGCGTGCGCAGCAAGCTGGTCGCGGCCGCGACCTATCCGGTCATCCTGCTGTCGGTGGGCACGCTGGTGGTGCTGTTCCTGCTGGTGTTCGTCGTGCCGGCTTTTTCCAAGGTGTATGAAGACATTTCAACCGACCTGCCGCTTGCGTCGCAGTGGCTGCTCGCGTGGGGGCATTTCGTCAAGGCGAACACGACCCTGCTCGGCGTCGGCGTGGTCGTCGTGATCGCGGCCATCGTATGGACGGTGCGCCAGCCGGCGTTCCGCCAGGGCCTGATGGCGCAGTTCGAGCGCATGCCCGGCATCGGCAGCCGCATGCGGGTGTTCCGGCTGGCGCGCTTTTTCCGCACCGTCGGCATGTTGTTGCGTGGCGGCATTCCGGTGGTGCAGTCGCTGGAGCTGGTCAGCGAGCTGCTGCCGCTGCCGATGCAGCAAAGCCTGTCGCGCGCGCTGCTGTCCATCCGCGAAGGGCGCGCCGCGTCGGACGCCTTCACCGAAGTCGGCCTGAGCACGGCTGTCGCGTCGCGCATGCTGCGCGTGGGCGAACGCGCGGGCAATCTGGGCGACATGATGGAGCGCATCGCCGCCTTTCACGACGAGGAAATGACGCGCTGGCTCGACAGCGCCACCCGCCTGTTCGGTCCGTTGCTGATGCTCGTCATCGGGCTGGCCATCGGTGGCGTCGTGGTCCTCATGTATCTGCCCATCTTCCAGCTTGCGGAAAGCCTGCAATGAACGCGCACATCCAGGCCGGCGTGCCGCCCGATCTGATTTCGCGTGCCCGCGCACGCGCCGGCCGCGGCTCCGTCATGCAGGCCCTGATCGACCTGTCCGGCGATACGCCGGAGGAGATGCTCGCGCGCGTGTCGTCGCAGCTGGCGTTGCCGGCGATGAACAGCGCCGAGCTGAACACGCTGAACATCGCGCTGGAAAGCGTGCGTTTCTCCGAAGCGCTGGCGCGCGCGGTCGTGCTGGCGCTCGACGGCGAGGGGCGGCGCGTGGCCGTGGTGGCCGACCCGTACGACGCGGCGCTGCAGGACTGGCTGGCGTCGACGGTGCACGAAACGTTCGAGCTGCGCGTCGCCACGCGCGACGACATCACGGCCGCGCTGGCCCGCTTCGAGGACAGCCAGCGCGCGTCCGCCGGACTGCTCGAAGATTCGGACCAGGTCAGCGCCAGTTCGGCCGAAGTGCTGTCGCTGGCGCGCATTGCGGACGACGCGAGCCCGGTGGTGCGGGTGGTCAATTCCACGCTGTACGACGCGCTCAAGCAGGCGGCGTCGGACATCCACCTCGAATCCGTGCCGTCCGGCATGCAGGTGAAATACCGCATCGACGGTGTCATGGTGAGGGTTGGCCAGATCGCCGGTGCCGACACGGCGGAGCAGGTGGTGTCGCGCATCAAGGTGCTGGCGGAACTGGACATCGCGGAGCGCCGCGTGCCGCAGGACGGACGGTTCAAGGTGGCGTACGCCGGCCGCGACATCGATTTGCGCGTGTCCATCATGCCGAGCGTGCACGGTGAGGACGCGGTGCTGCGGGTGCTCGACAAGGATCACCTGACGCAGGAACTGCAGGCGCTGTCGCTGGAGAGCCTCGGCTTCGACGACATTGCGCGCGCCGCGATGCGCAAGCTCGCGGCCGAGCCCTACGGCATGCTGCTGGTGACCGGCCCGACCGGCTCGGGCAAGACGACGTCGCTGTACGCGACGATAGGCGAGATCAACCACGGGCTCGACAAGATCATCACCATCGAGGATCCGGTCGAATACCAGCTGCCCGGCGTGTTGCAGATTCCGGTCAACGAGAAGAAGGGGCTGACCTTCGCGCGCGGCCTGCGCTCGGTGCTACGTCACGACCCTGACAAGATCATGGTGGGCGAGATCCGCGACGGCGAAACCGCGGAGATCGCGGTGCAGGCCGCGCTGACCGGTCACCTGGTGCTGACCACGGTGCACGCCAACAACGTGTTCGACGTGATCGGGCGCTTCCTGCACATGGGCGTCGACCCCTACAACCTGGTGTCGGCGCTGAACGGCATCGTGGCCCAGCGTCTGCTGCGCCTGAACTGCCGGCACTGCCTGGTGGCGCAGCAGCCGGATGAAGCGCTGCTGGCCGAATCGGGGCTGAGCGGCGCGATCGGCTACCGCTTCCACACGGGTACCGGCTGCGGCCACTGCCGTGGCACCGGCTACAAGGGGCGCCGCGCGATCGCCGAGCTGCTCGTGCTCGATGACGAGTTGCGCGAGCTGATCGTGACCCGGGCGCCGATGCGTCAGCTGAAGGAGGCCGCGCGCGCGCGCGGCACGCGAACATTGCGCGAAGCGGGTCTGGCCCTCGTGGCCAGCGGAGAAACCAGTCTGGCGGAACTCAATCGTGTCACTTTCGTTGTCTAGCCGGCGCATCGCGCTGGCGCTCGGCCCGCACGGCCTGTCCCTGGAAGCGGGCGGCGAAATCGTGCATTCGGTCGCGCAACTGCTGTCGCTGCAGAACCTTCCGGCGGCGCTCGACGCCGTGCCCGAAGCGGTGACGCCGCGACGCGCGCGCGTCGAGGTGACGATCGACAACGCATGGACGCGCTGGCAGGTGGTCGACATGCCGCCCGGCGTGTCCGGTGCGGATGAACAGCAGGCGCTGGTGCGCGCGCGCATGGTCGAGGTGTTCGGCACCACCGCGCAGGGCTGGACGTTCGCCTGGGACACCCGGCCGGCTGACGGCGTGCTTGCGTGCGGCATGGACGCCGCGTTGCTGCGTGCGCTCGAAGCCTGGTGCGCTGCGCGGGCCCTCGGGCTGCACAGCGTTCAGCCCGACTGGCTGCGTGCCTACGCGCATTTTCGCGGCACCGCCGCGCTCGGCGGGTTTGCGCAGCTGCGGCATGGCTGGCTGTGCCTCGGGCTGTGGTCCGGCCGACGCTGGCTGCACATGCGCGGCGAGGCGCTGTCCGATCCGGCCGGACTGGCGACCGTGCTGGAGCGCCGCCTCAATCTGCTCGACGGCGATCTGTCCGGCGGACAGCTCTTCCTGCACGGCGCGCCGGCGGTCAGCCTGCCGCGCGGCTGGCGCTGCGTGGCAAGCGGGGTGGCTGCATGAAGATGCGTCCGGCGGTACCGGAATTCGACTTCGTCGCCCGCCGTCGCGCGCCCGGCTGGCTGGGCTGGCTGGTGCTGGCGATCGGCCTGGCGGCCGCGTTCGGTGCGGTGCGTCAGTACCAGCAACTGGAAACGGATGTCGAGGCGCTGCAGGAATCGAACCGCCGCGCGGCGCGCGCGGCCGAGCAGGCGCGAGTGCTGGCACGGCTGGAGCAGGACGACGTGGAGTTGCGTGCGCGACTGGACGTGGCGCGCAAGCTGTCGGCGTCGATGGCGCGTGACTGGCCGGCATTGTTCGCGGATCTCGAAGCGCGCGGCGAAGACGTCGCGCTGCTGTCGCTCGAGCCGGACGCCGGGCGTCGCGTGCTGCGCCTGACGGGCGAAGCAAAGGATCTGAACGCGCTGTTCGCCTACGCGGAGTCATTCGCCGACGCGAAGGTGACGGGTTCGCCGCGCATCGAGGTGTTCGAGTTGCGCGAGCGCCAGGGCATGAAGGTCGTTGCGTTCTCGATGCGCCTGAAATGGAGTGGCGCATGAACATGAACATGTTGCGCGCCCATCTGATGCACGCGCTGTCGCGCGCCGGCTGGGCAGGCGCCGTCGGCGCTGCATTGCTGGCCTTCGTGGCGGCGCTGCAGTTCGGTGCCGTGGCGCCGCTGCAGGAGGAACTCGGCACGCTGGAGAGCGAGCGCGACACGCTGGCCGAGCGCGTGTCGCAAGGCGTGACCGTCGTGTCGCCGCGCGAACAGGTTGATCGCTTCGATGCAACGCTGGTGGCGCACGCGCGCATTCCGGCCGTACTGGCCGAGTTGTCGGAGGGGGCGCGACGCAATGCGCTGTCGCTGGCGCGCGTCGAAAGCCGGGAGTCGCAACCGCTCGGAGCCGGCTACGGCCGGCAGGAGTATGTGTTTCCGCTGCGCGGCAGCTATCCGTCACTGCGCGCCTGGCTGGCGGAAATCAGCAAGGTGTCGCCGTCGGTGGTGATCGAGGACGTGATCATGCGGCGCGAGGACATCTCGCGTGGCGAGGTCGAGGTGACGGTGCGCCTGGCCATCCTGACGAGGGACGCATCGTGAATCGTTCCCTGATGATTGCGCTGGCGCTCACGCTTGCAGCGGTCTGGTATGCCTCGACGCTGGAAGAGCAGGGCGGTGTCGATGATGCTGCGCCGGCCCGCTCGTCCAACGGGGCCGGCGACGCCGATGCCGGCACGGCGGCCGCGTCGCCTGATCCGGCCCTCGGAGCACCGGCCGCACTCGACGGGCAGCAGCCGGTCGCGCGTGACCTGTTCGCGTCGCACAGCTTCCTTCCGCCGCCACCCAAGGCGGCCGCCAGGGTGGATGTGGCACCGCCGCCGCCGAGTGCGCCGCCGCTGCCCTTCCGCTACCAGGGACGCATGACGGAGGGCAGCCACACGACGGTCTTCCTGACCCAGGGCGAACGGGTGCTGATCGCTCGTGAGGGGGATCTGCTGAACAACCAGTACCGCGTGGAATCGGTGTCTGCCGGTGCCATCACCTTCGTATTCGAGCCGCTCAAGCAGCGGCAGACCCTGACCATCGGAAACACAAAATGATTGCATTTCCCCTGGCCCGAACGCGGGCGTTCGTCGCGTTGATCGCAGTGCTGGCTCTGACCGGCTGCGCCACCAACAAGGCCTTCGAAGAAGGCAAGCAGGCGTTGATGAATGGCGAGCAGGAGCGCGCTCTGGGTCTGTTCGAACAGGCGGCGAGACAGGATCCGGACAGTCCGGAAATTCGCGCGGCGTGGTTCCGCCAGCGCGAAGTTGCCATCGCCCGCCAGTTGTCGCAGGCCGAGGTTGCGCGCATGGCCGGCAACGACGAGGCCTCGAACGCGGCGCTCGAGCGGGTGCTGGTGCTCGATCCGCGCAACCAGCGCGCCCAGAGTCTGCGCGAACAGATGCTCGCGGATGCGCGTCACGACCAGATGGTGGTCGAGGCGAAGGCCTTGATCGCGCGCAAGGACCTGAGTGGCGCGGAAGCACGTCTGCGCAGCGTGCTGTCGCAGGACAACACGCACGCCGGCGCACGCGCGGCGCTGGGCGAGATCGAAGGTGCCCGTCCGAAGCAACCGACCGAAGCCGTGCTGGGCGAAACCTTCCAGAAGACGGTCACGCTGGAGTTCCGGGACACGTCGCTGCGCAACGTGTTCGAGGCGATGGCGCGTTCGACCGGCATCAACTTCGTGTTCGACAAGGACGTGCGGCCGGATCTGAAGGTGACGCTGTTCGTACGCAACACGTCGGTGGCCGAAGTCATGCGCCTCATCCTGATCACCAACCAGCTCGAACGCAGCGTGCTGTCGGGCAACACCGTGCTGATCTATCCGAATACGGCGGCCAAGCAGCGCGAATACCGCGAGCTGGTCACGCGTACCTTCTTCCTCGTCAACGCCGAGGCGAAGCAGGTGCAGAACCTCATCAAGACCGTGGTGAAGACGAAGGACATCTATATAGATGAGCGCATCAACCTCATCATCATGAAGGACACGGCAGACGCGGTGAAACTGGCGGAACAGCTTGTGGAGTCGGTCGATGTCGCTGAACCGGAGGTGATGCTGGAGGTGGAAGTGCTCGAGGTCAGCAGCAACAAGCTCAAGCAGCTGGGCATCGATTTTCCGGATCAGATCGGCTATGGCCTGGTTACCGGCACGGCGTCCAACTCGGTGTCGACCATCAATGGCGTGACGACGACCAGCACCACGGCGAACACGTCGCTTGGCGCGCAGGTGGCGCCGGGTGTCATCGATACGCGCAACCGCGCGGGCCTGACGACCTATGTGACCAATCCGGCGCTGGTCCTCAACCTCAAGGCGCAGGACGGCTCGGCCAACCTGCTGGCCAATCCGCGCATCCGGGTCAAGAACAAGGAGAAGGCCAAGGTGCACATCGGCGAGAAGCTGCCGGTGTTCACGACGACGTCGACGGCCAACGTCGGCGTATCGGCGTCGGTGACCTATCTCGACGTCGGTCTGAAGCTCGACGTCGAACCGCTGATCCACATCGGCGACGACGTCGACATCAAGATGACGCTGGAGGTGTCCAGCATCGTGAAGGAAGTGACCGGCCCGCAGAGTTCGCTGGCCTACCAGATCGGAACGCGGTCGACGGCGACGTCGCTGCGCCTGCGCGATGGCGAGACGCAGATACTGGCCGGCCTCATCTCGGACGAGGAGCGCTCCAGCGCGTCCCGCGTTCCGGGGCTGGGGGAACTGCCCATCATCGGCAAGCTGTTCTCGAGCGAACGCGGCACGAACAACAAGACGGAAATCGTCCTGTTGATCACGCCGCGCATCGTGCGCAACCTGAATCGGCCGCTGCACATCTCTCCGGCACTGGCTGCCGGCACTGAATCGTCCGTCGGTGCTGCCGCGATGGCGCTTGGCAATTCCGGCAAGGATCAGGGCATCCGCATGTCGAGTTCCGGCGGCGTCGGGCCGCGTGCATCGGCGGCTTCGCCGATGCCGGGCATGCGTGAGGTGCCGCAGGCGCCGATCGAACCGGCGGGCGACGAACCGGCGGCCGACAGTTCCGCGCCGGTCGAGCTGCGAATGCAATCGTCCGGTGAGGCGGCCCCGGGCGGAGAGGCCGGAATCAGCGTGTCGATGACGTCGCCGGCCGGCGCGAGCAATGCCACGATCGAAATCGTCTATGACCCGAACGTGCTGACGGCGCTCGACAGGTCAACTTCGCCCGGACGGGCCGCGCTGACGATGAATGCGGCAGAGGGCCAGGAAGGTCGCGCGGAACTGCGCTTCAAGGTGGCTCCCGACGCGCCGCCCGGCACGACGAGCGTTCTGGTCGGAAGTGCAACGGTAATGGGAACGGACGGCAATCCGCTGCAGGTTGCGCCGCCAGCACCGGTGGAGGTGATGATCAAGCAGCCTTGACGGGAACGGCATCGGTTCCGGTGCGCGGCTGTCAGGGCAGGCTGCGCGGCGGCACGGACGGCGCCTGGATCGGTCGGCCCCGGTCATGTGCGGACGCGGAGGGGCCGGCAGTCGGGGTGGCGGGACAGGACACGCCAGCGTCTGCACGGCTCGGCGTGCCCGTGTCAGCGGGTTTTCCGGTGATCGAGCCGGTTGCGCCCCGGGAATGAAAAAGGGGGAAGGCATTCAGCCTTCCCCCTTTTTTGACGCGCGCCGCCGTGAAGCGGGATCAACCGGCCTTGCGACGCGCGCGGGCTTCCTTTTTCAGACGCTTGTATGTGTCCGGGTCGGTTGCACGCAGATAGTCGACGACATCCATGTCTTCGCGACGGATCTTGCTGATGTCGATCTGTTCGACGTGCACCAGGCGCAGCAGCGCCTGAACGGGCTTCGGCATGTTGCGACCGCTTTCGTAGCGGGAACCGCCGCTTTGCGTAACGCCCAGACGTGACCAGAACTGCGACTGGTTCATGCCCAGCTTCTTGCGAATCTCGCGTGCATCAATTGTGTCAGTGGCTTTCATGCTCGTTGTCCTTGAAAAAGTTGATCGCGCCCCGACCACGCCAGTCATTGATGTCCGACTCTGGCTGCTTGCCGATTCGCATAACGTTACACCCCGTACCTATTACTAAAGTCATAGGCGAAATTCAGTATAAATGATCACGACGTACTGCACCAAACAGCTTTGCATATGTTTGCAAGTTGCCTGACGTCATATGGAGCGGATAAACCGGGAAGCGTTTCGTGCACCGTGCGATACAGCCCTGTATCGGCCTCTTCGGAAGTATCGGTTACAATGACAGGTTTCGTTCAACGCCCGGAAGTACAGATGGCCCTCATAGTCCAGAAATACGGCGGTACATCGGTCGGCAAGCCTGACCGGATCAGGAGCGTGGCGCGTCGGGTGGCGCACTACGTCGAGCAGGGCCATCAGGTGGTCGTGGTCGTGTCGGCGATGAGCGGTGAAACCAATCGCCTGCTCGGGCTCGCGAAAGAGGTGTCTCCGACGCCCGATCCGCGTGAACTCGACGTCATCGCCTCGACCGGCGAGCAGGTCACGATCGGCCTGCTCGCAATGGCGCTCAAGGACCTCGGGCTGCGTGCGCGCAGCTACACGGGGGGGCAGGTCCGCATTCTGACCGACAACGCGCATTCGAAGGCGCGCATCCTGGCGATCGATGAGCACAACATCCGGCGAGATCTGGACGCGGGCAGTGTCGTCGTGGTTGCCGGCTTTCAGGGCGTTGACGAGCACGGCAATATCACGACGCTCGGCCGAGGCGGCTCCGACACGACCGGTGTCGCGCTTGCTGCAGCGCTGCATGCCGACGAGTGCCAGATATTCACCGACGTCGATGGCGTCTATACGACCGACCCGCGCATCGTTCCCGAAGCCCGCCGCCTCGACCGCATCACGTTCGAGGAAATGCTGGAAATGGCCAGTCTCGGTTCCAAGGTGCTGCAGATCCGGTCGGTCGAGTTTGCAGGCAAGTACAAGGTAAAGCTGCGCGTGCTCTCCAGCTTCGAGGACGAAAGTCATCAGGGGCCGGGCACGCTGATTACTGTCGAGGAAGACATCAATATGGAACAACCCATCATCTCGGGCATCGCCTTCAACCGTGACGAAGCCAAGCTCACCGTGCTGGGCGTGCCGGACCGGCCGGGCATCGCGTACCAGATACTCGGTCCGATCGCCGACGCGAATATAGACGTCGACATGATCATCCAGAACATCGGCCATGACGGTTCGACCGATTTCTCCTTCACCGTGAACCGCGGTGAATTTGCCAAGGCGATGGAAATCCTCGAAAGCGTGCGCCAGCACATCGGTGCCCGCGAGATCAAGGGTGACAACCGCATATGCAAGGTGTCCGCCGTCGGCGTGGGCATGCGCTCGCATCCAGGCGTCGCCAGCAAGATGTTCCGCACGCTGGCCGAGGAAGGCATCAACATCCAGATGATTTCGACGTCCGAAATCAAGGTTTCCGTGGTGCTCGACGAGAAATATCTCGAGTTGGCGGTGCGCGTGCTGCACCGTGCGTTCGACCTCGATCAGCCTGCGGCGTAGTCAGAAGCGATATTTGCCGTTACGGGTTTGACCGAAGCGGGTCGAGACGGTATTATTCGCGCGCTTTTGCTGTACCGGAGAGGTGGCCGAGTGGTCGAAGGCACTCCCCTGCTAAGGGAGCATACGGGCCAAAACCTGTATCGAGGGTTCGAATCCCTCCTTCTCCGCCAACAAATTAGTTGGTGAAATCAGTAGTAATTTGGCAATAATGTGCTATAGTATTGCCTCTTTGCAGCGCGCCCGTAGCTCAGCTGGATAGAGTACTTGGCTACGAACCAAGGGGTCGGGCGTTCGAATCGCTCCGGGCGCGCCAATTTACCGCAGAGAATCAAAGAGATAGGCCAGTCATCCGACTGGCCTTTTTCTTTTCCGGTGCTATTCAAGCACCGCTGTGCTATTCCCCAAGCTTCAACCCACTCCATCCAGCGGCTTCACCGTCTCCGGCTTTCGCCGATAGATCGCATTCGTCGTGCGTGAATCGACGTGCGAGAGCAGGGCGCGGGCGTGCTCCAGACTCACCGCATCCGATGCGCACTTCGCGCGCATGTCATGTTCGGTGAAGCGCTCCTTCACATCTGTCTCCGCGAGCACGCGCTCCATGAAGCGCTGCCACATCGAGTCCCATCCATGGGCCTCGCCGCTCTCCTCGTCGAAGTATCCTTCGCCGCGCCGATTGCAGAACAGGAAGTGTGACAGCGTGGGCCGCGCCTCGATCGCTTCCTTCACTGCGGCGCGAAGGTCCGGCGTCCATTCGTAAATCGTGCGCTTGCCCGTCGTCTCGGATGTCTTGTGCCGCTGGATGTGGATGCCGTCTTCCTTGAAGTGTTCGGCCGGTTTCAGGCGCAGCAGGTCACCACGTGACATGCCGGTCATGAGCTTGATCCGCATGTAGGCCTGGATCGCGCGCACGCTGCCCTTCTTCCGGCGCGAGTCGAGCGAGAGCGCCTCGATGATCTCCCAGTCCTCGACGTACCGGCTGCGCGGCGGCGTGCCGGCCAGGCGGACCTCTTCCTTGAACGGATGGCGATCAAGGTAGCCCCATTCCACCGCCTTCGTGTACGCGTGCGACAGCACCTCGATCTCACGCAGGGCGATGGTGCGGCCGCCGGTGACGCGGCCGGTCTCCTCGTCCTTCTTCTTCGCGCTGCGCAGGTCGACGTAACGATAGACGTGGCGCGGCTTCACGGCGTTGATGTCGAGAGCGCCGAAGACCGCACGCAGCCTCGGGATGCAGATGAGGTTGTGAGTGCGCGTCGTCGGCCGCTTCGTCGGCACGACCTCCAGCGCGTAGCGGTCGAGAAGGTCGGACACCGTGCGCACGCGGACGCCTTCCGTGGGCTGCAGCCGGTCGGCCCACGTCTTGTAGGCTTCGGGGAGCGTGCCGCCGAGCCGGAACTTCTTCTTGCCGTCCCACAGGTGCTCGAGCCCGACGGGCACCTGGTAGTAGTAGGCGCCGTGCGTGTGGGTCCATCGCAGCGGGAGGCCGCGATTCTCGGCGTTGCGCTTCCTGGGCATGTCAGGCCACCGCTTCCCAATCCGGCTCGGATTGCTTTCCGTCGTTGCGTGCCGCACCGCCGCCCATCTGCTGCTCGACATGGGATCGCAGCACGGCCACGCTTCCGTCCGGCCTGATCTTGTGCTCGATGCCCATCGCCCGCAAGGCGGCTGCCTGAGCCACACGCTGCGTGCGGTTCGTCAGAGCGCGGACTTCGGCTGGTTCGAGGAACATGGGCCGGGTCATGGGTTCGCCTTTGGTGCCGGCAGCAGATTCGCTGCTTCGGCATGCTCGAGCACCGTCTTGCCGTTCGGCAGCAGGATCTGGCCAAGGAAGGCGCCTTCGAACGACAGGATCCCCGTCTCGATTGCCGTGATCTGCCCTTTGATCCAGTCACGCAGGATCGAATAGACCGCAGTGCTCGCGATCTCCTTTGCGCGGGCTTCGTGCTGCTGCTTCGTCGCTTTCGTGCGCGGTGTGTGCGGGTGCTCCTTCAGCCAGGCCGCGGCGTAGCCATTCACGGACGCCCGCACGCTCACCGGCCGGCCGCGGTATTCGAACTGCACCAGCAACTCGCCGGCTTCGAAGTCCAGCATCTGGCCGAACTTCGAGCAGCCGAAGCCGCGGAGGATCTTCTGCATGTCCTGCACCGCACGCTCGCCGCTGCTGGTGTTCTCGTAGGGTAGGCTCATGGCGTCACCCGCTTGAACTCGACCACCCAGACCCACGGGTTCGCGGCCCAGCTGTCGGCGCCGTTGATTGATTCCCAGAGTGCCGCGTACAGGCAGCGCACCTTGCCTTCGCCGTACTTGCCGATCAGGGCTTCGATATCGGCCGCGCTGATGGCGGGATCTTCAGCGAGCTGCGCGGCGTAGGAATAGGTTCCCTCGGCGATCGCGTCCGCCTCGCTGATGTCCTGCAGGCGCTCGACGCGCACGGCTATGACTTCGAGCAGGATGCGGCTCGCCCAGCGAGGCATGTGGATCGACGGGCGCGGCCTCGTCCAGTCGCCGCAAACAGGGTTGCCGTCGGCCCAATACCAGATCCGCGAGGATGGACACCATGTGGATGGCGGCGCGGCGGCGATGCCGTCTTGGGCCTCCATGCACCATGGCCCGCTGAACGCCTCCCGCACCCATAGCCGGTCGCCCGGCTGGCCGTAGGGGCACGAATAAGGGTGCTCCATCCCGTCGTTGCACAACTCGCTTTCGCCGTCGTCGCTTTGATACGGCCACCAGCCCGCACCGGTGTTGAGCATGACAAAGCCCTGCCGCTTTCGTGGTAAGGCAACCACCCGCCGAGTCTGCGTCTTCGTGCCAGCCAGCAGGGCGCGCACCATCGGCGAGCTGAACAGGATGGGAATCTCACGCATTGCGCACCTCCGACACCCACACCGCGGCCGGCTTCCCGCGCCACTCGTAGCCGCCCGTCCACTCGCCTTCGCTGCCGAGGTCGCCCAGCGGCATCACCGCGACGACGTGGCCTTCGGTGACCAGCTGCGCGGCGTCGCACATCGAGCGCGCGAACGACACGTCGGCCGGCAGCAGGCCGAGCACGGCGGCGTCGAACGTCTCTCCGTCCAGCCACTGCGCATCAGTCCATGCGACCAGCGACGCGCGCAGCTGGTCGACCAGCGCGACGTCGCTGACCAGGCACGTGACCTGCGGCGCCACCGGCTGGAATGCGTCGAGCAGCGGCACGACGTCACCGGCGAGCAGCACGCGCTCGCCTTTCTTGATGTCCGCGGTCTGGAACGCGAAGTTCGCGGCGGACAGTGCTGTGATGTTCATGGTCTTCACCTCAGAACGGGATGTCATCGTCCATGCCGCCGAAGCCGCCACCGGATGGCGCAGGCTGAGCGGCTGGGCGCTGGGGTCGGGTCGGTGCGCTGGACTGCGGCACGGGCTGGCTGTAGTCGCCGCCGTAGCCGCCGGCATCACTGCCGCTCGAACCCTGACGGCCGCCCAGCATCTGCATGCTGTCGGCGCGGATCTCGGTCGTGTATCGGTCCTGACCCTGCTTGTCCTGCCACTTGCGGGTGCGCAGGCTGCCTTCCACATACACGGCCGAGCCCTTGCGCAGGTACTGGCCGGCGATCTCGGCCAGGCGGCCGAAGAAGGCCACGCGGTGCCACTCGGTCATTTCCTTCTTTTCACCGGT
>JAHJHI010000042.1 GCA_018824085.1 Gammaproteobacteria bacterium | reverse complement strand
CGGAGCTTCTTGGCAGGGCGCCAATGGAGCTGATCGCGGCTGCAAACGCAGAACGTGCGAAAGACGAAGAAGAGAAGAAGTACTGGCTGGCGCTCGCGAAATCGAACGCTGAAACGGCAACGGCCCGCAAAAGCGGGCCGTCGAATTTGGCTCCCCGACCTGGGCTCGAACCAGGGACCTACGGATTAACAGTCCGGATGCCCCGCGAACTCCCGATCAATTTCCGCCGCGTAGCGCGAATTGACCGACGGAGACAGATGGGCGTAGCGTCGAACCATCTGCGCGGATTGCCATCCGCCAAGTTCCTGCAAGGCGAACAAGGGTACGCGACGCTGCACTAACCAGCTTGCCCATGTATGGCGCAAGTCGTGCCATCTGAAGTTGAGAATTCCGGCCCTCTTCAAGGCTTTGCGCCAACACCTGGTATTGATGCTCCTCAACCTGTTTCCCCGATAAGTCAAAACGAACTCGGAATGCCTGCCGAGGCGAGCGCCGAGCACTTCGAGCGCCATGTCGTTCAGCGGCACTTGAATATCCTCGCCGTTCTTGGTGGCGTCACCCCATACCCATAACACGCGGCGCCGCATGTCCACATCGTTCCAGCGCAGTCCGAGTACATTGCTTTGCCGAAGGCCAGTCGCAAGCGCGAGAAGGCAGGCGTGCCGCTGATGCTCCGGCAGCTCGGTCAGAAGTGTCCGTGCCTGATCAGGTGTGATCCACCGCACGCGACGCTTTGGTTCCGGGGCGAGTCTCACCCGCGGCACTCGTTCGAGCCACTCCCATTCATTCTCAGCGCGTCGCAGGACAGCCCGTATCAGCGCCAGATAGCGATTGACGGTGCTGGGGCTGGAGCCTTCGAGCTTGCGCGCCTTGGCGACATCGCGGATGACATCCGCGTTGATCGCTGTCAGCGGCAGGCGGTCGAGGTGTTGCCCGATCCATAGAAGCTTGCGGGTGTCTTCGTGCGCGGTGCGCTTGTGCAGAGTCTCTTCCTGCCAGCGCTCGGCGGCATCCTTCCAAGTTTTCATCCCGAGTGATTCGGCCATGGCGCTTATGACTGAATCATCCATTCGGGTGAACTCAAGTTTTCAGGCGAAATGCCCGAGACAGACGTCTGCAAGAGGTTACAGGTGGCCGGCCATGCTGCGCATCGCCGAAGGTCAAAGGCGACGACGTGTGCAGGCACACATCGTCTGGCTCGAGGCCGGACCCCAGCCTTTGGCTGGCAGGGGTTTGCGCGCGGTGCGCGGAGCCCGCTGCGCGGGGTTTCGGGTTGTCGCGTCCTGACCAAGTTCGCCTGCCGTCCCATCCGCTTCCTTCCTCGCATTTCGCTCCCTTGAATTGAAAGCAGGCAAGAACTCGCGCCAGCGATGAAGCCGCTGTCACGCCTTCTTGCGTGCTTTGTGTGTGGGGACGCTTCGCGTGCTGTCCGCGACCCTTTGGGGCGAGGAACTCAGCGGATGGGACGGCAGGAGACGCCGCAGCCTGTCGGTCCGTGAAAACCCGAAACAACACTCGGGGGGCTCGGAATCTAGCGGCTGGGTCGGCTTACAGACGAAAGGACAAAGACATGCGTTACCAACTGGAAATCCATTATAGCGACGACTACGAAGGGCTCAGCCAACCGTTCGCGAGTTTCGATGACGCGATCAAGGTCGCGCGCGGATGGGCGCAACACCGGCAGGACTACGTGCACACGCAGGTGACGCTCACTCGTCACGGGGAGAACCGCAAGGAAGTCGTCTATGCGAGGACGGTGCCGGCGCTATGGGCAACCGATATCACAGAAGGCCAAACCCGAACCTGAGCGAATTTGAGAGGGGCCCGCGATGATTCAGATGTGTTTGAGCCTGATCGATACAAACAAACCGACCGCACGCGTGAGGATAAAACGAGCCGCGACGCGCATCGCAAACACCGCCTTGCAGGGATGGCGGCAACTCACATTGCGACTGGTCGTACGCAAGGTCATTCGGGACCCTCGCGGATTTCTCTGGACAAGACCAGACGGACGTCAGTTTCGCTGCAGGACAGTGCGACAACTGGTCGCCCGGATCATGGACTATGACGGGCACATTCTGAAGGGTGTGCTTCGCATGATTTAAGCGAAGGAGATTTAATGATGACGACGACAGAGAAGAAGGCGGCACCGGCCAAGGGATCGAAGAAGGTGCCGGTGCGCGGGGTGAAGCCGGCGCTTGCGAGCATTGCGAACGTGGTGTTGGTGCCGCTGGATGACCTGGTGGAAGTGGAGAACATCCGCACGTCGATGGATGAGGCCGGGTTGATCGAGCTGGCGCAGGACATCGAGGCGCGCGGGCTGCTGCAGCCGATCGTCGTGACGCCGGCCAAGGGCGGCAAGTACGCCATCGTTGCCGGGCACCGGCGGGCGGCAGCGGTGCGGCGTACCGCCGCGACCGCTGTGCCGGCCGTGGTGCTCAAGATGGCGGGCGCGGCGGTGAAGGCGGCGCAGCTCGCGGAGAACGTCCAGCGCGAGGACTTGAGCCTGCAGGAAGAAGGACGGGCGCTGCTCGCGCTGCGCAACGAGGGCATGAGCATCGGTGAGCTGGCGGACCTGGTGCACAAGTCGCGTGCTTGGGTGTGCAAGCGCATTGCGTGCGTGGAAGGGTTGCCGTGGACGGTGGAGGGGCTGATTGCGGACGGGGTGACGGAAGACCCGGAAATCATCCTTGCGTTAAAGGAGCTGTGCGGGCTGGACTGGTACAGCCAGAAGCTTGCGGTGGATGGTTTGCGCGAAGGCACGGAGAACCGGGAGACGGTACGGGAGCGGCTGCGGCAGGCGAAGGCGCCTCAGCAGAAGGTTGAGCTCACCGGGGAGCAGGACGGAGCCGGGCGGGATACGAGTGTCGAGGACGCGGAAGGGGGTGACGAGGGCGGTACCAAAGCGGACCCGCAGCGCGATGCATTCGAGGCGATGCGGAAGGAGAACTACCGGAAAAGTCTGATCAACCGGCAATGCGGGATGTGGCAATTGTTCAACATGGTGACGCTTAAGGAAGATCCGACGGAAGAACAGTTCGAGACCTACGCCGTGCTGGAACCGGAGGCGCGGGCCTATTGGTCCGAGGTGATCAGCGATGCACTGGATTCAGACCTGTTTCCGCAGCTGATGAAGCGGGCTGCGATCGGCGCGATCGAGGAGGAACCGGACGTGCTGCCGGTGATGCTATGGGTGGCGATGCAGCCGAAGCCGTTGCCGGAGCGGGAAGAGGATGTACTGCGGGGGTTTGTACGGGACTTCAGGAGGGTGTGCGTTTCGCATGCGAAACGGGAGTGAGGCAGACGAAGGAGGGGCTACAGTCTCAACGTTTGAATTCAGGCGTCGACCGCTGGCGTAGCCAGTGGGCGGGTCGGTTGGAATGAACTGTTATGCCAAACCAAATAGCACAAGGTGCACTGGGCCGTAAACCTGCGGGTTTGGCGTGACTTGTGGGACAAAGCCAAGTGACAGCCAAAACTGCATCGATGTGCCCGAACGACATTGAACCCGAACACTCTCCGCGCCGGCGAGGTGCAATCGCTCTATTGCATTGACTGCCAAATTTGTGCCGATGTGGCACCTTCGATGCTGCGGGTGGACCTCCAAGATGTCGATAGCCCCCCGAACCGACACGATGCTATGCATTACAAAGCCAACGACAGTCCCTTTGATAACGCCACAGTAGAGTTCACCATTTTGGTGCGACTCGGCGATCATGTCGCGCTTGCAGAAGAATCCTTCACCAGAACCTTCCTCCTCGCGTCGGAGCCAATCCATGACTTCATGCAGTAACCTGTCCGTTGAGGCGACAATTTCAATCATGGAGCATAACTTTGTCTTCGGGCGCAGTTTTGCTGGATAGGCAAGGCCACTGCTGCATGACTCCGGCGCCCCTGTTTCAATGGAAGCATCATGGCATAAGGAATGCAGGCTACTGCACTGTTCTTTTATACAGAATTGAATGGACGCGTAAGACCTCACGCGAGGTTCTGCGTCCTGCAGCGGCCTGAGTCGTTGCCTATCGGCCTTGCGCCCACGGCGATGTATTCGGCACCCGCGCCTGATACGCCGGCTGTTCAATCTGCGGACTGGAGGTGTTCTGCTGGGCTTGGGCGGCCGGCGTGTTCCGGTTCGGTGCGTCGATGACCATGCGCAGGCCGGTGACGGTGTCGGCGCTTGCGAGCTGCGGGGCGGCGGTTTGTGTGTCGGCCCGGCGTCCTTCGTGTTGCTCGGGGCCGCGGGTGTCCCAAGCGATGAAGAAGCCGTCCTTGACGATGTTCTCGCACAGGGGTTTGGGCATCGGTAGCCGCGTGGCTTGCTGGCTGTAGCAGCGGCACTCTCCACGAATGGTGACGCAGGCTGCGGGGTACGGCGCTTGCGCCGGGGTGGTGACGTCGTCGTAGGCCGGCGCGGTGTAGGCCAGTCCGTCGATGCGTGGCTGCTGGTCTTTCAGATACTGCGCGGTCGTGATCCGTCCTTCTCTTGTTCGCCCGGGCGCGGTCGGCGCCGGCGTCGTGCCGGTCGCGGGTTGCGTCGCCTGTTCCTGCTGTTGCGGTGTCCGGGTCTTGCTGTAGTAGAACCAGCCGAAGAGGCCGAGGCCGACCAGCGGCAGCACGATCATGGCGACGACCTGCCAAGGCAGGCGCGCCTTGACGGTGTGCACTTCGGCCGAGCGGTACCACTCGAAGGCTTGCTTCGGATACACGAAGTCGATGCGGCTGCCGTCGCTTTGTCGGGCGAGCGGGTTTTCCCGCACGGACTCGAAGCGGAAGATCTTCGCCTTCTTCCAGCCGAAAGGCCGGCTCACGTGGTAGTGCTGGCCGACCAGGCGGCGCACGTTGCTGTCGATCAGCATCGGGTGCTGCGTGATCAGGATCAAGTCGATCCCTTGATGCCGGTGCGTTTCCAGCTTCTCGACGTGCTCGGGCACGTGAGAGCCGTTGCCGCATGGCCGGAACACGCGCTGGCACTCGTCGATGACGCAGATGGAGTTCGCCGGCAGGGTGTGCCACTGCGCCGGGTCTTCGAGCTCGATCCACGGCAGTTTCAGGTCCGTGATGCCGGAGTAGTACACCGGCCGGTTCTCGGCTTCGGCCTTTTGCTTGATGCGACAGATGGTGTAGAGCGTCTTGCCACTGCCGGGCAGCCCGGTGGTCAGCTCGATCACTTGAACACCATGCGCTTGACGGTGTCGCTGGTGAGCCCGGTGATGGCAAGGCGCGCGGTCACGGCTGACACGATGATGGCGAAGGCGACATCAAGTTTCAGCGTGCCGGCCACTCCGGCCGCAACGCTGCCCATGTCGCCAAGGGCGCCGCTGAAGTAGTCGCGGAACACGTCCAGCGACGCATTCATGCCGGAGTAGGTGACGAAGCCGATACCGAGGGCGATGAGGATGCGCCCGACCAACGAGCCGGCCGCCTGGATGAGTCCGCCGATGAGGGCACCGGCCAAGGGGGCAATGAGCGGGATGGCCATTACGACGTTCCTCCTACGATGCGGAAGGCCGCGATCGAGGCGAGCGCGACGAGGATGTTTCCGCAGATGGACATGAGCTCGCAGAACTTGCTGGTGTCGAGCGTGAAGGTGGCGCCGGCCACGACGAAGCTTTGATCCGGGATGCACGACTCACTGAGCTGGCGCGGTGCGACGGCGGCGCGCGCGGCGATGTCGATGTCGTCAATGTTCTCCGGGTTCAGCGGGTTGTTCTCGGCGTCCGGATCATTGCCGGAGAGGATGGCGGCGGCGAGGTTGCCCGCTTGCGTCTCTTCGTACTTCTTGTCCAGGCAGTACGCACCCCATGCGGCTTTGGCGGTGGCGCACTGCACGGCGTCGCCATCGCACTGGAACTCGCTTTCGCAGGTGCCGGACCACTTGCCTTCCTTGCAGAAGGCGGAGGTCGGGTTCTCCTTGCAGAAGGATTCCTGCGGCTCCTTCTTCTCCTCACTGCTGGTTTCGGTGGTGGTGGTCGTGCCGCCGTTGCCGTCCGGCCCGGTCGTGGTCTTGGTGCTGGTCGTGGAGGTGGTGACGGTGCCCGAGCCGTCGTGCGTGGCCTTGGTCTGCGTCGTGGTGCTGGTGGTGGTCTGGTCCGGTGGCGTGCCGGTGGTTTGGGTTTCGGTCTTGGTGTCGTACTGCGTGACGGGCTTATCCGGTGTGGCCACGTCCTTGCACGGCATGCACTGGTATTGCCCGTTGATGGTGCCCGGACACTTGCCGGCTTCGCAGCGCGGCGGGTCGGTGTCGGGCGTGACGCTGACCGGCGGCAGGTCGGTCGGCTCATCGTGGCTGTCGTATCCGGTGCCGTCGCCGTTGGCGTCGATGGCGCCGGTGCAGAACTCGCCGGTGTGCGTGAGCCCGGTGACCATGTGCCAGTCGGTGCCGCTGGAATTCGGGATGGTGGTCCCGCCCCCGACGTTCAGTTCGCAGCCGTCGCGGCAAATGGTCTTTGGCTGGATGGTGTAGGGCGAGACGTAGTCAGAGCCGCCGGAGGTGCCTGCGCCGTGGCAGGGGGGCTGGCACTGCTGCGTGATGGTGTTTCTGACCTGGCCGAGTGCGCAGGCTTGCTGCGCACACTTGTTGGCGTTCGGGTCATAGACCTGGCCGGCTGGACAAACGGGATTACCGCTGCAGATGCCACCCCCCCTGAAGCTGCCACCGTAGGGACAGAACTGTTCGCCTACATCCATGTACATATTGGCAAGGGTCCCATTCAATCTCGTCGCATAGCAACGCCCGTCCGCAACGTGCGAGTACGTGTAATTCTCTTGCCCTGACGAATGCCAACACGTTTCACTATGGTCATTGACCACATCACGGCACGCGGCCTCAGGATCATTGAGCCGTTGCACGCCTGAGCAATAGCGCACCCAGTGATATCGACTCGCGGGATAGTCGGCGAAGACGGGAAGCGTGAAGGCGGCGAGAAGGATGCCGAGGATGAACGCGCAGAATGCGCGGGTGAGCCTGCGCGGGCTCAGCTGGTGAAGATGATCCATGCGGCCCCCAGTAGCGCGATCAAGACGTATGCGCCCATGATGTGATTCCCCCAGGTGAAGTGCCGGGACCGACCGCAGCCCCCCGGGTTGTTGCTGGTACTGCTACTGCATGTGTTGCGAGCCTGTCAGCCCGCGCCGGTTACATCGCGCGACGAATCCACTTGTAGACCGCAGCGCCGACGATGAGCGTGAACACGGCGATGCCGATTGCGTTCACGTCGGTGAGCGCGTCGGTGATCGGCGTCACGTCGATGGCGGCCTGTGTCGGCACGGAGACGAGGGCCAGCGGGGCAACGGAGACAACAAGGCCGGCGACCTTACGAAGGCGATTCTTCATGAGTACTTCCTTTCACAGATTGAATGACGATGCGGAACACATACGCGACGGCCCACACGCCGATGATTGCGGCCGAGACGGCCGCGCCATCCTCCACACTCAGGGCGAAGGGGTTTCCCACCACCGCCTGACCGGAAGGCACCACCATCCCGCAGGCGGACACGTCTGCGGGTTGAGGGTTGGTTGCGACGAGGACGCCCTCGCCGTTTTGTTCGACACAGATCACTTTGCGATCCTTTCCACTCGCAGCCCGCGCGGATAGAGCCGGCTGGATTGCACACCGACGGTGACGGCGAGCACTGCCGCTTCGTCTTTCTTGATGCCATCGCCAGCCGGTACTTCACCGAAGGTGCCATCGGGCAGTTCCACCACGGCGATGCGCAGGCCGTTGCCGGCGCGCTTGAGGCTGCGCACGGTGCAGGGCGTTGCCAGATTCATGGCAGCTTCCTCAGTTGAAGCCGGGCTTCGACGCGGCCGTTTCTGACGAGGACGCGGCTGTACAGGCCCACCGGGTCGGCGGTCTTTACATCGGCGTCGCACGGCACGTCACCGAAGCGCCCGTTCTCGAGCTGGACATGCGCGAGGTGAAAGGCGCCCTTGATTTGGGTTACCGAGACGACGGAGACGGTGCGGCTCAGCAACTGCTCGGCCGGGGGCGGGTGGAGCGGAGCCGGTGGGGCGGGTGGTGGCACCAGCGCGGGGTGAGACATCATCGAAATCCCTTTCGGCGGGGCTTGCCCGCAAACAGGTTTATTTAAATGTAGTTACTGCGACTACTGGATTACTTGGTTCTGACACTCAAGAAGCGCGGCACCCATTCGAGCTCGGTTTGATACTCCTCAACCACATCGGAGAAGTGGCAAAGCCGGAAAACGACGTAACGCTCTTTAAGCTCGCTGCGACGCAGATGATCACGTAGATAGCTCTGGGCTTTTTCCAACGTGTCGAACCAGCGAGCGGCAAGCTCCGAGCCATCGCCCGTATCCCAGCCATGCACACCCCAAGGAGGTGAGTACTCCGAAACCCTCATTACGGCACCCCGAAAAGCTCCACCTTCGGTGGCGATCGTGAAAACGATCATTTTGTTACGGACACGTACGTGGTACTTTTTGGTTTCCATTGCATTTCCTTTCAACGCGGGCAAGCCCCGTCGAAAGGGGATTCAATTCACGGCCGCTACTCGCGGCCGTTTCTTTTTTCCTTCCTGATCTTGACGACGTGAATGCAAGCGAAGTGCGGCTTACGCAGCGCCGAAACGTCGATGCCCTTGCTTTCCAGCGACGCCAGCTTTTCGGGATCGTCACCTTCGGGCCTCCAATCGATGCGCCGTCTCGGGTAACGAAGCTGCAGCAGGCCACCGCCAATCTCGGGCAGGCCGGCACGGCCAAGCGTGTTGCACAACCACATGCCCAACTTGCCCGGCGCTTCCAGCAGTGCGTCGAGCAGGAGATAGACAAGCAGGAACGGAATGGCGAGCACGAGCAATGCCTTCTGCCACCACGTCGATCCGCCCTTGCCGTCCGCATCGAAGGTGAATTCACATCGTCCAATCTTCATTTCGCGTTACCTCCTGTGAGTGATTGAGCGTTTCGCATGCGAAACGATGTTCAGGCCGCGTTCTTTTGCGGCGGTTGTGCGGGCGGCTTGCCCTGACCGAGCGAGTGCAGCGGCTTGACCGACACCACTTCCTTCTTCACGTCCTTGCCCGCCTGGTATTCGCGGATCTGGATTTCGGCGAGGTAGGCGTCTGCCTGCTTCAACTGCATGGCGTGCTTGCTGCCGGGCATCTTGAGTACTTCGGTGCCAAGGCCCCATGACATCGGCGCCGGATCATCCGGGCGGCTCAGCGGGACGGTGACGAACAGTTCTGTGTAGTCGAACTGGGTGCCGTCGATGTTGAACAGCCGACCACGTGCGCCAAGCAGAACCCGGCGTTCGGTGCGGACTTGTTCAGCTTCAGCCATATCAAACAGAATAGACATTGTCATTTCCTTTGTGGCCTGTTGGGTCGAGGTCCGATTCGGCCAGATCGGCGACCAGATAAGCGGGTACATCGAGCCCACGGCGCACGAGCTGGCGGTGGACTTCGTCTTGGGTGACGTCGGCCAGCAGTTCATCGACGAACTGCGCGCCGTGGATGGCAATGGCAACGGCGAGGGCGGCGCCGGAGGCGCGCCGTACGTAGCGCTTCATGGCGTCAAAGCCCTTCTTCACGGTGTGGCGTACCGTGGCGATGCGGGTTTGCTGCGCGTTCAGAAAGCCCAGCGCGGGATAGGAGGCTGCGAGGTATTCGCCGGGGCGCGTGAGGACGTCGAACGGAATCACACGGTCTTCGGCTTTCAGTTCCAGTTCGATGCGCGTCCAGGAGGATTCACGGTCGCCGAGCTGTTTGCCTTTCTCATAGACGCGCAGGAACTTGCCGGACAGGCGCCGGCCGATGGTGACGGTTCGGCCCCGTCCGTCAGGCCGACCCCAGTTCCCGAACTGCGCCATGGCTGGTGACTGAGGAGCCTGCGGCAGCTTGAAGCGGTCGTTCGACCAGTCATCGAAGGCGCGGTCGACGTTGTAGCGGCCTTCGTGGTCATCGTGCGTGAGGTCGACGCGCGTGATCTTGGATGTGAGCAGTTCGCCGGATGTCAGGAAGTCGTACATCTCGGCTTCCCAGCCGGGTTTGGCGTGCATGCAGCCCTCGCCGGTCAGTTCGAACAGGACGGTCTGACGCTGTCCGCCGATGGCGATGAAGCCGAAGCGTCCGTCTTCGCCAAGGCTCCACGAGTGCAGGTAGAACTTGTGCCCGTTCTTGCGCTTCTCGAAGATGCCGAAGCCGAGGATGCGTTGAAGGCGTTCGGCCAGTGCGATGGCGAAATGTTCGTCGACGACAGGTGGCAGGCACGACCAGCCGTTATCGGGATGGATGGCGCTGTCCGGAAAGGTGACGGTCAGCCAGTCGATGAAGGCTTTGCCGTCTCCCCGGGTGCTGGTTTCAAGAACGGCCATTTCCTGGCCGCGATTGCCGAGATAGATCCGTTCGCCGTGACGGTTGCGGGGCGTGGTGGATTCATGCAAAGCGAACATGACGGTTCCTTGCGTATCTGGATTTGGTGACTCGGGAGTGGATGACGCCGGAGTTGTGGTTTTGTGATGTCCCTCCCCTGTTAGTCAGGGGGGCGGCCGTGCCGGTCGTGTCCTGCGGCCCCGACCGGCTACGGCCGTGCTCGAAACTGTCGGTTAAACCGCATTCGATGCAGATGCCGGAGAGCGCCGGGCGGATGTCTCGACCACGTACGGACAAGCGCGCTTCCCGCCACAGGAAGGCGCAGTCGTAGCAGCGCATGAAGACCCAACAGAAAAGCGGAAGCGCGATCACTAGACGCCCCCGGACAAAAGAACGCGCTCCTGTGACCGGCGGGAGGGATGCTGGTCGCGGAACGCGGAAGAGAGGGTGCAATACGACGATAGGCCGATCGCATTAAATGTCAACAGCATTGACATCATTTCAGGCCCCGGCCACGGCGTTGTGCGTCAAGGATGGCCTGTGCCGAGTAGCCGGCACGGCGGGCGCGGTCGAGTTCCTTCTTCTGATGCTTCTGCTTCGAACGACGGATCGGTGCCGGCATCGGGCCGGCAAGCTGGCGTTCGAGGTCTTCGATGACGTTCAGGAAGCCGGGATGGGTCATGACGCGGCCTGCTCGGGGCTGTGTTGGTGCTGGAAATCCACAGCATCAGAAGCGCAGTGGATCACGTGAAGCTTCTGCTTCGTGCTCACTGAGCAGCTTGACGGCGAAGCAGAGTTCAACAAGTCGAAACACGTGCGCATGCAGTTAGTCCAGTCGTTTGACATAAGCGTTCATCCGTACGCTATTTGTAGCGTACGGATGAACGCTTGTCAAGAGAACGTCAGCTAACTACCGTACGCGTTCATGTGTAAGGTATGTCGCGAAGGAGACGAGCAATGAACACGCAGGACTATTTGGATGCAGCGAAGGAGAAGCTTGGACTTCCAAGCGACTACGCACTCGCGAAATTGATGAAGTGGTCAACGTCACAGATGAGCCATTACAGGCTCAAGCGTCGCGCGCTTGATGACTTTCAGGCGGCGCGACTTGCGGAGCTTCTTGGCAGGGCGCCAATGGAGCTGATCGCGGCTGCAAACGCAGAACGTGCGAAAGACGAAGAAGAGAAGAAGTACTGGCTGGCGCTCGCGAAATCGAACGCT
>JAHJHI010000041.1 GCA_018824085.1 Gammaproteobacteria bacterium | reverse complement strand
GGCCGGGGCGCCGGCGCAGCCGTGACGGCGAACATCTGCACACCGACGCGCTGATCGACGCCGGCATCGCGCTGCGCGCGCGCATTGCGCCGCCGCAACGGCTGCAGCGCCGCGCGCACCCGCATGAAGACACGCTGGACATCGTGCTGCTGATCGACGCATCCGCCTCGACCGCCGCGCCCGGCGCCGACGGGCGGCCGCTGCTTGCCACGCTGCGCGAAGCCGCGCTGCTCGCGGCGGCATGGCTCGACGCGCGCGGACACCGGGTGCGCGTGCAGGCGTTCGCGTCCGACACCCGGCACCGGGTGCGCGTGCAGCGCGTCAAGGACGCCGGTGACAGCGCGCTGGACGCCGCCGTGCTCGCGCGCGCGGCCGGCCTGCGCAGCGCCGGCTCGACGCGCATGGGCGCGCCCGTTCGCCACGCGCTGTCACAGTTCGACGGCGCACCCGGCCACATCGTGCTGCTCACCGACGGCGAGCCGCACGACATCGACATCCACGACCCGCGCTATCTGGCCGAAGACCTCGTCCGGGCCGTGCGCGAGGCGCAGCGAGACGGCATCGTGACGAGCTGCCTGCTCATCGGCGACGGAACGCGCGCCGGCCTGTCCCGGCTATTCGCGCCCGGGCGCTGCGTCGCCGGGCCGGGCGGTCGACGGCTGGCGCAGGCACTGTGCGACTGCGTCGCCGGGCCGCCGCACTGAACGGCGGGCCCGCCACCGTCAATCCGGGCTGTTGGCCGCCTGGAAATGGTCGATGAACACGCGCAAGCGCGCCGGCATCTGCGCGCGACTGGGAAAGTAGAGGTGCATCGCCGACAGCGGCATCGCGCAGTCGTCGAGCACGCGTACGAGCTGCCCCGACCTCAGGTCATCCTCGATGAGCGACTCCAGCGTCTGCACCAGCCCCAGGCCCCGGCGCGCGAGGTCGATCTCGGCCGCGAAGTCATTGACGATGAAACGCCCGCCGACCTCCACCTCCAGCGCGCGTCCGTCGCGCTGGAACACCCAGCTGGCGGTGCGTCCGCTGGACAGGTAGCGGAAACGCACGCACTCGTGCGCAGCAAGGTCTTCCGGCGTGCGCGGCGTCGGGCGGCGCACCAGATAGTCCGGCGCGCCGACGGTGACCATGCGCTGCGCCGCGCCGATGCGCACCGCCACCATGTCGGCCTCGATGGTTTCGCTCATGCGCATGCCGGCGTCGAACCGGCTGGCGACGATGTCGGACAAACCGTCGTCCAGCGCGAACTCCAGCTTCACGTCGGGGTGGCGCACCACGAAACTCGCCAGATGCGGCGCGATGAGCAGGTTGTAGGCGGCGCGCGGCATGTTGATGCGCACCGTGCCGGTCGCCCGGCCGCGGGACTGCGCAAGCGCCTCCAGCGCATGGCCCAGTTCGTCAAGGCCGACGCGTACGCCGTCGTAGAAGCGCTCGCCCTCTTCGGTCAGGGCGACACGGCGCGTCGTGCGCGTCAGCAGACGCACGCCCAGCCGCTGTTCCAGACCGCGCACCGACTGCGACAGCGCCGATGGCGACAGGCTGAGTTCGGCCGCCGCGCGCGAAAAACTCGTGTGCCGGGCGACGCACTCGAAGGCGATCAGTGCCGGCAACGCCGCGGCATCTATTTTTAAGTATGGCTTCATGGGTCTTGCAAGATTAACCAGTCGACCTAAAAAAACAAAGCCGCTACCGTGCGTCCATGGCGGACGGTCACGGCATGGGTTTCCGTCGTCCGCATCAGCATGCCTCGAAGGGCCATCCCGATGACCACACTCAATGTAAACGGCCGCGACGTCGCGGTCGATCTGCCGGCCGACACGCCCCTGCTGTGGGCGCTGCGCGACGGCCTCCACATGAACGGCACCAAGTTCGGCTGCGGCATGTCGCTGTGCGGCGCCTGTACGGTGCACGTCGACGGCCAGGCGACACGCGCCTGCGTGACGCCGCTGTCAGCCGTCGCCGGCAAGAAGGTCACGACGATAGAGGCCGTCGGCGACAGCGACGTCGGGCGCCGGGTGCAACAGGCGTGGATCGACCTGGACGTCGTGCAGTGCGGCTACTGCCAGTCCGGTCAGATCATGTCGGCCACCGCGCTGCTTGCGAAGACGCCCAGACCGAGCGACGAGGACATCGACGCGGCCATGTCGGGCAACATCTGCCGCTGCGGCACCTATGTGCGCATCCGCAAGGCCATCCGGCAGGCGGCGGGCATGCCGGCGGAGGACGCAGCATGAACGCCCCGCACATCGCCGGTGCGCTGACGCGCCGCCATTTCCTGAAGGTCGGCGCCGCCGCCACCGGCGGCCTTCTGCTCGAACTGTCACTGCCCGGCGCGCAGGCCTTCGCGGCGCTGGATTCCGGCCAGCCGCTGGCGCCCAACGCCTTCATCCGCATCGCGCGAGACGGCACCGTCACGCTGGTGATGCACAAGGTCGAAATGGGCCAGGGCACCTACACCTCGCTGCCGCAGCTGCTCGCCGAAGAGCTTGAAGTGTCGCTGGACAGCGTGCGGCTGGAGCACGCACCGCCGGACAATGCGCGCTATGCGGACCCGATGCTGGGCGCGCAGATCACCGGCGGATCAACGTCGATCCGCAGTTCCTGGACGCCGCTGCGCGAAGCCGGCGCCACCGCGCGCGAGCTGCTGATCCGCGCCGCCGCGAAGACGTGGGACGCCGACCCGGCGCAGCTGCGCGCGCGCAACGGCGAGGTGTTCCACCCGACACAGCGCAAGAGCCTGCGCTACGGCGAACTCGTGGATATCGCGGCAACGCTGCCGGTGCCGGAAAAGGTGGCGCTGAAGGATGCGAAGGATTTCCGGCTCGTCGGCAAGCCGGTGAAGCGGCTGGACGGACCCGGCAAGGTCAACGGCACGGCGGCGTTCGGGCTGGACACGCTGCGCCCGGGCATGAAGATCGCCAGCGTGGCGGCAAGTCCGGTGTTCGGCGGCACGCTGGCCGGCATTGACGAGGCGGCGGCACTCAAGGTGCCCGGCGTGCGTCAGGTGGTGAAGCTGGAGAACGCGGTCGCCGTCGTGGCCGATCACACGTGGGCCGCCAAACAGGGGCTCGCCGCCTGTGCGCCGCGCTGGCACGAAGGCGCGCATGCGGGGCTGGATCTGGCGCAGGTGACGAGCCAGCTCGAACAGGCGTCGCTGCAACCGGGAGCCGTGGCGCACCGTGCGGGCGACGCCGGGGCGGTGCTGGCGGGTGCTTCGCGCCGCGTGGATGCCGTCTATCACTCGCCCTTCCTCGCCCACGCGACGATGGAGCCGGTCAATTGCACGGTCGAGGTGAAGAACGGCGAAGTCGACATCTGGGTCGGCACGCAGGTGCCGGTGATCGCGCAGGGCGTTGCCGCCGGCGTGGCCGGCGTTGCAACGGAAAAGGTGCGCATCCACAACCACCTGCTCGGCGGCGGCTTCGGGCGCCGTCTCGAAGTCGATTTCATCGCGCAGGCGGTGGCCATCGCGAAGCAGGTGCGCGCGCCGGTGAAGGTCGTGTGGTCGCGCGAGGAAGACGTGCAGCACGACATGTACCGCCCGTACTACGTCGACCGCCTGAGTGCGGCGCTGGACGACAAGGGCATGCCGGTCGCGTGGACCCACCGCATCGCCGGCTCGTCCATCATGGCGCGCTTCTTTCCGCCCGCGTTCAAGGACGGCGTGGACCCGGATGCGGTCGACGGCGCCGTCGAGCTGCCGTATGCGCTGCCGGCCATGCAGGTCGAATTCCTGCGCGTCGAGCCGCCCGGCATCCCGACCGCCTTCTGGCGCGGCGTCGGGCCGACGCGCAACGGTTTCGTCGTGGAAGGCTTCATCGACGAACTGGCCGCCGCCGCCGGACAGGATCCGGTGGCCTATCGGCGCGCGCTGATCAAGGATGCACGCGCCCGCGCCGTGCTCGACCTGGCCGCGCAGAAGGCGAGCTGGGACACGCCGCGTCCGCCGCGCAAGGGTGTGCGCGGCGGACGCGGCGTCGCGCTGATGCACGTGTTCGGCAGCTACATCGCCCAGGTCGCCGAGGTCGAAGTGAACGATGACGGCGAAGTGCGCGTGGTGCGCATGACGTGCGCGATCGACTGCGGTTTCGCGGTCAATCCGGACACGGTCGCAGCACAGATGGAAGGCGGCATCGTGTTCGGCCTGAGTGCCGCGCTGTGGGGCGAGGTGAAGATCGCGAACGGCCGCGTGCAGCAGAGCAATTTCCACGACTATCGCGTCATGCGCATGAACGACATGCCGCGCATCGACGTCCACGTCGTGCCGAGCGCGGAGGCGCCGGGCGGCGCCGGCGAGCCGGGCACGTCGCTGGCGATCCCGGCGCTGGCCAACGCGGTATTCGCGGCGACCGGCACGCGCATCCGCGCGCTGCCGATCGGCGAACAGCTGCAGAAGGCATGACCTCACACCCCTGTTGCGCCGCACGCCGCGGCGCCGTCCAAACCTGAAGGAGTTGGCACGATGACGACAATCAACCTCAATGGCCGCAGCGTGACTGTGGACATGCCCGACGACACGCCGCTGCTGTGGGCGCTGCGCGACGGCCTTGAAATGACCGGCACCAAGTTCGGCTGCGGCATCGCGATGTGCGGCGCCTGTACGGTGCATGTCGACGGCCAGCCCACGCGCTCCTGCGTGACGCCGCTGTCGGCGGTCGCGGGCAAGCGCATCACCACCATCGAATCGGTCGGCGAAGCCCGCGTGGGCGCGACCGTGCAGGCCGCCTGGCAGAAGCTGGACGTGGTGCAGTGCGGCTACTGCCAGTCCGGCCAGATCATGTCGGCGACCGCGCTGCTGGCGTCGAACCCGAAGCCGACCGACGCCGACATCGACGCCGCGATGAGCGGCAACGTGTGCCGCTGCGCAACGTACGTGCGCATCCGCGCCGCCATCCACGACGCCGCGAAATCCCTCGCATAAGCCAGCCCGAGGACACCGACATGAATTTCAGAATCGAGAACGTACTTCAGACGAGCCGCCGCGGCTTCCTCAAGGGCAGCGCCGGCCTCGCACTCGCCGTCGTCGCGCCGGGCATGGCGCACGCCGGCACGGGCGCAGGCCCGGGCATCGCCGGCAGCAGCATGGTGGATGGCGACTTTTCGCCCAATGCCTTCCTGCGCATCGGCACCGACAATTCGGTGACGGTGGTGTCCAAGCATCTGGAAATGGGGCAGGGCGTCTACACCGGTCTCGCCACGCTGGTGGCGGAAGAACTGGACGCCGACTGGGCGCAGGTGAAGGTCGAAGGCGCACCGGCCGATGCCGGACGCTACAGCAACCTGTTCTGGAAGGCACAGGGCACCGGCGGCAGCACCGCCATCGCCAACTCCTTCGAGCAGATGCGCCGCGCCGGCGCCACCGCGCGCGCCATGCTGGTATCGGCCGCAGCCGCGCAATGGAAGGTGCCGGCCAGCCAGATCACCGTGAAATCGGGCGTCGTGTCGCATGCGGCCAGCGGCCGCAAGGCCACGTTTGGCGAACTGAGCGAAGCCGCCGCGAAGGTGGCGGTGCCGGCTGACGTGACGCTGAAGGACCCGAAGGACTTCACGCTGATCGGCCACTCCGCACCGCGCAAGGACAGTCTCGCCAAGACCACCGGCCGCGCCACGTTCACGCAGGACATCAAGCTGCCCGGCATGCTCACCGCCGTGGTGGCGCACGCGCCGCGCTTCGGCGGCAAGGTGAAGTCGGTCGATGACAAGGCCGCGCGCGCCGTCGCCGGCGTCACCGACGTGGTCACCATAGACAACGGTGTCGCCGTGCTGGCGCGCGACTACTGGACGGCGAAGAAGGGCCGCGACGCGCTGAAGATCGTATGGGACGAGTCGTCCGCCTATCACGGCAGCAGCGACGCCATCCTCGCGGACTACCGCGAACTGGCGAAGACGCCGGGACTGGTCGCGCGCAAGGACGGCGACGCCGAAGCGGCGCTGGCCAGGGCCGGCAAGGTATACGAGGCCGAGTTCGCCTTCCCCTTCCTCGCCCATGCCTCGATGGAACCGCTGAACTGCGTGATGAAGCTCGACGCCGACGGCTGCGAGGTGTGGAACGGCGAGCAGCTGCACACCGGTGACCAGTACGCGCTGGCCAAGGCGCTCAGCCTCAAGCCAGAGCAGGTGAAGCTGAACATGGTGTACGCGGGGGGCAGCTTCGGCCGGCGCGCCAATCCGCAGTCGGACTACCTGCTGGAAACCGCGCAGATCGCGAAGGCGATCAAGGGCCGCGTGCCGGTCAAGCTGGTGTGGTCGCGCGAGGACGACATGCGCGGCGGCTACTACCGCCCGCTCTACCTGCACCGCGTGCGCGCCGCGCTCGACGCGAAGGGCATGCCGGTGGCCTGGCAGCACCGCATCGTCGGCCAGTCCATCATCGCCGGTTCGCCGTTCGAACCGATGCTGGTCAAGGACGGCATCGACGCGACCTCGGTCGAGGGGGCGTCCACGCTGCCCTATGCCATCCCCAACCTGAACGTCGACCTGCACACCACGAATGCGACGGTGAAGGTGCCGGTGCAGTGGTGGCGTTCGGTCGGTTCGACCCACACCGGTTTCTCGTCCGAAGTGTTCATCGACGAGCTGGCCGCCGCTGCCGGCAAGGACCCGGTCGCCTACCGCTTGGCCATGCTGGCCAAGCACCCGCGCC
The DNA here is from genome assembly GCA_018824085.1 of Gammaproteobacteria bacterium. Lineage (GTDB taxonomy): Bacteria > Pseudomonadota > Gammaproteobacteria > Burkholderiales > Rhodocyclaceae > Methyloversatilis. Next base: position 34,115 of record JAHJHI010000041.1, on the reverse strand, counting down.
ATGCCGGCGTGCTGAAGCTGGCGGCCGACAAGGCCGGCTGGGGCAAGCCGCTCGCGGCGTCGGCCGACGGCAAGCGCGGGCGGGGTGTCGCGGTGCATGAGTCGTTCAACAGCTTCGTTGCCGAGGTGGTCGAGGTCACGGTGCACAAGGACGGCGAGTTCACGGTGGACCGCGTGGTATGCGCGGTGGATTGCGGCGTGGCGGTCAACCCGGACGTGATCAAGGCGCAGATGGAAGGCGGCATCGGCTACGCGCTGGCCGCCGCGCTGTCGGGCGCGATCACGCTGAAGGACGGACTGGTCGAACAGTCGAACTTCAATGACTACACGGTGCTGCGCATCAACCAGATGCCGAAGGTGGAAGTGCACATCGTGAAATCGGCCGCCAAGCCGACCGGCGTCGGCGAACCGGGCGTGCCGCCGCTGGCGCCGGCGCTGGTGAATGCGCTGCACGCGGCGACCGGCAAGCGCATCCGTGCGCTGCCCATCGGCGAACAGCTGCAGACGACCTGAGTGGCACATCCGTTGCGCGACACGCGTCGCGCAACGGCCCGGCGCCGCATGCCGCACAGGCACGCGGCACCGGGCGGACGAATGAAAGGCAGATGGACATGGACAGTCTCGATCTCGAAGTTCTGACGCGCGCCCGCGCGTGGCTGGCGGATGGCCATCGCGTCATGCTGGCGACCGTTGCGCGCACCTGGGGCTCGTCGCCGCGCCCGCCGGGCGCGTTGCTCGCGCTGCGTGACGACGGCCGCGCGGTCGGGTCGGTGTCGGGTGGCTGCATCGAGGACGACCTGATGCACCGCCTGCGCCACGAAGGCCTGCCGGCGCAGCCGCAGGCCGTGAGCTACGGCGTCACGGCCGACGAGGCGCGCCGCTTCGGCCTGCCCTGCGGCGGTACGCTGCAGCTGGTGCTTGAACCGCTGCACTCGCCGGCACCGCTGGACGAATTGCTCGCGCGCCTGTCGCGCGGCGAACTGGTGACCCGCCGGCTCGATCTGGCCAGTGGGCGCGCCACGATGTCCGCCGGTCACGCGGACCAGGGACCGCACTTCGACGGCAGCACGCTGATCAGCGTGTTCGGCCCGCGCTACCGCCTGCTGCTGATCGGCGCCGGCCAGCTCTCGGCCAGTCTCGCGCGCATCGCCGCCACGCTGGACTTCGCGGTCACCGTGTGCGACCCGCGCGAGGAATACAGCGACGAATGGAGCGTGCCCGGCACCACGCTCACGCGCGACATGCCGGACGACGTCGTCATGGCCATGAAACCCGACGCGCGCACCGCCGTCATCGCGCTGACGCACGACCCCAAGCTGGACGACCTCGCGCTGATGGAAGCGCTGAAGTCGCCCGCCTTCTACGTCGCCGCGCTCGGCTCACGCCACAACAACGACGTGCGCCGCGAGCGGCTGCGTGAATTCGACCTGAACGACGCACAGATCGAGCGTCTGCACGGCCCGGCCGGGCTCTACATCGGCAGCCGCACGCCGGCGGAGATTGCCGTGTCCATCGCGGCCGAACTGGTCGCCATGAAGAACGGCGCCGCCGCCGACACGCTGCTCAATGTGCGCGACGCCAAGCTGGCGCTGGACATCGCCGCCGACACGCTGTCGTCGTGCGCGGTGAAGTAAGGCCGCAGCGGCCGGCCATGCAGGGCATCCTGCTCGCCGCCGGCGTCGGCCGGCGCTTCGACCCGACCGGGCAGACCAGCAAGCTGCTCGCCACGCTGCCGGACGGGCGCTGCGTCGCCTGGCACAGCGCCCGCACGCTGTGCGACGCGCTGCCCGGCAGCCTGGCTGTCATCCGCCCCGGCCAGCCGGCACTCGCCGAACAGCTCGCCGACGCCGGCTGCCGCATCCTCGAAAGCAGCGAGGCCGAAGCCGGCATGGGCAGCGCGCTGGCCCACGCGGTACGCAGCACGCCGGATGCCGGCGGCTGGGTCGTCGCGCTGGCCGACATGCCCTGGCTGCCAGGCGGCGCCGTGCGCGCCGTGGCCGACGCGATCACCCGCCCGGAACACATTGCCGCCGCTGCATTCGGGTCGCGACGCGGCCACCCGGTCGGCTTCGGTGCGCGCTGGCGCGACATGCTGTGCGCGCTGCACGGCGACAGCGGCGCGCGCGACATGCTGCGCAGCGCCGGCGTGCAGCTGATCGAAGCCGGCAGCGCCGACGTGCTGCGCGACATCGATCTGCCGGAACACCTCGCACGCTGACGGCACAACGCTCTATCATTTCCGGGCACACGGCCTTCCCCGACATTCCCGATGAACGCCGCTCCGTCCCCGGCTCCCGACGCAGGCAGCACCACGTCACTGAACGCGCGCATGGCATGGCTGCACGAGCGCATCCGCGAGCATCACCCGCAGGTGCACCGGGTCGCGATCGCGCTGTACGACGCCCGGCTCGGCCTCATCAGGACCTATGTCAGCAGCGGCGACGCCGACGATGCGCTGGCGCGCTGCGAGCAGCCGCTGGACAAGGTCCCGTCGCTGGCCGCGCTGGCGCTCACGCACGACACGCGCGTCATCCACGATCTTGCGCAACTGAAAGCGCCGCTCGGCGAGCGCACGGCCTGGCTGCTGTCGCACGGTTACCGCAGCAGCTACACCGTGCCGCTGCATCTGTCGGGCGAACCGCTCGGTTTCCTGTTTTTCGATTCGCGCAAACCGGGCGCGTTCGACGCGCGCCTGCCGGACGCACTGCAGATCCACGTCCAGCTGTGCCGCCTGTCGCTGCAGAACATCATCCGCCTGTCACGCGCCTTTGCGGACAGGGCCCCGGGCGTCGGCACGGACGGTGACCGCCATGGCGATCGCGTGGCGGGCTACAGCCGAATCATCGCGCGCGCCGTCGCGGCGCACTTCGGCCGCAGTGACGAATTCGTCGAGCATGTCCACCTGTTCGCGCCGATGCACGACATCGGCCAGCCCGGCGCACCGCATCACGCGCCGCGCGAACCGGGCGCACCGGATGACGAAGCTCGCCACCTGATCGCGGAGCAGGTGACGCTCGGGCTGCGGCTCGTCGATGAAGTCATGGAGGACACCGGCGGCGCACTCGCGTCCTGCGCCCGCGTGCTGCGCAACATCGTCGGCGATCACCACGAGTTCCTCGACGGCAGCGGCTGCCCGCGCGGCTTGCGCGGCGCCGAAGTGCCGCTGGAAGCGCGCATCGTGGCCGTCGCGGACATCTTCGACGCCCTGAGCAGCGGTGGCGCCGGCACGCCGCACGAGCGCAACGAGGATGCGCTGGCGCGGCTGCGGCGGCTGTGCGACGCCGGCAAGCTCGACCCGCTGTGCGTCGCGGGCCTCGCCGCCGATCCCGATGCGGTGCTGGAGATACAGCGCAGGTTCAGCCCCGTCGGCTGACGGCGCCGCGGCGTGTCAGTGCGCAGGCGTTCCGATGCGCGCCTGCATGGCGGGCGTGGACGTCACGCTGCCGTCGGCGTCCACCCGCAACGCGAAATCGACACCCATGCGCGCGGCCAGCGCCTGCCAGGCGTCGCGCCCGGCGATGAACAGCGGTTTGCTGTCGGCGTCCGAGCGGGCACCGGCGTGCTCGCCGGCGGGCATCAGCACGGTGAGTGAGCGGGTGTGGCGCACCGGCCAGCCGGTGCGCGGATCGATCAGGTGGCACAGGCGCTCGCCGTCGAGTTCGAAGTAGCGCTGGTAGTCGCCCGAGGTGCCGATGGCCTCGCCGTCATGCAGTTCGACGCTGGCGAGCGCCTCGGGCTTGCGCGGATGCTGGATGCCGACGCGCCAGGGCGTGCCGCACTTGCTGCCGAGCGCCATCACGTTGCCGCCGATGTTGATCAGCGCGTCATGCACGCCGCGCGCGCGCAGCAGGGCTGCCGCACGGTCCAGCGCGTAACCCTTCGCGTAGCCGCCGAGATCGAGCCGCACCGCGCGGTTGCGGCTGCGCAGCCGGTGGCCGCCCTGTGCCGTCGCGACGATGTCGAGGTCGGCCATGCGCGACTGCGCGCCGATCAGCGCGGCAAGCGTCGCGTCGTCCGGGCGGTGCGGCAGGAATTCGTCGGCGTGAAAACCCCAGGCCCCGATCAGCGCACCGGCAGCCGGATTGAACAGGTCGTCACCGCGCGCCGCGGCGCGCTGCACGTCGGCAAGAAGCGTGGCCATTTCGTCGTCGATGTCCGTCGCGCGGCCTTCGGCGATCGCGTCATTGATGCGCGTCAGTGTCGACGGTTGCCAAGCGTGCAGCAGATGGTGCAGGCGGTCGAATTCGCGCAGCACTTCGCCCATTGCGTCGCGCGCGGGCGCCCGGCCCAGCCCGCACACGACGACTTCGACGCGCGTGCCGAACACGAAGGATTCCTGTCGCTGCAGCGGCTCGCGCGCGCAGCCGGCGACCAGCACGCACAGCCAGCACAGCGCAAGGAATCTAGCGAACTGCCGCACGCTCGAGTGCGTCGATGAACATGGCGGCGACGTCGAAGCCGGTCTGCTGCGTGATTTCGACGAAGCAGGTCGGACTGGTGACATTGATTTCGGTGAGCCGGTCGCCGATGACGTCCAGCCCGACCAGCAGCAGACCGCGCGCCGCGAGTATCGGGCCCAGCTCCCGCGCGATCTTCCAGTCGCTGTCGGACAGCGCTTGCGCCACGCCGCGGCCGCCGGCCGCGAGGTTGCCGCGCGTCTCGCCCGCCTTCGGAATGCGGGCGAGGCAGAACGGCACCGGCTCGCCGTCGATCAGCAGGATGCGCTTGTCGCCCTGTGCGATCTCCGGGATGAAGCGCTGCGCCATCAAGGTCTGCGAGCCGTCGCCGGTCAGCGTTTCCATGATGACGTTGCGGTTCGGGTCGTCGCGGCGCACGCGGAAGATGCGCGCGCCGCCCATGCCGTCGAGCGGCTTCAGGATGCAGTCGCCGTGCAGGTCGATGAAGGCATTGATGGTGCCCTCGTCGCGCGACACCAGCGTGGGCGTGATCAGCGCGGGGAATTCGCAGATCGACACCTTTTCGGAGTGGTCGCGCACCGCGCGCGGGTGGTTGAACACCGGCAGGCCCGCCGCCGCCGCGCGCTCCAGCATCCAGGTCGCGGTGATGTATTCGAAGTCGAACGGCGGGTCCTGACGCATCAGCACGGCGTCGAAGTCGTGCATGAGGCAGGCGCGCGTCTCCAGCACGCGATACCAGGGCGCGTCGCCCGCGCCGGGTTCGATGCGCTCGGCATGCGCGTGCAGCTGCGCGCCGTGCAGGCTCAGCGACCCGCGCTGCACGGCCCACACTTCATGGCCGCGGCGCGCCGCTTCGCGCATCATCGCGATGCTCGAGTCCTTGGCCGGCTTGAGGGCGTCGAGCGGATCGACGACGAAGGCGAGGCGCAGCGCCATGGTCAGCCGCGCATCGCGGTTTCGAGCGCCTCGTCCATCTCTTCTTCGGCCGGACGGCTGCGTTCGAGTTCGACGCTGGCGGCCAGCAGCGCCAGCCGTGCCACGACGCCGTAGGCGTAGAAGCGGTTGGGCGGCGCGTCGGGATCGCAATCGGGGTCAGGCATGGAGCAGCACGATTCGAACGCCAGCGGCTTGAAGTGCATGCCGGGCGCGTTCAGGTTCTCGTCGCGGCCGCGCTCGGCATGGACACGGTAGAAACCGCCGACGACGTAGCGGTCCATCATGTAGACGACCGGCTCGGCAACGCCGCCATCGACCGTTTCGAAGGTCGGCACGCCCTCCTGGATCATGACGGAGCTCACTTCCAGGCCTTCCTTCACCACCGCCATCTTGTTGCGCTGCTTGCGGTTCAGGCCGATGACTTCGGAGGCGTCGCGCACCGTCATGATGCCCATGCCGTAGGTGCCGGCATCCGCCTTCACGATGACGAAGGGCTCGTGGTCGATGCCGTGCTGCGCGTATTTGTCGCGGATGCGGGCGAGCAGCGCGCCGACGCGCTCGGCCAGGCACTCCTCGCCGCTGCGCTCCTGGAAGTTCACGCCGCTGCACACCGAGTGCATCGGATCGATGAGCCAGGCGTCGATATCCATCACGGCGGCGAATTCGCGCGCCACGTCGCTGTAGGCCTCGAAGTGCTGCGACTTGCGTCGCGTCGTCCAGCCCGCGTGCAACGGCGGGATGACCGTCTGTTCATGCACGCCCTTGAGCATGTCCGGAACGCCGGCCGACAGGTCGTTGTTGAGCAGGATGGCGCACGGGTCGAAGCCTTCCACACCGATGCGCCGCCCGCCCGCCAGACGGACCAGCGGCTCCAGCAGCAGGCTCTGGCCGTCGCCGATCTCTATCGTCGTCGGCGCCGTCACCTCGGGCAGCAGGCTGCCGATGCGCACGTTCAGGCCGGCCAGCTTCAGGATGTGGGCGAGCCGGGCCACGTTGCGCAGGTAGAACTGGTTGCGCGTGTGGTTCTCCGGCACCAGCAGCAGGTTGCGCGCTTCAGGACACAGCTTCTCGATCGCCGTCATCGTCGCCTGCACGCACAGCGGCAGGAATTCGGCATTCAGGTTGTTGAAGCCGCCGGGAAACAGGTTGGTGTCGACGGGCGCCAGCTTGAAGCCGGCGTTGCGCAGGTCGACCGAGGCATAGAAGGGCGGCGAATACTCCAGCCACTGCGAACGGAACCACTGTTCGATGTCGGTCTGGCGTTCAAGGAAACGACGCTCCAGCGCCAGAATCGGGCCGGTGAGCGCGGTGGTCAGATGAGGCACCATGGGCATGTGCGGTCGCGATCCGCAATGTGGAAAACAGGCGCGAGGATTCTACACCCGGCTTCGGGGCGTCCCGCGCGTCCGGTACAATTACGGGTCTTGCGCGCTGCCGCATCCCATTTCCCGTGAGTCCCATGCTGTCCGCTTCCAACATCACCATGCAGTTCGGTGCCAAGCCGCTGTTCGACAACGTCAGCATCAAGTTCGGCGACGGTTTCCGCTACGGCCTGATCGGCGCCAATGGCGCCGGCAAATCGACCTTCATGAAAATCCTCGCCGGCGTGCTCGAGCCGACCGGCGGCAACGTGTCCCTCGACTCCCACGAACGCATGGCCTTCCTGCGCCAGGACCAGTTCGCGTTCGAGGACACGAGGGTGATCGACGTGGTGATGATGGGGCACGCGGAAATGTGGGCCTGCATGAACGAGAAGGACGCCATCTACGCCAACCCCGACGCGAGCGAGGAAGACTACATGCGCGCCGCGGAACTCGAAGGCGTGTTCGCGGAATACGACGGCTATACGGCCGAGGCGCGGGCCGGCGAGCTGCTGCTCGGCGTGGGCATCCCGATCGAGCAGCACACCGGACCGATGCGCGAAGTCGCACCCGGCTGGAAGCTGCGCGTGCTGCTGTGCCAGGCGCTGTTTGCCAATCCGGACATCCTGCTGCTGGACGAGCCGACCAACAATCTGGACATCAACACCATCCGCTGGCTGGAGCACGTGCTCAACGAGCGCAACAGCACGATGGTCATCATCAGCCACGACCGCCACTTCCTGAACCAGGTGTGCACCCACATGGCCGACCTGGACTACGCGACGATCCGCGTCTACCCGGGCACCTGGGACGACTACATCCAGGCGTCCACGCAGGCGCGCGAGCGCGTTGCCGCGGCCAACGCCAAGGCGAAGGAGCGCGTCGCCGACCTGCAGAACTTCGTGCGCCGCTTTTCGGCCAATGCGTCCAAGTCCAAGCAGGCCACGTCGCGCCTGAAGATGATCGACAAGATCAAGATCGAGGAATTCAAGCCCAGCTCGCGCCAGTACCCGTGGATTCGCTTCGATTACGACCCGAAGGAAAAGCTGCACCGGCAGGCGGTCGAGATGGACAACGTGGTGTTCGGCTACGAGGGCGGCCCGCAGATCCTGAAGGGTTTCACCGCGACGTTCGACGGCGGCGACCGGGTTGCCATCATCGGCGAGAACGGCGTCGGCAAGACCACCTTCCTGAAACTGCTGGTGGGCGAACTGTCGCCGCAGCACGGCGAAATCCGCTGGGCGGAAAAGGCCCGTCCGGGCTATTTCGCGCAGGATCACTCGGCCGATTTCGACAGCGACCTCAACCTGACCGACTGGATCAGCGGCTATGTGCGCGAGGGCGGCTACGAGGGCGACGACGCGATCACGCTGATGCGCGGCACGCTGGGCCGGCTGCTGTTCGGCGGCGACGACGTGAAGAAGTCCGTGCGCGTGCTGTCCGGCGGTGAACAGGGCCGCATGATGTTCGGCCGCCTGATGCTCCAGCGCAAGAACGTGCTGCTGCTCGACGAGCCGACCAACCACATGGACATGGAGTCCATCGAATCGCTCAACGCCGGTCTCGACGCGTTCGAAGGCACGCTGTTCTTCGTGTCGCATGACCGCGAGTTCGTGTCCACCCTGGCCAGCCGCATTCTCGACATCCGGCCGGACGGCCAGATCATCGACTACCGCGGCGGCTACGAGGAATACCTCGCCAGCCAGGGCATCGAGGATTGAGCCGCCTCCCCGACCCCGAATGCCCGATCTGCAACGACGCGCCGGCCCACCACTGGCTCTGGCGTGACGACCGGCTGCGCGTCATCGACGCGCGGGACGCCGATCACCCGGCCTTCCTGCGCGTGATCTGGCACGGCCACGAACGCGAAACGAGCGACCTCGCCGACGCCGACCGGCAGCATCTGATGGACGTCGTGTGGCATGTCGAGCGCTGCGTGCGCGACATCGCCCAGCCCGACAAGATCAACGTCGCCAGTCTCGGCAACGTGGTGCCGCATCTGCACTGGCACGTGATCGCCCGCTGGCAGGACGATGCGCATTTTCCGGGTTCCGTATGGAGCGCGCGCCTGCGTGACGGCGCGCCGCGGCCGCGCGTGCCGGCGGCGCTGTGGCGCGCGACGCTGTTGTCCCGTCTCGGGCTGCCGGCGGTCCACGTGCCGCCCGAACTCGCCGACGCCTACGAAGCCACGAACTACGCGATCGACCTGCCCGACGGCCCCGCGACATTGCGCGTCGGCGCGCAGGAAGCGCTGCTGGAACGCTGGCTTACGGCTCACAGCCAGACACGCTGGGCACTCATTTCCGCCGCCAACCCGTGGTCTTCGCGCTGCGACACGGACGCCAACCGGGCCGCCCACGGCGCCCTGCGCGCGCTGCTCGTGCAACGCGGGCTGCCCTTGTGCGAAGCAGTGAACTGGCCGGAAGAGCGGACCAGCGGCTGGACAGAGCCGGCCTTGCTGTGCGGCGGCCTGTCGCCCGAAGAGGCCGTGCGCATCGGCGCCGCCTTTGGCCAGAACGCGGTGCTGTGCGGCGATGCGGGCGGCGAGGCACGGCTGCTGTGGTGCGTGCGCCCGGCAGGCGCGCACTGAAGGGCGCGCCTGCGCCACCTTCCGGCACCGCGCGCGGCGGCCCTGTGCATGCGCACCCGACGCACACGGGCAACACCGGTGCCGCGCGGCAATTGAGGCGTCGTGACGCATCCTGCCCGCGCGCAAACGGCCGCACACACATAGAATCGGGGGGTTGGCCAGCATGTGGCCACTGCCGCCCAGGAAAGCAATGCAAACCTTCGCCCTGCCCGCCACCGCCCATGCGCACCCGCCGGAGTTCACCGACGCGCGTTCGGCGCGCGAATGGCTGGAGCAGCTGGACAGTACGCATCCGCTCCAGTCGCTGGCCCGTCTGCTCGGTCAGATCAATCTGCTGAACCGTTACGAGCTTGCCGCAGGCGAACGCCTGCGCGTCATGGAAGAGCTGCGTGACACGGTGCTGCAGACGCAGGCGACGACGGCAAGCCGTTTTGTCGGGCGACCGTTGCCGCTGTCCGCCAGCGAACGCGCGGCATTCGACGCCAATCAGGGACTGTGGGACACGCTGGCAACCGGCTATCTGCACTGTCTGGCGGCGGCGCTGGACGGCAACGGCGGCGTCTCCGGCCAGGTCGCGCTGATTGCCCACCGCGCGCTTGGCGCGCTGGCGCACATGCAGCTCGATGCGCTGCGCGCCTCGCACCTGAGCGCCGCCGGCTACTGGCGGCGTACGCATGCCTGCTACGAAGCGGCGGAGAACCTCGGCGTCGCGGACCGCAAGATCAAGGACAGCGTGCTCGCCGACGAACGCCCGACCAGCGTGCGCGCCGCCTACGTGCTGTGCGTGCTGCTGCATACCGCCAGCCCGTTCGGACTGACCCACCGCCAGCTGCGCGTGCTGCATCGCTGGCTCGGCAAATGGGCCGGCAAGGTGACGCTGCTGAGCAAAGCGGTCCATCACTGCGCGCTGCCGCCGTTGATGCTCGACCTGAGCAGTGACGAGGCGATTGCACGCAACAGCCAGATCGGCAGCCGCCTGCGCTGGCTTGTGCTCGACGACTTCTCGCACAGCGTGCGCAAGCGCCTGGCGCTGCTGGCCCAGGGAGAGACGCCCACGTCACTGCGCCTCGGCGAAGAGCTCAGCCCGGCGCAAGCCGACCGCCTGCTGCGCCACCTGCATACGCACTGCTGTCGGGGCGGGCTGACCCGCAACGAAACGCGCCGGCCGATGCAGCAGAACGCGTCGCTGGTGATCGGCATGGACGCGGTGCAGCGCTTTCTGGGCAACAGCGGCGGCGAGCTTGACGAGGCGCTCGTCGATGCCCGCCTCGAGACGCAAGCCACCGGCTATCTGGTCGAGGACTGGCGCATCATCGACGACAGTCCGACCGGGCTTCGGCTGGGCCGGCGCGCCACCTTCGAAGGCGCGCGCATCGGCAACGGCATGCTGCTGTCGGTGCGCCCGGACAACTCGCCCCATTACATGCTCGCCCACATCTGCTGGACGATGGCGACCGACGGCGAACTGCAGATGGGCATCAGCATGCTGGCCGGCGCACCACAGCCGGTCGGACTGACGCGCTCGCCGGATGGCAGCGGCGACGCCGCCGGGCAGGGCCTGCTGATGCCTGCCGTCGAACGCATCGGCCAGCCGGAATGCGTGGCCATGCCGTCGGGCTGGTACCGGAAGTCTCGCGACCTTCTGGTGTCGGCCGGCGATGCGCGGCGCCGGGTGCGCATGGTGGAGTCACTGGAACGCGGCAGCGATTTCGATCTTGCCCGCATCGAGCCGGTCGCATGAACGTCACCCGCCCGCTTCCCGGCACACTCGACTACCGCAACGCGCAGCAGTGCATGACGCTGCTCAACGAATTGCCGCTCACCAATGTGCCGCGTGTGCGCGACACGCTCACGCGCATGCTCTACGGCCTGCGTCAGACACCGCCACGCAGCACCGAATACCTCGAAGTGCTGGAGGCCATGCGCGCGCCGCTGCATTTCCTGCAGGAAAGCCTCGCCATCCGCTACAGCAGCCGGCCGGTCATTCCCGGCGGCACCGAAGACGGCGTGCTGCGCCAGGTGGTCGCCCTCTGGCTGGGCATGGCCGAGGCGTACGCGCAGACGGCGGAGAACGCCGGCGTGCATCCGCTCGACGACGCGGCGCTGGCGCTGGTGTGCCAGCGCTGCGTGCTGTACGCCGGGCGCGCCGTCATCGAGTATTTCCGCGCCCGACGCACCACGCCACGCGGCATGTGGCTCGCACTGCATGGCTACTTCAGCACCGCCGAGGAGTGGGGGCTGGCGACCCAGGCGGTGCCGGACAACCTGAAGGAGGGCGGCTATCCGCACAGCGCCGCCGAGTCCTACTGCTGTGTGCTGCTGATCGACCTGTCCAACCCCTACGGCCGCAGCCCGCGCGAGTTCGAATGGGTCTGCCGCTGGGCCGACCAGTACGCCAGCCTGACCGAAATCATGCCGGTGTTCGGCGGCACCGACGCCAAGACCTACGCCGTCGACCTGAATCGCGACGCCGGCGCGAAGCCGCTCGAAGTATTCGCCCGTTCGCCCCACCTGCGCCGGCTCGGCTCCGCGCGTCTGGCGAGCGAGATCGAACGGGTGGTGGCCGGCCTGAAACAGGGGCTGTCGCCGGAACACCTCGGACTCGGTGCGGATTGCCATCCGGTATCCGCCGGTCGCCTGCTGCTGATGCTCTACAAGCCGTGGTGCCATGCGGCGAATCCGCGCCGCTTCCAGCGCCGGCGCGGCGAAGGCGAACTGGATGTCGCCGTCGGCTTCGAAGCCATGCATTTCTTCGTCGCCGGCGCGGAATTCGTGCAGCCGCCGCCCGCGCGCATCTACAGCCACAGCGATTTCGTGGATATCGCAACCTTCGGCGAACGGGCGCATGACGGCGACGGTCTGGCCGTGCGCCAGGCGAGCGCACGCGCCCATTTCCCGACGCGTCGCTGGACGACGCTCGACCACAGCGTCATGGGCTACCGCCTGCGCGCGCCGGACGACACCGGACCGATCGAGCACTCGCAGCTGCTGGCGGTATTCGGCCCGGACGCGGAACACTGGCGCCTGGCCCGCGTGTCCTGGCTCATGGTCGAGCATGACTCGCACCTGCTCACCGGCCTGCACGTGCTGCCGGGCACTCCGCGCGCCATCGCGCTGCGCGCGCTTGCCGCGGAAGGGGCGCAGACCGATCGCTTTGTCCGCGCCTTCCTGCTGCCTGCGGTACAGGTGATGGGCGAAGAAGCCACGCTGGTGCTGCCGCGCGGCTGGTTCCAGCCGAACCGGCAGGTCGAGATCTTTGCCGCGGAGACGCTGCGCAGCCTGACGCTCACGCGCCTGACAACGTTCGGCGTGAACTACGAGCGGGTGACGTTCAGCGAAGCAGCCGGCCCGGACTAGCGCCGGCCGGTCGCCGGATCGCGTTCAGGCGGCGGCGCTTGCCTGCACGAGCAGCGTACGGTGAATCGGAAAGCGGACGGTGAAACGGCTGCCCTTGCCGGGTTCGCTTTCGACACCCAGCGTCGCCTGATGCCGCTCGAGCACGTGCTTGACGATGGCCAGCCCCAGCCCTGTGCCGCCGGTTTCCCGGGAGCGCCCGCGATCGACGCGATAGAAGCGCTCGGTCAGGCGCGGAATGTGCTGCGCGTCGATGCCGATACCATCGTCCTCGACGGTGAATTCGCCGAACCCCTCGACCACCCGCCAGCCCAGCCTCACGTGCCCGCCGTCCGGCGTGTAGCGCACCGCATTGCTCGCCAGATTGCCGAGCGCGCTGCGCAGGTCGCGGGCGCATCCGAGCAGCGCGCCCGGCTCGCCGGCGACATCCATCGACACCTCGTGGCGTCCGGACGACAGGGCGCGCGTCTCGATGAGCACGATGTCCAGCAGATTGCGCATGTCGACCGGTTCTTCCGGCGTCGGCGTATCGGTTTCGAGCGCCGACAGCGTCAGCAGATCCTCCACCAGGCGCTGCATGCGCACCGATTGCTGCTGCGCCATGCGGATGAAGGACAGCGCCTGCTCCTGCGGCAGGTCCGGCAGCGCATCCTCCAGCGTTTCGAGAAAGCCGTGGATGACGGTCAGCGGCGTCTTCATTTCGTGCGACACATTGGCGACGAAGTCGCGCCGCATCGTTTCAAGCTTCTCCAGCTGCGTGATGTCGCGCGTCAGCAGCAGCTTCTGGTCGTCACCGAAGGGCACCACGCGCAGCTGCAGCGTGCGCCCCGGCTGACGCGGCGACGGCATCGACAGCGGCTTGCCGTAGTCGCCCGACAGCAGGTAGCCGGCGAATTCGGGCTGGCGCACGAGGTTCAGGATGGGCATCGCGATGTCCCGTCGCCCGTCCAGACCCAGATGTTCCTCAGCCGTCGGATTGAGCCATTCGATCAGTTCGTCGCGCGACATGATGAGCGTACCGTCCGGCATCGCACGGCTCGCCTCGCGCATGCGCTCGAGGCGGCCGCGCAGGTCGGCGCGCTGCTGGCGCGCGTTGCGCTCGCGCCGCGCCAGCTTGGCGAACAGGAATTCCCACTGCCCCACGCCATCGGGCAGATCGGTTTCATGGGTCGAATTGAGCCAACGGTCGAAACGGCCGATCTCGTGCTGGTCGCGCAGGCTGCCGACCAACAGCACGATGCAGGCCACGCCCAGCATGAGGGCAAGGGAGTCGCTGGCAACGCCGATCAGCGCGCAGAAGCCGACCAGCCCGATGCGCAACGCGGCGCGGAACCAGAATTCACGCATGGAAGTCTTGTGCCTCATGCACGGATTATCGCGGAAAGCTCCGCAACGGACACCCGGACCGGCCGCCCGCACGCGCGGCGCCGGCCCCGGGCCGCGTCATTCCTTCTGGCAGGACAGGCGATAGCCGCTGCCGCGCACCGTCTGGATCAGCGCATCGTGGCCGCTCGTTTCAAGCGCACCGCGCAGGCGGCGGATATGCACATCGACCGTGCGTTCCTCCACGAATACGTGGTCGCCCCACACGCTGTCGAGCAACTGCGCGCGCGAATGCACGCGCTCGGCATGCGTCATGAAGAAGTGCAGCAGCCGGAACTCGGTCGGGCCGAGCACCACCGCCGCGCCGCGTGCGGTGACGCGGTGGGTCGCGGGATCGAGACGCAATCCTTCGATCTCCACCGGGTCCTCGGTCGCCTGCGGCTTCTGCCGGCGCAGCACCGCCTTGATGCGGGCCGCCAGCTCGCGCGGCGAGAACGGCTTGGTCACGTAGTCGTCGGCGCCGGTTTCCAGACCGGTCACCTTCGACTGTTCGTCACCGCGGGCCGTCAGCATGATGATGGGCACGCTGCGCGTGCGTTCGTCGCTGCGCAGGCGGCGCGCCAGATCAATGCCGCTTTGCCCCGGCAGCATCCAGTCAAGCAGCACCAGATCGGGCAGCTCGGCCTGCAGCAGGCGCAATGCCGTCTCGGCGTCAGGCGCGCGCAGCGGATCGTGGCCGGTGCGGGTGAGCGTGACACTGATCAATTCCTGAATGGACGGTTCATCCTCGACAACAAGTATGCGGGCCATGATTTTGGGGGGCGTGGTTTCGGTGACGGGTCGGCGCTGAGTCTATTTCAGTGCGATGAAAGTTTAGTGACAGTCCCCGGCCGGTGTTGCGCGCGCTGGCGCGGTATCATCGAACCTCCTCACAGCGGACCTCAGATCATCATGGCCGGACTCGACAGGGACACGCCCATTCCCACGGAAATCAAGGTGCAGCAGAAATCCCGCCTGCTCGACGTGCGCTTCAACAACGGTCGGCAATTCAGCTTCACGTTCGAGTTCCTGCGCGTGCTGTCGCCGTCCGCCGAAGTGCGCGGTCACGGCCCCGGGCAGGAGACGCTGCAGGTCGGCAAGCGTGACGTCGACGTCACGCGCGTCGAGCCTGTCGGCGCCTATGCCGTCAAACCGGTGTTCTCGGACGGCCACGAAAGCGGCATCTACTCCTGGGACTATCTGTACCTGCTCGGCGAGAATCAGGCCGAACTGTGGGCCGACTACCTGGCCAAACTGGCCGCGGCCGGCGCGAGCCGCGACCCGTCGGCGACGCCCCCCGAAAAAGCTGCCGGCGGTTGCGGAAGCTCCGGTGGTGGCGGCTGCGGACACCATCACTGAGTACCTCATGAACGACCCGACCACCGACTTCGGCTTCGAGCAGGTTCCTGAAACAGCAAAGGCACGACGCGTTTCCAGCGTGTTTTCCTCCGTGGCGCGACGCTACGACGTCATGAACGACCTGATGTCCGGCGGCCTGCACCGCGCATGGAAGGCGTTTGCGATCCAGATGGCCGGCGTGCGCCCCGGCCAGCGCGTGCTCGACGTGGCCGCCGGCACCGGCGACCTGACGATCTCGCACGCCAGGCGCGCCGGCGACACCGGCGAGGTGTGGCACACGGACATCAACCCGGACATGCTGAGCGAAGGGCGCGACCGGCTGACCGACGCCGGCCTGCTGCTGCCCAGCCTGCTGTGCGACGCCGAAAAGCTGCCTTTCCCGGACAACCATTTCGATTGCGTCACGGTCGCTTTCGGCCTGCGCAACATGACGCACAAGGACCGCGCGCTGGCCGAGTTCCGGCGCGTGCTCAAACCCGGCGGACGGGCACTGGTGCTCGAGTTCTCGCGCGTCGCCAAACCGCTTGAAAAGGCGTACGACCTGTATTCGTTCAAGGTACTGCCCTGGCTCGGCAAGCGCGTCGCCAACGATGAAGCGAGCTATCGCTACCTTGCCGAATCGATCCGCATGCACCCCGACCAGGAGACGCTTGCGGGCATGATGCGCGACGCCGGTCTGTCGCGCGTCGAGTATTTCAACCTCAGCGCGGGCGTGGTGGCGCTGCATCGCGGCTTCAAGGTCTGATCAGGCGCGGCGAACGGATGGCGCGGTGCGCGGTCTCTTAGTGTGCTAAGTTTGCCCGCCACACTTTTCACATCCGTATCGCCCTTTCCAGCCGGAGCTCCCCTGTAATGAAAAAACTGCTTTTCGTACTGTTCGCCGCCGTCATCGGCATCGCGGGCGCCATCAACGAAGCCGAAGCCAAACGACTGGGCGGCGGCAAATCCTTCGGTTCCCAGCGCGATTCGTCCGCGATGCGCCGCGACGCCACGCCGCCGCCGTCGCAGAACGTCGCACCGCAGCGCGGCCAGAATGCCGCCGGCGCGGCCGCACAACCGGCCCGTCGTTCGTGGATGGGTCCGCTCGCAGGCCTCGCCGCCGGCATCGGTCTCGCGGCGCTTGCCTCCCACCTCGGTTTCGGCGAGGAAATGGCGTCCTTCATGATGATCGCGCTGCTCGTGATGGGCGCACTGTTCCTGTGGCGCATGTTCGCCCGCCGCAGCGCGGCTGCGCCGTCGCAAGGTCCGCAATACGCCGGCGCTGCAGCCGGTGCGGGCCGGTCCGCTCCGGACGCACCGGCAAACGTCGGAGCAAGCAATGTGCAGGCCTTCAACGCGTCGCACATGCCCGGCGCTTCCGCACCCGCCGCCAGCCACATCCCGGAAGGATTCGACGTCGAAGGCTTCCTGCGGCAGGCCAAGCTCAACTTCGTGCGCCTGCAGGCCGCGAACGACGCCGGTGACGTGGAAGACATCCGTGCCTTCACGACGCCCGAGGTATTCGCCGAACTGCGCATGCAGCTGCAGGAGCGCGGCAGCACGCCCCAGACCACCGACGTCGTTCAGCTCGACGCGGCGCTGCAGGACATCAGCAGCGACGACGTGCAGCACATCGCCAGCGTGCGCTTCAGCGGGCTGTTGCGCGAGGACGCGGACGCGGCGCCGGCGGCCTTTGACGAGGTGTGGCATCTGTCAAAGCCGGTCGCGGGCGACCGAGGCTGGCTCATCGCGGGCATCCAGCAGCTTCAGTAACCATGCTGCCCGACGCCGTGCTCGCCATCCTCAACCACCTGATCGGCCACACGCCCGGCGCGTCTGCCCGGCTGGCGGCGCACGCCGGGGCGCATGCTCGCCTCGCCTGCGGCGGCATCGGCCTGTCGTTCCGGGTGGGCGAGGACGGGCGGTTTGCCGCGTCGGAAAACGAACCGGCAGCGGTGACGATACGGCTGCCCGGTGACGCGCCGCTGCGCTTCGCCCATCAGGGTGAGGCCGTCATGCGCGAGGCACGGGTCGACGGCGACGCTGCGCTGGCGGAAGCGCTCGGACAGGTGCTGCGCTCGCTGCGCTGGGACGCGGCCGAAGACCTCAGCCACGTGATCGGTGATGTCGCCGCGGAACGCGTCGTCGGCGGCGCCCGCGCCGCGCTTGCACTGGGCAATGACCTCGCGTCGCGCCTTGCTTCGTCGGCGACCGAATACGTTGCCGACGAAGCACGGATGCTGGTGCGCCCGCACCAGTGCGCCACGTTCTCGAACGATGTCGACACCTTGCGCGACGATGTCGCCCGCCTTCAGAAGCGGGTGGAAATGCTGCAGCGCAAGGGCGTTCAGGGCGGCGGCTGACCGCCCCACCACTGGACGAATTCGTCGCGCTGCCCAGCGGACATTCTTACCCCGCACTTGGTGCGTCGCCAAAGCACATCCTCGGCCGCCGTCGCCCATTCGTGGCGTCGGCACCAGCGCGCCTCCGCTTCGAACAACCCGCCGCCGAAATCCCGGCCGGCGCCGCCATCCGCCGTCGCCTCGGCAAGCAGCGTCGCTGTGCGGGCCCCGTGGCGCGGCAGCAGCGCGCCGATCCAGCCCGCATCGAATTCCGGGTAGTCACGGCGAAGACCGTCGAACAGGGTACGCATGCCGTCCGCCGCCACACCTTCGGCGCCGGGCAGCAGCAACTGCGCCGTCGTCGATTGTCCGGCGTGGCCGAATGCCGCAGCGAGGCGGTCGACGGCCTGCTCGGCGAGGCTGCGGTAGGTCGTGAGCTTGCCGCCCTGCACCGACATCCAGTGCCGTCCGCCGGGCGCCGTCTCCAGTTCGAGACGGTACTCACGGCTGGCGGTGCGCGCACTGCCAGCGCCGGCCAGCAGGGGGCGCATGCCGCAGAACTCCCAGCGGATGTCGCCCTGCCCGAGACGGCGCCCGAAGGCGCGTGACAGCGCGGCGAGCAGGTAGGTCCGCTCCGCGTCGGTAACGCCGAGAGCGTCCGGCGACTCAAGGTCGGTTTCGGTCGTGCCGACGAGGTGATAGTCAGGGCCGTAGGGAATGACGAACACCACCCGCCGGTCAGGCTGTTGCAGAAGCCAGGCGTCGTCGCCTTCATGCAGCCGGTCGAGCACGATATGCGAGCCCTGGACGAGCCGTACGCCGGGTTGCTCGACGTCACCCCGCAACGCTTCGACCTGCGGTGCCCACGGGCCCGCAACGTTCGCGACGGCGCGCGCCCGGATGCTGTGATCACCACCCGGTCCGGACAGCTGACAGCGCCAGCCGTCCGCGTCGGGTGTCACGCTGCCCAGTGCGCAACGGGGCAACACGCGCGCACCGTGCGCCTGCGCGTCGATGAGGTTTTCGAGTGTCAGCCGTGCGTCGTCGACCCACAGGTCGAAGTAGGCGTGTGCGCTGCGCACGCGCCCGGCAAGACAAGCCAGCGCAGGAAACGTGGCGTCGAGGCGCTGCGCCCGCGGCAAGGTGCTCGCGCCGGCCAGAAAATCGTAGAGCCAGAGGCCGAACGCGAGCAGCCAGGCCGGGCGCACGCCGGTATGCGGCACGATGAAGCGCTGCGGCCGCACGAGGTGGGCGGCGATGCGCCCGAGTGTTTCGCGTTCCCGCAGGGATTCCCGGACCAGTCTGAAAGCGCCCTGTTCCAGATAGCGCAGGCCGCCGTGGATCAGCTTGGTGGAAGCCGACGACGTGCCGCCGGCGATGTCGCCGCGGTCGCAGACGATCACGCTGAAGCCGCGCAACGCCGCATCGCGGGCAATGCCCGCGCCATTGATCCCGGCGCCGACGATAAGCAGGTCGCAGGTATCGGTAGGCATGGCCGCATTGTCCCAGAAAAAGAAAAAGGCAAGCCGAAGCTTGCCTTTCAGGATGTTGCCCGGTGTGCGCTCAGTGACGCTTGCGCAACTTCTGGATTGCCGCGAGCTGGGCGACGGCCGAAGCCAGTTCCGCCTGCGCCTGCGCGTAATCGATCCCGGCTTGCCGATTCGACAGGGCCTCTTCGGCCTGACGCTTCGCTTCCGTTGCCTTCGCTTCGTCGAGGTCGGCACCGCGAATGGCGGTATCCGCCAGCACGGTGACCAGATTCGGTTGCACCTCGAGCAAGCCACCGGCCACGAAGATGAGTTCGTCGATGGCCTGGTTCGGCACCTTGATACGGACTTCACCCGGGCGGATGCGCGTCATCAGCGGCGTATGGCCGGGCAGGATGCCCAGCTCGCCGCTTTCGCCCGGCAGTGCGACGAATTCGGCCAGCCCGGAGAAGATCTTCTCTTCCGCGCTGACGACGTCGACTTGTACGGTCATAGCCATGATTACTCCGTGTTTGCTGCCGGTGTGCGGTGGCGGGTGACTGGCACCCGCACACCCTCACACGAAGCGCCTCACTGCAGGGTTTTCGCCTTTTCGAACGCTTCCTCGATGCCGCCGACCATGTAGAAGGCCTGTTCCGGCAGGTGGTCACATTCGCCATTGACGATCATGTTGAAGCCCTTGATCGTGTCTGCCAGCGGCACGATCTTGCCCGGCGAGCCGGTAAAGACCTCAGCCACGTTGAACGGCTGCGACAGGAAACGCTGGATCTTGCGGGCGCGAGCCACGGCCAGCTTGTCTTCCGGCGACAGTTCGTCCATGCCCAGAATCGCGATGATGTCGCGCAATTCCTTGTAGCGCTGCAGCGTGGTCTGCACCTTGCGGGCGCAGGCGTAATGCTCTTCGCCGACGACCAGCGGATCGAGCTGGCGGGACGTGGAATCGAGCGGATCGACCGCCGGGTAGATACCCAGCGACGCGATGTCACGCGACAGCACGACGGTGGCGTCCAAGTGCTGGAAGGTCGTCGCCGGCGACGGATCGGTCAAGTCATCCGCAGGCACATACACGGCCTGGATCGACGTGATGGAACCCACCTTGGTCGAGGTGATCCGTTCCTGCAGGCGGCCCATTTCGTCGGCCAGCGTCGGCTGGTAGCCCACGGCGGACGGCATGCGGCCCAGCAGCGCGGACACTTCGGTACCGGCCAGCGTGTAGCGGTAGATGTTGTCCACGAAGAACAGGATGTCACGGCCTTCGTCGCGGAACTTCTCGGCCATCGTCAGGCCGGTCAGTGCCACGCGCAGACGGTTGCCCGGCGGTTCGTTCATCTGGCCGAACACCATGGCCACCTTGTCGAGAACCTTCGACTCTTCCATCTCGTGGTAGAAGTCGTTGCCCTCACGGGTACGCTCACCGACACCGGCGAACACCGAGTAGCCGCCGTACGACTTCGCGATGTTGTTGATGAGTTCCATCATGTTGACGGTCTTGCCGACGCCGGCACCACCGAACAGACCCACCTTGCCGCCCTTGGCGAACGGGCAGATCAGGTCGATCACCTTGATGCCGGTGGGCAGCAGGTCAACCGACGGGCTCAGCTCGTCGAACTTCGGGGCTTTCTGGTGAATCGCACGACGCTCTTCGGTGGCGATTGCGCCAGCCTCGTCGATCGGGCGGCCCAGCACGTCCATGATGCGACCGAGCGTGGCGCTGCCGACCGGCACGCTGATCGGCGCGCCGGTGTTCTTCACATTCATGCCGCGGCGCAGACCATCGCTGGAACCCAGCGCAATCGTACGCACGATGCCGTCGCCCAGCTGCTGCTGGACTTCGAACGTCAGACCCTGCTCAGCCGTGTGCGAACCATCGGCCTCGTCGAGTTGCAGTGCTTCAAACACTTTCGGTATCGAGTCGCGCGGGAACTGAATATCCACCACGGCGCCAATACACTGAACGATGTTTCCGGTGTTCATCGTCTATCCCCAATACAAAAAATCGATGTGCGCGGTCAGACCGCTGCGGCGCCGCCGACGATTTCGGACAGCTCCTTGGTAATCGCTGCCTGGCGGGTCTTGTTATAGACCAGCTGCAGTTCGCCAATGACGTTGCCGGCATTGTCGGACGCAGCTTTCATCGCCACCATGCGTGCGCTCTGTTCGGATGCCATGTTCTCGGCGACCGACTGATACACCAGCGCTTCCACATAACGGACGAGCAGTTCGTCAATCACCACCTGCGGGTCCGGCTCGTACAGGTAATCCCAGTCGCCTTCCGGCGTGCCCAGGCGTTCGCCGGTGAGCGGCAACAGCTGCTCCATCACCGGCTCCTGCTTCATCGTGTTGATGAAACGCGTGAAGGTGAGGTACACGGCGTCCAGCTCGCCGGCCTGGAAGGCATCAATCATCACCTTCACCGGGCCGATCAGCTTTTCGATGTGCGGCGTATCGCCGAGCTGCGTCACCTGCGACACCACCCGGGCACCCATGCGCTGCATGAAGCCCAGACCCTTGTTGCCGATGGCGGCGACGCGGATCTCGGAGGCGCCACGGGCTTCCCATTCCTTCATCGTGCTGAGCGACAGCCGCAGCACATTGGTGTTCATGCCGCCACACAGACCCTTGTCGGTCGTGACGACGATGACACCCACGCGCTTGAGCTCGCCAACCGTATTGAGGAAGGGATGCTTGTAGTCACTGATCGCCGCGGCAGACAGGTTGGCAGCAAGACGTCGGATCGTGTCGGCGTAGGGACGGGCAGCCCGCATCCTGTCCTGCGCCTTGCGCATCTTGGACGCGGCCACCATCTCCATTGCCTTGGTGATCTTCTTCGTGTTTTGCACGCTCTTGATCTTGGTACGGATCTCTTTTCCGCTGGCCATGGTTATCTCCAGTCCGCCTGCTTATGCCCAGCTCTTCTTGAACTCGGCCACCGCGGCAGCGAGCGCCTTTTCCGATTCACCGTCGAGATCCTTCGTCGTCTCGATCTTGTTCATCAGGTCAGGCGTCTTCTGCTGCAGGTACTGGTGCAGGGCCGTTTCAAAAGCGAGCACGCGCGGCACTTCGATGTCGTCGAAGTAGCCATTGTTCGCGGCGTACAGCGACACGCCCATCTGAGCGACCGACAGCGGCGAGTACTGCGGCTGCTTCATCAGTTCGGTCACGCGGCGACCACGCTCGAGCTGCTTGCGGGTTGCTTCGTCCAGATCCGACGCGAACTGCGCGAACGCAGCCAGCTCACGGTATTGCGCGAGTGCGAGACGCACACCGCCGCCGAGCTTCTTGATGACCTTGGTCTGGGCTGCGCCACCGACCCGCGACACCGACACGCCCGCGTTGATGGCGGGACGCACACCCGCGTTGAACAGGTCGGTTTCCAGGAAGATCTGGCCGTCGGTAATCGAGATCACGTTGGTCGGCACGAATGCGGACACGTCACCCGCCTGGGTTTCGATGATCGGCAGCGCCGTCAGCGAACCCGTCTTGCCCTTCACTTCACCCTTGGTGAACTTCTCGACGTAGTCGGAGTTCACGCGGGCTGCGCGCTCGAGCAGGCGGCTGTGCAGGTAGAACACGTCGCCCGGATAGGCTTCACGGCCCGGCGGACGGCGCAGCAGCAGCGAAATCTGGCGATAGGCGACAGCCTGCTTCGACAAGTCGTCATAGACGATCAGCGCATCTTCGCCGCGATCGCGGAAGTACTCACCCATCGTGCAACCGGCGTACGGTGCCAGGAACTGCATGGCAGCGGAGTCGGAGGCCGTGGCGGCCACGACGATGGTGTATTCCATCGCGCCGTACTCTTCCAGCTTGCGCACCACGTTGGCAACCGTCGAAGCCTTCTGGCCGACTGCCACGTACACGCAGGTCATGTTCTGACCCTTCTGGTTGATGATGGCGTCGATGGCGACCGCGGTCTTGCCGGTCTGGCGGTCACCGATGATCAGCTCGCGCTGACCGCGGCCGACCGGCACCATCGAGTCGATCGACTTCAGGCCGGTCTGCACCGGCTGCGAAACCGACTGACGTTCGATGACGCCCGGCGCAACCTTTTCGACCTTGTCGGTCAGCTTGGCGTTGATCGCGCCCTTGCCGTCAATCGGCTGTCCGAGCGAATTCACGACGCGGCCGATCAGCTCTGGGCCGACCGGCACTTCGAGAATGCGGCCCGTGCACTTGACGGTCTGGCCTTCGGAAATGTGTTCGTAGTCACCCAGCACCACGGAGCCGACAGAGTCGCGCTCGAGGTTCAGCGCCAGGCCGAAGGTGTTGCCTTCGAACTCCAGCATTTCGCCCTGCTGGACATCGTCCAGGCCATGCACGCGCACGATGCCGTCGGTCACCGAAACCACGGTGCCCTCGGTACGCGCCTGCGTGGCCAGATGCAGGTTCTGGATCCGGCTCTTGATCAGATCGCTGATTTCAGAGGGATTGAGGTTCATCAAAAAACTCCTAGTTCTGTAGCGCTGTGGCCATGGCGGCGAGCTTGCCGCGGACCGAGGCATCGATCACTTCGTCACCGACTGCAACCGTGACACCGCCGATCAGCTCGGGGTCGAGAGTGACCCTCGGCACCAGCCGGCAGCCGAAGCGCGGCTCGAGGTCCGCCATCAGGCGGGCCACGGTGGCGTCGTCCATCGGAAATGCGGAACTGATGTTGGCGATCGCGGTGCGTTCGTGCTCATTCTTCAGGTCCGTGAACATCTGCTGGATTTCCGGCAGAAGTCCGAGGCGGCCGTTTTCCGCGAGCACTCGGGCAAAACTGCGGTGTTCTTCCGCAAGTTCACCCGGCACAACGGTGAGGAAGAGGAAACCACGATCCGTCGACGTACGACCCGGATCGGTCAGAACATCCCTGACCGACGGCTCTGCGGCGGCGGCAGCCATGCTCGAAAGTGCATTCTCCCAAGCCGGCAGCGTTCCGGATTCCTTGGCCAGCTGGAACGCGGCTTCTGCGTAGGGTCGCGCGATGGTGACGTTCTCTGCCATGGTGTCAGCTCAATTCCTGCTTCAGGTTGGAGAGCAGATCGGCATGGACCTCGGCGTTGATTTCACGACGCAGGATGCGCTCGGCACCGGCGACCGCAAGAACGGCCACCTGGTCACGCAGGGCATCTTTCGCCTTCTGCGCAGCAGCACCCGCTTCAGCCGTCGCCGCATCGCGTGCGGCAGCGATGATGCGATTCGCTTCAGCGCGAGCATCCTCAACCAGTCTGGCAGCCTGCTTTTCAGCACCCGAGCGGAGTTCCGACGCGGATTCGCGCGCAGCGCGCAATTCCTCGCCCGACTTCTTCTCGGCGTTGGCCAGATCCGCCTTTGCCTTGTCCGCAGCCGCCAGCCCGTCAGCGATTTTCTTCGCGCGCTCGTCGAGTGCCTTGACGATCGGCGGCCACACGAAACTTTTCGTGAACCACACGAACGTCAGGAATACGACGATCTGGATGATGAGCGTTGCGTTCAGATTCACGGCAACTTTCCCTTCAATAAATCGGTGTTGGGGCGAATGCCGGACTTACTTCAGGAAGGTCGAAGTAGCGAACCAGAGGGCGATACCGGTACCGATAATGAAAGCGGCGTCGATCAGGCCAGCCAGCAGGAACATCTTGACCTGCAGGGCGTTCATCAGCTCGGGCTGACGAGCCGAAGCTTCGAGGTACTTGCCGCCCATCAGAGCGATACCGATACATGCACCGATGGCACCCAGACCGATGATCAGACCGCAGGCGAGGGCGACGAGACCGAACACTTGTTCCATAACAGCTCCTTAGATTTAAAAGAAAAACAAAAACGACAAACCGGACTGCAACTGCAAGCTCAGTGGCTTTCGTGGGCCTGGCCCACATACACGAGAGTCAGCATCATGAAGATGAAGGCCTGGAGCGTGATGACCAGAATGTGGAACACCGCCCACGCAAAACCTGCAACCACATGACCGAACGCGAGCAGGATGCTCGACGCGTTGACGCCCGTCCATGCCGCGCCCATCAGTGCGATCAGCATGAAGATCAGCTCGCCGGCGAACATGTTGCCGAACAGTCGCATGCCGTGCGAAACGGTCTTTGCGAGGAATTCGATGATGTTCATCAGGAAGTTGAACGGCGCCAGAATGAGCTTGTCGCCGAACGGGGCGGAAATCAGTTCATGCGCCCAGCCGCCGATGCCCTTGATCTTGACGTTGTAGAACAGGCACACCAGCAGGACGGCGATCGACATGCCCATCGTCACGTTGATGTCGGCGGTCGGCACGACACGCATGTAGGCGTGGTGCGGATCATGACCGGCGGACGCGTAGATGCCTTCCCAGATGCGCGGCAGCAGATCGACCGGCAGCAGGTCCATCGCATTCATCAGGAGGATCCACAGGAAGACGGTCAGCGCCAGGGGCGCGACGTAACGACGCGACTGTTCGCTGTGTATCAGGCCTTTGGCCTGGTCAGCGACCATCTCGACGAGAATTTCCACCGCGGCCTGGAAGCGGCCCGGCACACCCGAAGTGGCCTTTGCGGCGGCACGGTACAGGACGAATACCGTGATCATGCCGAGGATGACCGAGTAGAAAAGACTGTCGAGGTTCACCAGCCCCCAATTGACCAACTGGGCCTGCGGCTCGCCCGTGTTGTTCAGAAAGGTGAGGTGATGGGCGATGTATTCGCCGGGAGTCGGGCCGTGAGCCAGTTCTGTTCCAGATGCCATGTCAGTGTTTGAACAAGAAAGCAAAAAAACCTGCCTGCAGCGCCGCAGCCAACCCCGCCAGCAACCAACCCCAGGACAGCCCGGGAACGAGGAAATGCCACAAAACGAGCAGCCCGATCGTCGAAGCGACCTTGATCGCCTCGCCGAGGAAGAATTCAAACGCGTACGACACCTGGCCTGGCGCCCCAGGGCGCGCCAACCGTCCGAGGCGCATTGCGAACAACATGCTCGGCACCGAATAACTCAGGCCACCAAGCAGGGCAGAGGCGCCGGCCATCCAGCCGCCGGCGTAAAGCGCGACGCCCGTCATGACGAGCACCAGCGAAACCTGCAGCATGACTGCCTTCAACATGCCGCCAGATCGCTACGCATCACACCACCCGAAGTTCGCAAACGCCGGTCTTCTATAAGACACAAGTGCCTGCGTGGCGACGAGCCAATCCCGCAGCAGCGTCGCGCAAAGTCGTCGATGATACATACGCTTACAGCGGTGGTCAATGAGTACCGGGCTCCGGGACGGTGGTCGCATCGCGTCCCTGAAAGGACTTGACGCCGCGGCTCAAATAGTCGATATTTTTCGACATGAAAAATGATTGTGCGCAAAGCATCCCGCCCGAGTGGGCTCACTTCTCACAGCTGTTCGCCGCCCTGGGCGATCCGGAACGGCAGCGCATCCTGCTCAGTTTCGAGCCGGGTGAAACACTGAACGCCACGCAGCTCACGCAGGCCTCCCTGCTGAGCCGCCCCACCGTATCGCATCATCTCAGGCTGCTGTGCGAGGCCGGCGTCCTCGAACGGACGCGTCGCGGTCGCGAAATACACTTCCGGCTGATGGCCGGCACCCTGATCGAGCGGCTGCAGACGGTCATCAGCTATCTGGACGCACACCGTTGAGTGCCCATCCGCCCGGCGCCGCCGGACTCGCCGTGCTGCATGAACGCGCGGGTACGACGCCCTTCTATGCGATGGATCTGTCTGCGCTTGATGCGCGCATCGATGCAATGCGCGCCGCGCTGCCGGCGCGGCTCCAGCTCTGCTATGCCGTGAAGGCCAATCCGCTGCCTGCCTTGCTGCGCCACGTCAGCCGCCGGCTCGACGGAGCCGACATCAGCTCTGCCGGCGAGCTTTCGCGTGCGCTCGACGCCGGGTTCCCCGGCGAGCGGATCGGTTTCACCGGCCCCGGCAAACGCGACGCGGAGATCGCCGCCGCAGTCGCGGCCGGCGTACGCATCTGCGCCGAATCGTCCGGCGAGATCGACCGCATCATCCGCATTGCGGAACGGACGGGGCGGACCGCCCGCGTCGCGCTGCGCGCCAATCCGGATCTGGCCGTACGCGGCTCGCGCGTGCGGATGAATGGCGATAGTTTCTTCGGCATCGACAGCGCACAGCTCGGCGCCGCCATCACGCAGGTGAGGGCGGGCGGCCTCGAATTCGGCGGCCTGCACTATTACTGCGCGTCGCGGCTGCTCGACGCGGGCGAGATCATCGCCATCCACGGCCATTGTTTCGACGAAGCGCTGCAGTGCGCCGACGCAGCCGGCGTTGCGCTGCCCTGGCTCAACCTCGGCGGCGGCTTCGGCGTCGCGACCGCCGACGACGAGACGGCGCTGGATTTCGCACCGGTCGGCGACCACCTGCACGCGCTGGACGCCCGCCTCCAGGCACACGCGCCACACGCCCGCCTCGCGCTCGAACCCGGCCGCTATCTGGTCGCCGAAGCGGGCATCTACGTGTGCAGCGTGATTGATCGCAAGACCGTGCGCGGCCGCACCTGGCTGATCGTCGACGGCGGCGCGCATCAGCATCTGCACGCAACGCTGCAACCGGACCGGTTGCAGCCGGCGAACTTCCCCATGACGCTGCACCCGCGGACGCGGTCCGACGCGACTGAGCGCGTCAGCATCGCCGGGCCGCTGTGCGCGCCGTTCGACGTGCTCGCGCGTGACGTCGAACTGCCGCGCGCGCAGCCGGGCGACCTGCTGGTCGTGCAGTGCTCCGGCGCCTACGGCGCGAGCGCCAGCCCGGTCAATTTCCTCGACCATCCGCCGCCACCCGAAATCGTTTACTGAGAGCGCGAAACACTCATGCTGCGTACCCTCTTCCGCCCCCTGCTCGCCCTCGTCTGCCGGCTGCTGTTCCGCATCGACCCGCCAGCCGCACTGCCCGGCCGTCACGACAAGCTGCTCGTCGTCGCCAATCACGAGTCCTTTCTTGACGGCCTTTTGCTGGGCCTCTTCCTGCCCATCGATCCGGTCTTCGTCGTGCACACCGGCGTCGCGCGCAACCCGTTCTTCCGCCTGTTGCTGTCCATGGTCGACTACCTCGCCGTCGACCCGACCAGCCCGATGGCCATGAAAAAGGTGATCCGCCTGCTCGATTCGGGCCGACCGGTCGTCATCTTTCCGGAAGGCCGCATCACCACGACCGGCAGCCTCATGAAGGTCTACGACGGCCCCGCCTTCGTTGCCGCAAAGACCGGCGCCACTGTGCTGCCGGTACGCCTGGACGGCGCGTCGCGCAGCTACTTTTCGCGCGTGTCCGGCCGCTACCCGAAGTCCCTGTTCCCGCGCATCAAGATCACCGTGCTGCCGGCGACGCACATCGACATGCCGCAGGCGGCCAGCGCGAAGGAACGCCGCCGCCGCGCCGGCGAAGCCATGCGCCGCCTGATGCAGGAGATGATCTTCGCGTCGCGGCCGCAACAGACGCTGTTCGGCGCGCTGTGCGACGCGGCCGAGATCCACGGCCGCAAGCACCGCCTGATCGAGGACGTGAAGCAGATCGAGTACACCTACGGCGACCTGTTGAAGATGGCGCTCGCGCTCGGGCGCGTCGTCTCGCGCATCACGCGTGATGACGAACGGGTCGGCGTTCTGCTGCCCAACCTCGCGCCGACGCTGGGGCTCATCTTCGGCCTGAATGCGCACGGCCGCGTGCCGGCCATGCTCAACTACACGGCGGGCGTCGATGGCATGCAGGCCGCATGCACGGCGGCGCAGCTGCGCGTCATCGTCACGTCGCGCGCCTTCGTCGAGCAGGCCAGGCTGGGTGACAAGCTCGCGGCGCTGAGCGGCGTCGAGCTGCACTATCTCGAAGACCTGCGCGACCGGATCACCGCATTCGACAAGCTGTGGCTCGTGCTGTGGGCCCTGCGAGCGCCGCGTCTGGCTGCGCGCGCGACGTCGCCCGAAGCGCCGGCCGTCGTGCTGTTCACCTCCGGTTCGGAAGGCAAGCCCAAGGGCGTCGTGCTGTCGCATCGCGCGCTGCTCGCCAACATCGCGCAGATCCGCGCGGTCATCGATTTCTCGGTCGACGACAAGATCCTCAACGCGCTGCCGCTGTTCCATTCCTTCGGACTGAGCGCCGGCGGCCTGCTGCCGGTGCTCACCGGCGCCAGCGTCTTCCTCTATCCGTCGCCACTGCACTACCGCGTCATTCCCGAACTCGCGTACGACCGCAACTGCACGGTGCTGCTCGGCACCAGCACCTTCCTCGGCAATTACGCGAAGTTCGCCCACCCGTACGACTTCCACCGGCTGCGCTACGTCATCGCCGGCGCCGAGAAGCTGTCCGAACCGGTGCGCGCCACGTGGTTCGAGAAATTCGGCGTGCGCATCTTCGAAGGCTACGGCGCGACCGAAACCGCACCGGTGCTCGCCGTGAACACACCCATGGCCTATCGCACCGGCACCGTCGGCCAGCTGCTGCCCGGCCTGCATGCGAAGCTCATGCCGGTACCGGGCATCGAGCGCGGCGGCGTGCTGCACGTGACCGGTCCCAATGTCATGAGCGGCTACCTCCGGTGGGACAAGCCCGGCGTGCTCGAAGCACCGCAGTCGGATGCGGGCGAGGGCTGGTACGACACCGGCGACGTGGTCGACATCGACGACGACGGCTTCGTGCGCATCATCGGACGCATGAAGCGCTTCGCCAAGGTGGCCGGCGAGATGATTTCGCTCGAAGTGGTCGAGAAGGTCGCTGCGCTCGCCAGTCCGGCCGCTCAGCACGCGACCTCCACGCAGGCGGATCCGGCGCGCGGCGAAACCATCGTACTGTTCACCACCGATGGCGCACTGACGCGCGACCGGCTGCAGGCCGCCGCGCGCGAACAGGGCGCGCCGGAGATCGCGGTTCCGCGCAAGATCGTCCGCGTCGACGCGCTGCCCTTGCTGGGCACCGGCAAGACCGACTACGTCAGCCTCAGGAAGATGGCCGAGACCGCCTGACATGCGCGGCACGCCACCCTTTTCCGGCACGCGTGTGAGAATTCCGCGCGCTGCCGCCAACGCCAGATGTTCCGCCACCGGTCCGACATGAACCCAGCCGCCTCCCGCCATCCATCTGTCCGCCGGCCGCAAAAGCGCGTCGTGCGTCTTGTTCTTGCACTGGGGATGATCATGAGCACACCCGCCGCGTCGCCGCTGATGGCCGCCCCCCGCGACGCGCTGGAACAGGGCCGCCTGGGCCTGTTCCCGGCCACCGATTTCCGCGCGACCGACGGCCGCTGCGCCGACTGCGCCGCACCGCCGCAGGCGCTCTGGTACTTCCAGGACGAACTGATCGCCGTGCCGTTGCGCAACGTCGCCGGCTTCGATCCCGCGCTGCCGGCGCAGGACGACGTGCGCGCCTGGGCGCAGGCCGGACACTGGCAGCCGGACGGACAATACCCGTCGCTGGTCTGGCTGGCGGCGCCGACGCTCGTGCCGGCCGCGACGCTGTCGGGCGACGGCGCGACGATCACCTTCGACGACGGCACGCAACGCGCGTTCACGCTCGCACCGCGGCTGCCCTCGAACGAATCGTGGTTCAACGGCGACAGCACCGCCTGGCTGCAGCCGCAAACACTCGCGCTGCGCGGCACGCTGTCCGGCGCCACCTTCACCGCGCGCACCATCTGGCCCGGCAGCTTCGACATCGACCTCGCGTCACTCGCCGTCGCGCCGCTGCAGGCCGACGAAACGCTCGCCACGCTGGTGCGCGCGGACGACGGCGGCGCACGTGCGCCGGCCGGCGCGCGGCTGCTGTGGGAGCGCACGCCGGGCGCCGCGCGGGCCGCGGCCGGCAAACCGGTGCTGGCGCTGATGCTCAATGGTGCACAGGGCGACGACGACGAGGCGCACGGTGGCCACTTCGCGGTCGCCACCGGTTACATGGGGGCACGCGGCCAGTGGAGCGACTGGCTGGTGAACAACTTCTACAACCTCGACGCCTGGGGCGAGAAGGGCATCATCGCCTCCACGCTGACGATGGACGCCTATCTGACCGACCTGAACAGCGGTCAGGCCTGGTACCGCCCGTCCGCCATGCTGGTTGCCGTGCTGCGCGAGCCGCGCGCCGCGCTGCTCTACCAGCAGGGCGTCGGCCGCGTGTTCAACCACTTCTACCGGCACGACTTCAGCTATCGCCACGCCACCGCCAACTGCGCCGGCATCAGTCTGGACACGCTGCGTTCGCTCGGCTGGGACGTGCCGCTGGTCGGACCGACGTCGAAGCTGAAGGCCTGGGCCGGCCTGCCGTGGATGGCCATCACGGAAGCCAGCATTTCAAGCGGCATGCAGGCCTTCGACTACATGAGCGCCGAGCGCAGCAACCTGTTTCCCTTTGTCGCATTCAACGTCGCGGGCAGCGACCTGCTCGGACGCCTGACGCGCGGCAAGACGGCAGAGCAGGGGCTGGAACAGCTGCTCGGCGAGGACGTCGAGGCGCTCATCTATGTACACGTCCCGCAGATCCCGTCGTCGCGCGCCTTCGGCCAGGCACCGGTCTCTTCATATGACGAATACATGTCCCGCGTACCCGCGGACCGCGCGCAATGGAAGGTGCTGCCGGCACCGCCGCGCGCCTTCCCGGACGCGCTGCGCGACGTGCGCGCACCGAAGGAGGAACTGCCGAAGTCGCGCCGCGCG
Organism: Gammaproteobacteria bacterium; assembly: GCA_018824085.1. GTDB lineage: Bacteria > Pseudomonadota > Gammaproteobacteria > Burkholderiales > Rhodocyclaceae > Methyloversatilis. The sequence continues at coordinate 2,329 of JAHJHI010000041.1, read as the reverse complement.
GTTGTCGTCTATGGCGTGCTGATCGCCGCCTTCGCGCTCTACCTGATGCTGCGCCTCGTGCGCCGCCTGACCCAATGACGCCACGCACGCCGCACGCAACGGAGCCCGCATGAGTTCACAATTCCATCTGCTGAAGGAAATCCGCTTCCGGCCCTTCTTCATGACCCAGCTGCTGGGCGCGCTGAACGACAACGTGTTCAAGACCGCGCTCATCACGCTGCTCACCTTCCGCGCGGGCAGCATCACCGACCTCTCGCCCGCGCTGCTCGCCACCGTGTTGCCGGGCGTGTTCATCCTGCCCTTCTTCCTGTTCTCCGCAACCTGCGGGCAGATCGCCGACAAGTACGACCGCGCGCGTCTGGCACGCGTCACCAAGCTGCTGGAAATCGTCGTCATGGTGCTCGGCGCCTGGGGTTTCATCGCGGCCAGCCTGCCGGCACTGGTGCTCGCGCTGTTCCTGATGGGCACGCAATCCACGCTGTTCGGCCCGGTGAAGTACGCCTACCTGCCGCAGCACCTGAAGGACGGCGAGCTGGTCGGCGGCAACGGCCTGGTTGAATCCGGCACCTTTCTCGCCATCCTGGGCGGCCAGATATTCGGCGCCTGGCTGGTCGGCAACAGCAGTGCCGAGGGCATCGCGGCCGTGGTGATCGCGCTTGCGCTGGCCGGCTGGTGGTACAGCCGCGGCATCCCGCTGTCGCCAGCGCCCGAGCCGGCGATGCAGCTGGACTGGAACCCGCTGAGCGCCACGCGCGACAACCTGCGCTTCGCGCGCGGCAACCGCACCGTGTGGCTGTCGCTGCTCGGCATTTCGTGGTTCTGGTTCTACGGCGCCACCTTGCTCGCGCAGTTCCCGGTCTATGCCAGTGACGTGCTCGGCGGCGGCGAGGGCGTGTTCATCCTGCTGCTGTCGGTGTTCTCGGTCGGCGTGGGCGCCGGCTCGCTGGCCTGCGAAAAGCTGTCCGGCGGCAAGGTCGAGATCGGCCTCGTTCCGTTCGGCGCGATCGGCCTCACGCTGTTCGGCATCGACCTGTTCTTCGCCACGCCGTCAGTCATGCCCGCCTACGACGGCTCGGTCGCCGGCTTCCTGCAGCACGCCGCGCACTGGCGCATGCTGATCGACATCGTGCTGCTCGGCGCCGCCGGCGGCCTGTACATCGTGCCGCTGTACGCGCTGATCCAGACCCGCTGCGAACGCAGCCATGCGGCGCGCGTGATCGCCGCCAACAACATCGTGAACGCCGGTTTCATGGTCGGCTCGGCACTGGTCAGCCTGCTGCTGTTCAAGGCCGGGCTCGACATCCCGCAGCTGTTCCTCGCGACGGCGCTGTTCAACGCCGTGGTCGCCATCTACATCTACACGCTGGTGCCCGAGTTCCTGTTGCGCTTCGTCGTCTGGATCCTGGTGCACACCGTGTACCGGCTGGACACGCGCGGCCTCGACAACATCCCGGAAGACGGCCCGGCCGTCATCGTGTGCAATCACGTGAGCTTCGTCGACGCGTTGGTCATCACCGCCGCCTGCCGCCGCCCGATACGCTTCGTCATGGATCACCGCATCTTCCGCACGCCGCTGCTCGGCTTCCTGTTCCGCTCCAGCCGCTGCATCCCGATCGCTCCGGCAAAGGAAGATCCGGTGCTGCTGGAACGCGCCTACGACAGCGTCGCCGCGGCGCTCGACGCGGGCGAGCTGGTCGGCCTCTTTCCGGAAGGGCGCATCACTGACACCGGCGAGCTGCATCCATTCCGGCCCGGCATCACGCGCATCGTCAACCGCACGCCGGTGCGGGTCGTGCCGCTGGCGCTGCGCGGCCTGTGGGGCAGCTTCTTCTCGCGCAAGGACGGCCCGGCCATGAGCCGGCCGCTGCGACGCGGCCTGTTCAGCCGCATCGAACTGATCGGCGGCCCGGCGCTCGCGCCGGACGCCGCAACCCCGCAAGCCTTGCATGCCCGCGTCGCGGCGCTGCGCGGCGACCACCGCTAGGACGACACGCATGCTGACCGTCGCACTGTGCCTGCTGGGCCTCGTCGCCGGCGCCGCCCACGGCGGCATCGCAGCCTTCGGCGGCGCGCTCGGCGGTCTGGCCGCAGGGCTGTGGGTCGCCAGCCAGAGCGCCGCGCGCGAACGCGCGGTGCAGGACAAACTGCGCGAACTCGACGACAAGGCGCGCTGGCTCTATGAAGCGCTGAACGCGCAACAGCAGGGTGCGCGGCCCGTCGCGCACGACAGTGCAGCGGACGGCGCTGCCGACGCCGCCGCCGACCCGCCGGAGCCGGTCGCCAGCGCCATGCCCGCGCCGCCGGCCCGCACGCCCCGCACCGACGCGGG
>JAHJHI010000055.1 GCA_018824085.1 Gammaproteobacteria bacterium | reverse complement strand
GACTAAGCGTATACGGTGGATGCCTAGGCAGTTAGAGGCGATGAAGGACGTGTAAGTCTGCGAAAAGCTGTGGGGAGCCGACAAAATGCTTTGATCCACAGATGTCCGAATGGGGGAACCCAATCCTTAGGGATTATCATTAAGTGAATACATAGCTTAATGAAGCTAACGAGGGGAACTGAAACATCTAAGTACCCTTAGGAAAAGAAATCAATTGAGATTCCCCTAGTAGCGGCGAGCGAACGGGGAACAGCCGAGTGTTTATGGGTTAGCAGATCACGCTGGAAGGCGTGACGATACAGGGTGATAGTCCCGTATGTGAAGAACCATAGATGCCATATTAAGTAGGTCGGGACACGTGTTATCTTGACTGAAGATGGGGGGACCATCCTCCAAGGCTAAATACTCCTAACTGACCGATAGTGAACCAGTACCGTGAGGGAAAGGCGAAAAGAACCCCAGTGAGGGGAGTGAAATAGAACCTGAAACCGTATACGTACAAGCAGTAGGAGCAGACTTGTTCTGTGACTGCGTACCTTTTGTATAATGGGTCAGCGACTTATATTCTGTAGCAAGGTTAACCGAATAGGGGAGCCGTAGCGAAAGCGAGTGTTAACTGCGCGTTGAGTTGCAGGGTATAGACCCGAAACCCGGTGATCTAGCCATGGGCAGGTTGAAGGTTGAGTAACATCAACTGGAGGACCGAACCGACTAATGTTGAAAAATTAGCGGATGACTTGTGGCTGGGGGTGAAAGGCCAATCAAACCGGGAGATATCTGGTTCTCCTCGAAAGCTATTTAGGTAGCGCCTCGAGCGAATACCATTGGGGGTAGAGCACTGTTAAGGCTAGGGGGTCATCCCGACTTACCAACCCTTTGCAAACTCCGAATACCAATGAGTACTACTCGGGAGACAGACGGCGGGTGCTAACGTCCGTCGTCAAAAGGGAAACAACCCAGACCGTCAGCTAAGGTCCCAAAGTACTAGCTAAGTGGGAAACGATGTGGGAAGGCTTAGACAGCTAGGATGTTGGCTTAGAAGCAGCCATCATTTAAAGAAAGCGTAATAGCTCACTAGTCGAGTCGGCCTGCGCGGAAGATTTAACGGGGCTAAACATACCACCGAAGCTACGGGTGCATTTCATTAGAAGTGCGCGGTAGAGGAGCGTTCTGTAAGCGGTTGAAGGTGAAGGGGTAACCCACACTGGACGTATCAGAAGTGCGAATGCTGACATGAGTAACGATAAAGGGAGTGAAAAACTCCCTCGCCGGAAGACCAAGGGTTCCTGTCCAACGTTAATCGGGGCAGGGTGAGTCGACCCCTAAGGTGAGGCCGAAAGGCGTAATCGATGGGAAACAGATTAATATTTCTGTACTTCCGCTAACTGCGATGGAGAGACGGAGAAGGCTAGGCTAGCGCGGCGTTGGTAGTCCGCGTTTAAGGTGGTAGGTGGTGTTCTTAGGCAAATCCGGGGACACGTACTTTGATGTACACACTGAGAGCTGATGACGAGGTCCTAAGGGACTGAAGTAGTTGATGCCATGCTTCCAGGAAAATCTTCTAAGCTTCAGGTTAGTGGGAATCGTACCCCAAACCGACACAGGTGGTCGGGTAGAGAATACCAAGGCGCTTGAGAGAACTCGGCTGAAGGAACTAGGCAAAATGGTACCGTAACTTCGGGAGAAGGTACGCTCTTGTTGGTGATGAGACTTGCTCTCTAAGCTGACGGGAGTCGCAGATACCAGGTGGCTGCAACTGTTTATCAAAAACACAGCACTGTGCAAAATCGCAAGATGACGTATACGGTGTGACGCCTGCCCGGTGCCGGAAGGTTAATTGATTGGGTTATCTTCGGAGAAGCTCATGATCGAAGCCCCGGTAAACGGCGGCCGTAACTATAACGGTCCTAAGGTAGCGAAATTCCTTGTCGGGTAAGTTCCGACCTGCACGAATGGCGTAATGATGGCCACGCTGTCTCCAGCCGAGACTCAGTGAAGTTGAAATTGCGGTGAAGATGCCGTATACCCGCGGCTAGACGGAAAGACCCCGTGAACCTTTACTATAGCTTGGCACTGAACATTGAACCTACATGTGTAGGATAGGTGGGAGACTTTGAAGTTGTGACGCTAGTCATGATGGAGTCGTCCTTGAAATACCACCCTTGTAGTTTTGATGTTCTAACCTAGGTCCCTTATCGGGATTAGGGACAGTGCCTGGTGGGTAGTTTGACTGGGGCGGTCTCCTCCCAAAGAGTAACGGAGGAGCACGAAGGTTGGCTAAGTACGGTCGGACATCGTACGGTTAGTGCAATGGCATAAGCCAGCTTAACTGCGAGACATACACGTCGAGCAGGTACGAAAGTAGGTCATAGTGATCCGGTGGTTCTGAATGGAAGGGCCATCGCTCAACGGATAAAAGGTACTCCGGGGATAACAGGCTGATACCGCCCAAGAGTTCATATCGACGGCGGTGTTTGGCACCTCGATGTCGGCTCATCACATCCTGGGGCTGAAGTCGGTCCCAAGGGTATGGCTGTTCGCCATTTAAAGTGGTACGCGAGCTGGGTTCAGAACGTCGTGAGACAGTTCGGTCCCTATCTGCCGTGGGCGTTGGATGATTGAAGGGAGCTGCTCCTAGTACGAGAGGACCGGAGTGGACGAACCGCTGGTGTTCGGGTTGTCATGCCAATGGCATTGCCCGGTAGCTACGTTCGGAATCGATAACCGCTGAAAGCATCTAAGCGGGAAGCGAGCCCTAAGATGAGTCATCCCTAGGAATTTAATTCCTCTAAAGAGCCGTTCGAGACTAGGACGTTGATAGGCATGGTGTGTAAGCGTTGTGAGGCGTTGAGCTAACATGTACTAATGACTCGAGAGGCTTAACCATACAACCCAGATGGGTTTTGCTAAGCGAACTTAGACAGAATAGAGATACTTGATAAAGT
>JAHJHI010000040.1 GCA_018824085.1 Gammaproteobacteria bacterium | reverse complement strand
CCCTTCGGGCAGCCAGTCTTGAAGGGCGTCGGGCAGCAGTCGCTGCTGCTGCGGTTCATAGGGGAGGTAACTTGCGGCCATGCCCACAATTTACCAAGCCTTCGCCACCTTATTGCGCTTCTGCCGCGCAGCCTCCTAGCCGGGGCCCTTCGCGCCCGCGAACGGCACGCCGGCGGTCCGGTGCGCGACACGGTTGCCGCCAGATCCTGCTGCACCGCATAGAATGCAGCCTCGACCCGGGGGGATATCAATGATCGGATTGTTTCTGATCACACACAGCAGTTACGGCGAATCGCTGATCCAGTGCGCGTGCCACGTGCTCAATTCGCGTCCGGTGCAGATGGCGCAGCTCGGCGTGTCGGGGCAGGACGATCCGCTGGATCTGCTGCCGCTGGCGCGGCGCTGGTTGTCGGTGGTCGATAGCGGTGAAGGCGTGCTGCTGATGACTGACATATTCGGCGCCACGCCATCCAATCTGGCGCTCAAGCTGTGCGAACCGGGCAAGGTGGAAGCCGTGACAGGGGTGAACCTGCCGATGCTGATGCGCACCCTGACCTACCGCGAGCGGGAAACCCTGCCCGGTTTGATCAACAGGGCGGTCAGTGGCGGACGTGACGGAGTGATGGCGGTGAAGGTGGGACGCGATGCCAAGACGTGAAATCGAGATTACCAACAAGCTCGGCCTGCACGCGCGGGCCTCGGCCAAGCTCACGCAGATTGCCAGCAGGCACGAGTGCGAGGTGTGGCTTGAGCGCAATGGCCGCCGCATCAACGCAAAGAGCATCATGGGGGTCATGATGCTGGCGGCCGCGAAGGGCAGCACGATACAGATCGAAACCGATGGTGCGGATGCCGATGCGGCAATGGATGCGCTGGTTGCGTTGATCGAGGACAAGTTCGGCGAGGGGGAGTGAAGTGAAGCCGAACGAGGTGACCTTCACGCTGCACGGATTGCCGGTGTCCGGCGGCATCGCCATCGGGCACGCCCATCTCGTATCGCACGCCATGCTCGACGTGGCGCACTACGCGATCCAGCCGCGCAAGGTCGACGACGAGGTGCAACGGCTCGCACGCGCGTTCGACACGGTGCGCGCCGAGCTCGCGGAATTGCGCAGCAGCCTGACCGCGGACAGCGCAGAGGCACGCGGCGAGCTGCTCGCCTTCATCGACCTGCACAGCATGATTCTCGACGATCCGCTGCTGCTCGACGAAGCCTGCGCCTTCGTGCGCGAACGCCGCTGCAACGCCGAGTGGGCCGTCAAGCGGCAGATGGATCGCCTGGTCGAACAGTTCGAGGAGATCGAGGACCCGTATCTGCGCAGCCGCAGTGCCGACGTCGTGCAGGTGGTCGAACGCGTGATCAAGGCGCTGTCCGGCAAGCGTGCGCGCCTGAGCACGCGCCGGCGCGACACCGACAGCATCATCGTTGCGCACGACCTGTCGCCGGCCGACACCATACAGTTCAAGGCACAGCGCATCGCCGCCTTCGTCACCGACCTCGGCGGGGCCACGTCGCACACCGCCATCGTCGCGCGCAGCCTCGCCATTCCGGCGCTGGTCGGCATGCACCACGCGCGCAGCCTGATACAGGACGATGACATGCTCATCGTCGACGGCCTGCGCGGCGTACTCATCATCAATCCGGACGACTGCATTCTCGATGAGTATCGGCTGCGCGCGCGCGAGATCGAGATCGAGCGTTCCAAGCTCAAGCGCCTGGCTGGTGGTGCCGCGACCACGCTGGACGGCGAGGACGTGCAGCTTTACGCCAACATCGAACTGCCGCAGGACGTCGATCAGGTGCGCGAGGTCGAAGCAGACGGCATCGGCCTGTTCCGCACCGAATTCATGTTCCTGAACCGCGACAGCCTGCCGGACGAGGACGAACAGTTCGAGGCCTACCGCAGCGTCGTGCAGGCGATGAAGGGCAAGCCGGTCACCTTGCGCACGCTGGACATCGGTGCCGACAAGGCGCTGCGCGGCGCGGAGCGCAGCGAAGCCAATCCGGCGCTCGGCCTGCGCGCCATCCGCTACTGCCTGGCCGAACCGCGCATGTTCGTCACGCAGCTGCGGGCCATCCTGCGGGCGTCGCACTACGGACGCGTGCGTATCCTGCTGCCCATGGTGGCCTTCCAGCACGAGATCGAATCCGCGCTGGCAATGATCGCGCTGGCGCGCCAGCAACTGCGCGAAGCCGGCAGGAAGTACGACGAGCGGGTCGAGATCGGCGCGATGGTCGAGATTCCCGCGGCAGCACTGGCGCTCGGCACGCTGATGAACCACTTCAACTTCCTGTCCATCGGCACCAACGACCTGATCCAGTACACGCTGGCCATCGATCGCGCCGACGAAGCGGTCGCCTATCTGTACGACCCGCTGCATCCGTCGGTGCTGCGTCTGGTCCAGCAGTGCATACAACAGGCCAAGCGCGCCGGCATGCCGATCGCCGTCTGCGGCGAAATGGCCGGCGAGCCGCAGTTCACGCGGCTGCTGCTGGGCATGGGGCTGCGCCAGTTCTCGATGCACCCGTCGCAACTGCTCGAGGTCAAGCGCGAGGTGCTGCGCTGTGATTGTGGCGATGTCGCACCCAGGGTGATCAAGCTGCTGCGATCGGACGATCCGATGCGCATCCGCGAGCAGCTCGAACGCATCAACGCCGGCAGCACGCCGGTGCAATGACCGTCGCGGCGGCACCGATGCGCATCCTCGGCATCGACCCCGGCCTGCGCGTCACCGGCTTCGGCGTGCTGGAGGCGGATGGCGCGCGGCTGCGCTACGTGTCCAGCGGGCGCATCACGTCCGACGAGCGCGCGTCGTTGCCGGAGCGCATTGCGACGTTGTTCGAAGGCATACGCGAAGTGGTCGACACCTGGCGGCCGACGCACGCCGCGGTCGAAATCGTGTTCGTGAACGTCAATCCGCAATCCACGCTCCTGCTTGGCCAGGCCCGCGGCGCTGCGCTGTCCGCGCTGACGGTCGGCGGCCTGCCGGTCGCCGAATACACCGCGCTGCAAGTGAAGCAGGCGGTGGTCGGGCACGGCAAGGCAGACAAGAAGCAGGTGCAGTTCATGGTGGCGCGCCTGCTGGCGCTGGCGGCCGAACCCGGCACCGACGCCGCCGATGCACTCGCCTGCGCCATCTGCCATGCCCATGCGGGGCGTGGCATGGGCGCGCTGGCCGCACCCGGCAGCCGCCGTCGCGCCGGGCGTATCATCGCGCGTCGCCCGGCCTGACGCGGCCGCGCGCAGCCCTTTCCCTGATTCGAACGGAGTTCCCATGATCGGCCGCCTGACCGGCACCCTGCTGGAAAAGAACCCGCCGCGCATCCTGCTTGACGTCCATGGCGTGGGCTATGAAGTCGATGTGCCGATGAGCACCTTCTACAACCTGCCCGCCCTTGGCGAGCGGGTCAGCCTGCACACGCACTTCGTCGTGCGCGAGGACGGGCACTTCCTGTTCGGCTTCGGCGCCACCGAGGAACTGGCGGCGTTCCGCCAGCTGGTGAAGATCAGCGGAGTCGGTCCGCGCATGGCGCTGTCGGTGCTGTCGGGCATGTCGGTCGATGAGCTCGCGCGCGTCGTCGCGGCGCAGGAGGCGGGCCGGCTGACGAAGATTCCGGGCATCGGCAAGAAGACGGCCGAGCGGCTGCTGCTGGAGTTGCGCGACAAGCTGATGCCGACGGTGAATGCGTCGGCGGCGCTGGCGCCGGATGCGGGTGCAGACATCCTGAATGCGCTGATCGCGCTCGGCTACAGCGACCGGGAAGCGCAGACCGCGTTGAAGGCGCTGCCGGATGGCGTCAGTGTGTCGGACGGCATCCGGCAGGCGCTGAAGTCGCTGTCGAAAACCTAGCGCCCGGCGGCGTCAGAACTCCAGCGTGTCGGCGAACTTCAGTGCCGACATCTGGGCGCGATTGACGTCGTCCGGCTGCAGGCCGAGCGCGTGGGTCAGTTCGGCCAGTGCCTCGGAGCTGTCCTCTTCGCACGCGCGCGCCAGGCGGAGGAAGGGTGTGTAGGCGCCGTCCTGCCCGAGCAGCGCGTCGCTGATCGGTTCCGGCAGCGTCATTTCCTCGAGCACCTTCTCCATCGGCGTGCCGAGCAGTTTGTCGAGCAGCGAGAACGCGCCGGTGATGAACAGGTTGTCGTGTTCCTCGCGCGGGAAAAACTCCTGCCCCAGCACTTCCATCAGGCGGCCTCGGGCGATCGCGGCCTGCATCAGCGCCGGTGCGGACGGGTCCTTGCCGGCGGTCACCAGCAGCAATGACAGCCACTTGTTGAGCTTTTCGTAGCCGAGGATGACGACCGCGTGGCGGAAGGACTGCACCTGGCACATCAGCCCGAAGCCGGCGGAGTTGATGTAGCGCAGCAGCTTGAACGACAGCGCCACGTCCTGCTTCAGCGCCGCCTCGATCTGTTGCGCGTCGGCGTTGCGGCGGACCAGATTCAGTACCCGCACGATCTGCGCGTGCGCCGGCGCAAGCTTCTTGGCCGTGACCTGACCTGCCTTGAAGAACCAGCCGGTGGCGCCGCCATAGCCGGCTTTGACCGCCGCGTCGAAACCGGTCGGGTCGCTGAGTCCGGTTGCAAGCAGGATGCCCGGCACGCGGATCGCCGTCGGCTGCACACGGGCGTCGGCCATGACGAAGCGGAAGGACATGCCGGTCGGGATGTCGGTGCCGGCCTTGTAGTCGGACAACACGAGCGGCACGCCGGCCTGGGCAAGCTGTCGCGCCGCCTCGGCACATGCCGGATCGGCGAGTGCCGAGGCGGCAATTTCCATCATGGCACCTTCCGGCGCGATCCAGTCGGCCAGGCTGGCATCGGGTGCGCAGCCGGCGAGGCTGACGAAAACCGGGCGGGCGGGCGGCCAGTCGTCGCCGATGGCGTCGAGCGCGGCCACCGCGCCGGCGCACGTTCCGGCGTGGATGCGCAGCCGCGTTGCCGTGATGGCGCGCTGCTTGTTGATGACCGGCTCCCGCGTGAAAAGGACGTCCTGACTCATTGCGATGAATAGGTGAAGGAATCTGCGTGGAAATGTTCTATCGGCAGATTGCACCGCCGGGTAAAGTCCGCCTTCGCGGCGTCTATCATCGCCGGGCCGCCACAGGCATAGACCTGATGCCCGGAAAGGTCCGCCAGATCAGCCATGACGGCGTCGTGCACCAGACCGGTGCGGCCGTCCCAGGCGTCTTCCGGTGCCGGCTCCGACAGCACCGGAATGTAGCGGAAGCCGGGCAGGCGCTGCGCCCAGCCGGCGGCCAGTTCGTGCATGTAGAGGTCGCACTTGCGCCGCGCGCCCCAGTACAGCGTGACCGGTTGCGCGTAGCCGGTTTCGATCGCGTGTTCGATGACCGCCTTGATCGGCGCAAAACCCGTGCCGCCGGCCACCATCACGACGGGGCGCCTGACGTCCTCACGCAGGAAGAAGCTGCCGAGCGGTCCCTCGAAGCGCAGGATGTCGCGCTCCTTCATGGTGTTGAACACGTGGCCGGTGAAATGGCCCCCCGGCACCTCGCGGACGTGCAGCTGCAGGAATTCGTCATCGTGCGGCGCATTGGCGATGGAGAAGCTGCGGCGCTTGCCGTCACGCAGCAGGAAGTCGATGTACTGGCCGGCCAGATACTGCAGCCGTTCGTTGGCCGGCAGCTTGAGGCTGAGCACGATGACGTCCGGTGCGACGCGTTCGATCTTGTGCACGCGGGTGGGCAGAGTGCGGATCGCGATGTCCTTCATGCCGCCGACTTCGCGGCATTCGAGCACCAGATCCGAGCGTGCGGTGGCGCAGCAGAACAGCGCGAAGCCCTGAACCTTCTCGGCATCGGTCAGTTTGGCGGCCTGATGCGTGCCGTAGTCGACGGTGCCGGACAGCACCTTGCCCTTGCACGAGCCGCAGGCGCCGTTGCGGCAGCCGTAAGGCAGGTTGAAGCCGGCGGCAAGCGCGGCGTCGAGCAGGCGGGTTTCCGCATCGGTGGAGAAGGTGTGCTGGCTGGGCTGGAGGGTGACCTGGTAAGACATGGCAGCGTGAGACAATCCGGTAATGAAAAAAACGACGTATTTGCCCCGCAGCAGCCCGCCGGGCTGGTGTGGTGCACGGTCAAGGTTGCTGATTGTAGGCTGTGGCGACGTCGCGCGTCGCGCGTTGCCGTGGCTCGCGCGTCGGGTCCGGGTGTCGGCGCTGGTGCGCAACCCGCAGTCGGCCGTCGAATTGCGCCAACTGGGCGTGCGTTGCGTGCGGGCGGATCTCGATGACGCGGCAAGCCTGCGACGCGTTGCGGCGCTCGCCCCCTGGGTGTGGCATTTTGCACCGCCGCCGGCCGGCGGCGGCACGCGCGACCCGCGCACCCGCCGCCTCGTCAATGCGCTGCTGCGTGCGCGCCGCGTGCGGCGCCTGTGCTACATCAGCACCAGCGGCGTCTATGGCGACTGCGCCGGCGAGCGCGTGACGGAAACCCGCCGGCTGCGCACCGGCAGTGCCCGGGCGGCGCGGCGCGTGGATGCCGAAGCGGCGGTGCGCCGCTTGGCGCGTCGTGGCGTCGCGGTATCCATCCTGCGCGCGCCGGGCATTTACGGGCCGGACCGGCTGCCGCTCGAACGCCTCCGGCGCGGCGATCCAGTGCTGCGCGCGGCTGATGACGTGCATACCAACCACATCGATGCGGCCGACCTCGCGCGCCTCGCATGGCGGGCGCTGCAGCGCGCGCGCGGCGGGCGCTGCTACAACGCCGCCGACGACACGCGGCTGAAAATGGCCGACTACTTTGACCGCGTGGCCGACGCATTCGGGCTGGCGCGTCCGCCGCGCATCGCGCGCGACGATGCGCCGGGCCGCCTGAGCCCGATGACGCTGTCGTTCATGGGCGAGTCGCGCGTGCTCGACAACCGGCGCATGAAGCGCGAACTGCGCGTCCGGCTCAACTGCCCGGACGTCGATGCCGTGCTCGCGCTGGCCCGTTCTTCAACTCCCTTCCCCGATCCGGCATGAACAGCACCTACCTGTGGGCCAAGGCCCTGCACATCGTTTTCGTCACCAGCTGGTTTGCCGGCCTGTTCTACCTGCCGCGCCTGTTCGTCAATCTCGCCATGCTCGGTCCGGACGAGACGGCGGTGAGAGAGCGCCTGCTGCTGATGTCGCGCAAGCTGCTGCGCTTCATGGGGCCGCTGTCCGGGCTCGCCATCGTGTTCGGCCTGTGGCTCTGGCTCGGCGAAGGCATTGCCGGCGGCTGGCTGCATGCAAAACTCACGCTGGTCGTCCTGCTGGTCGGCTACCACCATTATTGCGCGCGCCTGCTGCGCGCTTTCGAAGCCGGCCGCAACACGCACAGCCACGTCTGGTACCGCTGGTTCAATGAACTGCCGGTGCTGGTGCTGTTTGCCGTGGTGCTGCTGGTCGTGATCAAACCTTTCTGATGCCATGACGAATCCTTCTCCCCCGCCCCCCCGTCCCGGCGTGCGATCCGTGCGCCGTGTCGCGCGTCCCGAACGCGAACCCCGTCCGGCGCTGCACGGCGACCAGATGTTCTTCTCGCCGTGCCCGCGCGGACTCGAAGCCATGCTCGCCGAAGAGCTGGGCGGTCTTGCCGCGAAGAATGTGCAGGTGGTGCCTGGCGGCGTCGCTTTCCAGGGCGACTGGGCGCTGGTCTATACGGTCAATCTGGAAAGCCGCATCGCCACGCGCGTGCTGTGGCGTGTCGGCCACGGCCCTTATCGCAAGGAAGAGGACATCTTCAAGCTGGCCTACGGGCTGCACTGGGAGCGCTGGTTCTCGCCGCGCCGGACGCTGCGCGTCTACACCACCGCCGTGCGTTCGCCGCTGAAGAGCGTCGACTTCGTCACGCTGCGCGTCAAGGATGCGATCTGCGACCGCATGCGCGAACAGACGCGTTCGCGGCCGAGCATCGACACCGTCAATCCGGACGTGCGTGCCCACGTCTTCCTGACCGACCGCGAGGCGACGCTCTATCTGGACACGTCGGGCGAGCCGCTCTACAAGCGCGGCTTCAAGGTCGCACACGTGGAAGCGCCGCTGAAGGAAAACCTCGCCGCCGGCATCCTGATGCTGTCGGGCTGGGACCGGGTGGCGCCGCTGTTCGATCCGATGTGCGGCAGCGGCACCTTCCTGATCGAGGCGGCGCAGATGGCGCTCGACGTCGCGCCAGGCCTTGGCCGCAGCTTCGGCTTCGAAAAACTCGACGCCTTCGACGCCGCCGTCTGGACCCGGGTGCGCGACGCGGCGGCCGCACGCGCGCAGCCGCCGCGCGAACTGCCGATCTACGGCTCTGACATTTCCGGGCGCGAAGTCGCGCGCTGCAAGGAGAACCTGCAGGCCGCGAAACTGCCCTGGGTGGTGCGTGTCGAAGGAGCGGACATGCTGGATCGCGAGCCGCCCGCGGCGCACGGCGTCATGGTGACCAATCCGCCCTACGGCGAGCGCATCGGCGAAAAGCAGGAGCTGGCCGCGTTCTACCCGAAGCTGGGTGATCTGCTGAAGCGGCGCTACAGCGGCTGGCGCTGCCTGTTCATCACTGCGGACACCGATTTTCCGAAGCTGATCAAGCTGAAGGCCAGTCGCCGCACACCGCTGTACAACGGCGCACTGGAGTGCCGCCTGTACGAATACCGCATGGTGGAAGGCAGCCTGCGCACGCCGCGTGCCGAGGCGCCGCCCGCTGGCTGAACCCTGCGTCGGGAGGTTTCGTGAAGACAATATCGAGCCTGTTGCTGCTCGCACTGACGGTGTCCCCGGTCACCCGGGCCGATACGCCGCATGACTGGCAGGTGGCGGGCCGGCTCGGCCTGATGCAGTTCATCGTCGTGCCGGAGGCGTCGGCGCGCGACGGACGCTACCATCGCGCCATCGTGGATGAGCTGTGCGACCGCGAAGACACCTGCTTCCTGCGATTCTTCACCAACAGCACCGGTGCGCAAATGGCCTTCCCGCTGCCGGACGCCATCATGAACGAGCCGACCGTCATGTTCCAGCGTTCGGCCAAGCACCGGCGCGAACAGTTCCAGTGGGCGTGCCGGCTGGACATGGCTGACGGGAACTGCTTCTGAGCCAGGTCGCGCCGCCCGCGGTGGCGCGCCTACCCCTTTCTGGTTACCCATTACTGAGAATTGCCACCCTGCGCATTCCGTCCGAATAATGACGCCTGCGCATGTGCGCGACGACCAGAGGAGACAGGGCATGAAAGTGGTGATTGCTTACGACGGTTCGGAACACGCGCGCAAGGCGCTGCAGCAGCTCAGGCTGCTGAACGGCCCGATCGAGGCCGTGCTGGTGTCCGTGGTGCATGGCCCGGTGCGCAGCATACGCGGCACCGCGATAGAAGTAGATCCGGCGGAAGTCGAACACGCCCGCGCCGCGCTCGACACGGTGGCTGAGGAGCTGGCCGCCTTCGGCATCACGGCGCGTACCCGTCTGGGTACCGGTGAGCCGGCCGATGTGGTGGTCGAGGTGGCGGAAGAGGAAAACGCGGAACTGATCATTCTGGGTACGCGCGGCCTCAATCTCGCCAAGCGCATCGTGATGGGGTCGGTCAGTTCCAGCGTGCTGCATCACGCACCATGCTCGGTGCTCGTGGTGCGCTGAAAAACCGCGCTGACGGTCGCGGGCGTTGCCCGCAACCGTCATTCGAAGCGGCTGGCGACGCCCTCAGACCAGATCCAGCCCTGACGTCACGTTCAGGTTGCGGTCCTGCGCATCCTTGCTGTTGAGCTTGATCTGCAGCCGCAGGTCATTGACCGAATCGGCGTTGCGCAGCGCGTCTTCGTAGTTGATGCGGCCGGCCTCATACAGGTCGAAAAGTGCCTGGTCGAACGTCTGCATGCCGATCTCGCGCGATCGCTTCATGACGTCCTTGATCTCGCCGATGTTGCCCTTGAAGATGTGGTCGGCGATCAGCGGCGAGTTCAGCATCACCTCGATCGCCGCCGCGCGGCCCTTGCCTTCCTTCAGCGGAATGAGGCGCTGAGAAATCATCGCGCGCAGGTTCAGCGACAGGTCCATCAACAGCTGCTCCCGCTTGTTTTCCGGGAAGAAGTTGATGATGCGGTCGATCGCCTGATTCGAACTGTTGGCGTGCAGCGTGGCGAGGCACAGGTGGCCCGTTTCCGCGAACTGGATCGCGTGCTCCATCGTTTCGCGGTCGCGGATCTCGCCCATCAGGATCACGTCAGGCGCCTGGCGCAGCGTGTTCTTCAGCGCGATTTCCCAGTCGGCGGTGTCCAGCCCGACCTCGCGCTGCGTCACCACGCAGTTCTTGTGCTCATGCACGTACTCGATCGGGTCCTCGATCGTGATGATGTGGCCGTAGCTGTTCGTGTTGCGCCAGTCCACCAGCGCGGCGAGCGAGGTGGTCTTGCCGGTGCCGGTGCCGCCGACGAAGATGGTCAGGCCGCGCTTGCTCATCGCGACGTCCTTGAGCACCGGCGGCAGGTTCAGGTCGTCCAGCGTCGGAATCTTGGCGTTGATGGTGCGCAGCACGCAGCCGATCTTGCCCTGCTGCACGAAGGCGTTGACGCGGAAGCGGCCGATGCCGGCGGGCGAAATCGCGAAGTTGCACTCCTTCGTCGATTCGAATTCCGCCGCCTGGCGGTCATTCATGATGGCGCGCGCCAGTTCCGCCGTGTGCTGGGCGGTGAGCGACTGGTTGGACTGCGGCACGATGCGGCCATCGACCTTGATCGCGGGCGGGAAACCGGCCGTCACGAAAAGGTCCGAGCCGCGCTTGGTCGCCATCAGACGCAGCAGGTCGTACATGAATTTCAGGGCCTGATCTCGTTCCATCTGCGCTCTCCGCGGCGGGTATTGCGTTCAGTTTAGCCGGCTTGCGCCGGTCAGCCCGCGAACATGTCCTTGTTCTGTGCGCGGGTTCGCGCTTCTCCCGGCGCAATGATGTTGCGGCGCACGAGCTCCTGCAGGTTCTGGTCCAGCGTCTGCATGCCCACGCTGTGGCCGGTCTGGATCGCGGAATACATCTGCGCGATCTTGTTTTCGCGGATCAGGTTGCGGATGGCCGGCGTGCCGACCATGATTTCGTGCGCGGCAACGCGCCCGCTGCCGTCCTTGGTCTTGAGCAGCGTCTGCGAAATGACCGCGCGCAGCGATTCGGACAGCATCGCACGGACCATCTCCTTTTCTTCCGACGGGAACACGTCGACGATACGGTCGATCGTCTTGGCGGCACTCGACGTGTGCAGCGTGCCGAACACGAGGTGGCCGGTTTCGGCGGCGGTCAGCGCCAGCCGTATGGTTTCCAGATCGCGCATTTCACCGACCAGGATCACGTCCGGATCCTCCCGAAGCGCCGAGCGCAGCGCGTTGGAGAAGCTCAGCGTGTGCGGACCGACTTCGCGCTGGTTGATCAGGCAGCGCTTGGATTCATGCACGAACTCGATCGGATCCTCGACCGTCAGGATGTGGCCGTAGTCGTTGTCGTTGATGTAGTCGACCATCGCCGCCAGCGTGGTCGATTTGCCCGAGCCGGTCGGCCCGGTCACCAGCACGATGCCGCGCGGCGTGTTCGATATGTCCTGGAAGATCTTCGGTGCCTTGAGTTCTTCCAGCGTCAGCACCTTGCTCGGAATGGTCCGGAACACGGCGCCGGCGCCCCGGTTCTGCACGAAGGCATTGACCCGGAAGCGCGCCAGGTTGGGTACCGCGAACGAGAAGTCGCATTCAAGGTGCTCTTCGTACACCTTGCGCTGCGTGTCATTCATGATGTCGTAGATCATGCCGTGCACATCCTTGTGCTCCATCGGCGGCAGATTGATGCGGCGCACGTCGCCATGCACCCGGATCATCGGCGGCAGGCCGGCTGACAGGTGCAGGTCGGAGGCCTTGTTCTTGACGGAAAATGCGAGCAGTTCGGTGATGTCCATGCGTAACCTCGAGCAGTTGGATGGTGCGCCCAGTCAAATATAATCCGATGAAATTCAGGGCATTATGATGAGTATTTCAGACAACCTGCAAGCAATTCGGCTCCGCATCGCCGCCGCCGAGAAGGCGGCCGGACGTTCGCCGGCAAGCGTGCAGCTGCTGGCCGTGAGCAAGACGAAACCGGATGCGGACATCATGGCCGCATTTGCCGCCGGTCAACGCGCGTTCGGCGAGAACTACGTGCAGGAAGGCTGCGACAAGGTGCACCGGCTCGCCTCGGCCGGCCATGTGATCGAATGGCACTTCATCGGACCGTTGCAGGGCAACAAGACGCGGGCGGTCGCGGAAGCCTTCGACTGGGTGCATGCGATCGACCGCGACCGGATCGCGCAGCGCCTGTCGCAGCAGCGCGACCCGCAGCGGCCGCCGCTGAACGTGTGCATTCAGGTGAATGTCAGCGCCGAAGCGACGAAGAGCGGCGTGGCGCCGGACGGTCTGGGCACGCTCGCCGACGCGATCGCCGTTTTGCCCAATCTGCGGCTGCGCGGTTTGATGGCCATTCCTGAACCGACCGATGATGTTGCCCTCCAGCGGACCCGTTTTGCCCATTTACGGCAACTGCGGGACGATCTGAACCGGCGCGGCCATGATCTCGACACGCTGTCGATGGGCATGTCACAGGACATGGAAGCGGCGATCGCCGAGGGAGCGACCATAGTGCGGGTCGGCACCGCGCTGTTCGGTGCCCGCGCCTGACGTGCACGCGCGGTTCAGGGCTCCATGTCGCAGGTCGGCAGCAGCGCGTCGAAATGCGTGAATGCGTCGGTATCGCGCCACTGCGCAAGATCCTCCAGCAGATTGCCGTCTTCGGTCCATGCGTAGGCCATGCTCCAGCTGGAAAAGCGCCGCTCGCCGCTGAACGGTCCGGACGACAGCACGGTGAAGTCGATGTGGCGCGGATCGGCCGCGATGCGCGCGGACAGCGCCAGCACCTCGGCGCTGTCCCCCTCGATGTACTGGCAGAAGCGCAGGCCATCGAACACGAGCAGTCCGGTAATGTCCGTCCGCAGGTTGCGCGCGCGCGACACGCGGACGATGTCCGGCACGCAGGCGGGACCGCTGGCCGCAGAGATGCGGCTGGTGTACATCAGTCGGAACAGGTCCACGGTGCTCTCACGGGAAGGTTGGTGGCGGCAATCTACCGCTGCATGACGCGGCCATGCAATACAAAATGACATAGACGCGACGCCGGGAAGCGGCTAGCTTTCCGCCGTCGAACGCCTTTCGCGCCTGCCGCACCGCCCATGATTTCCGAAACCGCCTGCCGTGAATGTCCCTTGCGCTCGTGCGGGGCGTTCGCCGCTAACACGCCCGAGGAACTGGCGTTCATCGAGAAGTTCAAGACGCACGAGAGTGCGGCCGCGGCGGGCTCTTCCATTCTGGATGAAGGACGCAGCGGCGCGGCGCTCTACACATTGCTGTCGGGCTGGGCCTTCCGCTATCGCACGCTGCGCGACGGCCGGCGCCAGATCCTCAATTTCCTGCTGCCGGGCGATTTCATCGGCCTGCACGAGCAGGTGCTGGGTGCGGCGTCGCACGGCGTCGAGGCACTGACCGGCGTGCGCCTGTGCGCATTCGACCGAAATTCGCTGTGGGATCTGTACCGCACCCATCCCGCACTGGGCTACGACATCACGTGGCTGAGCGCGCACGAGGAACTCATCGTCGACGAGAACCTGCTGTCGGTCGGGCGTCGCTCCGCGCTGGAGCGCATCGCCATGCTGCTGCTCCAGGTCTACAGGCGCGCGCAGGGTGTCGGTCTGGACGGTCCGCACGGCGTGCCCTTCCCGATCACGCAGCAGCATCTGGCGGACGCGCTGGGCCTGTCGCTGGTGCATACCAACAAGACGTTGCGCAAGCTGCATGGATTGGGTCTGCACGACATCCGCAACGGCCGTCTGAAGATCCACAATCCGGCCGCCGTGCAGCGTCTGGCCGACGATCCCGCGACGCCGGTACGCGCCAGGCCGCTCATCTGAGCGGCTGCTCGGCTACACTGCGCCCGGTCTGCCGCCTCCGCCGCCTTCCCGTGCTCATCCACCCCACGATATCCCCGATCGCCTTTGAGATCGGCCCGCTCGCCGTGCGCTGGTACGGCCTCATGTATCTGCTCGCCTTCGTCGGCTTCATGGTGCTCGGCCGTGTGCATGCGCGCCGGCTGGCAGCGCAGGGCGCGCGTGCGCTGGACCCGAAACAGATTGACGACCTGCTGTTCTACGGTGTGCTGGGCGTCGTGCTCGGCGGGCGCCTGGGCTATGTGCTGTTCTACAAGCCGGCCTATTACTTCGAGCACTGGCACGAAATTCCGGCCATCTGGTCGGGTGGCATGAGCTTTCACGGCGGTTTCCTCGGCGTGCTGGTCGCCACCGCGCTGTTCGCGCGGCGGCTGGACTGGCGCTTCTTCCGGCTGACCGACTTCATCGCGCCGCTGGTGCCGCTGGGGCTCGCCGCCGGGCGCATGGGAAATTTCATCAACGCCGAACTGGTCGGCCGGGTCACCGACGTGCCCTGGGCGATGGTTTTCCCGACCGTGGACATGCAGCCGCGGCATCCGTCGCAGCTCTACCAGTTTGCCGGCGAAGGCATCGCGCTGTTCCTGCTGCTGTGGTGGTATTCCGCGAAGCCGAGGCCGCGCGCGGCGGTCAGCGCGATGTTCCTCATGGGCTACGGCGCCTTCCGCTTCCTCGCGGAATTCGGCCGCGAGCCGGATGACTTTCTCGGCCTGCTGGCCGGCGGTTTTTCGATGGGCCAGTGGCTGAGCCTGCCGATGATCGTGGCCGGCATCGTGATGATGATCGTGGCCTGCCGCCGCACCGAACAGGAGTAATCAGATGAATCGTCCCTTCCGCATCCTCGGCCTGCAGCAGATCGCCATCGGCGGCGCCGACCGCATGAAACTGCGCCACCTGTGGCTCGACCTTTTCGGCCTGAGCCATGAGGGCGACTTCACGTCGGAGCGCGAGAACGTGATCGAGGACATTGCCGCGCTGGGCACCGGTGCGCACCGGGTCGAGGTCGACCTGATGCAGCCGCTCGACGCCGCGAAGAAGCCGCGCGTCGACGAGCCGCCGCTGAACCACATCGGGCTGTGGGTCGATGACCTGCCGGTCGCCGTCGAGTGGCTCACCGCGCAGGGCATGCGCTTCACGCCGGGCGGCATCCGCCGCGGCGCGGCCGGACACGACATCGTGTTCATTCACCCGAAGGGCAACGAGCAGTTTCCGCTGTGCGGTGAGGGCGTGCTGATCGAACTGGTGCAGGCGCCGCCGGACGTCATTGCGGCGCTGGGCGGCTGAGCAGCCGGCCGAACCACTCTTCGTAGCGCGGCGCGAGCGCCCGAGGCAGATGCGCGGCCGCATGGCGGCGGGCCGCGTCGCTGCGGCGCGCATACAACGCTTCGTCGTCGCACAGTGGTAGCAATGCGTCGAACCAGGCATCCGGCGCATCGGCCGGCAGCACGCAACGGCTGTCGCCAACGGTATCCGGCAGCGCGCCGCGATCCGACACCAGCGCCACCGCACCGTTGGCCATCGCTTCCAGCGCGGCGCGACCGGCCGCCTCTTCCACCACGGACGGCATCAGCAGCACGCGCGTGCGTGCCCACAGATCGGCCACGCGCGGCAGCGGCGGCGAAAACATGAGGTTGGGCCAGCGCGCGAGATCCGAACCGGCGGCACGGCCGGCGGCCAGCAGTTGCGCGGCGCGCGCGCGTCCTTCGACCACCAGCAGCGGTATGTCCGGGCGCTCGCGGCCAAGCCGCCCGGCCAGCCGCGCGATCAGTGCGACGCCCTTCGCGGGCTCGGGGTTGATGAAGGTGACGAACACCGGGTCGTGACGGTCGGCGAGCACGGCCGATGGCAGCAACGGCGTTGGCAGTACGTCAGGCGGTGCCGGCCAGACCTGTGCGTAGCGCGCGGCGAGAAAGCGGCTCGGGCAGACGAAGGCGTCGCAATCGGCCGGCTGCCGGCCGGTGTAGGCGAGGTTGTGCAGCACGAATACGACGCGGGCGCCGGCTGCGCGCAACTGGCGGCGCCGGCGCAGGTCGCCCGCGTCGTCACCGAAGGTGAGCACGACCTGCGGCCGGAACCCGCCGACGATGTGCGACAGGCAGTGCGCGTGGGCGGCGCCCGCGTCCTGCTCCCAGTGGTGGCGGCGCGCCGGATCGGTCAGCACGATGTTGTGGGATATGCCGTGTGCCTGTGCCCGGAGCACGGCGCGCCCTGCGACGCGTGTCTCGCCGTCGCAGCGCCCGCCCTGCGCCTCGATCAGCGCGCGGGGCGACTGGCCGCCGGTATCACCTTCGCAGCCGCTGGTCGACAGTGCCTGGACGGCCCATCCGCCGGCGGCCAGCAGTTCGGCCATCTGG
Source organism: Gammaproteobacteria bacterium (assembly GCA_018824085.1). Classification (GTDB taxonomy): domain Bacteria; phylum Pseudomonadota; class Gammaproteobacteria; order Burkholderiales; family Rhodocyclaceae; genus Methyloversatilis. The sequence goes on along the minus strand of JAHJHI010000040.1, from coordinate 178,076 downwards.
CGTGTCGCCTGCGCCGCGCCGCTGGTCGGGTCGAATGGCGACTGTCCGGTCAGCAGCAGCAGGCGTCTTGCCGCCATCGCAGCTGGTTCAGGCGCGCCGGCGTGCGCGCCAGCCGATCAGCCCGAGACCCGCCAGCAACAAGGCCCAGCTGTCGGCTTCCGGCACCGGTGCGGCGGCCAGTGTCAGTGACACCGCATTGTCGCCATAGGACAGCGACACGTCCCAGCCGTCGGCATGTACATGCCCGAATCGGCCGCTGATGCCGTTGCTCGCGGTCAGGAAGGTGAATACCTGGCCGGCCAGCGGCGTGAAGGCGAAGTCGAGGAAGAGGTCGCCGGCCAGCGTGGCGCTGCCGTCGATGGCCAGCCAGTCGTAGCTGCTGCCGGCCAGTGTGCCATCCAGATCGATCGACAGCGCCGCGCCGTCGGCGAGCGTGAAGTCGCCGACGACGTCCAGCCGGCCGCTGCGCGCGCCACCGACGCCCGAAGGCGCCAGCATCGTGCCACTGCCGATCAGCACGCCGCCGGCGCTGGTCAAGACACCGTCGCCGGTGAGCAGGCCGCCGGCGAAATCCAGCTCGGCGACATCGAGCAGGCCATCGACGCGCGTGCTGCCGGCCGACTGCGCGTAAGCGCCGCTGCCGCGGATGATGCCCGTCACGCCGACGGTCACCGCACCCTGGTTGTCGATGTAGCCGTCGTTGTTCAGAAGGCCGTCGTTGACGAGCGCGCCGCCGTCTGCGATCTCCAGGTCGCCGTTGTTGTGCGCCACACCGGAGGCGGTGTTGGTCAGCACGCCCTCGACCACCATGAAACCGTCATTGATGAGGGTGTCGGGGCTCGAATTCGTCATCGTGCCCCGGTTGTGCATCGCGCCGCCCATGGCGTTGAGCAGCGTGCCCATGTTGTCGACATGACCGTCGTTGTCGAAGCGGCCGTAGTTGTCGAGGTTCGAGCCGACCGCCGTCGATAGCGTGGCGCCGGCGCGGTTCTCGATGTTGCCGTAATTGCTCATCGACGCGCCGCCCATGGCGCGCAGCAGGCCTTCGTTGACCAGCGTGCCGTCATTGCCGACCGCCGTCATGCCGTAGCTTTCGAACGTTGCGCCGCTGCGGTTTTCCGTTCGCCCGTAGCTGTTGAAGGAGGCACCGCCCATGGCGCGCAGCAGGCCTTCGTTCACCAGTGCGCCGCCGTTGCCGACCTCGATCCCGCCGTGTTGCTCAAGCGTCGCGCCGGCGCGGTTCTCGATGCGTCCGTCGTTCGTGATGCGGCTGCCGCCCATGGCGCGCAGCAGCCCTTCGTTGACGAACTGTCCGCTGTCGCCGACGTAGACGTCGCCGTCCAGTTCCATCGTCGCCGTGGCGCCGTTGGTCATGCCGCCGTAGTTGTTGAAGCGCGAGCCGCCCATGGCGCGCAGCAGCCCGAGGTTCTCCATCAGGCCGCCTTCGCTGATGTCGGCGTCGCCCTCGATCCGCGCTTCGGCGCCGGCCGCGTTGCGGAAGGTGCCCGCGGTGCGCAGCATGGACGACGAGGGCAGTACGTAGAGGCTGGTGTTGACGACGGTCTCACCCGCCAGCGTGCTCGATGACGGCGTGATGCCGAGCCGGATGCCGCCGTCCGGCACGGTCAGGCGCAGCGTGTCGCCGTTGTGCGCTCCCTGTGTGTCCTCGTAGCCGGACCGCGCGAGCGGATCGGGCCAGTACACGGTGAGCACGGCGTACCAGTGACCGGCATCCGCGGCGTACCAGTCGTCGATCATCAGCGAAATGCTGTCGTTCCACGTGTAGACGCCGGCGGCGTCGACGGAGCCGTAGGCCGAGGCGCTGGTGAGCGGGCTGAGCGTGGAGGGGGTGTTCTGGTACGGCTCCGGGGTATAGGGATGGCCGATGAAGCCGACGTTCAGTTCCCACGATGCGTGGGTGTAGTCGTAGGCTGGATACGTCGGCGTCGTGTGCGTGAAGTCGAGTTCGAAAGAAAAATCCGCCGTCACGAGGTCGCCGCCGCGCATGGCACCGTCGACGGCGCCGCCCCAGCCGAATGCAAAGCCGGTCACGTCCGCGCGGCGCACCGTGGCGCCGTAGTAGTCGTCGTAGCGCCAGAACAGGCTGTCGCTGACCGTCTTGTCGCCGCTCAGCGTGACGCCGTCGTTGAAGGTGGCGGCGCTGGCCGCGCCGTCGTCGAATCCGCCCATGAACCAGCCGGAGTTGGTGTACTCGGCGGCCAGCGAATAATCGGGGAGCAGGCTGGCCGCTTCGGCCAGCGACGCGGAAGACAGGGGCAGCACGGCCAGAGCGGTGCCGGCAGCGGCACGCGCGCGCTGTGCGAGGGTGAGGGCGGACATCGGATGGACCTTTTTTTGTGTTTTTACCGGCCCGAAGTCTAGAGGCGGCACCACGTCCGGTACACGACGGACGTCACGTCTGCGGGAGGCGGATCGTCAAACAATGTGACGCCCCCGGCGCTCATTCCAGCAGCGCGTTTACCGCATCGATTTCCGGTTCGCCGAGCTGGCCTGCGGCCGCTTTCAGCCGCAGTTGCGCAAGCACGGTGTCGTACAGCGCGCGCGCCAGATCGCGCCGCGTGACATAGAGCTGCTGCTGCGCATTGAGTACGTCGATGTTGATGCGCACGCCGACTTCGTAGCCCAGCTTGTTGGCATCGAGCGAGGATTGGGACGACACCAGCGCCGCGCGCAGTGCCGCGGTCTGGGCAATGCCGTTGGCAACGCCGAGATAGGACTGGCGCGCGAGCAAGGTCGCGTTGCGTCGCGCGAGGTCGACCTCGGCGTGCGCGCGGTCCAGCAGGTAGGCGGATTCACGCACGCGTGATTCCTGTCCGAGCCCCTGAAACAGCGGCACGGCAACCTGCACGCCGATGGTGCCGGTTTCGCTTTCGTTGGACAGCGGCGTGCCGGCAAAGGTGACGACGGTCTTGTTCTGGCCGTAGGTGGCGACGAGATCCACCGTCGGATAGTGCCCGGCGCGCTGGCGTTCGACCTCGCGGCCGGCGATCTCCTGATTGGCCAGCTGTGCGGTGACGGCAAGGCTCTCGCTCTGCGCGCGCTCGACCCAGTCTTCCATCCGCGCCGGCACCGGCAGCGAAAACGTGACGTCGGGGCGCAGCCGGCGCAGCGTGTCCGGCGTGCTGCCGGTGATCAGCGCGAGCGCGTGCCGCTTCACCTCGATGTCGCTGCGCGCGGCGATTTCCTGCGCGCCGGCCAGATCGAAGCGTGACTGCGCTTCATGGACGTCGGTGATGGTGACGGTGCCGACCTCGAAACTCTTGCGCGCCAGTTCGAGCTGTTCGGACGCGGCGCCCTTCTGCGCGACGATGGACTCGAGCGCGTCCTGTGCGTACAGCAGGTCGAAGTAGGCCTGTGCGGCCCGCAGGATGACGTCCTGGCGAGCCTGCTCGAACAGCGCGTCGGCGGCCAGCACCTGCAGCTTGCCCTGTTCGTACTGCACCCAGTTGGCCCAGCGGAACAGCGGCTGTGTCAGCTGGAAACTGAAATTGTGCGAGTTGTAGCGCGAATCGCCTTCGAGCGGCCGGCTGACCGACACGTCGTTCCACTGCGTGGTGCCCGACAGGCTCAGGCTGGGCAGCAGCCCCGCCCGGGCCTGCGGCAGCTTCTCGGCGCTGGCCGAGCGCTGGGCGCGCGCCGACTGGAACTGCGCGTCGTTCGCCAGCGCCGCGCGGGTGACCGACAGCAGGTCGCTTGCCGCGGGGACGGGCGACACGAGCAGTGCACACAGCGCCCCGGCAACCGCCGGGCGGCGCAGGAGCCGGCGGACAGTCCGCATCAGTAGCGTGCCATCGAGCCGTCGATGTTCACTGCCCAGGCATCGACGCCGCCGGTCAGGTTGAACACCTCGCTGAAGCCGTTGCGCTCAAGGAAGATGGCGACCTGCATCGAGCGGCCGCCGTGATGGCACACGCACACCAGAGGCTGCGCCGGGTCCAGTTCCTCGATGCGCCCCGGCACCGTGTTCATCGGAATGTGCTGGCTGCCGTCGAGGCGGCAGATCGACCACTCGTGGTCCTCGCGCACGTCGAGCAGTTGCGGCTTCGGACGGCTGTCGTCGGCAAGCCATGCGGCGAGGTCGGTTACGCTGAGCTGTTGCATCGTCCGGACCTCAGAATACGAAGCGCTGGCCGCCGCGCGCATTGCGCAGCGTGGGCACCACGGTTTCAAACAGCACTTCGCGCGACTGGCTGCCGTCCGCGTTCAGCTTCACCAGCGTGGCTTCCATCACCGGCGCTTCGCCGATGAAGGCGATCAGGCGGCCACCCGGGCGCAGTTGCGCCACCAGTTCCTGCGGCAGCGTCGGCAGCCCGCCGGACACCACGATGGCGTCGTACGGCGCGTGCGTCGGCCAGCCCTGTGCCGCGTCACCGGTTTCCACGCGCACGTTCAGCGCGCCGGCGGCGATCAGGTTTTCACGTGCCGTCCCGGCCAGCGCCGGTTCGATTTCCACCGTCGTCACGTGGCTTGCACGTGCGCCGAGCAGCGCGGCCATGTAGCCGGAGCCGGTGCCGATCTCGAGCACCGTGTCGGTGCTGCGCAGGTGCAGTTCCTGCAGCACGCGTGCCTCGATCTTGGGTTCCAGCATCGCGGCGCCGTGACCGAGCGGTATCACGCCATCCACGAAAGCCAGTTCGCGCAGCGGCGCCGGCACGAAGATTTCGCGCCTGACGACGAAAAGCAGATCCAGAATGTCCTGATCAAGCACGTCCCACGGCCTGATCTGCTGCTCCACCATGTTGAAGCGTGCCTGTTCGATGTCCATGTGTGTGTCCCCGGAATGAAGCCGCGATTGTAGCCTGCCGCAGTGCATCAGAAAGCGCTGCGCCGACGCGCCGTGCGACGCATGCACGCGATGTAGAGCGTGGGCATGACGAACAGCGTCAGCACCGTGGCCACGCCCAGCCCCCAGACGATTGCGCCGGCGACCGGCCCCCACAGCAGTGAATAGCCGCCGATGCCGGCGGCCAGCGAGAACAGGCCGCCCACCGTCGTGCTGGTGGTGATGATGATGGGCACGACGCGCCGGCGCGCCGCGTACAGCGCGGCGTGCAGCACGCTCATGCCGGCGTTCAGGCGCTCGTTCGCCGCGTCGATCAGCACGATGGCCGAATTCACGACAATGCCGGTCAGTGCGATGACGCCGTACAGCGTGTAGAGCGACAGCGGCGAGCCGCTGGCCAGCAGGCCGAACGCGACGCCGGTGAAGGCGAGCGGCACGGTGGCCAGAATCATCATCGGCTGCCAGTAGCTGCGGAACTGCGCCGCCAGGATCAGGTAGATCAGGCCGAGCCCGAGCAGGAACAGCACCTTCATTGCGGCCAGGCTTTCCTCCACGTCTTCCAGCTCGCCGGAGAAATCGAGGTCGGTGCGCGGAAAGCGGGTGCGCTCGGCCTCCCAGGCCGCCTTCAGCGCCTCGGTTACCTGCAGCGCGTTCAGCTTTTCGGTATCGATGCCGGCTTCGACGGTGATCGTGCGGCGCAGGTCGTAGTGCTTGATGACGCCGGCGCCGCGCGTGGTGTCCGGGTGCACCAGCGCACGCAGCGTCGTGGCGCCGCCCGACGGCAGCGCGATCGGCGCGTCGAGCACGCGCATCACATCATTGGCCGGCGCGCCGGTCGCCACCACGCGCACTTCCAGCTTGTCGCCCTGGTCGCGCGTGACGGCGACGATTTCCCCTTCCACCTGCAGTCGCACGGCGCGTGCGACCTGGTCGGCGTTGAGCCCCGCCTCGCGCAGCGCGTCGCGCTCCAGCCGCAGTGCCAGCTGCGGGCGTCCGGGAATGTCGTCATCGGTGATGTCGCGCGTGCCGTCGACGGCGCGGATGATGCGTTTCACCTCCGCGCTGGCCGCCCGCAGCTCTTCGAGGTCGTTGCCGCGCACCCGCACCTTCACCGGCTTTTGCACCGGCGGCCCGCCCGACAGCAGCGTGAAGCTCGCCGTACCGGCGCCGGGCAGCGCATCGATCGCCGCGCGCATGCCGTCGACGATGGCGCCGACCTCGCGTCCGTCGCCGGTACGCGGCAGCAGCGCGACGACGACCTGGCCGTAGGCGTCGCCGAACAGCGCTTCGGTGTCGGTGAACTTCGCGCCGGCCAGCGACGCGACGCGGCGCGCCTCGCCGTCCCGAAGGTGACGGCGCACCTCGGATTCCATCTGTTCGACGCGCGCGAGCGTGTCGCCGATCGGCGTGCCGGCGGGCATGTCGACATTCACGTAGAAGATGCGCATCGCATCGAACGCGAAGAACTGCACGCGTATCAGGCCGGTTGCCGTGGCGCCGATCGCGCCGGCCACCAGCGACAGCACGACGACGCACAGCACGATCCAGTGGCGGACGACCCAGGCCAGCGCGACCGCGTAGCGATGGCGCAGCACGCGCGTGAAATCGCTGCGTACGCGCTGCAGGCGCGAGGGGCGTGCGCCATCGACGCGCAGCGCCAGCACGTGCGAGGGCAGCATCCAGAACGCTTCGATCAGGCTGATCGCCAGCGCCAGCGTGACGACGAACGGGATGACGAACATGAAGTCGCCGACGATGCCGGGCAGCAGCATCAGCGGCAGGAAGGCGGCCATCGTCGTGGCGACCGACGCGAGCACCGGCGTCCACACCTCGCGCACGCCTTCGGCCACGGCGTCGATCGCCGGCGTGCCGCGCTGCATGCGGTAGTAGATGGCTTCCACGACGACCACCGCGTCGTCGACCAGCATGCCGAGCGCGATCACGACGCCCAGCAGCACCGATATGTTGAGCGTGTTGCCGCTGGCCGACAGGATGGCGAAGGTGCCGGCGAGCGAGAACGGAATGCCGAGCCCGACCAGCAGCGCGATGCGTGAACCGAGGAAGATCCAGCACAGCAGCACCACCATGAACAGGCCGAACAGCGCGTTCCACTGCATGACGGAAATGGCTTCGCGCGTCGGCACCGTCTGGTCGTCCATCAGTTCCAGCTTCAGCCCCTGCTGCGCCAGCACCTCGTTCTTGCGCGCCACGTAGTCATTGATGCGTCCGATCAGGTCCAGCGTGTTCACGCCGGCCTTCTTGCTGACCGAGAACAGCACGCCGGGCCGCTCGCCGGACGACACGAGCTGGGTCGGGCGCGCCCGGGCGCGCACCACGCGCGCCACGTTGTCGAGCTTCACCATGTCGCCGGGGCGCGCCTGCGGCGCCACGCCGATGTCGGCCAGCCAGCCGGGGTCGGCGTCCTGGCCGACCACGCGCACCAGCCATTCCTGGTCACCGGCGCGTGAACGTCCGGCGAACACGTCGCGGAACCACGCGCCGACGCCGTCCGCGATGTCGCTCGGCAACAGTCCGCGCGCCTGCGCCGCGGCGGCCGAATACTCCACCCGCAGTTCGGGGTCGTGCAGGCCGAGCGCGAACACGCGGTCCACGCCCTTCATGCGTTCGATGTCGGTGCGCAACTGCTGGCCGAGCGCGCGCAGCACCTCGTCGTCGGCGTGGCCGGTGAGCAGGATCTGCGCCGTCGGGAAGCCGTTCGAACTGGTGATTTCGATGATGACCGGGTCCTTCGCCTCGACCGGCAGTTCGGCGCGCGCCTTGTTCTGGATCTCGCGGCGCAGGTCGTTTACGCGCTTGTCGAAGGTGCTGGCCGGAATTTCGTCGAAGCGCACCAGGATGCCGGCCAGTCCGTCGCGTGCGGCGGACGAGATGAAGCGGATGTCGGACACGTTCTGCACGGCGTCCTCGAGCGGCTCCAGCACGCGCTTTTCCACGTCCTCGGGCGACGCGCCGGGCAGCGCCACCGAAATCTGCACCCAGTTGAAGTTGATTTCCGGGTCCTGCTCGCGCGGCAGGTCGAGGTAGGAGAACAGTCCGAGCAGCAACACCACCAGAAAGGTGATGTTGGCGAGCGGATGGTTGCTGATGAAGCGGGCGTAGGCCGACATGTCAGGGCGTCGCGGTGATCTTCTGGCCGTCGCGCAGGCTGTTGCGCCCGTCGGTGGCGATGCGTGCATCCGGCGGCAGTCCGGCCGGCGCCGGGCGCCCTTCCTGCGCGCCGGGCAGTGCGACGAAGCGCGCGACGCCGTCGCGCAATACGAACACGCCGAGCGTGCTGGCGCCGTCGCCGGCGCGCCGTACCAGCAGTTCCGCCGGCACGTGCGGAGCCGGGTCGGACCACGCGAGGCGGCCTTCGGCGCCGGCCGGCGCGCGCTCTGCGGTGAAGGTCGCGCGCACCTCCTGCGTGCGGCTGGCTTTGTCGATCAGCGGTGACACGCGGTTGACCGACACCGCGCTGCGCCCGGCCGGCGACACGAAGGCGACGTCGCGCGCCGCGCGCAATGACGCGAGGTCGCGCGGCGCGACGCGCGCGCTGACCTCGACCCTGCTCGCGTCCTCCAGCGTCATCAGCAGGGTGCCGGCGGCGGCCAGCGAACCGGCCGATGCGCTGCGCGTGCGAACCACCGCGTCATAGGGTGCGCGCAGCACGCACTTGTCGAGGTTGTGGCGCGCCTGATCGACTGCATTGCGCGCCACCGCGACGTCGGCACGCACCACGGCCACGTCCGTTTCCTTTTGCGTCAGCGCCTCGGGCGACACGAAGTTCTGTTCCTGCAGCGCGCGATTGCGCCTGAGCTGTGCGTCGGCCTGTGCGAGCCGCGCCTGTGCCGCCAGCAACTGCGCCTGCGCGCGTTCGAGCGCCAGCTGGTAGTCGCGCTGATCGAGCCGCACCAGCACCTGTCCCTTTTTCACGCGCTCGCCCGGCTCCGCGTGCGTGGAGGCGACACGCGCGCTGATTTCCGCCGCGAGATCGGTGCGGTTCAGCGCCACCGCCTGCGCCGGCGCATCGCGCTGCGGTTGGAGCGCGACGCCGGAAAAACGCACGAAGCGGACTGCGGGCGCGGTGGTGGCAGGCGCCTGCGCGTGCAGGGCCGGCGCGACCAGCGCCAGCCACAGCGTGATGGCGCCGGTCAGCGCGCCGGCGAGGATGCGTCGATCAGACATTTTTTTCGAGAGCCCGGATAACGAATTCGATGGAAAAGGCGATGTCGGCGTCGCCGTCTTCGGTGCGGCAGGACTGACTGACACAGGCGAAGGAGTGCGTCATCAGCACGCGCATCAGCAGCGGCGCCATGACGGCATGAACGGTGCGCGCGTCGCCGGCGACGCGGAATTCGCCGCGTGCGTGGCCGTAGTCGATGGCGCGCGCGATGAGGCGACAGCCGCGTGCCATCACCTCGCGATGATAGAGCGCGGCAATGTCAGGGAAATTGCGGGCTTCGGCCAGCATGAGCTTGTGCAGGCCGCCGAGCCGCGTGGTGCCGATGGTGCGCCACCAGCCGGACAGCAGTTCGCGCATCAGGTCGGCGCCATGGCCGCGGTGCTGCGCCACGCGTGCTTCGCCGTCTGCGAGCGCCGGCACGAAGCCTTGCCGCATGACGGCGGCGAACAGCGCCTGTTTGGAATCGAAGTACAGATAGAGCGTGCCCTTGGACACGCCGGCCGCCAGCGCCACGTCTTCCAGCCGCGTGGCGGCATAGCCCTTCTCGACGAACAGGTCGAGCGCATGGTCGACCAGCACGTCCTGGCTGACCAGTGCGGGGCGGCCGCGTCGGGCCGGTGCGGGCATCGGGTTGCCGCCGGTGTCGGGTGCGTGCATGGGTGTATGGTTTGCAGTGTCGCCCCGCGCATCGTTGCGATCGGCAGCACACTTTTCTGACCGGATGTTCAGTTATCGGCGGACTGGCGTCAAGGCGGTTCTCCCGCCGGCATGACGATGCTGCGGCCCTGCAAGGGGGCGTGTTGCATGGCATCATCCGGCCGCGCGATCGCCCACCCGGCGGATCGGCAAATGACCTGCCGTCTGTTCAATGGCGCAAGCAACCGCGGTTCTTGCGTCGCTGCGCAACGCTTGCGCGATGCAGCACGAAAGGCGCAGCCACAAGCTGCCCGTGCATTGATCACGATGAAGGTCCGACAAGGAACTGATGATGGCTCACCCGGATCAGGCGGTCCTGCACCGCACCCCGCTTCATGCGTTACACCTCGCCGCCGGCGCGAAGATGGTCCCCTTCGCCGGCTATTCGATGCCCATACAGTACCCGCCGGGCATCATCCAGGAGCATCTGCATGCGCGCAGCAAGGCCGGCCTGTTCGACGTGTCGCACATGGCGCAGATCGAGGTCACCGGCAGTGGCGCCTGCGCCTGGCTCGAATCGCTGACGACGGCCGATCTCGCCGCACTGCCCGAAGGCCGCCAGACCTACGCGCTGCTGCCGAACACGGCCGGCGGCCTGATCGACGACCTGATGATCCAGCGTCTGGCGGGCGGCTTTCACGTCGTGTGCAATGCGTCGCGCGTGGACGCGGTGCTGGCCCAGCTCGGCGCGCACGCGCCGGGCGGCGACACGCCCTGCACTTGGCGCAGGTGCGAGGACCGCGCGCTGGTCGCGCTGCAGGGCCCGCTCGCGCAGGACGTGCTGACGGCGCTGGCCGACGTTGCGGACATGCGTTTTCTCGACGTGCGCGAACTGGCCGCCGACGGCGTGCCGCTGCGCGTGAGCCGCAGCGGCTACACGGGTGAGGACGGCTTTGAAATATCGCTGCCGGCGGATGCCGCAGCCGCCTTCGCGCAACGCCTGCTGGCGCATCCCGACGTGAATTGGACCGGGCTGGGCGCGCGCGACACGCTGCGTCTGGAAGCCGGAATGTGCCTCTACGGCAACGACATCGACGAACACACGACACCGGTCGCGGCCGGCCTGGGCTGGGCGGTCGGCGCCGCGCGCCGCGCCGGTGGCGCGCGTGCCGGCGGATTTCCCGGTGCGGCCGTCATCCTCGGTGAAATGGGGCCGGACAGCGCAACGCCGCCGGCGCGCGTGCGCGTCGGCCTGCTGCCGGAAGGCCGTGCGCCGCAGCGTGCCGGCGCCGTGATCCTTGACGCCGACGGACGCGAAGTCGGCACCGTCAGCAGCGGCAACCACAGTCCGTCACTCGGCCGACCGATCGCGATGGGCTACGTGGAACGCGCGGCCCGCACCGACGGTCGTTCACTGTTCATCGAGTCGCGCGGGCAGAAGGTGGCGCTCGCGCTGACCGCCATGCCCTTCGTGCCGACCCGCTACAGGCGCTGAACCCCTTCCCCGACTCCGGGCGCGGCGTCCTACACGGGGCTCGCCCGGTACCTTCAAGCACCGGCCATCACAAGTGGCCCAGAAAGGACTGTTGAACATGGACAAGCGTCCCTCCCTCGAAGCACTCGAAGAGCGCGGCGACTTCATCCGCCGCCACATCGGCCCGGATGAGCGCGATCTCGCGGTCATGCTGGCGTCGCTGAATGTCGCCAGCCTGGACGAACTCATCGCGCAGACGATTCCCGCCGACATCCTCGGCGATGCGCCGCTGAACCTGCCGCCGCCGCGCTCCGAGCGTGTCGTCGACGACGCGCTGCGGCGCATGTTCGCGCGCAACGAACTGCACGCCAGCCTGATCGGCATGGGCTATCACGACACCATCACGCCCAACGTCATCAAGCGCAACGTGCTGGAAAATCCGGGCTGGTACACCGCCTACACGCCGTATCAGGCCGAGATTTCGCAGGGCCGGCTGGAGGCGCTGCTGAACTTCCAGCAGATGGTGATCGACCTGACCGGACTGCCGGTGGCCAACGCCTCGCTGCTCGACGAAGCGACCGCCGCCGCCGAGGCGATGACGATGGCGCACCGCGTGTCGCGCGTGAAGTCACCGCGCTTCATCGTCGACGCCGACACCCATCCGCAGACGCTCGCCGTCGTGCGCACGCGCGCCGAGCCGCTGGGCATCGAGGTCGAGGTGTGCGATCCGTGGGCCGGCATCGACGGTGAATATTTCGGTGTGCTCGTGAGCTATCCGGGTTCGAGCGGCCGCCTGCGCGACCCGGAGCCGGTCATCGCCGCCGCGCATGCGGCCGGTGCGCTGTCCGCCGTGGCGGCGGACCCGCTCGCGCTGGTGCTGCTCAAGCCGCCGGGTGAAATGCACGCCGCCGGCAAGGGCGCGGACATGGTGTTCGGCAGCGCGCAGCGCTTTGGCGTGCCGATGGGCTACGGCGGCCCGCACGCCGCCTTCTTCGCCTGCCGTGACGAGCACAAGCGCCAGATGCCGGGCCGCATCATCGGCGTATCCACCGACGCCAACGGCCGCCCCGCACTGCGCATGGCGCTGCAGACGCGCGAGCAGCACATCCGCCGCGAGAAGGCGAACAGCAACATCTGCACCGCGCAGGTGCTGCTGGCGGTGATCGCCGGTTTCTACGCGGTGTATCACGGCCCGCAGGGGCTGGCCACGATAGCCGGGCGGGTGCACCGCATGGCGCTCATCTTCGCGCAGGGATTGCGTGAGCTTGGTTTCGACGTCGTGCATGCGCGCTTCTTCGACACCGTGCAGGTGCATGTGCCGGGCATCGCGCGGCGCATCGCGGCACGCGCCCGCGCCGCCGGCTTCAACCTGCATGTCATCGATGCCGACCACCTGTCCGCGTCGTTCGACGAAACGTCGCGCCGCAGCGAACTGAAGCAGCTGCTGGCGGTGTTCGCGACGCGCGCCGACACGCTGCTCGACATCACGGCGCTCGATGCGGCGGTCGCCGAGTGCGTGCCGCCGGCGCTGCTGCGCGACAGCGCCATCCTCACGCATCCGGTATTCCACCGTTACCACTCGGAAACCGAAATGATGCGCTACCTGCGCCGGCTGGCGTCGCGCGACATCGCGCTCGACCGGGCGATGATTCCGCTCGGCTCGTGCACGATGAAGCTCAACGCGACGACCGAAATGGTGCCGGTGACCTATCGCCTGTTCGCCGCGCTGCATCCGTTCGTGCCGCTGGAGCAGGCGCAGGGCTACCAGCAGCTGTTCGAGGAACTGGAGGAGCGGCTGTGCGAGATCACCGGTTTCGCCGCGATGTCCTTCCAGCCCAACGCCGGTTCGCAGGGTGAATACGCGGGCCTGCTGGTGATCCGCAAGTACCACCGCACGCGCGGCGAGAACCATCGCGACGTGTGCCTGATCCCGGCGTCCGCGCACGGCACCAATCCGGCCAGCGCGGTGCTGGCCGGCATGCAGGTGGTGGTCGTGGCGTGCGACGCGCTCGGCAACATCGACCGCGCCGACCTGCGCGCCAAGGTGGAGCAGAACGCCGGCCGGCTGGCCGCGCTGATGATGACCTATCCGTCCACGCACGGCGTGTTCGAGGAAGGCGTGCGCGACATCTGCGCGCTGGTGCACGAGCACGGCGGCCAGGTCTATATGGACGGCGCCAACATGAACGCGATGGTCGGTCTGGTGCGCCCGGGTGACATCGGCTTCGACGTCTGCCACCTCAACCTGCACAAGACCTTCTGCATTCCGCACGGCGGCGGCGGGCCGGGCATGGGACCGATCGGCGTGGCGCCGCATCTCGCGCCCTTCCTGCCCGACCATCCGGTGGTGCAGGGCGTGAATCCGGTGGCCGGCCCCAACGGCACGATAGGCACCGTGTCGGCCGCGCCCTGGGGCTCGGCCAGCATCCTGCCCATCGTGTGGGCCTACATTGCGCTGATGGGCGCGGCCGGCCTGCGCCGCGCCACCCAGGTGGCCATCCTCAATGCCAACTACATCGCGCAGAAGCTGGCGCCGCACTATCCCATCCTGTACAGCGGCAAGCACGGGCGCGTGGCGCACGAGTGCATCATCGACCTGCGGCCGATCAAGGATGCCTGCGGCATTTCGGTCGAGGATGTCGCGAAACGGTTGATGGACTACGGTTTCCACGCGCCGACCATCTCCTTCCCGGTGCCGGGCACGATGATGATCGAGCCGACGGAAAGCGAGAACCGCGCAGAGATCGACCGCTTCTGCGACGCGATGATCCGCATCCGCGCAGAGATCACGGCGGTCGAGAACGGCAGCGCGGACCGCGAGGACAACCTGCTCAAACACGCGCCGCACACGCACGAGCTGTTGATCGCCGACAGCTGGACGCGGCCATACGGCCGGCGCGAGGCGTTCTTCCCGCACCCGTCGCTGGACCGCGACAAGTACTGGCCGCCGGTGGCGCGCGTCGACAACGTGGCCGGTGACCGCAATCTGGTGTGCACCTGCCCGCCGCTGTCGGAGTACGAGCAGGCCTGAGGCAGTGCGCGCGGCACCGCGGGCGCCGCGCGCACTGTCACATTTGCGCAATGACCGTCTGTTGAGATGCCCCGTTCCACGGTCTGATGCCCGCCTTGCGTGCCGAGCGCGCAAGGCGGGCACCGGACCGGACAAAGCGCCGGAATCCATCCGGCCGACAACAGGGGTTCCATCATGGTCAGAAAAATCGCTGCCGCGGCCATCGCGGCTTTGTTCGTGCCCGTCGTCCACGCTGCCGGCCCGGTCAGCGGCTGGGAAAAGCTGTGGACCTTCTCGCACGGCGCCAGCACCAGCGTCGCCGGCCAGACTTCCGAAATCGTCGCTTTCGACGAACTGTCGAACCAGCTGTGGGTGGCCGGCCTGAAGGGTGTGGACATCCTGGACGCCAGCACCGGCAGCTTCCTGCAGCACATTGACACGACCGCCTTCGGCGAAGCCAACAGTGTGGCTGTGCGCAACGGCGTGGCCGCCATCGCGATCGGCGCGCCGACCAAGACCGACGCCGGTTTCGTGAAGGTCTACGACACGGCCAGCCGCAACCTGATCGAGAGCTACACCGTCGGCGCGCTGCCGGACAACGTGGTGTTCGCGCACGACGGCCGCATCCTGACCGCCAACGAAGGCGAGCCGCTGCCGCTGACGGCGAACACGACGGTGGACGCGAAGGGCACGGTGAGCATCATCGACCGCAGTGCCAACACCGTGACGACGCTCGACTTCACCGCCTTCGATGCCGCGCCGCCGGCCGGCGTGCGCGTGGTCACTCCGGGCAACCTGCCGTCGCTGGACTGGGAACCCGAGTACATCGCCATTTCGAAGGACGGCCTGAGCGCCATGGTGACGCTGCAGGAGGCGAACGCGGTCGCCCGCATCGACCTGACGACCAACCGGATCACCGGCGTGACCTCGCTCGGCCTGAAGGACCACAGCATTGCCGTGAATCGTCTGGATACGTCGGACCGCGACGGCGCCGGCGGCGCCGCGCTGCCGGGCAACTGGGTCACGGTGCCGGTGAAGGGCATGTACCAGCCGGACACCATCGCCGCTTACGAGACCGGCGGCAAGACCTTCTACGTCACGGCCAACGAGGGCGATTCGCGCAATCTTGACGACGCGGTCAGCGGCGCATTCAACGAAGAAGTGCGCGTCGGTTCGTCCGGCTACGTGCTCGATCCGACGGCGTTCCCGGACGCCGCCGCGCTGAAGAAGAACGGCGTGCTGGGCCGCCTCACGGTCACCACCTCCGGCGGCGATCTGGACGGCGACGGCGACTACGACGAAATCCATGTGTTCGGCGGACGTTCGTTCTCCATCCTCGACGACCAGGGCCACGCGGTGTTCGACAGCGGCAACCAGCTCGAAGAACTGCTGTTCGCCGCCTTCCCGGAACTGGTCGATGACGGGCGCAGCGACAACAAGGGCGTCGAGCCCGAAGGCGTGACGGTGCTGGAGATCGGCGGCCGCACGATCGCCTTCATCGGTTTCGAACGCTCGCTCAAGAGCGTCGTTGCGATGTATGACGTGACCGACCCGACGCAGGCATCCTTCATCGACTTCATCGTCGATGACGGTTCGATCTCGCCGGAAGGCCTCGTTGCGTACTCATTTGGCGGCAAGCACTACCTCGCCGTCGCCAACGAAGTGTCGGGCACGACGTCGCTGTTCGCCATCGCCGCGGCCGTGCCGGAACCCGGCACCAGCGCGCTGATGCTGGCAGGTCTCGGCGTGATCGGCGCACTTGCCCGCAAGCGCCGCGCCGCATGAGGCGTACGGCCCGCGTTTGAGCGAGGTCAAGCCCGGTCGGGGGGCGTGCGGTTAGTGTGGCGCACGACCCACATTCCCGACCCGACATGACCACCGCCTTCGCACCGCCCATTGCGACACCGGGCGCGGACGTCGCTCCGAGCGCCGCGCCCTCCCTTCCCGAACTGTTCGCGCTCAGCGGCCTCGCGCCGCTGATGCTCGGCGGGCGCCACCTGCTGCCCGTGGTGCAGGGCGGCATGGGTGTCGGCGTATCGGCGCACCGGCTGGCCGGCAGCGTGGCGGCGACCGGCGCTGTCGGCACCATATCGTCGGTCGATCTCCGGCGTCACCATCCGGACCTGATGGCGGCGACGCGCGGCCTGCGCGGCGAGGAAGCCAAGCAGGCCATCGACGACGCCAACGAGGTCGCGCTGGCGCGCGAAATCACCGCGGCGAAAGCGCTTTCAGGCGGGCGCGGCCTGCTGGCGGTGAACGTCATGCGCGCCGTCAGTGCCTACGCCGAACACGTGCGGGTGTCGCTCGAATGCGGTGCCGACGCGGTGGTGGTCGGTGCCGGCCTGCCGCTCGACCTGCCCGATCTCGCGCGAGAACATCCCAAGGCTGCGCTCATCCCCATCCTGTCCGACGCGCGCGGCGTGCAGCTGCTGGTGCGCAAATGGGCGCGCAAGCAGCGCGTGCCCGACGCCGTCGTGCTGGAACATCCGGGCTGGGCGGGCGGCCATCTGGGCGCGGCAAAAGTGGCCGACGTGGCCGACCCGCGTTTCGATTTCGACAAGGTCGTGCCGGAGACGCTGGACTTCCTGCGCAGCGCCGGCCTGGAGGGACAGGTGCCGCTGATCGTCGCAGGCGGCCTGCGCACGCACGCCGACATCCGGCGCATGCAGTCGCTGGGCGCGGCGGCCGTGCAGTTCGGCACCTCGTTCGCGGTGACCGAGGAGTGCGACGCCGACGACACGTTCAAGCGCGTGCTGGCCGACGCCCGCGACGAGGACCTCGTGGAATTCACCAGCGTCGCGGGCTTGCCGGCGCGCGCCGTGCGCACGCCCTGGTTGCAGAAATACCTCGCGGTGATCGAACGCACGCAGGCGGTGGCGCATGCCAAGAAGCGCTGCGCCAAGCACTTCGACTGTCTGGCGCAATGCGGCCTGCGCGACGGTCTGGTCGGCTGGGGCCAGTTCTGCATCGACCATCAACTGGCGAGCGCGCTGCGTGGCGACCTGAAGACCGGACTGTTCTTCCGCGGGCGCGGTGCGCTGCCCTTCGGCAACCAGATACGCAGCGTGCGCGCGCTCATCGAATTCCTGCTTACCCCTTCGCCGGCGGCGGCTGCCTGAGCGCCTTCCCCGGGCGGTTCAACAGCGCATGCGCGCCCATGCCGGCGAGCATGGCAAGGATGAACACGACGGCCGGTTGCGAGCCGGTGCCGAGCGACACCAGCGCGGGCCCCGGGCAATACCCGGCCAGGCCCCAGCCGGCGCCGAAGGCAAGACTGCCGAGCAGCAGCGGACGATCGATGTGTTTCGCCGTCGGCAGTTGCAGCGCGCAGCCCGACCAGGCCCGCGTGCAGCGTCTTGCCCACGTGAACGCGGGGAAGGCGACGGCGATCGCGCCGGCCATGACCAGCGCGAGTGAGGGGTCCCACGCGCCGGACAGGTCGAGGAAGCCGATGACCTTGGCCGGATTGGCCATGCCGGACAGCAGCAGGCCGATGCCGAAGATCAGGCCGGAGACGAGTGCGATGAAGGCTTGCATGTCAGCTCCCGAGCAGGTGGCGCACGACGTACACGGTGGCGAAGCCGGCGCCCATGAAAGCCAGCGTCGCGGCCAGCGAGCGCGGCGACAGCCGCGACAGTCCGCACACGCCATGGCCACTGGTGCAGCCCGAACCGTAGCGGGTGCCGATGCCGACCAGCAGGCCGGCAGCGATCAGCATGGCGTTGCCGGCGTCGACCTGCGCCGGCGGCAGCGCGGCGAACAGCTGCCACAGGAGCGGCGCCCCGATGAGCCCGGCGAGGAAGGCGATGCGCCAGCTCCGGTCGCCGCCGGAAGGCCTGAGCAGGCCGCCGACGATGCCGCTGATGCCGGCGATGCGGCCGCTGCCCAGTATCAGCAGCGCGGCCGCCAGCCCGATCAGCGCACCGCCGCCGAGCGAGGTCCAGGGGGTGAAGGCGTCCCATGCGATATTCATTCCGGTTCTCCGTTTCCTTCGCCGCAGAAGCGCTGGTACAGCGTCTGCATGATGGCCAGCGCGTCGTCGCTGGCGATGCGGTAGTGGATGTGCTTGCCGTCGCGGCGCGTGATCACCAGCCCTTCGCGCCGCAGCACGCCAAGTTGCTGCGACAGCGTAGGCTGGACGATGCCGAGCCGTGCTTCGAGCTCGCCGACCGTGTGTTCGCCCTGCGACAGCTGGCACAGCAGCACCAGCCTGTCCTCGTGCGCCATCGCTTTCAGCAGCGTGCAAGCGCGTTGTGCGGCGGCGCGCAAGTCCGTGAATTCCCGTGTGGCGATGTTCATGGGCGGCTCCGTAGCATCCGATCAATATATCAATGAATATAATGTTCATCAATATATTGTTTTCCGGACATCCCGGGCTGGCCCCGCGGCACTGTTACGCGTCATCATCCGCATGGCCGGACGCCTTTCCCACGCACCAGGAGACACCATGACCCCGTCCCGTCCGATCGACCAGGCCACGCTTGACGCGCTGTCCGCGCAGCGCGCATTCGGGCTGCTCGACGCCGAAGCGCGTGCCGCCTGCGCGGCGGCCGCGCAGCTGCTGCAGGTACCGCGCGGTGACCTGCAGGTGGCGTCCGACGCGCTGTATCTCGTCGTCAGCGGTCGCGTGTCGCTGCGCGATGCCGACAGCGGCGCTTCGGTGGTGCTGTGCGCCGGCGAACTGTTCGGCTATGGCTGCCCGGCGCGCGCGCTCGACCCGTGGGCCGTGCGCGCCGACGATGACGACGTGCATCTGCTGCGCTTCGGCAGCACGGATGTGGACGCGCTGTGCGCGGCCTACCCGCCACTCGGCTGCTTCGTCACGCCGGCCGGCACCCGCGCCGCCGCCGGCGCACGCACGACCGACCCGCACCTGAACCTGATGACGATGCCGGTGCGCGCGCTGATCCGCCGCGCGCCGATCACGCTGGCGCCGTCCACGTCCATTCGCGACGCGGCGGAGAAGATGTGCGAGCAGCGCGTGTCGTCCGTGCTCATCGTGGAAAGCGGCCGCCTGTTCGGGCTGGTGACCGATCGCGACCTGCGCAACCGCGCGCTGGCACGCGGCATCGACATCAGCCGGCCGGTCATCGACATCGCCACCGTCGCGCCGCTGACGATGGACGTGCGCAAGCCGGCATTCGATGCGCTGCTGCTGATGGCCCGCCACAACATCCACCACGTGCCGGTCATGGACGGGGACACCGTCGTCGGCATGATCACCGCCACCGACCTGACGGAACAGCACAGCACGTCGGCCGTCTATCTGGCCGGCGACATCTACAAGCAGGACACGGTGGACGGGCTGGCCGCAGGTGCCGCGCGGGTGCGCGCGCTGCAGCAGAACCTCGCGGCGGCGGGCGCCAGCGCCTACAGCACCGGCCACATCATCACGGCGATCACCGACGCCATCACCTGCCGTCTGCTGCAGCTGGCGGAAGCGCGCTTCGGCCCGGCGCCGATCGACTACGTCTGGGTGGCCGCCGGTTCGCAGGCGCGCAGCGAACAGACGGCCAAGTCCGACCAGGACAACTGCCTCATCCTCGACGACAGCTATGACGCCGCGCGCCACGGCGAGTACTTCAAGTCGCTGTCCACACTCGTCTGCGACGGGCTCGACGCCTGCGGCTACATTCACTGCCCGGGCGACATGATGGCGATGACCGACCAGTGGCGCCAGCCGCGCAGCCGCTGGGCGCAGTACTTCCGCAACTGGACTGAGGAGCCCGAACCCAAGGCGTTGATGCTCACCTGCGTGTTCTTCGATCTGCGCGCCATCTACGGCAAGACCTCGCTGCTCGAAGACCTGCGGCGCGACGTGCTGGCGCGCACGCGCGACAACCGCATCTTCCTCGCCTACATGGTGAGCAATGCGCTGAGCCACCAGCCGCCGCTCGGCCTGTTCCGCACGCTGTCGACGATACGTTCGGGCGAGCACCGCGGCCGCATCGACCTGAAGCACAACGGCATCGTGCCCATCGTCGACCTGGCGCGCGTCTATGCGCTGGCCGGCGGGCACGACGCAGTGAACACGCACGACCGTCTGGCCAGCGCCGCAGACAGCAAGGAGATCAGCGAACAGAGCGCACGCGACCTGCGCGACGCGCTCGAATTCATCGCCGCGCTGCGCATCCAGCATCAGGCACGCCAGCTCGGCGCCGGGCAGGACGCCGACAACTTCCTGCGCCCGGACGAACTGTCCAACTTCGAGCGCAGCCAGCTCAAGGACGCCTTCACCGTGGTGCAGACGCTGCAGAGCGTGCTCGGCCAGCGCTACCAGGCAGGACGATTCTGACGCGTCGCCTCCGGTAAACGACTTATTGCGGCGTGCCGGCGGGCGCGTCAGCATCGCGCCTGTCCCTGAGTCGCGGAGCCGCCATGAGCACGATACGGAATCTATACCGATACCCGGTCAAGGGGCTGTCGCCCGAACCGCTGGCGCAGGTCGCGCTGCGCGCCGGTGAGGGCTTTCCGGTGGACCGCGCGTATGCGCTGACCAATGGCAGCTGGACCTTCGACACCGCCGCCTATCGCCCGCGCCCGAAAACCGACTTCATCGCGCTGATGGACCACGCCGCGCTCGCGTCGCTGGCCACCCGCTTCGACGATGAAACGGGTTGCCTGCACGTGAGCGCGCCGGACGGCCGGACGCTGCGCATCGACGTCGATGACGCGCAGGGCCGCGCCGAGCTGGAAAGCTTCATCGCACGCCACGTCGGTGCCCGCTTCGAGGGGCCGCCGCGCTTCGTCGCCGGCGAAGGATTCCGCTTCACCGATGTCAGCGTGCTGTCGCACGCGATGATGAATGCCGTGTCGCTGATCAATCTGGCCACGGTGCGCGAGATTGGCGCCACGTGGGGCGTGGACATCGACCCGCTGCGCTTTCGCGCGAACATCTACATCGATGGCGTGGTGCCCTGGGAAGAGGCCTCGTGGCTCGACCGCGACGTGCGCATCGGGTGCGTGCGTGCGCGCGTCGTCATGCGCACGCCGCGCTGCGCTGCGACCAACGTCAATCCGGTCACCGCGAAACGCGATCTCGCGCTTCCGCAGACGATGATGGAGCGCTACGGCCACCGGGAACTGGGCGTCTATCTGCAGCTGCTCGAAGACGGGGAAATCCGCCCGGGTGACGCCGTCACGCCGCTGTGAGCGGCGTCAGTACCGGATGCGCGCGTAGTAGGTCTGCTGCGCCGCTTCGCGCGCCTCGCCCAGTGTGTGGATGCCGCGTTCGGCCAGCAGCGGAATGAGCTTGAGGAAGACGTCGGCGGTGACGATGGCGTCGCCGAGCGCGGTGTGACGGCCGATGACCGGCACGTTGAACCGTTCGGCGATCGCCTCCAGTCGGTGCGATTCCTGATTGGGGTGTACCAGCGCGGACAGCAGCAGCGTGTCGAGCACCGGCTGTTCGAAGCGGATGCCGGTGCGCTTCTCCTTGAGCTGCAGGAAGCGCATGTCGAACGCCGCGTTGTGCGCGACCAGCACGGTGTCCTGTGCGAATGCGTGAAAGGCCGGCAGCACGGTGTCTATCGTCGGCTGTCCGCGCACCTGGTCCGGCGTGATGCCGTGGATCGGAATGGACGCCGCCGGAATCGAGCGCTGCGGGTCGACCAGCTGTTCGAAACTTTCCTGGCGCAGCAGCTTGCCATTGACGATGCGCGCGGCGCCGATCTGGATGATCTCGTCGCCCTCGGCCGGATTGAGGCCGGTGGTTTCGGTGTCGAACACCGTGTAGGCCAGTTCGGTCAGGCGCCGGTCGGCCAGTCCGCGGCTCGATTCGGTGGTCTGGAACAGGTCGAAGTCGTAGTACTCCGGGCGGCTGCCCTGCGGCACGAAGGTGGCGCTGTCGAGCTGTTCGCGTTCGCTTGCCAGCGGCAGCAGGAAGCGGAAGAAGGCGCGATGGCGCACGCGTTCGCGCTCCAGCCAGAATTCGCCGCCGTGCCGCTCGACCACGTCGCGCACCGACAGCGGCGAGCGCTCGGCACCGATCTGCATCGCGTCCATCTGCCAGTTCATGACCGTTTCCGTGCTCATCGTCTGGCCTTGCCAGATCAGGTCGAGATGGGCGCGCGTGCCCTGCGGTGCCGGACCGAGGCGGATCTGCACCGAACGGATGTCGTATTCGTCGGCCAGGCGGGCGGCGAGGCAGGTCAGTGCCTGCAGCAGTGAAAAGCTGTCCACCTTGAGCCACAGCGAGGCGTCCACCTCGTCCGCGTGCGCGCGTGGCGTGCCGAGCGCCTCGATGCGGCGCAGCGCGGCGGATACCAGGTCGGCGCCCAGCATGTCCTCCAGCGGCCAGCGCGCCTTGAGCCCGCGGGTTGCGTCCTGCGCGGTGTCGCACACGCGCTTGCTCAGGGCGACGACCTCGTCGCGGATGACGCCGTGGAAGCGCTCGCGCATCGCGGCCTCGATGTCCGGGTAGGCCAGCATGTCGATCGCCGCCTGCATGTTCGCCAGCGACGCGCGGCTGCCTTCGGTCAGGCGCAGCAGCAGCTTGTCGCGCGCGGACTCCTCCTCGAAGTCGCGCGTGATGTTGTCCAGCATCAGCACGAAGCCGCTGATGCTGCCGGCCCCGGCGTCCGGGTCGTTGTCGGCCGTGCCGGCGGCCACGCCGCGCACCGGCGTCATCTGCGCGCGCAGCAGCTGGCCGGCGCGCGTCGTGGTGACGAACTGTGCGGACGGGCTGGACACGCCGCGCTGCATGCGCTGGCGGATGTTTTCCAGCGCGTGCGCCACCAGCTTGCGGTCGAACACCGTGTAGATGGAGCGGCCGAGCCCGATCAGTTCGGCGCCGGAGGCCACCGCGGGCGCGTCGGACAGCGCGCGGAACTGCAGGCGCGCGCGGTTGTTGTAGAGCAGCACGCGGCCGTCGAGATTGCACACCACGACGCTTTGCGTGAGTTCGGACATGAGCGCGGCGAGCCGGCTGCGCTCCTGTTCGATGTTGCGGCTGGCCAGCGCCACCTGCTGCGCGATGTCGGCGCGCAGGCGCGCGCGCTGTTCGACGAAGCCGGTGATGACGTCGGCCAGCGCCCGGTTCTCCGGCGAGCCCTGGACGGTCAGCGGGCGCTCGGTGTCGGTGCCGAGCTGGATGCGCGCCTCTTCCAGCAGGCGCGCCGGTGCGACGATGAAGTGGCGGTACAGCGCGTTGAACGCCACCAGCGCGATCAGCAGCGCGAACACCAGTGTCATGCCGGCGACCGGCAGCCGCGCGCCGAGCAGCGCCTCCACGGCGGCGCGCTCGGCCGGCTCCAGCGACGACATCACGAGCGCGCCGGTGACCAGTGCCCAGGCCGCCATCAGCAGCGCCAGCGCCGCGAGCCCGAGCAGCACGCGGCGGTCCGGGCGCAGGCGCGGATTCAAGCGGCCGGCTCCAGCATGGCGCGCACCTTCTGCACCAGTTCGCGCGTGGAGAAGGGCTTGGTCATGTAGGCGTCGGCACCGAGCGCAAGCCCCTTCGCGATGTCGGTGTCGCGTCCTTTGGCCGTCAGCATCAGGATGCGCACGTCCTTCAGCGCGTCCTGCGCGCGCACCTCCTGGCAGACCTCGAAACCGGTCTTGCCCGGCATCATCACGTCGAGCAGCACGAGGTCGGGCCGCTGTCCGGTGATGGCGTCCAGCGCTTCGATGCCGTCGCGCGCGATGTGGACGTCGAACCCTTCGCGCTTCATCAGAAATTCGAGTGAAATCAGGATGTTCGGCTCGTCATCGGCGATCAGTATCTTGTACGTCACGGGGTGTCTCCTCCTCCTGCTTCGGCCGGGGCCGGCGGATTTTTCTGTGTGTTCCACGGTAGATTAAAGCTGAAGCATGCGCCTTGCCCTGGATCAGGTTCCAGCCACATGCGGCCGCCGAAGTGCTCGATGATCTGGCGGCTGATCGGCAGGCCCAGACCGGTGCCGGCCGGGCGGTTCACGCCGTGCCCGCCCTGACGGAAGCGCTCGAAAACGAGGGCGCGTTCCTCCGCCGGCACGCCCGGCCCATTGTCATGCACATCGACGGTGACGCCGCGCGCGTCGCTGCGCACGCGCACCTCGACATGACCGGTGCCGCGCGGCACGAACTTGCCGGCGTTTGCCAGCAGGTTGAGCATGACCTGGGTGAGCCGGTCCGGGTCGGCGCGCAGCGCCGGCAAGTGTTCCGGCGCGTGCAGTTCGACGCGCGCGCCGCGTTCGCGGAACATTTCCCGCGTGGTGTCGAGCGCCTTCACGATGAGGGCGCGCAGATCGACCTCGCTGTTATGCCATTCGGCCTGGCCGGACTCTATCTTCGCCATGTCCAGCACCTGATTCACGAGCCGGCTCAGGCGTTCGGTCTCGCTGACGATGATGCCGAGGAAGTGCTGGCGCTGTTGGCCGTCCATCTTCGGGTCGTCGACCATCAGCTCGGACAGCGCGCGGATCGACGTGAGCGGCGTACGCAGTTCGTGCGTGACCGAGGACATGAAGTCGTCCTTCAGGCGGTCCAGGCTCTTGAGCTGGTCGTTGGCGGCGCGCAGCTCGGCGGTGGCGCGTTCGAGCGAGCGCGACTTGTCTTCCAGCGCGTGCGAGTAGGCGCGCAGCTGCGATGCCTCTTCGAGTATGCGCATGACGTCGTCCAGGCCGAGCGCTTCCTCTTCCACGACGGACGCCACCATGACGCGCGCCGACGCGCTGCCGATGGCGCCGGCAAGCTGCGTTTCGGCGAACTGCACCAGCTGCGCGTCAGGCTTTATCTGGTCGATCCGCGCGACGCCCGCATCGCGCGCGTAGGCCTCGAACAGCGATTGCGAGCGCGCCTCGCCGAGAAAGCGCGCGATCAGCGGCTGCAGGTCCGACACCTGGGCGCGGCCGCGCCAGAACACAGGGCCGCTGCTCGCGGTGCGTTCGAACACGTCGACGAACAGCAGCGCCTGGCTGATTTCGCGCGCCGACGGCGTGCGCCACAGTGAAATGGCCACGTAGGCGGTGATGTTCGCCAGCAGGCTCCAGAACAGCGAGTGCGTCAGGTTGTCCAGCCCGGTCAGGCCGAACAGCTGTTCCGGCCGCAGCAAGGTGGTGCCCCACGGACCATGCGTGATGAAACCGGTGTCCATCCAGCCGGACTTGGCGATCGACGGCAGCATCAGCGTCCACGCCCACAGCGCGAAGCCGGCGGCCAGCCCGGCCATCGCGCCTTCGCGCGTGCCGCCCTTCCAGTACATGCCGCCGAGGGCGGCCGGCGCGAACTGCGTGATCGCCGCGAAGCTGATCAGGCCGATGCTGACCAGTGCGTAGGCTTCGCCGGCGATGTGGAAGTACGCATAGCCGAGAAACATGATGCCGACGATGGCGGTGCGCCGGATCAGCAGCAGCAGCCGCGTCAGATCGCCGCCGGCGCGCGCGCCGAAGCGCCGCGTGCGAAGCAGCAGCGGCATGACCAGATCGTTGCAGACCATCGTCGACACGGCGATGGTTTCAACGATGACCATGCCGGTTGCCGCCGACAGCCCGCCGATGAATGCGAACAGCGCGAGCGCCGGCTGGCCGTTGGCGAGCGGCAGCGACAGCACGAATGCTTCTGCGTCGGTGTTGCCGGGCCCGAAGTGGAGCAATCCGCCGAGCGCGATCGGCAGCACGAACAGGTTGATCAGCAGCAGGTAGAGCGGAAACACCCAGGCTGCGCGGCGCAGGTGCCGCTCGTCGACGTTCTCGACCACCATCACCTGGAACTGGCGCGGCAGGAAGAGCACCGACATCATCGACAGCACCGTCAGCGCGAACCACTGTTCATAGGTGAACGGCCGGCCCTGTTCCAGCGCGAGCAGCGGCCGCAGCTCCGGATGGGCGAGCGCGCGTGCGAACAGGTCGCCCAGGCCATCGAACATCGAATAGCTGACGAACAGGCCGACCGACAGGAAGGCGACCAGCTTGACCACGGACTCGAACGCGATCGCGGCCACCATGCCCTCGTGCCGTTCCGTCGTGTCGAGATGGCGCGTGCCGAACACCATGGCGAAGCCGGCCAGTGTCAGCGCGACGTAGAGCGTGCTGTCGCCCCACCAGGGGCCCGCTGCGGCGACCGCCTCGCCGGGCAGCGTGGTCAGCACCGCGTAACCGCTGGCGACCGCCTTGAGCTGCAGTGCGATGTAGGGAACGATGCCGACGACGGTGATCAGCGTCACCATGCCGGCCAGCGTCGGGCTCTTGCCGTAGCGGCTGGCGATGAAGTCGGCGATCGAGGTCAGGCGGTAGGTGCGGGTGATGCGGATCATCTTGCGCACCACCATCCATGCCACGATCATCGCCAGCGTCGGGCCCAGATAGATGGGCAGGAACCACACGCCGGACGTCGACGCCCGTCCCACGCTGCCGAAGTAGGTCCACGCCGTGCAGTAGACGGCCATCGACAGCGCGTAGACCCAGGCGTTGCCGATGATGGAGCGACCCTGGCGCGCGCGGCGATCGCCATACCAGGCGACCGCGAACAGCATCAGCAGATAGGCGAACGAGGCGCCGACGAGCAGCGGGGCCGATAGCATTTGAGGTCAGCGCTGCGTGCGCTCCATGGACCACGCGAGCAGGGCGATCAGCACGCCCCACACGAAGAACAGCGCTGCCGGGAACAGCGGCACGCCGAACACCGTGAGTTCGCGGTCCCACAGCGCGAGCAGCGGAAAGTTGAACAGCAGCAGCGCGGCGGCAAACAGGGCCGCCAGTCGCTGGTGGTGAAGATGTGCCGTCATCGACGGCGCCCGTTCAAGCGGGTTTCTTGCCGCTGCGCAGGTGCGCATGGCGGCTCAGTGCAAAGCTCGCGAAGAACTTGCACCAGATGGTGCTGCCGGCGACGGCCGACCACTGCTCGTAGCGCATCCAGCCGGCGACCACGCCGACGATGACGCACACCACGACTGCCCCCGCAACGCCGTTGATGATGAGTTCATGCGGCGCCCAGCGTTCCGGGTCGGCCGGCGGTTCGCCACGCTTGAGCGCCACTTCGGAGAAATCCCGCCTGACCAGGATGCGCCAGGCGCGCCTGAGCCAGAAGAAGGCGATCGGAAACAGGGCGATGAAAAGTATCCACGTCGTTGCGACGCTGATGTCGAAAACCATGTTCAGCTCCTGCGCGAAGGTGCGCCGGCAACGCTACCGCATGTTTGCCGGCATGTCAGGAAAAAGGCCCCGCCAGCATGGCCGGCGGGGCCTCGCACACACATCAGTCCGGTGCGCGGGCCGGTGTGCCCGCGCTCAGGTTACGACGATCGCTCAGTGAGCGCCATCGACAGCCTTCGAGCCGCGCGGGATGCGGACGGCTTCGACCATGTGCTGGATGTGCTCCGGCGGTTCCTTGGTCACCTTGTCCACCAGGAAGGCGACGGTGAAGTTCACCACGGCGCCGATGGCACCGAACGCTTCCGGCGTGATGCCGAAGAAGGAGTTCGGACCGCCGATCAGGTCGAGGTACTCGGTGCCCTTGATGAAGAACAGGCCCTTGTGCGCAAACACGTAGAACAGCGTCACGAACAGGCCGGCCAGCATGCCGCTCATCGCGCCTTCCTTGTTCATCTTCTTGCTGAAGATGCCCATCATGATGGCGGGGAACAGCGAACTTGCCGCGATACCGAAGGCCAGCGCCACGGTACCGGCCGCGAAGCCCGGCGGATTCAGGCCCAGGTAGCCGGAGATCACGATCGCGACAGCCATCGAAATCTTGCCGGCCATCAGCTCGCCCTTCTCGCTGATGTTGGGCATGAACACGTTCTTCACCAGATCGTGCGACACCGCGGACGAGATCGCCATCAGCAGGCCCGCGGCCGTCGACAGCGCGGCGGCAAGACCACCGGCAGCCACCAGCGCGATGACCCAGTTCGGCAGCAGCGCGATTTCCGGATTGGCCAGCACGATGATGTCGGCGTTGACAGTCAGCTCGTTGCCGTTCCAGCCCGCGGCTTCCGCCTTGGCCTTGACGTCGGCATCTTCCGTCTTGTCGTTGTAGTACTGGATGCGGCCGTCACCGTTCTTGTCCTCGAACTTCAGCAGGCCGGTCTTTTCCCAGCGCTTCATCCAGTCCGGACGCTCTTCGTACTGGATGGCCGCGTCCTTGGCGAACGGATCGGCATCCTGCATGACGACGCCCGGCGTGATGGTGCGGATCAGGTTGGTCTTCGCCATCGCTGCGACGGCAGGTGCCGTCGTGTAGAGAATGGCGATGAACACCAGCGCCCAGCCAGCCGACGAACGTGCGTCCTTGACCGTCGGAACGGTGAAGAAGCGCATGATCACGTGCGGCAGACCGGCGGTGCCGATCATCAGCGACATCGTGTAGACGAACATGTTCAGCGTGCTGCCGGCCGTGGTCGTCGTGTATTTGCCGAAACCGAGGTCGGTCACGATGTGGTCCAGCGTCGACAGCAGCGATGCGTCGTGACCGACGAGGTTCGAACCCAGGCCCAGTTGCGGGATCGGGTTGCCGGTCAGTTGCAGCGAGATGAAGATGGCCGGAATCGTGTAGGCCAGGATGAGCACGACATACTGTGCCACCTGCGTGTAGGTGATGCCCTTCATGCCGCCGAACACCGCGTACATGAACACGATGCCCATGCCGACATAGATGCCGGTCTCGCTCGACACGCCCAGGAAGCGCGAGAACGCCACGCCGACACCGGTCATCTGGCCGATGATGTAGGTGATGGACGCGGTCAGCAGGCAGATCACCGCCACGGTCGAGGCCGACTTCGAGTAGAAGCGGTCACCGATGAATTGCGGCACCGTGAACTTGCCGAACTTGCGCAGGTACGGGGCCAGCAGCATGGCGAGCAGCACATAGCCGCCGGTCCAGCCCATCAGGAACAGGCCACCGCCATAACCCATGTTGGAAATCAGGCCGGCCATCGAGATGAACGACGCCGCACTCATCCAGTCGGCGCCCGTCGCCATGCCGTTGAGTACCGGATGGACCTGGCCGCCTGCCGCGTAGAACTCGCTGGTGGAACCCGCGCGTGCCCAGATGGCGATGCCGATGTAGAGCGCGAAGGTCAGACCGACGACAATATTGATGGTTGTTTGCAGTTCCATGTGATCAATCCTCGTGAACGTCGAACTGACGGTCGATATCCCCCATCTTCTTCGCGTAGTAGAAAATCAGCGCGACGAAGATGTAGATCGATCCTTGCTGGGCAAACCAGAATCCGAGCGGATAACCACCCAAGTGGATGCCGTTCAGGGCGTCTGCGAAAAGAATGCCGGCGCCGAACGAGACCGCGAACCAAATGATCAGGATCCGGGTCAGCAGAGCCAGCGTGGCCTTCCAGTAGCCTTGGCTATTACTGTCTTCCATGAATGCTCCTCCTCCTATGTTATGCACTACCTGAACCTGCAACCTAGAGATGTCGCACGGCCTGCGGTGTCAGATTCGGGTGCCCTTTGTACCGCGACGCGGATTTTAGAACGCCTAACTTACGGCAAGCTTATGCGGCACCGTCCGCCGGCCGGTCCTTCATGCTGCGCGGCAGCATGCCGTTGAACCCCCTTCATCGCGGAGAATCGCGGTCCCGCAGTATTCAGTCGTTATAGTTTCGAACCATGATCGCCATCAACGGGTACTTTCTTCTCGCCGCGCTGCTGCTGTTCGTCAGCGTGCTTGGCAGCACCGTGTCGACCCGGCTCGGACTGCCGCTGCTGCTGCTCTTTCTTGTCGTCGGCATGCTGGCCGGCGAGGACGGGCCGGGCGGCATCCTGTTCGACGACTTCACGACGGCGACGATGGTCGGCCAGCTCGCGCTGGCCGTCATCCTGCTCGACGGCGGCCTGCGCACGCGCGTCGAAACCTTCCGCGTCGCGCTCAGGCCGGCCGCCGTCCTCGCCAGCTGGGGCGTCGTTGCGACCGCCATCCCGCTTGGCGTCTTCGCCACCTGGCTGCTCGACGTCGACTGGCGCCTCGGCATGCTGCTCGGCGCCATCGTCGGGTCGACCGACGCCGCCGCAGTGTTCGCGCTGCTGCGCAACAGCGGCGTGCGGTTGAACGAACGGGTCAAGGCCACGCTCGAGATCGAATCCGGCGCCAACGATCCGATGGCCATCCTCATGGTCACGATACTGGTGGAGACGCTGCTCCATCCCGAACAGGGCAGCCCGATGCGTTTCGTGCTGATGCTGGTCAGCCAGCTCGGCCTGGGCGCGGTGTTCGGCGTGTGCGGCGGCTGGGTGCTGTCGCGCCTGCTGCGCCGGCTCCGGCTGGCCGAAGGGCTCTACGCGCTGCTCATCGTGTCGGGCGGGCTGCTCGTGTTCTCCGCCACCAACCTGCTGGACGGCAGCGGATTCCTCGCCATCTACATCGCAGGACTCATCATCGGCAACCGTCGCAGCCACGCCACCGAGCATGTGCTGCGCGTCATGGACGGCCTGGCCTGGCTCGCGCAGGCAGGCATGTTCGTCGTGCTGGGTCTGCTGGTGACGCCGTCTCACCTGGTCGAATACGCATTCACGTCGCTGGCGATGGCCGTCTTCCTGATGCTTGTGGCAAGGCCGTTCGCCGTCGCGACCGGCCTGCTGCCGTTTCGCTACCGGCCGCGCGAGATCGCCTACATTTCCTGGGTCGGCCTGCGCGGCGCCGTGCCCATCGTGCTGGCCATCGTGCCGGTGATGATGGGCGTGCCGGATTCGCTGCTGCTGTTCGACGTGGCCTTCACCGTCGTGCTGCTGTCGTTGCTGGTGCAGGGCGCCACCGTCGCATCGGCCGCACGCCTGTTCGGCGTCGAAGTGCCGCCGCGCGACGAGCCGGTCGACCGCCGTGAAGTGTGGGTCGGCGGAGATGTCGCACTGGAACTGCTGGAGTACCGGGTCGGCGCAGGCTCGGCGGCGGAGGGGGCGCATCCGGACGAAATCGCCGACGGCTTCGGCGAGGTCGGTGACGTGCGCTGCGTCGCCGTCACCCGTGATGAAGCGCTGCTTCGGCTGGACCCGGCAACCCGGCTGATCGCCGGCGACTCCGTGTGGTTCGCCGCGCCGCAGGCGCTCGCCGAGCCGGTGGCCCGCGCCTTCGGCACCGTCATCGGCGAACTGAGCGCGCACGCGCGCTTCTTCGGCGAATTTGTCGTTGACCCGTCGTGCCAGGCCGGCGACCTCGCGCTGAACTACGGGTTTTCGCTGCGGGAGGAAGACGCCGCGCTCGACCTGCGATCGCTGATGGCCAAACGCCTGGGCCGAGGCGCCGTCGTCGGCGACCGCGTCGCCATCGGCGCCGTCTGGCTCACCGTGCGCGACATGAACGCTGCCGGCGACATCACCAGCGTCGGCCTGAAATGCCCGCCTGCACCCGCCGCCGAGCGCCCGGCCGGATAGCCTGCGTGAGCGCGGATTTCGGCGGTACAAAAGAAAAAAGCCCGGCCGAATGGCCGGGCTTTTGAGTCTGGTGGGTTGTGAGTGGCTCGAACACTCGACCTACGGATTAAGAGTCCGCTGCTCTACCAACTGAGCTAACAACCCGGAAACCTGTCTTCTCGAGGGCTTGAATCTTACACGCCCACCTTCGGTTGGTGGGTCGGGCGAGATTCGAACTCGCGACCAACGGATTAAAAGTCCGCTGCTCTACCGACTGAGCTACCGACCCTCGCAAAGAGGCGCGATTATAGGAAGTGACGTTTCCGGAGTCAAGCGCCGGAGGCTCAATCCCGCATCAGCCACCACAGGGTCGCCTTCATCGTCAGCGCGGAGCCGGCGATGATCGCGGCGAGTGCGATGAAGCCGCCGAGCGCCAGCGTCGATACGCCGGTGATGCCCTGGCCGACGCTGCAGCCGAAGGCCAGCACGCCGCCTATG
Organism: Gammaproteobacteria bacterium; assembly: GCA_018824085.1. Lineage (GTDB taxonomy): Bacteria > Pseudomonadota > Gammaproteobacteria > Burkholderiales > Rhodocyclaceae > Methyloversatilis. The sequence continues at coordinate 146,195 of JAHJHI010000040.1, read as the reverse complement.
GCCATGAGCGTGCCGCCGATGGCGTGGCGCACGAAGTCGGCCTTGCTGTTGAACACTTCGATGCGGAAGCGTCCGCTCGCGATGCTGTAGATGAAGGCGCCGACGATGACGCCGGCCAGTGCCATGACACCGAAGTTGATCAGCGAGGTGTTTGCCGGGTCGGCCAGGTAGCGCGCGGTGTCGGCCATCGGCGACACGAAGGTGTAGGACTGTGCCTCGACGCGGCTGGGCACCACTTCGGAGAAGTCGGCCCACTCCTTCCATGCGGCGGCGCGCGGCCCTGCGGTGAGCCACCAGCCGCAGAGCACGGCGAGGCCGAAGCCGATGCCGCCGGCGAGATGGTCGATGTTGTGGCGGAATTCGGCGGATGCGAACGCCCATACCGCGAGCGTGCCGGCGATGACCCAGGGCAGTGCGCGATCGAGCGTGCCGGCGTCACCGCCTGCGACGCCGGCGATGACGGTACCGAGCGTCTGGCTGGCCATGCCGTGGCTGTCGAGTGCGATGGCGTAGTCGTTCATCCAGCCGAACAGCGAGGCGTTGAAGCCGGTGTAGTTCATCAGATAGGCGAACAGCGCGCCGAAGGCGAGAACCAGCAGCGATTTCAGGTTGCCGCCGCCGATGCGCACCAGCGTCTTGTTGCCGCAGCCGCTGGCCAGCGTCATGCCGACGCCGAACAGCAGGCCGCCGACCAGGTGGCGCAGCCACGCGAATTGCGGTGTGCGGTAGGGCGGGTAGGTGGTGGCGAGGTCGATGACGCCGGAGGATTCGAGGCCGGCCAGACCGGCCATCGCGACGGCGATGGCGATCATCCACGAGCGCATTCGGCCGAGGTCGCCGATGTTGATCCAGTCGGAGACTGCGCCCATCGTGCAGAAGCCGGTGCGCGCGGTGAGCGCGCCCAGTGCGATCGACAGCGCGAAGACGGCTGCCAGTGTTTCGGTGTGGATATTGAAGTCCATCATGCTCGGGTCGGGTTGTTCGCCGCCCCGGTCACGGGGCCTTCAGCGGTAGCGTGTCGGATCGCTGACGCCAGCGGCGGTGAAGCCGTCGCGCCGCAGCCGGCAGGCGTCGCAGACGCCACAGGCGCGGCCCGTGTCGTCTGCCTGATAGCACGAGACGGTGAGCGCGTAATCGACGCCCAGACGCACGCCTTCGCGGATGATACCCGCCTTGGTGAGCGCGATCAGCGGCGCGTGCAGCGTGAGCTTCGCGCCTTCCACGGCGGCGCGGGTCGCGAGGTTGGCCATGGCTTCGAACGCCCGGATGTACTCCGGCCGGCAGTCGGGGTAGCCGGAGTAGTCGACCGCGTTGACGCCGCAATGGATGTCCTGCGCGCCGAGCACTTCCGCCCAGGCCAGCGACAGAGACAGCATGATGGTGTTGCGCGCCGGCACGTAGGTGACCGGAATGCCGGCCTCCACGCCGCCGGTCGGCACGTCGATCGCGCTGTCGGTCAACGCGGAACCGCCGAACGCGCGCAGATCTAGCGTGATGGTGCGGTGGCTGGCCGCACCGAGCGCCTGTGCGACGCGCTCGGCGGCGTCCAGTTCCGCGCGGTGGCGCTGGCCGTAGTCGAGCGACAGGCAGTGGCACTCGTGCCCCTGCTCGCGGGCCATGGCCAGCACCGTGGCGGAATCCAGCCCGCCGGAAAGCAGCACGACGGCGCGCCGCGGGGAGCCTTCCGTCATTGCTACTTCCTCTGTTTCAGACGCTGTCGCGCCACGTCGGCCGCCGGCGTGCCCGGATATTCGGCCACGACGGTTTCCAGCGTCTTCTTCGCGCCCTTCGCGTCGCCCTGCATCTGCTGCGTGTTGGCCAGACCGATCAGGGCTTCGGGCGCGCGCACGTCTTCCGGCCATTGCGTGTGCACCTGCTGGTACAGCTCGGCGGCGCGCGTGTAGTTCTTGGCCTGGAAGCTGGAGCTGGCTGCCCAGTAGTGCGCGGCCGGCGTGAAGGTGCTCTGCGGCCGGGCGACGATGAAGGCTTCGAACGCGCTCTGGGCATCGGCGAACTTGCCGGCCTTGAGCAGGTTCAGGGCGGCTTCGTACTCGGCGGCTTCGGCGGCCGGATCGCTGTCTGCGGCGGCAGCGGCTTCGGGCTTCGTTTCCAGCGTGCGCAGCCGGTTGTCCAGGTCGAGGTAGAAGTCCTTCTGCCGCTTGGTGGCGGCTTCCAGTTCGTACGTCAGCACCTCGACCTGTCCGCGCAGCTTCGCGATCTCGCCGCGCAGCGCCTCGAGCTGGTTGGTCAGCTCGAGTTGCGCGCGCTGCGACTGTTCGATCTGCGACGCCAGCGTGGCGAAGCGCGTATTGCTGTCATTCGTCAATACGTCGATGCGCCGCCGGGCCTCGGTGTCGTCGAACAGGGCTGCGTGCGAGGCGCCCGCACACAGCCACAGCGACGCGAACGCCGCCGCGAGCCTGAGACGGGCCTGCATCAGAACTCGCCCGAGTAGAGCAGTTCAGAACGGCGGTTCTCCGCATAGGACGCTTCGTCGGAACCGACCATGCGCGGCTTTTCTTCGCCGAGGCTGACCGACTCCACCTGTGCTTCCTGAACGCCGAGCAGCAGCAGTGCGCGCTTGACGGCTTCCGCGCGCTTCTGGCCGAGAGCCAGGTTGTATTCGCGGGAACCGCGCTCGTCGGTGTTGCCCTGGATGAGCATCTTCATCTTCGGGTTCGCGGCGAGGAACTTGGCGTGCGCCGAGATCAGGCTGGCGTAGCTGTCCTTGATCGTATAGCTGTCGTAGTCGAAATAGATGATGCGCTTGGACAGCGGGCTGTTCGGGTCCTTGAGCTGGGCCATCAGCGCTTCTTCGGCCGACATGCCGCGGCTGTCGACCTGACCCTGGTTGACGGCCGAACCGCTGGTGTCGCCGGTCGGTGCCGACGGCGTGCGGTCTTCTGTCGGTGCGGCGGGCTGTTCGGGACCGGTCGACGAGCAGCCTGCGAGCAGGGCAAGCGAAAGTGCAGCGATGGAGGTCTGGATCGTGATGTTGCGCATGTTTGATTCTCCCTGAAGTTTGACTGCGGTTTACGGTTGGTTGAACGGGCCCCAGGCAGGTTCGCGGACGTCGCCGCCGGCCTGGCCGGAAAGTTTCTGCTTGACGCGCCCGTCGACGGATACCGCCGACAGGACGCCGCGTCCGCCGATCTCCGATGCGTAGAGAATCATGCGTCCGTTGGGGGCGAAGGACGGTGATTCGTCCCTCGATGAATCGGTAAGGATCTGCACCTGGCGGCTCGCGAGGTCCATCGCGGTCACCTGGAAGCGTCCATTGTTGCGCGACACGTAGGCCATCGTCTTGCCGTCCGGCGACAGCCGCGGCGTCACGTTGTAGCTGCCTTCGAAGGTTACGCGTTCGGCGTTGCCGCCGCCGGCCGGCACGCGATATATCTGCGGGCTGCCGCCGCGGTCCGACGTGAAGTAGAGGTACTGGCCGTCGGGCGAGAACTGCGGTTCGGTGTCGATCGCGCTCGAACCGGCGACGCGCGTGAGGCCGCTGCCGTCGGCGTTGATCGTGTAGATCTGCGAGCTGCTGTCCTTGGTCAGCACCACCGCCAGCTTCTTGCCGTCGGGCGCCCACGCGGGCGCCGAATTGGAGCCCTTGAAGTTCGCGACGACCGTCTGCGCGCCGGTGGCCAGCGAGTGCACGTAGATGATGGGCTTCTTGGCCTGGAAGGACACGTAGGCGAGTCGCGTGCCGTCCGGTGACCAGGTGGGCGAGATGATGGGCTCGGACGAACGCAGCGCGGTGCGCGGGTTCTGTCCGTCGGCGTCATCGACTTTCAGTTCGAAGCGGCTGCCGCTTTTCACCACATAGGCGATGCGCGTCGAGTAGATGCCCTTCTCGCCGGTCAGCTTCTCGTGGATGAAGTCGGCGATGCGGTGCCCGGTTTCGCGCACCGTCGAGGGCGCGAACACGAAGATCATGCCGTCCGGCTTGCCCTGGCGTGCGATGTCGTACAGGCGCATGCGCACTTCATAGCGGCCGCCCGGCGCCGGCAGGATGCTGGCCAGCGCCAGCGCGTCGGTGCCGCGTTCCTTCCATTGCGTGAGGTCGATCGCGGCGTTCTCGGGCACCTGCGTGGTGCCCGGGTCGACCAGCCGGAACAGTCCGCTGCGCTCCAGGTCGCTGCGCACGATGCCGGTCAGCGCCTGCGGCAGCAGGCCCTCGCCGCTGAAGTTCGTGATCGCGACCGGAATGCGGTTCGCCCCGGCGCCGGTAATTTCGACCGTCAGCTGGGCGTGGGCGAATTGCGCCACGAGCAGCAGGCTGGCGGCCATCAGTCGGAATGCCTTGAACATTGCGTCCTTTCGATTAAATGTGTTCGGTGTGCGGCTTACTGCTCCAGCGGCCGGAAGATGAGATCCACGTTGCGCTGGAAGGCGGATGGATCGTCCGGTTTGGGCAGCGGCGACGACTTCACGATGGCGCGCAGTATGGCGGTATCCAGCGCTGCGTTGCCGGTCGAGCGTTTCATGCGCGGTTCGCCCACGACGGATCCGTCCGGCAGCAGCGCAATGGAAACCAGTGCTTCCGGGTTGCCGCTTGCGCCGGGCGGCAACACGAGATTGTTGCGCACGCGCGCGCTGATGCGGTCGGCCCAGGTCTGGACCGCCTTCAGACGCGCGCCCTCGGCCGCCACCCTGGCCATCATTTCCGCTTCCCGCGCGGCTTCCCGTTGTGCCATCTGCGCGCTTTCCCGCGCCAGTGCCTCCTGCAGCATCCTGTCCTGCGACGCCTGTTCTCGCCGCGTGTCCGGCGGTGGCGGCTCGGGCCGGGGTTTCGGCTTCGGCTCCACCTTCGGCTCGGGCGGCTTTTCCACCGGCTTGGGCTTGGGTTCGGACCGGGGTTCCGGTTTTGGCTCCACCTTCGGGACAGGTTTCGGCTTCGGCGGTTCCTTGATCGCGATGTCGGGCTTGGGTGCGGGCGGCGGCGGCGGTTCGACAACCGGCTTCGGTGGCGGCTGTACGACCGGCTTCGGCGGCGGCGCCGTCCGTGCCGGCGCCTGGATGGGCGGCAGCGCGCTCACCAGTTCGACCTGCACCGCCGCCGGTTTGCTGGTCTGCCAGCGCACGCTGTAGAACAGCAGCAGCCCGAGCAGCAGGTGCATGCCGGCGGCCAGCAGGGCGGATTGCCACTTGCCGGGCTGCGGGCGGTTGAATGCGAAATCGTGCATCAGCGCTGGGCGGGCGTCGACGGTTTGCCGGACTGCACGAGCAGACCGATCCGGGTGATGGCGTTGCCCTGAAGCATGTCCATCACCTTCAGGATGTCTTCGTAGCGCGCCGCCTTGTCGCCGGCGACCACCACGGCGCGCGTCTGGTCGGTGCCCTGCATCTCGCGTATGCCCGCGATCAGCGTGTCGCGCGTGACCGTTTTTTCGGCGGCGCCCTTGTCGCGGTCGCGCAGCGCGAGCTTGCCGTCGGCCATCACGATGACTTCGATCGGCGACGCCGGTGTCTGCGACGACTGGCCGACGCTCGGCAGCTCGATGCTGCCGGTGGGCGTGGCCTGCGGTGCGACCATGAAGATGACGAGCAGCACCAGCATCACGTCGATGTAGGGCACGACGTTGATCTGGTTCATCAGGCGGCGTTGACGTCTCATCGCGGCTTACCGTGCCTGGCGTTGCAGAATGTTGGAGAACTCTTCCATGAAGCTTTCCCAGCGGATGGAAATGCGGTCGATGTCGTGCGCGAAGCGGTTGTAGGCGACCACGGCGGGGATGGCGGCGAACAGGCCGATCGCCGTGGCGACCAGCGCTTCGGCAATGCCCGGCGCAACCTGTGACAGCGTGGCCTGGCCGACGTTGGCGAGTCCGCGGAAGGCGTTCATGATGCCCCACACCGTGCCGAACAGGCCGATGTACGGGCTGACCGAACCGGTAGAGGCAAGGAAGGCCGTGTGCGACTCCAGTTCGTCCAGCTCGCGCTGGTAGGTGGCGCGCATCGCGCGGCGTGCGCCGTCGACGGCCGTCGCGGTGTCGATGTTCTGGCGAGCGCGCAGCTTGGTGAATTCACGGTAGCCCGCCTCGAAGATGCGCTCCATGCCGCTTGCGTTGTGGCGGTCATTGGCCGCGCTCTGGAACAGCGCGTTCAGGTCGCCGCCGGACCAGAATTCGAGTTCGAACTTGTCGGTACGGTTGCGCGCGTCGCGCAGTGCGAATGATTTGCGGAAGATCCAGTACCAGCTCATGAACGATATGCCGATCAACAGCCCCATCACCAGCTTCACCAGCAGGCTGGCATTCAGGATGAGGGAAATGATCGAGAGGTCTTCTGTGATGTTCATGGTCGGCGGGTGTGGGCGGCAAGGGTTGAGGGAGAGAGGCGCGCCCGCAGCGTTGCGGGCAGCGATACCGGGCGCGAGCGCGCCGGGTCGATGCATACGACACGGACCACGGCATCAAAGAGCAGTTCTTCGCCGCGATAGAGGCGCTGCGTGAAATCGACGGCGACTCGGCTGATTCCGGAGACGGTGCTGCGCATTTCGAGGGCGTCATTGAAACGCGCCGGCCGGAGGTATTCGCCGCGCGCCGAGCGCACGACGAAACCGTAGCCCTGCCCGGCCATGACGACCTGATCGAAGCCGAGTTCACGCAGCCATTCGGTACGCGCACGTTCAGCGAACTTGAAGTAGTTTGCGTAATAGACCACGCCGTAGCTGTCGGTGTCTTCGTAGTAGACGCGTACCGGCCACGAAAAGCCGTCAACGTGCTGCGCAGGTGCATTCATGGGCGAATTTTACCCGAGCCGCTGCGACGCCTTGCCGCGCGGCGGAAAAATCCACTGAAAGTGGATGTTACCGATCGTTCGTGGATGATGCAGGTGCTGTCGAGCTGTCCCACAGGGATGACACGGAAGGCCCCGGCGCGGTGAAGCCGAAATGACGGTAGATCGCAGCCGTCGCGATGCGACCGCGCGGTGTTCGCTGCAGATAGCCCTGCTGGATCAGATACGGCTCGAGCACGTCTTCGATCGTGTCGCGCGACTCGCCGATCGCGGCGGCGAGGTTGTCCACGCCGACCGGTCCGCCGTCGAACTTCTCGATCACCGCGCCGAGCAGCTTGCGGTCCATCAGGTCGAGTCCGAGGCCGTCGACGTCCAGCATCGTCAGCGCGGCGTCGGCCACGTCGAGCGTGATGGCGCCGTCCGCCCGGACCTGCGCGTAATCGCGGCAGCGGCGCAGCAGGCGGTTGGCGATGCGGGGTGTGCCGCGCGAGCGGCGCGCGATTTCCACGCTGCCGGCGTCGTCCATCGCGCAATCCAGAAGGCGCGCAGATCGACGCACGATCAGCGCCAGTTCGTCGGCGTTGTAGAACTCGAGTCGTGCGACGATGCCGAATCGGTCGCGCAGCGGATTGGTCAGCATGCCGGCGCGCGTCGTGGCGCCGACCAGCGTGAAGGGGGGCAGGTCCAGCTTGATCGAGCGCGCCGCCGGGCCTTCGCCGATCATGATGTCGATCTGGAAATCCTCCAGCGCCGGATACAGGATTTCTTCCACCACCGGGCTCAGACGGTGGATCTCGTCGATGAACAGCACGTCGTTCGGTTCGAGGTTGCTGAGTATCGCCGCGAGGTCGCCTGCGCGTTCAAGCACCGGCCCCGAGGTCTGCCGCAGGTTCACGCCCATTTCCGCTGCGACGATGTGGGCCAGCGTGGTCTTGCCCAGGCCGGGCGGGCCGAACAGCAGCACGTGGTCCAGCGGTTCCTTGCGCGCGCGCGCGGCGCTGACGAAGATGTCCAGCTGTTCGCGGATCTTCTGCTGGCCGATGTATTCGTCGAGCCGTTTCGGGCGCAGCGCGCGTTCCAGCGCGTCTTCCTGCACGCTGGCGGGTGCGGCGGAAACCAGCCTTTCGGCCGCGCCTTGGAGGGGGTCGGTGTGAATCATCGGGGCAGTCTACCCCGCACGCGCAGGCGCTTGCTCATACCTGTGACGGATCTATCCAGCACCACTGGCCGGGCGCGAGATCGGCCGGCAGTTCGAGCCGGCCGACCGCCACCCGGTGCAGCGCTTCGACCCGGTTGCCGGCGGCCGCCACCATGCGCTTGACCTGGTGGTAGCGGCCCTCGCCGATGGTGATCGCGAGCTGGTTGTCGTCCAGCTGCTCCACCGCGTGCGCGGCCACGGATACGTCCGGTGCGTCGTTGAGCACGACGCCGCCGCTCAGCGCCGCCAGCTGCGCGGCGCTGAGCGGGTGCTTGGTGGTCGCGATGTAGCGCTTGAGCACGCCGTGCTTGGGCGACGTGAGGCGGTGGATGAACTGCCCGTCGTCGGTCAGCAGCAACAGGCCCGTGGTGTCCTCGTCCAGCCGTCCGACGCACTGCACGGCGCGCGTGACCAGTGGCGCCGCGAGCAGCGCGAACACGGCCGGATGGTGCTTCGGCTTCTGCGAGCACTCGTGGCCGGTCGGCTTGTTGAGCATCACATAGGCCTTCTCGTGGTAGCGCCACGGCTCGCCATCCACCGTGAATTCAAGTGCTTCGGCCGGAAGGTCGGCGAAGGGATCGTCGATCATTTCGCCGCCGACGGTGACTCTTTCCAGGCGGACCAGCGCGCGGCATTCGCGTCGCGTACCGAAACCCTGGCTCTGCAGGATGCGCTCGAGTTGCATGTCAGCGACCCCCGACGTAAGGATTGTGCAGGCGCTCTTCGCCCAGCGTGGACATCGGGCCGTGGCCCGGAATGAAGCGGATGTCGTCGCCGAGCGGGAACAGCTTTTCGCGGATCGAGCGGATCAGGTCCGCGTGGTTGCCGCGCGGGAAGTCGGTGCGGCCGATCGAGCCCGCGAACAGCACGTCGCCGACCTGGGCGAGACGTCCGGCGCGGTCGACGAACACGACGTGGCCCGGCGTGTGTCCGGGGCAGTGCACGACGTCCAGCGTCACGTTGCCGACCGTCACCGTGTCGCCGTCAGCCAGCCAGCGCGTCGGCACGAAGGGGCGGCAGGGAGGGAAACCGAACATCTGCGCCTGGACGGGGAAACCGTCGATCCAGAACTGGTCGTCCGGATGCGGGCCCTCGATCGGCAACTGCAGTTTCTCGGCGAGATCTGCGGTTGCGCCCGCGTGGTCGAGGTGACCGTGCGTGATGAGGATCTTTTCCAGTGTCACGCCCTGGCGGGCAACTTCCGCGAGCACGCGGTCGAGGTCACCGCCGGGGTCGACGACGGCGCCTTTCATGGTTTCGTCGCACCACAGCAGCGTGCAGTTCTGTTCGAAGGGCGTGACCGGGATGATGGCGTGCTGGAGCATGTAGGGGCGGGATTGGGCGGTCGGGCGGAAAGGCATCATTGTACGTGGCGGACATCCGCCACGCTGCGCGTGTCATGTGACTGGCGGCGGCACCCGGCCGCGGTTAGGCTCTGGGAAATCCTTCATTTCGAGGCGAGCCATCGTGATCGATCTTCATTTCTGGCCTACCCCCAACGGTTACAAGGTGTTGATGTTTCTTGAAGAAACGGGCATCGAGCACCGCATCATCCCGGTCAATATCGGCGCCGGCGAACAGTTCCGGCCCGAGTTCCTGGCCATTTCGCCGAACAACCGCATGCCGGCCATCGTCGACCAGGCCCCGGCCGATGGCGGCGCGCCGCTGTCGGTTTTCGAGTCGGGCGCCATCCTGCTGTATCTCGGTGAAAAGACCGGGCAGTTCCTGCCGCTCGAGGCGCGTGCAAGGGTGCAGGTGCTGGAATGGCTGTTCTGGCAGGTGGGCGGGCTGGGGCCGATGGCCGGGCAGAACCATCATTTCGTGCAGTACGCGCCCGAGCCGATCGCCTACGCGATCAAGCGCTATGTCGATGAAACGGCCCGCCTGTACGGCGTGCTGAACAAGCGCCTGGCGACGCACGAATTCGTCGGCGGCGACAGCTACAGCATTGCCGACATGGCCTGCTATCCGTGGGTGGTGCCGCACAAGCGCCAGCAGATGGATCTGGAGAGCTTTCCGCACCTGCAGCGCTGGCAGGCGCAGGTCGCGGCGCGCGCGGCGACGCGGCGCGCGTATGAGCGCGGTGTCCAGGTCAGCGACAAACCGGTCGTCGACGAAGCGTCAAAATCGCTGCTGTTCGGCCAGAACGCCGATACCGTGGCGCGGCAGTGAACCGCTTGCCTTGCTGTGCTAGCCTTTGCGCATCCGTGCGGGGCGCACGGCCAATAGCCTTCGGGAGAAAGACATGGCCACTGAAAAGCTGATTCACGACGCTGCAGACCAGTGTGACTGGGACCCCGACATGGTCGTCAGCGTGCTCGCCGATTTCATCGACGAATTCTGCGACCCCGATGACTTCAAGGCCTTTCTCGAGGCGCGTGTGGCTGACGAGGCAAGCGACGACTACGAAGAACAGGACGAAGAGGAAGAGGGCGCCGACGACTACTGAGCCATCGGTGCGCGCCGCCCCGGTGCCGCCTGCGTGAAGTGGCCGTCCAGATAGAACCAGCGCCCGCCTTCCAGCACGAAGCGGCTGGTTTCATGGAGCCGGTGGGCGCGTCCGCCGCTCTTGCTGCGGGCGATGAATTCCACCGTTCCGTGTGCGGCGTCCTGCAGCGCGCAGTGCCGCACCTCCAGCCCCAGCCAGCGCAGACCCGGCTCCGGCGCTTCCAGCATGGCCGGACGAGTGCTTGCGTGCCAGGTGTCCAGCAGATAATCCCGCAGATCCAGCACGTAGGCGCTGTAGCGCGAGCGCATCAGCGCTTCCGGCGTCGGTGCCGCGTTGCCCGCGTGGTACGGCGCGCAGCAGCTGGTGGCGGAGCGGCCGCTGCCGCACGGACAGGCGGTCGGGTCATGCGGGGAAGCGGTCACGTCGGCTCAGTAGCGCGAAACCCGTGTATTGGTGCTGGCGCCGACCAGGCGCACGCGTTCGCCAACGGCGAATTTCTCGTCGCCTTCCTGCACGATGGCGATCACCCGGCCGGTATCGAGGCGGACGGTGATTTCCAGACCGGAGCGGCGCGTTGCGCCCTCTTCGATCAGTGCGCCGGCCACGCCGCCGACAACCGCTCCGGCAATGGCGCCGGCCGTCGATCCGCGGCCCCCGGCCAGACCGCCGACGGCGGCGCCGGTGGCGGTCCCGATATTGGATTTCGTGCCTTCGATGGTGACTTCCCGTACCGATTCAACGGTGCCGAGACGCACGGACATTTCGCGTCGTGCCTGATCGCGCGAATAGGTGTCGCCGGACAGGCTGGACTGGCAACCCGCCGCGGCGAGGCAGGCCAGTGACAGGGCTGCGATGGCGATGCGATTCATGATGACTCTCCGAGTGGTGCGCCGGACCCCGTCAACGCGCGGGGCCGCGCAAAGTTGTACCGCGCCGTCGCCGACCCGTCAGCCGGCCAATCGTGAGCACATGTTTCGCGCTCAGAAATCGAGTTCCGTGCCGAAGGCCGCGCGATAGCGCCCGGCGATGTCGGCGCGCGACGGCGCATGGTTCTGGCCGCCACGGCTGGCGATCTTGATCGAACCCATGACCGACGCGAGGCGGGCCGACGTGACCAGATCGGCGCCCTGACTGAGGCCGTACAGCAGGCCGCCACGGTAGGCGTCGCCGCAGCCGGTCGGGTCGGCCAGCGCATCGGCCTTGACGCACGCGACTTCGGTCACCGTGCCGCCGGCGTAGACCCGCGACCCTTCCGCACCGCGTGTGACGATGAATCCGTCGACCCGTTCCGCCACCTGCGCTTCGCTCAGCCCGGTGCGTTCGCACAGCAGCCGCGCCTCGTAGTCATTGACAGTGCACCAGCGCGCAAGATCCAGGAAGTTCAGCAGATCCTTGCCGTCGAACATGGGCATGCCCTGGCCCGGGTCGAAAACGAAGGGAATGCCGGCATCGGCAAACTGCTGCGCGTGGGACACCATGCCGTCGCGTCCGTCCGGGGCGACGATGCCCAGCTTCACGCCGCTGGCGTCCGACACCCTGTTTTCGTGCGACACGTTCATCGCACCCGGATGGAAGGCGGTGATCTGGTTGTCGTCGAGGTCGGTCGTGATGAAGCACTGCGCGGTGAAAGCGTCTTCGATGTGGCGCACATGCGTGGCCGGGATGTCGAACGACGCGAGTCGCGCCATGTACGGGCCGGCGTCCTGGCCGACGGTGGCCATGATGAGCGGCGCGCCGCCGAGCAGCTTCAGGTTGTAGGCGATGTTGCCGGCGCAGCCGCCGAATTCGCGCCGCATGTCCGGCACCAGGAAGGACACGTTCAGGATGTGGATCTGGTCGGGCAGGATGTGCTGCTTGAACCGATCCGGAAACACCATGATGGTGTCGTAGGCGATGGAGCCGCAGATGAGGACGGACATGGTGACGGACGGTGAACGAAAGCCGCGAGTATACGGCGTGTTCGTCCGGCGTCAGAGTCCTGTGCGCGCGTCCCGCAGCAGGCGTGCGCTGTGCACCGCGCTGCGCAGCCGCCGCGCGAAGGTGTCGACGACGCTGCCCCAGTCGAGCGGCTCCGCGCTGGCGCGTGCGCCGGCGGCCATGCGGATGCGCAGCGGATCGTCCAGGCCGGCCCGCAGGGCCTGCGTGACGAAATCGCGTTCGTCCGCCGGCGCCGCCAGCAGGCCGTTGTATTCGGGCACGATCAGTTCGGCCGCGGCCGCCTGCGCGTAGCTGACGGCGGGCAGGCCGCTGGCCAGTGCCTCGGCCAGCACATTGCCGTAGGTTTCCGTCAGGCTGCCGAACAGGAACAGGTCGGCGCTCGCGTAGTGGGTGGCCAGATCCTCTCCGGTGCGCATGCCGGCGAACACGTGGTGCGGATACTGGCGCGCCAGCGTTTCGCGCGCCGGTCCGTCGCCAACCCACAGCATGCGGGCGTCCGGGCGCCTGGCGCGCAGCGCTTCGAAGGCGCGCGCGATCAGGTCGAGGTTCTTTTCCGGCGCCAGCCGGCTGACGAAGGCGACCACGAGTTCGTCGGCACCGACGCCCCAGGAGGCCCGCAGCGCCTTGCTGCGCCGCGCGGGCGAGAACAGTTCGATGTCGACGCCGCGCGAAACGACTTCGACGTTGCGGTAGCCGCAGTGTGCGAGCTGGTCCTGCATCGCGCGTGTCGGCACATAGGTTTCCTGGCCGAGGTTGTGGAAGCGGCGCAGGTAGGCGGCGATCGGGCGTTTGAGCCAGCGGATGCCGTAATGCGTGCTGTAGGCGTCGAAATTGGTGTGGAAGTCGCTGGTGACCGGCAGGCGCAGCTTGCGCGCAGCGGCCATCGCCGACCACCCGAGCGGGCCTTCCGTGACCAGATGGACCAGATCGGGGCGCTCCAGCGTCCACAGTTTGGCCAGCTTCTGTTTTGCCGGCAGGCCGACGCGCAGGCTGCCGTATTTCGGAATCGGCACGCCACGCGCCAGCACCTCGCGCAGCGGGCCGTTCTCCAGCGGCGCGTCGGCCGCGTTCTGGCGCGGCCTGATGAGCTGGATCTGGTGGCCGCGCTCGAGCAGGCCGTCGACCATGCGCTTGAGGCTCATCGCGACGCCGTTGATCTCCGGCGGATAGGTTTCGGTGACGACGGCGATGCGCAGGGGTTCGTCCGCCGCGTGCAGGCGTTCGACCGTGAAAGCAATGTCAGGGCTGGCTTCAGCTCGGCGCATCGCCGCAGTGTCGCGGCCCGGCAATGCACCGGCGTGACAATGCGATGACGCGATGGTGACAGCAGTCAGCTGTCCGCATTGCCGCTGCGGCGGGTAGACTTCGCCGTCTTTGCGCAATGCGGGAGCGGATGATGCGCGCATGCATGGGGCGCTGCGCCCGCGTGGCGGCGATGCTGACGGGGCTGGCGCTGTGCCCGGGCGTGCCGGCACTGGCGTCGGACCTGCGGATCGAGTCACCGGCGATGCCGCCTGGCGACGAGCCGCGCATGGCGCGTGAGTTGGCATCGTTCGCCGGGCGGCCGGTCGTCGTGAATTTCTGGGCGTCGTGGTGCGAGCCCTGCCGCACTGAAATGCCGGCGCTGGCGCGCTTGAGCGAGCGGCTGGCGGCGCAGGACGTGGCGGTGCTGACGGTCGCCGTGTCGGATCGCGACAGCGACGCAGCGCGTTTCATGCGCGAAGCAGGCTTGTCGCTGCCGGTGCTGCACGACCGCGACCAGCGCATCAGCCGGGCCTGGGGTGCGCGCATGCTGCCCTATACCGTGGTGCTGGACGGCCGGCACCGTATCGTGGCGCGGGCGCAGGGCGTAGTGGAATGGGATGCGGCCGCAGTCGTTGAACGATTGCGGCGTTTATTGGAGTGATGCGGCAGTTTTCTGTCGTCAGTGGAGGGTATCGGAATGGACCGTCGTTCTTTCATCAGGGCATCAACGCTGGCCGGTGTGGGCGCCGCGCTGCCGCTCAGGAGCATGGGCGCGAGCACCGGCTTCACACCGTCTCCGGCCAGCGGCTGGCGGGTGTTCGAAATCACCACGCAGGTCGAGCCGGTGGTGTCGGGCCAGGACGTGACTGTCTGGATTCCGCTGCCGTCGCACGAAGACCCGGAGTGGATGCGGCCGATGGGCGACGACTGGCAGGGCAACGCCCCCCGCGCCGGCGTCGTGCGAGAGGACGTCTATGGCGCGAAGATGCTGGTGGCACAGTGGCGCGCGGCGGATGCCGCGCCGTCCATCGTCGTGACCAGCCGTTTCGCGGCGCGCGACCGCGCGATTGACCTGTCGCAGCCGGGCTCCGCGCCGGCGCTCGATGCGGCGCAGCGCGCGCTCTACACGCAGGCCACGGAGTTGCTGCCGACGGACGGCATCGTGCGCGACACCGCGCTGAAGATCACGCGTGGCGCCGGCAGCGACGTCGAGCGCGCCCGCGCCATCTACGAATGGATTTGCGACAACACCGAGCGCAATCCCAAGACGCGGGGCTGCGGGCTCGGCGACATCCGCAGCATGCTGGAAAGCGGCAACCTGAGCGGCAAGTGCGCCGACCTGAATGCGCTGTACGTCGGGCTGGCGCGCGCCGCCGGCCTGCCGGCGCGGGATGTTTATGGCATACGCGTCGCGGATTCGAAGTTCGGCTACAAGAGCCTGGGCAAGAGTGGCGACATCACGAAGGCGCAGCATTGCCGCGCCGAAGTGTGGCTGGCCGGCCATGGCTGGGTGCCGGTGGACCCGGCCGACGTGCGCAAGGTGGTGCTGGAAGAACGCGCCGGCCTGACGCTCGACGACGACGTGGTGCGTGCCGCCCGCAAGACACTGTTCGGCGCCTGGGAAACGAACTGGCTGGCCTACAACGTCGCGCATGACGTGCGCCTGCCGGGTTCGAGCGGCCCTGCCGTGCCCTTCCTCATGTACCCGCAGGCCGAGACGGCGGCCGGACGCCTCGACGCCCTCGACGCATCTGCCTTCGTCTATCGCATCACGTCACGGGAAGTGCCGGCCTGATTGTCAGCCGGCTGCGCGCGCCGCCCGGTGCGTGCGTTTGCGGGTGCGCCGCAGCGCGCCCGCAAACACCCTAGTCCGGAGTCGCTTCCGGGTAGATGGTGATCGACAGGAAGCGGATCGGCACCGTCGTGAGCTTTTCCGGCCCGTGCGGCACGTTGCCGTCAAAGGTCAGTGCGTCGCCCGGCAGCAGGTCGTACACCGTCTTGCCGTGCCGGTACGCGATGCGGCCCTCCAGCATGTAGATGAATTCCGTGCCCGGGTGTTCGAACACCGGGAACGTTGCCGATTCCTGTTCGATCGTGATCAGGAAGGGTTCGAACAGCTTGGTCGGCCCCTGGTGATAGGACAGCAGGTGATAGGTATGGCCGCTGCGCGTGCCGCGCCGGGCCACCTCCATGCTGTCGCCCGCCTTGATGAGCTGGGCGCCGCCGCCCTCCGTTTCATAGTCCTTGAACAGAGCAGACAGCGATACGCCCAGCGCGCGTGCGATGCGCGACAGCGCGTCGAGGCTGGTCGCCGTCTGGCCGTTTTCGATGCGGGACAGCATTCCGCGACTGATGTCGGCACGTTCCGAAATGTCGGCAATGGTCAGACCGTGCGCCCGACGAAGCTCCCGGATGGTGTTTCCGAGATACCGCTCGAGTTCGCCTTCCATGACGATATCTTGCTTTGCCATCTACGAGCCGCCTCCAGACTGGGTTTCGCTGCATGTGGTGCCGCATTATTCCATAGCACGAGTTTCATAAGAAGAATTTAAGTTGACTCAGAACAAAAAAAGTTCATGATTAGAAAAAAAGTTGCCTCTTACGAACTTCGCTGCGGCGCAGCACTCGATACGGGGCGGCATCTTTCAAGTCTGGACTAACGGGAAAGCTCATGCCCTGGCGCCTATTGCGATTCGGTCTGTCGAAGTCTCATCCGGAACCCCGGATGTTTACCGCCCACGACAAGCTCAAGCCGTCGTACGACGTGGTGATCATCGGTGGTGGTGGCCACGGCCTTGCCAGCGCCTACTACCTCGGCCGTGATCACGGCATCACCAATGTCGCGGTACTGGAGAAGGGGTACATCGGTGGCGGCAATACCGGCCGCAACACGACCATCATCCGGTCGAACTACCTGACGCCCGAAGGCGTCAAGTTCTACGACAAGTCGGTGGATCTGTGGAAGGACCTGTCGGAAGAGTTCGACCTGAACCTCTTCTACTCCACGCGCGGTCACTTCACGCTGGCCCACACCGACTCGGCGATGCGCACGATGCGCTGGCGCGCCGAGGTCAACAAGCACTACGGCATCTCGTCGGAAGTGGTCGGCCCGGAAGAAGTGAAGCGTCAGGCGCCGCAGATCGACCTGTCCTGTGGCGGGCACGCGCCCATCATGGGGGCGCTGTACCACGCACCCGGCGCCGTGGCGCGCCACGACGCGGTGGCCTGGGGCTATGGCCGCGGCGCCGACCAGCGCGGCGCCGAGATCCATCAGCAGACCGCGGTCACCGGCATCGAAGTCAAGGGCGGCAAGGTGGTCGGTGTACACACCACCAAGGGATTCATCTCCACCAACAAGGTCATTTGCGCGGTTGCCGGCTTCACGCCGCGCATCACGGACATGGTCGGCATCAAGACCCCGATCTTCGTGCATCCGCTGCAAGCCATGGTGAGCGAGCCGATGAAGCCCTGGCTCGACACCATTCTCGTGTCCGGCAGCCTGCACATCTACGTCAGCCAGAGCGCTCGCGGCGAACTTGTCATGGGCGCCTCGCTCGATCCGTACGAGGTGCAATCGACGCGTTCGACGCTCGACTTCCCGGAAGGCCTCGCGGCCCACCTGCTCGACATGTTCCCCTTCCTGTCGCACGCCAAGGTGGTGCGCCAGTGGGCCGGCATGGCAGACATGACGCCTGACTTCGCGCCCATCATGGGCAAGACCGCCATCGAAGGTTTCTACCTCGATTCCGGCTGGGGTACGTGGGGCTTCAAGGCGACACCGGTGTGCGGCAAGACCATGGCCTGGACGGTTGCCAACGACACCCCGCACGAACTGATTACCGGCTTCTCGCTCGATCGCTTCCGCAACTACTCGCTGACAGGCGAGAAGGGTGCGGCGAGTGTGGGTCACTGAGCCGCTTACAGACACGGGAACGACGACATGAAACTGATGACCTGTCCGATCAACGGCAGCCGCCCGGTATCCGAATTCGTGTACTGGGGCGAAATCCGGCCGATGCCGGATGCGGCGACGTGCAGCGACGACGAATGGGCCGACTACGTGTTCAACCGCAATGGCGCGCCGGGCGTGAAGAAGGAGTGGTGGTGCCACACGCCGTCCAACACCTGGTTCATCGCAGAGCGCGATACCGAAAAAGACAAGGTGCTCCGCACCTACCTGCATGGAGAGGATGAGTGATGCGCTTGCCCGCAATGCCCGATGAGTGGCTGGACCGCAGCCGGGCCGTCCGTTTCCGCTTCGAAGGCCGGTCCTTCGAAGGCCTGACCGGAGACAGCATTTCCAGCGCGCTGTGGGCCGCCGGCCAGCGCACGCTGGGCCGCAGCTTCAAGTACCACCGCGTGCGCGGCATCCTGTCCGCCGCCAATCACGACGTGAACGTGATGCTGCAGGACGGCCAGAAGCTGAACACCCGCGGCGACGTGATCGCCGTGCGCGAAGGCATGGACCTGACCGCCGTGAATACCTTCGGCGGACTCGCCGGCGACCGTGCGCGCCACCTCGGCATGTTCGCCCGCTTCCTGCCGGTCGGCTTCTATTACAAGGCTTTCCACAACAAGCGTCTGTTCCCGGCCTGGGAGCGCCTGTTCCGCCGCATCACCGGCCTCGGCGTCATCGATTTCGGCACGCCGCACATCCGCACCGCCAAGTCCTATGACTTCTGCGACGTGCTCGTCGTCGGAGCCGGCCCGTCGGGTCTGGCCGCCGCGCTGGCCGCCGCGAGTTCCGGCGCCAGTGTCGTGATCTGCGACGAGAATGCCCGCGCCGGCGGCAGCGGCCTGTACCAGCTCGGCGCCGATGACGCGCGCCGCATGCAGACACGCACGCTGCTTGACCAGGTGCGCGCGCATCCGCGCATCCGCCTGCTCGAAGGTACGTACGCCGCCGCCTATTACGCGGACCAGTGGGTGCCGCTGGTCGACGCCGACAAGATGACCAAGATGCGCGCCCGTGCCGTCATCGTGGCCGCCGGCGTGTTCGAGCAGCCGACCGTGTTCCGCAACAACGACCTGCCCGGCGTCATGATGGGTTCGGCCATGCAGCGCCTGATCTACCGCTACGCCGTGCAGCCGGTGCGTCGTGCGGTGGTGGTCACGGCCAACGCCGACGGCTACCGCGTCGCACTCGACCTGCTGGCCGCCGGCAGCACGGTGGCGAGCATTGTCGACATGCGGGCCAATGTGCCGCCGTCGGCACAGGCCGACGCACTGCGCAGCCGTGGTGTCGAAATCCTTGCCGGCCACGCCGTTTATGAGGCCCATGCGAACGGCAAGGGCGAGCTGGACGGCGTGACGGTGTGCCGCATCGACGGAGCCGGTCGCGTGGTGTCGGGGTCGAACCGCAGCATCGATTGCGACGGCGTGGCCATGAGCACCGGCTGGGCGCCGACCGCCAACCTGCTCTATCAGGCGGGTACGAAGATGCGTTTCGACGACCTGCTGCAGCAGTTCGTGCCGGACACGCTGCCCGAGGGCGTGTTCGCCTGCGGCCGCGTCAATGGTTTCTTCCGCCTTGAGTCGCGCATTGCGGACGGCCAGCGGGCCGGTCTGGATGCCGCCGCGCACGCCGGATTCGGCGCGCCGTCGGACACGCGGATCCCGCCGGAAAGCGAAGCACCGTCGCTCGCGTGGCCCATCGTCGCGCATCCGGACGGCAAGAACTTCGTCGATTTCGACGAGGACCTGCAGGTCAAGGATTTCGAGAACGCGGTGCAGGAGGGCTACGACAACATCGAACTGCTCAAGCGCTTCTCCACCGTCGGCATGGGTCCGAGCCAGGGCAAGCATTCGAACATGACGGCGCTGCGCATCCTCGCGCGCCTGACCGGCAAGACGCCGCAGCAGGTCGGCACGACGACTGCGCGTCCGTTCTTCCATCCGGTGCCGCTGTCGCATCTGGCGGGCCGCGGTTTCTCGCCGCAGCGCCACTCGCCGCTGCACGGCCGCCATGCCGCGCTGGGCGCGGTGTTCATGCAGGCCGGTGCCTGGGAGCGTCCGGAGTACTACCGCGTCGAAGGCCGTTCGCGCATCGACTGCATCCGCGAGGAAGTGCGCCGCGTGCGCACCGCCGTCGCGATGATCGACGTCGGCACGCTGGGCAAGCTGGAAGTGCGCGGGCCGCAGGCCGCGGAGTTCCTGCAGCGTGTCTATACCGGCCGCTACGACAACATGAAGGTGGGCGCCACGCGCTACGCCGTCATGTGTGACGAATCGGGCGTGCTGTCGGACGAAGGCGTCGTGGCGCGGGTGTCCGAAGACGTCTTCTACTTCACGACGACGTCGTCCGGTGCCGCCACGGTCTATCGCGAACTGTCGCGCCTGAACATCGAGTGGAAGCTCGACTGCGGTCTGGTCAATCTGACCGGCGCGTACTCGGCCGTCAATCTGGCCGGCCCGGCGTCGCGCAAGGTGCTGGCCCAGCTCACGGACATGGACCTGTCGTCCGCCAGCTTCCCTTACCTTGCCTGTCGCAGCGGCCTGGTCGCCGGCATCCCGGTGCGCATGATGCGCGTCGGCTTCGTCGGCGAGTGGGGCTATGAAATCCACATGCCGGCCGAATACGGCCCGACCTTGTGGGACGCCGTGATGAAGGCGGGCGAGGCGTCGGGCATCGGCCCGTTCGGGGTCGAGGCACAGCGTCTGCTGCGTCTGGAAAAGGGTCACCTGATCGTCAGTCAGGACACCGACGGCCTGACAAATCCGTTCGAGGTCGGCATGAACTGGGCGGTCAAGCTCGACAAGCCCTTCTTCGTCGGCCAGCGTTCGCTGCAGATCCTCAAGCAGATGCCGCTCAAGCGGAAGCTGGTCGGCTTCCTGCTCGCGCAGAACCACTCCGGACAGGTGCCGATGGAATGCCATCTGGTCATCCACGACGGCGAGATCGCCGGACGCGTGACGTCGATTTCGTGGAGTCCGCATGTCGGGCGCTACATCGGTCTCGCCTTCCTGCAGCCGTCGCTGACCGAGCCGGGTACGCCGTTCTCCATCCGCATCGGTGACGGCAGCATGGTGGCGGCCGAAGTGTGTGCCACGCCCTTCTTTGATCCAAAAGACGAACGCCAGAAGGAAGCCGAATGAACGCCCCGATCCGTATCAGCCCGCTGTTCGACGTGCAGGCGCCCCTGGGCCCGAAATGGAGCCACGTGGATGCGATGCAGACGCCGGCCTCCTTCGGTTCAGCGGATGGTGCAAAGCTTGCGCTGGCCGGCATCGGCGACGTGAGCTTCCGCCGCCGTGCCGGCGTCAAGGGGCCGGGTGCGGCCGCCGCGCTGGCCGAACTGGGCATCGCGACGCCGGAGCGTCCGAACAGCTTCCTGCGCATGGCGTGCGGCACGCTGGTTGCCCGCATGGGGCGCACCGAATTCATGGTCGAGGACGCGGCCGGCGGTACGCGCACCGCGCAGATGCATGCACAGACGCCGGGCGCCGGCGTCTATCCGGTGCCGCGCTTCGACGCCGCACTCGTGGTGACAGGCGAACGGGCGATCGAACTGTTCCGCCAGAGCTGTGCGTTTGATTTTTCCAGTCTCGTGCTGCCGGAGCAGCCGCTGGTGATGACTTCAATGGTGGGCGTCGGCGTGACCGTGGTCGCGATCGATGACCCGTCCGGACCTTACTACCGTGTGTGGTGCGACGGTACGTACGGCGGTTATCTGTGGGCCACCCTTGTCGAAGTGGCTTCGGATCTGGGAGGAGGTGCGGTCGGCCTGGAAGCATTGGGCCGGCTGGCACAGTAAAAAATAATGGAATGTGCCCGGCAAACGGGCGCGTAACTATCTGATTCGAGCCGAACGTACAGGGAGGGAAATGCGATGTCACCCAGCGAAGCAAAGCAGTTTCTGAAAGAGAACGAAATCAAGTACATCCTGGCTCAATTCGTGGATATCCACGGTTCCGCCAAAACAAAGTCCGTACCTGCAGAACACTATGACACGGTGGTGGGCGCAGGGGCTGGCTTTGCCGGTTTCGCGATCTGGGGCATGGGCATGCAGCCCAATGTCGACGCCGACTACATGGCAGTGGGTGACGCGAAGACCCTGTCGGCCGTGCCCTGGCAGCCGGGCTACGCCCGCATCGCCTGCGACGGCCACACGCACGGCAAGCCGCATGAGTACGACACGCGCGTCGTGCTGAAGAAGCAGCTCGAGCAGATCACCGCACGCGGCTGGACGTTCTACACCGGCATGGAGCCGGAGTTCTCGCTGCTGAAGAAGACGGTCGAAGGCAAGCTCACGCCGTGCGATCCGGGCGACACGCTGGCCAAGCCCTGTTACGACTACAAGGGCCTGTCGCGCGCCCGCGTCTTCCTCGAACGCCTGTCCGAGTCGCTGCGCGCCGTCGGCATCGACGTCTACCAGATCGACCACGAAGACGCGAACGGCCAGTTCGAGATCAACTACACCTACACCGACGCGCTCACCTCCTGCGACCACTTCACCTTCTTCAAGATGGGTGCCGCCGAGATCGCCGCCGACCTGGGCCTGATCTGCTCGTTCATGCCGAAGCCGTTCTCGAACCGCCCCGGCAACGGCCTGCACATGCACATGAGCATCGGCGACGGCAAGCGCAACCTGTTCGAGGACGAGTCCGACAAGAACGGCCTGCAACTGTCGAAGCTGGCCTACCACTTCGCGGCCGGCCTGCTCAAGCACGCGCCGGCGCTCGCTGCGCTGTGCTGCCCCACCATCAATTCGTACAAGCGCCTCGTCGTCGGGCGTTCGCTCACCGGCGCCACCTGGGCACCGGCCTACATCTGCTACGGCGGCAACAACCGCTCGACGATGATCCGCAGCCCGGGCGGCCGTCTGGAACTGCGCCTGCCGGATGCGTCGTGCAATGCCTATCTCGCCACCGCAGCGGTGATTGCCGCCGGCATGGACGGCGTGAACAACGAGCTGGATCCCGGCGCACCGCAAAACGAAAACCTGTACGAATACAGCCAGGCGCAACTGGATGCCGCCGGCATCGGCGTGCTGCCGCAGAACCTGCATGAGGCGCTGGTCGCACTGGAAAAAGACGAAGTGATCCGCGCTGCGCTGGGTCCCGTCGTCGATGAATTCCTGCGCCTCAAGCATATGGAGTGGGTCGAGTACATGCGCCACGTCTCGGATTGGGAAGTGGCCAGCTATCTCGAGTTCTTCTGATTTTCCCCGGAGAAATCTTATGTGTGGAATCGTGGGTTTGCTGGTCAAGACACCGGCATTGAAGGAGCGCCTGGGCGAGCTGATGGTGCCCATGCTCATCGGCATGACCGAGCGGGGTCCCGACTCCGCCGGGCTGGCGGTGTTCGCTGATCCGCTGTCCGAGGGCGAGCGAAAGCTCAGCCTGTATTCGGGACTGACGGAAGACGGTGCCGATTTCAACTGGCACGGCCTGACGCACGGCCTGAAGGCACACCTTGATGTCGATGCGAAGATCGACATCAAGCACAACCATGCCGTGCTCGCCTTTCGCGCCGCACCGGAGATGGTCAAGCGCTGGCTGCGCGAGCATCACCCGCTGCTGCACATCCTGAGCACCGGTCGCACCATCGACCTGTACAAGGACATCGGCACGCCGGCGCAGGTGGCGGACCGCTACGACTTCGCGTCGATCAAGGGCTCGCACCTGGTCGGTCACACGCGCATGGCAACCGAGTCCGCCGTGACGCCGGACCGTGCCCACCCCTTCACGGCGGGCGAGGACTTCTGTCTGGTGCACAACGGATCGCTGTCGAACCCGAACGGCATCCGCCGCATGCTGCAACCGCATGGCATCCACTTCGACACGGACAACGACACCGAAGCCGCGTGCCGTTTCCTCGAGTGGCGCCTGCGTGAAGGCGACGATCTCGAAACCGCGCTGCAGGCCGGTTTCGAAGAACTCGACGGCTTCTTCACCTTCCTGATGGGCACGCCGGACAAGCTTGCGCTGATCCGCGACCCGTTTGCCTGCAAACCCGCAGTCGTGGCCGAGAACGACGACTACGTCGCGATCGCGTCCGAGTTCCGTTCGCTGGCCCACCTGCCCGACATCAAGAACGCCAAGGTGTTCGAACCCGCGCCTGAGGAGATGTATGTATGGAACGCCTGAGCTTCGATCTCGCCAGCAGCTCGCTGAGCGACATGAATCGTTTCCTGCACACGGAGCTGTCGGCTGACGACACGCGCCACGTGACCGTGCTCAACCCGGACGGCGCGCACAACATCGCGGTCGGCCTGAACCAGCCGGTCACGGTGGACGTGCAGGGTCATGCCGGCTACTACGCCGGTGGCATGAACAAGCATGCGCGCGTCGTCATCCATGGCAGCGCCGGTACCGGCGTCGCGGAAAACATGATGAGCGGCACCGTGCATGTGAAGGGATTCGCCTCCAACGGCGCCGGCGCCACCGCGCACGGCGGCCTGCTGGTGATCGACGGTGACGCCGGCCTGCGTTGCGGCATCTCGCTCAAGGGCGGAGACATCGTCGTCGGCGGCAGCGTCGGCAGCTTCTCCGGCTTCATGGCGCAGGCCGGCCGCATGGTGATCTGCGGCAACGCCGGCGACGCACTGGGCGACTCGCTCTACGAAGCGGTCATCTACCTGCGCGGCGAAGCCAAGTCGCTCGGCGCCGACGCGCAGTTCGAGGACATGACCGACGCCGACTACAGCGCGCTTGCCGAACTGCTGTCGAAAGCCGGGCTCGACCACGACCCGAAATCGTTCAAGCGCATCGCCTCCGCGCGTTCCCTGTACCACTGGAACGCCGACGCCAACCAAGAGTATTGAGCCCGCGAGCGCGGACTCTACGGAGGACACACCATGGATACCAAACCTGTTACGTTCAAGCGGCCGTCCCTCGAGCAATCGGCGGGCTTCGACCGCTCGGTCATCGACTACATCCAGAACGCTGCGGCGCACGGACTGTATGAAATCCGCGGCATGGGCGCCAAGCGCAAGCTGCCGCATTTCGACGACCTCGTTTTCCTGGCCGGCTCGCTGTCGCGCTACCCGCTCGAAGGCTATCGCGAGAAGTGCGTCACCAAGACCATCCTCGGCACCCGCTTCGCCAAGAAGCCGCTCGAGCTGGACATCCCGATCACGATCGCCGGCATGAGCTTCGGCGCGCTGTCGGCCAACGTGAAGGAATCGCTCGGCCGCGCGGCCACCGCGATGGGCACGACGACGACGACCGGCGACGGCGGCATGACGCCGGAAGAGCGCAATTCGTCGAAGACGCTGGTCTATCAGTGCCTGCCGTCGCGCTACGGCTTCAACCCGGACGACGTGCGTCGTGCCGACGCCATCGAAGTGGTGATCGGCCAGGGCGCCAAGCCGGGCGGCGGCGGCATGCTGCTGGGCCAGAAGGTGAACCCGCGCGTGGCCAAGATGCGCACGCTGCCGCAGGGCGTCGACCAGCGCTCGGCCTGCCGTCATCCGGACTGGACAGGCCCGGACGATCTGGCGATCAAGATCCAGGAACTGCGCGAGCTGACCGACTGGGAAAAGCCGATCTACGTGAAGGTCGGTGCCACCCGCACGTTCAACGACGTCAAGCTGGCGGTGCATGCCGGCGCGGACGTGGTCGTGGTTGACGGCATGCAGGGCGGCACCGCCGCCACGCAGACCTGCTACATCGAACACATCGGCATCCCGACGCTGGCCGCTGTTCGCCAGGCGGTCGATGCGCTGGAAGACCTGAACATGAAGGGCCAGGTGCAGCTCATCGTGTCCGGCGGCATCCGCAGCGGCGCCGACGTGGCCAAGGCACTGGCCATGGGTGCGGACGCGGTCGCCATCGGTCAGGGCGTGCTGTACGCGCTGGGCTGCAACTCGGAAACCTACATCCAGAATGGCGAGCACATGTCCGCCATCGAAGGCTACGACGCACTCGGCACGGCGCCCGGCTTCTGTCACCACTGCCATACCGGCAAGTGCCCGGTCGGCGTGACGACGCAGGATACGGTGCTCGAACAGCGCCTGCAGCCTGACGTCGGCGCCCGTCGCCTGAAGAACTACCTGAAGACGCTGAACATGGAGCTGACGACGATCGCACGCGCCTGCGGCAAGCAGAACGTGCATCACCTGGAGCGCGAGGATCTGGTCGCGCTGACGCTGGAAGCCGCCGCGATGGCGCGCATCCCGTTGGCCGGCACGAACTGGGTGCCCGGAGTCAACGGCTTCTGATCGCGGAGTCCCGGCGTGAAGGCCTGGCTGCTTCGACGTGCGAACACCCTTGCGACGGCACGTGCAAGGGCGGCGCATGACGGGCACGCCGGGCCTTTGCGCTATCGGATTCCGGCCCGATCGAACGGCGGGAATGCCGTGGTCCGGTACGCCGGCCCGGCTTCGCCCGCATACTTTCCGACCCCTCAAAGCGTGCACTGACGCCGCCCGTGCGACGTCGCGCGCCCGCCATCACAAGGAGATCCACCACCCCCATACAGCCCGAATACACCTCTGCTGCTGACGGTTTCATCCCATCAAAAAACGTTTCATCCATAAGGAGGAGAGAACGATGGATCCTAGCAAGAGCACAAGCCAGCAAAAGCACACGCCGCACGCCGCACTGCTGCCGCGCATCAAGCGCATGTATGCACGCGACCGATGGATGGCACTGGGCGCGCTCGTCGCGCTGTGGGCCACCCTTGGCTATGTCTACCTGTCCGTCCCGCACGGATTCCTCGGCTCGCCGGTCGGCATCGTCCTGACCATCGCGGGCGCACTCGTACTGCTGTTCAACAGCGCGTCCGTCTTCGCCATGCTGCGTCACTACGGCGAGGACCGTGACCACATCTACGGCATCGACATCCACCACCTCGACGAACACCGCGCACGGCAGCAACAGGCCGCATTGCGTCCGGCGCACGTCGACGTCCGCTGAGGAGAGCAGACATGGCAAAGGTCTATCAACCGCCCGTGCAGAAGGGCTTCGGCCAGTTCATCGACAGCATGGTGCTGCTGGTGCTGGTGTATCTGAGTCTGCTGGCACCGCTGGTGCTCGGCGGTACCGCGTCCGAGGCGGAAGCCGACATTGCGGACACCGCGGCGACCTGGCAGGCCCTGGAACAGAACGAAACGATGCAGGCGCAGTGGGAGAAGCTCGGCTACACGCCCGAGACCGCCGAGCCCATCGTGACGAAGAAGTTCCACTACGAAGTCGAGCCGGTGTCGCTGGGCATTACCGTGGCGGTCATCGTCGCCTACTTCTTCTTCATGCTGAAGGTGTCCGACCGCGAGTATCGCGAAGTCATCAACGAGCGCTTCGGTCCGCGCGGCCGTACGGAGGCTTGATCATGGATTTCTGGTCCGTTCTGGAGTACGCCGCCTGGGGCATCTCCGTCGTTCTCGTCGGCTGGATGCTGGTCGACGCACGTTTCGTCAGCACGACCTATGGCGAAGACTTCCTGCTCAGCTCGCGCGAAGGCGAAGAGTGATTGCTTGATCGATGCTCCCTTTCGCCATGTGCGCAAGGGGGGACAAGGAGAATGGGATGACAACTGCAACTGAGGCGGGCAAGCCTGAAAAAATCGCCCTGCTCAAGGTGCTTGGCCCGGTCCACGTGTGGGCGCTGGGTGTGGGCATCGTGCTGGTGGGTGAGTACATGGGGTGGAATTTCTCGGTCGCGAAAGGCGGCGCCTACGGCGCGCTGATCGCATGCTGGGTGATCGGCCTGCTCTATACCTGTGTCGCGATGATCGACTCGGAAGTGACGTCGACGGTCGCCGCCGCGGGCGGGCAATACACGCAGGCCAAGCACATCATCGGCCCCCTGATGGCGTTCAACGTGGGCCTGTATCTGGTGATGGCCTACACCATGCTGGAGGCGGCCGACGCACTGGTCGTCGGTGACCTGCTGAAGGCGGTGGCGGCGCAGTACGGCGCGGAGCTCGATCCAAGGCCGTTCGTGGTGCTCACCATCGCCTTCCTGGCCTGGCTGAACTACCGCGGCGTGTTCATGACGCTGACTGTGAACTTCGTCATCACGGCGTTCGCGGTGATCGCCATCCTCGTGCTGTTCTTCAGCACCGCGGGCGTCGGCGGCGGCGAGAGCCTGCTGCGGCACAGCGAATTGCTGACCGATCTGCCCTATGGCTGGATCGGCGTGCTGGCGTCGCTGCAGTTCGGCATGTGGTACTACCTCGGCATCGAGGGGACGTGCCAGGCGGCGGAGGAAGTGCGGTCCGCCGGGCGTTCGATTCCGCTCGGCACCATGGGCGGCATGATCACGCTGCTGGTGGCGGCATCGCTCACCTGGTACATGTGTACCGGCCTCATTCCGTGGGAATACCTCGGCCAGGCCACGACGCCGCTGTACGACGCCGCGCGCCTCACCGGCAGCGTACAGCTCGAAGTGACGCTGTTCATCGGCACCATGTTCGCCGCCATCGCGTCGGCCAACGGCTGCATCAACGACGCCTCGCGTGCCTGGTTCTCGATGGCGCGTGACCGTTACATGCCGCAGTGGTTCGGTGCCGTGCATCCGCGCTACCGCACGCCGTACCGCTCCATCCTGTTCCTGATCCCGATCGCGGTGTCGTTCGCCTTCACCGGCCTGCTCGACCAGGTGATCACCTTCTCCATCCTGTCGGGCCTGCTGGGTTACACCTTCATGTCCTTCAACATCGTGCGTTTCCGCCGGCTGTGGCCGCTGGGCTCGATCGAACGCGGCTACGTGCATCCGTACCATCCGCTGCCGGCCATCGTGCTCGGACTGCTGTGCTCGGCGACCTACTTCGCCACCTATCTCGGCTACGGTACGTCGCTGCTGTCCATCATGGCCTTCTACATCCTGGCGTCCCTGTGGTTCGTCGTGCGTCGCTACCCCTATGTGAAACGGGGTGAGCAATTCACGATGCCGTGGCCGCGTCCCAAGGGCTATTGATGCGACCCGAAGCCATCGTGCTGGCGGTACTCGCGTGTGCGGCGCTGTGGTTCTGGCAAAGCCGCACGCAGCGCCGGTTCAGCCTTGAGCGCGCGGCCGTGTTCGACGAGTGCGCGACGCTGTTCGAAGGGCAGCGCGTGCTTTCGTCGGGCGGTGACTACCCGGCGCTGACCGGGCGTTACCGCGGGGCGCGGTTCGAGCTGCAGCCGATGCTCGACCACGTTGGCTACCGCAAGGTGCCCTCGCTGTGGCTGTCGGTCACGCTGCGCGAGGCACAGGCGGTGGGCGGTGTGTTCGACCTGCTCGTGCGGCCGGAGAACATCGAGTTCTATTCGGCCAGTGCACAGCTGGATGAGCGCATCGACATGCCCGACGGCTGGCCCGTTCACCATCTCGCCAAAGTCAGTCCGGCGGGCTGGCGTCCGCCGCTGGGCGCGTTGCGCGAAGCGGCCGGCGCACTGGTCGACGAGCCCGTGTTCAAGGAAATGACGGTGTCACCGCGCGGCGTGCGCCTGATGGTGCGACTGGGTGGCGTGCAGCGCGCGCACTACATGGTGCTGCGCTCGCTGCTGCCCGAGAGCACGCGCGTGCCCGCCGACTTCCTGCAGCCGGTGCTCGATGCCGCGCTGCGCATGTCGGCGGCACTTTCAGCCTCTGCGAAGGAGAACATCCAGTGAATCAGGCCACCGCTTCATCGGCTTCCGAAGCGCCCGCAGGGCGTCCGCTCCATCCCTTCATCGTGCTTGCCGTGGCCGTGCTGCTGCCCGGCATGGGCCAGGTGCTCAACGGCATGATGCAAAGGGCGTGGATCATGCTGTTCTTCGGCGCCAGTCTGGCCGTCGTGACCTTCCACCTGACGACGCCGGAGCATTCGTTCGTCGGGCGTCACGCCGGCGGTTTCTTCATCTATGCAGTGGCGGTGATCGACGCCTACGTGTGGGCGCGCTATCGCCACACGATGGCGCTCGCCCGCACCAGGGCGGCCTGACGGCGCTTGCCGTCAGGCCGCCGCAAACGGCCTCACCTTGGCTGGTGCGTGCAGCACAGCTCCTCCTGCGCTGCACGTACCGGTCCCTTTTATTCCGACGCACCTGCCGCGCCTGCGCCGAACCGGCCCTGCGCGGCCACTATCAGGAGTTTCAGCATGAATCGATTTGATGTCCGCGCCACCTTCGGCGCCGTTGCGCTCGGCCTGCTCTGCGTTCCCGTTGCCGTGCATGCGGAAGAGGCGGCCTCGCCGTACGCGGTCAGCGCGAACGTGGGCGTGTTCTCGCAGTACGTGTTCCGCGGCATCTCCTACACGCAGGAAAATCCGGCGGTGCAGGGCGGCTTTGACCTGGCGCACGAAAGCGGCCTGTACATCGGCATCTGGGGCACCAACGTGAGTGACCTCGCGCTGTCGAACGCGACGGGCGAGATAGACGTGTACGGGGGTTATGCAAAGACGATCGGCGACTTCACGTATGACGTGGGTTTCCTGCAGTTCATCTTCCCGGGCGGCAAGCTTGATCCGTCGGGCGAGAGCCTGAACACGCTGGAGCTGTATGCCGGCGTGACGTGGAAGTTCCTGAACGTGAAGTACTCGCACGAAGTGACGGACTACTTCGGCTTCAACAACAAGTCGTTCGGCACGGGTCAGGGGGATTCGGACGGGTCGCACTACATCGAGGCGAACGTGAATTACGAGTTCATGCCGAGCTGGGTTGCGAACCTGCACGTGGGCCATCAGAAGGTGAAGAACTACGAGGACTACAACTTCACGGACTGGAAGATCGGCGTGACGAAGAACTTCGAAGGCGGCTGGCAGGCAAGCCTGGCCTACATCACGACGAACGCGGATTCAGCGCTTTACACGATCTGCGACAAGGACGGCAACAACGCGTTGGTGCGCTGCAAGGACACCGGCGACAACAAGTGGCTCGCTTCCGTCAAGCGCACGTTCTGACGAACTGAAAGGATCAACTGCCCGCGTTGTCTCCGCCTGGCGCGGAGACACCTTGCGGCGTGCTGCGGCCCGGCTGTTCCGGGCCTGCGGTACGCCGCTCTTTTTTCATGCGTCGTGCAGTGTGGAGGCAGGCGTCAATCCATCAGATCGAAAAGTGCACTTTCGCCGCCGTGCTGCGGCCATGAATCCGTGCGCACGCGTGGCGGGTGCCTGAGCGTCGATGACGGCGATTCGCCGAACAGCGCTTTGTAGTAGGACGAAAACATGCCCATGTGCCAGAAGCCCCAGGTACAGGCAATGGTGCTGACCGACGCCTCCGGGCCGCCCTTCAGCAAGGCCTTGCGCGCGCCGTGCAGGCGCACATAGCGCAGGAAGGTGACCGGATTGATGCCGAGCACGTTGCTGAAGGCGTGGTGCAGTCCGCGCCGGCTCATCTTCAGGTGGGTGCTGAGGTCGCTCACCGTCAGCGGCGAGTCGGGGCGGGACAGGATGAAGCTGCGGGCGCGCTCCACGATGGAGCGGTGAATGGCATGCCCCCCACGGTTCCTTTCCGGCTGGCCGGATATCGACAGCAGCGCGGTCAGCGAGGCGTTGATGACGGATTCCGACACCGCGCGGCGCGACGCCTCGTGCATCAGCACTTCCGGCGTGCCCTGCACACAGGACAGAACTTCATGCAGGACGTGGCGGTAGCGCGCCGCGGCAGCTTCTTCGAGCGTCTGCATCTGCGCTCGCGCGATCAGGCTCGCCACCTCGCAACCGATCACCGTTTCCGCGTAGCTGTCCAGCGTGTCGCAATCGATGACCGACACGAAGATGTCCGACGTCTTCGGTGTGCGGAAGTGCAGCTCCTCGCACGGTGACAGCGTGAGCAGGCTGTCGCGTTCCAGCGTGTGCGCCTGCCAGTAGCCGTCCGGGTGGACCCGGATCGGCACGCCGAAGGTATACGACGAAGGGCGTGGATGACCCTTTTCGTCGATCGCCTGATCCATCGATTCGCGAAACAGCTGTACCGGGCCGCACGACATTTCGATGATGCGGCCGCGGAACCCGCCCGGGCTGAGCTGCAGATACTCCTGCGACCACTGCGGCAGGCTTTCGGCGTGCTGGCACGGATCTTCGGTGGTCACGCAGCACACCTGCCGGTCTGCCGTTGCGTCGTCCGCGCCGGCGTGACTGTTCCCAAAAAAGCTCACGATGATTCCCCCTTTCGCCGCCCTGCCACCCGTTGCGGTTGCGGACGTCGTGCGTCCGGCCGCGCGGTGTAACCGGGGGCGGGCAGTGCTTTGGTCTTGTCATGCAGCAATGAAAGGAACGCCGCATCCGACTGCCTCGGTGTGGTCCGGCGGACGCGCTGCGTCGCCTCGTCCGGCCACTGTCCCTGAATCAATGGTAGGCGCAGCCCCACGCCGCAGCAATACGCACCGGCCCTCGCCGGAACGAACGCGCCGAAATTTGATAGTGCGCGAGGGAACTCTGGCCGGTTCGCGATAACGCGTCGACACCCCCGCTCCTATAGTCGATCAACGGTCGGCGCACCCGGTGCCCGGGCCGTGACACACCGGCGCCGCGGATGCCGCGCGGCAGCATTCACCGCTCACCATTGAAGAGGTACTCGATGCGAAGAACAGATCACCACAGGACGTCGCCGCGTGCGCTCGCGCTCGCCGCCGGCCTGGTCACGCAGCTCGCGGCAGCGGGCGCATACGCGGCCCCGCCGGCCGCCGAGGCGCTGGTCAACACGAAGTGCGCAGCCTGTCACACCGCCAAGGGTGACGGCAAATGGGACCGCATCAGCGACAGCCGCCGCACGCCGGAAGGCTGGGACATGACGGTCGCGCGCATGGGTTTCGCGCACGGCGTGAAGCTCAGCCACGAAGAGCGCAGCGCCATCGTCAAGTACCTGTCGGACGCCTATGGACTGTCGCCCGACGAGACCGTGGCGCACCGCTACATCATCGAGCGTCAGCCCAGCGTGGTCGAGCACCACGACAACAAGGTGATCGGCGACACCTGCGCGCGCTGCCACTCCTATGCACGCGTCGCGGTGCAGCGCCGCACCGAGGACGACTGGCGCAAGCTCGCGCATTTCCACGTCGGCCAGTTCCCGACCGTCGAAATCCAGGCGGGCGGTCGTGACCGCAACTGGTTCGAACTGGCGACCGGCGACGCGGCCGTCGCGCTCGGCAAGGTCTATGGCTATGACTCCGCCAGCTGGGCGAAGTGGAAGGCGCAGAAGCCGGTCGACATGAGCGGCACCTGGCGTCTGGTTGGCCACAAGCCGGGCACCGGTGCCTATGAAGGAAGCGCCACCATCCAGCGCACCGGCGACGACCGTTACTCGGTCGCGATGGAACTGCGCTATGAAAACGGCGCGACCGAATCGGCCACCGGCAGCAGCATTGTCTACACCGGCCACGAGTGGCGGGCGACGGTGCAGCAGGGCGGCAGGAACGTGCATCAGGTGTTCAGCCTGCAGCCGGGCGGTGCCGTGCTGACCGGCCGCTGGTTCGAGGAGGACAACGATGCCGTGGGCGGTGACCTGAAGGCGGTGCGCGCCGGCTCCGCGGCAACCGTGCTGTCGGTGCAGCCGGCCATGCTTCGCAGCGGCAGCCGCGCCAGCGTGACGATCAACGGGACCGGTCTGGACGGTGACGTGGATCTCGGGCCCGGCGTGAAGGTGCGGCGGGTCGTTGCGCGCAGCGCCGATCGCGTGACGCTCGAGGTCGACGTCGCCGCCGGTGCCGCCATCGGCGCCCGCACCGTCAGCGTCGGCAAGGCACAGGGCGCCGATGCGCTGAAGGTGTTCAAGCGCATCGACTACGTGAAGATCACGCCGGACCATCCCATGGCGCGCGTCGGCGGCGCGGGCGGCTCGACTCCCAAGGTGCCGGCCCAGCTCGAAGCGATCGCCTACTCGGCCGGTGCCGACGGCAAGACGGGCACCGCCGATGACCTGCGTCTGGGGGTGGTCGACGCCTCGTGGTCGCTGGCCAATCTCAACAAGGCAGCCGAGGAGATGCGCGACGTCGAGTACGCCGGTCGCATCGAGAAGAACGGCCTGTTCGTCACCAACGACGCCGGCCCCAATCCGGACCGCAAGTACGGCGCCAACAACGTCGGCGAGCTCCGCGTGACCGCGACGGTCAAGGACGGAGGGCGCACCGTCAAGGCCACCGCACCGCTGATCGTGACCGTGCAGCGCTGGAACGACCCCCCGATCCGCTGAGCTGGCCTTACCAGGGAAACCCATCATGACTGAAGCCAACCTGCTTTACGTCGACACGCACGCGTTTCACGACGTTGATGTCAAGGGCCGGCGCGTGCTGCTGCACGTGCCCAGCACCGGCATCTTCGACCTCGACGGCGTGACGACCGAAGTGCTCGATTTCGTCCGGCCGCGGGCGAGCGTGAGTTTCGGGGAGCTGCAGAACCGCTTCTCGGGCCACGGCTCGCCGACGCTGATCGCGGATGCCATCGAGGATCTGAAGTCGCTCGGCGTGCTGCGCGCGGACCCCGCCGTGGCCGATCACGGCGCGGGCATCAGCGTCACCGAATTCCCGCTCAGCACCATCGTGCTGAACGTGAATACCGGGTGCAACCTGAGCTGCACGTACTGCTACAAGGAAGACCTGACGTCTCCGTCCAAGGGCGAGAAGCTCGACTTCGAGAAGGCGAAGAAGGGCATCGAGCTGCTGCTTCGGGAAGGTGCGAAGCGGGACCGCGTGAACGTGGTGTTCTTCGGCGGCGAACCGCTGTCGAACATGCGGCTCATCAAGGCCGTCACCGCCTATGCCGAACAGCGCTGCGCCGAGGAGGGGAAGAAGGTCGACTTCTCGACGACCACCAACGCGACGCTGCTGACCGAGGAAATCGCCGACTGGTTCAACGAGCATTCGTTCGGCATTTCCATCAGCATGGACGGCCCGCAGGCGGTGCATGACCTGCGCCGCAAGACGATAGGCGGCAACGGCACCTACGAGGTCGTCGCGAAGAAGGCCCGCATGCTGCTCGCGCGCTACACCTCGCGCGCTGTCGGCGCGCGGGTCACGCTGACCGCCGGCTACACCGACGTGGCCGCCATCCACCATCACCTGAAGGATGAACTCGGCTTTGCCGAGGTCGGCTTCGCGCCGGTCACCAGCAATCCGGTCACCACCTTCAACCTGGTGGGAGACGAGCTGCGCGGCGTGTTCGAGTCGATGAAGGCGCTCGGTCGGGAGTACGTCGATGCCGCTGTCGCCGGCCGCAACATCGGCTTCTCCAACATGCACCAGATGCTGAGCGACCTCTACGAGGGGCGTCGCAAGGCACTGCCGTGCGGTGCCGGCATCGGCCTGCTGGCGGTCGACCACAAGGGCGAACTCAATCTGTGCCACCGCTTCACCGGCTCGGAGCTGCCGACTTTCGGCAACGTCGACACCGGCATCGCCAAGGCCGAACTGGGCGCCTTCCTTGACGGCGCACTCGATCGCTCCGAGCGCGGCTGCTCGACCTGCCGCATCCGCAACCTGTGCTCGGGTGGCTGCTACCACGAGTCCTACGCCAACTTCAGTGATCCGCATTCGCCGGTCTATCACTACTGCGAACTGCTCAGGGAGTGGGTCGACTTCGGCATCGAGGCCTACCTCGAAATCCTGGAGAAGAACCCCGCCTTCCTTCACAAGCATGTCGCCAACAGGAGCTCCGAACTATGAACCGCTTGAAACCCCTGAACCGCAAGGCCCACCAGATCGACGCCGCGCCGACCGAGGACGACGTCGAGAAGGTCGTGGCGATGTCCGCCGCCGTCGCCGGCTGCGCCACCACGTTCGACCCGGGTTGGGAGCTGGATCCCTTCCTCGGCGTGGCCGGCCTGTGCCAGCCGATGGAGGCGGATCTCTACGGCTGTTCAGACCCGTGCTGGTGGCCCGCGCAGGTACCCGACACGCTGCACAACTACCAGGACTGGAGTACCGGCAACGACGACGCCGCGCGCGACTGGAAGGCGCTGCAGAGCGTCTTCCCGAAGTGATCCGACGGTCCATTGCCACTGCATACGGAGGAATCTGAACATCATGAAGATCAAGACAACGGCGCTCGCCCTGAGCGCCAGCTTCGGCGCCGCACTGCTCGCCGCGTATCCGGCGGGCGCGCTCGCTGCCAAGGACTATCTGGTCACCGCCGCGCGCCCCAACCTCGTGTTCGTCGTCGACGCCAAGGCACGCAAGGTGGTCAAGAGCCACACCATCCCGAACACGTCGATGGGCAACAGCCCGATCACGCTGGTGCATTCGCGTGACGGCAAGACGGCCTACGTGATCCACAACCGCTGGGAGACCGTGTCCGGCATCGACCTGGAAAGCGGCAAGGAGGTGTTCCGCGCCGAGCTGTCCGGCGGCGACATCCGCGCCAAGGCGCCGTTCGCGATGGACCTGAGCCCGGACGGCAAGGAGCTGGCCGTGTTCGTGAACCCGACCCGGCTGCTGCCCGGCGAATACCAGGTGCTGGACCCGTACATTGCGGTCTATCGCACGGACGCGGGCGTCGACGCCGAGCCGGCGCGCAGGCTGCCGGTACCGCGTCGCGTGTCCACGCTGGCCTACGCGCCCAAGGGCGACACGCTGTACGCCTTCAGCTGGGACATGCTCAAGCTCGATCCGCAGACCGGCGCGGTCAAGGGCAAGCACCCGTGGCGCAGCTGGAAGAACGGCGATCAGGGCGAGCCCGACACGCTGGCGGTGTGGCCGCAGTTCGAACAGGCCAACGTGTTCGCGACGCCGTACTACGTGACGCACGCCGACAAGAAGGAAGGCGACCCGGCGGCGCTGCGCGCCGGCATCTGGCGGCTGGATCTGGAGCAGGACAAGGTGACGTTCAAGGAATTCGAGAACGCCGGCGTCGTGCTGTTCTCCAGCGTCGTCAACCCGGTGCGCCGCGACGAGACCTATACGGTCTACACGCAGCTCACGCGCGTCAATACGAAGACCGGCAAGATGGATCGCGTCGATCTCGATCACACCTACTACAACGTCAACGTGTCGAGCGACGGCAACGAGCTCTACATCGGCGGCACCCAGGGTGACATCGCGGTCTACGACAGCCGGACGCTCAAGCGCATCGGCAACATCCGCACGCCGGGTGGTGGCGACCAGGTGCTCACGTCGCTGCGCATCTTCCAGCGCTGAACGGCATGGAGGCGGAAGCACTTCGCGCACCCGCCGCCGCGCCCGCTTCGGCGGGTGCCGGCGCACCACCGGGCGCAGGCCGACTCGGCACGCTCTACCGCTGGGCGGGCGCCTTCATCCGGCCCGAGTGGCCGGCGCTGGTGGCGGTGCTTCTGCTTTCCGTTCTCGCCGTGCTGGCCGGGCTCGCGCAGCCGCTGCTCACGCGCGCGCTGATCGACGACGGCATTCTCGCCAGGGATGCCGCGTCGGTGCTGTCGACCGGCGGCTGGATGGTCGCGCTGGCGCTGGCGGCGCTGGCCACCGGCTTCGCCTGCCGGCGCATCCATGTTGCGGCGTCGGCGCGCATCCTTCATCGCATGCGCGAATCACTGTTCGCGCATGTGCTCACGCTGTCGCCGGACTTTTTCGCGCGCATGCGCCAGGGCGACCTGCTGGCGCGTCTCGAGGGCGACCTCGGCGAAGTGCAGCGCTTCGCGGTCGACGCCGTGCTGTCCGCCGTGAACTCGGTGCTGACCCTCGTCGGCACCGTCATCCTGCTCGGCCTGCTCAGCCCGACGCTGGCGCTTTTTCTCGCGCTGCTGATGCTCATCAACAGCGCCGTGCTGTCGCGCGTCAGGCCGCGCATCGAAGCACTTTCGCAACAGTCGCGCGAAGCGGGTGTGGAGGTGTCGAGCTTTCTCGTCGAGAAGATGGCCGCGGTGCGCTGCATCCAGACGCACACGGCCGAGGCGCGCGAACAGGCGCGCCTGCGCGGCCTGCATGGCACGGTGCGCGAGCGCTTGCTGTCGCTGCAGCTCCATGGCTATCTCGGCGGCGCGTTCCCCAACCTGCTGCTGTCGCTCGCGGTGATCGGCATCTTCGTCGGCGGCAGTCTGTCGATGCTGGCGGGGGACCCGCTGACGCTGGGCACGCTGGTCGCGTTCGCCTCCTGCATGCAGCGTGCGAGCGCGCCGCTGCATGCGCTGATGGGGCTCTACCTGCAATGGCAGCGGGTGAAGGTCGGCCTGATCCGCGTCGACGAACTGCGGACGCTGGGCGCGCACGCCGGGGCCGTTCCGGACGCGGCGGTGCGTGACTTTCCGTCCGGCGAACTTGTCGTGCGGGATCTCGCCTTCGCCTATCCCGGCGTGCCGCGCGCGGCGTTCGCCGGACTGGACTTCACGGTGCGGGCCGGCGAATTCGTGTGGCTGCGGGGTGATTCGGGCTGCGGCAAGTCCACCTTCATCGACCTGCTGCATCGTCACTTTGCGCCATCCGCGGGCAGCGTGACCATCGGCGGCGTGAATCTGGATGACATCGACCGCCAGGTGCTGCGCCGGCACATCGCCGTCGTGTCGCAGGAGGCCGTTCTGTTCACGGGTTCGCTGCTCGACAACATCCGGTACGGCCGGCCGGCCGCGACGCTGGAAGAGGTCGGGGACGCGGCGCGGGCGGCCGGCATGTGCGGTTTCCTGGCGCGCCTGCCGGACGGGCTTGAGTCGACGGTCGGCCCGCGCGGTGCATCGCTGTCCGGTGGCGAGCGTCAGCGTGTCGCGCTGGCGCGCGCGCTGCTGATGCGTCCGTCTCTGCTGGTCATCGACGAAGGCACGTCCTCGCTGGACAGTGCGCTCGAACTGCGCACGCTGCACGGCATCGGCGCCCTGCTGCCGCAGGCGACGCGCATCGTCGTCAGCCACCGGGACCTGTCGCCGCTGGCGTTCGACCGCATCATCGATTTTCCCGGAGCTGTTTCATGAGTGATGTGTTTCGCATGGGCTTGCTTGATGGCGCGCTCGATCCGGCCATGGGCGACCTGGTGGATGCGGCGTGGGGCGTTGCGCCGCTGGCCGGTGACGGTGCCGGGCACGGCAGCGCGATCGCGCGGTGCGTGCTGGAACACGCACCGCGGGCACGCCTTGCGGTGGCGCAGATATTCGTCGACGGCCGCGAGGCCACGGTTGACGCGGTGCTCGACGGGCTGCACTGGCTGATCGGGCAGCGCGTGCAGCTCATCAACATGAGTTTCGGCATGGCGACGGCAAGCCCGCGCCTTGCGCAGGCGTGCGGCGACGCCGCGCGTGCGGGCGTGGTGCTGGTCGCGTCCGCGCCGGCGCGTGGCGCGCGGGTGTTTCCGGCGGCCTTCGGTGACTGCATTGCGGTGACCGGGGACGCACGTTGCGCACCCGGCGAGGTGTCGTGGCTCGATACCCCGGCGGCCGACTTCGGCACGCACGCGCTGGTCGAGCCCGGGCGGCCGGAGCGGGGCGGCGGCGCCAGCATTGCCACCGCGCGCATGAGCGGCCTGATCGGCGCAATGCTGTCGGCCGGCACGCCGGCGGCACGCGTGCGTGAAAGCCTGCGGCGCGCTGCCGTGCATGTCGGTGCGGAGCGCCGCCATGCGTGATCGCGTGTGGTGGGGTGCCGTCCTGCTGACGGCGCTGGCGGGTGTCGTGCTGCCGTCCGCCGGCAATGTGCTGCTCGCGGCTGCCGGCTCGGGCGCGCTGTGGGCCGGGCTGTCGGGCGCGCACCGCGGCCTGTTGCTGCGCGCGGCGTCCGGCGTGCTGTGGGGCGCGCTGGTCGCGCTCGCCGTGCTGTTGCTGGCCGACCGCTTCGACGTGCGCTACGTGTGGATCTACAGCGGTGCGGAACTGCCCCTGCATCTGAAGCTCGCCAACCTGTGGGGTGGCGACGAAGGCACCACGCTGCTGCTGGCGGCCTTCCTCGCCAGCCTTGCGGCGGGTGGCGCAGCGCGCATGCGCGTCGACGTCACGGCGCTGCTGGCGGCCTGGTATGCGCTGACGGCCGCGTGGCTCGGGCCATTCGCCGCGACGCCGGCTGACTGGCTGGCGCAGGGCGCGTCGCAGGGCATGAATGCCCATCTGATGAAGATATGGATGCTGCTGCATGCGCCGCTCATCCTTGCCGCCTATGCATGGACGCTGTCGCTGGCCGGTCCGGCGCTGGCCGCGCTCGGCGGTGTGGATGCGCGCTGGCCGGGCGGTGCACTGGTCCATGCGCGGCGTGCCTGGGCGCTGCTGACCGCCGGCATCGGCTTCGGCATGGTGTGGGCATTCGAGGATGCGATGTACGGGCAGGTCTGGCACTGGGACCCGGTGCAGACCGCGGTGTTCGCCGTGTGGTGTCTGCTCGCCGCGCACCTGCACGGCGTCGGCGGGTGGCGTGCCGGGCGCACGATGTGGCGCTGGGTGCCGTTCGCCGCGCTGGCAGCCGCGCTGCTGACAGCGGTCGCGATGGCGGTGACGCGCAATGACACGCTGGCCAGTTCGCATCGCTATGTCGGCGCATCCACATGGGCCGCGCACCTGGCGCTGGCCGGCGTGCTCTTGCTGGCGGGGGTCGCGCTGTGGCTGCGCGGCCTGCGCACGGTGCCGGCGCTGCCGCGTCCGGTGCGGCGCAACCTTGCGGCCTGGGGGCTGCGCGCGACGCAGGTCACCTTTGTATTCATCGGCCTGTGCGCGTGCGTGCATCTGGCCTGGGCCTTCGTTGCCAGTGCGCAGGACCTGCCGCGGCCGGATGACCTGCAGCCCTTTTTCGAGACGCTGAAGAACTGGGCGCGCGGCTCCGAAATGCCAGCGCTGCGCGCCGCCTTCGCGCAGTGGGACGTCGACGGCTATGCGCTGGCGCGCCTGTTGCTGCTGCCGATGGCCGTGACCGGGTTGATCGGCGGCTGGTTCTTCATGAGCAGGCTGTCGGCGCGGACCGGCTGGCTCACGCTGGCGATCGCGCTGCCGCTGTGCGCGGCGGTGTTCGCGCAGGGTGGCCTGCTGGCACACCACTATGCCGGCAGCGGCGTGCTGTCGCAGCAGATCGTGCGCGTGCTGCCGCTGGTCGACGCCGCACTGGTGGCTGGCGCCTTCCTTGCACTGGGCTGCTGTGCGTGGAGCCTGCACGGTGCCTGGCGCACCCGGCGCAATGCCGGCTACGTGCTGCCGCTCGGCCTGCTGCATCTGGGCGCCGTCGTCGCGCTGTGGGGCGGCCTGCTTGCGACCGCGCTGAACGGCTATTCGCAGCACTTCATCGACGTCGATGGCGACTGGCAGCGTGAGCACCAAGGCTACGCCTTCCGCATCACCGCACTTGACGTCGACCGCACGCCGGACGGCGGCCGCACGCGCGGCGAGGGCAGCTTCCGTGCGCTGGCGCAGATCGAGATCGAGACGCCGTCGAGCGGCGTGCTGCGCGGGCAGACGCTGTATCGCGATGCGCGCAGCGCCATTGCCGGCTACGCGGGACCGGTGCGCCAGATCTGCGAAATCCTTGACTACCGTTACGCGCGCTACGCGGACCAGCCCGGCTATGTGCTGCATCCGTTCATCGACCATGGCTGGGGGCGGGACCTGCAGCTGTGGGTCGCGACGTCGTCCGCCGTCGCGGCGCTGGAAGGCGGGCCGCAGGCGGCAAAGGCGGTCGTCGTGCTGAGGGTCATGCCGTTTGCGTCGCTGCTGTGGATCGGGCTGACGCTGATGTCGGCCGGTGCGCTGTGGCTTGCGTTGCGCCGGGTGCCGGCGCGCGGGGAGGTGCGTCCATGAATCAACTGGTGATACTTGGCGCCGGTCCGGCCGCATGCCTGCTGGCGATCGCGCTGGCGCGCCACGGTGTACCGGCGAGGCTGATCGGGCGAGCGCGCACGACGCACGCGGTCGAGGGCTTGTCGCAGCGCGTGGTCGAGGCGCTGAAGCAACTCGGTTGTCGCGAAGCGCTGTCGCTGCTGGGCCCGCGCTGGCACCGCGTGTCGAGCTGGAATGCGCAGGAAGTCGAAATGAACGGCGAGTTCGTCGTCGATCGCGTGGCGTTCGATGCGGCGTTGCTGCGCGACGTGAGCGCTGCCGGCGTTGAACGTGACGCCGGACTGGTGCGCGAGCTGGCACGCGACGAAGGCGGTGGCTGGTGCGTGCGCTGGGAGGACGAGGCGGGTGTGCTGCGACGAACCGATGCCGTCATTGTCGCGGAATGCCGAGGGCATACGGCGCCCAAGCTGGCGCCCGACCGGCATGCGGGCAACACGCTGGTTTCCATCAGCCGCACCTTCGAAGGCGCGCGACGCCAGCCGCGCACGACCTTCATCGAATCACTGCCGTCCGGCTGGGCATGGGGCGGTGTGGACCCGCAGGGCCGCGCGCACATCCAGGTGGTCACGCTGCCGGACACGGTGACCGCGTCCGGCGGCAAGCCTGACGCGGTGCATGCTGCCGCGCTGGAGCAGTTGTCGCGCATGCCGCTGCGCTTCGGCACGCGACTGCGGCCAGCCGGTCCCGCGCGTGCACGCGGCATACAGCCGGCCCTGCGCGGCGCGGCCGTCCGTGCCGACTATCTGCGCATCGGTGATGCGGCCTATACGTGCGATCCGCTGTCCGGGCACGGCCTCTTCGAGGCGGCGTCCGGCGCGATTGCCGCGGTGCCCGTCATCAACACGCTGCTCCACCGTCCGGCGCAGGCGTTGCTCGCGCAGCGCTATCTGAGCGAACGCATCAGCTCGGTGTTCTTCTCCCGCATCGAGGCGGCCCGCCAGCACTACGCAACGGAGACGCACTGGGCTGACGAGCCGTTCTGGCGGCGTCAGTCGGCGCCACCCGCAAGTGCGCCGGCAGACGCGCCTGCGCCCGGCGCCGTGTTCAGCGAACGCCCGGTCGTCGAGAACGGCTTCATCGTCGAGCGCAGGGTCGTCGTCAGCGACGAGTACCCGCGCGGCGTGCGCTTCATCGACGGCATCGACCTCGGCCGGCTCGACGCGCTCATCCATGCCGGAGGGATGCAGGCACCGGCCGATCTGGGCCGCCAGCTGAGCGCGCCCGGCGAGGCCGTCGGCCGCGCGGTCGGCTGGTTGCAGGCGCGCGCCCTTCTTTCCCGCACCGGGCATTGATCCGGTACATCCACGACCCCAAGAGGAGTGAATCGCATGACCAACATATATCGTGTCGCAATCCTGCCTGTCCTGCTGGCGCTGCCATGTGCCGTGCATGCGGAAGAGGCGGCCTCGCCGTACGCGGTCAGCGCGAACGTGGGCGTGTTCTCGCAGTACGTGTTCCGCGGCATCTCCTACACGCAGGAAAAACCGGCGGTGCAGGGCGGCTTCGACCTCGCGCACGAAAGCGGCCTGTACATCGGCATCTGGGGCACCAACGTGAGTGACCTCGCGCTGTCGAACGCGACGGGCGAGATCGACGTGTACGGCGGCTACGCGAACACGGTGGGCGACTTCACGTATGACGTGGGTTTCCTGCAGTTCATCTTTCCGGGCGGCAAGCTTGATCCGTCGGGCGAGAGCCTGAACACGCTGGAGCTGTACGCGGGCGTGACGTGGAAGTTCCTGAACGTGAAGTACTCGCACGAAGTGACGGACTACTTCGGCTTTTCCGACAAGGCGTTCGGTCAGGGGGATTCGGACGGATCGCACTACATCGAAGCGAACGTGAACTACGAGTTCATGCCGGGGTGGGTGGCGAACCTGCACGTGGGCCATCAGAAGGTGAAGAACTACGAGGACTACAACTTCACGGACTGGAAGATCGGCGTGACGAAGAACTTCGAGGGCGGCTGGCAGGCAAGCCTGGCCTACATCACGACGAACGCGGATTCGGCGCTGTACACGATCTGCGACAAGGACGGCGGCGCATCGGTGCGCTGCAAGGACACCGGCGACAACAAGTGGCTCGCTTCCGTCAAGCGCACGTTCTGACCGGCCTCGTGGGCCCTTCCCGACAGGTGAAGGGCCGTTTGGTGGCGTGTTGCGTCCGTCTCTCCCGGCTGCGCGGCACGCCGCTCCTTTTCAGCCGCTTGCCATGGTCTGCCGGAACTGCGGGTTCTGCAGTGCCCACACGGCCGCTTCCAGCCGGCTCTTCATGTTCAGCTTGCGCAGCACGTGCTTGATGTGCACCTTGACGGTCGCGTCCGAGATGCCGAGCACGCGGGCG
The DNA here is from genome assembly GCA_018824085.1 of Gammaproteobacteria bacterium. Lineage (GTDB taxonomy): Bacteria > Pseudomonadota > Gammaproteobacteria > Burkholderiales > Rhodocyclaceae > Methyloversatilis. The sequence continues at coordinate 102,742 of JAHJHI010000040.1, read as the reverse complement.
ATTTCCTTGTTGCTGCGGCCGTCGGCCAGCAGCCCGAGGATTTCGCGCTCGCGTTCCGTCAGGTCGGTGTGGGTCGCGGCGGGCGGCGCGTTCAGCGCATGCGTGAGCAGGCCGGCCACGCTGCCGTCGAGCACGACGGCGCCCCGCACCGACTGCTTGATGCGCAGGCACAGTTCCTCGGGCTCCATGTCCTTCAGCAGATAGCCGTCGGCGCCGGCCTTCATCGCGTCGAGCACGTCGCGTTCGTCGTCGGACACGGTGAGCATGACGCAGCGCGCGCGCACGCCGGCCGCCTTGAGGCGGCGCAGCGTTTCGATGCCGTTCATCAGCTTCATGTTCAGGTCGATCAGGATGAGGTCGGGGTCGACCTCGGCTGCCAGCGTGATGCCGCTGTCGCCGTCGCTGGCTTCGCCGGCCAGCTCCAGTTCGTCGTCGGCGCGAACGAGCTGTGCGACGCCCTTGCGGAACAGCGGGTGGTCGTCGATCAGCAGGATTCGGATGCTCATGGAATGCTTTCGCTCAGGGTGTTGGCCGGCAGGCGCTGCGGCGCGAACGTCAGCTGCACGCGGGTGCCGCCGCCGGGCCGGTGGATGACCGATACGTCGCCACCCAGGGAGCGCGCGCGCTCGCGCATGATGCTCAGGCCGTAGTGGTTGCTTTCGGCGTAGGGGTTGATGAGCCCGCGCCCGTCGTCGTCGACGATGACGCTGAGCAGGTGCTCCGGCCCGTAGCGCATGCTCACCCACACATGATAGGCGCGCGCGTGGCGGACCGTGTTGGACAGCGCCTCGCGGATAACCTGCATCACGTGGAATTCCTCATTCACTTCGAGGTGGCAGCGCCCGAGATCGTGCACGAAGCTGATGTCGAGCCCGCTGCGCTGGCTGAAGTCATCCACCGCGTCCTGCACCGTCGACAGCAGGCCGCCGGGGCCCATGCGCACGCGGAACGCGGCGATCAGTTCGCGTACTTCACGGTAGGCGGCGGAAAGCCCCTCGCGAAGTTCGCGCGCCGCCTGTGCGACGTCGGCGGGATGTTTTTCGCGGTCCAGGCCGCGCTGCAGGCGAGCCACCTGAATCTTCATGTAGGCCAGCGACTGCGCGAGCGAATCATGCAGCTCGCCGGCGATCGCGCTGCGCTCTTCCATCAGCGCGACGCGCCGCTCTTCCTGGCTGCGGCTGACGCTGGAAATGGCCAGCGCGGCGAGGTGGGCGAAGCTCTCCGCGAGATTGACCTGCGGGTCATCCACCCGCGCGACTTCCGGAAACTCGGCGACCAGCGTGGCGACCGACACGTCGCCACGACACACCGGCACCACCAGTGAATGGGTCTTGCAGTCGCCCGAGGGCGGCACCACGCGCGCCGTGATTTCGCGGGCGCCGGGTTCGTTCGACAGCTGGCGCACGATGGCCGGTTCTCCGCGCGTCGACAGCACGGCGCCGGTGCCGAGCGCCTGGCGCGCGGCCGTGCTGAGGCACAGCGCAACGGTGCCTGCGCCGAGCGAAGTCTCCAGCAGCGCGAGGCCGTTGATGAGGCTGAATTCGGACACGTCGCCGTCGGTGAACATGCGCGCCACCTGATGCAGCGTCTGCAAGGCCTGGCTCTTGCGCCGAAGCTGTTCGCCGCTGACCTGCTGGCGCCAGCGCCCTTCCGCCTCGAAGCCGGCCTGGCGCGCCGTCAGTTCGGCGAGGCTTTCGACCAGCCGTTCGATCTCGTCGCGTCCGCGCACGCGGCCACTGACCGACGTCAGTTCGAGCGCCGCGTCGGTCCGCCGCACCAGCAGCAGGAAGGCGCGATGGCCGATGAGCACGATGCCGCACACGATGATGACAAAGCACAGGCCCTGCAGCAGCAGCATGACGGCGACGCGTTCGAGCAAGGTGCGGTCGACCTCGTCCAGCGCGTGGCAGATTGCGATCGCCTCGCCGGTCGGCGCCGGGGCGCATTGGGCAACGATGCCGCCGAGCACGGTATTGAACTGTCGCTCGATCTCCACGTTGCCCCAGAAACTGAGCGCGGCGGCGAGCATGCAACCGATCAGCACGGCGACCAATCCGGTATACAGAGGGTAGCGTCCGACGGGGACCGAGAGGGAACGAATCACAATGACTTTGTACGTGTTTTCCGCGTGGATGCTTGCGCTGCTGTTCGCCGCCGTGGTCGGTTCATGGTACGGCGGCGAGGTGTCCTATATGTTGCCGGGCTTCGTTGGCATGGCCGGTCTGCTGGTGCTGTGGGTTGCGCGCCGTCTGCCGTGGGGCGCGGGTGGCTCGCGCCGTCCGCAGGCGACCGCGCAGCAGATGCAGTGGGCGGGTGAACTGTGCCACAACATTTCGTCGCCTTCGGTCGCGATTCAGGGCCAGATCATCAGTTTCGCCAATCAGGCTTTTCTGGTGCTGCTCAACTTTCGCGGACGGGGCGACGAGGTGGTCGGGCTGCCGCTGACGAACCTGCTGCATCCGGTAGACCACCCGCGCCTGGCGACGCTGCTTGCGATCGCCGGGGGAGACGACGCGTCGGACGCGGAGGGCGTGTTGCGCCTCGTGAATGCCGAAGGCGCGCCGGTGAAGATGCACGCGAGCATTTCGCCGCTGCCGGCGGCCCCCGGCAGCCTGCTCATCCAGTTCAGCCGCGACGCGGTCACGCCGACGCGCGACGTGGCCGAGGAGTCGATGGCGGTGGTGCTCGACCAGCTCGATCTGGTGCTGTTCAAGATCGATGCGGAAGGGCGCATCGCCTACGTCAATCGGGCGTGGGAAAGACTCACCGGGCTGACGATGTCCGACAGCCGGGGGCGCATGCTGTCGGCGGCGATCCACCCCGAGGATCGCGCCCCGATCGAGAAGTCGCTGCTGTCGATCGCCGGCGGCCAGCTCGACTACATGAGTACCGAGATGCGTCTGGTGGCGGCGAGCGGCAACGTGTTCTGGGTGATGCTGCGCGCGCAGTCGTGCACCCTGCCGGACGGTGATCTGGTCGGCGTCGTCGGCACGCTGACCGAAGTCACCCGGCGCAAGCGCGGCGAGGACATGGGGTCGACGCGGCGCTATCTGAGTACGTTGCTCGCCAACGTGCCGGGCATGGTCTATCGCGGCCGCAACGATCCGGACTGGACGATGGAATTCGTCAGCGACGGCTGCGTGGACCTGACCGGCTACGAACCCTGGGAGCTGGTCGACAACCACCGCGTGTCCTTCGGCAGCCTGGTGCACCCGGAAGACCGGGAATTCGTCTGGGCGCAGGTACAGAGCAACCTCGCGCAACACAAGCCGTACCAGATTTCCTACCGGATAGCGGACGTGAGCGGCACCTACATCTGGGTGTGGGAGCAGGGGCGCGGCGTGTTCTCGTCGCAGGGCGAGCTGCTCGCCATCGAAGGCTTCGTCACCGATGTGAGCGAGCGGCGTGGCGCCGAGGAGAAGGCGCGCCGGCGCATGTGGTTCGAGGCGCGCACCGGCATGACGAGCCGGCCGATTTTCGACGCCCTGCTCGCGTGGACGCTGCATCAGTCGCAGGTCGGCGGCTATCCGTTCGCGCTGCTGTGGGTCGAGGTGTCGGGCATCACGGAGGTGCTCATGCGCAGCAGTCCGGAAGCGGCCGATCAGGTGCTGGCGACGATGGCGCGCCGCTTCCGTCCGGTGAATTACCCGGGGGCTGCGGTCACCTATCTCGACAATCACCAGTTCGCCGTGCTGCTGACCGATTTCCGCGCCGGCGAGGCCGCGCGCGCCGTATCCGGCTCCAACGAACTCATTCCGGCGGTGTCGCAGATTGCGAGTCGGCTGGTGCAGGAGCTGTCGGCTCCGCTGCGCGCCGGTGACGAGGACATCCCGGTCAGCGTGGCGGTCGGCATCGCGATCGCTGACGCGCGCTATATAGGTGCCGAGTCCATGTTTGCCGCGGCCCAGCGCGCCGCGACCCAGGCCGCGGAGCTCGGCCCCGGGCACTGCGAATTCGCCGACGAGTAAGCCGCCGCGCCCCGGCCCGCTTCTAAAGGGCGACGTCCTGCCGCCGTTACCGTTGTATCGATGGCGCTGAGAGGGATGGCTGTGGGGGAATACGGGACGACGAATCGTGCACGCCTGACGTGTTCGCGGGCGCTGTGCGGCGTCGTCGCGGGCGCGTGCGTCAGTGCCGCGTCGGCGGCTGACCTGTCGTTCCGCCTGGCCGATCCGCAGGGCCGCATGCTGGACGGCGCTGTCGTGTCGCTGCTGCCGCTCCGCGGCAACGCGTTGCCGGCGCCCCGTCCCGCGCACATCGAGCAGGTGGACAAGGCCTTCCATCCGCTGGTGAGCGTCGTGCAGGTCGGTACCGCGGTGGACTTCCCGAACAACGACAGGGTGCGCCACCATGTCTTTTCGTTCTCCAGCGCCAAGGTGTTCGAACTCAAGCTCTACGCGGGCAGGCCGGCGCAGCCGGTGGTGTTCGACAAGCCGGGCGTCGTGGTGCTCGGCTGCAACATCCACGACCGGATGCTGGCCTACGTCGTCGTCGTCGAAACGCCGTGGTCGGCCGTTGCCGGCACCGACGGTCTGGCTCGCCTGCGCGGTGTGCCTGCAGGCGAATACACGATGCAGGTGTGGCATCCGCAGCGGCTCGGCAAACCGGATCTGCCGGCGCGCGCCTTGCGCGTCGCCGGTGATCTGAGCGAGTCATTGGTCGTGGACCTGAAGCAGTGAGCCGATGAAACTGAACAGCCTGCAATGGAGAATTGCGGCATGGTGCGCGATGTTGCTGCTGGTTACGCAGCTCGGCGGACTGGCGCTGTTCGGGCAGGTCGGACGTGCGAACGCGCTCGATGATGTCCGCGCCGAACTGAAGACCGGCGACCGCGTGCTGTCGCGCCTGCTGGAGCAGCGCGCGGATCAGCTGACGCAGGCGGCCCGCGTGCTGGCGGCCGACTTCGGCTTCCGCAGCGCAGTGACCAGCAATGACAACGAAACCATCGTGTCGGCGCTGGCCAACCACGGCCTGCGCATCGAAGCCGACCTGATGATGCTGCTCGCGCTGGACCAGTCGGTCACTGCGACCTATCCGGGCGGTGACCATGCGGCGTTGCCGCTGCAAGGACTCGTCGACGAAGCCCGCGCCGGCGGCGCCGGCAGCGGTCTGGTCGTCATCGACGGCAAGCTCTATCAGATCGTCATCGTGCCGGTACTGGCGCCGCTGCCTGTTGGCTGGGTCGTGGCCGGCTTTCTCGCGGACGCTCACTTCGCGCAGGACCTGAGCCGCGTGTCCGGGCTGGATGTGACCTTCCTGCAGCACTCGGTGGCCGACGGCTGGCGCGTGGCGACCAGTTCGCTGGACGCAGCCTTGCTGCCCGGGCTGCTCGACACGGTGCGCATGGCAAAGGGCGTGCTGCCGGAGAACGTCGTCCTGCAGGGCGCGGATTACGCAACGCGCATGGGCACAGTCGATGCCCGGACACCGGCTGCGGTGTCCGTCGTGCTGCAGTTGCCGCTTGCCCGTGCGCTGGCGCCATGGACGCGTCTTTACGAACAGTGGCTGGAGCTGTCGGTGGGCGGCATCCTGATCGCGCTGGTGGCCAGCGCGCTGCTTGGCCGTTCGATCGCATCCCCGGTTTCCCGTCTGGCGCAGTTCGCCCGGCGGGTGGCAGCCGGCGAGTACATCACGCCGCCCGTGCTGGCGCGCGGCGACGAGATCGGTCAGCTCGCGGACGCCTTCTCGCTCATGACCGACGCCATCTCGTCCCGCGAGGCGCGCATCTCCGAACTTGCCTACCGCGATGCGATGACCGGGCTGCCCAACCGTGCCTATTTCGTCGAGCGCCTCGCCGAGGCGCTGCGCGATGCGGTGTCGCGGCGCGGCTCGCTGGCTGTCGTGACGCTCGACATGGATCGTTTCAAGATGGTCAACGATGCGCTCGGACACCACCTTGGCGATCTGTTGCTGCGCGAGGTGGGGCGCCGTCTGCGCGACGCGCTGCGCGACGTGCGCGATCAGGTTGCACGGCTCGGCGGCGACGAGTTCGCGGTGCTGCTGCCGGACGCGGATGCGCACATGGCGCTCGGCGTTGCGATGCGTCTCGCCCATGCGCTCGACCAGCCCATGGTGCTGGACGGGCAGGTCATCGACGTCAGCGCAAGCATGGGCATTTCCGCGCATCCGGTGCACGGCAGCGATGCGCTGGAGCTGATGCGCCATGCCGACGTCGCGATGTATCTGGCCAAGCGCCACGGTACCGTCGCCGAGATCTACGATCCCAGGCATCACGAACGCAACGTGGAGCGATTGTCGCTGCTCACCGAATTGCGTCGCGCGGTCGAGCACGACGAACTGGTGCTGTACTACCAGCCCAAGGTCGCGATGCCGCCGGGTGAGCAGTTCCATGCCGAGGCACTGGTACGCTGGGTGCATCCGGCACGCGGATTCATTCCGCCGGTGGAATTCATCCCGTTTGCCGAACAGACCGGCTACATCAAGGCGATCACGCTGTGGGTCATGAATTCCGCGATCCGCCAATGCGCGATCTGGGCGCGCGCCGGGACGGAGGTCAACGTGTCGCTCAACATCTCGACACGGGATCTGCTGAGTGCGGATCTGCCGCGACAGTTCGGCGAAATGCTGGCGCGCCACGGCTGTGCGCCGCACCTGATCACGCTCGAAATCACCGAGAGCGCGGTGCTCGACGACCCGCTGCGCGCCCTCGCGAACCTGCAGGCATTGCGCGACACCGGTTGCCTGCTGTCGATCGACGATTATGGCACCGGCTATTCCTCGCTGTCCTATCTGAAGCAGATGCCGGTCAGCGAGATGAAGATAGACCGCAGCTTCGTGATGAACCTCATCGACAATCCGAACGACGAAATCATCGTACGTTCGACAATCGAACTCGCGCACAACATGGGCCTGAAAGTCACCGCCGAGGGGGTCGAGACCGAAGCCGTGCTCGAACGCCTGCGGGAGCTGGGCTGCGATCTTGCGCAGGGTTATCTCATCAGCAAGCCGATTCCGGTCGCCGCGCTCGAGAAATGGATCGCGGATTCGCGCAGCGCCGCAGCCAACGCTGCGCGCTTCAATCTCGGCAACGGTGACGTGCCGAAGAGCGTCGTCGTCTGAGACATCCGGCGCAGAAGCCGTCGGCCCGATACATGCTTCGGGTTACAGTGTCGGGACACAGTCGGAGCCAAATACATAATGATCAAACGTCAGGGTTCGCTGGAAATCATCACGCGAAGCCCGTCCGGGGCAAGCAAGACAACGCCGCTGCTGTTCGTGCACGGCGCCTACACGGCCGCATGGTGCTGGGACGAGTTTTTCCTTTCTTTCTTTGCTGAAGCCGGTTACAGCGCGAGTGCGCTGTCGCTGTCAGGGCATGGCGGAAGTCCGGGGCGCGAGCATCTCGATCTGCTCAGCCTTGATGACTACGTGCGTGACGTCATCGAAGTGCTGGACAGCTTCGACACGCCGCCGGTGCTCGTCGGCCACTCGATGGGCGGCATGGTGGTGCAGAAGTGCCTCGAGATGAGACAGGTGCCCGCTGTCGTGCTGATGGCGTCGGTGCCGCCGCAGGGTCTGTGGGCGTCGGCGGTCGGGCTGGCCATGCGCAAGCCCGATCTGATGACGGAGCTGAATTCCCTGCTGACCGGCGGCGCAACCTCTCTTGACGCATTGCGCGAAGCGCTGTTCGCTCAGCCGGTGTCGATGGAGCGCCTGCAGCTGATGGCCGATCGCGTGCAGCCGGAATCGGCGCGCGTGATCTGGGACATGACGCTGTTCAACCTGCCACAGCCGGCGCGCATGATGCGCGCGCCGGTACTGGTGCTGGGTGCCGAGTGTGACCCGATCATTCCGCCGTCGCTGACCGAGATGACCGCGCGCGCGCTCGGTGTCGACGCCCACGTCTTCCCGGGCATGGGGCACGGCATGATGCTGGAAGCCGACTGGCGTTCCGTCGCGCAGCACGTGCTCGACTGGTTGCCGGTTGCCGAGCGCGTCGTCACCGGTCATCCGCACGGCGCGAACGCACGCTTCTGATGCGTGCCGGCCGAGAGCCGCGCGGCTGGCGGGCGTTGCGCTCCAGATAGTCCAGGATGTCGCGCGGGCGCAGCTGGGGCTCGCCCGCGATCGGTCGCGAGCCCTCGACGCGGTTCATCCAGCCCATGTTGTCCTGCATGCGGCGCACCACGCGCCGCCACTCGTCCGCCGTCCGGCTGGACGGCTCGGGCAGCGCGTGGCACTGGTCACAGGCGTCACGGAAGCTGCGGCCTTCGGTATCGAGATCGGGATAGCGCGCCCGATTGATCGGCATCTGTGCATTACGTCGCAGGTAGCCGATCAGCATGTGTACTTCTTCCTCGTCTGGCGCCTTCACTCCTCCCATCATGTGTTTCATCAGCGCGCCGCGGTTTCCCTGCCCGCGCATGCGCACCACCATGCGGTCGACGATTTTCGGCCACTTGTCGGGGTGATGCATGGCGGGACTGGGCAGGTGGTGGCACTGGACGCAGTAGCGCGAAAGCAGTTGCGCACCGCGCGAGTCGGGCTCCGGCACGGATGAAGCCGTAACGGCGGGGGGAAGGATGCGCGACAGCCAGCCCGCGTGCGGCCCGGATGACCAGCGTGCGCGGGCGGCATCTGCCACCGCCTGATTCTTCGCCACCGCGCCGGATGAGGCGCAGGTGTTTGCGGACAGCAGAAAAAGAAGTGCCGGCAGGATCAGGCAATGAAACATGCAAGGCGGGAGGAGGTCAGACCTTCCCAGAGTAGTTCACCGCGGCGGGCGGTTACAGCTGCGGAAGACAAAAGCGTTCCAGACGGAACATCGGAGCCTTCAGTCCAGGATGCGCAGGCCGTTAGCATCTGAAGACGCCTTCAGGAAGATTGACATGGATCTGTTTGATTTCATGACCGGAAAATCACTCGGTCGCGAGCAGGACTACGGTGATGAAGTGCTCAATGCGAGCTGGCTGCCGCAGCCCGATGCCGTGCATGGCGGCAGTCGCACGATGTCTTCCCGCCCGCGCAGCGCCGTAGCGGATCCGGACGCCTTCCTGCGCGACGTCTACCGTTCCCAGGAATAATCGCGGTTGCAGGCCGTCCGCAGTGCGGCGCGGCGTGCCGCGCGTCTGCGGCTTCGGTAAGATCGCGCCCATGTGCAGCGATTTTTCAGTCTTTTACTTTCCTTCCGGTGCGCCGGGCAGTCCGCTGCCGGACCGAGCGGGGTCTGCCGATGAGTGAGGCCCTTCGGATACTTGGCCGCTATGCGCTGGGGCGCGAGATCGGGCGCGGCGAACGCGGTGCCGTGTTCGAAGCGACTGAATCGGGGAGCGGCCGCCTGGTCGCCCTCAAGACATTCCGTACCGATATTGCCGACGACCAGCGCGGATATGTGCGTGCGCTGGGCGAACGCCTGTTGCAGGCGGCACGGCTGAGGCATGCCGGCATCGTGCACATCATCGAACAGGGCGTCAGCTCCGATGACGGAACACCCTGGGCGGCAATGGAGCGTCTGGATGCGCGATCGCTGCGCCAGCTGCTGGATGCGCTGCCTCGCATGTCCTTCGAATGGGTGAGAAGCATCGGCCTGCAGACGGCCGAAGCACTGGCGCATGCCCACGGCGCGGGCGTCACGCACGGCGGCTTGCAGCCGTCCAATCTGCTGGTAGACGGTGCCGGGCGGGTGACGGTGACGGATTTCGCCCTGCCTGCGCCGTCGCCCGACGCGCTGCCGGCCATGCCGCAATACCTGTCGCCCGAACAGGTGCAGGGCGTGCCGCCCGACGCGCGTTCCGACGTGTTTTCGCTCGGTGCCATCCTGTTCGAAATGCTGGCGGGCCGGCCGCCTTTCGGGTCGCCGCTGACGGGTTCGCTGTCCAGCGTGCTGGAGAACATCGCCTACGCGCCGGCGCCCACGCCGAGCGCGCTCGATCCCGAAGTGCCTGCAGATCTCGATCTCATCGTCATGAAGGCGCTTGCCAAGTCGCCGATTGACCGTTTCCCTGACGCCCTCGCATTGGCCGAGGCGCTGCGCCGAGTCGATGCGGCGCCGGTGCGGGTTGTCCCCGACGCGCCGGCCGCGCCACCGGTCCCGCCGCCTCAGGCTGCCGCGCCCCCGCCGCAGGGGCTTCGCCGGGGGCAGCCGGCGCGCCCGGCACCACCGGTGGACGACGTGCTGGCCGAACTGGCTGCCGATATCGACGCTTTCGCCGCGCGTGGTGCGCCGCAGCCGTCCATCGGTCAATCCGGCGGCGCGCAGCCGGTGAGGCCGTTGCGTGAGCCGGGCGCGCCCGTTCCCGCCTTTCCGACCCTGCTCGATGCATCGACGCCGACGACGGCCCGATCGACCGCTTCGCCGGCGCCGGCAGCCGCGCGGCCCGCTGCGGCCCCCGCGGTCAATGCCGCGTCGTCCTCGCTGCTCGCAGACCTTGCGGGCGAGGCGCAGCGCATCCGCGTACACAACGCGCAGATGCAGCGTGGCGAACGGGCTGCACGCACCGAAGCGGAGCAGGCGCTCGCCGCTCGCATGCAGCTGGTGCGCGACTATTTCACCCAGCTGGCCGGACAGCTCAACGTGATCAAGCCGCAGGTGGCGCGGGACTTTCCCCTGCTCGGGCTGGGTGTCTTGCGCGGGCTGGCCTGGCAGTCATCCGACGTCAATACGCGTGGCCGCGGACCGGAAGCCCCGGACCAGCTGGCGCGCGTGTCGATCGCGTGGCTGCTGCGCGGACAGGCGCTGCTGCGCTGCGAACGCGATCCGCAGGCGGCCGATTCGCTGCGCCTCGCGTTGCGCGAACACGGCTTGCGGTTTGAAGAGCAGCCGGCACGTGACGAGTACAACCGCCTGCGCGCCCAGGTGTTCGACGTTGCGCCCGAGGTGCGTGGCCGGGTCGAACTGAATGCTGACTACGGCACGATGGCCTTGCGCCTGACGCTGCAGAACGTCGAGCGCTTTGGTCTGGTGGATTACCAGCCGCCGGCCGAAGACCGCGGAACGGAATGGCTCGACGAGCTGGCGCGTCTGCTGCTCGGGCAAGCGAGCCGCTTCCCGACGATGGCGCGCCTGCTCGTGCCGTCGCCACTGTGAGCGGCGCGCCGGCGGGCCGGCTTGCGCACGGCTAGAGCGTGTGGCTGCGGTCACCCCGCGAGAAGCCAAGCAGCGTGTCGTCGATGCCGTGCGTCATGCAGATCACCTTGAACAGTTCGCCCATTTCGGCCGGTGACGTGAGCTGGTTCAGTGCGCCGTTGTGCCGCGCCAGCGCGAGCGGCGTGGCGTCGTCGGCCGGCAGTTCGAGCAGGCCGCAATTGAGCAGGAAGTTCGCCTGGGACGTGTAGCCGGCCAGCGACATGCCGGCGTCGAACGCGGCCTGGGCGATCGACGTGAAGTCCACGTGCGCGGTGATGTCACACAGACCGGGCATCCACAACGCATCGGTGTGGGCGTGATGGCGGTAGTGGCACATCAGCGTGCCGCCCGTACGGTCGGGGTGGTAGAACTCCGCCTGCGGAAAACCGTAGTCGATCAGCAGCAGCGCGCCGCATTCGATGCGCCGCGCCCATTCGGCCGTCCACGCGCGGGCCGCGAGTCCGAGTTCGGTTTCGTAGGGCGCATGCAGTCCGAGCGCGAGCATTTCGCGTGCGACCGACGGCGACGCGTCGCGCCAGGCCAGTTTCGTGCGTCCGTCGGGGCCGGCGGCCAGCCCCGCTTCCTCGATACCGTGGATGCCGATGCGCAGACGCTCCACCGGCATGGCGTCCAGTACTTCATTGCCCAGCACGATGCCGTTGAACCGTTCGGGCAGCGTATCGAGCCAGTCGACCCGGTCAGCCAGCGCGGGTGCTTCGAGCTGGATCAGTGCGCGCTGCCGCTCACGCAGATCGGCCGACAGCTCGAGGATGCGGTAACTTTCGGGCGGACAGCCGCGGCGTTCGAGTTCGTGCAGCAGGTCGACCGCGAGTCGCCCGCTGCCGGCACCGGCTTCGATGATGCATGGAACGGTGCGCTGCATGAGCTGGGCGAGCTGCTGCGCGAGTGCGCGACCGAACAGCGGCGACAGTTCCGGCGCGGTGATGAAGTCGCCGTCCTGGCCGAATTTCTGCAATGCGCCGCTGTAATAGCCCAGTCCGGGGGCGTACAGCGCAAGCGCCATGTATTCGCTGAACGACAGCCAGCCGCGCGCGGCCACGTCGGCGTCTATCAGCGCCTGCAGGCGGGCGCTGTGGGCGAGGGCGTCGGCGTCTGGAGCGGGCAGGGACATTGCGGTAAAGAGTGAATGGCGCGGGTTGCGCATGATGAAGGAAACGCGGCCGGGCGCACAATCGCCACGGCGGCAATCGATCAACGGAATGCAGATGGACGACACCAGGGTGGTACTGATCACCGGCGCTGCGCGCCGGGTGGGCGCGCAGACGGCGCGCGAGATGCACCGCGCCGGCTGGCGCGTGCTCATTCATTACGGGCGTTCCGACGGCGACGCGCATGCGCTGATCGCCGAACTGAATGCGCTGCGCGCCGACAGCGCGCACGGGGTGCAGGCGGACCTGCTCGACGCCGCGCGGCTGCCCGCGCTTGCAGACGCCGCGTGCGCGCGCTGGGGCTGCCTGGACGCGTTGGTCAACAACGCGTCGACCTTTCATCCGACACCGCTCGGCGGGATCGACGAACAGGACTGGGACAGCCTGACCGGCAGCAACTTCCGGGCGCCGCTCTTCCTTGCGCAGGCGCTGGCGCCGGAATTGACGGCGCGCGCCGGCTGCATCGTCAATATCACCGACATTCACGCCGATCGTCCGCTGCGTGGCTACGCGCTCTACAGTGCGTCGAAGGGCGCGCTGGCCACGCTGACCCGGGCGCTGGCGATCGACCTGGCGCCGCACGTGCGCGTGAATGCGGTTGCGCCCGGGCCGATCAAGTGGCCCGAGAACGAACAGTTCGACGCGCCGGAGCGCGCGCGCATCATTGCGCAGACGCTGCTGCAGCGCGAGGGGTGCCCGCAGGACATCGCGCGTACGGTACGATTCCTCGTTGAAGACGCGCCCTACATCACCGGGCAGATCATCGCCGTCGATGGTGGTCGCAGCGTCCATCTGTGACGCATCAGTCAGACCCCGGCCGGATTGTGCGCGCCAGGGCATACAGATGCCGTCTGCCTTTGTAGAATAGGCATTACAGTGCAACGCACCCCCGGTCAGTCATGAGCTCCCAACAACAATCACTGTGCGTGCTTTTCGCCGACGTTTCCGGCAGTACCCGGCTGTACGAAAAGCTGGGCGATGCCGAGGCACTTCGCGCAGTCGAGCGCTGCCTGAACCGCATCCGTCGCGTCGTCGACGGCCATGGCGGTCGGGTCATCAAGACCATCGGTGATGAGGTCATGACGACCTTCCGCAACGCCGATGCGGGCATACAGGCGGCTTGCGAGATGCAGCACCGGGTGACCGACCTGCCGCCGGTGTCCGGCGTCAAGCTCGCGATACGCGTCGGCTTCCACTACGGCCCCACGATAGAAGAGAACGACGACGTATTCGGCGACACCGTCAATACGGCGGCACGCATGGCCGGCCTGGCCAAGGCGGCACAGATCATCACGACGGCGGAAACGCTGGCTTCGCTGACGCTGTCGATGGCGCCGGAAATCCGCGAGATCGACGCGCTCACCGTCAAGGGCAAGGCCGAGGACGTGCGGGTATGCGAAGTGCTGTGGCAGGACGGCGCCGATCTGACGATGAAGGCGTCCAGCGTCATGCCGCTCTATGTGGTGGCCCGCCTGGCAATCCGCTATCGCGATACCGAGGTGACGCTCGACCCGGCGCACGGGCCGCTCACCCTGGGACGCGACATGAGCAATGAAGTCGTCATCAAGGACCAGCGCGCATCACGCAATCACGCCCGTATCGAGCGGCGGCGGGACAAGTTCGTGCTGGTGGACCAGAGCACGAACGGCACCTTCCTGCGCATCGAAGGCGAGAACGAGGTCATTCTGAAGCGCGAGGAAATGATATTGCGCGGACAGGGCACCATCGGTTTCGGCCATAGCGCGCTGGAGCAGGGCATAGACCTGCTGCACTTCGACGTGCTCGAATAGCGCGCGTCCTCCCCGGGCCTGCTGTGGTCTTCACTGGCGCCGCAGCCTGAGCACGCCCATCACGGCAATCAGCAATGCAAGTGTGGCGCCGCCCAGCACGGCGCCGCTGCGCAGGCGGCCTGCCGCATGCCCGCCGAAGTAGCGGGCGACCGGCATCGGCGGCGGCGTCATGCCCGGCATGGCGGCCGCCGGCGTTTCCGCGGCCGGCGTGACGACATCGTAGGCACCTGCCGCCTGCTCGTGCTGCAACATGCCTTCGAATCCCCAGCGCGTCATCATGACCGACGATGTCCAGTGCATCGGCGGCGACAGCTTCTCCAGCGGCATGATGAGGCCGGACAGGATGACTTGCGGAATCAGCAGCAGGGGCACCAGCCCGATCGCCGCCTCCGAGCTGCGGACCAGCGCCGACAGCAGCAGCCCCATGCCGACGCCCGACAGCGCGCAGGCCCAGAGCAGCGCGAAGTGCCCCCCCCAGTTTCCCTGCAGCGCGGTCGCCGCGCCGACGATGGCGAGCAACAGCGCGCACTGCACCGCGCACAGCGCCCCGAGCACGACGAACTTGCTCATCACGTAGCTGGGGATTTTCAGATTCACCATGCGCTCGCGCCGGTAGATGGCCTGTTCCGACACGATTTCGCGCGCCGCATTCGAACAGCCGAACCACACGGCGGACACTGCCATCAGGAACAGCGCGAATGCGCCATAGGCATTGCGGCCCGCGGCGTCGTCGAGCTCGCCGGCGAACACCAGCGCAATGACGGCGGCGATGACCGGCGCTTGCACCAGCAGGATGAGCGTGCTCATGCGGTCGCGCAGCTTGATCGTGGCGTAGCGTTGCGTCAGCACCGACCACTGCCGCAGGCCGAAGCCGCGCGAAGCGTTTGCGCTGCGCGCCGAGTCGGTCAGCATGCCGGTGGTGTCGGCGCCGCGCCGTTGTTCGACGTACTGCGCATGCAGGCCGGATGCGCGATACGCCGCCGCGTGCTCGCCCATGTCGCGTCCGCGCCGGGCATCTTCGGCCAGTGGCTTGAGCGCATTGGCCGGTTCGGACACCAGCTTGTCGTAGTCCGGCGCGCCCGGATCGACGCCCGGATTGAACCAGGTGATGGACGCCGGCCAGGCCGGTCCGTAGTAGACCAGCTGCCCGTCCGCCAGATAGACGATGTTGTCCATGCAGCGATAGGCCTCGAGCGAGGGCTGGTGAATGGTGAGCAGGATGGAGCGGCCCTGGTCTGCCAGATTGCGCAGCAGGCGCATCACGTTGAGCGTGTCTTCGCTCGCCAGACCCGACGTCGGTTCATCAAGAAACAGCAGGCGCGGCTGCGTGATGAGTTCCTGCGCCAGGTTGACGCGCTTGCGCTGGCCGCCGGAAATGCCCTTGCGTTCGGGCGAGCCGATGGCCACGTCGCGCGTCTGGCTGATTTCGAGCTGTGCCAGCACGTCGTCGATGCGGCCTTCGATCTCCGCGCGCGAGGTGTCGGGCGGCAGGCGCAGCCGGGCGGTGAAGTACAGGGCCTCGAAGACCGTCAGCTCCGGATGGATGATGTCGTCCTGCGGGACATAGCCGATGGCACCGCGCCAGGCGTCAAAGTTGCCGTAGAGGTCCTGGCCGTTGATCAGCGAACGGCCGGACTGCGGCTGCAGATAGCCGTTGAGCGCCATCATGAGCGTCGTCTTTCCGGCGCCGGACGGGCCCATCAGGCCGACGAATTCGGTCGGGAACACCGTGAAGGACACGTCGTGCAGCAAGGTCCTGCGCCCGCCGTCCACGCTGACCGTGATGCCCTCCGCCTGCAGCATGACGTCGCCGCGATAGGCGCGCGCCAGTCGGCCGGCGCCGCCCTGGAAGTCGATCGCCACGCTGCCCAGGCTGAGCACGTCGGTGTCGCGCAATGCGGTGGCGCGGGTCACGCGCTGACCGTTGACGAAGGTGCCGTTGGCTGAACCGAGGTCTTCCACCAGCCAGCCGCCGCCGCTGCGTAGCAGCCGCGCGTGCCGGCGCGACACCTGGGGTGAGTCGACCTGCAGGTCTGCGGCGCCGTCGCGGCCGATGACGACCTCCTGCCTGTCGTCGGGCAGGCCGGAGGTCGCAGTCGCCGTGCTCGCGGTCGCGCCGTCGCGGGCGAGTGCGTCCAGACGCGACAGCGGAAAACGGAACGAGCCGAAATACAGCACGTCCTGCGAACTGACCGGGACCTCGCCCGAAATCGGCTTGCCCGCCACGTTGACCGAGGTGCCATTGGTGGAGCCGAGGTCGCGCACGCGCCAGTGCCGGCCGTCGTGGCGCAGCTCGCATTGCCGCTTGGATACGGACGGCGCCGGCAGCACGATGTCGTTGACGCCGGCGCTCGCGTCGCGCCCGATGCGTATCGGCGCCTCGGCCAGCGGTGCGGACGCCATCATGCGCGTCGCGTCGGCATCGTCGTCGATGCGCCGGAACAGCGCCGTCACGGTCGGGCCCAGTTGCAGCGGATGACTGCCCAGTCCGATCGTTTCGCCCTCGGTGACGCGCGCGCGCGTCACCCGCTCACCGCGCACGAAGATGCCGGCGCCAGAACCGGTGTCCTCCAGTTCGAGCAGCCCGTCATGCAGCCACAACGTGGCATGGCGCGGTGACACCTGCGGCAGCGGCACGACGATGTCGTTGTCGGGCGATGACCCGATCGTGAGCGAGGCAGCGTGCCCGGGGCGCTCGACGGACGCGGCAGGCGGTTCCTGCGCGCCGATGTCGAGGTCGACGGCCAGGTTGATGGCGGTTTCTTCGATCACTGCGGAGGACAGCGCCGGACGTCCGGACAGCGCAGCGTCGTCCAGCACGAATTCGCAGCCGTTCAGATCGATGCGGTCACCGCGGCGCACTTCACCGTGTTCCATGGCGGCGCCGTTCACGCGGACCGGCCGTTCTCCCGCGCTGCTCAGCGCCAGTTCGCGACCGCTGCACAGCAGCGTGGCGTGGTGCGGGGCCACTCGGGCGTCGTCCAGCCGTATTGCGCAGTCGGTGGCCGAGCCGATGCGCAGCATGCGCAAGCCCTCATCGGTGTCGGGGGGCGCCATGAAGCCTCCGGTCATGTGACACGGCCGCCCGGGAGACGGCCGTGCGGGGGGTCAGATGCTGATGCGTTTCAGTGTTTCGGGATTGCGCACGACATCTTCGCGCCGTGCGGGCGCGGCTTCGAGGAAGGCCGCGGGCGGCAGCGTCTGCAGCCGGGTCAGCATTTCCGGTGTCTTGCACGCAGGATCGAAATCCAGCGTCACCCGGTCGGTGCCACTCGACGCCACGTTCAGGCAGTTGCGACCGAGCTTGCGCGACAGCGGCATCAGGATGCCGGCCTGCACGTTCTGGACGATGTCGGCGAGGCCACCCGACATGTTGACGGCGATGTCGGCGTGCGTGTCATCGAGCGCGCTGGCGTCGGCACCCAGCACCGCGCGCATCGATGCGATTTCGCGCAGCAGCGAACCGGCGACGTCCTGGCCGGGCAGGCCGCGCAGTTCCAGTGCGACCTTGCGCGCCGTGAAGTGGAAATGGCTCAGGAAGAAGTTGCGGCTGAACTGTTCGCCCACCTGTTTGCCGATGTCGCCCAGTGCCTTCTCTTCCGACCCCCAGCTCATGCCCTCCGGGACCTGTGTGTTCAGATAGACCTCCTCGCCGCTCTTGCGATCGGTGCAGCGCACCGTCCACGAAGTCAGCACGACCTTCTCGATCGTCAGGCCGGATGCTGCCAGCGTCGCGCGCAACCGTTTGAAGCGTACCTCGCCGTCGATCGTGAAGTCGGCCGTCTGCGCCGAGCCCGCCTCGTCGTTCCAGGTGCGGAAGCCGAAACTCTGAATGTGCTGCTTGAGGGTGTTCTCCGCGAGGGCGGAGCGCTGCGCCGGCGCGGCCGGATCACCGTCGGCCCAGCGCGACGAGACGGCGACGGCAATCTTCGGGTCGCCGTTGTTGCGGATGAAATCAATCCGTTCGTCCTGCGACATCTGGTTCAGCGATTTCTGCACCTGCCGCACGCGTACGGCAGCCCGCACCTCGCCCGACATCAGGCCGTCCTTGCCGAGTTCCGGCTGTGTTTCCTTCAGCACTGCCTGGATGAAGTCACCGCTGCGATCGAGCAGCCTGTCCTGCAGTGCGGCGTAGTTCGCATTGACCGATTTCGGGTCGACGAACAGTGCGACGGCCTTCTCCAGTATCTGCCGGCGGGCATCGTCGCGCAGCGCCTGCGCCAATGCGTTGCGATCGTCGGTGAAACGCGGATCCTGCGGGTCGGCGAGCCCTATCGCGCTGATGATGGTGACCCCGGGGTCGGTCGGGAGGGTGTCCGCCTGTGCGGCAGGCGGCGGCGCGGCCGCTGCCGGCGCACCGGCCGGCTCCGTCATTGCGACCGTCGGCGTGTCGGCAGGCTCCTGCGCGCCGTCGCCGCGCACGAACATCCAGCCGGCGGTTGCGAGCACGATGAGCGCGGCGATGCCACCGAGCAGCGGCACCAGCGGACGGCGCGCCGTGGCAAGCGTTGTTGGCGGGGGCGTTTGCCGGGTAGCGGAAGACGGTGCGGGAGTCTCCGGATATGCCGGCGCAGTTGTGGCCGGGGCCGGTTTTCGCGGTGCGGACTGCACGGTGGCGTCCGCGTCCGCGTCCGCGTTGGCGCCGATGCGAGTGGTGTCCGGGTCAACCGGTGTCACGACTGTCGCGTCCTCGTCCGCCGCCGGTACGGTGGCGGGGGCAGCAAGCGCTGCGTCGAGCGCGCTGCGGAACTGCGCGGCGTCCTGGAAGCGGTCGTCCGGGCGTTTGGCGAGCGCCTTGCGGACGACGGCGTCGAGTTGCGGGTGTACGTGAACGTTGAGCACCGAAGGCCACGTCGGGTCTTCCTTCAGTACCTTGTGCATGATGGTCGTCAGCGCACCGGTGAACGGCTTTTCGCCGGTCAGCAACTGATACAGCACGACGCCGGCGGAGAACAGGTCGCTGCGCCCGTCCACCGTCTGGCCGGTCCACTGTTCCGGCGACATGTAGGACGGCGTGCCCATGACGGTGCCGGCCTGCGTCAGGTTCGACGATTCGAGCCGCGCGACGCCGAAGTCGGCCACTTTCACCGTGCCGTCGGCCAGCATGATGATGTTGGCCGGCTTGATGTCGCGGTGCGTGACGCCGTTGCGGTGCGCGTGTTCGAGCGCCGCCAGCAGCTGCCCCATGATGCGTCCGACCATGGGCAGCGACACGCGCTCGTCGGCGTCGAACACCTCCTTGAGTTCGCGCCCCTGCACGAACTCCATCGCGATGAAGGCGGTGCCGTCCGCCTCCTCGCCGTACTCGTAGATGGCGACGACGTTCGGGTGATTCAGCCGGCCGGCTGCCTGCGCCTCCCGCTTGAAGCGCGCGATGACCTCGTCGGCCTCGCTGCGTTCGAGTTGTTCGCGCTTCAACGTCTTGATGGCGACCTGACGATCGATGACGGGGTCACGTCCGGCGTAGACGATACCCATCGCACCCTGCCCCAGTTCGCGCAGGATTTCGTACTTGCCCAGTCGTGCGGGAATGGCCACGGCGCGCTCTCCGGTAGGGGTGATCTGACCTTACTTGTATTTCGCGTCGATTTCCCAGACCGATTTCTGTACCAGGCGCTGCACCATGCCGTCCAGCGTGATGCCGCCCTCCTGGCTGGACGACACGCCGAGAATGGACGAACCCTTGGCCCCAACCTCCATTTTCTCTTCGGTATAGCCCTGGGCCAGCTGCTCCGTGGTGTTGGCGTCCATGATCTTGTAGCGCATGCCGATGATCCAGACGCCCGACGATTCGCCGGTCTCGACAGAGCCGACCGCTTCGCCGGCTGCTGCGCTGCCGCGGCTGCCACCGAGAATGCCGATGATGTTGCCCAGTGTGCGACCGCTGATGCTTTCCTTGGCGGCGGCGACCTGTTCGGCCTTGAGGATGTCGAACTTGACGACGTACTTGGTCGTCTTGAGACGTCCCTTCTTCAGCATCTTGCGCGCGGAGTCGGGGTCGCCCAGCGAATAGGCGAGCTGGAATTCGTTCAGCAGCGGGCCCAGGTCGCTGCGTTCGAGAACCTTGAAATTGGCCTGCGACAACTCGAGCTCGCCGAAATCCGCGATGTTGTTGGAACCGAACTTCTGGACGAAGTTGGCGTTGTTGCTCTTGATCTCGCCCGGCACGACAACCACGGCGGGGCCGGGCTTGGCGCGGTTGCTGTACTCCACCGCCTTGTACATCGCCTTGTCCGCGCTGTCGTTGGCCTTCTGTGATGTGCTGCCGCCTGCTGTCGGCGACGCGCTTTCGAATGTCGGCTGGGCAAATGCCAGCGGTGCGGCGCAGGCCAGAACGGCGGCAATTGCAAGATGTTGCCGCGAACGGCGCAAGATCGTGTTCATCGAAATCCCTTTCAGTACAAATGGTCAAATTCGGCGGACCGGTCTTCAGCCGGCTGGCCGGGGTGCAGGGCTACTTGCGCTTGCTGCCTCCCGTGGAAGGCCGGGCCGCGCAATAGCCACCGAGCAGTCGATTGACAACGGAATCGGCCTGCTCTTCGATCAGCGTTCCCGCCATGCCCAGCGTGTCGCTGCCAGAATACGATTCGGCCGACGCGCTGGCATCGGAAAGCACGTTGCCGCCCGGCGTCATCAGAGAATAGGCAATGGAGACATAGACTTCAGGAATGCGAAGCACCGGGTTGATTGCCGATCTCGACGTGATGGTGCCGCGCAACACGAGTTGTGCACCCATTTTCTTCGACGCCGCGAGTGCCGCGTCCGGGTCGTTGCGGAAGTAGGCGTCGATCTCGGCCTGGGCGACCTGGGCGGTGATTTCCTGTTGGGAATACGTACGCACGCCGTGCCTGAGCAGGCGTTTGTTGATCGAGTTGAAGTGTGGGCTGTAACGGGCCTGGCGGGTCGAAACCCCTTCGCCGGAGCGTTCTCCCATGACGATCATGATCTTCTTGCGCCGGAGGTCGTCAAGGCAGGGGCCGGGCAATGCCGGCAGGCCCTGCGCGGCCGCGGTCCGCTGTTCGTCTTCGGTCCGTGCGTCCTTCGCGACGTCTTCGGAAAAACTGAAGGCACTGGCAGTCGGTGTCACGGCGAACAGCGCCAGAGCGCACGACAGGACCATGCCCAATTCGCGATAGCACACCATCGGCTCGGCTCCGTGCAATCTGGGACGCGGCGAACTATAGCAAACGGTCATGGGTCGCTGCGCCGTGGTGTCCTGCAAATCGTGCGCCGTTGTTGCATAGCGCACGGAATGGCGCAGCGACATGTCCGGCGCTGCCGGACTGGCGTGCGCCGGGGGTGTCAGGGCGGGGAAAGTGACTTCAGGTCTTGAGGCAGTCCTTGATGAACGCCTTGCGTTCGTCGCCCTTCAGCGCCTTTTCCTTCGCGTCGGCACGGCAGGCCTTCAGCGCCGCCTGGGCGGCCACTTCATCCGGCGTTGCGGGTTTGGCGGACGCCGACGAAGAGAGGCAGCTTTTCATGAACGTCCTGCGCTCGTCACCCTTCAGGGCCTTTTCCTTGGCGTCCTTGTTGCAACTTCGCATCTTGTCCTGCTGGGTGCCGGCGAGTGCGGTGCCGGGCAGCGAGACGATGAGCAGGGCGGAAAGAACGGGGAGTACGCGGGAAGTGCGGAAGTTCGGCATGACAGGCCTCCTGGTGGAATGCGACTGAAAATGACATGCAAGTGCCTTGCGCCGGGTGGCGTCAGGCGGTTGCATGATAATCGCATTAATTCCAGATGGGAATTCCGGTCAGGTGTCTTCTCCGCCGATGGCGCGCCGCTGTCGTTCCACGAACTCAAGTGTGGAATCTATGCCGCGGAAGTGAAGGATGGTGGTGCGTACCGCGGCCTCGACCAGCACGGCAAGGTTGCGGCCTGCGGCCACCGGAATGACGACCTTCCGTATCCTCACTCCGAGGATGTCCATCACTTCGTTGTCCAGCGGCATGCGCGTCGCTTCCGGCAGGCCGGTCACCTGTTTCTGCAGATGGACAACCAGCTGGAGCTTCATCTTCCGGCGACAGGCGGTTTCGCCGAACACGGTACGGATGTTCAGCACGCCGAGCCCGCGTACCTCGAGGAAGTCCTTCAGCAGCTCGGGGCAGCGGCCTTCCAGCACGGTGGGTGCGATGCGTGAAATCTCGACACAATCATCCGCGACCAGGCCGTGGCCGCGTGAAATCAGTTCGAGGGCCAGTTCGCTCTTGCCGACACCAGAGTCTCCGGTGATCAGGACGCCCATGCCGAGCACATCCATCGATACGCCGTGAAGTGTGGTCTGGTCCGCGAGTTCGCGTGCGAGGTAGGCGCGCAACTGGTCGATGACCGACGCGGCGCTGCGCTGGGTGGTCATCAACGGTACGCCGTGCTTCGCACATCCGGCCCGGATGGCCGCCGGCGGGTCAGCGCCATCGGCAACGATGAAGGCGGGCGCGCGTGCTTCGAACAGGGTGTCGATGATGTCGTCGACCTTGCGCGGCGAAACGCTTTCGGCCCACAGGATTTCCGGAACGCCGATGACCTGCATCCGGCGTGTGTGGATGGTGTTCAGGTGTCCGACCAGGTCGGCAGGTGACAAGCCGATCTGGTCGGCGACGATGAGGGTTTCACCGGTGCCGCAAAGCCATTGCAACCGCAGGCGGTCGCGATTGTCCTCAAACAGTCGCGCGACGTTGAGTTTCCGCATGCACTGGTTGCCAGGCGTTGAAGAGGGTGTGAATGGCCGGTGCGTCCTCGGCCACCAGCAGCTGTTCGCGGAAGGACTTGTCGGCAAACATCTGGGCCAGTTCGGACAGGATCTGCAGATGCAGTTCGGTGGCCTGTTCCGGAACAAGCAGCACGAACAGCAGATTCACCGGACGGCCGTCCGGTGCGTCAAACGCGACCGGGCCTTCCAGGCGGACGAAACCGCCAATGGCTTCGCGCAGGCCCTTGATGCGGCCGTGCGGAATGGCAACGCCCTGGCCGAGGCCTGTTGACCCCAGTTTTTCGCGTGCGAAAAGGCTGTCAAAGACCTGGCTGCGGGCGATGCCCTGATTGTTTTCAAACAGCAGGCCGGCCTGTTCAAACACACGTTTCTTGCTGCTGGCTTCAAGGCCAAGGCAGATGTTTGATACGGGCAACAGCTTTGCGATGAGCGTCATGTCAGGGGTTACTCCGAACACGCGGCGGGCGCGATAACCGGTTCAACGGCTATCGCGCCGTGAAGTTGATTGCACTGCAACAAGGCGTCGGATTATACGCCCGTGGCAGGGGGCAATCGTGTCATTCTGCCGCTTGGTGCTTCAGTGCCTCTCGCGTGTGCTCGCCGGTCTTCTCCTTGTGCTTGAGCAACTGCCGGTCAAGTTTGTCAATGAGTGTGTCGAGCGTCGCGTACATGTCCTCGCTATCGGCCTCGGCAAAGATGTCGCGACCGCGGACGTGCAGTGTGACTTCCGCTTTCTGCCGAAGTTTTTCCACCGACATGATTACTGAAACATTGGTCACATGATCAAAGTGACGAATCACCCGTTCTAGCTTCGCTTCCACGTATTCGTGGATCGCCGGGGTGACTTCGAGGTGATGGCCGGTGATGGTGAGGTTCATGCTGCCTCCTTTCGTTACGGGACGAAAAATGCGTGGCGATTTCGGCGTGTCTGCGTTGTCCGGCCTAGATCGCCTTGCGCACGCTTACCGGCGGGATGTTGAGGGATTCGCGGTACTTGGCGATGGTACGGCGCGCAACCACGATGCCCTGCTGGCCAAGTATCTCCGCGATGCGCGAATCCGACAACGGACGCTTGGCATCCTCGGCACCCACAAGCTGGCGGATGAGTGCGCGGATTGCGGTAGCCGAACAGGCCCCGCCGCTTTCGGTCGCCACATGGCTACCGAAGAAATATTTGAGTTCGAACAATCCCCGCGTGGTCGCCATGTACTTCTGTGACGTGACGCGCGAAATCGTCGATTCATGCAATTCGAGTGTTTCCGCGATTTCGCGCAAGGTCAGCGGCCGCATCGCGACTTCGCCGAATTCGAAGAACTGGCGCTGGCGTTCGACGATGGCCTGCGATACGCGCAGGATGGTGTCGAAGCGCTGCTGCACGTTCTTGATCAGCCACTTGGCTTCCTGCAGCTGGCCGGACAGGCCGCTGCCCCGCTGGCCCTGAAGTATTTCGGCGTACAGCCGGTTGATCCTCAGGCGCGGCATCGCGTCGGGATTGAGCAGCGCCGTCCATTGCCCGCGCACCTTGCGCACCACGACGTCCGGCACGATGTAGCGAGCGTCGATCGGAGCGAACTGGGAGCCGGGACGCGGATTGAGTGAACGGATCAGCGACTGTGCCGCGCGCAGAAGTTCTTCGTCGCAGCCCGTTGCGCGGCGGATCTTCGCGAAATCACGGGCGGCGAGCAATTCGATGTGCTGGTCGATGACGAGCCGGGCCAGCGTCGACACTTCATCCGTCGGCAGGACATTGAGCTGGATCAGCAGGCATTCGCGCGGGTTGCGTGCGCCGACACCGGGCGGGTCGAAATTCTGCAGCTGCAGCAGCGCGATCGACAGGTCGTCGAGGTCGATGTCCGCTTCTTCGGGCAGCAGTTCGACCAGTTCTTCCAGATCCTGGTTCAGGTACCCGTCGTCGTCGAGCGCTTCGATCAGCAGGCGGATCAGGTAGCGCGCCCGTTCGCTCATCTGCGACAGCGCCAGCTGGCCGCACAGGTGATCGCGCAGCGAGGTGCCGGCAGCCTGGACGTCCTGGTAGTCGCCGTCGTCGTCACCGTCGCCGCCGCTGCGCGAGCCGTAGCTTCCGCTCTCGCCCGACCATTCGTCGATGTCTGCGCTGCCCGTGCCTTCCGGCGCACGCTCGTCGGCGGATGCCTCGACGCTTTCCTGGGACGGTTCGCGGGCTTCGGTCACGCCATCCTGCTGCGGCTGGAACGTGGGTGGCGGATCGCCTTCGTCACGTTCCAGCATCGGATTGTCATCCAGGAATCTTTCGATCTCCTGGTTGAACTCGATCGTCGACAGCTGAAGCAGCCGGATCGACTGTTGCAACTGCGGGGTGAGCGCAAGATGCTGGGAAAGTTTGAGTTGCAGCGACTGCTTCATGGTGTACGGATTTCGGGGGACTACAGACGGAAATGCTCGCCCAGATAGACCTTCCTGACACGTTCGTTATACACGATTTCTTCCGGGCGTCCGCTGGCCAGTACCTCTCCTTCGTTGATGATGTAAGCACGGTCACAGATGCCCAGAGTTTCCCGCACGTTGTGGTCCGTGATCAGCACGCCGATGCCGCGTTCCTTCAGGAAACGGATGGTTTTCTGGATGTCGATGACCGCGATCGGATCGACGCCGGCAAACGGTTCGTCGAGCAGGATGAAGCGCGGCGAGGTGGCCAGCGCGCGGGCGATCTCGACCCGCCGCCGCTCGCCGCCGGAAAGTGACGCGGCGGGGCTCTTGCGCAGGTGGGCGATGCCGAGTTCGTCGAGCAGTTCGTCCAGCCGGCGCGAGCGAACCTGCGGGTCGCGTTCGTTCAGTTCGAGGATGGCCAGCACGTTCTCCTCGACGTCGAGCTTGCGGAATACCGAGTTCTCCTGCGGCAGGTAGGACAGCCCCTGCTGTGCGCGGCGATGGATGGGCAGATGGGTCAGGCGTTCGCCGTCGAGCTGGATGTCTCCGCCGTCGGCGCTGATCAATCCGACGATCATGTAGAAACAGGTCGTCTTGCCGGCGCCGTTCGGGCCCAGCAATCCGATGACCTCGCCGCTGCCCACCTCGAAGGACACGTCCTTCACCACCGGGCGCGATTTGTATTTCTTGCGCAGCCGCTCCACCTTGAGCAGGCTTGCAGTCCGGGTTTCACTCATCGTGTTCAGGGTGTTCGCGCAGTATCTTGTGAATGCTATCGGCCGAGAAACCCCGCGACTGGAGGAATCTCGCCTGTCGTGCCCAGCTCTTCGCGTCGTGTGGCGCCACGCCGAACTTGCGCGCCCAGACTGCCCTCGCCCGTGCCGTGTCGTCCTGTTCGACCGTGGCCAGCGCCGCGCTCGTCTCGTCCGATGTCACGCCACGCAGCTTCAGCTCCTGCTGCAGGCGGCGCGTGCCGAAACGGGCGGCGCGCGCCGTGACGAACTGCTCGGCGAAGCGGGCGTCCGACAGAAGGCCGCTCGCTTCGAGCCGCTGCAGCAACGCCGCCACGTCCTCTTCGTTGCCTTCTTCATGCAGTTTGCGCGCCAGTTCGGCACGGCTGTGATCGCGCCGCGCGAGCAGGCGCAGGGCCTTCTCGCGCAGATTGGCGCTCACGCAGCCTCGACTCGCCCGGCTGCGATGGCGGCAAGTTCAGGCATGCCGCAGGCGACGCGAACCTTGTTCTCGATCTCGCGCCCCATGGACGGATTGGCGCGCAGGAACTCGCGCACGTTGTCCTTGCCCTGGCCGATGCGTTCGCCGTTGTAGGAGTACCAGGCGCCGGCCTTGTCGACGAACTTGTGCTGCACGCCCAGTTCGATGATCTCGCCTTCGCGCGAGATGCCCTCGCCGTACAGGATGTCGAATTCGGCCTGGCGGAACGGCGGCGCCACCTTGTTCTTGACCACCTTGACGCGCGTCTCCGAGCCGGCGACTTCCTCGCCGCGCTTGATGGCGCCGATACGGCGGATGTCCAGACGGACGGACGCGTAGAACTTCAGCGCGTTGCCGCCGGTGGTCGTTTCCGGATTGCCGAACATGACGCCGATCTTCATGCGGATCTGGTTGATGAAGATGACCAGCGTGTTGGTGCGCTTGATGTTCGCGGTGAGCTTGCGCAGCGCCTGACTCATCAGGCGAGCCTGCAGGCCGGGCAGCGAATCGCCCATCTCGCCCTCGATTTCCGCCTTGGGCGTCAGCGCGGCGACCGAGTCGATGACGATGATGTCGACGCCACCCGAGCGCACCAGCATGTCGGCGATCTCCAGCGCCTGCTCGCCGGTGTCCGGCTGTGAAATCAGCAGGTCATCGATCTGTACGCCGAGCTTGCCGGCGTACTGCACGTCGAGTGCATGTTCGGCGTCGATGAAGGCTGCGGTGCCGCCGAGCTTCTGCATTTCCGCGATCACCTGCAGCGTCAGCGTCGTTTTTCCGGAGGATTCCGGGCCGTAGACTTCGACCACGCGGCCGCGCGGCAGACCGCCGATGCCGAGTGCGATGTCCAGGCCGAGCGAACCGGTCGATACGGCCTGGATGTCGGTTTCGAGCTGGCCGTCTCCCATGCGCATGATCGAGCCCTTGCCGAACTGCTTTTCGATCTGCGCGAGCGCTGCGGCGAGCGCTTTGGCCTTGCTGTCGTCCATGCGGAATCCTTTCGTTTGCATTCGGTTGATTATGGCACAGTTTTTGCCACGGGGTTTCCGGGCTGTGCTCGCAGCAAAGCCTTGAGCACGGCCAGTGTATGACGCACGGATTGTTCGCGCACGGCGTCCCGGTCGCCGCCGAAGTGGCGGGTTTCGCAGCGTTGCGTACCGTCCGCCAGCGCCCATCCGAAACACACGGTGCCGACCGGCTTTCCCGCCACGGCGCCGTCCGGACCGGCGATGCCGGTGACCGACAGCGCTGCCGTCGCCCCCGATGCGTGCAGTGCGCCGCGGGCCATCTCCAGTGCGACCGCTTCGCTCACCGCGCCGTGCGTCGCAAGCGTGCCGGCGCTGACGCCCAGCATGCGCTGTTTCGATGCGTTGGAATAGGTCACGAAGCCGCTGTCGAACCAGGCCGAACTGCCCGGAACGGCGGTAATGGCCCGGGCCACGCCGCCGCCGGTGCAGGACTCGGCGGTGACCAGCACGGCACCGGTGTTGCGCAACGCGGTGCCGACCTCGCTTGCCAGCTGGCGCAGTGCGTCGTCCATCAGGCGAGGCGTTCCAGCAACAACTTGCACAGCGCCAGCGAGACGGCGGCGAACAGCGCGGCGATCACGTCGTCGAGCATGACGCCGAAGCCGTGTTTCATGTTCAGATCGACCCAGCGCGCGGGCGGCGGCTTGAACACGTCGAACAGCCGGAACGCGAAGAAGGCGCCCAGCTGCCACATCCAGCCTTCCGGCGTGACCCACAGGACAAGCCAGAACGCGACAATTTCGTCCCACACGATGGCGCCGTGGTCGGGCACGCCGAGATCGCGTCCGGTGCGCTGGCACGCGGCGACGCCGATCACGAAGGCGAGCAGCAGGAAGACGGCGAAGCCGGCCTCGGAGAACGACGGCTTGATCAGCAGGTAGAGCGGCCAGGCCGCCAGCGTGCCGAAGGTGCCGGAGGCGAACGGCGTCAGTCCGCTGCCGAAGCCGCAGGCCAGCAGGTGGGCCGGATGAAGGAGGAAGCCGAAGTGCGGCGGTGTCGAAGTCTTGATCATCGAGTCAGGAAAAGTGGTCGTAGCCGCGGCGGGTGACGGCGAGTTCGCGGCCGCACAGGTCGGTCAGCCGGACCCGGGAAGGGGTGCCCGCGTCCATGGTGCCGATACGTGTCAGTGGCAGCGCGAGTTGCCGGGACAGTGCGCGCAGCGCATCGTGCGCCGAGGCCGGCGCGCAGAACAGCAGTTCGTAGTCGTCGCCGCCGGCCAGCAGCGCGTCGCGCACCGCGCCCTGGTCGCCGCAGGCGGACTGCAGTGTCTGCCAGGGCAGTGCGTCGTCGTGGATCGTGGCGCTGAGCCTGCTGGCGCGGGCGATGTGGCCGAGATCGGCCAGCAGTCCGTCGGACACGTCGATCATCGCGCTCGCCAGACCCGTCAGCGCACCGCCGAGGGCGACCCGCGGCTGCGGCTGTTCCAGTGCCGCGACGCAGGAGGCGCGCGCGTCGCCGTCAAGCTGCACCGTGCCGCGCAATGCTGCCAGGCCCAGCGCGGCCTGCCCGGGCTGGCCGGATATCCAGATGTGGTCGCCGTCACGTGCGCCGCTGCGCCGGATGGCCGCGCCGTGTGCGATTTCGCCGATCGCGGTGACGCACAGTGACAGCGGACCGCGCGTGGTGTCGCCGCCGACGAGGTCGGCGCCGAAGCGGGCAGCGCAGTCGAAGAAGCCATCGGCGAAAGCCTTGAGCCAGTCGTCGTCGACCTGTGGCAGCGACACGGCCAGCGTGACCCAGCGCGGCGCGGCGCCCATGGCGGCGAGATCGGACAAGTTGACGGCCAGCGTCTTCCAGCCGAGGCGGCGTGGATCGGTGCCCGGCAGGAAGTGGGTGCCGCTGACCAGCATGTCGCTGGTGACGGCGAGTTCGTGCCCCGGCCGGGGCGCGATGAGCGCGCAGTCGTCGCCGGGCCCGAGCGCGCTGTGACGCATGGGCCGGACGAAGTGGCGGCGGATCAGGTCGAATTCGGCGCTCACGGTTGCCCCCGGAGTCGGAATGACAGGTTGGCGATGCGGGTGGCGGGCCGTGCCGTCCTGCGCACCGGGCCCTGGCGGCGCTGTGCGTTCAGCTGCGCGGACGGTTGCGCGCTTCCACTTCGACGGCGCGCAGCTGCGGCGCCATCTTGTCCAGCACGCCGTTGATGAACTTGTGGCCGTCGGCGCCACCGAAGTCCTTCGCCAGTTCGATCGCCTCGTTGATGACCACGCGGTAGGGCGTCTCGATCTGGCGTTCGAGCTCGAAGGTCGCCACCAGCAGGATCGCGTGTTCCACCGGCGACAGCTCGTCCACCGGGCGGTCGAGCAGGGGCGCGAAGTGCGCGCGCAACGCGTCGACGTTGTAGAGCACGCCGTTCATCAGCGTGCGGAACAGCTTGCGGTCGACCTTGGCGAATCCGTCGTCCTCGCTCAGGTGGGCGTCGATGGCCGGCATGTCGTTGCCGGACAGCAGCCATTGGTAGATGCCCTGCACCGCGAATTCGCGGGCCAGGCGGCGGCCGGACTTGCGCGGCGCTTCGGTGTTCGGTTCCATGGATCAGTCCGTCAGACGCGCCAGCAGGCGCGCCATTTCTACGGCTGCACGGGCGCAATCGGAGCCCTTTTCGTGCATGCGCGCCAGCGCCTGGTCGTCGTCCTCCGTCGTCAGCACGCCATTGGCGACCGGCACGCCGGTCTTGAGCTGGATGTCGGCGACGCCGCGGGCCATTTCGTTCGACACGATTTCGAAGTGGTAGGTCTCGCCGCGGATCACGGCACCGAGCGCCACCAGCGCGTCGTACTTGCCGGACAGCGCAAGGCGCTGCAGCGTCAGCGGCAGTTCGAGCGCGCCCGGCACGGTCACGATGAGCGTGTCGGCCGGCGCGACGCCGAGCGTGCGCAATGTGTCGCAACAGGCGGACAGCAGGCCGTTGCCCACGTCCGGGTTGAAGCGGCTCAGCGCGATGGCGACGCGCAGGCCTTTGCCGTCGAGGTTTTCCTCGATTTCGGGGATGTCGTTGAAGCGTGGCATGGTGTCCTCAGTCTGTCAGGTAGCCGGTCAGTTCGAGATCGAAACCGGCCATGCTGGGTATCTTGCGCGGGCTGGCGAGCAGACGCATCTTGCGCACGTTCAGGTTGCGCAGGATCTGTGCGCCGACGCCGAAGGTGCGGGCGTCCCAGCGCGCGGCGGGCGGTTGCGCCGCCGGGTCTGCCAGGTGGCGCAGGAAGTCGGCGTCGCTTTCCGTGCGGCGCAGCATCACGATGACGCCGCTGCCGGCGTCGTTGATGATCTGCATGGCGCGGTCGATGCTGAAGCTGTGGCGCGGATTGTCGGCGTCGAGGAAATCGAGCACCGAAATCGGTTCGTGCACGCGCACCAGCGTTTCGCTTTCCGGGTCGATGTCGCCCTTGACCATCGCGAGATGGATTTCGCCGCTGGTCGTGTCTTCGAAGCCGTGCAGCATGAACTTGCCGTAGGCACACATCACTTCGCGCCGCGACACCTCGCGCACCAGCGCTTCGGTTGCCGCGCGGTAGGCGATGAGGTCGCGGATCGCGCCGATCTTCAGGCCGTGTTCCGCGGCGAATTCAATGAGGTCCGGCATGCGCGCCATCGTGCCGTCGTCCTTGAGGATCTCGCAGATGACGGCGGCCGGTTCCAGACCGGCGAGCTGGGCCAGGTCGCAGCCGGCTTCGGTGTGGCCGGCACGGATCAGCACGCCGCCGCGCTGCGCGGTCAGCGGAAAGATGTGGCCGGGCATCACGATGTCGTCCGGCGTGGCGTTGCGCGATACGGCGACCTGTATGGTGCGCGCGCGATCGTGCGCCGAAATGCCGGTGGTGACGCCGGTGGCGGCTTCGATCGATGCGGTGAACGCCGTGCCGTGCGGTGTGCGGTTGTGCCGCACCATCTGCTCCAGCCCGAGCTGGCGGCAGCGGGTTTCCGTCAGCGTCAGGCAGACCAGCCCACGGCAGTGCTTGACCATGAAATTGATCGCTTCCGGCGTGACGAATTCGGCCGCCAGCACCACGTCACCTTCATTTTCGCGGTCTTCCTCGTCGACCAGGATGACCATGCGGCCAGCCTTGATGTCGGCAATGATGTCCTTGACCGGCGCGAGTGCGCTCATGACTGCTCTCCTGCGACCATCATCCGCTCGGCGTAGCGGGCGATGAGGTCGATTTCCAGATTGACCCGGCTGCCAGGCGCAAGATTGCGCAGCGTGGTGACGCGCACCGTATGCGGGATCAGATTGATCGAAAATTCGCAGCCGTCGTCGACGTCGGCCACGCTGTTGACCGTCAGGCTCACGCCCTGCACGGTGATCGAGCCCTTGCGCGCGATGTAGCGCGCCAGCGCCCGGGGCGCGACGATGACCAGTTCGTGCGATTCGCCGACCGGCGTGAAGCGGCGCACCGTGCCCACGCCGTCAACATGGCCGCTCACCAGATGGCCGCCGAGGCGGTCCGACAGGCGCAGCGCCTTTTCCAGATTCACTTCGCCCGGCGCGTCGAGGCCGGCGGTGCAGTTGAGCGTTTCGCGCGACACATCGAACAGCACCGACGTGCCGTCGATGCCGACGACCGTCAGGCACACGCCGTTGTTGGCGATCGAGTCGCCGGGCACCACGTCGTCCAGGCCGAGGCCTGCGGTGTCGACCGTCAGCCGGGCGCCCTGTTCGAGCGGGGAAATGCGGGTGATGCGGCCGATGGCGGCCACGATGCCGGAAAACATGGGAAGGATGCGCAGCGAAAGATGCGGGATTTTACGCGATCAGGGGCGTGTGCTGGCGGCGATTACGCGGTCCAGTCCGGCGGCGAAGGGCTGCGCGGGCATGAAGCCGACCACGCGCGCCGATGAAATCTCCCTGCCGTCCGGTCCGAAGAACAGGATGCCGGGCGGGCCGAACAGTCCGAAGCGCTTGAGCAGGGCCTGGTGGTCGGCGTTGTTGGCGGTCACGTCCGCCTTGAGCAGCGTCATGCCGGCCATGCGCGCGCTGACCGCCGGATCGGCGAAGGTGAAGCGCTCCATCTCCTTGCAGCTCACGCACCAGTCGGCATAGAAGTCGAGCATGACCGGGCCGCTGCTGCCGGCGAGCCGCGCGTCGAGCTCGGCCACGCTGGACACCGGCTCGAACGCGTGGCTGGCGGGTGTCGCGCCGGCCGTACCGCCGCGCAGCACGGCCAGCGGCTGCAGCACGTCGCGCGAGCCGGCCGCCGCGCCCACCAGCAGGCTCGCGCCCGCCAGCAGCGCGATGACGCCGACGCCCTTCCACAGCCGATGCCAGCCGCCGGCGTGCGCGGGCAGCGGATCGAGCGCGTGCAGATAGATGCTGGACGCGATCAGCAGTGCCGCCCAGGCGAGCATCGTCAGCAGCGCCGGCAGTACCGGCGACGCGATCCAGATTGCCGTGGCCAGCAACAGCACGCCGAAGAAGCGCTTCACGCCTTCCATCCACGGGCCGGTGTGCGGCAGCAGCGAGCGCGACGCGACGCCGACCGCGATCAGCGGCGCGCCCATGCCCAGTCCCATCGCGAACAGTGCCAGCCCGCCCATGACGGCGTCGCCGTCGCGTGCGATGTAGAGCAGCGCACCGGCCAGCGGCGCTGCGACGCAGGGGCCGACGATGAGCGCGGACAGCGCGCCCATCAGCACGATGCCGGCGAGCGACCCGCGTTGACGGTTGGCGGTGTCGGACAGTCGAGACTGCATTGCGGCGGGCAGCTGCAGCTCGTAGAAACCGAACATCGACAGCGCGAGCAGCACGAACACGAGGGCGAAGCCACCGAGCACCCACGCGTTCTGCAGCGCGACCGACAGCAGCGTGCCGGAACGCCCGGCCAGCACGCCGGCCAGCGCATAGGTGACCGCCATGCCCAGCACGTAGGCGCCGGACAGCAGCAACGCGCGGCCGCGCGTGATGCCGGCGCCGTGGCCGACGATGATGCCGGACAGGATGGGTACCATCGGCAGCACGCAGGGCGTGAAGCTCAGCAGCAGACCGAAGCCGAAGAAGCTGATGACGATGAGCCACAGGTTGCCACCGCGCAGCAGACCGGCGACAACCGACGATTCGTCGCCCGGCTCCGGCGCCGCGGATGCGGCGGGCGGTTCGGCCGTCGCCGGTTCGCTGTCCGGTGAGGACAGCGAACGCAGGCGGTCGATCAGGCCGCCACCGTCACCGGCGCCCAGGCCCGCCACGTAGACGCGCGTGCCCGGCTGGTCCGGGTCGAGCTCCAGCGTCTGTTCGGTCGGCGGGTAGCAGATGCCCGCGTCGGCGCAGCCCTGCGAACTGACGGTGAGCGACACCGGCGTGCCGGGCGTCGTCGTGAGCGGCAGCAGGATGGGCAGGCGGCCACGGTGCACTTCGACATCGCCGAAGATTTCGTCCTTCTTCATCTTGCCGGGCGGAATGTCCGGTGCGCCCAGCGCGGCCTGTTCCGCCCTGAAGGCGAACTTTTCGCGATAGAGGTAGTAGCCGTCCGCGATGTCGAAACGGACTTCGACGGTATTGGCGTCAATGACCTGCGCCGACAAGCGGAATGCCTGCTCGATCGGCAGCAGGTCGGGTTCGGCGGCGGGCAGCGGACCCGCTGCCATCAGGGCGGCGATGGCGAGCCAGCCGAGCAGTCTTCTGATCATCTCTTTCCTGTCATTTCGTCGACCCACAGCAGGTATTCCGCCAGACCGCGCTCGACCGGCAGTGCAATGATTTCGGGCAGTTCATAGGGGTGGGCGGCGCGCAGCGCCTGCTCCAGTTCGTCGTAGCGCGCCGTGCTGGTCTTCAGCGTCAGCGGCGTTTCGACGCTGTCCTCGATCCGCTGGTTCCACCGATACACGGACCGGACCGGGGCGCCGATGCTGACACAGGCCGCGAGACCGCGCGCCACCATGTCGTGCGCGATGCGCCGGGCCGTGTCCTCGTCCGGCAGGGTCGTCAGCACGAGCAGCATCGGCGCGGCGGTCATTGGCCCGCCGGCGAACCGGCACGCCACCAGCGCTCGATCAGAAGGCGCAGCACGTGCAGCTTGCCGTGGAAGAAGTGGCCGGTGTCGCCGAGCACCGAGACCGGCAGGTTCTGTGGTGCCGCCCACGCCAGCACATTGGCCAGCGGCACGACCTGGTCGCGTTCGCCATGGATGACCAGCGCATCCTCGCGCACCGGGCCCGGTTCGTAGTGGCGGATGCCCTCGACCGCGCCCGAGGCGAGGCCGATCAGCACCATGCCCGCCACCGGCGTGCCGCGCTGCGCCAGCCGGTCGGCGAGCCGGGTCGCGACGAAGGCGCCAAAGGAAAAGCCGGCGACGATGACCGGCAGCTCGCCGTGCCGCTCGCGTGCATGGTCGATCACGGCGAGCTGGTCGTCGGTTTCGCCGCGCCCCTCGTCGTGCTCGCCTTCCGTGCGGCCGACGCCGCGGAACTGCGAACGCAGCGCCACGCAGCCGAGTTCACGCAGTGCGCGCGCCACCGTCTGCACCACCTTGTTGTCCATCGTGCCGCCGAACAGCGGGTGCGGATGCCCGACCAGCGCGATCGCGCGCGGTGCGCCGTCCGGCATTTCCGTCAGCACTTCGATGGCGCCGGCCGCGCCGGTGATGACGGTGCGTTCCGACTGGATGCGCGTGTTCATTCGACCTTGAGGCGTTCGACGACGCGTCCGTGTGTCAGGTGTTCATCGATGATTTCATCGATGTCCTCGCGGTCCACATAGGTGTACCAGACCGCCTCAGGGTAGACGACCATGACCGGGCCGTCGCTGCAGCGGTCCAGACAGCCCGCCATGTTGATGCGCGTCTTGCCGGCGCCGGACAGCCCGAGCGCCTTGACGCGCTGCTTCGTGTAGTCGCGCAGCGCGGCGGCGCCCAGGTTGTTGCAGCACTGGTTGCCGTCCGGGCGCTGGTTGCAGCAGAAGAATACGTGGTGCTTGAAGTGGCTCATCGGCCGTTCTCCGTGAAAGTGGGCCTGCGGTGCAGGGCCCGATTATCGGTGATCGTGCGCCGCATGGTGGCCGCGGCTTTCGCGCGCCTGCAGCGCCATCAGGTAGGGCAATGCGAAAAACGGCCACAGCCCGGAGGCAAGGCGCGTCAGACCGCTGAAATTGAAAAAGTGACCGGCCCGCCATGCATCGGACACCGCGGACGGGTAGGGGTTGTCGGGTGCCAGATTGACCAGTGCGACGCCGGCCAGCAGCGCCATGGCGGCGACCGCGAAGCGCAGTCCGCCCGGCAGCCACAGCGCCATGCGCAGCGCCAGCGCGCCTGCTACCAGCCCGGTCAGCGCGCCGGGCGTGGCCCACAGCCAGGCGCCGCCGTCAGGTACAAGCACCGTGCCGGAGCCGGTCTTGATGCCGAGCGCGACGGCGAAAACGCTGGCCAGCAGCCAGCCGCTGCGTGCCCGCATGCTGTGCCAGCCGATGATGCCGACGCTCAGGATGGCGCAGACGCAGGCGCCGATCTCGACGGCGCGGTAGCGCCGTTCGGTGAAGTCGATCGGCGCCGGCAGGTCGAACAGGTCGCGCAGGTCGCCGAGACCGAACAGGGGGGTGTCCGGATTGATCTGGGCGAGCCACCAGAGCACCAGCAGCACCAGCGCGAACTCGCCGGTATGGCCGCGCACGATGCGGCGTGCGCGCCAGCGCGCGAGCGTGCCGCCAGCGCCGAGCACGCCGCCCCAGCGCACGGCGAGCAGGGCGCCCAGCGTGGCGCCCAGAGCGTTCGACAGCACGTCGAGGTTGGACGGCACGCGGGTCGGCAGGTAGTGCTGCAGCACCTCCATGCCGATCGACAGCAGGCAGGACAGCACGATGGCCAGCGGTACCGCGCTGGCGCGCCGCAGCCAGGGCGAGACCGCCGGCACGAGCAGGAAGCCCAGCGGCAGATAGCCGAGCGCATTCACGACCACGTCGAAACGGGTGTAGTAGCGCGGCCACGGGGCGGACAGGAAAGTGAGCAGTTCGCCGCCGGGATCGCGGAAGCCGTTCAGCGGATGCAGGCTCGCATAGGCGACCAGCAAGGCCCAGGCGAACGCGAGGTGGCGGGCGAGCCGGGTGGCGTCGGTGCGCGTCACAGCATCAGTCCGGCCAGAACGGCGTAGCGGGCGCCCTTGCCGATCGCCATCATCAGTGCGCTGCGCCAGGGCGGCAGGCGCAGCCAGCCGGCGGCCACGCACAGCGCGTCGCCGATCAGCGGCGTCCAGGAAAGCAGCAGTGCCGGTGTGCCGTGGCGCTGCAGCAGCGCCAGCCGGGCCGGCACGGTGCCGACCGGAATGAAACGCCCCATCGCATAGCTCACCATGCCGCCGGCGGTATTGCCGGCGGTCGCCAGCAGCAGGGCAGCGTCGCGGCGTTCTGGGTAGGTCGCGAGCACCGCAAGCAGGGCCGCCTCCGAACCGCCGGGCAGCAACGTCGCGGCGAGAAAGCTCGCGATCAGCAGGCCGGTCAGGCTGGTCTGTGCGTCAGGCATGAAATCCATGGTCATCGGCGGTTGCTGCGATGCGGAATTTGCCGTCGGCGCGCGCGCGCTGCTAGGCTTGCATGCTTGCGCGCAGGCCATTCCGGAGCCGGTGCGCACACGGCAGTGTCCCCATCATGCAAATCGACTACCTCGAAAGAATCCTGAACGCCCAAGTGTACGACGTGGCGATCGAAACGCCGCTCGACCCCGCCCCCAATCTTTCGCGACGCATCGGCAACACCGTGCTGTTCAAGCGCGAGGACATGCAGCCGGTGTTTTCGTTCAAGCTGCGCGGCGCCTACAACAAGATTGCCCGGCTGTCCGACGAAGCGCGCGCGCGCGGCGTGATCTGCGCCTCTGCCGGCAATCACGCGCAGGGCGTGGCGCTGTCGGCGGCCAGGCTCGGGTGCCGGGCGGTCATCGTGATGCCGACCACCACGCCGCGCATCAAGGTCGATGCGGTGGCGGCGCGCGGCGGTGAAGTCGTGCTCGCCGGGGAATCGTACGACGAAGCGTACCTGCACGCGCGCAAGCTCGAATCAGAACAGGGACTGACCTTCGTGCACCCGTTCGACGACCCCGACGTGATCGCCGGCCAGGGCACGATAGGCGTGGAAATCCTGCGCCAGCATCCGAAGCCGATCGACGCGGTGTTCTGCTGCGTCGGCGGCGGCGGCCTGATCGCCGGCGTGGCCGCCTACATCAAGCGGCTGCGTCCGAACACCCGGGTGATCGGCGTAGAGACGCACGACGCCGATGCGATGGCGCGCTCGCTGCAGGCCGGCGAGCGGGTGCGGCTCGATACCGTCGGGCTGTTTGCCGATGGCGCGGCGGTGAAGGAAGTGGGCGAGGAAACCTTCCGTGTCGCGCAGCAGTACGTCGACGAGATGGTGCTGGTCAGCACCGACGAGATCTGTGCCGCGATCAAGGACGTGTTCGAGGACACGCGCTCCATCCTGGAGCCGGCCGGCGCGCTGGCGGTGGCCGGCGCCAAGGCCTGGGCGGCCAAGAACAATGTGCGTGGCGCCACGCTGGTGGCCATCGCGTCGGGCGCGAACATGAACTTCGACCGCCTGCGCTTCGTTGCCGAGCGCGCGGAGATCGGCGAGTCGCGTGAAGCGGTGCTGGCGGTCACGCTGCCGGAGCGTCCGGGCGCCTACCGCGAACTGGTGTCTCTGTTCGGCCGGCGCAACATCACCGAGCTGAACTACCGCTACAAGGACGCGCGCGAGGCGCATGCCTTCGTCGGCGTGCAGGTGTCCGGGCGCGAGGAGGCGGCGTCTCTGGTGAAGCAGCTGGGCGACCACGGCTATCCGGCGCTGGACCTGACCGACGACGAGCTGGCCAAGCTGCACGTGCGTTACATGGTGGGTGGGCGCAGTCCCGACGTCGGCCACGAGCAGGTCTATCGCTTCGAGTTCCCGGAGCGCCCGGGTGCGCTGATGAAGTTCCTCGATTCGATGAGCCGGGACTGGAACATCAGCCTGTTCCACTACCGCAACCATGGCGCCGACTACGGTCGCGTGCTGGTCGGCATGCAGGTGCCGCCGGACGACATGGCCGCACTGCAGGATTTTCTCGACAAGCTCGGTTACGACTACTCAGAAGAGACGCACAACCCGGCCTACCGGCTGTTCCTCGGATGAGCGGGGTCTGCCTCGCGTGCCGCCGGGCTGCCGCGTGCCTGCTTGTGATCGTGTCGGGCAGTGCGCTGGCGGGGCCGCTCGCATACATTACCAATCAGGGCTCGCACGACGTGAGCGTGGTGGATGTCGACGCCGCGC
Source organism: Gammaproteobacteria bacterium (assembly GCA_018824085.1). GTDB lineage: Bacteria > Pseudomonadota > Gammaproteobacteria > Burkholderiales > Rhodocyclaceae > Methyloversatilis. The sequence goes on along the minus strand of JAHJHI010000040.1, from coordinate 64,128 downwards.
GCGTCGTTGCCACGCTGGCGGCCGGGAAATCGCCGGCGGGCGTTTGGGTCAGTGAAGCGGCGGGCAAGGCGTTCGTCAGCAGCCCGGACAGCGCGAGCATCACCGTCATCGATCTCGCCACGCGCCGCGTCAGCGGCGAGATGGCCGCCGGACGCAGCCCGGTCGGCATCACCGTCACGCCGGACGGGCGCCGCGTGCTGGTGGCCGACTGGTTCCTGCATCGCGTGCTGGTGTTCGACACGGCGAGCAGCGCGCTGCTCGGCGAGATCGAGGTCGGCCAGGCGCCAGCCGGGCTGGTGGCCGCGCCCGACAACCGTACCGTCTATGTCGCGAACCGCGACGACAACGCGGTCGGCGTGCTCGACATCGAGCGGCGGCTGCAGACGGCGACCATCGCCGTCGGCGAACACCCCTTTGCGCTCGGCCTGTCGGCGGACGGCCGCACGCTCTGGGCGCTCAATGTCTATAGCAATGACGTGTCGGTCATCGACGTCGGGCAGGCGCGCTGCGTCGCCACGCTGCCGGTCGGCAAGGCGCCGTACGGCATCGCGTTTTCGGGCGATGGCGCGCGTGCCTACGTCACCAACCAGCAGGACGACAGCGTGTCGGTCATCGACACCGCGGCACGTCGGGTCATCGCGACCTGGCCTTCGGTCGTTTATCCGGAAGGCGTTGCCGTAGCCGGCAACCGTCTGCTGGTGGTCAGCTGGATGGACGATCAGCTTGGCGTGTTCGATGCCGCAACCGGGCAGCCGCAGGGCAGCGTCGACCTCGGGAGCAATCCGCGGGGCTTCGGCCAGTTCCTCCAGCAGTCCGCTGCGCATTGATCCCGGCGGCACTTTGCCGTTATCGTCGCAGACTTTTTCAACACACGATTTGCCAACCGAGGAGAGAACATGCGCTCAGTTTCAGCGTTGATCATGATGCTTGCCGCATCGCTTGCGTTTGCCCATGGCCCCACGCGCCAGAAGGCTCAGGAGACGATCACCATCAAGGCCGCTCCGGCAGCCGTATGGGCCAAGGTGCGTGACTTCACCCAGCTGCAGAGCTGGCATCCGGCCGTCGAGAGCAGCACCGCCACGGACGGCAGCAAGGTCGGTTCGGTCCGTACGCTGAAGATCAAGGGCGGTGGCGAAGTGGTCGAGAAGCTCGAGAGCATGGACGACGCGGGCATGAAGTTCTCGTACCGCGCGCAGGATGGCGGCGCGCTGCCGGTGTCCAACTACAGCTCGAAGTTTGCCGTGAAGGCGGGCGAGAACGGCACCACTGTCGTTGAATGGCGTGGCGCCTTCTACCGCAAGTACATGAACAACGATCCCCCGGCCGGCGAGGACGACGAAGCCGCGCTGAGCGCCATCACCGGCGTCTACAAGAGCGGGCTGGAAAACCTCAAGGCGATCATGGAAAAGTGAGCTGAATCCATGTCCGATGAAAATGGCCGGGCCATGATGGCCCGGCCATTTTTTTGCCCGTCCCGACCGTTGTCGTCCGGATTCCCTGTCCGGACGCTGTGGTGGACGTGCTCAGGGAAAGACCGGGATGTCGGGGTCGGCACCCCGCGGCTGCGCCAGCGGATGGTGCAGTTTCACCCGTTCGGTGATCTCGTCGACCCGCGTGCGCGGGACGTCGAGCATGATCAGCAGTTCGCCGCGTTCGATGGCGTCTTCAAAGGCCTTCAGATGGGAGTTGCCGGCGCTCAGGCCGACCATGCCGCCGATCCACGCTCCGGCGCCCGCGCCGCCGAGACCGGCTGCCAGAATGATGCCGCCGGCGATCACGACCGCGCCCGGCGACAGCGCGAGGCCGACCAGTCCGGCCAGGATGCCGACGCCGCCACCCATGGCCAGACCGCGCTGGATGGCCGGCGCGAAATCCGACTTCTGCAGCGCCGACGCTTCGGGCAGGTCTTCGAGCGGGGTGCCGCGCCGGGCGAGGATGTGGATGCGGCGCTCCTCGATGCGGGCGAGCAGCGCCTCATTGACGATGGTGCGGGCGACGTCGATGTCAGGTACCAGAAAATAGATACGCTTCATGCCGTTCTCCTCGGAGCATCAGCCATATCGGGGCCGGAGCGGTCAGGTCCGGGACGCGCTGACCGGACACACGATTCGGGTACGACTCCTTCATCGTAGTCGGCAATCCCGGCCGCCGCGACATCAACCCGATGCCGCGCATCCGCCGAACGGACCCGATACGCCCGCTTCGGTCACGATCCAGTCCATCGGAATGTCGTGCGGCCGGGGTTGGAGGTCATCCAGCCGGCCGTCTTCCAGCGCGATGCCTATGGTGCGCGGCGTCGGTGCCAGCACCGCGAGCGTGCGGTCGTAGTGCCCCGCGCCGTAGCCGAGACGGAAGCCGCGGCCATCGAAACCGTTGCACGGAATCAGCAGCAGGTCCGGCACGACCGCATCGCCGCTGGCCGGGAAGGGGATGCCGTAGCGATCGCTGTCCATGTCGCAGGCGGGCGTCCAGCGCCGGAAGCTCATCGGTTCGCCCTTTGCGCCGACGACCGGCAGCGCCGCCCATCGAGCGGCGTCCTGCGCGAGCCAGTCGCGCACCAGCGGCAAGGCATCGAATTCGCCGCGGAATGGCCAGGTGAAGCCCAGCGAGCGCGGCGCAAGCTGCGCCAGCAGCGCTTCAAGCCCGCCGGAGATGGCGCCATACAGCGGCGCCAGCGTGGCGGCGCCCATCGTTTCGCGCCGTTGTATCAGGGTCTGTCGAAGTGCGCGGCGGCGCGCACGATCATCGGGAACATTCATGGGTAGCCGGTATCATTGGTTTCAACGTGCAAAAAAGATATCAGATGCCCATGCCATTCCGCCTCAGTGCTTTCGCAATCAGCGCATGCCTGATCTTCTCCGGCGCCGCCCTGGCCGGTAGTGACGAATCCTTCCTGGCAGCGCGCGACGCGTTTGCCGCCGGCAACCGGCAAGCCTTCGAGCGCAATGCGGCCGGCCTGCAGACCCATGTGCTGGCGCCGTACATCGACTACTACCGCCTGCGCATGGATCTCGATACGGCGTCTGCGGACAGTGTCGAGATCTTCCTCGAACGCCATGCGGACACTGTGCTCGGCCAGCGCCTGCGCGCCGACTGGCTGCGCCTGCTCGCGAAGAACGAACAGTGGGATGCCTATCGTCAGGAATTCCCGCGCCTGCCGCAAAGCTCTCCGACGCCCGACGCCGATTTGCGCTGCCATGCGCTGCGCGCCCGGCTCGCAGTTGCCGATGCCGTGGCGCTGGACGAGGCGAAACTGCTGTGGGACACGCTCGACAATCCGCCGGACGCGTGCGATCCGGTTTTTTCCGCGCTGGTCGGCGCAGGCCGGCTGAGCGAAGACGATGTCTGGGTGCGCGCGCGCACCCAGATGGAAGCCCGCCGCCCGGGTGGCGCGCGCAGCGTGCTCGCGCTGCTGCCGGCGTCCGCGCAGCCGCCGGGCAGCGCACTCGACAGCATCGCTGCCAATCCGGCACGCTGGCTGGACCGCCAGCCGGCGAACTTCTCGATCACCCGGCGCGGCCGTGAGCTTGCGCTGATGGCGATCGCGCGGCTGGCGCGCTCGGACGCGCGTGATGCCGAGCGTGCGCTCGAAGTGATCGCGGCCCGGTTCAGTGCCGCCGAACGCGGCTACGCCTTTGCGCAGATTGGCTGGCGCGGCGCGATGCAGCACGACCCGCGCGCCGTGCAGTGGTGCCGCTCGGCGGACGACGCGCTGCGTGGCGAGGATGCGCTTGCGTGGTGTGCCCGCGCCGCGCTGCGCGCCGGCAAGTGGCGTGTGCTGCGCGACATCGTCGAACGCATGCCGGAAGAACTGGCGGCGAAGCAGGAGTGGGTCTATTGGGGCGGCCGGGCACGCAGCTCGACCGGCCACGTCGATCAGGCGAATGCGCTGTATCGCATGATCGCGGACGAGCCGACCTTCTACGGTCTGCTGGCGAGCGAGGAACTCGGTCAGGCGCATCATCTGCCGCCGCAGGCTGCGGCACCGACGCCGGATGAACTGCGGCGCGCCGAAGCCACGCCGTCCATCGCGCGTGCGCTCAAGCTGTTCGAACTCGATCTGCGTACCGAAGCCGTGCGCGAATGGAACTGGGCGATCCGCGACGTCGATGACCGCACGCTGCTCGCTGCCGCCCACGTCGCGCTGAACCACTCGCTGTGGGACCGCGCCATCAACACCGCCGACCGAACCCGCCGCGAGCACGATTACGCGCTGCGCTATCTCGCGCCGATGCGTGAACAGATCGAGCCGTACGTGCAGGCAAGCGCGCTCGATCTGGCGTGGGTGTACGGCCTGATGAGGCAGGAAAGCCGCTTCATCATGCGCGCCCGTTCGTCCGCCGGCGCGCAGGGCCTGATGCAGGTGATGCCGGCCACCGCGCGCTGGGTGGCGAAGAAGATCGGCCTGCGTGACTACAGGAATTCGCAGATCGCCGACACCGACACCAATCTGCTGCTGGGCACCAGCTATATGCGGCTGGTGCTGGACAGCCTCGACGACCATCCGGTGCTGGCCAGCGCCGGCTACAACGCGGGCCCGGGACGCGCCAAGCGCTGGCGTGCCGCACAGTCGCTCGAAGGCGCCGTCTATGCGGAAACGATTCCGTTCGATGAAACGCGCGACTACGTGAAGAAGGTAATGGCGAACGCGGTGATGTACGGGCTGGTGTTCGGCACCCGCGAGCCGGGGCTGAAGCGGCGTCTGGGCACGATACAGCCGGGGCCCGGCGCGCAGCCCGACGATCCGGTCTGAGGCTGCGGCCGGCGACGGCCCGGAATCCGCGCATCGATTGACCGTTGTCATGCATGGGCACGGGAGGTCGCTGGTAGCATGAGCGCCGCCCCCATGTCGAGAGTGAGCCCGATGTTTCCCTCTACAGTCCTGTTGATCGGTGGCGCCGGTTTCATCGGCAGCCACGTGGCCCGGTTGCTGGCGGCGCGCAACGTGCGCGTCGTCGTGCCGACGCGCCGGCGCGACCGTGCGAAGCACCTCATCCTGCTGCCGACGGTCGATGTCGTCGAAGCCGACGTGCATGATCCGGCCGAACTCGCGCGCCTGATGCACGGCGCCGACGCCGTCATCAATTTCGTCGGCATCCTGCACTCGCGTTCCGGCGAACCCTGGGGTGCCGATTTCGATCGCGCCCACGTGGCGCTGCCGCGCGCACTCGGGACCGCTGCCCGCGCGGCCGGTGTCGAGCGGATCATCCACGTCAGCGCGCTCGGAGCAGGCGCCGACGCGCCGTCCGGCTATCTGCGATCCAAGGCCGCCGGTGAGGTGGCGCTGGGTGACAGCGGCGTCGCAAGCACGATCTTCCGGCCGTCCCTCGTCTATGGCGACGGCGAGTGCTTCCTGCGCCTGTTTGCGCGGCTGCTCGGCGTGTTTCCGGTGATGCCGCTGGCCGGCGCCGACACGCGCTATCAGCCGGTGCATGTGCGCGACGTGGCGCGCTGCATCGTGCACGCGCTGGGCGCCGACGAAGTGATCGGACAGGTGTATCCGCTGTGCGGGCCCAAGGTGTATTCGATGCGTGAGCTGGTGCGCATGACAGGCCGCACCATCGGCCGCGAGCGGCCGGTGATCGGCCTGCCGGGGCCGCTCGCGACACTGCAGGCGCTGGCGCTCGAATTCGCGCCCGGCCCGACGCTGATGTCGCGCGACAACCTGCTGTCGATGCGGGTGGACAGCCTGTGCCCGGCGGGCTGCACGCTGCCGTTCGGCTTCAGCGCAGCGGTGCTCGACAACGAAATCGCGGAATGCCTCGTCGATTTCACGCCGACCGACCGCTTCGCACGCATGCGCTCGAAGGCGCACCGCTAGCGCATGCAGATCTATCGCGTCGGCGGTTCGGTGCGCGACGAACTGATGGGCGTCACCGCCGGTGACCGCGACTGGGTGGTCGTCGGCGCGTCGCCCGAGGACATGCTCGCCGCGGGCTACACGCCGGTCGGGCGTGACTTCCCGGTGTTCCTGCATCCCGATACGCACGAGGAGTACGCGCTGGCGCGCACCGAGCGCAAGACGGCGCCCGGCTATCGCGGCTTCGTGTTCCATGCCGACGCGCACGTGACGCTCGAACAGGACCTGCAGCGGCGCGACCTGACGATCAACGCCATTGCGCGCGCCGATGACGGCCGGCTCATCGACCCGTGCGGTGGCTGCGCCGACATCGAGGCGCGCGTGCTGCGCCACGTCAGTCCGGCGTTTGCCGAAGACCCGGTGCGCATCCTGCGGCTGGCACGGTTTGCCGCGCGCTTTCCGGCGTTTGCCGTCGCGCCGGAAACGCTTGACCTGATGCGCGCGATGGTGCGCGACGGCGAGGCGGACGCACTGGTCGCCGAACGCGTCTGGCAGGAGCTGTCGCGCGGCCTCATGGCGGGCCGCCCGTCACGCATGATCGCGGTGCTGCGCGACTGCGGCGCGCTGGCCGTCGTGCTGCCGGAAGTCGATGCGCTGTTCGGCGTGCCGCAGCCGGCTAAGTACCACCCGGAGATCGACACCGGCCTGCACCTGCTGCAGTGCCTCGACTGGGCTGCCGGGCACGGCGCGACGCTTGCCGCGCGCTATGCGCTGCTGGTGCACGATCTGGGCAAGGGCTCGACGCCGCGCGAGGAGTGGCCGCGCCACATCGGGCACGAGCAACGCGGCGCAAAGCTTGCCGTCGCCGTGTCAGAGCGGTTGCGGGTGCCGGTGGAGTGCGCCGACATCGGCCGGCTGGTTGCGCAGGAACACACCAACATTCATCGCGCGGGCGAACTGCGCCCGGACACCATGGTGCGGCTGCTGGAGCGCATCGACGTCATGCGCAAGCCGGCGCGCCTGGAGGACATCCTGCTCGCCTGTGAAGCCGACCATCGCAGCCGGCCGGGTTTTGACGCGTCAGGCTATGCGCAGGCGGACATCGTGCGCGCGGCCGCGGTCGCCGTGCGCGGCGTGGATGCCGGTGCCATTGCGCGCGGTCTGGCCGAAAAGGGGCGGGTGGATGGTCCGGCGATTGCACGCGAGGTCAGCGCCGCCCGTGTGGCGGCGGTTGCCCGCCGGTCATCCGGCGAGGGGCCGGCCCGGCAAGGCTGATGCTCAGCGCCGGCGCGCGGTGACCACGAGTGCGATGCCGCCCAGCGTCGCGGCGGACGCGAGCGCCAGGCGCAGGCTCAACGGTTCAGGCAGCAGGGCGGCCCCGCCCAGCGCGGCGATGACCGGCACGCTGAGCTGCACGCTGGCGGCCGTCGTCGCCGTCAGGCCGCGCAATGCGCTGTACCAGACGGCATAGCCGAGGCCGGAGGCGATGGCGCCTGACAGCACGGCGTACAGCGCACCCGTCACGTCGATGCGGGCGTGGGATGCGCCCGCGATGGCCAAGGCCACGGCCAGCGGCACCGCGCGCAGGAAGTTGCCGGCCGTGGAGGCGAGTGGCGTGCCGCGTGCGTAGCGGCCACGAAGCGAGTAGACGCCCCACGACATGCCGGCCAGCACCATCAGCATGGCTGCACCCGGTGGCGGCGCACTCACGCCGGGCGAGAGCAGCACGCCCAGACCGACCAGCGCGATCGCCAGCCCCAGTGCCTGAAGGGCGCGCAGGCGCTCGCCGCGAAACAGGCCGACCGCGATCATCGTGAGTTGCACCGTGCCGAACAGCAGGAGCGCACCGGTTCCTGCGGCCAGTTCGCGATAGGCACAGGAAAACGCCGCGGCATAGACGAACAGCGCGGCGGCGCCCGGCCAGTCGCCGCCGAGCCGCTCACCGCGTCGCGCGCGTACCAGCGCCCACAGCACGAGCGCTCCGGCGGCGATACGGATCAGCGTGAAACTCGCCGCGTCGATGGCCGTCTCGGCCAGCGCGAGCCGGTTCAGTACAGAATTTGCGGCGAACGCCACCATGGCAAGCGCAGTAAACGACGCGACCTTGCCCCTGGAGACGCCCGCCGGCATCAGGACTTGCGCAGCTGCGTCAGGTCGCGCACCGCACCGGTGTCGGCGCTCGTCGTCATCAATGCGTAGGCCTGCAGCGCCTGCGACACGACACGGTCACGCTGCCTCGGCGTCCATGCGTCGGCGCCGCGCGCTTCTTCCGCGGCACGGCGGTGCGCCAGTTCGGCGTCGTCGATGACGAGGTGGATGGTGCGGTTCGGGATGTCGATCTCGATCACGTCGCCGTCCTTGACCAGCGCGATCAGGCCACCCTGCGCCGCTTCCGGCGATGCGTGCCCGATCGACAGGCCCGACGTGCCGCCCGAGAAGCGGCCGTCGGTCAGCAGCGCGCACGCCTTGCCCAGCCCCTTGGACTTCAGATAGGTCGTCGGGTAGAGCATTTCCTGCATGCCCGGCCCGCCCTTCGGTCCTTCGTAGCGGATGACCACGACTTCGCCCGGCTTCACTTCGTCGCCGAGGATGCCGGCCACCGCGTCGTCCTGGCTTTCATAGACGCGCGCCGTGCCGGAGAACTTCAGGATGGAGTCGTCGACGCCCGCCGTCTTCACGATGCAGCCGCGTTCGGCGACGTTGCCGTACAGCACGGCGAGGCCGCCGTCCTGGCTGAAGGCGTGCGCCTTGTCGCGGATGACGCCGTTCTCGCGGTCGACGTCGAGTTCCGGATAGCGGCGCTCCTGCGAGAACGCGGTCTGGGTCGGGATGCCGCCCGGTGCCGCACGGTAGAAGGTACGCACGGCCTCGTCTTCCGTGCGCATGATGTCGTACTTGTCGAGCGCTTCGCCGAGCGTGGCGCTGTGCACCGTCGGCAGGTCGCGATGCAGCAGGCCGGCGCGATCCAGCTCCCCGAGGATGGCCATGATGCCGCCCGCGCGGTGCACGTCTTCCATGTGGACGTCCGACTTGGCCGGCGCCACCTTAGACAGACAGGGCACGCCGCGCGAGATGCGGTCGATGTCCGCCATCGTGAAGTTGACGCCGGCTTCGCGCGCGGCGGCCAGCAGGTGCAGCACGGTATTGGTCGAGCCGCCCATCGACACGTCCAGCGTCATCGCGTTCTCGAACGCCTTGAAGCTGGCGATGGAGCGCGGCAGCACCGAGTCGTCGTCGTTCTCGTAGTACTTGCGGCACAGTTCGACCGCCAGCTGGCCGGCGCGCAGGAACAGCGCGCGCCGGTCGGCGTGCGTGGCCAGCGTGGAACCGTTGCCGGGCAACGACAGGCCGAGCGCTTCGGTCAGGCAGTTCATCGAGTTGGCCGTGAACATGCCGGAACACGAGCCGCAGGTCGGGCAGGCCGAACGTTCGTAGGCGTCGGATTCCTCGTCGGAGCAGTTCGAGTCGGCACCCTTGACCATGGCGTCGACCAGATCGACGGCGATGATCTTCTGGCCCCAGTTCACCTTGCCGGCCTCCATCGGGCCACCCGACACGAACACCGTCGGCACGTTCAGGCGCAGCGCAGCCATCAGCATGCCCGGGGTGATCTTGTCGCAGTTCGAGATGCAGATCAGCGCGTCCGCGCAGTGCGCGTTGACCATGTATTCCACGCTGTCGGCGATGAGGTCGCGCGACGGCAGCGAATACAGCATGCCGCCGTGTCCCATCGCGATGCCGTCGTCGACGGCGATGGTGTTGAATTCCTTCGCCACGCCGCCGGCCTTCTCGATTTCGCGCGCGACCATCTGGCCCAGGTCCTTCAGATGGACGTGGCCGGGCACGAACTGCGTGAAACTGTTGGCGATGGCGATGATGGGTTTGCCGAAGTCGCCGTCCTTCATGCCGGTGGCGCGCCACAGAGCGCGGGCGCCGGCCATGTTGCGGCCGTGGGTGGAGGTTCGGGAACGGTAGGCGGGCATGGCGGCTCCTGCGAATTCAGGTAAAAGCAGGATTCTATCCGCCCTCGACCGTTTGCCCCGTTCCTTCGATGCACAGACCGAAAATGCTGTTCGTCACGCGCAGCCGCTACTGGCAGGCCGGCAATGGCGAAGCAAGCCGTACACGCACGCTGCTGGAGGCGCTCGCCGCCGCCTGCAACCTCACCGTGTTCTTCCCCGACCAGGCAGATGCCGGCGCGCGTGCAGCGGTGGCGGCGAGCCATCACCGCTACCGGTTCGTCACCGGCAATACCGCGCAAGCCGAGGCGCCCGGCATCATCGTCGCGATGAAGCAGCTGTGCCGGCAGGTCGCCCCCGATGTCGTGCTGCTGTCCCGCCTGCAGCTCGATTTCCTGCGTCTGGCGGTGCCGGCCGGCACGCGGCTGGTCATGGATACGCACGATCTGGTCAGCGACAACGCGGCGTCGCGCCAGCGTGAAGGCGTGGCGGTCCAGGAAGTGCTCGATTTCGAGCGCGAACTGGGTTATCTGCGCCACTACGATCGCGTGCTGCTGATCCAGCCCGACGACCATCGACGCGTGGCGGCCGTGCTCGGCGAGCGCGCGCTGTGCGTGCCGCATCCGGTCATGCTGGCCGCGCAGCCGGTGCGTTCCGGCTCGCGCGTGATCGGCTACGCGGCGAGCCAGTGGATCGCCAACCGGCACGGTTTCCGCTGGTTCATGGAGGACGTGTGGCCGGCGCTCGCGCCGCACCGGGTCGAACTTGACGTCGCGGGCCACATCGCGGCGCTGCTGCCGAAGCCGGCGCCGGCGGGGATACGCGTGCGCGGCTTCGTGCCGGACCTCGGAGCGCTGTGGCAGGGCATGGACGTGGCGATCAATCCGGTGCGCTGGGGCTCGGGCCTGAAGATCAAGACGGTGGAGGCCATGGCGGCCGGCCTGCCGGTCGTGACGACGGGCGAGGGCGCGCGCGGGCTGGCAGCGCTGGCCGGCGACGCGCTGCTGCTGGCCGATGACGGCCCGGCGTTCGCCGATGCCTGTCTGCGGCTGCTCGACGATGAGGCGCTGCGCGCGCGGATCGGCGCCCGGGCGCGCGCCTGGGCCCTGGAGAACCTGTCGGAACACGCCTGTTTCGGCGCGCTGATCGACTGGTTGCGCAGCGGCGTGGCCGCGCAGGCCTGACGGAGCGTTCCGTCAGCCGGCGTCGGGGTCGCCCCATTTGCCGCGCTCGGCGCCGGTACGCCGCTTCACTTCCTCGCGCTCCTGCGCGAACAGCTCTTCGAGCTGCTGGCGTCCCTGCTTCGCGATCGACACCAGAACCTTCTCGTCCTTGTGATGGGGCCAGGCGTGTTCCAGCTGCCGGATCGAATGCAGCCGGAAGCGGGCGGCCAGCGTGCGGGCGTGGTGCGGACGCCAGCCCATCAGCTCCAGCACGCTGCGCCCGCTCATCAGCGCGGAATCCAGCGTTTCGCGCTCTATGAGCGTGACACCGCGGTCACGCAGCGCGTAGTAGTGCCGGACGTTGCGGGCGCGCGCGACGATGGTGACGCCCGGAAAGTGGGCGCGTGCGACGTCGACCAGCTTCAGGCTCTGGTCGACGTCGTCGATGGCCACCACCAGCACCCGGGCGGATTCGGCACCGGCCAGACGCAGCAGGTCCAGCCGCGTGGCGTCGCCGTAATGCACGCGGAAACCGAATTTGCGCAGCAGTTCGATCTGTTCCGCGTCGTGCTCAAGCACCGTGGGCAGCACGCCGCTGGCGTAGAGCAGCCGGCCGATGGCCTGACCGTAGCGGCCGAAACCGGCAATGATGACCGGCGCATGCTGCGGTTCGGACAGCGCGGGCGGCGTGCCGGAGGCGGCATCACCCGCGCGCGGGCGCAGCCAGCGGTCGATCGCGACCAGCAGCAGCGGCGTCACCAGCATGGACAGGGCGACGGTGCCGACCAGCAGCGAGGTCTGGTCGGCCGACATGATCCGCACCGCCTGCGCCTGCTGGAACACGACGAAGGCGAATTCACCGCCCTGCGCGAGCAGCAGCACGACGACCGGGCGCTCGGCCGCGGGGACGCCGACCGCACGCACCAGCAGCGACAGCACCAGCGCCTTGAGGAGCAGGAAGCTCGCCAGCAGGCCGAGCACCGTCGGCCAGTGCGCCAGCAGCACCTGAAAGTCCATCGACATGCCGACCGCCATGAAGAACAGCCCGAGCAGCAGGCCCTTGAACGGCTCTATGTCCGTTTCCAGTTCGCGCTTGTACTCGCTTTGCGCAAGCAGCACGCCGGCGAGGAAGGCGCCCAGCGCCATGGACAGGCCGGCCGCCTGCATCAGGCTGGCGATGCCGACGACCAGCGCCAGCGAGGCGGCGGTGAATATCTCCGTCGAGCGGCTCTTCGCCACCCAGCGCAGCGCGTGGCGCAGCGCGAGGCGACCGACGATGACGATGCCGGCGATCACGGCGACCGCCTTCAGCGCCTCGTGCCACGGACTTCCGGTGGCCTGGGCGTGCACGCCGAGCAGCGGGATGAGCGCCAGGATGGGAATGGCGGCGACGTCCTGGAACAGCAGGATGGCGAAGCCGGCCTGGCCGCCTGCGGTCGGCAGCATGTGGCGTTCATGCATCACCTGCAGCGCGACGGCCGTGGATGACAGCGCCAGTCCGAGTCCGCCGACGACGGCCATTGACGTCGGCACGCCGAGTGCCAGCGCGAGGCCGCCCAGTGCGCAGGCACAGCCGGCCAGCTGGGCGCTGCCCCAGCCGAAGATGGGGCGGCGCATCGCCCACAGGCGCGCGGGCTCCAGCTCCAGCCCGATCAGGAACAGCATGAGCACGACGCCGAATTCCGCGATGTGCAGGATGGATGCGGCGTCCTTCACCAGACCCAGTCCGAACGGGCCGATCGCGATGCCGGCGGCGAGGTAGCCGATGATGGAGCCGAGGCCGAACTTCTTCGCGAGCGGGACGGCGATGATGGCGGCGCACAGATAGACGAGCGTGGCGTTGAGCCAGTGACTCTGTTCCATGCTCAGACCTCCGCCGGGCGGTCGTCCGGCGGCACGGTGCACTCCGGGCATTCGGCGAGGCCGGCGAGTTCAGGCCAGTCGGGGTAGTGCTCGAGACGATCGACCCAGTGCGCGACGTGGCCGTGGATCGCCGCGTCGTCGGCCCGGTGGGCGCCATGCAGCACCAGCGGCGGCAGGAAGCGCATGCCGCACAGCGCGGCGGTCTGCCGGTAGGGCGGCAGGAAGGCGTCGAACGTGTGCCGGTTGTAGCCGTGCGGCGTGTAGGCGGCATCGGTGCCGCCGGTCGAGGTGACGAGCCAGACATCCTTGCCTTCGAGCTGGCGTCCCGTGCGGCCGTACGCCCAGTCGCGCGTGAGCACCTCGTCCAGCCACAGCTTCATCAGCGGCGGCATGCCGTACCAGTGCATCGGATGCAGCCATACGACGAGATCGCACGCCGCAGCGAGCCGCTGTTCGGTCGGCACGTCGATCAGGTAGTCGGGGTAGCGTGCGTAAAGGTCATGCACCCGGACGTGGGGCAGTGTGGCAGCCGCCTCCATCAGCGCGCGGTTCACGCGGGACAGGTGAAAGTCGGGGTGGGCGGCGAGAATCAGGATGTCGGGCTTCTGCATGGTGCGGAGTGAAGAGGCGGTCCGGCGAATATGCCTGTTTTACCGTGTCCATGTGACCGCGATGACGCGGGCGTCGCGGCGCTGTGCGCCGGGCTAGCTCCGGACCGCATAATGTATAACCAATAGTTATCGATTCATTGATATGGAGGTGGTTGAGTTATGGTCGGCGTTGGCGCTATAAAGTAGCCATCGACATTCGGACCGGAAAAATCATGGCAACCGTCGCACCCGAGAAAGTCCTGAGCGTGCATCACTGGAATGACACGCTGTTCAGCTTCAAGACCACGCGGGACCCCGGCCTGCGCTTTCGCAACGGCCACTTCGTCATGATTGGTCTGGAAACGGAAGGCAAGCCGCTGTTGCGCGCCTACAGCATCGCCAGCGCGAACTACGAGGAGCATCTCGAGTTCTTCAGCATCAAGGTCCAGGACGGTCCGCTGACGTCGCGCCTGCAGCATCTGAAGGAGGGCGACGAAATTCTGGTCGGGCGCAAGCCGACCGGCACGCTGGTGCTTGATGACCTGAAGCCCGGCCGCCATCTCTACCTGTTCGGCACCGGCACGGGCCTGGCGCCGTTCCTGAGCCTGATCCGCGACCCCGAGGTGTACGAACGCTTCGAGAAGGTCGTGCTGTTCCACGGCGTGCGCAACGTCAACGAACTGGCGTATCAGGACTACATCGAGGACGAACTGTGCAACGACGAGTTCCTCGGCGACATGGTGCGCGAGCAGCTGCTGTACTACCCGAGTGTCACGCGCGAGCCCTATCGCAACCAGGGGCGCCTGACCGACCTCATCATCAGCAACAAAATGACGGACGATCTCGGCCTGCCGCCGCTGAATCCGGAAACCGACCGCGCGATGATCTGCGGCAGCCCGAGCATGAACAAGGACACCGCGAATCTGCTCGACGAACGTGGCTTCGTGGTGTCGCCTGGCGTGGGCGAGCCGGGTGACTACGTGATCGAGCGGGCCTTCGTCGAACGCTGAACGGCGAAGCCAAAAAAAGGGCACCGTGAGGTGCCCTTTTTTTGTCAGTCCGGCTTTCGGCGCCGGCGCGCGAGTCCGGCTGCTCCGGCCGCCAGCGCGACCAGTGCCAGGCTGCCCGGTTCGGGCACGCTGCGCGCGCTGACGAGCAGGCCGTTGGGATCGGCGCCGGCGGGTGTCGCTTCGATCTCTATCGGAACGCCGGCGAAAACCGACGGGTCGCCATAGAACGCAGCGGCCTGTCCCTTGCTCTCGGTACACGTTCCGCCGCCATAGCTGCCGTAGCCGTCACCGTAACCTTCATAGCCGCCACCGCAATCGTAGGAATACACGCCCAGATTGCTCAGCGCGCGGTCGGACAGTTCCGCCACGACGTCGAGCGAGCTGCCGGGATTGAGCACGCCGAGATCCAGTGTCACGTAGAGGTTGTTCCAGCTGTAGACGCCGTCGTCGCCGTCGTCGGCGGCATTCAGGTCGGTGCCCTGCTTGGTGCTCGTGATGACGCCGCCGTTGTTTTCGATGCTCATCGACGAGAACCACGCCAGATCGTTGCCGACCTTGATGGTCGCGAGGTAATCGGCTTTCAGGTATTCGTCCGGGTCCAGCGCGGCATACGATGCGGCGCTCAGGGAGCCGCCGTAGATCTTGAACGTGAGCGTATAGCTCTGCGCGACGCTGGACGTGTTGGTGATCGTGTTCAGCAGGCTGGCGAACGCGGCGCCTTCGCTGTTCAGGCCCGATGCGTTGCTGGCGACGGCGTAGGCGCCGGTGGCGGCCGAAAATGCATAGCCCGACGCGTAGCTGACACCGGACGAGGCGCCGGAGCTGCTATTCACATAGGTCGGCGACGCGGAGTTGACCGGCGTCCCGACCGACCCGTCGGCGCTTGCAAAGGTCGCCGCATCCAGAACAGGCAGGGCCGACGCGGCCGGTACATAGCCCAGCCACGCGAGCAGCGACAGCGCGATGAGGGAGGGGCGTGCGTGAAGGTTCATGGTGAGCATCCTGTACGATTTGACAACAGTGGTGGTTGTACTCAAGAAACGTGCCGGAAACGGAAAGTCAAAAACAATCAATCGATTACGGAAACGGGTATGTCGAGATGAATGAAAATTGTAAAAACATTCGACAGGAACCGGAGGTATGAGCCGCGTGCTGCTGGCCTGGGAGCTCGGCGCCAACATGGGCCACATCGACCGCATGCTGATCACGGCGCGCGCCTTGCGCGCGCGCGGGCACGAGGTCACGTTCGCGTTGAAGGATCTCGCCCGCGCGCACGGGCGCGTCGTCAGCGACGGCTTTACGGTTCTGCAGTCACCGCTGTGGTTGCCGCGCATGGTCAATCCGCCGCAACTCGTCAATTTCTCGGCCGTCCTTGCGGCGGCCGGCTGGCTGGATGCGGCGGGACTCGCCGGTCTCCTGTCGGCCTGGCGCGGGCTGTTCGATCTGACACGCCCCGATCTGCTGGTCTGCGATCACGCGCCGACAGCCATGCTGGCAATGAGGGGGCTCGGCGTGCCGCTGGCGGCGATAGGCAACAGCTTCGAACTGCCGCCGCCGCTGCAGGCATTTCCGCCAATGAACTACTGGGACCGAATCGATCCGGCCGAATGCATGCGCAGCGATGAACGCGTGCGGGCGCCGGCCAATCACGCGCTCGCACTGACAGGCGCGCCCGCGCTGCCGAGGCTGACCGCACTGTTCGACGGAGTGCGCTGCCTCGCGGCCAGCCTGCCCGAGCTGGCCCATTATCCCGATCACGGTGGCCGCGGCCTGTCGCTGGTGGGGCCGAGCTATGTCGGTGATACCGGCGTTGCGCCCGCCTGGCCATCCGGCGACGGGCGGCGCGTGTTTGCCTATCTGTCGCCCGGACACTCGGATTTCGAGCCGCTCATGGCGGCGTTGCGCAACGCGGGCGTCCGCGCCATCGTGCATGCCAAGGGTCTGGCACCGGACGCGGCGCGCCGGCTGGCTGGCCCGTCCCTGCGTTTCGAGTCGCAGCCGGTGCAGATGGACGGTGCCGTGCGCGACGCCGACGTCGTCGTGTCGCACGCCAGCCTTGGCACCGTGACGGCCGCTGCGCTCGCCGGTTGCGCTCAGCTCGTGCTGCCCAACCACATGGAGCAATACATGGTGGCGAGGCGCGTCACTGAAAGCGGTATCGGACTGGCGGTGGCGCCGGGCACGAAGGGGGCCGACTATCCGAAGCTGCTGCGCGCCCTGCTGGAGGAACCCGCCTTTCGCACCGCTGCGGCTGCGCTGGCGCAGCGCCATGCGGGCGTGACGCCGGCGGCCACCGGCGAGCGCATCGCGCGCGAACTCGAACCGCTGCTGGCCTGACGGAACCTTCGTCGTGCGCGTGCCTCCACGGAGCATGGACATGACCTGCCGGCGCCTTCTGCTCAAGCTGCCGTTGCTTTCGCTGCTGCCGGTCAGGGCCGGTGCGGCGGCGGACGCCTTTGACGCGGTGCGGCCGGGCGTCGTGCTGACGCTGCCGCGCGATCACGGCGCGCATCCCGGGTTCCGCATCGAGTGGTGGTACGTCACCGGCTGGCTGGAGCGCCAGGGCGCGGCCGACACCGGCTTTCAGCTCACCTTCTTCCGTGTGCGGCAACCGGCGCACGACGCGAATCCGAGCCGCTTCGCGCCGTCACAGATCCTGCTGGCCCACGCCGCGGTGTCGGACGCATCGCACGGCCGGCTGCGCCACGCGCAGAAGGTGTCGCGCGCGGGGTTCGGCCTCGCGTCGGCGGCCGCCAATGACCTCGACGTGCGCATCGATGGCTGGCATCTGGTGCGCCAGGCGAAGCCCGAGCGTTTGTTCGCCCGCGTCGATGGCGAAGACTTCGCCTATGCACTCGATTTCACGCCGGCGCAGCCGGTGTTGCGTCAGGGAGAAGAGGGCTTCAGCCGGAAGTCGGCGGATCCGGTGCACGCAAGCCACTACCTGAGCTGGCCGCAGCTGTCGGTGTCCGGCTCGTTGACGCTGGCCGGGGCGACGGCTCCGGTGCGCGGCCGGGCATGGCTGGATCACGAGTGGTCCAGCGCGCTGATGCCGGCGGACGCCGCCGGCTGGGACTGGCTGGGGCTCAATCTGGATGATGGCGGCGCGCTCATGGTGTTCCGCATGCGCGCGGTGAGCGGTGGCGACCTGTGGGCGGCAGCGACCGTGCGCGACGCGGCGGGCAGGCGGGCCATCGACGCGGCGGACATCGCGTTCACGGTGTCGCGGACCTGGCGCAGCCCGCGCACCGGCGGGCGCTATCCGGTCGAGCTGGATATCCGCGTCGGCGTGCGCGTGCTGTCGATACGCCCGCTGATGGACGACCAGGAGCTCGACAGTCGCGCCAGCACCGGGGCGATCTACTGGGAAGGCGCGGTGACTGCGTTCGAACACGGCCGGCGCGCCGGGCGCGGCTATCTCGAACTGACCGGCTACGTCGCGCCACTGAAACTCTGACGCGCCGGATCGGTCGCGCGGTGCGGGCTATTCGCTGCCCAGTTGCGAGTTGTAGAGGTTGGCGTACATGCCGCCGGCGGCGAGCAGCTCGGCGTGGCGCCCGATTTCCGCGATGCGTCCGCGATCCATGACGACGATGCGGTCCGCGCGTTCGATCGTCGACAGCCGGTGCGCGATGACAAGCGTCGTGCGGTTCTTCATCAGCACCTCCAGCGCCGCCTGTACCTGACGTTCGGATTCGGTATCGAGCGCCGACGTCGCCTCGTCCAGTATCAGCACCGGCGCATCCTTGAGCAGCGCGCGTGCGATCGCCAGGCGCTGACGCTGGCCGCCGGACAGCTTGACGCCGTTTTCGCCGATCATCGTGTCGAAGCCTTCCGGCATCGCCTCGATGAAGTCGAGCGCGTGCGCGGCGCGCGCGGCCGCCTCGATATCCTTGCGGTCGGTGCTGCGCAGCGCGCCGTACGCGATGTTCGCCGCAACCGTGTCGTTGAACAGCACGACGTCCTGGCTCACCAGCGCCATGTTGGCGCGCAGGCTGGCCAGGCCTATGGTCTGGATGTCATGGCCGTCGAGCAGGATGCGGCCGCTGCTCGGCGTGTAGAAACGCGCAAGCAGATGGGCAAGCGTGGTCTTGCCGGAGCCGGATGCGCCGACCAGCGCCACCGTCTCGCCCGGCGAGATCGACAGGTCGATGTGCTGCAGCACGCGGGCGTCGCGTTCCGGGTAGCCGAACACGAGCCGGTCGAAGTCGATGCGCCCGCGCGCGCGATCGAGCGTGACCGTGCCGTCGTCGCGTTCGGTCTGCTGGTCGATCAGCTGGAACACGCTCTCCGCCGCGGCCAGGCCGCGCTGCAATGGCGCGTTGACGTCGGTGATGCGCTTGAGCGGTGCGAGCAGCATCAGCATGGCGGTGACGAAGGATACGAAGCTGCCGACCGTGGCCCGGTTGCTGGCCGATTCGTGCAGCGCGACGGCGATGACGATGCCCAGCGCGATGGCGGTCAGTATCTGCACCATCGGAGACACCAGCGACGCGGCGACGATGTTGCGCATGTTCTGCCGGCGCTGCTTGCGGCAGGCTTCGTCGAAGCGGCTCATTTCGTAGTCCTGGCCGCCGAATATCTTCACCACCTTGTGCGCCTCGATGGTCTCTTCCAGCGTGTGGGCGATGCTGCCCATCGCGGACTGCGCGCCGCGCGCCGACTCGCGGATGCGGCGCGAACACAGGCGCACCACCAGCGCGATCAGGGGCAGCATGCCGATGACGATGAGCGTGAGCGTCCAGTTCAGCCACAGCAGCCAGCCGAGCAGGCCGGCCACGGTCAGCGTGTCGCGCACGAACACGGTGATGACGTTGGTCGCCGCCTGCGTCACGCCCTGCACGTCGTAGGCCACCTTCGAAATGAGCGCGCCGGAACTGTGGCTGTCGAAGAACGTCGTCGGCAGCGCCAGCAGCCGGCCGAACATGGCGCGGCGCAGGTCGAGCACGACATTGTTCGCGGCCCACGCGAAGGCATAGTCCGCGATGAAACCGAAGATGCCGCGCACGGCGAACAGCAGGACGATGAGCGTCGGATAGAGCCACATCGCGCGTGCTTCCTGACCGCCGAACCCGCCGTCAAGCAGTTCTTTCATGATGGCGGGGAACATCGGTTCCGCGGCCGCCGTGAGCGCCATGCAGACGATGGAAACGGCGAACGCAATCCAGTACGGGCGCACATAGCCGAGCAGGCGCAGGTAGAGGGCGCGGCTGGAAACCTGGGATGGAGTCATGAGGGGCGGACGGCGGCGAAGCGCGGATTATAGAGGCTCGGATGGTTGCGCGTTCGGTCGGCCCGCAAGCGCACCGCGGCGTGTCATCGATTGAAGGCGCGCAGCTTCGGGCCGAGCGGCCCTATGGCGAGATGCGTCACGCGGCCGAAGTCGAACTCCAGATTCAGCCAGCGGTCGGCCGGCAGGCCCAGCAGCGTGCCGGTGAGTGCGCGCATCGGCCCGTTGTGACCGACCAGCACTAGCGTGCTGCGGCCACGGCGGTGCGCGTCGAACGCGTCCCAGACGCGCCGGGCCATGTCTGCGTACGGCTCGCCGCCCGGCGCGCGGAAATCGATCAGGGAACTGCCCCACACGTCGAAACCACCGGCCGGGATGTCGGCAAACGGCTTCAGTTCCCATTCGCCGAAATCGAGTTCGCGCAGCCTCTCGTCCAGCTGCGCGCCCTCCGACAGCGCCTCGGCGAGGAGCCGGGCGCGTGCCAGCGGGCTGCACACCACGGCCGCGCCGGACGGCAGCACGGTGCGCAGGCGGGCGGCGCAGGCCGCGATGTCCTCGGCAACCGGCAGATCGGTGACGCCGTAACAAAGCGCGGGGTCGACGTCGGGGCGCGGATGGCGCACGAGATAGAGGTCGAGCGGATCACTCAGACGGAACAATTCGTTCATCTTGTTGCGTATATGCAATGACATCGGTTTTCCGGGAAAGGGGCCGGCGTTGCGTTGACGGGGCAGTGTGTTGAACAAGTGATTCACGTTGCTGCGCCGCAAAATCCCTTCGTGAAATTAATGGCAATCAAGGACTGGTGCGGGGTTGAAAGATTTGCTGCGGTGCACTACATTCAACTCAACAACAGCTTTTTCAACTTGTCAGGAGCATCACCATGAAATCCACCGCACTCAAGATCTTGCTTGCCACAGGCCTTTCGCTCGCCGCGTTGGGCGCATCGGCCGCACCGGCTCCTTCGACTGCGCAACCCGCAGATTACAAGGTGTTCATCGACGCGCCGACTGGCTACGCATTCGTGAAGACGCCGGCTCGCTGGGTCTTCGTCCGCAAGATCGACGCAACCCGCATCGCCGAAACGTCGGCTGCGGCGCGCGTTGAAAAGGCAGATGCGTCCCGCTGAACGGACGCTGCGGCGCAGTCTCGCCGCTTCAACCTGAAAAGGCCACCCGCGAGGGTGGCTTTTTCACGTCTGCACGCGGACCTCGCGCGCGGACATGCCGTCCGTGGCGAGTGCGAAGTGCGTTGCCTCGCCCTGAGGACAGGGCCGGTCCAGCCATGCGTCGCGCGCCAGGCCGGTCAGCCGGCCTGCGATCACCCGCAACGGGCCGCCGTGCGACACGATGACGAGGTGTCCGTCGTGTGTCGCGATATCCAGCCACGCGTCCCATGACCGTTGAGCCATGTCGTGTGCGGATTCTCCGTCCGGCGGGCAAAAGCCCCACATGTCCGCGGCCCATCGGTCGATATCCGCGCGCGGCAGATCGTCGAAACGCTGCATTTCCCACGAGCCGAAGCTCATTTCGCGCAGTCGCGGGTCGGAGTCCGGTGCGGCGTGCAGTGCGTGGGCGAGTTGCAGGCAGCGCATGGATGGACTGCTCACGAGCCGGAAGCTTTCCGGCAACTGCGAGCGAAGAACCCCGGCGACTTGCCGCACATCGACCGACAGCGCGACGTCGCTCGCGCCGTAGCAGACGCCGGCCGCTACGGCGACAGGCGGATGCCGGATCAGGAACAGTTGGCGTTGCGTCACGGTTTGAGCGTCAGCGGCAGTCCGGCGGCAACCAGCGTCACGCGTTGGCAGGCGCGGGCAACGGCCTGGTTCAGCCGGCCGGCTTCATCGACGAACACGCGCGACAATCGGCCCATGGGTACGATGCCCCATCCGACTTCGTTCGACACCAGCGCGATCCGTCCCGGCAGGCGGGGCAGCGCGTCGAGCAGGGCGGCGCGCTCGCGCACGAACGTGGCAGGCAGGTCCGTGCCGGGTGCCTCGTCCAGGGCCATCAAAAGATTGGACAGCCACAGCGTGAGGCAGTCGACGACGATGAAGCGGCCTTCGGCGGCGTGTTCGAGCAGCGCGTCCGCCAGCCCGACCGGCGCTTCGATGATCTGCCAGTGCGCTGGCCGCGCAGCACGGTGACGCGCGATGCGATCGGCCATCTCCGCATCCCCCGCGTGCGCGGTCACGACCATGACGACCTCCAGGCCGCTGTCCGCCGCGCGCGCCTCCGCGTGTGCGCTCTTGCCGCTGCGTGCGCCGCCGGTAATGAGTTCGCGCATGGATGTGATCCGCTGGCTGTGAGGGGTCGCAAATTGTAAGGCGCTGGCGCCACCGTATCGTGTTGACCACGCGCCGGGCGCCCACCTATAGTGCCGCGATGGACCATGACATCAATCAACTGGACGAACGGCTGGATATCCTGCTGGTTCGCTTCCGCGCGCTGCACGACGAGAACATCGTGCTCAGGAATCGCGTTGCGGCGCTCGAGGGCGAGAACAAGGTGCTGGGCGACAAGGTGGTCGCTGCCCGCGAAAAGGTGCGTGGTCTGCTCGAAAGGTTGCCCCAGGAATGACGCGCGAATCCGAGTTCACCGAAATCACCCTGCTTGGCCGTGAATACCGGGTGCAGTGCCGCGAAGGCGAGCGTGACGCGCTCAATGCGTCGGTCGAGCTGGTCGAGCGCCGCATGCGGGATCTTGCTGAATCGACGCGCGCATCGGGTGAGCGCCTTGCCGTCATGTGCGCGCTGAATCTTGCTCACGAAATTTTTCAGGTGCAGGCGACGGGCGGTGTTGATTTGGTCCCCCTGCGGCGTAGAATCAATGCCATGCAGTCGCGCATCGACGAAGCGCTCTCCAGCCAGGAAAAGCTCTTCTAGCTGCCGTCTGTTGCAAGGCGAAAGCCTTGTGCATCAATCCCCTGCGGTGTTTGCCAAGGTCATAGATTCCTTGAACCAATGTCTCATTGGCATGAGGTTGCGAACCATGAAGCTGCTGTTGTGCGTACCCCTCGCGGGTGTGCCTGATGCGGCCGGAACGCAGCCGCTCTGAACCCACGGTTCAGGATGCCGGCCTAGCGACATACGCGGGGGTCCCCTCCCCTTGTGGTCTGCCGGTTCCGGCGCCACTGCCTCACGCCTCCTGTTGTTTTCAGCCTTCCTGATCAAATTCCTGTAACGCATCCGTTACAGTTTGCTCCGTGCCTGTGATTCGCCGCCGTGCGTGCGCCATCGTCGGCGCTTTTGCCGCGGTGCGGCTTGAATGGATGGCCGTTCTGGTGAACACTCGTTCAGCTTCGCTTGTCCGGGGCCCCTATCCGGGACCGATGGATATTCCGCTGGAGCGGGAGCACACCCTCCTTTCCCTGTAACAAAGTCTTTCGGAGTCCGTATGTCCGGTATTTCCACGCTGGCAGAACTTTTTTCAACCGGTGCCGATGCGGCTGTAGCGCTTTCCGCGCCGGGTCGCAGCGATCTGAGCTTTGGCGATCTTCGTGCGCTGATGGCGCGCACCGTCGCCCGCCTCAACGAACTCGGCATCGGCCGCAATGATCGCGTGGCCATCGTGCTGGCGAACGGTCCCGACATGGCGAGTTCCTTCATCAGCATCGCTACCGGCGCAACCGCCGCGCCGCTGAATCCGGGCTATCGGGCCGAAGAATTCGAGTTCTACCTGTCCGACCTGAATGCCAAGGCACTCGTGGTCGAGCGCACGAGCACCTCGCCGGCCATCGAGGTCGCGAAGAAGCTGGGTGTGCGCGTGATCGATTTGCTGCCGCTTGACGCCGCCGGCGATTTCACGCTCGAGCCGCGCGAAGCCGGTGTCGCTTCGGCGCCCGCGAATGCAGGCAACGCCCAGCCCGATGACATCGCGCTCGTGCTGCATACGTCCGGCACCACGTCGCGGCCGAAGATCGTGCCGCTGACCCAGCGCAACGTGTCCGCGTCGGCGACGAACATCCGCAACACGCTGGCCTTCACCAGTGCCGACCGCGGCCTGAACATCATGCCGCTGTTCCATATCCACGGCCTGATCGCCGGCATCATGGCGCCGCTGTCCGCCGGTGCCTCGGTGTTCTGCACGCCGGGTTTCGACGCGCTGAAATTCTTCTCGCTGATGGATGAAGCGCACCCGACCTGGTACACGGCGGTGCCGACCATGCACCAGGCCATCCTGTCGCGCGCTTCGCGCAACAAGGAGATCATCGCGCGCAATCCGCTGCGCTTCATGCGTTCGTCGTCGTCGTCCATTCCGCCGCAGGTCATCCGCGAGCTGGAAGAGACGTTCGGCGCACCGCTGATCGAGGCCTACGGCATGACGGAAGCGTCGCACCAGATGGCCAGCAACCCGCTGCCGCCGCGTGCGCGCAAGCCGGGCGCGGTCGGTCTGGCGGCCGGGCCGGAAGTCGAAATCATGTCGGACGACGGCACCATCCTGCCGGCCGGCGAGATCGGCGAAATCGTCATCCGCGGCAGCAACGTGACGCCGGGTTACGAGAACAACGAAAAGGCCAATGGCGAAGCATTCACGAACGGCTGGTTCCGTACCGGCGACCAGGGCAGCAAGGATGCCGAGGGCTATCTGTCGCTGACCGGACGCCTGAAGGAAATCATCAACCGCGGTGGCGAGAAGATTTCCCCGCGCGAGGTGGATGAAGTGCTGATGGATCATCCGGCCGTGTCGCAGGTCGTCACGTTCGCGATGCCGCATCCGAAGCTTGGCGAGGAAGTGGCGGCGGTCGTCGTCCTGCGGGAAGGCCAGCAGGCCACCGACAAGGAGATCCAGGCTTTCGCCGCGACGCGTCTGGCCGACTTCAAGGTCCCGCGCAAGATCATTTTCATGGATGAAATCCCCAAGGGCGCGACCGGCAAGCTCCAGCGCATCGGTCTGGCCCAGAAGCTGGGGCTGGGTGCCTGAGCCTGCACCGTTCCGCGCAGTAACGTCTTTCACAATAAAGGAGACAGCACATGAATAAATTCGGCAAATGGGCCGGGCGAGCCATCGTTACCGCCGCTGCAACCTTCGGTCTGGCCGGCATTGCGCAGGCCTGGGAACCGACCAAGCCGGTCGAATTCGTCGTACCGGCCGGAACGGGTGGCGGTGCTGACCAGATGGCGCGTTTCATCCAGGGCATCGTTGCCAAGAACAAGCTGATGGCGCAGCCGCTGGTTGTCGTGAACAAGTCCGGCGGTGCTGGCGCGGAAGGTTTCCTGGAAGTGAAGGGCGCGAAGGGCGACCCGCACAAGATCATCATCACGCTGTCGAACCTGTTCACCACGCCGCTGGCGACCGGCGTTCCGTTCAACTGGCGCGACCTGACGCCGGGCGCGATGCTGGCGCTCGACCAGTTCGTGCTGTGGGTGAACGCCGATTCGCCCTACATGACGGCCAAGGAGTACATCGACGACATCAAGGCCAAGCCGGCAAGCACGTTCAAGATGGCCGGAACGGGCTCGAAGCAGGAAGACCAGATCATCACCGCGATGATCGACAAGGCGACCGGCAAGAAGATGATCTACGTGCCGTTCAAGGGCGGTGGCGACGTTGCCGTGCAACTGGTGGGCGGCCACGTGAATTCGACGGTGAACAACCCGATCGAAGCCGAAGCGCACTGGCGCGGCGGCAAGCTGCGCCCGCTGTGCATCATGGACAACGAGCGCCTGAGCTATACGGAGAAGGTCACCGCGACGCAGTCCTGGGCCGATATTCCGACCTGCCAGAGTGCCGGCGTGCCGATCGAATACCTGATGCTGCGCGGCATCTTCCTGGCGCCGGGCGTCACGCAGGACCAGGTCGATTTCTACGTCGATCTGTTCAAGAAAGTTCGTGAGACGCCGGAATGGGCGGATTTCATGAAGAAGGGTGCGTTCAAGCAGACCTTCATGAGTGGCAAGGAATTCGCTGACTGGGTCAGCAAGACCGAATCCATGCACTACGGCCTGATGAAGGAAGCCGGTTTCCTGGCCAAGTAATCAGCCTGATGTGACTTGAATACGGGCGGGTTATCCCGCCCGTATTCGTTTAGTCGTCCTGCCGCAAAGAAGTTCACTTCCTGTTTTCGTTGATTCTGGAGATTTTGATGGAGCGATCCGAGGAAGCCGCTGAAGCCGGCCTCACCAACCGCTGGCCCGAAATTCTGGTGGCATTGTTTCTGCTGGCCGCGAGCATCATCGTGGTGATCGACAGCATTCGGGTCGGCATTGGCTGGGAAGAGGGCGAAGGCCCGCTCGCCGGCTACTTTCCGTTCTACATCGGCTGCATCCTGATGTTGTCCAGTGGCTGGATACTGGTCGGCGCCCTGATGAAATTCCGCCGCGCGCAGCCGCAATTCGCCACGTGGGGTGAACTGAAACTCGTGATGCAGATGCTGGTTCCGCTGATTTTCTATGTGGCGGCCGTCATCTATCTGGGCATCTACGTGTCGTCGCTGCTGCTGATCGGCTTCTTCATGAAGGTGCACGGCAAGTTCAGCTGGCTGGCAACCGCGATCACCGCCATTGCAGTGCCGCTGGCCTCCTTCATGCTGTTCGAGCGCTGGTTCCTCGTGCCGCTTCCCAAGGGTCCGATCGAGCTCATGCTCGGTTTCTGACACAACATAAAAAACTTCATCCGAGGCCGCGATGGAAGAATTCAATAATCTCATGCACGGGTTCAGCGTCGCGCTGACCCTGCACAACCTGGGTTTCATGGTTCTCGGCATCACGCTGGGCATCCTGATCGGCGTGCTGCCGGGACTGGGCGGTGCCAACGGCATCGCCATCCTGCTGCCGCTCACGTTTTCGATGGACCAGACGTCCGCCATCATCATGCTGTCCTGCATCTACTGGGGCGCCCTGTTCGGCGGGGCGATCACGTCCATCCTGTTCAACATTCCGGGCGAACCGTGGTCGGTGGCGACGACCTTCGACGGCTATCCGATGGCGCAGCAAGGGCGCGCGGGGGCCGCATTGACGGCCGCCTTCACGTCATCCTTCGTCGGCGCCTTCTTTGCCGTCCTGCTGATCACCTTCCTCGCGCCGCTGGTTGCGCGCTTTGCGCTGAGGTTCGGTGCGGCCGAAATGTTCGCGGTGCAGATGCTCACCTTCTGCTCCTTTGTCGGCATGAGCAAGGAGCCGCCGGCCAAGACGCTTGCCGTCATGACGCTCGGTTTCGCGCTGGCCGCGGTCGGCATGGACACGGTGACCGGCACGCTGCGCATGACCTTCGGCTACACGGAACTGCTCAAGGGCTTCGACTTCCTGATCGCGGTGATCGGCCTGTTCGGCATCGGCGAAATCCTGCTGACGATGGAAGAAGGACTGGCCTTCAAGGGCAAGAGCGCGAAGATCCAGTTCAATGTCGTGCTCCAGACCTGGAAGGAACTGCTGCGCTACTGGAGAACGTCGCTGCGCTCGGTGCTGGTCGGTTGCTGGATGGGTGTCACGCCCGGTGGCGCCACGCCCGCCTCCTTCATGGCCTACGGCCTGGCGCGTCGTGGCGCGAAGGACAAGGACTCCTTCGGCAAGGGCAATATCGAAGGCGTGGTTGCACCGGAAACTGCGGCACACGCCGCCGGTACGTCGGCGCTGCTGCCCATGCTCACGCTGGGCATTCCCGGCTCGCCGACCGCCGCGGTGCTGCTGGGCGGCCTGCTGATCTGGGGTCTGCAGCCCGGTCCGTTGCTGTTTGCCGAGAAGCCCGACTTCGTCTGGGGCCTGATCGCCTCGATGTATCTCGGCAACATCGTCGGCCTCATCGTCGTGCTGACCACGGTGCCCTGGTGGGCGGCCATCCTGCGCATCCCGTTCTCGGTCATCGGCCCGGTCATCATCGTCATCTGCGCCATCGGTGCCTACACGGTGCACAACTCGCTGTTCGACGTGGTGATGATGCTGGTGTTCGGCGTGTTCGGTTACCTGTTCAAGAAGCTGCGCTATCCGCTCGCGCCGCTGGTGCTGGCGCTGGTGCTGGGTGACATGGCCGAATCGAGTTTCCGGCAGTCGATGCTGCTGTCGCAGGGCAGTCTGGACATCTTCTGGGCGAATCCGCTGGTTGCCGGCCTCATGAGCCTGTCGTTCCTGATGCTGCTGTGGCCGGTGATCCCGGCGTTGAAACACTATTTGCGCAGCCGCTGATCGCGGTGCGCGGGAGGACGTAACGATGAAGATTGCAGTGGTCGGAGCTGGCGCGATCGGCGGCTACCTTGCGGTGAAGCTGTCCCGTGCCGGCAATGAAGTGACGTGCATCGCACGGGGTCCGAATCTCGCGGCGATCCAGGCCGGTGGCATGAAGCTGCTGCTGGACGACGGGACGGTGGAAGAGGCGCCGGCGATCCGCGGTGTGCAGAAGATGAGCGATGCCGGCGTGCAGGACGTCGTGCTGCTGACGCTGAAGGCGCACCAGGTGAAGGATGTGGCGGCCGACATGCGCGCGCTGTTCGGACCGGACACCATGGTGGTTACGATGCAGAACGGCATCCCCTGGTGGTACTTCCACAAGCTCGCCGGTGACTACGAAGGCCAGCCGGTCACGTCGGTCGATCCGGACGGCATCGTCGCGGCGAACATCGAGGTCGAGCGGGTGATCGGCAGCGTTGTCTACCCGGCGTCCGAACTGGTAGAGCCGGGCGTCGTCAGGCTGATCGAAGGCAACCGCTTCACGCTCGGCGAGCTGGACGGCTCGCGGTCGCCGCGCATCGAGGCGCTGTCGCAGGCGATGATCGCGGCAGGCTTCAAGTCGCCGGTGTCCAAGGACATCCGTTCCGAAATGTGGGTGAAGCTGTGGGGCAACCTCAGCTTCAATCCGATCTCGGCGCTGACGCATGCCACGCTGGAAGACATCTGCCGCTTCCCGCTGACGCGCGAGCTGGCCGCCAACATGATGCGCGAGGCGCAGGCGGTCGGCGAGAAGCTCGGCGTCGAGTTCAAGATCGCACTCGACAAGCGCATCGCCGGAGCCGAAGCGGTCGGCGCGCACAAGACGTCGATGCTGCAGGACGTCGAATCGGGCCGTCCGCTCGAGTTCGAAGCGCTGGTGGGATCGGTGCGCGAACTCGGCCGCATCACGGGCATCGCGACGCCGAACATCGACGCCGTATATGCGCTGGTGTCCTTGCTTGCGCGTTCGCTGTCGGCACAGCGCGGAAAGCTGTCCATCGCCAGCTGAACGCGGCGCACTCCGGGCGCAAACGGGGCGCCTTCGGGCGCCCCGTTTGCATCTGTGCAACGCCCGTCTTTGCCGGCGGCCCGCTGGCTGTGTTCAGATAGTGCTTTTGCGCTGCACCATGATGTTCTTTCCCGATCTCGATTTCGTCATCGCCTGCATCGCGCTGGGCACCGTCGCCGGTTTCTTTGCCGGCATGCTGGGCATTGGCGGCGGTACGCTGCTGGTACCGATGCTGGTGATGCTGTTCGAGCGCCAGCAGGTCGCGCCGGAGAACATCCTGCACCTCGCGCTGGGCACCTCGATGGCCGCCATCGTGATGTCGGCGGCGATCAGCCTGCGCACGCATCACCGCCATGGCGCGGTCGACTGGCGCATTGTGCGCATCATGACGGTCGGCGTACTGGCCGGCACGGCCATCGGCACTTATGTCGCGCGGCTGGTATCGACCCGCGAGCTGTCCATCTTCTTCTCCGTCTTCATCGGCTACGTCGCGCTGAACATGCTGTTCGGCGGCAAGACCAAACCGTCGCGCCAGCTGCCCGGCGCGCCGGGGCTGATGGCCGCCGGCGGCGGCATCGGCATGGTGTCGGCGCTGGTGGCGGTCGGTGGCGGTGCGATGACGGTGCCCTTCCTGACCTGGTGCAATCGCGACATGCGCGGCGCCATCGGCACGGCGGCGGCACTCGGGCTGCCGATCGCTCTCGGCGGCACGGCGGGCTACATCTTCAATGGCTGGCATGTTGCGGGCCTGCCGCCGCATTCGGTCGGTTATGTCTATTTGCCGGCGCTGCTGGCGATCGTGTCGGCCAGCCTGTTCACGACGCCGATGGGCGCGCGCGCCGCACACCGCTGGCCGGTGCACTGGCTCAAGCGCATCTTTTCGATTCTGCTCATCGTGCTGTGCGCCCGCATGCTGTGGAAGCTGTGGAATCCCTGAGCGCGGGTGCGGCCGGTGGCTATGCCGGCCGGCGATGGCCGTGGACCGCCGCCAGCACGCCGATGCCGGCGAGCCATAGCGACAGCGTGAGCGGTTCCGGCACCGCGAGCACGGTGATGGTCAGCGTCCGGTCCGTGAACGTGCCGTCGGATACATAGTTGTCCGAGAAGTCGGCGTAGTCATACGTCCAGCCTGAACAGTACAGTTCGCCGCCATCGTCACGCGTGCAGTCGCGCGACGCGCTCTCGTTGCTGGAATAGCTTTCGGTCAGTGCCGTCCATCCGCCGTGGAGCACGATGTCGAACGTGCCGGCGGACGGAAACAGTACGGAAAAACTCCAGCTTCCGTTGTGTACGCCGCCCGGTGCCGTGACCGGGCTGTCGGCGAAGGTCTGTCCGGCGGCGTCCAGCCAGACGCCGCTCAGCGTTTCGTTCTCGTACGCATACCAGTTGATGTGCCAGGTCTGGTAGCCGTCGTCCGGCGCGGGTTCGACCGGGTCACTTCCGCCGTATGACCAGCCGGAAGTCGCGACGCTGAAGGCTGCGAAGAAGTCGACCGTGTCGCCCTGTCGCACCGTCGTGGCGCTTGCCACGAAGCCGGCGATGTCGCCGCTGCCGGCCCATGCGGGCGAGGCGCAGATCAGTCCGGTGAAAAGCCACGCAGCGGGCAGTGTCTTCATGTCATCTTTCCTCGGAGGAAGCCGGAGCGGCCGGGCGCCGCAGGACACGGGGGTATGCAAAATGAGCGTAGCACGCGTGCGGGTGTTTTGATATGACGGCCGCGGGCGGCTGTCGCCGCGGCAGGCAGGTACCGGTCGGGTGCGCGGGGGCGGCGCCCGACGGGCCTCAGGGCAGGTGCCTGGCGCTGCCCAGTCGCGTGACGGCGGCATCGAGATCGGCGTCGTGCCCGGGCGCGCTCATCGCCGTGAAACTGACCGTCAGCGCACCGATCCTGAGCATGCCCTGGCGCAGGCGGGTGAACGGCGCCGGCGTGATGTCGGAGCCGATGTCGAAGTAGTAGCCTGCGGGCTGTCCGGCCGGCAGTTCGCGCAGCGCGGCGCCGGCCGCGCCCACGGTTTCAGCGGTCCGCTCGACGCGTGCGCGGATCTCGGCCAGCGTTTCCGGCGGTTTGCGGTCGGCGGCCTTCCACAGTGCCGTCACCACCCACTGTACCTGGCCATCCGGCGCCGTCATCGTGACGGTCGGCGGCATGCGCACATCGTGCCGGCTCTCCTCGACGGTCCAGTCGGCGGGCACCGATACCGACAGCGCACCGGCTTCGGCGCAGGTGACGGTAAGCGTTCTGTCCTGCGCCTGCGCGGTGCCGCAGGCCAGGATCAGTGCGACGGCGCAGGCGGACAGGGACAGGCGCACGGGCGGACCTCTCAGACCAGGAACAGGGTGGCGAGCCCGAGGAAGATGAAGAAGCCGCCCGAGTCGGTGACGGCGGTGATGAGGACCGAACCGCCGAGCGCCGGATCGCGGCCGAAGCGTGCCATCACCATGGGTACCGACACGCCGACGAAGGCCGCCAGCAACAGGTTGAGCGTCATGGCGGCCGTCATGACGAGACCGAGGCCCCATGATCCGTAGAGCCCCCAGGCCAGCAGGCCGAGCAGGCCGCCCCACACCACGCCGTTGATCAGCGAAACACCCAGTTCCTTCCGGTAGAGGCGTCGTGCGGCCTCCGGCTGAATCTGGCCGAGCGCGATCGCGCGCACGATCATCGTGATGGTCTGGTTGCCTGAATTGCCGCCGATGCCCGCGACGATGGGCATCAATGCCGCCAGTGCGACGAGTTTCTCGATCGAGCCCTCAAAGGCGCCGATGACGCGCGACGCGAAGAAGGCCGTGCCGAGGTTGATCGCCAGCCAGGCCCAGCGGTTCTTCACCGAGTCGATGATCGGCGCGAAGATGTCCTCTTCCTCGCGCAGGCCGGCCTGCGCGAGCTGTTCCTCTTCCGACTGTTCGAGGATGAAGTCCATCACCGCATTCACCGTCAGCCGGCCGATAAGCCGCTCTTCCTGGTCGAGCACCGGCGTCGATACGAGGTCGTAGCGCTCGAATGCCTGCGACGCGGATTCCGCGCTGTCCGACATGTGCAGCACCAGAGGGTGTTCCCGCATGACGCTGGACACCTCGGCGTCGACGTCGTTGATCAGCAGCGTGTTCAGCGACAGCACGCCGCGCAGCTTGTCATTGCGGTCAACGACGAAAATCTGGTCCGTGTGATCGGGCAGTTCGTCGAAACGGCGCAGGTAGCGCAGCACGACTTCGAGCGTCACGTCCTCGCGCACCGTCACCATGTCGAAGTCCATCAGCGCGCCGACCGAATCCTCGGCGTAGGACATCGCGGCACGCAGCTGCTCGCGCTCCTCCACGTCGAGCGAACTGAACACGTTCTGCAGCACTTCGCTCGGCAGGTCGGGCGCGAGGTCGGCCAGCTCGTCGGCGTCGAGCTGTTCGGCCGCGGCCACCAGTTCGTTCGGTTCCATCGCGTCGATCAGCGACTCGCGCACCGCGTCCGACACTTCGAGCAGGATTTCCCCGTCGCGCTCCGCGCGCACGAGATCCCACACGAGCAGGCGGTCGTTCAGCGGCAGGGCTTCGAGCAGATAGGCGACGTCGGCCGGGTGCATCGTGTCGAGCCGCTTCGTCAGCTCGTTGTGATGCTGCTTCGTGACCAGCGTCTCGACCAGCGCGTGACGCGGCATTTCCTGCCGGTGCAGAAGGCTCTCTACCCGCTTCTGACGGTCGAGCAGCGCCCTCACCTCCTGCAGGCGGCGTTGCATCGCGTCGTGGTGGAGCACTTCTTCGCTGTCGGCCAAAAGCTCAATTCCGGAAGATGCCTGCCGGGCGGCGGGCTGGCATCCGATTGTAGCCGCCGGACGTGAAATCACGTGCCCCGTGCGTCGCACGGGCGTGGCTTTTTTGCCCGTTCGTGCCGGCTGGCGCGCCGAGCGACAGCGCGCGTCGGCGCTTTCCGCGATAATTGCAGGCCGAGTCCCCCTGTACCCGCTTCATGAATGTTCTTTTCGAGGAGGACGGCCACTTCCGCGCCGGCTCCGTGCTTACCGACAACGTCGCGTCGCTGCAGGTCGAACTGCCCAGCGGCAAACGCTCGAAGGTCAAGGCCGCGAACGTGCTGCTGCGCTTCACCAGTCCGGACGCCTCGGCGCTGATCGGCGAGGCCGAGACGCTGGCGGCCGATCTTGACGTGGCCTTCCTGTGGGAAGTGTGCGGCGACGACGAATTCCCCTTCGAGGCGCTGGCCGCCGAATATCACGGCGCGCCCGCCAACGCGCTGCAGGCGACCGCCATCCTGCTGTGCCTGCACGCGGCGCCTGTGTACTTCCATCGAAAGGGGCGCGGCCGCTTCCGAAAGGCGCCGCCCGACATCCTGCGCGCCGCGCTGGCCGGACTTGAAAAGAAGCGCCTGCAGCAGGCGCAGGTCGACGGCTGGGCGGCCGAACTGCAGGCCGGTCGCACGCCGCCGGAAATTGCGGCCTGCAGTGCGCAGATCCTGTACAAGCCGGACCGCAACCGGCTGGAAACGAAGGCGGTGGAAGCCGCCGCGGCCGCCTCCGGGCTGTCCGTCGTGGCGCTGATGGCGCAGGCAGGCGCCTTTGCGTCCAGCCACGACTATCACCTCGGCCGTTTCCTGTTCGAGTACTTCCCGCGCGGCACCGACTTTCCGACGCACGAAGTGCCGCCGGCGGGTGATCTGCCGCTGGCCGGCGTGCGCGCATTCTCGATCGACGACGCGACGACGACGGAAATCGACGACGCGTTCTCGGTGCAGCCGAAGGAGGGGGGCGGCTGGCGGATCGGCATCCACATCGCGGCGCCGTCGCTGGGCATCAAGCCGGACACCGCGCTCGGCGAGATCGCCCGCAACCGGCTGTCCACCGTCTATTTCCCCGGCCGCAAGATCACCATGCTGCCGGACGAGGCGGTCGCCGCCTACACGCTGCTCGCCGGTCGTGACAGTCCGGCGCTGTCGCTCTACCTGGACGTCGAGACCGACCTGCGCGTGACCGCGAAGGAGACGCGCATCGAACGCGTGAACGTCGTCGCCAACCTGCGGCACCACGAGATCGAACCGCTGTTCAACGAACAGACGATCGCCGACGAAACGCTGGCGGAATTCGAATGGCGTGACGAGCTGATGCTGCTGTGGCGTCTGGCCGAGGTGCTGGAAGCCGGGCGTGGCAAACCGTCGGCGAGCGCCGGCCAGATGGACTTCAATTTCTACGTTGATTGGGAACAGACGACCGAGGACGGCGAAGGCCGGGTCGACATCCAGCGTCGGGCGCGCGGCAGTCCGCTGGACAAGCTCGTGGCCGAACTGATGATCGTCGCCAACAACACTTGGGGCGCGCAACTGCGCGACGCCGGCATTCCGGCGCTGTACCGGGCGCAGGGCGGCGGCAAGGTGCGCATGACGACCGTCGCCGCGCCGCATGAAGGCCTGGGCGTCGACTGCTACGCGTGGTCCACGTCACCGCTGCGCCGCTACGTCGACCTGGTGAACCAGTGGCAGATGATTGCGCTGCTGCGTGGCGAGCCGCCGGTGTTCGCGCCGAAGTCCGAGGCGCTGCACATGGCCTTGCGCGATTTCGAACTGGCCTATGCGGCCTATGCCGAATTCCAGCGCGCCATGGAGCGCTACTGGTGCCTGCGCTGGTTGCGCCAGCAGGCGGCGCAGGGGCTGGCGAAGCCGATGGCGGCCACGGTGCTGCGCGAGTCGCTGCTGCGTCTGGAAGAGATTCCGCTGGTGCTGCGCTGTCCGGGCATGCCGCCGCACGACCCGCGTTCGCGCGTCGAAATGGAGATCGACAGCATCAATCTGCTCGAAAACGAAGCCCGCGCGCACTGGGTGGCCGATCTGGCGCCGTTGTCCGGAGCCGTCGTGGCCGACGAACTCGATGACACCGAAACGGCCGGGCTGATCGCCGAAGCCGACGGTGACCCGGCCGATCCGCAGGCGACGGAGCCGGTGGCGGACGACGCTGCGACAGTGGCCGGTGAAGGGAACCCGGCTCAGTAGTCGGCAGTGAAGCGCCAGGCGCAGTAGAGGCACAGCGCGCTGAGCGTCGAAATGACGATGATGGCCAGCAGCGCGGCCGATTCGTAGCCCCAGAAACCGGTCATGGCGTCGCGCCTCTCAAAGTCCGGTATCCAGCATGCGCTGGCGGCCGAAGTCGGTCAGCCGGTAGTTGAAGCGCAGGCGCCCGGTGCGTCCCGGCGCGTCGTCCAGCACTTCATCGACGGCGCAGATCAGGCCGCCGGCGGCCAGTTCGTCCAGCGCGATGCGCACGCTGGCGGCATGCATGCGGCTGGTGCGGCCGTATTCGTCGCAGGCATTGCGCAGCAGCTCGTCGTCCCAGGCCTTGCCCAGGCGCGCGAGCTCGCGCAGCAGGAATCCCTTCTGATGCAACTTCATGCGCTCCCTCCCGGCACGGCGACGTCGCGCAGCGTGGCGACGCTCTCCGCAGATTCGCTGAACATGACAAAACTGCCGCCCACGCAAAGCGCCAGGCCGATGAGGAAATACCAGGCCGGAAGCTGCAGCGTGAAGGCGGCGATGAAAAGCAGTGCGAAGACGGCGTACAGGTTGCCGATGCCGCCGGTGCGGCTGACGCCGATCAGCGACGTGGCCTTGTACCAGCTGGTGTAGCAGTAGGCGTGCGTCGTGGCGGCCAGCGCGATCCACAGCAGCGCCGGCGGATGGGTCAGCGTGTCGAACAGCAACTGCCCGACCGGCGCATCGGTAAACAGCGCCAGCAGAGGCAGGATCAGCAGGCCCCAGAACATGACCTCGAACGAGAAGCGGCACTGGATGCCGACGTCCGGATCACTCACGTCCATCGCGCGCGCCGCCACGGCGCCTTCGGCGCCCCAGCCCAGCGCCGACATGACGCCGCCGGCATAACCGAGCCAGGCGTAGGGCTGGTCGACGTTCATTTCGCCGAACAGGCCGGGGCCGTAGATCGACATGCCGCCGAGGATGATGATGGCCATGCCGAGCGCGGCGCGGCGCGTGATGCGCTCCTTGTACCAGAGCGCCGCGATCACCGCGCCGACGACCGGGAACAGCAGCGAGCTGATGGCCGCGAACACCGGGCCGGCATACACCATCGCGATATAGGAACCGAAGATGGCCATCGGCCCGCCGCACAGCGACGCCAGCGCATACCACTTCGAGATGCGGCGAAAGCGCACCATCGTGCGCCCGTAGTCGCCCACCTTGCCGAGCAGCGCGTTCCACAGCAGCAGGAAGGCGAATACCGCGACGGCGTGTATCCACGTCATCACCGCGGTTGCACTCAGGCGGCCGAACACGGCTTCCGGCGGAATGCCGGCATAGGGCGGTTCAAACCACAGCGCGGTGCCGGGCACATACCAGGCGCCCCACAGCAGTGCGAGCCATAGCGCCCACACGAAGCCCCAGCGCTGCTTGCCCGCAAAGTGCCGGTGGCGTGCCTGCGCCAGTGCGCTGCTGTTCGGGGTGGTCACTGCGCGGTCTCCGTGATGGGTGCGTCACGGTGACACGGGCACGGCCGCGCGATCAATACCGCGTTGGTGGTAGGTTGCGCGGCGGCTGGTCGTCGCGCCGGCGCGACTTGTGCGGGCGCCGCTTCCAGATGCGCAGGAAGGTTTTCATTTTCTGCTTGCGGGTCAGCGTGTCGTCGGAGACGGCGTCCATGAACTCCGACAGCGCGCTCGATTTCTTCAGCGTGTAGAAGGTGAGCAGCACGGTCGGCACCGTCACGGCGAGCACCGCGCCCACCTTGCCGGCGAACGTGGCCGGCGGGCCGTCGAAGATGTTCATGCCGAGGAAGCCGGTGACGATGGTGCCGGTGAGGCCGAAGATGGTCACCACCGTCAGGCGCAGCAGCGTTTCGTTCTGGCGCCGGCTGTCATCCGCTTCGAGGTAGTTGTCCATGTCCAGTATTTCTGCGCGCAGCTCGTTGTACAGCGCCTCGTTGCCGAGGTTGCGCGTCCACATGTCGAACAGGTCCTTCGCCATCGACTGCTTCGACACCTCGCTGAACCAGTAGCGGTGCGTGAAGCGCAGGAAGATTTCCATCGTCTGGCGGATGCCGCGCTTGAAGCGGCGGCGCGATTCGGCTTCGTCGGCGTCGAGCAGGCTGACCGACACCACGAGACGGTCCATCATCATCAGCAGCGATGCGCGATGGAAATGCGCGATCAGCCCGATCAGGAAGTACTGGTGGCGGAATTCCGCGAGCAGGCCGTGCTGCGGATCGGAGTAGCCGGCCAGCCCGTGCTTGCCCACCATGACCATCGACGGCCCGGTGCAGATGACGCGCGTGCTCGCGTTGTCGGTGCGCCGCGACGGCACCCAGAAGCGGTCGTAGCAGGCCGTGCGCTCGAATTCGCACATGACCTCCTCGCAGTAGGGCAGCGGCCGTCCTTCGTCCGGTGTCGTCGCCTGACCGAGCCGCACGAAGTCCTCGCGGCTCAGCGCGAACGGGTCGTCGAAGGACAGGAAGGTCATCTTCGGCAGCCGGTGATACTCCAGCTGGCGGTAGCGGATGTTGCCGGTGGCTTCGGAGTGGTGCTGCACCATGGGGTGCAGCAGATATTCCCAGTGGCGGCCGATGGCGGACGTGCGGTGCTCCCACGCGTGACGCAGGTAGCGGTCGCGGTCGCCGTAGTCCGATTCGGCCAGTACTTCGCCTTCGCTGCCTATCCACTGCAGGCTGCGGATGCACTGACCGGCCCGGCCGTCCTCGTCCCACTTCGCCGGAAAGGCGCGCCCGAAGCGGAACAGCAACTCCTGCACGCGTGCGAGCGGCAGGTCGTCGGCGTGCAGCTCCATCGCCATGATGACGACGTCCACGTCATAGAAGAAGTACAGGTCGAGGTGCTGTACCGCGAGATCCTGCGTGCTGCCGTCCTCGCAACCAAGGCGGACCTTGCGGATGTCATGGCGGCGGAACACCCGGATAGGCGATTCGCCGTAGCCGCGCTGCGATGAGCTGGAGCGTCCCTGGCCGTAAAGGAAGCGCTGCACGTGCGGCAGGAAGGTGACGAACTCGCGGTAGTGGCGTTCGTGGAAATCGGCCGGCGAGCCGGTGAATTCGTCGCGCTGTTCGCGCCAGGGATTGTTTTCGGTGATGCGCGCGAGCGCCTCCGAGTGGTGCTGCACCTGGTCGCCGTTGCGCAGCGGCATCAGGCGCAGCGGCCACATCAGGATCTGGCGGAAATGACGGGCGACGAGCGGTTCGGAGGAGCTCATGTCTTTCAGGGCTGGGCGCGGAGCTGAAGTCTAGCGCAGTGGCCGGCGATGCTCCGGCGGCAGGTGGCGCAGGTCTTTCACCACCGTCAGCGCGACACCTTCGCGCACGACCTGCGCGACCACGCGGCCGCGCATCACGTTGTCGCAGTCCATGTCGGTCGTGGAGAGGTAGAAGTCGGCGCTGCCCCAGTCGCGCGTGACGACGAACTGCGGGCCGAGCCAGGCCTGCGCCTGGATGGATTCGGCGCATACGGCGACCTTCCACGGCCCGGCCGGATGGGGTTCGTTGCGCACATGGCGCGTCAGCAGCCCGGCCGCCTCGCGGATGCCGTCCGACCAGTAATCCGTTTCCCAGCGCCCGGACGCGTGGCGGAAGCCGCCGCCGAGGTGGTTGTAGTTCACGTAGCCGTAGGGATGCAGGCGCGCCAGCGCGTACAGCGGGTCGGCGCAGCCGAGCAGGCACAGCGCCGCGAAACCCGCCGCGAGCGCGCGGCGGGGCCGTACGGCGCGCCAGGCGGCGTGCAGGCCGCCGGCCGCGATGACCGCCAGCGGCGGCAACAGGAAGGTGAAGTGACGGATGCCGTTGTACAGCGTCGGGCGCGTCGCCAGATCGAGCGCCAGCGGCAGCGCCGCCGCCAGCACGACCGGCAGCCACGGCCGCCAGGCGCGCGGGTCGCGGCGCAACGCCAGCAGCCCCGCCGGCAGCGCCAGCAGCAATCCGGCCAGCGCCAGTTCCGGCAGGCGCGCCGCGAGGTAGACCGGCAGGTAGCCGCGCGGCACGTCGCCGATCTTCATCACCTCGCCGTCGAACACCGTGTACAGCTCGAAGGTGAAGTGCGAGAACGTCGTGAGCGCCTTGAACAGGTTGCCGGGCGCCTGAACCGACCAGGGCCAGAACAGCGCCATCAGCGCGATGGCGACCGGCACCGCCGGCAGCAGCGCGCGCACCGAGTGCAGCAGGTGCGCGGCGCGGTCACGCCAGTTGCCGCCGGATGCCGCACTCACGGCCAGCACCGTCAGGCCGAGCACCGCCACGGCGAACACCGCGCCCACCCGCAGCCCGAACGCGCAGCCGATGGCGACGCCCAGCTTCAGCACGAGGCCCACCGGCGGTCCGGGCAGGCGCGGGACGAGCTGCGTGACGTACCAGGTGACCCAGGCCATGCAGGCGGCGAACGGAATGTCCTTGGTGTGGGTGAACAGCGCGCCGCTCCAGGCGCCGGTCAGCATGAGCAGCAGCACGGCCGTCACGCCGCCTGCTTCGCCCAGGCGCTCGCGCGCAAGCCGATGGACCGCCACCATGCCGGCCAGGCCGAACAGCGCCGACAGCAGGTGGCGCATGTCCCACACATTCATCGGCACCAGCCGTTCGACGCCGGCGGCGATGAGGTCGAACAGGCCGCCGTACAGGTACAGGTTCTTGTACCCGAAGGCTGACAGGTCGGTCAGCCCGGAGCCGTAGTAGGCCAGCAGCAGCCGGCCGTAGACGTGCTGCACCTCCTCGTCGTTGCTGATGCCGTGCTGGTTGAACGAGAGCGCGATGTACAGCGCGATGAGCGCGAACAGCGCAATGGTGAGGGCGCGGGCTGGAAAGACGCGGGCGGCAATGGCGTGGACGGAAACGGGGCTGGGCTGCGGGTCGGGCGTCACGATGGGTACGGGTCAGGTGGGCAGCGCTGTAACGCGGTGCCGCGTCAAAGGCTGACACGACACTGCGTGCGTCGCTGACGCGCCGGATGTCGGTGGAAATGTCGGCGAAAGGGCACTGTTCACGGCCGCATCGCGCCGAGGCGCACGCCGTGCGCCGCGAGCGTCTGTTCGAACCGTGGTGCGCCGAGCACCGCGTATTCGCGCGTGCGCGCGTCGCCGATCGGGTCGCCGGGCAGCGCGTGCGTGGCCGGGTGGCACATGATGGCGTCGCCGTCGTCAGCCGCGTCGAGCCAGCCGTCAAGCCGGCGCCGGTAGTTCGTCGCGTCGCCGCCGAAGTCGTAGGCGCCGAGCAGCCGCGGCGTGCATTGAAAGCCGGCGGCGCGCGCCCGGCGCAGCAGCGCCGCCGCGCCGAGAGCGGCGATGAAGCGCGGCTTCAGGCCATCGCCTGCCCGGGCGCCGCTGACGCGCAGCCGGGGCAGGCGGTCGGCATAGCGCGCGGCGAGCACGTCGACCAGCGCGTCGCGGATCTGCGGCAGCTGATGCACGTGCTGATGGCCGTCGACATAGTCCGGCGCGCGTCCCGTGGCGTCTTCGAACAGCACGCACTGCGCGGTGATTTCGTCGCGCAGTGCCGCCGGGTCCAGGCGGCGGGCAAGGGCTGCGCCGATGAGCGGCCACAGTGCGCGGCGGTGCGGCGCGAATTCGGTGAGGTCGAGATGCAGGCCGAAGCCGGCGTGCGCCGCGCGTGCGCCGATGCGGGCGGCGGCGTCGCGCCAGCCCGGCGCGCGCGTCATGCAGGCCGTGCCGGACAGCCGGCGGGCGTCGATCAGTGCGAGCACGGCGTCGTCGACGGCCGGGTTGTAGCCGAAGTCATCGGCGGTCAGCTGCAGCGTCTTCACGTTGGGGGGCGGCGCGCCGGTGCGCGGGTCACTTGGCGGGCGTTGCCGCCGGCCGGTGCGCGAAAGCCCAGTAGCGGCCGAGCAGGAAGGAACTGAGCGCGACGAACACCAGCACGATGCCCAGCGCCAGCCACAGCGGCAGCGGCGTGTAGCGCAGCAGCGTGGCCAGCATGAGCTGGTTGCCGGCGAAGGTGCATGCCGCGACGGTGAAAAAGCGCGGCAGCGCCTGGCGGTGACGCGCGCGGGTGCCGGCGAACGACCAGCGGCGGTGGCCGGCGTAGCTCACCGGAAACGCGCACAGGAAGCCGATCAGGTTGGACCACGCCGGCGTGAGCGAGGTCGTGAAATCCACGCCCAGCGTCACCAGATAGTGGGTCGCGGCGGCGCAGGCGCCGACCATCAGGAAATGCGGAACCGATGCGCGCATCGTCATTCGCCACCGTGCACGGTGTCGTCGCGGAACACTTCGGCCACCAGATAGGGCGGTCGGCCCTTCACCTCCTCGTAGACGCGCGCCAGGTACTCGCCGAGTATGCCGATGAACAGCAGTTGCACGCCGGAGAAGAACATGATGCTCACGACCACGGTCGGCCAGCCGGGTACCTGCACGCCGAAGATGAGCTTTTCGACGACGATGGTGATCGCGTAGATGAAGGCGAGCAGCGCGAGCGTGCCCCCGGTCAGGCTGGCCATGCGCAGCGGCAGTACGGAGAAGCTCGTGAGCCCGGTCCACGCGAGGCGCATCAGGTTGAGCCGGTTGAAAGTGGTGATGCCGGCGGCGCGCGGCAGCGGCACGAAGGGCAGGCCGATGGAGCGGAAACCGACCCAGGCGTACATGCCCTTCATGAAGCGCTGGCGTTC
Source organism: Gammaproteobacteria bacterium (assembly GCA_018824085.1). Taxonomy (GTDB): domain Bacteria; phylum Pseudomonadota; class Gammaproteobacteria; order Burkholderiales; family Rhodocyclaceae; genus Methyloversatilis. The sequence goes on along the minus strand of JAHJHI010000040.1, from coordinate 22,746 downwards.
CGGCAGCGCCAGCAGCGCATCGACCACGCAGCGGTCCATCAGGCGGAAGTCGCCGGCGTTGGGCGGGATGTCGATGCGTCCGCCGGCATTCATCAGCCGGTAGAACAGGCGCGAGCCGAGGCGGTTGAACAGGCCCTGTTCGCCACGATCGGCGCGCACCGCATAAACCATGTCATAGCCTTCGCGCCAGTGTTCGAGCATGCGGCCGAGCAGATCCGCCGAGTGCTGGCCGTCGGCATCCATGCACACGACGACGTCGCCGCGCGCGTGCTGCAGGCCCGCGGAAATGGCCGCTTCCTTGCCGAAATTCCGGGACAGGCGGATCAGCGTGACCGGCAGCCGGTGGCCGCATCCGCGCGCGATCGCCGCCGTGTCGTCCCGGCTGCCGTCATCGACGACGACCAGCTCGTAGCGCGGGACCAGCGCCGTGAGGTGACCGGCGATCATGTCCAGCGTGTCGCGCAGTGCGCCAGCCTCGTTGTAGGCGGGCACCACGACGCTGACGCAGGCGGGCGAATTCCGCCGCGCCACGGCGGCGTCGCGGCTGGCGGATACGGATGTGTTCGGGGTCATCGGGCAGTCGGGCGCATGAGGTCCGGGCGACGACGTTGACGCCCGACCGGCAAGTGTAATGGGCGCGCCGGGACGCCGGGGAGGTTTCCCGTGCCGGCCCGATCAAAAAAACGTGTCGCGGCGCCGCCCGGCGCCGGGCGCTCAGTCCCGGTTGCGCAGGGCTTCGGCGGCGCGGGTGAAGAAGTGCATCAGGCGCGGCTTCAGCACCGGGTCGAGCGCCGTGGCGTCGATCGCACGTTCCATGCAGGTGAGCCAGGATTTCACTTCCACGCTGCCGATGGCGACGTGCTCGTGCATGCGCCGCAGGTTCGAGTGACCCATGCGCTCGACGTAATACTGCGGGCCGCCGAAGAACCCGCACAGGAATTCGAACTGCGCCTGGCGCAGGTGGCTGATGCCGAAGCCGAGCAGGTGCAGGCGGTGCACCGGGGCCCCGTCGGGGTCGGTCTCGACGATGTCGTAGAACGTGTTGACCAGCTTGCGCAGCGGTTCTTCCCCGCCGATCTGCTGGAACATGCTGGCCGGCCGGGTGGCAGCGCTGTTCATCGGTACACCTCATCCATGCGTGGCGACGGTGCAAGCATCGCGCGCACCGGCATGGTGCGCAATACCGCTTTGGAGGTAGTCGGCTTCGCTGCGTCAGGCCTGCAGTACGCCGCGCAGCAACTCGCTGACGCCGTCCCAGACGATCTGCACGCCCAGGCACAGCAGGATGAAGGCGGACAGCCGCAGGAACACGACCATGCCGGCTTCGCCGAGCGGCTTCAGCAACTGGCGCGCGTAGCGGAACGTGATGTACATCAGCACGCCGATCAGCGCGATGGCGAGCACGCCGCCGCCGAGGCGCGCCATGGTGACCCGCAGCAGCGGGTCATGCACGCTGACGCCCACGGTGATCGCCACGGCGATCGAGCCGGGGCCGCAACTGAGCGGAAAGGTCAGCGGATAGAAGGCCTGGCGGATCGCGGCTTCGGGCGTGAAGGACTCCGCCAGTTCCGTGCGGCTGTCGCTCGCGACGTGGCTGGTGTTGAGCAGGCGCCAGGCGTGGGCGGCCACGATGAGGCCGCCGCCGACCCGCACGATGGGCAACGAAATGCCGAAGAAGTCGAGCACGAAGGAGCCGACCAGCATCGCGCCGACCATCAGCGCGAACATGTTGCGCGCGATGCGCCCGGCCAGCAGCGTACGCGTCGTCTCCGACGCGCTGCCGGTGAGGCTGAGGAAGATGGGCGCCGTCGCGGCCGGGTTGATGATGGGCAACACGGCCGCGAAGGCAAACAGGAAGCTCTTGCCGAAAGCCACGGCCAGATCGTCGATGGGCATCTTGCGTTCGGCGCTCCGCGGCGTTACTTGGAAATCAGCGCACGCATCTGCTTGCGCAACTGCCGTTCGTTTTCCTGCTCGGTGCGCCAGTCCGCGCGCACCGCGCGGAACAGCGAGATGGCCATCAGCAGGATGACGATGGTGAAGGGCAGCGCGAACACGATGGTCGCCGTCTGCACCGCCTTGATGCCGCCGGCAAGCAGCAGGCTTGCCGCGATGCCCGCCACCAGAAGGCCCCACAGCAGCTTGATGCGCGACGACGGATTCGGGTTGCCGCCGGAACTCATCATGCCGAGCACCAGCGTGGCCGAGTCGCCCGATGTGACGAAGAACACCAGCACCAGCAGCGTGGCGACGACCGACATCACGGAGCCGAAAGGCATCACGTCGAACATCGCGAACATGGCGGTCGCCACGTCCGCCTTCACCGCTTCGGCGATCGGCACCTTGTCCCAGATTTCCATGTGCAGCGCGGTGCCGCCGAACACCGAAAACCAGACGAAGGTGGCAAGCGTCGGTGCCAGCATGGTGCCGATGACGAATTCCCGGATTGTGCGCCCGCGCGACACGCGGGCGATGAACAGGCCGACGAAGGGCGACCAGGACACCCACCACGCCCAGTAGAACACCGTCCATCCGCTGACCCACGAACTGTCGCGGAATGGCGTCATGCGCAGGCTCATGCGCACGAATTCACTGAGATAGCTGCCCAGCGTGTTGGTGAAGGTGTCCACGATGGCCACCGTCGGGCCGAGGATGAACACGGCAAGTGCCAGGCATATCGCCACGATCATGTTGATCGACGACAGCCACTTGATGCCGCGCTCGACGCCGGTCAGCGCCGACGTCAGGAACAGTGTCGTGGTGACCGCGATGATGCCCAGTTGCGACGCGGTGCTGACCGGCAGGCCGAATACCGCGTTCAGGCCGCTGTTGATCTGCAGCGCGCCGATGCCGAGCGAGGCGGCGACACCGAAGGCGGTCGCGATGATCGCCAGCACGTTGAACAGCGTCGACATGCGCTGCACCGGTCGCCAGGGCAGCGCCTCGGTGGCGACGCTGACGAGCGCCGCGCCGTTGCGGCGGAACTGGAAGAAGGCGATCGCCAGTGCCACCACGCTATAGACCGCCCACGGGTGAAGCCCCCAGTGGAAGAAGGCGTAGCGCATGGCGGTGTTGGCCGCCTCGGGCGTGCCGGGCGTGATGCCCGGCGGTGGCGCGCCGAAGTGAGAGATCGGCTCGGCCACGCCCCAGAACACGAGGCCGATCCCCATGCCGGCCGCGAACAGCATGGCGAACCAGGCACCGAGCGAAAACTCGGGTTTGTCGTCCTCGCCGCCCAGCTTCAGGTCACCGTAGCGGCTGATCGCCAGCAGCAGTGCGAGCACGACGAGCGCCAGCACCACCCACAGGTAGAACCAGCCGAAGTTCTTCGTGATCACGGCCAGCGCGACGTCGAAGGTTGCGCCCAGCGACGCCGGTGCCAGCACGCCCCACAGCACGACGATGGCAATGACGCCCGCGGAAAGAATCAGTTGCATGATGAATGGTCCCCGGGTCAGAAGTAGTAGCCGACATTGATGTTGAAGCGTTCGTGCCAGCTGTCGTCCGCGCCGCCGCCGGCCAGACCGTTGCCGAAGTTCGGCCCGACATACGGGTTCTGTTTGCCGAGCAGGTAGTCAACGTAGACGAATACCCCGTCCACCGGGGCGAACGAAAATCCGTACACCTGCTGGTGCGTGTTCCGGAAGCCTGCGTCGAGCTTGTCGATGACGCTGTAGTTCGCGTACAGCGTGACGGACTTGAGCAGCCCCGCGTCCTGCTGCACGCGATAGCTCAGGTTCGCAATGTGCATGCGGGCACGCGCGGCGACTTCGTACGGGAAGTCGTAGGCGCCCATGACGACGATGCGATCGTCCTGGCCTGCCGGGTTGCGCAGGCTGTTGTCGTAGCGGCCGGTCTGCAGCATGACCCCCCACGGGCCGTAGTCGCCCTTCAGGTGCAGCGCCCAGGCTTCGCGGTGGCCCTTGCGGCCGGTGTCCGCGTTCGGGATGCTGCCGTGCAGCGCCGACAGCCCGAACTCCGATTTCATCGAAGGCGCGTGTTCCACCGTCCAGGCGGCGCGCGCGACGAAGGTGTTGCGTTCGCTGTTGCGCACGGCGCCTTCTTCGACGATGTTGTAGGTATAGCGTGCGCTGTCGTCGCTGTCGCCGCGCCAGTTGCCGCCGTCGCTCGGGTAGAAGCCGGCCTGCAGGTCCAGTGGCCCGGCGCGGTGGATCAGTTTCACGCCGAGGTTGTAGCTGTCTTCGAGACCGACGTAATAGGGCAGCGAGAAGTAGAAGTTGTGCGACGCGAACGGCAGGATGCCGAACGGGATCGGGTTCACGCCGGCGTGCACCTGGGTGCTGTCGTCGAAGCGGTAGCCGATCCAGGCGTGATGCAGGAAATGGGTGTCGGCGCCGCCGCGGTAGCGGTAGTAGCGGTACTGGAAGGACCCCAGCCAGGCGTCACGGTCGTAATTCACGTCGATGCGGGCGGTGTCGAAGTCGATCAGCCCGCCGCTGCGGTAGGCGGGGTCCCAGTCCTTGTACGCATAATTGAAGCGGATTGCGCCGCCCACCGTGAGGCCGGCATCCGGTGCCGCGACGGTCACCGGCGTGAACATCGCGACGGCGCAGGGAAGCAGTGCGCGGGCAAGGCGGCGCGGGGCCGGACATGATCCGGGCCGGTGAAAGGGAGAGGGGTGGCGGTGCATGCGGGTCTCCTTGGCGCGGGTACCGGACGATGAACGGATGGTCAGTGCATGGGCAGATGCGCTCCCGCGTGCGGGGGGCTGCCTGTGCTCGCCCGTGTTGGTCCGGGTGGGTCGGGATGGAACGCGCGGCGATGTGCGGCCGGTCGATCGCGGTGGCCGGCGGGTGCTGGCTGGACGGCAGTGCATGCCGGAGCAGGGCGCATGACAGCGGAAAAATTCCGCGAGCCCTGTATGGAAGTGGCATCCATCATGCGACGGCGCCGTCAATCGTGCAATTGTAACATCGCCGAATAAACGGATTCGGCATGTGGGGCGTGGCCGGGAAGTCGCGAGAACCTTCCGCCGGCGGCGCCAGTCATGACTGTTCAAGCCGGGGTGTCTGTCCCCGGGGCACGGGAGGAGCGGATGGCGGATTGTTGTTCCGGTTCGTGCGCGGCGGACGGGGCCCGCGTGGGGCCGCGTTTCCGGCGCGCGCTGTGGATCGCGCTTTGGGTGAATCTGGCGATGTTCATCGTCGAGATGGCGGCCGGCCTGCATGCCGGTTCGATGTCGCTGCTGGCGGATGCCATCGATTTCGCGGGCGACACGGCGAACTACGGCATCTCTCTGGTCGTGCTGGCCATGGGGGCGCTGTGGCGCGCGCGAGCGGCGTTCGTGAAGGGACTGTCGATGGGGCTTTTCGGCGTGGCCGTGCTGGGCCGCACTGCCTGGCTGGCGGCGGCCGGCGCCTCGCCCGAGCCGTTCACGATGGGTGCCGTGGCGCTGCTTGCGCTGTGCGCCAACGTCGGTGTTGCCGTGCTGCTCTACGCCTACCGGGAAGGGGACGCCAACATGCGTTCGGTCTGGCTGTGCAGCCGCAACGACGCCATCGGCAACGCGGCGGTCATGCTGGCCGCGCTGCTCGTGGCGCGCACCGGACAAGCCTGGCCCGATCTGGCGGTCGCGGCCGCGATGGCCATGCTCGCGCTGTCGTCGGCGCTGAGCGTGCTGCGCCAGTCGCGCGCCGAAATGCGCGCCATCGCTTCAGGCGGTCGCGCCGGCTGACACGAAGCGCCCGCCATCCATCGTCAGCACGCGCTGCATGCGCTCGAAAGCGCGTGGCCGGTGGGCGATCAGGATGACGGTGCGCCCCGGCGCATGCTCGTCCATCAGCGCGTCGATGACGCGCGCCTCGGTGTCGGCGTCGAGCGCCGACGTGGCTTCGTCCAGCAGCAGTACCGGCGCGTCGCGCAGCACCGCGCGCGCGATGCCCACGCGCTGGCGCTGTCCGCCGGACAGGCTGTGCCCCTTCTCGCCGACCGCGCTCTCCAGGCCGTCCGGCAACTGCGCGATCACGTCGTCGAGCTGCGCGATGCGGCAGGCGCGCAGGATGTCGACCGCGCTCACCTCGCGGCCCAGCGTGAGGTTCTCGCGCAGCGACAGGCTGAACAGTTCGGTTTCCTGAGGTACCACGGCGATGTGGTGCAACAGCACCTCGTGCCGGATGTCGGCCAGTGCGACGCCGTCGATCGCGAGCACGCCGGATTCCGGCGGATACAGCGCGAGCAGCAGCTTGACCAGCGTGCTCTTGCCGGAACCGGAGCGCCCGGCGACGCCGACGTGTTCGCCGCGCTCGATGCGGAAGTCGAGCGGCCCGAGCACGCGGCGCCCGCCGTGCGAGAAGGTGAGCGCGTCGGCGTGCAGCGCCTGCCAGTCGGCCGGCCAGTCGGCGCTGCCTTCCTGTGCCGTCGGCGGCGCGAACAGCGGCATCATGCGTCCGAGGTTGGAGGTGCGTTCGATCATCGTCTGCACCCGGTCAGTCATGTCCATCGACGCTTCGCGCAGCGTGTTGAAGTAGGCGCTGTAGGTGAGCACCAGCCCGACCGACAGGCCGCCTTCCATCACGCCCCAGGCCACGCCGGCGATGTAGATCGACCAGGCAAGCGCGGTGTGCAGCTGGAACAGCATCCACTTCGTATTGGTCAGGCGCAGGCGGCGGTAGGCGAAGTCGCGCGCCGCCTGTTCGCGCTCGGCCACGCGTGCCGTCATGCCGGCGCCGGCGTTCATCGCCTTCACCGACAGGATGTTGGCGGCGCTTTCCACGAAGCTGCCGCTGGCGTTTTCCATCGACGCGTTGATCTGGTCGGACAGGCGCGCGATGCGCCGGTAGAAGAACCACTCGATGAAACCGAGCACGCCGCAGTAGTAGAGGAAGAACAGCACCGTGGCCGGATGCAGCAGCATGCAGGCGATGAGCGCGCCGAAGAAGGCGCCGGCCGCGGTCAGCAGCGCGTTCACCAGATCGCTGGTCCAGTCGCGCACCGCGTCGGCGCCGGTGATCACGCGCTGCGCCTTGTTGCCGGTGCTCTCCTTCTGGTGCCAGCCGAGCGAGAAACCGAGCAGGCGTTCGAAGCCCCACACCTTGGCGCGCAGGCGCGCATCGATCGCCATGCGCCCGATGACCCGCTTGGTGGAGAGGCGCACCAGCGCGACCGACGCGTGTGCGATGCCCAGCGTGGCGATCAGCGTGTACATCGGCGTGAGGTCGGCGCCCGGCTGCCACGAAATCAGGAAGTCGGCGACCCGCCCGATGAGGTAGGGCGGCAGCATCGGGTAGAACTGCACGACGCCCAGCACGCACACGAAGAACAGGTAGCGGCGGCGGTCGGTGTCGGTGAAGAACGCGATCGTGCGCGGCACGTCGGTCAGGCGGAAGCGCTCGTCGTGGCGCATGGGAAGGTGGTGCGTGTGCAGGGTGGCGGTCGCCCATTATCGCGCGCGCGGGCCGACCGCAGAAACCGCACGGCTCCGCAAGACTTCACGCAGGAGGCGACAGCCCCTTTGCTACGCTTTCGGCAGTCCCGGCGCCCGCAATGGCGGCGCCGGCATGCGAAGCATCAGACGGACGTCCGAACGTGAAATCACCGCGCCGCAGCCTTGCCTTCCTTTTCCCGCTCGTCGCATTCATCGCCGTACAGCCCTGTCTGGCGGACAACACGGCTGAAGCGCTGCAGAAGTACCACCAGCAGCGCGTGGAAATGGCGGCCCGGCAGCGCGCGGGGCAGCCGGTGGCTGCGCAGGCGCAGCCACCGGGTGGTGACGGGCCGAGCGCCTGCCCGGCGCCGCGCGTGAACAGGGGTGTGCCGGACACCGGCGAATCGCGGTATCGCCGTTACGCCTGCGGGCAGTGTCACGACGCGCGCTCTTCGTACGACGCGGCCGCATGGGGTCTCGTACGGCGGGCGGCATGGACAGTCTGTACGCAAGGGTAAAGGCCGGTTTTCGCACTCGCAACGGCTCGGCCCACAGGGTGCCGCCGATGCTGACGGGCCAGCCGCGGCAGTGGCAGAGGGTGGTGGATCACGTTGCCGGAAAGTCCGCGCCGGGCACCGCGCCGTCCGGTGACTGGCGCCTGAGCGCAAGCAGCTCCACGCCGCCGGCCACCATCGCGATGCCGGTCCATTCACGCAGCGACGGGCGCTCGTCGAGAAAGGTGAAGGCGAACACCGCGACCAGCACGATGCTCAGCTTGTCGACCGGCGCCACCTTCGACGCTTCGCCCGCCTGCAGCATGACGCGACGCTTTGCCGTGCCACTGTGCGGGCCTGTTCAGTCCCCGCCGCCGCCACACGCTCCACCGCACCCGCCATCACCGTTGTCTGCGTCGCTGCCGCTCTCGCCTGCGCGACGCAGCGACGAACAGTCGGCCACGTAGCGGAAGCCGCCGGAAACGTTCAGCTTGCCATCCAGCGCGAACAGCAGCGGCAGGCGGGCCGGCGTGCGCGGATCGATGTTCTCCTCAAGGCAGGCATGGCGCCAGCAGCGCCGGAGGCCTTCGTTGCTCCGGCGCGCATCGCCCGGCACGACGGCCGGCGTGTGGTGCAGGAAGCGCCCGAAGGCCCGGCGGCAGAAAGCGTCGTAGTTCTTCGTGTACAGGATGAATTCGTGCCAGAGGTCATCGGCGACGCGTGATGGCATGGATACGTGCTTCCGGCCGCTCTGCAGGTACGCGAGGAAGAACTGCCGCAGGCCCTGCGCAACCAGCCGGCAGTCCTTCTCCGTGAGCGCTGGATGATGCGCGCAGTCTGTCGAACAAGCCCTTCGGCAGTTCGAAACGGCGGATGAAGGCTGCGCGCCGCAGCGCCAGCTGGCGTTGCCACAGCACCGCGCAGATCACCGCGAGCACGGCGCAGGTGATGAGGGCGCCATGGCCGACCGGCGTCATGGCCGGTCTGCGTGGACCGGCTCCCAGCGAACCAGCGTCCGGACCGAATTGGCGATGAAGCACACGTCGTGCGCCGCGTGATGCATGTCGTCCTCCTGATCGCGCGTCGGCAGGTGTTCGCCGGAAAACGACACGTCCGGGCGCAGCGTGACGACCGACATCGCCAGCCGGCCCTCGGCATTTGTTTCCAGCAGGCCGCTGGCGGCGTCGAAATAGCGGTCCACGCAGAAACCGCGCTTCGCCGCGATCGCCAGGAACCACAGCATGTGGCAGGTCGAAAGCGCGCTGACGAAGGCTTCTTCCGGATCCACGGCCGACGCGTCGGACATGGGTTCGGGCACGACGCGCGGCGAGGACGAGCCGGGCATTTCGAAACCGCCGTCGAAGCGGACGAGATGGCGCCTGCTGTAGCGCTTGTCGAGAAAATCCTGATCACCGCGGAGCCACAGGACTTCCGCTGAATACTGAGCCATGTTGCATTTTCCCGAGTATGACGAAGTGGCCCTCCCGGCCTGTCGCCAGCCGGTTCCGCGCGGGCGCGGGTCGGTGTGCGAGGGCTTCAGGCGGCAGGGCCGGACAGATGGTAGGCGGCAAATGCGGCAATGGCTATCGCAAGCAGCCACCAGAGGCTGCGGTCGCGCGGGCCGGCGCGTACCGCGGGCGGGCCGCTGCGCGGCAAGGCGTCCACTGCGGCTTTCGCCTCCTTCAGGCTCATTCCGGCGTGCTGGCGCAGCAGCAGGATCGCCGCCATCCGGTCGCCCCGCTGCGCTGCCTGCATGACCGATGCCGGCACGGTGCCCGGCCTGACGGAGGCGGCCACGCCGTCGCGCTGCCATGCGTCCATCGCGTCCTTCGCTTCTTTCAGGCCGAGCCCGGACGCATTGCGCAGCCGCCTGATGGCCTCGATGGTGTTGCCCTCCCGCAGCGCGGCGAGCACGTCGGGCGGGGGTCCGTCAGGGGGGTGGTGCATGCGGTCTGTCCTTGTGTCATGGCGAGGCCGGGGGCGGCGAGCGGCATCATGACAAATCGGCGCCCGTTGCGGAACATCGCGCCCGATGCCCATCGGTGCCCGGAAAAGCTTGAAACACGGAACGCCCGGCGCCATGCTCGCGTCTCAGATCTGCATCATGCGGAGGAAACCATGAAGAACTATGCCAAGTCGGCGGACGCCATCGCCCGCCTCACACCGGAGCAGTACCGGGTCACCCAGCAAAGCGGTACCGAACATCCCGGCACCGGCGAGTACCTGGACAACCACGAACCCGGCCTTTACGTCGACATCGTGTCCGGCGAGCCGCTGTTCGCGTCGACCGACAAGTTCGAGTCCGGCTGTGGCTGGCCCAGCTTCACGAAGCCGGTCGAGCCGGCCAACGTCGCTGAACTGCGCGATGCCACGTTCGGCATGATCCGTACCGAAGTGCGTTCCGCGCACGGCGACAGCCACCTCGGCCACGTGTTCGAGGACGGCCCGGCGGACCGCGGCGGCCTGCGCTACTGCATCAACTCGGCGTCGCTGCGATTCATCCATCGCGACGACATGGAAGCGGAAGGTTACGGCGCCTATCTGGACCAGGTGGAGGCGCCGCGATGAGCAGCGAACGCGCAGTGCTCGCCGGAGGCTGCTTCTGGGGCATGCAGGACCTGATCCGCAAGCTGCCCGGCGTCATTTCGTCGCGCGTCGGCTACACCGGCGGCGACGTGCCGGATGCCACCTACCGCAACCACGGCACGCATGCCGAAGGCATCGAAATCGTGTTCGACCCCGCGCTGACCAGCTACCGGCGCCTGCTCGAATTCTTCTTCCAGATTCATGACCCGACGACGAAGAACCGCCAGGGCAACGACCGCGGCCTGTCCTATCGCTCGGCCATCTACTACGTGTCCGAGGCGCAGCGCGAAGAGGCGCTGCGCACCATCGCCGACGTCAACGCATCCGGCCTGTGGCCCGGCCCGGTGGTGACCGAAGTGGAGCCGGCGGGCGAATTCTGGCAAGCCGAACCCGAACATCAGGACTATCTGGAACGGCTGCCCGACGGCTACACCTGCCACTTCCCGCGCGCCGGCTGGGTGCTGCCGACGCGGCGTGATGACGCCTGATCCGGAAAGGGGCGGGGTGCGCGTGCATCCCGGAGCTCGCGCATGAGTGCGGCGCTGCTCATGTGCGGAATCGTGTTCAGCTCGGTCGGCTTCGGCTACGTCCTGTACGGCAGGAAGCAGCGGGCGCCGGTGCCGCTGGTGTGCGGCGTGGCGCTCATGGCCGTGCCGTACTTCGTGCCGGACATCGCGCTTCTGGTCATCGCCGGCATCGCCCTGTCGGTGCTGCCGTATCTGTTCAGGCCATAGCTTCGCGCCTGCCGGGCCGGCGCGCCCGGATGTCCCGCGCCGCACGCCAGGCAGGACGCGGCCGGGCAGACAGGCGCCGACCGCTGCCTGAAATGGCGTAGTTTCGCTGCGTCTCAGGCACTCACAAGGGGAAACCGCGTGATTCTCGAAATCGCACAACTTCAGGTCAGACCGGGACAGAGCGTCGAGTTCGAAGCGGCTTTCAGCACGGCGGAAACCATCATCTCTTCGATGCCCGGCTACCTGGGCCATGAACTTCAGAAGTGCATCGAACAAACCGGCCACTACATGCTGCTGGTTCGCTGGGAATCCGTCGAACACCACGAGACAGGTTTTCGAAAGTCGGCTCAATATCAGGAGTGGCGCAGACTGCTGCACCACTTCTACGATCCGTTTCCGGTCGTGCTGCACTACGAGCACGTGGCGGGCAAGGGCTTTGGATCGCCGCGGTCTGACAAGGGCGGCGACGTGGCGTGATGTGCCGCCGCAAGGCCCGGACGAAAAAAACGGCGGATGCGAGCACCCCTCGCATCCGCCGTGTTCCCGGGTCTGGCGCCCGGTGTTTATTCGGGCTGCGTGCCCGGCGCGAGTTCGGCGCCGTTGTCGCGCCGGGCGAGCCATTCGGTGACGGTTTCGCGATAGCGCGTGATGCCCTTGTATTCGATCAGTTCGTTCGGCAGTGTCTTGAGCACGCGGTGCAGGCGGGCGGGCCAGCGCGGGTAGGTGGCGAGGTCGTTCATGCTGGCCAGATAGCAGCGGATGGAGAACAGCATGCCGTTGCTGCGCGGCAGGCGGAACAGCGTCTGAAGCTCGACGCGCAGGTGCACCTTCTCGCCGACGTTTTCCGGCGTGACGCAGGCGCGGTCCTGACCCCATTCGGGATAGGTTTCGGGCGCGGTGTCCAGGCGCGGGTTGATGGTCATCGTCCAGTTCAGACGGCGCACCGGGCGGCCTTGTTGCAGCATGAGCAGGTATTTCAGCGCGCGCTCGAACACGCCGAGTTCGTGCGCCAGCGGTACCGGCCCGTGCCATTCCATGAAGCTCATGCCGATGTCGAAGGCGAGCGACCAGTCGGCTTGTGCGGTGATCATGCCGGCGTCGGCGAACAGGTTGTTCTCGCGCTGGTCCATGATGACGAAGTCACCCTGGGTCTGGCGCGTGATGTATTCGAACGGCGGGCACGGCAGCGTGGCGGCGTCACCGAAGGTGAAGCTCTGGCGCAGGTCGAGCGGGCGGTTGATCCAGGTCCAGCGGGTGCCGTCCTTCTGCAGCGTGAACAGTTCCGGATAGCTGTTCGACAGCGACTCCATGATCAGTTCGAGCGTGTCCCATTCGGCGTCCATCATGTGCGGCAGCGACGCGCAGCGGCCGGGGTCGCGTTCGAGCGTGATCGCGCGGTCCCGGCATTCGGCGATGTAGTGTTCGTCGATGTCGAACGGGTGTTCGAACACCGAGCCGACGGCGCCCGGGGTATGCGGCTCCATGTTGACCGAGTACATGTACTCGTCCTGATGGAACGGGAACGGAAAGCGGCGTATGGCTTCCGGCGAATTGCTGTACGTGTAGTCGTCGCGGAAGGTTTCCTGCTTGAAGGCGATGGACATGGCGGTCCTCCTCGTGTGCTTGTTGGTTTGAATGCCGACGCGCGCGGGTCCGCGCCTACAGTTTCAGTGTCATGCAGCCGCCCTTCAGGCGCGACACGCAGGGCATGATCTTCTTGCCCGACGCGCGTTCTTCGGCGCTCAGGTAAAGGTCGTGATGCAGCAGTTCCCCGTCGCAAGAGATCACTTCCGTTTCGCACTGGCCACAGGCGCCGCCGCGGCACAGGTAGGGCGCGTCGACGCCCTGCTGTTCGATCGCTTCGAGCAGCGACAGGTCGCTCGGCACGGTGAAGCGCTTGTTGCTGAGCGTGAGTTCGACGTCGAACGGCTCGCCGCCGGTCGGCGCGAGGAACTGTTCGCTGTGCAGATGGCTTTCCGGCCAGCCCAGTGCGGCGCCGGCATTCATGCTGGCGGCCACCATGCCGGCCGGGCCGCAGATGTAGAAGTGCGTGCCGAGCGGGCGACCCGCCAGCAGCGTCGAGAACTCGATCTGTTCGCGCCGCGTTGCCACGTAGTGATGGATGCGCCCGGGCGCCAGCGTCTCCAGTTCGTCGGCGAACACGCCGTATTCCGGACCGCGATAGGCGTAGTGCACCTCGAAGTCGGCGCCCAGACGGGCCAGCTCGCGCGCCTGCGACAGGATGGGCGTGATGCCGATGCCGCCGGCGACGAGGATGTGGTGGCGGCCGAGACGGTCCAGCGGGAACAGGTTAACCGGAGCGGAAATGTCGATGCGCATGCCTTCGCGCGCCTGCTCGTGCAGCCAGGCGGAACCGCCGCGCGACTGTTCCTGCTTGCGCACCGCGATGCGCCAGGTGTTGCGCACCGTGGGGTCGCCGAGCAGGGAGTAGGGGTTGCGGTGCTGGCGCTCGCCCAGCGGCAGCGACAGCACGATGTGGCTGCCGCCCGAATAGACCGGAAAATCCTCGCCGTCGCTGCGGCCGAGGCTGAATTCGCGGATGCCCGGTGCCAGTTCCCGGATGCGGCGTATTTCAATGTTGAATGACGCGTTCATGGATAGATGACCTCCGCTGCGGGGATGTCGCCGGGCGATTCGGCGTCGATCTGGAAGCCCATGTAGGCACCCAGCCGTCGCGAGAAATGGTCGCGCACGAACAGCGCACGTCCGCAGCCGCTGCATGGAACGATATTGGTATGCACGCCGCGGGTGATGGTGCGGCAATGCACGCAGAACACCGGGCGGGCCGTGGTGCCCAGCTGCATCTGGCGCACTTCGTCGCGCGTCATGCCGAAGCTGTCGGCGAGTTGCGAGGCCTGCCATATCGCGTCTTCCGGACCGGCCAGGTAGAGCCGTGTGCCCATGCGCGACGCGTAGAGCGCTTCGCGCAGCAGATCCAGCGTTTCGGGAAGGGCGTGCGCTTCAAGATAGCGCGCGCTGGCGGCGAGCTGCTTCGCCCACGCGCTGTCCGGGTTCGCCGAATCGTTCAGGCGGATCAGCGTCATGCTGCCCGGCGGCGGATTCGCCAGCAGGCGATGCGCGAGCGCGGCGTCTTCGGCGGCGACGAACAGGATGTGGTGCGTGCCGGACCGATCCCACTCGAGTTCCTGATAGACCGGCTGACTTTTTACGGCAAGGGTAGACATGCGGATTCTCGACAGGCTGTTGCAGGCATGTCGTGCGCCGGCGCTTGCCGGCGCACGTTCGCGTTGAAGCTCAGCGCTTCTTGTCAGGGTGGGTGCGTTGGCGCAGCGGATCGTAGAACGGCGTCGGCACGACAAGCGCGGCGAGGTTCTTGCCGCCGCTGCGTATCGTCAGGCGCGTGCCGATGGACGCCTTGGCCGGTGCGAGGTGCACCATGGCGAGCGACTGCATCAACAGGCGGCTGTAGGAGGCCGACGTCACGACGCCGACTTCCGTTTCGCCGTCATAGATCTTCGAGCCCGCTTCCACGGCTTCGTGGTGCAGCACCGTCATGCCGGCCTGCTTCACGCGTTCGCGGCCCTTCAGGTGCAGCACGGCGGGCTTGCCGATGTAGTCACCGGCCTTGTCGAGGTCGACCGCCCAGTCCATGTTCACTTCCCAGGGCGTGGTGTCGCCTTCCGGCATTTCGTACGGGAAGAACAGCAGCGCGCCTTCGACGCGGGTCAGGTCGAGCGCCGTCCATGAGCAGGGGATGACGCCGCGGGCCTTGCCGGCTTCCAGGATGCTGTCCCACAGGAACACGGCGTCGGCCGAGGCGCAATAGACCTCGTAGCCGCGCTCGCCGGAATAGCCGCCGCGCCCGAGCGTGACCGGCTTGCCGAACAGCGTCGTTTCCATGTGGTTGAAGTAGGGCAGCGCGGCCAGATCGGCCGGCGTGTGCGGTGCCAGCACGTCGAGCGACACCGGACCCTGCAGCGACAGGATGTGGATGTCACGGTCGGCCTGCACCGTCACGTTCTTGCCGGCGGCCAGTGCGGCCAGCGTCTTCGGCGTGGCGCCGCTGCCGTGCGAGATGCGGAAGCGATCGGCGGCGTCGCGGATGATCATGATGTCGTCGACCAGCGCGCCGCCTTCATCCACTTCGCCACCTAGGCGGGCGCTGCCCGGCTTCAGGCGCGTGATGTCGATGGACACGAGGCGGTCGAGCACGGCTTCGGCGTCGGGGCCCGACACGTTGACGATGTTCAGCGCGGACACGTCATACAGGCCGGCGCGCGTGCGCGTGGCCACGACTTCGTCGTGCGGGTCGCTGTTGTAGCTCCACGGGATCGGCATGCCGTTCCAGGTGTCGCCGTCGAGCTTCGAACCGAGCGCGCGGTGGCGCTCGTTCAGAACCGAATTCCTTTCCATCCCCTTCTCCTTGGCTGTGGTGTTTCCGTAGGCACGATTCTCGGCCGCGCTCCGGACTGCCCACAATTCTCATGAGGGAGTACCCATAAGGGGGTAGGCCAGGGCCGCGCAGCGCGCGCCGGCGCCGTGTGGCGGCGCAGCGTCCGCGCCGGCGCGGCGCGTCGATTTCACGTCGGTGCATCGGTATCCGGAGATGGTGCGCTGCATTGCATATGCGAAAGTCATCGATCGTCCGGCCCGCACTACCCCTTAGTGGGTACTCCCTCATGAGAATTGTGAGCGCGCTTCTCCTGTTCGAATAATCCGCCCCACTGGTGCTCGGTCCGCGCAGTGCCAGTTCAGTCGTGTCCGGGGCAGGAGCTGTGCCGGCATCGGGTCGGAGCGCATCGCGCCGCCCGGTCCGGGGCGCAGGCCCCTTCTGCGCACACGGGAAAACCCAGAATACATAGGAGAAGTTGATGGCACGCGATCCGAAGTACGACATCCTGTTCGAGCCGATCCAGATCGGTCCGAAGACCCTGCGCAACCGCTTCTATCAGGTGCCGCACTGCATCGGCGCGGGTTCGGACAAGCCGGGTTTCCAGGCGGCTCACCGCTCGCTGAAGGCCGAAGGCGGCTGGGCGGCGATGAACACGGAGTACTGCTCGATCCACCCGGAGTCGGATGACACGATGCGCGTTTCCGCGCGCATCTGGGACGAAGGCGATGTGCGCAACCTGAAGGCGATGACCGACGAAGTGCACAAGCACGGCGCGCTCGCCGGCGTCGAGCTGTGGTACGGCGGCGCCCACGCACCCTGTCTGGAAACGCGCGCCACGCCGCGCGGCCCGAGCCAGTACGCGTCGGAATTCGAAACGCTGAGCTACTGCAAGGAAATGGACCTCGCCGACATCGCGATGGTGCAGCAGTACTACGTCGATGCCGCCCGCCGTTCGCGCGACGCCGGCTTCGACATCGTCTATGTCTATGGCGCGCATTCCTACCTGCCGCTGCAGTTCCTGAATCCGTACTACAACAAGCGCACCGACAAGTACGGCGGCTCGCTGGAGAACCGCGCGCGCTTCTGGCTGGAGACGCTGGAGAAGGTGCGCAACGCGGTCGGCGCCGACTGCGCGATCGCCACCCGCTTCGCCGTGGATACGGTGTACGGCCCGGACCAGATCGAGGTTGAAGTCGACGGCATGAAGTTCGTCGAACTGGCGGACCCGCTGGTCGACCTGTGGGACGTCGATGTCGGCGACATCGCCGAGTGGGGCGAGGACGCAGGTCCGTCGCGCTTCTACCAGCAGGGCCATCAGGTCCCCTGGACGCGCTTCGTGAAGCAGGTTTCCAAGAAGCCGGTGCTGGGCGTGGGCCGCTTCACCGATCCGGAAAAGATGACCGAGATCGTGACCAAGGGTTTTGCCGACATCATCGGCGCGGCGCGCCCGTCCATCGCCGACCCCTTCCTGCCGAAGAAGATCGAGGAAGGCCGCATTGACGACGTGCGCGTGTGCATCGGCTGCAACGTGTGCATCTCGCGCTGGGAAATCGGCGGCCCGCCGATGATCTGCACGCAGAACGCAACCGCCGGTGAAGAGTACCGCCGCGGCTGGCACCCGGAAATGTTCCCGAAGAAGAAGTCGGAAGACTCCGTGCTGGTGGTCGGCGCGGGCCCGTCGGGTTCCGAATGCGCGCGCGTGCTGATGGAGCGTGGCTACACCGTTCACCTGTACGACTCTGCCGAGAAGATCGGTGGCCACCTGAACAGCGTCGTCACGCTGCCGGGCCTGGGCGAGTGGGGCTACCACCGCGACTACCGCGAAACCCAGATCACCAAGCTGCTGAAGAAGAACAAGCAGAGCCAGCTGATGCTCGGGCAAAAGCGCATGACGGCAGACGACGTGCTGAACTACGGCGCGGAGAAGGTCGTGATCGCGACCGGTTCGAGCTGGAACACGGACGGGGTGAACTGTCTGACGCACGCCCCGATCCCGGGTGCCGACGCGTCGGCACCGGAACAGCTGACGCCGGAACAGGTGCTGTCGGGCAAGAAGCCGATCGGCAAGCGCGTGGTCATCCTGAATGCCGACACCTACTTCATGGCGCCGAGTCTGGCCGAGAAGCTGGCCACCGCCGGCCACGAAGTGACCGTCGTTTCAGGGGTGCATCTGGCGAACTACATGCACTTCACGCTCGAGTACCCGAACATGATGCGCCGGATGCACGAGCTGCATGTTGAAGAGATCGGTGACCACTTCTGCTCGCGCATCGAGAAGAACCGTCTCGAGATCTACAACATCTGGGGTGACGGCTCCCGCCGCACCTACCGCGGCCCGGGCGTTGCACCGCGCGACGCCAACACCACGCATCGCTGGCTCGAGTTCGATTCGCTCATCCTGGTGACCGGCCGTCATTCCGACGACACGCTGCACCGCGAACTGAAGGCGCGCGAAAGCGAGTGGGAAGCCAACGGCATCAAGGCGGTCTATCTGATCGGCGACGCCGAGGCACCGCGCCTGATCGCCGACGCGACCTTCACCGGCCAGCGTCTGGCGCGCGAGATCGAAGAAGCGAACGCCCAGTTCCCGCTGCCCTACAAGCGGGAAGTCGCCACCTGGGGCACGCCGCACCTGCCGGGCGGCACGTTCGAGATCGTTTATCAGAAGTGAAGTGACTGACCCCGGTCCGCGCAAGCGGCCGGGCTGTCACGCGAGCGCCGGTCGTCCCTTGCGGTGACCGGCGCCGCACCTCAGCAGGCATCACGTCAGGACGCTCATGGACAACGCTGCATCCACTGCCACGACCTCTCTCTATTTCGCGCCGGAACAGATCACGCGCGTGCTGTTCGAGGGCTTTGCGTCGTCGGCCATCTATCTTTTCTACATCATCGGCATCGCCGCGATCGTGGTCTTCTGCCACGGCTGCTACGTGCAGGTGCGCAAGTACCGTCGCGGCGCCGGCGACACCGCCAGCCAGGCGCAGATCAAGGACCGCCTGGTCGCGATGGTCGGCACCGTGCTCAGCCACCGCACGATCAAGCGCCGCGACACCGGCGCGGGTCACGCCCACCGGCTCATCTTCTTCGGCTTCGTGCTGCTGTTCATCGGCACGGCCACCATCACGCTCGAATACGACATCACCGCACGGCTGTTCGGCTTCAAGTTCTGGTATGGCGACTTCTATCTGTGGTTCTCGCTGGTGCTCGATCTGGCCGGCGTCGGCCTCATCGCCGGCATGCTCTACATGATGGCGCGCCGCGGCTGGATCAAGCCGCCCAAGCTTGATTACGCGCGGCCCGACCGCGAGCCGGGGGACCCCGATTTCGACCGCAGCGGATACCGTCGCGAGGACTGGGCCTTCCTGTGGGCGCTCATCATCATCGCCGCCACCGGTTTCGTGCTGGAAGCTGCGCGCCTCGTATGGCTGCAGGACCGCCCCGAAGTGTGGACGCTGCGCTGGTGGTCGCCGGTCGGCGCGCTGCTCGCGGAGGGGATGCGCGCAGCCGGGCTCGGTGCCGAAGGAGCCGGCAGCCTGCGTGGCGGCCTGTGGTGGTTCCACGGGGCGATCGCGCTGGTGTTCATCGCGCTCATTCCGCGTACCAAGGTGAAGCACATCTTCACCGCCAGCGGCTCGCTGATGTTCCGCGACCCGCTCGCCGCGCAGCGCCTGCCGAAGACCGATCCGGACGCGCCCAGCGTGGGCTACGCGAAGATCACGGACCTCACGTGGAAGCATCTGCTCAACCTGGACGCCTGCACCAAGTGCGGCCGCTGCCACGAAGCCTGTCCGGCGCGTGCCGCCGGTGCGCCGCTGTCGCCGCGCGACGTCATCCTGTCGCTGCGCGAGTTCGCCAACGACGCGCTGGAGAAGCAGTCGCTGCCGGAAGAGGCGAAGCTGGACATTCATGGCAAGGACGTCGGCCAGGTGTTCATGGAAACGCTGTGGTCCTGCCGTACCTGCATGGCCTGCGTGGAAATCTGTCCGGTGGCGGTCGAGCACGTGCCCATCATCGTGCAGATGCGCCGCAAGCTGGTCGAGGAAGGGCAGATGGAGCCGTTGCTGCAGAAGACGCTGCAGACCATCCACAAGACCGGCAACTCGTTCGGCGAATCGAAGCGCAAACGCGCGGCCTGGACCAAGGGGCTGGACTTCCCGGTGAAGGATGCCCGCAAGGAGCCGGTGGACGTGCTGTGGTTCGTCGGCGACTACGCCTCGTTCGACCCGCGCAACCAGAAGGTGACGCAGGGCTTCGCCCGGCTGCTCAATCAGGCCGGCGTGAACTTCGGCATCCTGTACGAAGGCGAGTCGAACGCCGGCAACGACGTGCGCCGCGTCGGCGAGGAAGGGCTGTACGAGCTGCTCGCCGAGAACAATATCGCGACGCTGTCGTCGGCCGGATTCAAGCGCATCGTCACCACCGACCCGCACTCGTTCAACACCATCAAGAACGAATACCCGGACTTCGGCGGCAAGTACGAAATCGTGCATTACACGCAGATGGTGCTGGAGCTGATCCGCGAAGGCCGTCTGACGCCGGACCGCAAGCTGGGCTATCGCACCACCTATCACGACCCTTGTCACCTGGGTCGCTTCAACAAGGAATACGACGCGCCGCGCGCGCTGATCGAGGCGGTCGGCTGCGAGCTGGTCGACATGGCGCGCTCGCGTGACAACTCCTTCTGCTGTGGCGCCGGTGGCGGCCGCATCTGGATCCCCGACCCCGTGGGCAAGGACAAGCCGGCGCAGATCCGCATGAAGGAAGCTGCGCAGATCGACGGGCTGGAAGTGTTCGCCGTCGCCTGTCCGAAGGATTTGACGATGTTCGAGGACGCGCTGAAGACGACCGGAAACGAAGGCCGTTTCGTGGTGCGCGAACTGATCGAGCTGATCGAGGAAAGCATGGCGCCACGGCAGATTGCCGAGGAAGCCGTCGAAGCGGTGTGAGCGATCACGCCGGAACTGAGGAAGGAAACTGAGACATGAAGATACTGGTGCCGGTCAAGCGCATCGCTGCGCTGGAAGAGGATTTCGAGATCCGCGACGACGGTCGCGACGTTGATGGGGATTTCATCAACTGGGATCTCAACGAGTGGGACGACTACTCGCTCGAAACCGCGATGCAGATCAAGGAAGCCGCCGGCGGCGAGCCGGAGGTCGTGGTCGTGACGGTCGGTCCGGACGACGCGGAAGAAGTGTTGCGCAAGTGCCTCGCCAAGGGTGCGGACCGCGCGATCCGCGTGTGGGACGACGCGCTCGAAGGCGCCGACCAGCTGGCCATCGCCCGCGTGCTCGCAGGCGTGGCGAAGACCGAAGCGCCGGACCTGATCCTGGCCGGCGTGCAGTCGTCGGACCACAGCCACGGCTGCACCGGCATCGCGCTGTCGGCGCTGCTCGACATGCCGCACGCGGCCGTCGTGGCGGCGATGACGTACTCGGCGGGTGACGCCAAGGTGCGCGTCCAGCGCGAACTCGAAGGCGGCATGCTGCACGCCGTCGATGTGTCGACGCCTGCCGTGCTGACCATCCAGCTCGGCATCAACACGCCGCGCTATGCCTCGCTGCGCGGCATCAAGCAGGCCGCCGCACGCCCGATCGAAGAACTGTCCGCCGCCGACCTCGGCGCCGACTTCGCCTCCGCGTCACGCGTGCGCCGCATGTACGTGCCGGAGAAGAGCCGTGCCCAGATGATCGAGGGTTCGCCTGCCGAGCAGGCCGCCCGCATCGCCGAAATCATCCGCGAAGCCACAGGAGCCTGAACATGTCCGGAATTCTCGTTGTTGCAGAACATCGCCAGGGCGTGCTGCGCCCGGTGTCCCTCGAACTGGTGAGCGCGGTGCAGGACGTGCGCGGCGCGCTGGGCGACAAGGTGACGGTGGCCGTCATCGGTGCGGGTGCCCGCGCGCATCAGCAGACGCTGTCCATGGCCGGCGTCGATGAGCTCGTTTTCATCGACACGCCCGACGCCGAGTTCGATCCGGAAGTCACCGAAGCGGCGCTGGCCGCGCTGGCCGCCGAGATCCGGCCGTCGCTCGTCGTCGTGCCGCACAGCGTCGACAGCATGGGCTACGCCGCGTCGCTGGCCATCCGCAACGGCTACGGCTTCGCGACCGACGTGTTCGGCGTTGCCGCTGACGGCGCGGCCGTTGTGGCCACGCGTGGCGGCTACGGCCAGAAGGTGAATGTCGAGCTGGAGTTCCCTGGCGCCTCCACCGTGCTGCTCGCGCTGCGCGGCGGCACCTGGAAGCCGCCGGTCGATGCGGCGTCGCCCGCTGCGCGGGACTTCGCGTTCAGCGCGCCGGCTTCGCGCTCGAAGAACGTCGAGTTCATTTCGCCGCCGGCCACCAACGACGTCGACATGACGGCCAAGGAATTCATCCTGTCGGTCGGACGTGGCGTCGGCGAGGAAGACAACATCGAACGCTTCCGCGAGCTGGCCGACACCGTGGGCGCCGCGCTCGGCTGCTCGCGTCCGGTGGCTGACAGCGGCTGGCTGCCGAAGTCGCGCCAGATCGGGCAGTCCGGCAAGACCGCCGCGCAGTGCAAGCTCTACATGGCGATGGGCATTTCGGGTGCGATCCAGCATCTGGCGGGCATGAAGCACGTCGAAACCATCATCGCCGTGAACACCGACCCCAATGCTTCCATCTTCAGCGTCGCGAAGTACGGCGTGATCGGCGACATGTTCGAAATCGCCGACGAGCTGGAAAAACATTTCGCCTGAGCATCGCCATCCGCCGGTGCTTCATGCACCGGCGCTGGCGGTGCAAAGGCACCGGCGGACGTCGCATGGGGAGTGCGTCCGCTGATCCGAAGCCCCCGAACCGCGGATTCAAGGAGAGATGACCGTGCAGAAAACACTACAAGGAAGCGCCCTGAGTGCAGCATTGTTGGGCCTGCTGGCGACACCGTTGTCGCTGCAGGCAGCAGAAGGCGCGATGGCCGCAGAGCCGTCGTATACGATCAGCGCCAACGTGGGCGTGTTCTCGCAGTACGTGTTCCGCGGCATCTCCTACACGCAGGAAAAGCCGGCGGTGCAGGGCGGCTTCGACCTCGCGCACGAAAGCGGCCTGTACATCGGCATCTGGGGCACCAACGTGAGTGACCTCGCGCTGTCGAACGCGACGGGCGAGATAGACGTGTACGGGGGTTATGCAAAGACGATCGGCGACTT
>JAHJHI010000056.1 GCA_018824085.1 Gammaproteobacteria bacterium | reverse complement strand
TCATCACAAACACTTCAACTTCGCTGAGTCTCAGGAGGAGACAGTGTGGCCATCGTTACGCCATTCGTGCAGGTCGGAACTTACCCGACAAGGAATTTCGCTACCTTAGGACCGTTATAGTTACGGCCGCCGTTTACTGGGACTTCAGTCAAGAGCTTGCACCCCATCATTTAATCTTCCAGCACCGGGCAGGCGTCACTCCCTATACGTCCACTTTCGTGTTTGCAGAGAGCTGTGTTTTTATTAAACAGTCGCAGCCACCATTTTATTGCAACCCCTTCGTCCTTCCATTGTTCATGGTCAAACTACAAGGGCGTACCTTCTCCCGAAGTTACGGTACCAATTTGCCGAGTTCCTTCTCCTGAGTTCTCTCAAGCGCCTTAGAATACTCATCCCGCCCACCTGTGTCGGTTTGCGGTACGGTCAACGTGTAACTGAAGCTTAGAGGCTTTTCTTGGGACCACTTCCAATGGGTTCGTAGCCGTAGCTACTTCCCCCCACACCCTTGAGTATATGACAGCCGGATTTGCCTAACTGTCCTCTATGATGCAGGGACCAGGATATCCAACACCTGGACCACTTTCCACGATCCGTCCCCCCATCGCATTACACGTCGGTGCAGGAATATTAACCTGCTTCCCATCGACTACGCATTTCTGCCTCGCCTTAGGGGCCGACTAACCCTACGCCGATGAACGTTGCGTAGGAAACCTTGGGCTTACGGCGACAGAGCCTTTCACTCTGTTTATCGCTACTCATGTCAGCATTCGCACTTCTGATACCTCCAGCATGCTTTACAACACACCTTCGCAGGCTTACAGAACGCTCCCCTACCACATGCACTTGACGTGCACATCCGCAGCTTCGGTTATCTGCTTAGCCCCGTTACATCTTCCGCGCAGGACGACTCGATCAGTGAGCTATTACGCTTTCTTTAAAGGGTGGCTGCTTCTAAGCCAACCTCCTGACTGTTTTAGCCTTCCCACTTCGTTTTCCACTTAGCAGATATTAGGGACCTTAGCTGGCGGTCTGGGTTGTTTCCCTCTTGACACCGGACGTTAGCACCCGATGTCTGTCTCCCGAGATTGCACTTACAGGTATTCGGAGTTTGCCATGGTTTGGTAAGTCGCGATGACCCCCTAGCCATAACAGTGCTCTACCCCCTGTAGTGAGACTCGAGGCACTACCTAAATAGTTTTCGGGGAGAACCAGCTATTTCCAGATTTGTTTAGCCTTTCACCCCTATCCACAGCTCATCCCCTAACTTTTCAACGTTAGTGGGTTCGGTCCTCCAGTTGGTGTTACCCAACCTTCAACCTGGCCATGGATAGATCATCTGGTTTCGGGTCTACACCCAGCGACTAGACGCCCTATTCGGACTCGCTTTCGCTACGCCTTCCCTACTCGGTTAAGCTTGCCACTGAATGTAAGTCGCTGACCCATTATACAAAAGGTACGCCGTCACGGAACAAGTCCGCTCCGACTGTTTGTATGCACACGGTTTCAGGATCTATTTCACTCCCCTCCCGGGGTTCTTTTCGCCTTTCCCTCACGGTACTAGTTCACTATCGGTCAGTCATGAGTATTTAGCCTTGGAGGATGGTCCCCCCATGTTCAGACAGGGTTTCTCGTGCCCCGCCCTACTTGTCGTACGCCTAGTTCCACAATCGAGTTTTCACATACAGGGCTATCACCTTCTATGGCCGGACTTTCAAGACCGTTTTGTTAACTCAAATGCTAAATCGTACAGGCTGTTCCAATTTCGCTCGCCACTACTCTCGGAATCTCGGTTGATTTCTTTTCCTCTGGGTACTTAGATGTTTCAGTTCTCCAGGTTCGCCTCGCACAGCTATGTATTCACTGTGCGATACCCCTAAAAGGGTGGGTTTCCCCATTCGGACATCTACGGCTCAAAGCTTGTTTGCCAGCTCCCCGTAGCTTTTCGCAGGCTACCACGTCCTTCATCGCCTATGACTGCCAAGGCATCCACCATGTGCACTTATTCGCTTGACTCTATAGCGTTAAGCCCTGCTCAAGTTACTCACAAGAACAACACTGTAATCACCATAAAAAGCAAAGTAGTTTGTGTGTATTCTAAAAATTCAAGCGCCGGCGCGTATTAGGAACAATACACGCCCACTTCTTGAGAAGAACGATGATGCAATATCATCAAAAAATCTAAATAGCTACACCTTAATTAAAAGGAGCATCTATCTCGATATCTCATCATTTCCAAATTGTTAAAGAACAAGTCCAAACCCTTGGGGCTTGGCGACTCTTACAGCCAAATGAATAAACACCTCAGCTCTCACTGCGCGCTTATTCATTTGACCGCAAGGGCGATGCAACATTGTGCGCATCACTTACTTGCCAACTTCGCTAACAGCCAACATTTACCTAAACACTCGATACATTCAGCACTCATCTGCAACAGTAAAACCTGGTGGAGGTGAACGGGATCGAACCGATGACCCCCTGCTTGCAAAGCAGGTGCTCTCCCAGCTGAGCTACACCCCCAGATGTTTCTACCGCACAAACCAATGGTGGGTCTGGATGGGCTCGAACCATCGACCCCCGCCTTATCAAGACGGTGCTCTAACCAACTGAGCTACAGACCCCGAAAAACTTTTCAGCCCCAGGGCCTTGACCTCTTAGCCAACACTTTCATGCTGAAACTTAAAGGCCCTCTATTTTGCTGCTTGTATCTTTGCGCCTAAACAAACCGATAAGTGTGAGCACTAAAACCAAACAAATTCAAGACTTGATCTACTTCTCTTTCTCTAGAAAGGAGGTGATCCAGCCGCACCTTCCGATACGGCTACCTTGTTACGACTTCACCCCAGTCATGAATCCTACCGTGGTGACCGTCCTCCTTGCGGTTAGACTAGCCACTTCTGGTAGAACCCACTCCCATGGTGTGACGGGCGGTGTGTACAAGACCCGGGAACGTATTCACCGCGGCATTCTGATCCGCGATTACTAGCGATTCCGACTTCACGCAGTCGAGTTGCAGACTGCGATCCGGACTACGATCGGTTTTCTGGGATTGGCTCCACCTCGCGGCTTGGCAACCCTCTGTACCGACCATTGTATGACGTGTGAAGCCCTACCCATAAGGGCCATGAGGACTTGACGTCATCCCCACCTTCCTCCGGTTTGTCACCGGCAGTCTCATTAGAGTGCCCTTTCGTAGCAACTAATGACAAGGGTTGCGCTCGTTGCGGGACTTAACCCAACATCTCACGACACGAGCTGACGACAGCCATGCAGCACCTGTGTGCAGGTTCTCTTTCGAGCACCAATCCATCTCTGGAAAGTTCCTGCCATGTCAAGGGTAGGTAAGGTTTTTCGCGTTGCATCGAATTAATCCACATCATCCACCGCTTGTGCGGGTCCCCGTCAATTCCTTTGAGTTTTAACCTTGCGGCCGTACTCCCCAGGCGGTCAACTTCACGCGTTAGCTACGTTACCAAGGAAGTAAATCCCCAACAACTAGTTGACATCGTTTAGGGCGTGGACTACCAGGGTATCTAATCCTGTTTGCTCCCCACGCTTTCGTGCATGAGCGTCAGTGTTATCCCAGGGGGCTGCCTTCGCCATTGGTGTTCCTCCACATATCTACGCATTTCACTGCTACACGTGGAATTCCACCCCCCTCTGACACACTCTAGTCCTACAGTCACAAATGCAATTCCCAGGTTAAGCCCGGGGATTTCACACCTGTCTTATAGAACCGCCTGCGCACGCTTTACGCCCAGTAATTCCGATTAACGCTTGCACCCTACGTATTACCGCGGCTGCTGGCACGTAGTTAGCCGGTGCTTATTCTTCAGGTACCGTCATCCCCCTAGGGTATTAGCCCAAAGGATTTCTTCCCTGACAAAAGTGCTTTACAACCCGAAGGCCTTCTTCGCACACGCGGCATTGCTGGATCAGGGTTTCCCCCATTGTCCAAAATTCCCCACTGCTGCCTCCCGTAGGAGTCTGGGCCGTGTCTCAGTCCCAGTGTGGCTGATCGTCCTCTCAGACCAGCTACTGATCGTCGCCTTGGTAGGCCTTTACCCTACCAACTAGCTAATCAGCCATCGGCCGCTCCAATAACGTGAGGTCTTGCGATCCCCCACTTTCCCCCTCAGGGCGTATGCGGTATTAATCCGGCTTTCGCCGAGCTATCCCCCATTACTGGGCACGTTCCGATGTATTACTCACCCGTTCGCCACTCGTCAGCATCCGAAGACCTGTTACCGTTCGACTTGCATGTGTAAGGCATGCCGCCAGCGTTCAATCTGAGCCAGGATCAAACTCTTCAGTTTAATCTCTGCAAAATTTACTAAACTCGACGGAGTAGATGTTTATAAAAGCCTTGACGACTTTCACATTCATTTACTTTATTCCGTGAGCACTAACTCTGAATCGTGATTCAAAGTCATTCTTTTTGAGAAAAGAACAAACCTTAAACCCATCTGGTCAGTGCCCACACTTATCGGCTGTTAACTTGTTAAAGATCGCTTCGAAATTTCCGCTACAATTACCGCTCTTCAACACTACTTAAAACCCTGAAGAACCGCTTGCTTGCTTCGTTTCGTCCTGCTTGTCGTGCAGCAGAGAAACGAGATTATGCACATCAATTCAAAACCTGTCAAACACTTTTG
>JAHJHI010000039.1 GCA_018824085.1 Gammaproteobacteria bacterium | reverse complement strand
TGAAGGAAAGCGTCTTGCCGGCGGTGGCGGCGACGGCGGTGCCGGCAAAGGAGCCGTTGCTGCCGAAGTTGGTTGTGCCGGACTGGGAGCCGGAGAGGATGATGCCGGCACCGATGTTGAGGGTGCTGTTGGCCTGCCAGGCGGTGATGTCGTTGTTGGCGTTGTCGGCGCCGGCGAATTCGATGGTGCCGTTGCCGTTGATGTCGAGCGTGGTGTTGCCGGCGGTGGTATTGCGCAGATAGGTGCCGGAGCCGGTGCTGGCCAGACGGATGGTGGCGCCGTCGAGCGTGAGCGTGCCGCGTGCTTCGAGAACGCCGCCGTTGGCGATGGTGACCAGCGCGCTGGATGTTGCGGCGGCCTGCTTGTGCAGAACCACATCGGTCATGATGCCGCCGCGCACCAGCAGGCCGGACGCGCCGACGATCAGATCGACACTGGACAGCGTGCCACCGGACAGCATGGACTGCGCACCGGACAGGCCGAGTGTGCCGCCTGCTATCGTGCCGCCGCCGCTCAGCGCGAGCCGGCTGGCATCGAGCTGCGTATCGATGTTCAGTGTGCCGCCGGAAACCGACAGCAGGCCGTTGATCACCGAGTCATCGATCAGCGTGAGCACGCCACCAGTGACGGAAATGTTCTCGTTCGAGAACAGGCTGTTGACGGTGAAGGGGCTGCCGGTACTGCGGATGGTGATCGTCAGGTCGCCGGGCTGGTCGATGATGACATCGGTGCTGGCTGTCGGCATCAGGCCGCCCGCCCAGTTGGTCGCGACGTCCCAGAAGCCCGACGTTTGCGAGATCCAGGTGCTGGCGATGGCGCCGGTGGCGAAGCTGATCGCGTTCGAGAACGTGGTCGCGCTCAGGCCGGCCACGCCGCCGGTGTTCACGGACGCGAACGCGCCGCTCAGGCAGGCGTCGGCGCCGCATGACAGCGCCGTG
Source organism: Gammaproteobacteria bacterium (assembly GCA_018824085.1). GTDB lineage: Bacteria > Pseudomonadota > Gammaproteobacteria > Burkholderiales > Rhodocyclaceae > Methyloversatilis. Next base: position 147,585 of record JAHJHI010000039.1, on the reverse strand, counting down.
TAGCGGTCCTGCGCGCCGAAGCTCACGCCGGCCGCCGGGGCCAGCACGAGATCGCCGTCGAGCGCCACCGTGCCGCTGACGATGAGGCGGTCCTGCTGTGCGGCACTGGTGCCGAGCACGTCGGCCTCGATGGTGCCGGCCGATGTCTGCGCGAGATTGCCGGTGATGGTCAGCGTTGCGGCGGCGCCGCTGCCGCCCGGACGGATGACACCCGCGTTGGTGAGCAGGCCGCTGCCGATATCGACCGTGCCGCTGCCCTGGAGAATGCCGGGGTTCTGAAGATCCACGCCAGTGTTCAGCGCTGCGCCGTTGAACACGTCCAGCGTGCCGGCGTTGACCGGGAAGGCGCTCGCGGTGAGCGTGCCCTCCTCGATGCGCAGCGTGCCGCTGTTGGTCAGCGGCACGGCCAGCGTGACGGCAGCCGTGCCGGTCTTGCGCATGAGGCCGGCGTTGTCGATGCGGCCGCTGCCGGCGTGCGTGATGCTCGAGCCGCCATCCACGGCGAATTCGCCGGACGCCAGCACCGAGATGCGACCGCCGTCCTGAATCTTCAGTGTGCCGCTCTGGTTGCGGGTGCTCAGGCGGCCGGCGACTTCCAGCGTGCGGGACAGCTCTTTGGTACTGCCTGACAGCACGCGGGCCTCTGCGGCGAGGCGCAGCGTGCCGTTGCCCGAGACAGAGCCGGTGCTCCAGTCGAAGGCGGAATTGACGGTGAGCGTGCCGGTTCCGTTGATGGTGCCGGACGACAGCAGCAGGTTGCCTGCGCCGTTGATCGCGCTGTTGCCGGTGGTGGTCAGCGTGGCGTCGGATATGTCCAGTGTGCCGGCACCGACGCTGGCGGATTCGCCGTCGTTCAGCGTGAAGGTGCCGCTGTCCAGGCGCAGGCTGCCGCTGCCCGTGCTGGACAGCGCGGCGCCGTTGATCGAACTGCCGGCCGTGTTGCCCACGATGGACAGCACGCCGCTGCCGGCGGAAATGTTGCCGCGCAGGTCGAAGTAGCGCAGATAGGCGGTGCCGCTGCCGGTCGACTTCGTCAGCGCGCCGAGTGCGACGATGCCACCGGTGCCGCCACTGCCGGTCGAGCGCTGGATGGCTACGCTGTCGCCGAGGTCAAGGCTGGCGCCGGTCGCGATTTCCAGCGTCCGGTTCAGTGTGCGGGTGCCGTTGCCGGTCAGGCTGACGGCATTGACGAGGCGGGTCACGCCGGCGCCATTCATGCTGCCGCCGGTCCAGTTGAAGCCGGACGCGATCGTCAGCGTGCCGGCACCGTCCAGTACGCCGCTGCTGATGAGGAAGGTGCCCGCGCCGGCGACCGACGCGTTGCCTGCGGTCGACAGCGTGGCGCCCGACGCGAGGTCCAGCGTGCCGCCGGTGACGTTGGCTGTCTGGCCGTTGCCCAGCGTGAACAGGCCGTTGTCCAGCAGCACGACCGCGGTGCCGGCCGACGAGAAGCTGGCTGCGCCGAGGCCGGTGCCCGCGACGTTGCCGTAGAGCGACAGCGTGCCGCTTGTCGCCGAGAAGTTGCCCTGCAGGTCGACGTACTGCAGATAGGCGGTGCCGGCGCCGGCCGACTTCGTCAGCGTGCCGAATGCGACGATGCCGCCCGTGCCGCCGTTGTTCGTCGAGCGCTGGATGACGACGTTGTCGCCGATGTCCAGGCTGCCGGTGGCGGCGATCTCGAGTGTCCGGTTCAGCGTGCGGGTTCCGCTGCCACTCAGCGTGACCGCGTTGACCAGCACGGTCTTGCCGGTGCCGCTCATCACGCCACCGGTCCAGTCGAAGGCGGAGGCGATGGTGACCTGCGCGCTGCCGCCGAGCGTCGCGCCGCTGGAAAGCAGCAGCTTGCCGTCGCCGTCGAACACGGTGGCGCTGTCGGCACTGATGGTGCCGGAGTCGAAATGCGTCGTGCCCGCGCCGGTCAGTTCGAAGTTGCCGGCGATGCGGTTGCCGGCATTGTTGTCGCTGCGCAGCGTGAAGGTGACGCCGTCCGCCACGTTGATGGTGGCGCCGTCATCGGCACTGAGCAGCGCGGAGCCGCCGGCACCCGCACCGAGATGGATGACGCCATTCACCGCGGGGGCGGACAGCTGTGCGCCTGCATTCAGGTGCAGCGTGCCGCCGTCGCGCACACTCACGTAGTAGCCGTTGGAATTTCCGAACGAAAGCGTGCCGCTGACTTCGAGGCGGCGATCCAGATACTTGTAGGCGGACGTGTTGTCGATGACGCCGTCGCCGGTGAGCACTGTCGTGCCGCTGCCGTTCATGATGCCGCCGGACCACGTGAAGGGCCCCGAGATCGTCGTCGCGCCGCTGCCGCCGAGCGTGGCGCCGCCGAGGGAGAGCGCGGCGGCGAAGGTGGCGGCGTGGTTCGCGTTGAAGGTCGCTCCGCTGCCGAGGCGCATGAAACCGTCGCCGTCGAAGCGCGTCGCCGCGCCCGTCGTCAGCACGCCGGAATCCATGACCAGCGTGCCGGCGCCGGTCAGGCCGAAGGTGCCGGACATGAGGTTGCCGGCATTGCTGTCGGCGCGCAGCGTGAGGACGGTGCCGTCGGCGATGTCGAGGGTGGATCCGTCGTCGGCGCTCAAGCGTGCCGTGCCGCCGGTGCCCGCCGACATGTAGATGAGGCCGTTCACGCTCTGCGTCGCGAGCGTGCCGCCAGCCGCCAGATGGAGTTCGCCGCCGTTGCGGATGTTGATGTAGTAGCCGTTCGAGTTGCCGAAGGTCAGCGAGCCGCTGACGTCCATGCGGCGATCGAGGTATTTGTACGACGACGTGTTGTCGATCTGCGCGGCGCCCGATATGACGGTGGTGCCGGAGCCCGACATCACGCCGCCGGCCCAGGTGAAGGGGCCGGAGATGATGACGTCTGCGCTGCCGGTCAGCGTGCCGCTCTCCAGGCGGAGGACGGAATCAAGGGTGGTGGCGTGGTTGGCGGTGAAGGTGACACCCGACATGCGCAACGGGCCGGCGCCCGAGAAGCGGGTGGCGCCGGCCGTGGTCAGCGAACCGGAATCGAGAACCATGGCGCCCGGGCCGGTCAACGCGAAATCGCCGGAAATCTGGTTGCCGGCGTTGCCGTCGCCACGCAGTGTGAAGGTCGTGCCGTCGGCGATTGAAATCCGGGCGCCCGCATCTGCGCTGAATCGTGTGCTGCCGGCCGCGCCGGCTGTCATGTGGATGAGTCCGTTGGTACTGCCCGTGCCCAGTACGCCGGCTGCGGCAAGGTGCAGCGTGCCGCCGTTGCCCACCTGCACGTAGTAACCGTTCGAATTGCCGAAGGTGAGGCTGCCCGTGACGTCGAGCCGGCGGTTCAGGTACTTGTAGGAGGATGTGTTGTCGATGACGCCGGCGCCGGACAGCGTCGCGGTGCCGCTGCCGGCCAGCGTGCCGCCGAACCACTCGAACGCGGAGGCGATGGCGAGTGAGCCCGCGCCGCCGAAGGTCGCGTTGCCTGCCATGCGCAGGCGCCCGGTGCCGTCAAAGCGTGTTGCGCCACTCAGTTCGATGATGCCGGAATCGAAACTCACCACCCCGTCGCCGGCGAGTTCGAAGGTGCCCGCAAGCTGGTTGCCGTTGCTTCCGTCGGCGCGCACGGTGAGCGTCGTGTCGGCGCCGGCTTCGATCACGGCGCCGTCGTCAGCGCTGAAGCGCGCGGCGCCGCCATTGCCGCCGGCGAAATAGATGAGTCCGTTGGCGCCGGTCGTCGTCAGCCGTCCGGTTGAACCGATGTGCAGCTCCCCGCCATTGCCGACCTGAAGGTAATAGGAACTGGAATTGCCGAACGTGAAGTCGCCGGTCACGTCGAGCCGGCGATTGAGATACTTGTAGTTCGAGGTGTTGTCGATGGCGCCGCTGCCCGACAGTACCGTGGTGCCGGTCCCGCCCATCGTGCCGCCGGTCCAGTTGAAGCCGCTCGCGATGGTCAGCGTGTGCGAACCGCCGAGCGCGCCGCCGCCGACGAGCGCAAGGGTGCCGCTGCCGCCGATCGTCGTGTCGGCGCCGGTGCTGATCAGGCCGGAGTCGAGCGTCATGGCACCCGTACCGGACAGCGCGAATGCGCCGGCGATCTGGTTGCCGGCGTTGCTGTTGCTGCGCAACAGCAACGCCGTGCCGGCTGCGACGCTGATATTCGAACCGGCGTCGGCGAGCAGTCTGGCCGTGCCGGCCGCGCCCGCGCCAAGGTAGATCAGCCCGTTGGTGTCGCGGGTTGCAAGACTGCCGGTCGACGCGATGCGCAGCGTGCCGCCGTCGTCGATGCCGAGGTAGTAGTTGCCCGGGTTCTCGAAGGACAGGCGCCCGGCGACGACAAGCTCGCGGGCGAGGTATCGGTGGCTGTTTGAACTGTCGATGACACCATTGCCGGTCAGCGTGACGATGCCGCCCGCATTCATGCGTCCGCTGCGCCAGTCGAGACCGCCCAGCGACAGCGAGGCGTTGCCGCCGAGGTTCGCACCCAGCGTCAGCAGGCCGCTGATGGCCGCGTTGCCGCCGCTGAATGACAGCGTGCCGCTGCTGACCACGTAGTCGCCGGTGATGTGCGTGCCGGCGCCCGCGTTGAATGCCGTGCCGCCGGTGACCGTACCGGCGACGATGTCGATCGCGCCGCCGGCCGAGTAGTCGGCGCCCACCAGCTGTACGGTCGAGTCGTCACCTGCGCGGACGAGGATGTCGCCGGCAGCGGTGCGCAGTACCGGCAGCAGCAGGTTCGCCACCTGATCGCCGACCTGCACGCCGTTGGCGTAGCCGGTCTGCAGCGTGATGTCGCCGCTGCCCTGGGTGATGATCTGCAGCGCACTGCCGTGCCAGCCATTGGTGACCAGGTCGATGCCGGCGCTGGCGCCGCCTTCGCCCGCGCCCAGGTTGCGCGTTTCGATCAGCAGGCTGCTGCCGGCCGCAAGCGCCAGTTGGCCGCTTGTCTCGCCCGCCAGATTCCCGCTTGCCGTATGGCTGAACGGGTTGCTGCCGACGGTGACCGAACGCTGCGCGCGCAGGATGATGTCGGTCGTCTTGCTCTGTTCTTCCAGTTCGCTTTCGAAGATGACGGTCGGCCCGAGCGCGTCCATGGCGAGCATGCCGCCGTTGCCGAAGACCTGCGTGCCGTCGTTGCTGCCGTCGCCGCTGCCGCCCTGCAGCACGATGGCCAGCGGGTCGAGCAGCAGTTCGCCATTGCGCCCGCGTGCAGCGCGCGTGTCGGTGCGGCCGCGGTAGAGCAGCGCCACCTTGCCGGACACTTCGACATGTCCGCCGTCACCGCCATTGCGCCCGCCACGTGACCAGATGTTGCCGGCGAAGGCGGTGGCCTGATCGGCCCACACCACCACCTTGCCGCCGTCGCCCTGCAGCAGTGCGTCGGCCAGGATGCCGGCGCCGTTGCCGACCCAGGTCGTGCGCGCGTTGCGCACGTCGGGATTGGCGCCCTGCCAGTCGCCGCCTATCAGCACCGAGCCACCGCCGGTGTCGCCGGAGGCGTCGAGCGTCGCGGTGTCGGCAATGGCGATGTCCTCGGCCGTGACGACGATGTCGCCGCCCCGGCCGGCGTCGGCGGGGGGCGGTGCGGTCTGGGCGGTTGGTGCGGCGGCGGGCGCCGGACCGGCCGCCGTGACCGGCAGTTCGAGGTCGGGCGCAGCCGGTGCGACCGGCGCCGGGTCGGGCAGGTGTCCGGTCGCGCGCAGCGTTCCTTCCACGCGCGCGAGCTTCTCGGCGGCGATGTCGATGCGTCCGCCACGGTTGCCGCTCGCGTCCACGCTGGCGCCTGCGACGACGACGATGTCGGGCGCGGCGATGTCGATCGAGCCGCCGTCACCCTGTGCGGTGCGGGCGATGGTTTCGGACTGCGCGCCGAGCGTCACCGACTTCGACGCGCGCAGCACGATGCGCCCGTCGGCGGTACGCTGCGCGCCCGTCGCGCTGACCTTGCCGGCCTGCGTGAGCGCGGCGCCGAACATGCCGACGTTGCCGCCCTGCGTGAGCAGCTGGCCGAGATTGATCGCTTCGCCACCGGCTTCGATCTTCACGCGCAGTGCCGGCTGGTGCGGGTCGGCGATCTCCACGCTGCGCCCCGCGGCGAGCACGATGTCGCCGTTCTCCGCGGTGATGAGGCCGGTGTTCTCGATGTCCGTCGCGATGAGGATGAGCGGCCCGCCCGTGGTCTTCAGCGTGCCTTCGTTGCGCAGGCGGCCGGCGGCACCTTCCGCGTCGAACTTCAGCCGGCCGGCGAGGAAGTCCTCGTTGCGGATGTTGAGCGTCGACGCCACCAGTCCGGCGGTATCCACGCGCGCCCCCGCGCCGAACAGCACGCCGTTGGGATTGATGAGGAAGACGCGGCCGTTGGCGACCAGATTGCCGAGGATCTGCGACGGGTCCTGGCCAACCACGCGGTTCAGTACGGTGGCGGTCGAGCCCGGCTGGATGAAGCGCGTCGTTTCACCGGGCTGGATGGAGAACTGCTTCCAGTTGATGATGGCGCGGTCACTCGCCGTGATGTTCAGCGTGCTGCCCTGGGTCTGCATGCCGACCTGGCCGTGAACCACTTCATGGCCGGTCGGATTGGCGATCGTCAACCCGGGAAGCGCCGCAGCCATCGCAGCAACGATGCGGCGCAGCGCACGGGCGCCCCGGGATTTTCCGCGTGCGCGGGTGCCTTCGGCGACGGGCACATAGGTGCCGCGTTCGTCGGAGAACAGCAGTGTGTGGCGACCCTTGTTCATTTCGGCCTCAAGTTCTTCATTTCCGGGCCGTAGGACGGTTACGCAAAGCGGCGCAACGCAGTCCGCGGCAGCGGATCGATCCATGGCAAGCGCCGGCTGTGGTCCCGTGGATCAGGATTCGGCAGTGTTGCGGTTCCGGTCTGATGCGTTCCGGTCATGGCGCGCGATGCGGGCCGTGACCGGAATCAGAAGTTCAGACTGAACGATGCGTGCACGCGGTGACTACCGGAGTCGTATCTGCCTGCTCCGTCAATGAGTTGAGCGTAGTCGATACGACCGGAGAGCCACGTGGAATAGTTGACGCGCAAGCCCATTCCGGCCGCGAATACACCGAGATTGCCTACTTCTCCCGGTTGCGGATTGACCCGGTACAGCTGCGCCACGTCGGCGAACAGCACGCCGCGCATCACCAGCGTGTCGTACACCCAGGCCGGCGTGTCGAAGTCGGCGCTGGCGCGCCAGCCCCGGTCATCGGCCAGCACGCGTTCGCGCAGGCCGCGTACCGAATCGGCGCCGCCGATGCCGAACTGCTCGCCCGATACGAGCTCGTCGTTCGTGTACTGGACCTGCGCCTGCAGGCGTACCCGCCAGTCGCGTGACAGCAGCTGGAACCACGACGCGCCGGCGCGCACTATCGTGAAACGTGCGTTGGCGCCGGCGCGCAGTGCCGCGAAATCCGTGTCGCGACCGTGCTCGCCACCCGGAATGTTGCGGGCCAGACTCACGTTCACGCCCGCTTCACGCAGATCGTTGCGCCAGTTGCCGCTCCACGACAGGCTGACCGGCCGGGTGATGACGCGTGGCACCAGGTTGCCCGGCACGCCCTCGAGCAGGAAGCTGCTGTCGAAATCCCGGTGGTCCGCCGCGAGGCTGACGCGCTGTGACAATTCGCCGTCGCGCGGCAGGTGCCAGTTGTAGCGCGCCGACAGGATGCGGCCGCTGCCCGACACGCTGGCGACGGAATTCAGTACCGCTACCTGACCGGAACTGACGCTCGAGTAGCCGCCGATGAGGTCTATCGAATTGCCGCTTTCGTACAGCGGAATGCGGTAGCCGACGCCGAAGATCGAGACTTCGGACGGCTTCTCGATGGACGTTGTGTACTGCACAGTTGCGACGTGATCGCGATTGAACAGGTTGGCGTGCTGCAGGCCGACCGACACGCGGTGCGTGCCGGTCGCAGGTGTGCCGCTGTTGTCCACGGTGACGAAGCGGCGCAGCGGGTTGTCGTCGACCACCGACACGGTGGCTGCGATCTCGCCTGGCTTGCGGCCGGAGCGGAAGGTGACGTCGGACTGTTTGGATGCGTTCTCGTTGGCGAGCGCGAGCTGGCGGGCAACGTCTTCGGTGTTGGGCATGCGCCCTTCGGCGATGGCCGGCAGGCTGCGCCGGATGTTCTCTTCGTCGTGATGGCGGGGCCCCTGGATGGCCAGTTCGGTGAGCCGGGGTTCGAGCACTTCGAGAATGACGGCGCCGCCGCTCAGTTCCTGTTCCGGAATGGTGACCTGCGCGGCACCGAAACCGCGCAGGTGATACGCCGCCTGCAGCGCGGTGCGCGCGCCCTCTATCTGCGCAAAGCCGACCGCCGCTCCGGTGAAGGGCATGAGCAGGGCGTCGATCTCCGACGGCCGGAAGACCGTGCCGCCGGACACTGAATAGCTGCGTACCTCGAAACGCGGACCGTCACTGACCTCTTCCGCATGCAGGGAGGTAGACGACAGAGCCACGGCGCACGCAAGGGCTAGACGCAAGTACGCTCTGGCAATGACCACCCCGGACCCCCGACTTCATATGTCATGTGCCGGATTTTAGAGTGTTTCAAGTTGTTTGGCTGGCCGGTCCGGTGGACGCTCGTCCACGTGAGACGCGGTCTCCGCCAGGGACGAATTCTCAGCAGACGCGGGAAGAGCACACGGTTTCGTCGTCGAGCCGGCGCGCGAGATCGGCATCGGCGTGCGCCAGCTGTTTTCGAATGTTTGCCATTTCTCGGTGTTCGCCGGTGTGCGACAGCGCGACGGCAGTGAGGAAAAGGATGTCCGGATGGCCGGGTGACAGCACCAGCGCGCGGCGCAGTGCGGAAATCGCTTCGCCGTGGCGGCCTTCGCGCGACAGTGTGGCGCCCGCCTGATGCCAGGCGTCGGCGTTGTCCGGCTCCTCGCGCGTCCACGCGAGTGCCAGGTCGGCCGCGTCATGCCAGCGTGCAAGCGCGCCCAGGCGCGCCACGCGCAGGAACCAGGGCTGGGCCGCTTCCGGCCGCTCCCACAGGGCCAGGCCCTCGAACGGCGCGACGTCCGATTCTGGCAGCTTGCGCACCCGTTCCACCAGCTCCGCCGGCATGGCGAAATAGCCGCCGGAATGGCCGGACGACAGGAAGGTGGTGATGCCGAGCAGCCGGCCTTCGGTGTCGAACAGTCCGCCGCCGCTGCCGCCCAGCGCGAAACCGCTCGATGTCTCGATGACGGCGCTGCCGTCGAGCGGGTGGATGGTGGCGACCTTGCCGGGTGCGAAGAAGGCTTCGACGCCGCCGGAGTAGCCGTAGAAGAAGGACCGTTCGCCGGCGCGTACCGTGGCCGCCGCGCGCAGCGGCGCGATGCGCAGCGGCATGGCGGCGGTGCGCAGCAGGCACAGGTCGTTGGCGGTGTCGACCTTCTGGCCGAATACCGGATAGACGAGGGCACCCTTGGCGACTTCGATGCGCGCCGCCTGACGGGTGACATGGCAGTTCGTGACGACTTCGTTTTCGGCGACGACGACGCCCGAGCCGAAGAAGCCCTTGCCGGTCGCCGTGGCGACGCGAACCTGCACGACACTGATCGACAGGCTGGTGTAGAAGGCCGGGCCGAATTCCTCGACCGGCCCGGCGGCGCCTGACGGCAGGCTGCAGAAGCTGATGGAACAGGCGAGCAGGGCAGGCAGGCGAACCATGGCAGTGACCTCCGTCCGGGCAACGGTGAAAGGGCGTGCGGCGCGGCGTCTGCTGACGCGGCAACAGCAGGTTCCGAGCACATTGCCGGGGAAAAGTTCTGTCGCCGCCGGTGCGTCAGCGATCGTTGCCGACGACGTCTCCGGTTGCGAAGAAGGTGCCGCCAGCGACATGGTGCAGCGTGCGCAAGGCGGCATCGGCTCCGTCGAAATGCCAGCGGCCGCTGCTGAACACGCGGCTGTCCGCCTGCGCGGCCACGACTTCGCCGATGAACAAATCGTGGCGGTTCTCGTTGTGCGGCTCGGGGATGACGCGGCACTCCAGCCAGGCCACGCAACCGTCGATCAGCGGTGCGCGAACCTGCTCGCCGGCGAAGGTGGCGATCGACAGCGCCTCGAATTTGTCGTGCTCGCGGCCGCTGTCGCCGCCCACGGCCACGGTCAGCTCGCGCTGCGCGCAGGTGGGCACGCTGATCGAGAATTCGCCGGACGCTTCCATCAGTTCGCGCGTGAAGGTGGCGCTGTCGATGACCACGAGCACGCGCGGCGGGTCGAAGTCGAGCGGCATGCACCAGGCTGCCGCCATCACGTTGCGGCGCCCGCCGGCCGCGCTGCCGATCAGTACGGTCGGTCCGTGGTTGAGCAGGCGGTACGCGCGGTCGAGCGGGACGGGCAGGCGCATGTCAGGCGAAGCTCACTTCGAAGCGCGTGTCGCCGTGGTGACCGAGCGAAATGATGAGGCCGGGCTGCAGTTCGACTTCCCCGATGCGCGTGTCGAGATCGTCGTTGATGTAGGTGCCGTTCGACGAATTGCGGTCGCGCAGCAGCCAGCGCCCGTTCTCCTCGCCTATCCAGGCGTGCAGTTTCGACACCTGCGGATCGGCGACGATGATGTCGGCGCCCGCCGCGCGGCCGATGGTCTGGCCCTGCGCCTTCAGCGCGAAGCGCTGCCCCGATGCGGAACCCGCGAGATCGATCAGTGACGGCGCGGCCTTCGGGCGCGAAATCACCGTGGCGTCGTCGCCGGTAATGTCGAACACGCTTTCGGCGATCGTGTCGTCGGCATGCGCAAGCTGTCGTCGCGCGTCCTGCTCGACCTGTGCGCGCGCCTCGCCGAGCAGATGCCTGCCCTCGGCCACGGCCGCCTCGCCCGCGTGCTGTGCGACGCTGCGCACCCGCTGCCCGGCCTTGCCGAGCAGATCGTTCAGGCGCTCGCCGTCCGTGCTGGCGAACTGCTGCACGCTGGCAGAGCCCTTCTCGCTGGCGCCGTCGAAGTCGAGATAGGGCACGGCGCCGAAGCCGAGCAGCTTCGAATAGAACACGTGCGGGATGGAGGTGCGCGCGACGTTGTAGTGCTTGGTGGACGCGTTGTAGCTCTGGCGCTGGCGCTCCAGCTGGTCCTCGACCTGGTTGATCGACTCCATCAGGCTCAGGTACTGCGTGTTCGATTTCAGGTCGGGAAACCGCTGCGCCATGCCGCTCACGGCAGACAGCACGACGCCGCTCTGCTGGTGCATCTGCTGTACCGCGCCCACGCTGGCGTCGTCCGACACCTTCAGCATGACGAGCTTTTCGCCCTCGGCGTGCGCGCTGACGACGCTGATGAGCTGATTGATCAGCGATGCCTGCTTGCGCACCGTGACGCCGATGTTGGACCAGGCCTCCTTCACGTTCTCTGACAGCAGGCGCAGGCCGTTGTAGCCGCGCAAGGCGAGGATGCCGAGCACGACGACTGCGAACAGCAGCAGTCCGAGCACGGCGGTGATGACGTCCATTGCGGTTGACATTGCAGTGCTCTCCGGAGGTTTGTCCTGGCGGGGCGCCTGCCCCGACGTTTCCTTACTTGCCCCAGCTGTCCTTCAGCGTGACGGCGCGGTTGAACACCGGCCGGCCCGGCACCGAATCCTTGCGGTCGGCGACGAAATAGCCGTGGCGCTCGAACTGGAAACGCGCTTCCGGTGCCGCGCCGGCCAGGCCGGGTTCGACGAATGCGGTGAGCGTGCGTACCGAATCGGCGTTCATGACGCTCAGGAAGTCACGTCCGCCCGCGTCCGGATGGGCTTCGGTGAACAGGCGGTCGTACAGCCGGACGTCGACCGCCAGCGCATCGACCGCACCGACCCAGGTGATGACGCCCTTCACCTTCACGCTGTCGGCGCCCGGCGTGCCGCTCTTCGTGTCGGGCACGAGGGTGGCGAGCACGGCGGTGATGCGGCCGTCGGCGTCCTTCTCGCAGCCGGTGCATTCGATGACGTAGCCGTACTTCAGGCGTGTGCGGTTGCCGGGGAACAGGCGGTGATAGCCCTTGGGCGCGACTTCCATGAAATCGTCACGCTCGATCCACACGTCGCGCGACAGATTGAAGCTGCGCTGTCCGCGTTCCGGGTGGTGCGGGTGCACCGGTGCGGCGCACGGCTCCGTGGCGCGCGCACCGAACACCTCGTCCCAGTTCGTCAGCGTGAGTTTCACCGGATCGAGTACCGCCATCGCGCGGTCGGCACGCGCATCCAGGTCATCGCGCAGCGCGCCTTCGAGCGTCGAATAGTCGATCCAGGAATCTGCCTTCGACACGCCGATGCGCTCGGCGAACAGCTGTATCGCTTCCGGCGTGTAACCGCGCCGGCGCAGGCCGACGAGCGTGGGCATGCGCGGGTCGTCCCAGCCGCTGACGTGCTTTTCCGTCACCAGCTGCATCAGCTTGCGCTTGCTGGTGACGACATAGGTGAGGTTCAGCCGCGCGAATTCGTACTGCTTCGGCAGCGGGTGCGCGAGCAGTCCGCATTCGGCCAGGCGCTCCAGCACCCAGTCGTAGAACGGGCGCTGGTCTTCGAATTCCAGTGTGCAGATCGAGTGGGTGATGCCTTCGAGCGCGTCTTCAAGCGGGTGGGCGTAGGTGTACATCGGGTAGATGCACCAGGTGTCGCCGGTGTTGTGGTGATGCGCACGCTTGATGCGGTAGATGGCCGGATCGCGCATGTTGATGTTCGGGCTGGCCATGTCGATCTTCGCGCGCAGCACCATGGCGCCGTCGGCGTGCTTGCCGTCGCGCATGTCGCGGAACAGCGCGAGCGACTCCCCGGCCGGACGGTTGCGCCAGGGTGAGTCGGTGCCGGCTTCGGTCAGCGTGCCGCGGTTCGCGCGCATCTGGTCCGGCGTCTGCTCGTCGATGTAGGCGTGGCCGGCGCAAATCAGGCTCTCGGCCGCGCGGTACATGAAGTCGAAATAGTCGCTGGCGAAGTACAGATGCGACGCGCCGAACGCGTCCCAGCCGAAGCCCAGCCACTGCACCGAATCCTTGATCGATTCGACGTACTCGACGCTTTCCTTCTCCGGATTGGTGTCGTCGAAACGCATGTGGCAGACGCCGCCGTAGTCGCGCGCCAGACCGAAGTTCAGGCAGACGGACTTGGCGTGGCCGATGTGCAGGTAGCCGTTGGGCTCCGGCGGGAAGCGGGTGCGGATGCGTGCCGGGTCAGGGTCGCCGGTCGCGTGGTGCGCGGCATCGCCCGGGCTGCGCGCCCAGCGGCGGGCGGCGTAGGTGCCGCCGGCGAGATCCTTCTCGATGACGGCTCGCAGGAAGTTGGAAGCGGGTGCGGCAGTGCTGCGGTCTGACATGATGTGCGGGACGGTAGGTGGCGCTCAGTGCGGATTCTATCCGCTCGTCGTGTCCGGCAGTGCGGGCGCGGGGCTTGACTTGGTGCGCGCGCATCCCTTAACGTCCTGTCCATGCATCCGCAACAGACCAAACTGCCGTTCCCCCCCCTGACGCTGCCTGCGTCCGGTCTGCTGCTGCGCCCCGCGCGCACATAAATCCCCCCTTCCTGTCGTGTTGTTCCTGCCGCCGGTGTCGCCACCGGCGGGTGTGTTGCCGTTCCCGGAGCGCTTTCATGTTTCTGTCCATCCACTCACTGCTGAAGCTGCGACTGCGCAGCGGTTGTCAGGCCACGAGCCCCGGTTGGCCGCCTGACAGCCCGCGATGGCCACACTGAACGAAGCACCGCTCACGAATCTGCGCAGGAGAACAATGATGTTGAAGCAACCGGATACCAAGTACCGCCCGTTCACGCCGATCGCGCTCGCCGATCGCCAGTGGCCCACCCGCACGCTCACCCGTGCACCGGTCTGGATGTCGACCGATCTGCGCGACGGCAACCAGGCGCTGTTCGAACCGATGAATGGCGAGCGCAAGATGCGCATGTTCAAGATGCTGGTCGACATCGGCTTCAAGGAGATCGAGGTCGCGTTTCCGTCGGCGTCCGACACCGATTTCAGCTTCGTGCGCACGCTCATCGAAGGCGGACACGTGCCGGACGACGTGACGATAGAGGTGCTCACGCAGGCGCGCCCGCACCTCATCGAGCGCACCATCGAATCGTTGCGCGGCGCGCGGCGCGCCATCGTGCACGTCTATAACGCGACGTCGCCGTCGTTCCGGCGCACCGTGTTCAACATGAGCCGCGACGAGGTGAAACAGCTCGCCGTCGACAGCGCCACGCTCATCCGCCGGCTCACGGCGGAGCGTCCCGAGACCGAATGGGTGTTCCAGTACAGCCCGGAAACCTTCACCGCCACCGAACCCGATTTCTCGAAATCCGTGTGCGACGCCGTCGTGGAGGCCTGGGGCGGCACGCCGCAGCGGCCGGTCATCATCAACCTGCCGGCAACGGTCGAAGTGGCCACGCCGAACCACTACGCCGACCAGATCGAGTGGATGCACCGCAATCTCGCGCGGCGCGACGCCGTCATCCTCAGCGTGCATCCGCACAATGACCGCGGAACCGCGGTGGCCGCCGCCGAGCTTGCCGTGCTGGCCGGCGCCGACCGGGTCGAGGGCTGCCTGTTCGGCCATGGCGAGCGCACCGGCAACGTCGACCTCGTGACCCTCGCGCTCAATCTTTACTCGCAGGGCGTCGACCCGGGTCTCGACTTCTCGCGCATCAACGACATCGCGCGCACGGTCGAGCAGTGCACGCAGATTCCGGTGCACGCCCGCCACCCCTACGCCGGTGACCTCGTGTTCACGGCGTTTTCGGGATCGCACCAGGACGCCATCCGCAAGGGGCTCGCCGCGCAGTCGCCGGACGCGGTGTGGGAGGTGCCCTATCTTCCGATCGATCCGGCCGACGTCGGCCGCACCTACGACTCGATCATCCGCGTGAACAGCCAGTCCGGAAAAGGCGGCGTCACCTTCCTGCTCGAAAGCGAATATGGCGTGACTATGCCGCGCCGGCTCCAGGTCGAGTTCAGCACGGCGGTCCAGCAGATCGCTGACGGCAGCGGGCAGGAGGTGCGCGCGGCCGACATCTGGAAGCTGTTCTCGCGCGAGTACTTCGAGTGCGTCGAGCCGCTTGCCTACGTCACGCACCACCTGAGCGAAGTCGGTGACCAGCAGGGCATCGACCTCGTGCTGCGCGTGGGCGGTCGCGAGTGCACGCTGAGCGGTCGCGGCAACGGCCCGATCGACGCGGTCATCGACGCGCTCGGGGTGCCGGCCCGGCTGCACGACTACGAAGAGCGCGCGATAGGCCATGGCGCGGACGCGGCGGCAATCGCCTTCGCCGAATTCGTCGTCGACGGCGTGCCCGGTTCCGTGTTTGGTGCCGGCATGCACCGCAACATTGTCACCGCGTCGGTACTGGCCATCGTGAGCGGTCTCAACCGGCTCGGCGCGCGGCTCGATGCGCCTCGGCGCAGTGCCTTCTTCGACGCGGTGCGGGCCGTGCCGCTCCGGTGACGCGGTGCGCGGGCGGCTACGGCCGCCCGCTGTCCGGGGGCGGGCTGGCGCACACGCGGGGCTGCATGCCGGCGCGCCAGTGGCGGGCCAGCATGCGCGACACGACGTAGCCGGAGCACAGGCCGCTGCCGCCGCACAGCAGCACCGCCATGTCCGGCAGGCCGGCCGCGCTGCCGGCGGCGACGCCGGCAAGCAGGCCGCCGAGCGGCGCGACGTAGGCGGCTGCAATCGCGCGCAGCGTGGCGCCGTCACCGAGCGTCAGCGCAACCGGATCACCGGGGCGCAGCCGGCGGGCCAGCGCGGGCGCGACGTCGATGCGATGCGTGCGGCCGCCCGTGCTGCCGCAGGCGGATTTCGACGCACAGCCGCCGCAGGCCTGTGCGTCTCCGGTCGTGATCGTCAGTTGATTGCCGTGGATGGCGACGATGCGTGTGGCTTGCGTTGTCATGTGTCCTCCCGCGCGTCATGCACTGTTCGTTGTGCAAAGCCCGTGCCAGACGCCTGCGCGGGCCGGACAGCGCGGCCGGTACGGGCGTCCGCCCGTGCGGTGCTCGAAGGGCCCGGCGCCGGCGCTGTCCTGCCGTGACGGGACTGTCCGGTTCGAGACATTCCCGACGCGACACGCGCGGGCACCGAATTGGTGTGGCCGGACCGCGTTGCACCACCTGCGCGCCGGCGCCGCCGAGGCTGCGCGCGCGGACGGCGCCGGCGGCCCGACACGGAAGACC
Organism: Gammaproteobacteria bacterium; assembly: GCA_018824085.1. Lineage (GTDB taxonomy): Bacteria > Pseudomonadota > Gammaproteobacteria > Burkholderiales > Rhodocyclaceae > Methyloversatilis. Next base: position 131,494 of record JAHJHI010000039.1, on the reverse strand, counting down.
GTGGCGCGCCGTTTCAGCCGTCCCGCCGCGCGGGATCAAATAACCCTTCCATGGGTACGGGCTTTGCTTTGGAACATGCAAGTGGAGACAGGAAGGGGTGTCCGGCGACATCCGGCATCCCGATTCACCCTCACCAGAAAAAACATACAGGGGTTGCTGCACGACGAAAGCCGGAGTGCGCACGGGCGCGCCGCATGAAAAGGGCTTCGGTTAATTCGCGGGGGGCTGCCATGGCTGCAAACGAAAAAGAGACGGGCATTCGCGCGAGTGTCGAATTGCTGACCGTCTACGAGATCAGCAAGATATTGAGTTCGTCGCTCGACGTCGTGAAAACACTGCGTGAAGCGCTCAACGTGCTGTCGCATCAACTGACTTACCGGCGTGCCATGATCGCGCTCGCCGACGATGACGGCGAGTCGCTGAGCCTGGCCGCCGCGGTGGGGCTTTCGGCGAAGGAATGGGCGAGCGGGCGCTACCGGCCGGGTGAAGGCATCCTCGGGCGTGTCTATACGTCCGGCTCGCCGATGGTCGTGCCGGACATATCGGTCGAGCCGCTGTTCCTGAACCGTACCGGCGCGCTGGACGAGGCGGGCGGCAACACCATCTCCTTCATCTGCGTGCCGATCCGGGGCGGCACCGAAATTCTGGGCGTGCTGTGCGTCGACCGCGTGATGACCTTGCGGGGCGGTTTCGGCAGCGACGTGCGCGTGCTGTCGATGGTCGCGAATCTGGTCGGCCAGTCGGTGGCGCTGCGGCGTGTCGTCAACGACGAGCACGTGCGGCTGATCCACCAGGCCAAACAGGCGCGGCGGGCACCCCGCGGGCGCTTCAAGCTGGACAACGTCGTCGGCGCGTCTGCACGCATGCAGGAAGTGTTCGCCGAGGCGCACCAGGTGGCGCCGTCGCGCGCCACCGTGCTGTTGCGCGGGGAAAGCGGTACCGGCAAGGAGGTGATTGCGCGCGCCATCCATGAGCTGTCGCAGCGCAAGACCGGGCCGTTCGTGAAGCTCAACTGCGCCGCCTTGTCCGAATCCCTGCTCGAGTCGGAAATGTTCGGTCACGAGAAGGGCTCATTCACCGGCGCCACCGGCGAGCGCAAGGGCCGCTTCGAACTGGCGGACGGCGGCACGCTTTTCCTCGACGAGATCGGCGACATTTCGCCGTCCTTCCAGACCAAGCTGCTGCGCGTGCTGCAGGAGCGCGAATTCGAACGCGTCGGCGGCTCGCGCGCGATCAAGGTCGACGTGCGTCTGGTGTGCGCCACCAACCGCAATCTCGAGAAGATGGTCGCGGCCGGCACGTTCCGCGCGGACCTGTACTTCCGCATCAATGTCGTGTCGATATTCCTGCCCGCACTGCGCGAGCGGCGCGAGGACATTCCCGCGCTGACGCGGCACTTCCTCGAACGCTTCAATCGCGAGAACGATCGTTCGATGACGATTTCGCCGAGTGGCGAGGCGGTGATGATGCACTGCTACTGGCCGGGCAACGTGCGCGAACTGGAGAACTGTCTGGAACGCACCGCAACGATGGCGCACCACGACGCCATCGATGCGCAGGACTTCCCCTGTTCGGTGAACCGCTGCCTCACGCAGGTGCTGCACTTCGTCAAGAAAGATGACGCCGTGTCGCCGGTGGTACTGACGCGCGTCGACGAGGAGCACGCATTTGCGCCGGAGGATGAAGCCGAATCCGGCGCCACGTCCGATTTCCCCTCCGGCAGGCGGGGCGACGACGACAAGCCGCGCGGCGAGCGGGACCGTCTGGTGTGGGCGATGGAACAGTGCGGCTGGGTGCAGGCCAAGGCGGCGCGCCTGCTCAACATCACGCCGCGCCAGATGGGCTACGCGCTGAAGAAGCATGACATCGAGGTGCGGCGCTTCTAGCGCGCATGCGGGCCGGCGGCGCTCAGTCCGCGTCGGCCCATGGCGCGTCCCTGAGCCGCTGCACCAGATAGTCGATCAGCGCCTGCACGCGTGCCGGGCGCGCGCGTCCCGGCGGCGTCACCACGTGCAGCGCGATCGGCGGCACGAACCAGTCCTCCATCACCGTCTGCACCGCGCCTGACTGCAGATCCTGCCACACGAGAAACTCGGGCTGCATGGCCAGGCCCAGTCCGGCGCGCAACGCCGGGGCGAGCGCCTCGGCGTTGTTCACCCGCATCCGGGCCGGCGCCGCGAGCGAGAACTCTCCCTGTTGCGCATGCCGGAAACGCCAGGTGACCGCCGTCTGCGTGTGTGCGTACTGCAGCGCGCGGTGCTGCACCAGATCGCGCGGATGACGCGGCCGGCCATGCTTCTCGAAATAGGCCGGCGCACCGACGAGCAGGATGCGCACCGCGCACAGCCGGCGCGCCAGCAGGCTGGAATCTTCCAGCGAGGAGATGCGCAGCGCGAGGTCGCAACGCTGCGCGACCAGGTCGACCATCTCGTCGCTGAAGCTCAGGTCCAGCGTCACGTCCGGGTAGCGCGCCATGAAGTCGGGCAGCGCCGGCGCGAGATGCGAAATGCCGAACGACATCGGTGCCGCGAGGCGTATCGGCCCACGCAGGCTTTCCGACTGCTCGGTCACCTCGGCCTCCACCGCCTCGCCTTCGGCCACGATGCGCGCCGCGCGCTCCAGCGCGGCCTGTCCACTTTCCGTCAGCGAGATCCGGCGTGACGTGCGGTGGAACAGCGTGGTCTTCATGCGTGCTTCCAGCCGGGACACGGCCTTCGACACCGTGGCTTGAGACAGCGACAGTTCGCTGGCCGCGCGGGCGAACGAACCGGCTTCGGCCACCTTTGCGAAGATCGCCCACGCTTCGAGATCGGGAAGTCTTGTCATGTCAAATACGGAAAGAATTAATTTCGATCTTTTCTATTTTCATCTTAATAGACCTTGCTTATCTTTGACCCATCGCTTTGATGCATCGCAAACCGGACTGACAAGGAGAAGCACCATGATCGAACGCAGGCCTTTCGAAACCCTGGGCGCAGCCAACCACGGCTGGCTCGACGCCAGGCACCACTTCTCGTTTGCGGAATACCGCGATCCGGGCCGCATGGGCTGGGGGGCGCTGCGGGTCTGGAACGACGACACGATTGCCGCCGGAACCGGTTTCGCGCCGCATCCGCACGCCGACATGGAAATCATCACCTATGTTCGCGAAGGGGCGATCACGCACCAGGACAATCTGGGCAATACCGGCCGCACCGAAGCGGGCGACGTGCAGGTGATGAGCGCCGGCACCGGCATTCGGCACTCGGAGTTCAACCGCGAACGCGGCACGACGCGCATCTTCCAGATATGGATCATGCCGGACCGCCACGGCGAGGCGCCGGCCTGGGGGGCGAAGCCGTTCCCGAAGGGCGATCGCTCCGGCCAGTTCGTCGCGCTTGCCAGCGGACGCGAGGGCGATGGCGACGCGTTGCCGATCCGCGCCGATGCGCGCGTGCTGGGCGCCACGCTGAAGGCGGGCGAAACGGCCGAGTACCGGTTCGGTCCGGGGCGCGTCGGCTATCTCGTGCCGGCAGGCGGGCAGGTGGAGGTCAACGGCGTCGCGCTGAACGTGCGCGACGGCGCAGCGATCAGCGACGTCGAGGCGATCCGCGTCACGGCACTCGAGGATGCCGAACTGGTGCTGGTCGATACGGCCGCCTGAGCGGCGTGCGGGGAGCGGTCGCCGGCGCGGCATGCGCACGGCGCGGCCCGTCCCGCGGCCTACCACTCCTTCTGCAGCCCCCAGGGGTGCGACCCCGGTACCAGTTCGGCGCGCACCCCCTTCCTCGCGATGTCGTCCAGCGTCCGGTAGAACGTGGCCTCGTGCATCAACGTGCCCTTCGGGGTGTAGAGCGCCACATACTTCGATGGCAGGTCAACCTCGACGACGAAGTCGCCGCCGGCGTCCTGCACGCTGCGCGCATTGCCGTTCCAGTCGATGAAGTAGCCGGTCTCACTGGTCATGCCAACGTCCTTTCCCGCGTGGCGGTGGCTCAGGCGGCCACCGGATTTTCGAGCACGGCTGTCGCGCTGACGGTCATGTTGCCCTTCGTCGCATCGGTGTAGGGACACACCTTCAGCGCGCGCTCGACCAGCGAGTCGGCCGTCGGCTGGTCGACGCCGTGCAGCACGGCGGTGAAGCGGATCGCCATTCGGTAGGCCTCTTCGAAATTCCTGAACAGCGATATTTCCGCTTCGACCATGCAGCCCTTCACCGGCAGCCGGTCGGCCCGCACGATGTGGCGCACGGAGTTCTCGAAACAGGCGGCGTAGGCGGCGGCGAACAGCTGCTCCGGATTGCAGCCCGGCTTCTTGCCACCCATTTCGGGTGGCGCGGCAAGGTCCAGTTTCAGCAGGCCGTCTTCGCTCTGAACGCGGCCGTTGCGCCCGCCCTGGCTGAATATGCGTGTCTTGTATACGAGGTCCATGATGGTTCCCGGTGGGTGATGAAAAAGAAGGTCAACTGGAGCAGCTGACCGGCATGCCGCTCGTGCGCCCGGGTGCCGGCGCCGCGTAGTGCGCGAACTCCGGTTGATCGTCGAACGGCGCGTGCAGGCAGCGCAGCACGGCATCCACTTCGCCGAAATCGCCGTCACGCGCACGTCGTATCGCCGCATCGGCCATCCAGTTGCGCAGCACGTAGCGCGGATTGGCGCGCCGCATCGCGCGCCGGCGCACGTCGTCGGAGGCGCCATCGCGCGCGAGCCGCGCGCGCCAGCGAACGAGCCAGGCATCGCACGCCTCGCGGTCGGCGAAAAGGTCACGCAACGGCTGGTCACGCACGGGCGCGCCCGTGCAGCCGTGCGCCTCGCGCGTCCGGATGCCGGGCAGTTCGCCGAGCGTGCGGAAGAACAGCGTGTAGTCCACGCGTTGCAGTTGCAGCAGGCCGAGCGTCGCGCCGATGAAGTCGTCGTCGCCCGGCCGCGCCGTGGCGAAGCCGAGGCGCGCACGCATGAGCTGACCGAAGCGCGCGTCGAAGGCCGGCGCGTAGTGCGTGTCGACCAGTTCACGCGTGAGGTCCGGATGCCCGATCAGCGGCCCGAGCGCGTCGGCCAGCACATACAGGTTCCAGAGCCCGATCCGCGGCTGGCTGCGGAAGGCGTAGCGGCCGCAGGTATCGGAGCGGTTGCAGATGTGCCCGGCGTCGAAGGTTTCCATGAAGCCGAACGGGCCGTAGTCCAGCGTCAGGCCGAGGATGGACATGTTGTCGGTGTTCATCACGCCGTGCATGAAGCCGATCGCCTGCCAGTGCGCGATCATTTCGCCGGTGCTGCGGGCGATGTCTGCCAGCAGTGCGGCGTGCGGTTGCGGCTCGTCGCGCAGCCACGGCCGGAAGTGCTCGATCACGTAGTCGGCGAGCTGCAGCAGGCGTCCGCAATCGTCCGCCGCGCTGAAGTGCTCGAACGTTCCGAAGCGCACGAAGCTCGGTGCGATGCGGGTCACCACCGCAGCCGTTTCCACCGTCTCGCGCTGCACCGGCAGCGGCGAGCCGACGATGCACAGCGCGCGCGTGGTCGGCACGCCGAGCGCGTGCATGGCTTCCGAACACAGGAATTCGCGGATCGACGAGCGCAGCACGGCACGCCCGTCCGAGAAGCGCGAATAGGGCGTCGGACCGGCGCCCTTGAGTTGCAGTTCGAGCGTGCCGGCGGGGGTGCGCACGCCGCCCAGCAGGTGCGCGCGCCCGTCGCCGAGCTGTCCGGACCAGCTGCCGAACTGGTGGCCGGAATAGACGGCGGCCAGCGGGTCGCTGCCGGGCAGCATGCGGTTGCCGGCAAAGGCGTCGACGAATTGCGGCCGCGCCGCCTCGGCCGGATCGATGCCGATCAGCCGCATCGCCGGCGCGCTGGCGCAGACCAGCACCGGCGACGGCAGCGGCGCGGGCGCCAGCCGCGTATGAAAGGCGAACGGCAGCCGGGCGTAGCTGTTGTCGAAACACAGCGCGTCGAGACTGGCCGGCGGGGCGTGGGTGGGTGCGTGTTTCATGTCTGTCCTGCGGTCACTGCACAGCACAGAGCAAGAATCGCGCACGCCCGCCAAAGTGGCCGAAACGTGACGCAGCGTCGCGGAAGATTCCGTTGCGCGGCCGGTTTCGCCGCTGCAATGTGGCAAACGCGACAAAATCGACGTCGCGATCCGTGCGCTGGATCGGGCGTGCCGGCGCCGCCGCGCGGCCGCCGCCCGGGGCCGGCCGTGGCCCGATGCTTGCTGGCGCCCGGATGTACGCGCGAGCGCTTCCACCTGAAAGGACTGTTCCATGCTGGAAACACTGATCGTCGGTGCCGGACTGTGTGGCCTGAGCATTGCCAGCCGGTTGCAGTCGGCGGGGCGCGACTTCATCGTTGTCGAGGCGCGCAGGCGCCCCGGCGGGCGCATCGAAACCACAGGCGGCGGCCCCGGCGACGTCGCGATCGATCTCGGGCCGGGCTGGTTCTGGCCGGACACGCAGCCGCGCATGGTGCGGCTGCTGGCCGAACTCGGGCTGCAGGGCTTTCCGCAGCATGACAGCGGCGACATCCTCCATCTCGCCGGCGCGGACGCAAGCCCGGAAGTGCTGGCGCAGCCCGGCGTGCACAATGGCGCGCACCGGGTTGCCGGCGGCATGGTGTCCATCATCGACGCGCTGGTGCGGCGCCTCGCGCCCGACGTGTTGCGCACCGGCTGCGAACTGGTGCGCCTGATCCGGCGCGGCGACCACATCGAGGCCCACTGCCGCAGTGCGGGCGAGGCGCTGGTCATCGCGGCGCGCAACGTCGTGCTGGCGATGCCGCCACGGCTGGTGGCCGAGCGCATCGCCTTCGACCCCGTGCTGGACGACGGGTTGATGCAGGCCGCGCAGGACACGCCGACCTGGATGTCGGCGCAGGCCAAGGTGGGCGTGCGCTACCGGCGGGCGTTCTGGCGCGAGGCGGGCGCATCGGGCAACGCCTTCGTGTCGCATCCGCAGGCGGTGCTGGCGGAAATCTTCGACGCCTGTGACGCCACCGGCAACGCGGCCGCGCTGGGCGGCTTCGTCGCCTTGCCCCCGCCGTTGCGCGAATCGCATGCGGCGTCGCTCGACCTGCTGGTGCGCAGCCAGCTCGCCCAATTGTTCGGCCCGCAAGCCGAAGACACCGACGTGCTCGTGCGCGACTGGGCCAGGGAGACGTTTACCTGCAGCGCGCGCGACGCCGCCGCACCGAGCCGCCATCCGGAGGACGGCTGCGAGGCGCTGGCCGTGCCGTACTGGGACGCCCGCCTGCATTTCGGCGGCAGCGAGACGGCGACACGCGGCGCCGGCTATCTGGACGGCGCGCTCGATGCGGCCGCGCGCATCGCCGGACGCATCATCGCGGCCGGCGCACAGGACGGGGGCGACGCGCACGGGCGCGCCGTCAATGACGATGCGGTGCGGCAGTTCTCGGTCTGGGTCGACGGTCAGCGCGCCCTCGCGCCCGGCCTGTACCGGCAAGGTCTGGTGCAGGCGCTGAGCGCGCAGCGCACCGCCGGACTGACGCTGTCAGTGCTGCTTGCCGTGATGGACGGCGTCTATGCCGACGCGCTGGCCCGGCTGGAAGCCCTGCCGTTCGACGCGCGCGGCGTCGCCGTCGAACAGGGGCGCTCCGCCCTCACGCCGAGGGTGCTCGCGCCGTTCGACGGCTTCAGCGACGCGCTGCTGGGCGCGGCGCTCAGCCACAACCGCAGCTCCTGTGCCATGTCGAACTTCGTTGCCGACCACGACCCGGACCCGGCCTGCCTGCAGCAGATCAGGCGGGAGCTCGCGCTCGCCTGGCGCGCGTTTGCCCAGACCGCCAACCGCGTGCTGCTCGACAGCCGGTCCGGCGCCTGCGTGCTGCACTGATCCCGTCCCCGCCTCGCACCTCCGATGGCTGGCGCCTTCCGGCGCCAGCCATCGCTTCCTTCCGCACCGCCCCCGCCGCCGTACGACAGCGCCTCCGCATGTCCGCATGACGCCTTCCGCGGCTTTGTGCGGTTTGTCGCAAGCGTAGGTTTCCGGTCGCCTTTGAAGCATCGCGGTCTTGTTCCCAGTTCTTTGAAAACACGAAGAAAAACGCTGTGGCACGGAAATGGCTAATCACCGTTCTGCCAGCCCCATCCGCGCGTCAGCAGAACAAGGAGCAAGTCATGCAAGGTGCAGCAGCGAGCTATGTCAGCCTGGCTGATCTGAAGTCGAGTCACAACGCCCTGGCCACGCCGGCCGAAGAGCCCGCCCACGCCGGTTGCGGCACATCGGGCGGTGAAGGCAAGGCGAGTTGCGGTACGTCGGCCGGACCGGACGACATGCCGGCCGAGGTCTGGAACAAGGTGAAGAACCACCCCTGTTACTCGGAGGAAGCCCACCACCACTACGCCCGCATGCATGTGGCCGTGGCGCCGGCATGCAACATCCAGTGCAACTACTGCAACCGCAAGTACGACTGCTCCAACGAGTCGCGCCCCGGTGTCGTGTCGCAGAAGCTGACGCCGGAACAGGCGGTCAAGAAGGTCGCCGCCGTGGCGAGCGAAATCCCGCAGATGACGGTGCTCGGCATCGCCGGCCCGGGCGATTCGCTGGCCAGCCCGAAGAAGACCTTCGATACCTTCCGCATGCTCCAGGAGCAGGCCCCGGACATCAAGCTGTGCCTGTCCACCAATGGCCTGGCGCTGCCGGCGCTGGTCGATGAAATCTGCAAGTACAACATCGACCACGTGACCATCACCATCAACATGGTCGATCCGGAAGTCGGCGCGAAGATCTACCCGTGGATCTTCTGGGACCACAAGCGCATCACCGGCGTGGAAGCGGCAACCATCCTGCATGAACAGCAGATGAAGGGTCTGGAGATGCTCACCGAGCGCGGCGTGCTGACCAAGATCAATTCAGTGCTGATCCCGGGCATCAACGACGAACACCTGATCGAGGTGAACCGCGAGGTCAAGAAGCGCGGCGCCTTCCTGCACAACATCATGCCGCTGATCTCGGAAGCCGAACACGGCACCGTGTTCGGCCTGACCGGCCAGCGCGGCCCGACGGCGCAGGAACTCAAGGCCGTTCAGGACGCGTGCATGGGTGGCGCCAACCTGATGCGCCACTGCCGCCAGTGCCGCGCCGACGCGGTCGGCCTGCTGGGCGAGGACCGCAGCGAGGAATTCACGCTCGACAAGATCGAAGAGATGGAAGTGGTCTATGACCTGGACCGTCGCCGCAGCTACCAGGACCGCGTCGAGGCCGAACGCCAGGCGCAGCACGACGCCAAGGTCGAGGCGCTCGCGCTGAGCCAGGGCGCCGGTGCCGCCGACGGCATCAAGGTGCTGGTCGCCGTCGCCACCACCGGTGGCGGCCGGGTGAACCAGCACTTCGGTCACGCCGACGAATTCCAGATATTCGAAGTGTCGGCCGGCGAAGCGCTGTTCGTCGGCCACCGTCGCGTGGATCTGTACTGCCAGGGTGGCTACGGCGAAGACGAACAACTGCCGTCCATCGTCACCGCGATCAACGACTGCCATGCCGTGCTGGTGTCCAAGATCGGCGCCTGCCCGCGTGACGAGCTGAAGGCCGCCGGCATCGAACCGGTCGACAACTACGTCGACGAGTTCATCGAGAAGGCGGCGCTGTCCTGGTTCGCCGACTACACCGGGCGCGTGGCGCGTGGCGAGACGACGCATGCGGCGCGCGGTGATGCCTCGATCCGGCAAGGGGCTTTCACCGCGGCTGCCTGATGTGCGACCTGACGGGTCGTGGCGCGGTGCCGCGGCCCATTTGAAGGGGAGTTCACCGTGTCACTCAAGATCGTTGCTGACCTCTGTACCGGCTGTTCGGCCTGTGAGCCGGAATGCCCGAACGACGCAATAAGCGAACACAAGAACGTGTTCATCATCAACCCCGACAAGTGCACCGAGTGCGAGGGCGACTACGACACACCGCAGTGTCTTGCCGTGTGCCCGGTCGACGATTGCATCATTTCACTGGCAGCGTGAGGACTCACATGACCAACGTAACACTGACCCCGGCCGCGGCCAAATTCATCGGCCGCATGGTGCGCTTCTCCGGCGAACCCGAAGGCGCCGGCTTCCGACTGCAGGTGAGTGCCGGCGGTTGTTCCGGCTTCAACTCGGAATTCACCGTGGAGGCGCAGCCGCTGGCCGGCGACTCCGTGGTCGAGGCATCCGGCGTGCGCATCTTCCTGCCGGCCGAGTCGCGGCTGCTGCTCGAAGGCGTGACGATCGACTTCTCCGACACGCCGACCAGGAGCGGCCTGACCTTCATCAACCCGAACCAGGCACCGTGCGCGTGCAGCAGCAGCGCCGGCACGTCCGTGCCGTCGCACGCGCACGGCCACGAAGGCTCGCACGCGATGCCGGGCGTGGTGTCGATCGGCGTCGATGCGATCCGGCGCGGCTGAGGTCATCGACATGCTGCCGGACATCCGCGCTGACGACATCGCCGATTTCGATCTGGCGGTGCTCGGTGGCGCCCTGCCTCCCGAGGTCGAATCCCTGATCTCGCGCGCCGGCCTGATGCGGGCGCAGGTCGCGGCGGCGCAGGCACTGCTCGACGAGGCGCACGCACGCGCGCCGCGGCATCCGGCCACGCTGATAGCGCTCTACCGCTTCCACTTCTACGGCAACCGCCTGGCACAGGCGCGCGACGTGTCCTTCCGGGCACTGGCCTGCGCTTCGGCGGCGCTGGGCCTGCCGGAGGACTGGCGGGAGGTGGCCCCGGACGCGCGCTTCGAGGCGCTCGAAGCGGTGCCGCGCTTCTACCTCTTCTCGCTCAAGGGCATGGCCTATCTGAGCTTGCGGCTGGGCGAGCTGGACCTCGGGCGCGGCGCGCTGGCCAAGCTGGCGCAACTGGACCCGAAGAACCGGGTCGGCCACCAGGTGCTGCACGACGTGCTTGCACGCATGGGACGCGATGACCTGGGCTACGAGGACTGTCCGGACATTTCGCCGGACATCGCGCGGCGCAGCGGGGTGGCGGCATGATGGCGACGGAATCTGGCGGGCGGTCCGGCGTGGGGCAGGACATCCCCGAAGTCGGCTGGGACGGTGCGCCGCTCGACTGCGCCGACTGCAGCGCGCCGCCACGCGGTGCGCGCTGCGAGCGCGGCCACGCCTGCGTGCAGGACCGGTACGCCAAGCGCATAGACCGCTTCTTCCGCTGGAACCCGCAGCTTGGCAACGACTACCTGACGCACCCGTATTTCGAGGTCCGGGCCATCGCGTGTCGCCATGCCGACGTCTTTCACCTGCTGCGCCTGATCGGCGACGAAGACGAAACCGTGCGCCTGTCGGTGGCGGTGCGCCTGCCGCTGTCGCAGGCGGTGCGCCTGCGTGACGACCCGCACCGCGAGGTGCGCATCCGCGTGGCGATGCGGCTTGAGGGGCGCGCGCTGCAGGCGATGGCCGGCGACGACGACTACTACGTGCGCAAGCTCGTGGCGCGCCGCCTGCCCGACGCGCTGCTGCCCTGCATGCTCGACGACAGCGAGTGGGAAGTGCGCCTGGAGGCGGTGAAGCGGCTGGCCATGCCGGCGCTGCTGCGCATGTGCGACGACCGCGAAATCGCCGTGCGCCGCGAAGTCGTGGCGCGCCTGCCGGTGTCGATGCTGCACCGCATGGCCGGCGATCCGGCATGGGAAGTGCGGTGGGAGGTGGCGCAGCGCGCCGACCGCCCGCTCGCGCAGCACATGTCGACGCACGACGAGGAGGCCGAGGTGCGCATGGAGGCGCACGCGCGGCTGGATGAACTTGACCGCCTGCAAGGAGAACGTCATGGCTGACATCAGTCGCGACAGCGATACCGTTGAACTGACCGCCGACCCTGTATTCCAGTACGGCGAAAAGGTCGTCAGCCGTTTCACGATACGCAACGACGGCACCTACTGCGGCAAGGACATCGGCGAAGTCCTTGCGAAGAAGGGTGATGTCGGCTTCGTCACGTCGATCGGCACCTTCCTTCAGCAGTACTACATCTACGCGGTCGAATTCCTCGGCACCGGACATCGCGTCGGCATGCGCGGACGCGAGCTGGTGTCGCTCGACAACCTGCCGCCGCACGTGATCGAGGTGCTCGGCGACCGCGTCCGGCAACTGGCGGCCATCAAGGCGGGAGGCGACGGTGTTTGAACTGCGCGAACCGAAATTCCAGTGGGGCCAGCGCGTGACCGCGCTGACAGACCTGTTCAACGATGGCACGCACCCCGAGGTGGCGCTCGACGCATTGCTGGTGGCCGAAGGCGCGCCCGGCGAGGTGGTGCAGATCGGCCACCACGAAGAGGCCAACATCCCGATCTACATGGTCGAGTTCGATCGCGGCCCGGGCAGTACGGATGAGACGCCGAAGCGCTGCGTCATCGGCGTGCTTGAAGAGGAGATCGCGCCGGTCTGACCGGCGCGCCGCCATGATGCCCGCCCGCCAAAGCCAGCATGCGCTCGCGCAGGCGTCGTCCGCGACCGCGCTGGTGGGTGCGGGCGAACTGGTGCGACGGCGCGTGCTGCGCGCGCTCGCCGCGCGCGGGCGCTACCGCTACGTGCAACCGGCGCTCGAAGACACGCCGCTCGGCTGGGTCATCACCAGTCCGTGCTGTTCGCGCAACATCGACCCGGACGGCGGCGTCATCGACATCGCGCGCCTGCAGCAGGCCGACGGGCACTGGCTGCTCTATTCGCGCGACCACGCGCTCGGCTGCTGGGTGCTGCACTCGCGTTCGCGCACCATTGACGCGCCGCTGCGCGCGCTGTGCGAAGACCCGCAACGGGTGTTCTGGCCATGATCTATCTCGACCACAACGCGACCACGCCGCCACTGCCCGAAGTGATGGACGCAGTGAGTGAATGCCTGCGCAGCGGCTGGGGCAATCCTTCGTCGAAACACGGCCACGGCCAGCGCGCCAAGGCAGCACTCGTGGCGGCGCGTGCCGACGTGGCGAAGCTGCTCGGCGCGCAGCCGGTGGAGCTGGTGTTCACGAGCGGCGCAACCGAAGCCAACCATCACGCGCTGCACGGTGCGCTGGCACGCAATGGCGCGCCGGCACGCGTGTTGCTGTCGGCCATTGAACACAGCGGTTTCATCAAGGCCGCGCTGCGTCTGCGCGACGCCGGTGTCGAGGTGGTTCTGCTGCCGGTCGATGCCGATGGCGTGCTGAAGATGGCGCCGCTGCGCGCGGCACTCGAGCAGCCGGCCGCGCTGCTGAGCGTCATGGCCGCGAACAACGAAACGGGCGTGCTGCAGCCGGTGGCCGATATCGCCGCGCTGGCGAGCGCGCACGGCGTGCCCTTCCACGTCGACGCGACGCAGATGGCCGGCAAGCTCGCACTCGATTTCGCGGGCTGGGGCGCCGACCTCATGTCGATGTCGGCGCACAAGTTCGGTGGCCCCAAGGGCTGTGGCGCGCTCGTCGTGCGCAAGGGCCTGGGCTGGCCGCCGCTGCTCGCCGGCCAGCAGGAGCGCGGCCGGCGCGGCGGCACCGAAAACATGCCGGGCATCGCCGGCCTCGCCGCCGCGGCGCGCGACGCCGTTGCCGGCATGAAGGCCGACGCGCTGCGCGTCGGCGCAATGCGCGACACGCTCGAAGCGGCGCTGCTCGAATGCGTTCCCGGCCTGCGCGTATTCGGCGCCGGCGCGCCGCGCCTGCCCAACACCCTGTACGTCGCCATCGCCGGCCTGTCGGCCGACCGCGTGCTCGACCGCCTGGAGCGCGAGGGCATCTTCGCCTCGTCCGGCGCCGCCTGTTCATCCGGCGGCCCGGAGCCCTCGCACGTGCTGCGCGCCATGGGCGTGCCGGCCGACGAAGCGCTGGGTGCCGTGCGCCTGTCACTGGGCCGCGATACCGACGCCGATGCGGTCGGACGGGTCGTGCACGTGCTGCGCACGCTCGTCCCGCAAGCCGCGGCGGCCACCTGAACACCCACCCATCCGAACGGAGCCCGCAATGAAAGTCATGATCCGCAAGAGCAGCAAGGGTGAGCTGTCGCTCTACGTCCCCAAGAAGGATCTGGAAGAGCCCATCGTGCAGATGGAACGTCCCGACATGTGGGGCGGCCAGATCACGCTCGCCAACGGCTGGACGCTGGATCTGCCGGAGATGGCCGCCGACACGCGCCTGCCGATCACAGTCGAGGCGCGGCTGACCGGGGGGCGCGACTGACATGGGCATCAATGCCGAACAGTTGACGGAGGTGGCGCGCATCACGCTCGCGGCCGGCAGCCTGCGGGACGCGGTCGACGGCGTGCGTCGCGCCTTGCCGGGCATCCGCGCATCGACGGTCGATGCGTTCGACATGCGCGGCGAGACGCCGGCCCTGCGCATCGGCGATCGCGACCTGTTCCTGATGCACAGCGACGGCCATTGCTGGTCGGTCACCGCCGATCCGCTGGCCGCCCACGGCATCGTGCTGACGCAGCCGGAAGCGCGGGAGTAGATGCCATGGACAGCGACTGGATACCCCTTTCGATCGCCGACCTCGGCGAGCGCGAAGCCGCGCTGGTTGGACAGGTGATGCGCTCCGGCCGCCTGTCGGGCGGTCCCATGGTCGAGGCGTTCGAGTCGGTGTTCGCCGACCTGCACGGACGCGCCTACGCGGTTGCCGTGTCGAGCGGCATGACGGGCTGCTGGCTCGCGCTGCGCGCGCTCGGCATCGGGCCGGGCGACGAGGTGATTGCGAGCGCGTACAGCTGGCACCACATCGCGAACGCCATCGTGCACGCCGGCGCCACACCGGTGCTGGCCGACATCGACTACTGGTCCGGAGCGGTCGCGCCGACCGCCGTGGCGGCACTGGTCACGCCACGCACCAGGGCCATCCTCGCCAACAACTGCAACGGCCACCCGGCTGCCTGGACGGAACTGCGCGAACTGGCGACGCGACACGGCGTGGCCCTCATCGAGGACTCGACCGAAGCCATCGGCTCGCGCTACGCGGGCCGGCTGGTGGGCACGTTCGGCGACATGTCCATCTTCGATTTCTCTCAGCCGCTGGCTCTGAACTGTGGCGAGGGCGGCATGGTGCTGACCGACGATCCGCGACTGGCGAGCGAGCTGCGCTACCTGCGCTCGCACGCGCTGAGCGACCGCAACTCCGTGTCGGTGGGCAGTCGCGTGCCGCTGTCCGCAAACATGAGTGACATCGCCGCCGCGATCGGCATCGCGCAGGTCGAGCGCATCGACGAAATACACGCCCGGCGCAAGCAGGTCGAGGTCTGGTACCACGAGCAGATGCAGACCTTCGAAGGCATCAAGCCGCCGTATCTGGCGCAGGATGTCGACGAGGTTCACTGGATGCTCTACGTCGTGCATCTGGGCAAGCGCTTCACGCTGAGCGCGCGTGCGCAGCTGGTCGAGGATCTCGACACCGAGGCGATCGAGGTGGCGGCCTACTGCCGTCCGCTGCATCACCAGTTCCATTACCAGCAGTACGGCTACAAGCGCGGCCAGCTCCCGAACACCGATCGCATCGGTGACCGTTCGCTGGCGTTGCCCTTCCACAGCTTCATCGAAGAGGACGAAGTCCGCTTCGTCGTGGGGACGCTGAAGGATGCCGCCACCAATGTCGGTGCCGGCGCCGCCATCTACTGACCCTGCCGCATCCAACGAGGACCGATCATGACCCCCCGCATCCTGGCCGAACTGCCCGACGAATTCGACGCCGCGCTCCGCGCCGGCCGCATCGTGCCCTATCTGGGCCAGCACGTGCTTTCACTGGTGCCCGAATACGCCGCGCCGGGTTCCCCCGAAGCACTTGTTGCGCTGCTCACCGCGAAGGTGTC
Organism: Gammaproteobacteria bacterium; assembly: GCA_018824085.1. Lineage (GTDB taxonomy): Bacteria > Pseudomonadota > Gammaproteobacteria > Burkholderiales > Rhodocyclaceae > Methyloversatilis. The sequence goes on along the minus strand of JAHJHI010000039.1, from coordinate 115,764 downwards.
GGTGCCGCACAAGATCCGCAACCGCCTGACGCAGGCGGCGCAGTTCATCGAGAACTTCAAGCACCGCAAGACGCTGGTCGACCAGATGAACAGCGCATTCTCGGCGCCGCCTCACCACGCGCCGCTGCACGGCTGGCTCGCCGGCCTCGGCCTGCCGCTCATCGTCGATACCTGGTATGACGAAGCGATGGCGTCGGCGCTGCACGCGGCAGGCGTGAAGTGGGGCGAGGTGCAGGGCCTGTCGCAGTCCGAGCATTTCGGCACCTGGACCGGCTGGTATGACGCAGACGGCAATCCGGTGCCCGACCGCTCGCCCGACTGGAAAACCATCCTGTACAAGCCGATCGGCGGCACCAGCCCGTCCGGCAACTACCTCGTGTCGGACACCGATTACGTCGAGGTGCTGACCGAGATCGACATCCAGACACCGATCCCGGCCGAGATCCAGGCGCTGCGCAAGGGCCGCAACTTCCTCTTCCTCGGCTGCCGCTTCAACGACCAGCTCACGCGCACGTTCGCGCGCCAGATCATGAAGCGTTCCAGCGACACGCACTGGGCGCTGCTGCCGGAAGAGCCCACCCGGATGGAAGCGAAGTTCCTCGACGAGCAGAACATCACCCGCATCACGATGTCCCTGGCCGACTTCGCCGCGCGCATGTGCGCGACGGCCGAGCCGGCCTGATTCCAAACCACCCTGACAAAGCAGGAGAACACCATGCCCACCCTCACCATCATGCCGTCCGGCCACAAGAGCGACGTGGCCGCGGGAACGACGCTGCTGTCGGCCATTCTGGCCGCCGGCGAGAAACTGATCAGCAAGTGCGGCGGGCAGGCGCAGTGCGGCGCCTGTCACGTGGCCATCAACGACGGCCGCAAGAGCCTGTCGAAGACGACCCGCGCAGAGAACGAGAAGCTGGACGCCATCGTCGGCGTCAGCTCCAGGTCGCGTCTGGCCTGTCAGGCGCAGATGGGTGAAGAGGACGTGACGGTGGAAATCCTCAGCTTCGTCTGAGCGGCCACGTCGATGAAAGAACCGGAACGACAGGAAGACAACAATGAGCTATGACGCAATCAAGGGCCAGCGCGGCCTGTGCACCGGCAAGCGCACCGGCCTCGGCGGCAAGTGCAACGGCCAGACATTCCGCTGTGAGTGCGGCTACGAAGGCTGTCGCCAGACCTATGACGCGGCCTGTTCGAACCAGGCCTTCTCGGCTGGCTGGCGTTGCGTGAAGTGTGGCGCCGTCGGCAAGGTCCAGGCGCTGAACTTCGAGAACCGCATCGGCGCCTGAACCTTGCCCGACTCCATCTTCAGTGCCGCGTCGCTGTCGAGTCTGGAACAGGCGTGCAGCGGCGTGCTCATCCTCACCGAAGGCATCGGGCGCGATGAACTGCAGCGTTCCCGGCTGACCCTGCGCGCGGTGCTCGAACAGCTGGCCGTCATTGCCGGCTGTGTGCAGGGCATGCCGGCGGTTGCGCGTTCGCTGATGCCGGAGCTGGGCTGGGACGATTGGGAGCTGATCGGGCGCACCCTGGCCGGCGCGCGGGACGACGACACGCTGTGGTTCGCCGTCAGCGCGCTGGTGCCGGCGACGATGATGTGGCTGCGCGTCTACCGGCAGGAGCAGCCCGGCCTGTTCGCCTTCACCGCCTGCCCCGATTGAAGGCGTGTCGTCCGCACGCCGCACGCAGGGCAATCGTGCGCGTCAGAAATGCATCCACTGCGGTTCGTCGTCGCCCACGGTGATGCAGGCGCTGACCAGGCGGCCGTCGTCGTCATAGGCGTAGACGTGGCTCATTTCGACTTCGCCATACACCAGCTTCTCGCAACGCAGCATGCGTCCGGCGTCATCGCAGGTGACGACGAAGTAGGTGTTGCGGTTGCTCAGCGCGTCGGCCGCCAGTTCCTCGGCGAACTGCAGCGGCAGCTTCACGCCGCGATAGGTCAGGAAGTAGCGTTGATGCGTGGTCGTGGCAGTCATGTCGCGTGCTCGGGATCGGTCGTCAAAGGAAAGGGGGGCCCGTGTGAATGTCGGACAACTGATGGAGAGGCTGCGCGCACTGCCGCAGGAGGCGACCGTGCTGCTCGAAGGCGACGAGGGCTATTCGCCGCTGGGCGGCATTGACGTGCAGCACAACGACAACGGTCTGCCGGACGAGGTCGTGCTGCAGCCGGACATGACGCCCGACTGAGCGGGCGGCGTGCCGGTCATCGGTGCGCTGGCCGGACACCGGCATTGCGACAGGCTGTTCCGATCGCTGCACCCCGGTCACGGCGGTGCGCATCCGCCTTCGCCCATGCCCGCGGCGCAGCCTTCCGACCGGGCGCGCGAACGCCGGGCGGTGGCGCTGTCGAGGCCGATCCAGGCGTCGATGGCGGCCGGGTCGAAACCGACCCGGCGTTCGTCGCCGGCCTGCAGCAACGGCCGGCGGATCAGCAGCGGTTCGGCCAGCAGCAGCGCGAGCGCGGTGTCGCGGTCGAGGCCGTCGGGCACGATCTCGCCCGACTTCACGCGCGGGGCGGAGCGGTTGAACCAGTCGGCGACCGCCAGCGGCGCGAGCCATGCCAGCAGGGCGCCGGGCGTCCACGGCTCGGCCAGCAGGCTGCGCACGTCGAGAGTGTGGCCGGCGTCGAGCAGCCACTGCTTCTGCCTGGCGTTGCCGCCGCAGCCGGGTTTCTCGAAGAAGACGACGTGACTCATGGCCGTGCCGTGCGGGGCGCAGGCGCGTCAGACCGGGCGGTTCTCGTACAGGTTGCGGATCGGGCCCATCAGCTTCAGGCCTTCCTCGTAGGTGATCTCCGGAAACTTGCCGGAAAATTTGAGCGCGGCGTCGGCCACCGCATCCACCTTGCCGGCGGTGTCGAATTTCTTCAGTTCCGTCTTCTCCAGATAGAGCAGTTCGAGCAGCTCGTTGTACACCGTCGCCTCATCGATCGGCAGGATGTAGAACGTCGCGCCGCCGTACTGCACCTGGTACTTCTTCGACAGGTCGATGTTGTCGCAGAACAGGAAGTACTTGCCGGTCGGCGAAAGCGCCTCGCCCAGCACGTCGGCCAGCAGCTTCAGGTATTCGAACGAAAGCAGGAAGCCTGTCAGGAACGGTATCTGCTGCTCGCCCTCGTGCGCCGCGGATATCACCTGGTCCATGCTGATTTCCGGCGGCCGTGCCTCGTCGGCGTACTGCTGCGCGAACTTCAGCGCGATGTCGCCGCGGAAGCCGACCCGGCCGTCCTTGCCGGTCGGGCCCTTGAAGACCGCGTTCAGCAGCCGCCTTTCGGCTTCCAGCGAGGCGAATGCGGAGCTAGCTATGGTGATGCTCATGGTGGTTCCCCTGATCGTTGCGAATGAAATCCGCGGTCTTGAAAAAAGCCTGCTCGAGTTGTTGCCGCAGGGCGGCATCGGTCACGGTCTCCTGCAATGCTGTACGCATGCAGTCCATCCATGCGTCCCGTTCGGCGGGGCCGATCGGGAACGCAAGGTGTTTCTTGCGCAGGCGCGGATGGCCGCGCTCGGCGGAATAGCGCTGCGGACCGCCGGTCCATTCCACGAGGTAGTTGATCAGCACGCGCTTGACCGGACCGAGATCCGCCGGGTGCATGGCGCGGATGCCGGCGGCCTGCGGCAGCGTGCTCATGTGGTGATGGAAGCGCTCGACCAGTCGTGCGATGGCGTCTTCGCCGCCGATGCGTTCGAAGTGCGGATTGAGCGGCGCCGCCGCGGATGCGACGGAGGGGGCGACAGACTTGGCGGCGGGGCGGAGCGTGTCCATGGCGCGGACCTGGCAATGCGTTCTCCACAACCCAGCAAGCCCCGTACCCGCTCGACCGCCGCGAGGCGCAAAGCCCGCAGGCGGGCGGGCCGCGGCCTGCCCGCGGGCCGCCGTGGCGACTCTGTACGGGGCCGGCCAATCCGCACAGGCCTGCTTACATTGTCGTGTTTGTCACATCCGGCGAGAACGCGCCCGGACTGCGGCGGGCGTGCCGCAAACGGCGTCGGCACGCACTCTCGAACGCATGTCGTGCGAGTGGCACGGCAGTTGCTCAAGTGGGCATGCACCGACCATGTCTCGCCGACCAGTTGCTTACCACGAAGACCAATAAGGGAACGAGGGGCTGCATCCGGTGGCACGGTAAGGACCAAAGACCATGCGGTCGGCGGTATTCAACTGTTCATCGACTCAGGAGAAACATCAAATGGCAGCTCTCAGACAAATCGCCTTCTATGGCAAGGGTGGCATCGGAAAATCGACCACCTCGCAGAACACGCTGGCCGCCCTGTCGGATCTGGGCCAGAAGATCCTCATCGTCGGCTGCGATCCCAAGGCCGACTCCACGCGCCTGATCCTGCACGCAAAGGCACAGGACACCATCCTGTCGCTGGCCGCGGAAGCCGGCTCGGTGGAAGACCTCGAGCTCGAGGACGTCATGAAGATCGGCTACAAGGACATCCGCTGCGTCGAGTCCGGTGGCCCGGAACCCGGCGTCGGCTGCGCCGGTCGCGGCGTCATCACGTCGATCAATTTCCTGGAAGAGAACGGCGCTTATGACGGCGTTGATTACGTGTCCTACGACGTGCTGGGCGACGTCGTGTGCGGCGGTTTCGCGATGCCGATCCGCGAGAACAAGGCGCAGGAAATCTACATCGTCATGTCCGGTGAAATGATGGCCATGTACGCGGCCAACAACATTTCCAAGGGCATCCTGAAGTACGCCAATTCGGGTGGCGTGCGCCTGGGCGGCCTGGTGTGCAACGAGCGCCAGACCGACAAGGAACTGGAACTGGCCGACTCGCTGGCCAAGATGCTCGGTTCGCGCCTGATCCACTTCGTGCCGCGCGACAACATCGTGCAGCACGCCGAACTGCGTCGCATGACGGTGCTCGAGTACGCACCGGATTCGAAGCAGGCGGGCGAGTACCGCACGCTGGCCGAGAAGATCCATGCCAACGCCGGCAACGGCACGATCCCGACGCCGATCACGATGGACCAGCTCGAAGACCTGCTGATGGAGCACGGCATCATGAAGCAGGTTGATGAGTCGCAGGTCGGCAAGAAGGCTGAAGAAGTCGCCTGAGAGCCCGAGAGTCGAGGGTCGGGAGCCATGGGCCGCAAGGCCCGCAGGCTCCCGGCCTGCGCCGGCGCCCCGATGGTTCTCCTCCCTCCGCTCTCGATACGTACAGGAGTGATCAAATGAGCATGACAATTGACGAAAAGAAGGCCCAGAACGCAGCTCTCATCGAAGAGGTGCTGAAGGCCTACCCGGAAAAGACCGCCAAGAAGCGGGCCAAGCACCTCAACGTGCATGAGGAAGGCAAGCCCGACTGTGGCGTGAAGTCCAACATCAAGTCGCTGCCCGGCGTGATGACGATCCGCGGCTGTGCCTACGCCGGCTCCAAGGGCGTCGTGTGGGGTCCGATCAAGGACATGATCCACATCTCGCACGGCCCGGTCGGCTGCGGCCAGTATTCGTGGGCCGCGCGCCGCAACTACTACATCGGCGTGACCGGTGTGGATACCTTCGTGACCATGCAGTTCACGTCGGATTTCCAGGAGAAGGACATCGTCTTCGGCGGTGACAAGAAGCTGGAAGTCATCATGGACGAGATCCAGGACCTGTTCCCGCTGAACAAGGGCATCACGGTCCAGTCCGAATGCCCGATCGGCCTGATCGGCGACGACATCGAAGCGGTGTCGAAGAAGAAGTCCAGGCAGTACGACGGCCACACCATCGTGCCGGTGCGCTGCGAGGGCTTCCGCGGCGTGTCGCAGTCGCTCGGCCACCACATCGCCAACGACGCGATCCGTGACTGGGTGTTCGACAAGACCGAGGACAAGCGCCCCGACTTCGTGTCGACGCCGTACGACGTCGCCATCATCGGTGACTACAACATCGGTGGCGACGCGTGGTCGAGCCGCATCCTGCTCGAAGAGATGGGCCTGCGCGTGATCGCCCAGTGGTCCGGCGACGGCACCATCGCCGAGCTGGAGAACACCCCGAAGGCCAAGCTCAACGTGCTGCACTGCTACCGCTCGATGAACTACATCAGCCGGCACATGGAAGAGAAGTACGGAGTGCCCTGGGTCGAATACAACTTCTTCGGCCCGACCAAGATCGAGGAGTCGCTGCGCGAGATCGCGTCGCACTTCGACGACACGATCAAGGAAAACACCGAGCGCGTGATCGCCAAGTACAAGCCGCTGATGCAGGCCGTCATTGACAAGTACCGCCCGCGTCTGGAAGGCAAGAAGGTGATGCTGTTCGTCGGCGGCCTGCGCCCGCGCCACGTCATCGGTGCCTATGAGGATCTCGGCATGGAAGTGGTCGGAACCGGCTACGAGTTCGGCCACAACGACGACTACCAGCGCACCACGCACTACGTGAAGGACGGCACGCTGATCTACGACGACGTGACCGGTCACGAGTTCGAGAAGTTCGTCGAGAAGATCAAGCCTGACCTCGTCGGCTCGGGCATCAAGGAAAAGTACGTGTTCCAGAAGATGGGCGTGCCCTTCCGCCAGATGCACAGCTGGGACTACTCGGGGCCGTATCACGGCTACGACGGCTTTGCGATCTTTGCCCGCGACATGGACATGGCCATCAGCTCGCCCATCTGGGGCCTGTCGAAGACGCCCTGGAAGAAGTAAGTACCCGAAGTGAAACGTAGGGTGGGTTGAGGGACCGAAGCCCACCACGAGCGACCCGCGCGTCGACGGGCCGGGTGGCGTGACGCCGCCGGCCCACCCTGCATCAAGGAGCAATCAACCATGCCTCAATCAGCCGACAAGATCCTCGATCACGAACTTCTGTTCCGCGAGCCCGAGTACCAGAAGATGCTCGCCGACAAGAAGTCGGAGTTCGAATTCAATCACGCCGATGCAAAGATCAAGGAAATCGTCGAGTGGACGAAGACCGAGGACTACAAGGAGAAGAACTTCGCGCGTGAGGCCCTGACCGTCAATCCCGCCAAGGCCTGCCAGCCGCTGGGTGCGGTGTATGTTGCCAACGGCTTTGCCAAGACGCTGAGCTTCGTGCACGGCTCGCAGGGCTGCGTCGCCTACTACCGTTCGCACTTCTCGCGCCATTTCAAGGAACCGACGTCCTGCGTGTCGTCGTCCATGACGGAAGACGCCGCCGTGTTCGGCGGCCTGAACAACATGGTCGACGGCCTGGCGAATACCTTCAACCTGTACAAGCCGGAAATGATCGCGGTGTCGACCACCTGCATGGCGGAAGTCATCGGCGACGACCTGAACGCCTTCATCAAGACGTCGAAGGAAAAAGGCAGCGTGCCGGCCGAGTTCGACGTGCCGTTCGCGCACACGCCGGCATTCGTCGGCAGCCACATCACCGGCTACGACAATGCGCTGCTCGGCATCCTGCGCCACTTCTGGGACGGCAAGGCCGACACCGCGCCGAAGCTTGAGCGCGTGCCCGACGAATCGATCAACTTCATCGGCGGCTTCGACGGCTTCGTCGTCGGCAACATGAAGGAAATCAAGCGCATCCTCGGCCTGTTCGGCATCGACTACAACATCATCTGCGATCCGTCCGAAGTCTGGAACACGCCGACCGATGGCGAGTTCCGCATGTACGAGGGCGGCACGACGAAGGCGACCGTCGAGCGCGCGCTCAACGCCAAGGCGACGTTCATCTTCCAGGAGTTCTGCTGCGAAAAGACCGCCAGGTTCATCGCCGAGCACGGTCAGGAAGTGGTCAAGCTGAACAGCCCGATCGGCGTCGCCGGCACCGACAAGTTCCTGATGGAGCTGTCGCGCGTCACCGGCAAGCCGATCCCGGCCGAGCTGGAGCTGGAACGCGGCCAGCTCGTCGATGCGATGGCCGACAGCCAGGCTCACCTGCACGGCAAGCGCTACGCACTGTACGGTGACCCGGACATGATGCTCGGCCTGACCGGGTTCCTGCTCGAGCTTGGCGCCGAGCCGGCCCACATCCTCGCCACCAACGGTGAAAAGGAATGGGCGTCCAGGGTCCAGGGCGTGCTCGACGCCTCGCCCTACGGCGCCGGCTGCAAGGTCTATCCGAAGCGCGACCTGTGGCACATGCGTTCGCTGCTCTTCACCGAGCCGGTGGATTTCCTCATCGGAAACACCTACGGCAAGTACCTCGAGCGCGACACCGGCACGCCGCTGATCCGCATGGTGTTCCCGATCTTCGACCGTCACCACTACCATCGCTATCCGATCTGGGGCTATGACGGCGGGCTTCGCGTTCTGATCATGCTGCTCGACGAGTTCTTCGAGTCCATCGACGTCAATACGATAGAGCCGGGCAAGACCGACTACTCGTACGACATCATCCGCTGAGGTTCCGTGCCGGGGGCAGCCCCGGCACGCTCAGAGCCGTCCTGACGGGCTGCCCGGGAAACCGCGCAGCCCGTTTTCATCCAAGACGGCGCAAAGCGGGAGCCGGCGGGCCTTCGGCATACGCGCCGCTTCGGTTCATTCGCCGGATACGTCTTCCAGCGACGAGCCGCCGCCCGCCGGTGTGGCGAATCAGCCGGCCGGGCGGCGGCAGCGCATGCGGCGCCGACCCGGTATCGATCTTGCTCGGCCATGTCATCCGGCCCGCCGGGTCGGAAAGCCGACAGTGTTCCCGGGAGAACGACATGGCATTTCAGCCGTTGTGCAAAAGCAGCCTGCTCCACGAGGGCGAACTCGTGCCGTGCATCGTGGATGGCACCGAGGTTGTCGTGATGTGGCCGGAGGGCGGCCGGCCGCGGGCTTTCGACGCGGCCTGTCCGCATGACGACGTGTCACTCACGCGCGGCGTGTTCAGCGGCCGCACGCTCACCTGCATCGCACACGGCTGGGTGTTCGACGGACAGACAGGCGAGGGCGTGGCACCCGAGGGCTGTGCGATGCAGGAGTACCCGATACGCCTGGCGGATGGCGTGATCGAAATCGATCTGGAGGACGAGGATTGAGGCGGGCGGCGGGCCGGACGGTGGGCTGATGTCGGGCGTCGCCATCGGCTCACCCGGACCAGCGGGAACCCCGGCCCGGCTCGGGTGAGCGAAGCGATGCCCGACGCGCCGCGGCGATCAGAGCGACAGGCCGAAGTCCGGCGCGATCAGCTTGAGCCAGCCTTCGATACGCTCGGCGGTCAGGTCGGGCTGGATGTCCTGGTCGATGGCGAGGCCGACGAACCTGCCATCCACGACGGACTGGGATTCGGTGAAGCTGTAGCCTTCGGTCGGCCAGGCGCCGACGATCTTCGCGCCGGCGTCCTGGAAGAAGTCGTGCAGCAGCACGAGGCCGTCGACGAATTCGTGACCGTAAGTGTCCTGGTCGCCGAGGCCGAACAGCGCGACCGTCTTGCCGGCGAAGCGGGTGCCCTTGAACTTGTCGAGCGCTTCGGCCCAGCTCTCGTCGTCGCACTCGGCTTCGATGCCGGGAAGCAGGCCGTCGCCCAGCGTCGGCGTGCCGAGGATGAGGAATTCGTAGGCCAGCAGATCCTCGACCGTCGCCTTGTTGATATTGACCGGGTCAGCCATCGTTTCGTCGTCAAAGCGTTTCTTGATCTGCTTCGCGATCTTGCGCGTGCTGCCGCTGTTGGTGCCGAAGAAGAGTCCGATGCGTGCCATGGTGATTTCCATTCAGGTGGTGTGGGTCAGGCGGGAAGCTCGTGTGCCGGGGTCATGCCGCGGAAGATCGCGCAGCGTCTGAACACGGCGATGGTGGGGGCGCAGGCCTTGTGCTGGCAGTACTTCGCGGCCAGTTTGGACAGGCCCTTGATGTCGCGGCCGGTGGCGGCCGGAAACAGTGCGGCGAGTTCATCGGTCAGCGCCTGGTCGATGCCGAGCGCGAACTGCGCCGCCATCACCTGCCAGATGCGCGCGCGCGCGGCCAGGTCGGGCGGCTCGTAGCGGATCAGCGCGATGCAGCGCGACACGATGGCTTCGTCGATGTCATCGACGCGGTTGGTGGTGAGGAAGAGCAGGCCGTTGAAGTACTCGAGCACGCGCAGGAACACGCCGACCACGGCGTTCATCGCGATGTTGTCGTCGCGCCGCTTGATGTAGACGTCAGCCTCGTCGATCAGCATCACCGCCCCCCAGCGCTGCGCGCGCGTGAGCACGTCCTTCAGCGCCGTCTCCATCGCGGCGACGTTCAGGCCGAGCTGGCCGGAATGCACGCGGTACAGCGGGCGGCGGATGATTTCCGAATACACCTCGGCGGTCAGCGTCTTGCCGACACCGGCCGGCCCGGCGCACAGCACCGTGGTGCCGCCCGACTTGCCGGCGATGATGTCGTCCATCAGCACGTCCATCTCGGCCGTCAGGATGTCGATCAGGTCGGTCTGTTCCGGCGGCAGCACGAGCTTTTGCTTGAGCGCGGGCTGGTAGGCGTACGGCGTCATGTCGTCCACGTGCACCCAGAGGTAGTGGTGCAGGTCGAGGTGGAACATCAGGACGTAAGGATGCACCGGCAGCTGCGAGAACAGCCCCTCCGGCATCGCGTCGCGCGAGGCACCGACTTCCTCTTCGGCGTCGTAGCGGTTGCTCTTCGCCGCCTTGCGCAGATACGGGCCGAGGATGTCGCCCGGCGCGTCCAGCAGCAGCGTGCGCGCCGGCAGGATGCCCTCGTCGTTGACCAGGCGCGCTGCGCCGCCGCTGGCCGACAGCACGACGACGTCCTTGCGCGACCAGTCGGTGTCGCGGTGGCTGGCCGTGGGGTCTTCCGCGTGGAAGCCGGTACCGGTGCCGGAGAACTGTTCGCCATAGCGGCCGCGCCAGTCGAAATAGCGTTCGACGGTGGCGTCGCACGCCGCGACCAGTTCCGGCGTTTCCTTCAGGAAACCCTTGCTGGCGAGAATTTCGCCGACGGTGCGCCCGACCACGTCGGCGCCGTAGATGCGGATGACGGTGGTCGCCAGCGTGGCCTTCACATTGGCCTTGAGTTCGATGAACACCTTGCCGCTCTCGTCGCTGCTGGCAGGCGTGTAGTCGAGCCGGCTCACCACCCAGGGCAGCGGGCGCGTCGTCAGGTTCGCGGTGAACAGCCAGCCGCGTATCGCGTCGGTCGCGAGGTGGCGCGCCAGCGCCGGCACGACCGATTCGAGATCGTTCGCCGCGAAGCGGTGGCCGTCGCCTTCGAGCGCGCGCTGCAGCGTTGCCAGGTGGGCGGCGCGCAGCGCCATGGCGGGCCCGGCGTCGCTGTAGAGCTTGCCGAGGAAGCGCAGTGCCTCGACCGACAGGCGCGACACCGGCACCTCGATGCGCTTGCCGAAGCGCAGCTGCTCGCGCAATGCCGCCAGGTCGGGGAACGCATCGACCATGCTTTCCACGTGCGGCGCGTCGATCAGGATCTTCATGGCGGCGCCTTCAGCGCAGCACGACCGGGATTTCCAGCGGCGTGCGCCGACCGAGCTGGGTATCCACGCGGCGGCGCACGTTCTCCACCTTGAGCGGACGCAGCAGCGTGCTGTCGGCGCCCAGCGCGAGTGCCGCGCGCACGTCGTCCTCCGCGGCGTCCAGGCACACGAGCAGGATCTTCACGCCGGGCAACCCGGCCTTCAGGCGGGTCACCACGTCGACGCCCTCGCTCGCCAGCACGCCCGAGCCCAGCAGCAATACGTCGGGCGGCGCGGCCGCGCCCTTGGACAGCGCTTCGGCGCTGCCCTGCAGTACGTGGGTTTCCATCTCGTCGGCGAGCATGAATTGCAGCGCCATGCCGACGACCTCGTCGTTGTCGACCACGAATACGCGCCTGTTCTCCACCGCGCGCTGGCTGTCTACGCCGATCTGCATGGTTGCTGCCTCCGTCCGGAAAGTGGGTCATCCCGACGGAGCAAGCTTCGTTCCCGGCGCGGCACATCTCCTGCTTCGGGTTGCCGGACAACCCACCCTGAAGGAGAAGCAGCATGGCGGTTCTTGTGAAGATGACTGAGGACGGCCGCAAGGTCGAGGTGATCGACGACGCGGTGTGTCTGGACGGCCGGCCGGAGGCGACGAAGCTCGTGCCCCTGATCGAGCATCCCAATCGGCAAGCCATTCTGCGGGCGGTGCCGCAGGCCACGCACATGGCCGGACGCATCGTGCTGACGCTGCCGGAATCGGCCGTGGCGCAGGACGCGCTGAACGCGTCGAACCGCGATTTCGACGCCACGCCGGGCGGCATCGCGAAGCGTCTGCAGGAGGCCGTCTTCCAGAAGGCGAAGATGGACGGCATCGAATGAATCGCGACGCGGCCACGCGCCAAACCCGACAAACGCGTGTCGCAAAGCGCGCATCGTTTGTCGGGGGCGGGGCGGCGTGTCCGCTATGGCACTGATTCAAGGGCTGCTTTGCGGGTCGGGAGGCCTTGGCATCATTCCTGCTGAAGGGAAGGCGTAACCGGCTCGGGCCCGTGCTGCGCGGCGGACCTCAAGCGTGCGTGTGCGAACGCCGGCAGCGAGCGCTGCCGCATCGACCGAAAGAGAGGTGTGCAATGGATGCCCGCGTATCCGCCAAGATCCAGGACGTGTTCGAGGAACCGGCCTGCGAGCACAACCAGAACAAGTCCGCGAAGGAAAAGAAGAAGGGCTGTACCAAGCAGCTGTCGCCCGGCGCCGCCGCCGGCGGCTGCGCGTTCGACGGCGCGAAGGTTGCGCTGCAGCCCATCGTCGACGTCGCGCACCTCGTGCACGGCCCGATCGCCTGTGAAGGCAATTCGTGGGACAACCGCAATTCGTCGAGCAGCGGTTCGCGCCTCTACCGCACCGGCTTCACCACGGACATCAACGAACTGGACGTCATCTACGGCGGCGAGAAGCGGCTGTTCAGGTCGGTGAAGGAAATCATCGAGAAGTACGATCCGCCGGCGGTGTTCGTCTACCAGACCTGCGTCACCGCGCTGATCGGCGACGACATCGAGGCGGTGTGCAAGCGCGCGAGCGAGAAGTTCGGCAAGCCGGTCATTCCGGTGAACGCTCCCGGCTTCGTCGGCCCGAAGAACCTCGGCAACAAGCTGGGTGCGGAAGCGCTGCTCGACTACGTCATCGGCACCGAAGAGCCGGACTTCGTCACGCCGTACGACATCAACATCATCGGCGAGTACAACCTGGCCGGCGAGCTGTGGCAGGTCAAGCCGCTGCTCGACGCGCTCGGCGTGCGCATCCTGTCCTGCATCTCGGGCGACGGCCGCTACCGCGAAGTGGCGTACAGCCACCGCGCCAGGGCGTCGATGATGGTGTGCTCGAAGTCGATGATCAACATCGCGCGCAAGATGGAAGAGCGCTATGACATTCCGTTCTTCGAAGGCTCGTTCTACGGCATCGGCGACATGTCGGAGACGCTGCGCGAAATCGCCCGCCTGCTGGTGCAGAAGGGCGCGCCGGAAGAACTGAAGGCGCGCACCGAGGCGCTCATCGCGGTGGAGGAAAAGCGCGCGTTCGAGCGCATCGCCGCCTACCGCCCGCGCCTCGAAGGCAAGAAGGTGCTGCTCATCACCGGCGGCGTGAAGAGCTGGTCCGTGGTCGCGGCGCTGCAGGAAGCCGGGCTCGAACTGGTCGGCACCAGCGTCAAGAAGTCGACCAAGGAAGACAAGGAGAAGATCAAGGAGCTGATGGGGCAGGACGCCCACATGATCGACGACATGACGCCGCGCGAAATGTACGCGATGCTCCGGGACGCCAAGGCGGACATCATGCTGTCGGGCGGGCGCAGCCAGTTCATCGCGCTCAAGGCCAAGATGCCCTGGCTGGACATCAACCAGGAACGCCATCACGCCTACGCCGGCTACGAAGGCATGGTCGACCTCGTGCGCGAGATCGACAAGGCGCTGTACAACCCGATCTGGGAAGCGGTGCGCAGGCCCGCGCCCTGGGAAGACGGCCCGGTCGACTTCACGGCCGACGCGGCCTGAACCGGGAGGCGCGCATCATGGCCACCGTCGTCGATTCGAAGAAGGCATGCACCGTCAATCCGCTGAAGATGAGTCAGCCGCTCGGTGCGTGCTACGCCTTCATGGGGCTGGACAACTGCATGCCCATGATGCACGGCTCGCAGGGCTGTACCTCGTTCGGCCTGGTGCTGCTGGTTCGCCACTTCAAGGAGGCGATCCCGATGCAGACCACGGCGATGAACGAGGTGAGCACCATCCTCGGGGGCCTGGAGAACATCGAACAGGCCATCCTGAACATCAAGAAGCGCGCCAACCCGTCGCTCATCGCCATCGCCTCGACCGGCCTCACCGAAACCAAGGGTGACGACGTCGACGGCTACCTGCACGCGATCCGCCGCAAGCATGGCGACGCGCTGGCCGGCACCGACATCGTCTACGTGTCGACGCCGGACTACGTCGGCGCCTTCGAGGACGGCTGGGGCAAGGCCGTGCTCGCCGTCATCGACGCCTTCGCGCAGCCGTGCGACGTGCGCGAGGATGATCTGGTGAACCTGCTGCCGGGTGCGCATCTGACGCCGGCGGACATCGAAGAGCTGCGCGAAATGATCGAATCCTTCGGCCTGAGGGCGCGCGTGCTGCCCGACCTGTCCGGCTCGATGGACGGCCACATCCCGGCCAGCTTCACGCCGACCACGCTCGGCGGCACGACGCCCGACGCGCTGCGCCGGCTCGGCGCGGCGAAGGCGACGCTGGCGATCGGCGCGCGCATGGACGCCGCCGCCGCCGCGATTCTTGCGCGCTGCGGCGTGCCCTGCCATGTATTCGACCGGCTCACCGGCCTGTCACCGGTGGATGAGTTCCTGCACTGCCTGTCGCGGCTGTCGGGCCGCCCGGTGCCGGCGAAGTACCGGCGCCAGCGCACGCAGCTGCAGGACGTCATGCTTGACGCGCACTTCTGGGTCGGCGGCAAGAAGTTCGCCATCGGCGCCGAACCCGACCTGCTGTACGCGCTCGGTGCGACTGCCGGCGAGATGGGCGCGGAAATCGTCGCCGCGGTGACCACCACGCATTCGCGCGTGCTGGAGAAGATGCCGTGCGACCAGGTGCTGGTGGGCGACCTCGAAGACCTTGAAACGCGTGCAAAGGAGCGCGGCGCGCAACTGCTCATCACGCATTCGCACGGTCGCCAGGCGGCGCAGCGGCTGGAGATTCCGCTGCTGCGCGCGGGCATCCCGATGTTCGACCGGCTCGGCGCCGCGCACGTGCTGAGCGTCGGCTATCGCGGCACGCGCGACCTGATCAACGGCTGGGCCAATGCCTTCCTCGCCGACGAACACCAGAACACGCCGCAGGACTGGCCGTTGCCGGAAGAGAGCCGGCTGGCTGCCAGCGGCGGCACCGCGGGCGGTTGCGGCTGCGACGCTTCGGCGCCGGTCGCCGAAGTCGTGCCCGACGCGGTCGGCGCCTGACCGGCGCCGGTCATTGATCCACCCATGAGGAGCAGATGATGAAGATCGCCTTCGCAACCCAGGACAAGCAGTGCGTCGATGCGCACTTCGGCTGGGCCAAACACCTCGCGGTGTACGAGATCAACCGCGACGGATACCACTTCCTCGAAAGCTTCGACTTCGGCGGCAAGCTCGACGAGGACGGTGACGAGGACAAGCTCGCGCCCAAGCTCGACGCGATCAAGGACGTCGCCATCGTCTATGTCGCCGCCATCGGCGGCTCGGCGGCGGCGCGGGTCGTGGCCAGCAAGATCCACCCGATCAAGGTGAGCCAGCCCGAACCCATCATGGACATTCTGGACAAGTTGCTGGTGGTGCTGCGCGGCACGCCGCCGCCGTGGCTGCGCAAGGCGCTGGAAAAGGATGCGCCCCGCCAATACGATTTCGAAGACGAGGTTGAGGAAAATGGCTGAAACCCTGGACGTATCCGCAGACGACGCCGCCGCACTGGCGTCCCCGTTCCTGAGCGAACTCATCAAGCAGTTCCGTGCGCAGGACCTGCACGGCGCGTGGGAAGGCAAGAGCGACGCGCAACTGCTCGAACCCTACATCCTGAGCGCCGAGGCGCGCCGCGCACTGCCGCTCCTGGGCGACCCCGACCCGGAAACGCTGTGGCGCATCGAGCTGTTCTACAACGCCATCGGCCTGTCGATCGAGCGCGCCACCGGCGTCATGGTGAGCCCGATGATGAAGATGCACCACGAGGGCTTCGGCCGCATGGTGCTCATCGCGGGCCGGCTCATCGTCGTCAACAAGCAGCTGCGCGACTCGCACCGCTTCGGCTTCCCGACACTCGCCAAGCTGTCCGAGGCCGGCACGAAGTTCGTCGAGGAAGGCGTGGGCATGGTCGCCCGGTACGGCGACGTTGCCCGCTACGGCTGAAGGAGCCGGGAATGGATGACATCGACACATTGAAGACGCGGGTCCGCAAGCTCAACGCGCAGGCCACGCAGGCCAAGATGGACCTGCATGACCTGTCGGAGGAGCTGCCCACCAACTGGGAACGGATACTCGAAGTGGCCCGGGTCGCGCACGACGCGCACAAATCGCTGATGGCGGCGCGCAAGGATCTTGCGGCCGCCACCGGCTGACGCCGCCATCCGGAGGACGCATCATGGCCGCTTTTTCAGTCACCCTGCCCAGCGGTGAAATCTGGGTGCCGAAGTTCGTCGCGGACCTCGATCAGGAGGCCTGCATCGGCTGTGCGCGCTGCGTGCGCGTGTGCGCGAACAACGTGCTCGAGCTGGCCGGCGTCAATGCCGACGGCGAACTCATCATGGTCGATCCGGAAGCGGACGAGGACGACGACGATGAAGAGTACGAGAAGAAGGTGATGACGATCGCGCATCAGGCGAACTGCATCGGGTGCCAGGCCTGTTCAAAGGTCTGTCCGAAGAAGTGCTACACGCACGCGCCGGTCGAAGTCCAGGCCGGCTAGCGCGGGAGATCGTCATGCAGGCGGGCGCACAGTCACCCTCGTCTCCGCTGGCCGAGCCCGGGCAGCCGCCCGGCCGGGGCACCTACCGCGGCATGCTGCTCAAGCTCGCGCGGCGTCCCGATGCGCTCATTCCGCAGGTGCTCGCCGGCGTCATCGGGCGCAGCTGGCACGCACGCGGGCTGCAGGCGCTGCCGCTGTACGGCATTGACCTCGTACGCACGCGGCGCGTTCTGGCGCGCCACTTTCCGGGCAGCGAAACGCTGCCGGCGCTGCACGCCGCTGTGCCGGAAGAGCACGCCGAAGCGATTGAGATGGACGACGTGGTGGCGCTGCTGCTGGAAAACCTCACCCGCCGCGACGAAGACAACGAGGTGCTCGCGCACGCGGTGGCCAGCGCCTGCCTCGGCAGCGACCACCTGTGGCAGGACATGCAGCTTGCGTCGCGCAGGCAGCTGTCAGAGCTGATGGGCAATCACTTCACGACGCTCGCCGCGCGCAATGCCGGCGACATGAAGTGGAAGAAGTTCCTCTACAAGCAGCTGTGCGAGCGCGAGGAGATCCGCGTCTGCAAGGCCCCGAGCTGCGGCGTGTGCACCGATTACGACGTCTGCTTCGGCCCGGAAGAGGGCGCGCCGGCCACCTGAGCGTGCGCCCGGGTGGCCCGGCGCGGCCGTCAGATCTTGCTTCGTTCCTTCGCTGAATAGTTGCTGAAGTGTCCTTCGCGCGCGGCCGCCGCACGGCCCGCCGCGATGACGGCCTTGCTGCGTCCCGGCGGCATCGGCGCGGACACGAGCTTGTCCAGCGCCTCGCTCCCGCAGTGCGGGCAGACCACGCGTGTCGAGGCGCGCACAAGAAGTTCGGAAGTCCTGTCGCAGTTGCGACAGTGATAGTCGTGAATGGGCATGTCGGTGCTCCCTGGCAGGTCGTGTCCGGTGTCCTAGCAAGAACGGTTCCGTGCGCCGGCGGCGCTGGCCCGAAAGATGCTGTGCTGCCTGTGCCGCTATATACGGCGCCATACCGGAACAAACGCGACACGCCAGGCACGGCGGGGATCGATGCCACGAATCAACGCCAGGGCTCGGGAGGAATGACATGGATCGCAGGGACGAAGGCTGGCAGACGGGATTGCCGGACGACATGAAGGACAGCGTGGTCGAGCCGGTCAGCCGCGAGGCATTCCACGACGACAGCGTGCCCGCGTCGAAGTGGCGCGGCTATGACGCCGACGGCGCGCTGTGCTGGTACCGGCACAGCTTCCAGCTGTGGGAAGAGCGCTTCGACGACGAGGACATCCCGTACATGCTGCAGGTGGCGAGCGAGCTGCTGGAAGTGTGGCGGTGCCTGGACGGCAGCTGGCTGCGCCGGCAACTGCGGGTCGGCGCGCAGGGCGCGTGCGGAAAGCGGGTGGAGGACAGCGGCGTCGAGCGCGTCGCGGCGCGCGACGTGCCACGTCTGTAAGGCGAGTCCGGTACGGCACCTGCCCGTGTCCGCCTGTCGCCATATACGACGCCATACAGAAACAAACATGACAACGACCGACAAAACCCACGGCCTGACCAGCCACCTCGAACTGTCCGCCCGGACCGGCCGCTTCGTCGGTGACCTGCGCATCCGGCTGCTCGACATGATCGACGCGCACGGATCGATATCGCGCGCGGCGCCTCATGTGCCGATGTCCTACAAGGCTGCCTGGGACGCGGTGGATGCGATGAACAATCTGGCGCCGTGCGCGCTGGTGGAGCGCACGGCCGGCGGGCGCCAGGGTGGCGGTTCGCGCCTGACCGCCTACGGCCGCCAGGTGGTGGCGATGTACCGCGTGCTCGCCATCGGGAACCAGCGCGCGCTCGACCGCCTCGCGAGCCGGCTCGATCCGTCTGTCGACGCCGGCGAGCAGCGCTTTCATCAACTGCTGCGGTGCATGGACCTGCGCACCAGCGCGCGCAACCAGTTCGCATGCACGGTTGCCGGCGTGCACGGCGGTGATGTCCGCTGCGAGGTGCTGCTGTCGATCGGCGACGGCGGGAACACGCTGGTCGCGACGGTGACACGGGAAGCTGTCACGCAGATGGGCATCGATCGCGGTGCCGGCGTCATGGCCCTGATCAAGGCGTCCGCGGTCGCCGTCATCGCCGGGGGCGACGTGTCGGGCGCACGGCGCAACGTGCTGCGCGGCACGGTCGAGCGCATCGACTGCGCGGCCGAACATGCCGACGTCGTCGTCGGCATCGGGGGCGGCAAGAGCGTGTCGGCCGTGGTGCCTGCGCGCGACGTGCGCGAACAGGGGCTGGCGCCCGGTGAGCCGGCCAGTGCCGTGTTCAAGGCGTCGAGCGTGGTGCTCGCCGATTTCTCCTGACCCTTTTCCATCCACGTCCTTCGAGGAGCTTCACCATGATCCGTACCGGAATCCGTCCATTGCGCGCGAGTGTCCGCGCGCGCCTGCTCGCGGCCGCGTGTGCGCTGCTGCCCGGCATTGGCTGCGCCGGCGAAGTGCAGGTGGCGAGCGCCGCGAACTTCGCCGGCCCGCTTGCGAAGATCGTGGAGCGCTTCAGCGCGGCCACCGGCCACACGGTGAAGGTGTCGGCCGGACCGACCGGCAAGTTCCATTCGCAGATACTGGCCGGCGCGCCGTACGAGGTGCTCATCGCAGCCGACGAGGCGCGGCCGAAGATGCTCGTCGACGCCGGCCACGCGGTCGCGGGTACCGCGCGCACTTATGCCATCGGTCAATTGGTGCTGTGGAGCGCGCAGCCCGGACGGGTGGACGAAAAGGGCGCGGTGCTGGCCGGCGGCCGCTTCGAAAGGCTGGCGATCGCCAATCCCAAGCTCGCGCCCTATGGCGCGGCCGCCCTCGAAGTGCTGCGCGCGAGCGGGCTGACCGACGCGCTGACGCCGAAGCTGGTCACCGGCGACAGCATTGCCCAGGCCTACCAGTTCGTGCTGAGCGGCAACGCGGATCTCGGCTTCGTCGCGCTGTCGCAGGTGGCGGTACCGGGCAAGCCGCTCACCGGCTCGATGTGGAAGGTGCCGCAGTCGCTGTACAGCGAAATCCGCCAGGACGCGGTGCTGCTGAAGGCCGGCGAGAACAACCCCGCCGCCCGTGCGCTGCTGGACTATCTGCACGGCCCGGAGGCGCTCGCCGTCATCGAGGCCTACGGCTACCGGCCCGCCCCCGCGCCATGACAGCCGAAGACTGGGTCGCCGTGCGCCTCACGGCACAACTGGCGGGGCTCACCACGGTGCTGCTGCTGATCGTCGGCACGCCGCTCGCGTGGTGGCTGTCGCGCACGCGCTCGCGGCTCAAGCCGTTCGCGTCGTCGGTCGTCGCACTGCCTCTGGTGCTGCCGCCGTCGGTGCTCGGCTTCTACCTGCTGCTGCTGATGGGGCCGCAGGGCCCGGTCGGCCAGCTGACGCAGGCGCTGGGCATCGGCCGGCTGCCGTTCACCTTCGGCGGGCTTGTCGTCGCGTCGGTGCTGTATTCGCTGCCCTTCGTCGTGCAGCCGCTGCAGCTGTCCTTCGAAGCCATTCCGGCGCGTGCGCTGGAAGCCGCCGCCACGCTGCGCGCCGCGCCCTGGGACAGCTTCTTCACCGTCGCGCTGCCGCTGGCCCGGCCCGGCCTGCTGACCGCCAGCGTGCTGGGCTTCGCGCACACGGTGGGCGAGTTCGGCGTCGTGCTGATGATAGGCGGCAACATTCCGGACCGTACGCGCGTGCTGTCGGTGGCCGTCTACGAGCACGTCGAGGCGATCGAATTCGCGGACGCGCACCGGCTCGCGGCCGGCATGGTGGTGTTCGCGATGCTCGTGCTGGTGACGCTCTACGTCGTCAACCGGCCGGCGCATGAAGCGCGGGGAGCGGCCTCGTGATCTCGCTCGAGCTTGCGCTGGCGCGCCGAGACTTCTCGCTGCAGGCCACGCTCGAACTGCCGCCCACGGGCATCACGGCGCTGTTCGGCCCGTCCGGCTGCGGCAAGACGACGCTGCTGCGCGCCATCGCGGGGCTGGAGCGCGCGTGCGGCCGGGTGGCGATCGGCGCGCAGGTGTGGCAGGACGACGCCACGGCCCGCTTCGTGCCGACGCATCGTCGTCCGCTCGGCTACGTGATCCAGGAGGCGGCGCTGTTTCCGCACCTGAGCGTGCGCGCCAATCTCGACTATGGCCGTTCGCGCAGTGGCGCGGCGGCGCGGGCCGCGTCGCTCGACCCGGTGGTGGAGCTGCTGGGCATCGGCCACCTGCTGGCGCGGCGTCCGGCCACGCTGTCGGGCGGCGAGCGCCAGCGCGTGGCGATCGCGCGTGCGCTCGCCACGCGGCCGCAACTGCTGCTGATGGACGAACCGCTGGCCGCGCTGGACGCGCGGCGCAAGGCGGAGGTGCTGCCGTACATCGAGCGAATGCACACGGAACTCGCGCTGCCGGTGGTTTATGTGAGCCACGCCATCGAGGAGGTGGCGCAACTGGCTGACCACCTGGTGCTGATGGACGGCGGGCGCGTGCTGGCCGACGGGCCGCTGTCGGACATGATGGCGCGCCTGGCGCAGCCGGTCGCGCTCGGCGGTGAAGCCGGTGTCGTGCTCGACGCGGTGGTCGGCGAGCGCGACGCCGAATGGCAGCTCGCGCGGCTCGACGTGGACGGCGGCGGCTGCAGCCTGTGGGCGCGCGACCACGGCGTCGAACCGGGGCGGCGGGTGCGCCTGCGCGTGCTTGCGCGCGACGTGAGCATCGCCTGCGAGCCGCAGCCGGCAACCAGTGTCGGCAATCAGCTCAGGGGCTGCATAGAAGGCATTGCCGACGACGAGCATCCGGGACTGGCACTGGTGCGCGTGCGCGTCGGCGGTGCGCCGCTGCTGGCGCGCCTCACGCGCCGTTCGGCGCAGGCGCTCGGGCTGGCCGCCGGCATGCCGGTGTGGGCCCAGGTCAAGACGGTGGCGCTGATGGAGCGCTGACCGGCGTCACGCCGCGCCGCCGCCGTTCACCACAGCTTGCGCAGCGCGAGCGAGGCGAGGCGCTGGACGAAGCGCGGCCCGGTTGCGAGGTCGTGCGCACTGACCAGCGCGAACGGCCCGGTGCATTCCGGCAGCGGTGCGTCGGCGCAGTCCGCGACGACGAATACGCCGTCACCGATGATGGTGTTGTAGAGCTCGTTCCACGAGAACAGCGCGCGGTAGCCTTCGCGCGACTCGGCCACCAGCGCCACCCGTTTGAAATCGGTGCGCTTCCCGAAGTCGGGTTCGGCGGCGTCGATGAGGCTGCGCAGCGGCACGCCGCGCATCGGGCGCGGTCCGCCGTGCGCGCCGTTGAAGGTGCACACCACGACGAAGTCCGGGATCGCTTGCAGGCCGAAACCGGCCAGCAGCGCGTCGTCGATGCGCAGCGGCTTGCGCACCCAGCCATCCAGACGCACGTGATCGTGGCCTTCGCCGGGTGAGGCGGTTCGCGTGTCGGGCGCGTGCGGGCGTTCTCTGGCGGGGGGCATGAAAGTCATCCGGCTGGGTGTTTTGTCGGCTTTGTACGTGCCGCGACATGGCACAGGCATCTGCAAGATGAGTGCCACGCGAGCGCGTGTGGCGGCGCGGACGTCAGTATGGCCGAACACCGCCACCGCGGCGCGCGCTGGCATCAAGCTTGCACGGCCACGGTTTTGCGGAGGACGCGCGTGCCCACCCAACTGGACTGGTCCGCCTACGACAGCTACGGTGCCGGCGTGCCGGTGAGTGGCGGCGGCTTTGGCAAGGCGGTGGCGGTGTGCATCGGCAATCGCCAGTGCCAGCGCGACGGTCTCGGCGTCATGTGCCCGAGCTACCGCGCCACGGCGGATGTCGCGCATTCCACGCAGCATCGCGCGGCCACGCTGAGGGCTGCGCTCAACGGCGAGCTGGGTCCGACGCCGTTCGCCGGCCCGGAACTGGCGGCGGCGATGGAGCTGTGCGTCGGCTGCAAGGGCTGCAAGCGCGAATGTCCGAACGGTACGGACATGGCGCTGTTGCGCAGCGAGGCACGCGCACAGCGCTGGCGCGCGCTGGGCCGGGTGCCGCTGCGCGAACGGCTGCTCGCCGGCGTGCCGCACTGGTTGCCGCGCCTGCGCCATGCCGGCTGGCTGCTGCGTCTGCGCGAGCGCGTGCCGTTCGTGGCGCGGTTCGTGGAAGCCGTATTCGGCCTGTCGGCGCGGCGCTCGTCGCCGCGTATCGCCGCGTGCGACTTCCTGTCCGACAGCGACAGCGACCGCGACGCGCCCGCAGCCGGTGACGGACGCGAGGTGGCGCTGCTGGTCGACACCTTCTCCAACCAGCTCGATCCGCTCAATGCCCAGGCCGCGCTGGAGCTGCTGCAGGCGGCCGGCTACCGCGTGCATGTGCCGCGCGCGCGGGCCGGCGAGCCGCCGCTGTGCTGCGGCCGCAGCTGGCTGTCGTCGGGCATGATCGGCGAAGCGCGCGCGCAGGCCTCGCGCACGCTGGCCGTGCTGGCGCCGCTGGTCGAACGCGGCGTGCCGGTGATCGGCCTGGAGCCGTCCTGCCTGCTGATGCTGCGCGACGAGTACTACGCGCTCGGCCTGGGCGGGCGCGTGGACGCCGTCGCGAAGTCTGCCCTGCTGCTGGAGGAGTTCCTCGCGCGCGAGATCGACGCCGGACGCTTCAACGTCGTGCTGCGCCTGCCGGCCGGTTCGCGCGCGGCGGTGCACGGCCATTGTCACCAGAAGGCCTTCGGCGCGATGAAGGCGATGCGCAAGGTGCTGGCGCAGGTGCAGGGGCTGGAGACGGAATTCATCGAATCGGGTTGCTGCGGCATGGCGGGCGGATTCGGGTTCGAGGCGGAGCACTTCGACGTGTCGATGCGCATGGGCGAGCTGGCGCTGCTGCCGGCGGTGCGCGCGCTCGATCCGGGCACGCTGGTGATCGCCAACGGCACCAGTTGCCGGCACCAGATACGCGACGGGGCCGCGCGCGAATCGCTGCACCTGTCGCGTCTGCTGCGACTGGCGGTGGTGGAATGAGCCATGCCCGACTGGGCTGAACAGCTGCCGTGCGGCCGCCTCCTGCTGCGCAAGCCGCTGCCCTACGACGCGCCCGCGCTGTTCAGCGGTGTCAGCGGCGACCCGGACGTGACGCGCTATCTCGGCTGGACGACGCACACCGATCCGGCCCAGACGCAACGGCAGATTTCGCACGATCTCGCGCGCTGGCAGCGCGACGTGGCGCGCACCTGGGTGCTCGTCGCGGACGGCGGCGAGCCGGGCGGTCTGGTGCAGCTGGTCGGGCAGGGCCACGCGATGCGCCTGGGCTTCGCGCTGGCGCGCCGGCTGTGGGGCAGGGGGCTGGCCGGCGATGCGGTCACCGCCGTGCTCGACGAAGCGTTCCGCCACCCGTCCCTGTACCGCGTGGAGGCCGTGTGCGATGCCGAGAACGCGCGCTCGGCGCGCATGCTGGCGCGGATCGGCATGCCGCTGGAAGGCCGGCTGGGCCGCTACATCCTGCATCCGAACCTGTCGCCCGAGCCACGCGACGTGCTGCTTCATGCGAGAGTGCGAAACTGATCACGGAATCCGGTAACGAACTGACTATGAGCTCGACGAAGAATCCCGCGGACAAACCTTTCGCGCCGTCCTGCGAGCGCAATCGGGACGTCATTCTGGAGCGCCTGCTTGCGTGGTTGCCCGCGAGCACCTCGGTGCTGGAGATCGGCAGCGGCACCGGCCAGCACGCGGTGCATTTCGCGGCGGCGCTGCCGCACCTGCGCTGGCAGTGCAGCGAGCGCGAAGAAGCCCTTGCCGGCTTGCGCATGTGGCTGGACGAAGCCGCGTTGCCGAACACGCCACCGCCGCTGGCGCTCGACGTTGGCGGCGCATGGCCGGCGCTGCGGTACGACGCGGTGTTTACCGCCAATACGCTGCACATCATGGGCTGGCCGGACGTGGAGGCGCTGTTCGCCGCGCTGCCGTCGGTGATGGTGCCGTCCGCGCGGCTGGCGGTGTACGGCCCGTTCCGTTACGGCGGCCGCCACACCAGCGACAGCAATGCGGCATTCGACCGCTCGCTGCGCGAGGCCGCACCGCACCGGGGCATCCGCGACTTCGAGGCGGTGGATGCGCTGGCGCGCGCCGCCGGCCTCGAACTGGTCGAAGACTTCGCGATGCCGGCCAACAACCGCTGCATCCTGTGGGCGCGCGCCGCGTAGACGCCTGCCTGCCGCAGCGGCTCAGCCCTTCGGCACGCTGCCGTCCAGCAACGACGCGATGACGTCGCCGCCGAGGCCGTGCGTGGCGTCCAGCCGGGCGATGTGTTCGACCAGCGCGCGCGCTTCGTCCGGGCGCCCGGAGCGCAGGCAGATGAAGGCCAGCGCCTTCAGGCTGAACAGCCAGAAGCGCGCCGGGCCGGTGGCCGCGAAGTCGCCGTGCTGCGGCTGCACCTTGGACCAGTCCGCGTCGAGCGCGGCCTGCTGCGCGGCGATGGCGATGCCCTTGCGGGCGGCCTGCTCGGCCCTGTCGAACTGGCGCCGGCTCGCATGGAACTTGTACAGCAGGTAATAGACCGGCAGGCATTCCGGCGCGCAGGCATGCGCCGTCCACAGCAGCGATTCCACCTGCGGCGCCGGTGCGCCGACCGCTTCGTCGAGCAGGCGGCGCACCGACTGCGGCACGGCTCCGCCGAAGAACTCGGCCGAACTTTCTCCCGTGAACAGATTCACCAGACCGCCTCCACCGCGAGCAGGCGCTGTACCGGCGTGCCGCCGATCAGATGCTGTTCGAAAATGTCGGCAACGTCGTCCTTCGTGACGTTCGAATACATGACGCCCTCCGGATAGACCACGACGTTGGAGCCCTGGTCACACGGGCCGAGGCAGCCCGAATAGGTGATGGCGACCTGCTCGAAGCAGTTGCGCCGCTGCAGCTCCGCCCAGAACGACTGCAGCACTTCGGTGCCGCCTTTCTGCGCGCAGGAGCCGCGCGGGTGGCCGTTGGGCCGTTGCTGGGAGCAGACGAATACGTGTCTTTGCGGCTTGGGCATGATGTGCTTTCCGGTGTGGGGTGTTCAGGCGGTCAGGCGGTCAGGCGCGCGATCCAGCGCTCGATCTCGGCCAGGTGGGCGGCGTCGTCGTGGGCGAAGGCGCGCGCCATGTTGCGCAGGCCCGGCGCCGGCGCGAGCACCGCCATCGTTGCGTAGTAGCTGTGGCTGCGCCGCTTCAGCTCGAGCGCCCGCTCCAGCGAGCGGAACAGGTCCAGCGCCTCGTCGCTGATGACCTTCACGGCGGTACGCGGCTTTTCCATCTCGACCGGCGCGATGCGCGGCACGCAGGCCGTCACCGGCAGCTTCTGCCCGCCGAGCGCTTCGTTCGCTTCCATGCGCGCCAGCATGGCGAGGTTCTGGAAGAACGCTTCAAGCTCGGTGTCGCCGGCGTTCAGGGCGTGCCGCGCGGCTGCGTCATAGTGCCCGGCCGCCTCGCTTTCGAGTGCGGTCACGCAGGCAAGGAAGGCGTCGCTGTCTGCTGTCACGGTAGTGCTCCCCGGCCAGGCCCGACTCAGGCGACCGACGGCAGCGTGGCACGCAGGCTGTCGACCGACACGCGCTGTCCATCCGCTTCCTGGAACACCTTGAACACCTTCTCCTGCGCCGGCGTGGAGCGGACGAAGTCTTCGTAGGCGCGCTGCAGCAGGCCGCGATAGCGTGCATAGACCACCGCCGGCTCGCCTTCGGCCACGCCCTGCTCGGTGCGCAGATACTGGTAGAAGCGCTTCAGGATGTGCAGGCGGTTAACATGCACGACGGCTTCGTCGAACGGGAGCGCGAAGAATTCGAGAAAGTCCTCGGCCGATGAAAGCGTGGCCAGACGCTGGGTCAGATCATCCATGGGGTGTCACTCCTTGAGCGGTTTTGGCGGCACGCAGGCTGCCGTCGAAGGCGGGTTGGGAACAGCTGTCGTCACAGTCACTGCAGACGGCCTGCCCGGCGGACAGGTCGCCCTTGAGGCGTCCGATCTCCTTTTCGAGATCGGCGATGCGTTCCAGCAGGCACGCGAGCGCCTTGCCGACCGGGTCCGGCATCTGGTGGTGGTCGAGGTCGATGCCGCCTTCGGTGATGCGGCGCTGGCTCTTCGGCAACACCATGCGTCCGGGGATGCCGACCACTGTCATGCCGGGCGACACGTCTTCGATGACGACGGAATTGGCCGCCACGCGGGCCCGGTCTCCGACGGTGATCGGCCCGAGCACCTTGGCGCCCGCGCCGACGACGACGCCGTCGCCCAGCGTCGGGTGGCGCTTGCCGGGATTCCACGTGGTGCCGCCGAGCGTGACGCCGTGATAGAGCGTCACGTCGTCACCGATCTCGGCCGTCTCGCCGATGACGACGCCGGCGCCGTGGTCGATGAAGAAGCGCCGCCCGATGCGCGCCGCCGGGTGGATGTCGACATTCGTCAGCAGGCGCGTGAAGAAGGACAGCAGGCGAGGCAGGTAGCGCCAGCCGCGCGCCCAGCCGATGTGCGCGAGGCGGTGCATCACCAGCGCCTGCACGCCCGGATAGATGGTCATCAGTTCGAGCGTGTTGCGCGCGGCCGGGTCGCGCTTGAAGACGCAGCGCACGT
Source organism: Gammaproteobacteria bacterium (assembly GCA_018824085.1). Taxonomy (GTDB): domain Bacteria; phylum Pseudomonadota; class Gammaproteobacteria; order Burkholderiales; family Rhodocyclaceae; genus Methyloversatilis. The sequence continues at coordinate 88,408 of JAHJHI010000039.1, read as the reverse complement.
CTTCGCGCAGCGTGGCGAGCAGGCCCGGGGCGGCCGACTCGTCCGCGTCGGCGCAGGCGTCCAGCGTGCCGCGTTCGCTGTTCATGACACGTCCTGCAGCGGGCGCGTGACTTCGAGATAGAAGTCGGCGAGCCGGGCGGCGTCCGGTTCGCACTTGGCGGTGCTGGCGTAGGCGCGGATGAGGTCGATGATGAGCGACACCTCTTCCGGCGACGGAAACAGGCCGAGCCGCGCGTAGGCCGCGCGCACCGCGTGCGAGCCGGAGTGCTTGCCCAGCACCAGCCGGTGCGCGCGGCCCAGTTCGGCCGGATCGAACCCCTGGTAGTTGTGCGCGTTCTTCAGCAGGCCATCGACGTGGATGCCGGATTCATGCGTGAACACGTCGGCGCCGACGATGCTCTTGTTGCCCGCGACGCGCCGGCCGGATGCGAGTTCGACCTGATGCGAAATGCGCGGCAGCGCGATGGGGTCGATGCCGGCGTCCGCGCCGTGCAGGTGGCGCAGCCCCATCACCACCTCTTCCAGCGGCGCGTTGCCGGCGCGCTCGCCCAGACCGTTGACCGTCGTGTTCGCATGCGTGGCGCCGGCACGGAATGCGGCCAGCGTGTTCGCCGTCGCCAGCCCGAGATCGTTGTGCGCATGCATCTCGATCTCGATATCCACCGCGCGGCGCAACCGCGCGATGGCGATCCACGTCGTGAAGGGGTCGAGCATGCCCAGCGTGTCCGCGAAGCGCACGCGGCGCGCCCCCGCGGTCTGCGCTTCTTCGGCCACGCGGCACATGAAGTCGATGTCGGCGCGCGACGCGTCTTCCATGCCGACGCTGACATCGAAACCGGCGTCCAGCGCCCGCGACACGTGCGGGCGGATCTGCGCGACCACCCACTCGCGGCTGCGCCGCAGCTTGGATTCGATCTGCACGTCCGACACCGGCACTGACATATGCACGATGTCCACCGGGCAGCCCAGCGCGGCGCGCAGGTCAGTGTCGACCATGCGCGTCCACACCATCAGCGTGCTCGGCAGGTGGAGCGACGCGATGTCGCGGATCACCTGCAGCTCGGCCGCGCCCATCGCCGGAATGCCGATCTCCATCTCAGGCACCCCCGCCGTTGCAAGCGCATGGGCAAGCAGGCACTTCTCTTCCGCCGTGAACGCAACCCCGGCCGTCTGCTCGCCGTCGCGCAGCGTCGTGTCATTGATGATGAAGTCGCCCGCCATGTCGCCTACCTCCGTAAGCGATTTCAGCAAGCGCTGTGCCATCCGTGCCGGGATGGTTCAAGTGATTGAGTTCAAAGGAGATGCCGGGCCCGTCGGGTGCTGGTGCCGGGGCGTTGGCCGAAGCGTCGCGTGGCGGCTGTAGGCTTTGTGCCGTTTGCAACAGGAGCGGGCTTCGCGGATGAACCCGCGATCAGACACGATCGATCGGCGTGTGAGTCAAGCCGCCCACCGCCCACTGGACGGGGCGACTCCACCGACACGCATGCCCGGTGTTGACAGGCCGCCTGTTATGTAACATTGTTAGTTACATGAAACGCGACAGCCGCCTGTCGTCCGTCCTGCATGCGCTGCTGCACATGGCCGAGCAGGACGGGCCGGTCACATCCGACATCCTTGCCCAATGCCTGGGCACGAACCCGGTCGTCGTCCGGCGCACCATGGGGTATTTGCGGGACGCGGGCATCGTCGGTTCGGATCGGGGTCACGCCGGTGGATGGCGCATCCATGCCGACCTTGGTTCGGTCACGCTGCGTCAGTTGCACGAAGCGCTGGGTGAGCCGGCGATGTTTGCCATCGGCAACCGCAACGAAATGCCGGAGTGCCTGGTCGAGCAATCGGTGAATGCCGCGCTCGAAGGCGCGTTTGAAGAGGCCGAGTCGCTGCTGCTGAAGCGGTTTTCGGAAATCACACTTGCCGATCTGGCGGCCGACTTTGCGCGCCGGCATGCGGCTGAACGAAGCAGAAGGAGCTGACCATGCAGCACGACGTCATCGTGATCGGCGGAAGCTATGCGGGAATGGCCGCGGCACTGCAGCTGGTGCGTGCGCGCAGGGCGGTGCTGGTGGTCGATGCGGGCGAACGGCGCAACCGCTTCACCAGCCATTCGCACGGCTTTCTTGGCCAGGACGGCGTGCCCCCCGGCGACATCGTGGCGAATGCGCGCCGCCAGCTCGGGATCTATCCAGCGCTGTCCTGGCGTGAAGGCCGGGTCGAAGCCGTTTCGGGGCAAGTGGACGGCTTCATCGTCACCACCGCAGACGGTGAGTCGCATCAAGGTCGCCGTATTCTGTTGGCCACGGGAGTGGCCGATCAGCTTCCTCCCGTAGCGGGCCTCGCCGAACGATGGGGCAAGGCCGTCTTCCATTGTCCGTACTGCCACGGCTATGAGCTCGGGAGCGGTCGCATCGGCATCGTCGGCGCTGGTCCGATGTCCATCCATCAGGCCGAGCTGCTGACGGACTGGGGCGAGGTGACCTTGCTTGTCAACGGCGCCGTGGCATTGAGTCGCGATGTCCGGTCCACGCTGGCGCGCAGGAGCGTGACGATCGAGGAAGCGTCCATCGACAGAATCGACGGGCATGCCGACGTGGTGATGACCGATGGACGGCGGCTGCGCTTTGCGGGCCTGTTCACGGCGCCGCGCACGGCACCTTCCGGCCCTCTGGCCGACGCGGCGGGCTGCGCGCTGGAAGAGACGCCAATGGGCGTGCAGGTGCGTACCGACACCGAGAACAAGACCTCCGTGCCCGGAGTGTTCGCCTGCGGCGACGTGGCGCGCGCGCCCCATTCGGTGTCGCTGGCCGTGAGCAACGGCACGATGGCTGGCGTCCAGATACACCGTTCGCTGCTCTGGCCGGAGACCGTGCACCCGGTGCAACAGGCCGCCGGCAACCGATGATCCCGTTCCGGGACCGCACCCACGCCACGCCTTCGCCCTACTCCCGCGCCAGATTCCTCGTATGCATCGGCAGCTCGACCGTGAGGTCGGCACCGCCGATGCGGGCGCAGCAGGCGAGGCGGGAGGCGGCTTCCACGCCCCAGGCGTCGTCGAGCTGGTCCTCTTCGTCGTCGTCCGGGGCGTTCAGCGAGGCGGCGCCTTCGCGGATGTAGATGTGGCAGGTGGAGCAGGCTGCGACCTTCTCGCAGGCGTGTTCGATCGCGATGTGGTTTGTCAGCAGCGCGTCGCAGATCGACGTGCCGGGCAGCGCGTCGAATGACGTGCCGGTGGGGCACAGGTGCGGGTGCGGCAGTACCGTGATGCGGCTCATGCCTGCAGCTCCGAGATGCGCGTGCCGGACAGCGCGCGCCGGATGCCGGCGTCCATGCGCAGGCCGGCGAAGTGGGTGGTGGCGGTGTTCAGCGCCTCGGTGGCGCGCTTCAGGCGGGGCAGGTCGTCGCCGGATTCCAGTTCTTCGGACAGCGCGAACATCGCTGTCTGGATGTCGTTGAATTCCTCTTTCGACAGCAGGTCGTGACCGTCCTGGGCCAGCGCCGCTTCGGTGGCGTCGACCAGCCGGCGCGCGTCGACCTGCGCCTCGCGCAGCATGCGCAGGGCCATGTCGGCGTCGGCCTTGTCGCTGGCGTCGTTCAGCATGTCGGCAATCTGGTTGTCGCTCAGGCCGTAGGAGGGCTTCACCTCGATGTGCGCTGCGGTGCCGCTGGTCTGCTCGCGCGCAGACACGGACAGCATGCCGTCGGCGTCGATCTGGAAGGTGACGCGGATGCGCGGCGCGCCGGCCACCATGGGCGGAATGCCGCGCAGTTCGAAGCGCGCCAGCGAGCGGCAGTCGGCCACCAGTTCACGCTCGCCCTGCAGCACGTGCACCGCCATCGCCGTCTGGCCGTCCTTGCAGGTCGTGAATTCCTGTGCGCGCGCGGCCGGGATGGTGGTGTTGCGCGGGATGATCTTCTCGACCAGCCCGCCCATCGTTTCCAGCCCGAGCGACAGCGGACACACGTCGAGCAGCAGCCAGTCGGCGTCGCCGCCGGCCGCGTTGCCGGCGAGCACGTTGGCCTGCATGGCGGCGCCGAGCGCGACGACTTCGTCCGGGTCGAGATCGGTCAGCGGTTCGCGCTGGAACAGTCGGCGCACGGCGTCGCGCACCTGCGGCATGCGGGTGGAGCCGCCGACCATGACGACGCCGTCGACCTCGTCGGCGGCGACGCCGGCGTCGCGCAGCGCGCGGCGCACCGGCGTCATGCTGCGCGTCACCAGATCGGCGGTGATGGATTCGAACGTGTCGCGCGTGAGTTCAAGCGCGAAGGTGCGGCCGTCGTCCAGCTCGCCGGTGAGCGTTGCGGCGGGTGCACTCGACAGCGCCTCCTTGGCGGCCCGCGCCCGCGCCAGCATCATGCGCGTTTCGCCAGGTGAGGTCGCTGCGAGTGCGAGGTTCGCGCGCAGCCAGTCTGCGATGCGGTGGTCGAAGTCGTCGCCGCCCAGGGAAGCGTCGCCCGCGGTGGACAGCACTTCGAACATGCCCTGTGACAGCTTGAGTATGGAGATGTCGAAGGTGCCGCCGCCGAGGTCGTAGATGGCGAAGACGCCCTGCGCCGCGTTGTCCAGACCGTAGGCGATGGCGGCCGCGGTCGGCTCGTTCAGCAGGCGCAGCACATTGATGCCGGCCAGACGCGCGGCGTCCTTCGTGGCCTGGCGCTGCGCGTCGTCGAAGTAGGCGGGCACGGTGATGACGGCGCCCACGAGTTCGCCGCCCAGCGCGCCTTCGGCGCGGCTGCGCAGCGTGCGCAGGATGTCGGCCGACACCTCGACCGGCGACAGCACGCCGCGGCAGGTGTCCAGGCTCAGCATGCCCGGCGTGTCGAGCAGCGCGTAGGGCAGGGTTGACGCGCCTTCGATGTCGGCCAGCGCGCGCCCCATGAAGCGCTTGACCGACACGATGGTGTTGCGCGGGTCCTCGACCTGCGCCGCCTGCGCCGAATGACCGACGTCCACCGCGTCGTCGCGGTAGCGCACGACGGACGGCAGCAGCATGCGTCCGTCCGCGTCGCCGAGCACGCGGGCGATGCCGCTGGACACGGTGGCCACCAGCGAGTTCGTGGTGCCGAGGTCTATGCCGACCGCCAGACGGTGCTGATGCGGTGCGGCGCTGCGCCCCGGTTCGGCAATTTGAAGCAGGGCCATGATGGCAACTCCCGTGTCACGACTGGGCCGGTGGCTCGGGCCTCAGACGCCGAAACTTTCTCCGCAGCCGCAGGCTGACTTGACGTTCGGATTGTTGAACTTGAAGCCTTCGTTCAGGCCTTCGCGCACGAAGTCGAGTTCGGTGCCGTCGAGAAAGGCGAGGCTCTTCGGGTCGACGAGCACGGTGACGCCGTGGCTCTCGAACAGGCGGTCGTCCGCTTCGGTCACGTCGGCGAATTCCAGCGCGTAGGCGAGGCCGGAACAGCCGCTGGTCTTCACGGCGAGCCGCAGGCCGACGCCTTGGCCGCGCTTGTCCAGGCTCTTCCGGATGTGCCGCGCCGCGGCTTCACTGATGGTGATCGTCATGTGCGTCTCCGCTCAGACCGAGAACGAGCTGCCGCAGCCGCAGGAGGCGGTCGCGTTCGGATTGCGGATGACGAAGCGCGACCCTTCCAGCCCGTCCTCGAAATCGATCTCCGCGCCGACGAGGTATTGCAGGCTCATCGGGTCGACCAGCAGCGTGACCCCGGACTGCACGACGTGCATGTCGTCCTCGTTCTCGTTCGATTCGAACGCGAAGCCGTACTGGAAGCCGGAGCAACCGCCGCCGGTGACATAGACGCGCAGCTTCAGCGCGGGGTTGCCCTCTTCGGCGATCATCTCGGCCACCTTCGCGGCGGCCGGCTCACAGAAGGTGAGCGGAGACGGTATCGGGGCGGCAGTGGAGGCCGGGGCGGATTCGGCAAGCGAGGTCATGGCGTGTCCTTTCAGGCGGCTTCCGTCGCTTCGGCGGCGGACTGCTTGGTGCGGTAGTCGGCGACGGCGGCCTTGATGGCGTCCTCGGCCAGGATGGAGCAGTGGATCTTCACCGGCGGCAGCGCGAGTTCCTCGGCGATGTGGGTGTTCTTGATCGCGAGCGCCTCGTCCAGCGTCTTGCCCTTGACCCACTCGGTCACCAGCGACGACGAAGCGATGGCCGAGCCACAGCCGTAGGTCTTGAACTTCGCGTCCTCGATGACGCCGTTGGCGCCGACCTTGATCTGCAGCTTCATGACGTCGCCGCAGGCCGGCGCGCCGACCATGCCGGTGCCGACGTCCCCGTCGTCGTTCGAATAGGAGCCCACGTTGCGCGGGTTGTCATAGTGGTCAAGCACCTGGTCGCTGTATGCCATGCTGGTTCTCCGCAATGAATGAAGGGGGGTGGGATGCTGCCTTGAACGTTCAGTGGCTCGCCCACTGGACGGATGCCAGGTCTATGCCCTGGTTGTGCATGTCCCACAGGGGCGAGAGCTCGCGCAGCTTGTTGACCGCCGTGCTCACCTTCCCGATGACGGCGTCGATCTCTTCCTGCGTGGTGAAGCGCCCGATCGAGAAGCGGATCGAGCTGTGCGCGAGTTCGTCGCTGCGGCCCATCGCCCGCAGCACGTAGGACGGCTCCAGGCTGGCGGAGGTGCACGCCGAGCCGGATGACACGGCGACGTCCTTCATGCCCATCAGCAGCGATTCGCCTTCGACGAAGTTGAAGCTGAGGTTGAGGTTGTGCGCGACGCGCCGTTCCAGGTCACCGTTGATGAACACCTGGTCCAGCGGCAGCAGCCCGGCCAGCAGCCGGTCGCGCAGGAAGCGGATGCGCTCGTTCTCGCCGCCCATGTTCTCGCGCGCCAGCCAGTAGGCCTCGCCCATGCCGACGATCTGGTGCGTCGCCAGCGTGCCGGAGCGCATGCCGCGCTCATGGCCGCCGCCGTGGATGACGGCGTCGATGCGCACGCGCGGCTTGCGCCGGACGTACAGCGCGCCGATGCCTTTCGGGCCGTAGGTCTTGTGGGCCGACAGCGACATCATGTCGATCGGCAGTTCGTCGAGGTCGAAGGCGACCTTGCCGCTCGCCTGCGCGCCATCGACGTGGAACAGCACGCCCTTGCTGCGGCAGATGGCGCCCAGCGTGGCGACGTCCTGTATGACGCCGGTTTCGTTGTTCACCATCATGACCGACGCCAGCACCGTGTCCGGGCGCAGCGCGGCGCGGAACACCTCCGGGTCGAGCAGGCCGTTGTCGAGCACGTCCAGCACGGTGACGTCACAGCCGCTGCGTTCCAGTTCGCGCACGGTGTCGAGCACGGATTTGTGCTCGGTCTTCACCGTCACGACGTGCTTGCCGCGCGCCGAGTGGAACTGCATGGCGCCCTTGATGGCGAGGTTGTTCGACTCGGTGGCGCCCGACGTCCATACGATTTCCCGCGGGTCGGCACCGACCAGTGCCGCGACCTGTTCGCGGGCCACTTCAACCGCCTCTTCGGCGGCCCAGCCGTAGGCGTGCGAGCGGCTGGCGGGGTTGCCGAAGTTGTCGAACAGCCAGGGCATCATCTTGCCGACGACCCGTGGATCGACCGGGGTGGTGGCGGCATAGTCCAGATAGATCGGTCGCAACATGTTGGCGGCTCCTGCAGGAAGGTTTCGCGGAAGTCCAACGCAACTTGTGGGCCAGTTTTTAAAATTGATTTATATCAATACGTTGTCGAATTTCCGGAGAGGCGCCCGATGCACGGCTGACAGGACATGTCGAATTTGTAGGGTTGCCGACGCATGTTCCGGCGGCATTGGCGGGGCGCCTGCGCGGCGTCGGTGAACGCGGCGTCACCGGCCGTGACGGTGCCGTGCGACGCCGGCCGCAGCCCGGTGCGGGCGCGGCGGCGCGCACCGGCGTTCGGCGCAGGGCTGCGGACACCGGTTGGCACGAGCCATGCATGGAGACCCCCGACAGGAGGTCGTGATGCAGGAAGCAATACTCGCCGTCATCAGCATCGTGCTGGTCAACAACGTGGTGCTGGTCCGGTTCCTCGGGCTGTGCCCCTTCATGGGCGTGTCGCGCAAGATCGACAGCGCGCTCGGCATGGGGCTGGCCACCACATTCGTCATGACGCTGTCGTCAATGGCGTCGTGGCTGCTCGAATACGGCTTGCTGCGCCCGTTCGGCCTGGGCTATCTGCGCATCCTTGCCTGCATCGTCGTCATCGCCGCCGTCGTGCAGTTCGTCGAGATGGTCATCCGCAAGACCACGCCCGACCTGCACCGCGTGCTCGGCATCTACCTCCCGCTCATCACCACCAATTGCGCCGTGCTCGGCATTCCGCTGCTCAATGCGCAGTCCGGTCTGGGCGTGGGCATGAGCGTGCTCACCGGCTTCAGTTCCGGCGTGGGCTTCACGCTGGTCATGATCCTGTTCGCAGGCCTGCGCGAGCGGCTTGAACTGGTGCGCGTGCCGGCCACCTTCAGCGGCGCGCCGATCGCGTACATCACGGCCAGCCTGCTCGCGCTGGCATTCATGGGTTTTGCCGGACTCGTGCCGGCCGGAGGACACTGACATGGAAGAAATGCTCACGGCGGTGGTGAGCCTCGCGGCGATCGGCTCCGGCCTCGGACTGGTGCTCGGCGTCGCGGCGCGCAGGTTCGCCGTGGAGGGCGACAGCCGCGTCGAGGAAGTGATCGCGATGCTGCCGGCCGCCAACTGCGGGCAGTGCGGCTTTCCGGGGTGCGCCGGCGCGGCGGAGGCGATCGTCGCCGGCGACGCCTCGCCCGCGTGCTGCCCGCCCGGCGGCAAGGTGGTGGCGCTGGCCATCGCGGAGCACCTGGGCATCGCCCTCGGCGACGACATGGACGATGTGCTGCCGACCATCGCGGTCATCGAGGACGCGCTGTGCATCGGCTGCACCAAGTGCTACCGCCTGTGCCCGTCGGACGCCATCATCGGCGCGACGCGGCAGCTGCACGGCGTGTTCGCCGACGCCTGCACCGGCTGCAACCAGTGCGCCGAGAAGTGCCCGACCGGCGCCATCACGATGCAGGCGCTGCCGACGACACCCGGCACCTGGGTCATGCCCAAGCCCGCGCTCGTGTCCTGACGCCATGGCACATATCGTCATCCCCCCGATCCGGCGCCTGCTCGCGCGCTGGGGCGTGCATCCGGACGCGCGCAAGTATCCGGCGGCCGGACTCGCGTCGCTGGACGCCGGCCTGCCGCCGCAGCTCGTGGTGTCGCTGTCGCAGCAGGCCGGCGCGCCGGCGCGCCCGGTGGTGCGGGTCGGTGACCACGTGCTGCGCGGCGCGCTGCTGGCCGAGGCGTCGGGTGCGGTGTCCGCGCCGCTGCACGCGCCCACGTCGGGCACCGTCATCGCCATCGGCGACGCGCCGATGGCGCACCCGTCCGGCCTGCCCGGTGCGGCCATCACGCTGCGCCCGGACGGGCTCGACCAGTGGGGCGAGCGCATCGGCCACCCGTACCCGATCACGCTGTCGCCCGAGGAGATCGCCGGACGCGTGTCCGCGGCGGGCATCGTCGGCATGGGCGGCGCGGCGTTCCCGTCGGCGCTCAAGCTGTCGCTGGGCAAGCGCAGCAACATCGACACCGTCATCCTCAACGGCAGCGAATGCGAGCCCTATCTGTCCTGCGACGACCGGCTGATGCAGGAGTGCGCGGCCGACATCATCGAGGGCGCCCGGCTCATCCTGCGCGCCACCGGCGCGACCCGCCTTCTGGTCGGCATCGAGGACAACAAGCCGGAAGCCATCAACGCGATGAAGATCGCCGCGCACCCGTATCCCGAGGTGTCGGTGATCCGCATGCCGAGCCGCTATCCGATGGGCTCCGAGCGTCAGCTCATCCACACGCTGACCGGCATCGAGCCGCCGGCCGGCGGGCGCTCCGCGGATGTGGGCGTGGTGGCGCACAACGTCGGTACGGCGCTGGCGGTGTATCGCGCGCTGCGTCACGGCGAGCCGCTGACCGAGCGCCTCGTCACCGTGGCAGGCGGCGCGGTGACGTCCCCGCGCAACCTGCGCGTGCGCATCGGCACGCCGCTGTCCTGGCTGTTTGCGCAGTGCGGCGGGCTGCGCAGCGTGCCGGCGCGGCTGGTGGTGGGCGGGCCGATGATGGGCGTCGGCGTGAGCGACGTGGACATTCCCGTGGGCAAGGGCACCAGCGGCGTGCTGGCGCTGACGCCGGCCGAAGTGGGCGAGCGCGAACCGGCTGCCTGCATCCGCTGCGGCAGTTGCGTGACGGCCTGCCCGGTCGGACTGATGCCGCTGGAAATGGCGGCGCGCATCAATGCCAACGAGCTGGGCAAGGCGGAGGACATCGGCCTCGGCGACTGTCTGACCTGCGGCGCCTGCGGCTTCGTCTGTCCGTCGCGCATTCCGCTCGTGCAGTACTTCGCGCATGCGCGCGGCGAACTGCGCGCGCGCGACCGGGACCGGCAGCGCCTGGAGCGCGTGCGCCAGCTGACCGAGGCGCGCGCCGAGCGCATCGAGCGGGCGGCGCGCGAAAAGGCGGAAATGCACGCGCGGCGCAAGGCGGAGCGCGCCGCTGCGGCCGAGGCGCAGGCCAGGGCAAAGGAGAAGGCTGAAACAGAGGAGAACCCGGCATGAACGACGTCGTGCATGCGTCGCCGCACGCGCTGGCGCGGCGCACCAGCAGCCAGATCATGGGGCTGGTCATGCTGGCGCTGCTGCCGGCGACGCTGGCCGGCTTCTGGCACTTCGGCTGGCCGGCCTTCTGCCTGTGGCTGGTGTGCATTGTCGCCTGCGTGCTGTGCGAGGCGATCTGCCTGCAGTGGTCGGGCCGGCGCGTGCTGCCCGTGTTGTCCGACGGCTCGGCCGCGCTGACCGGCTGGCTGCTCGCGCTGTCGCTGCCGCCCTGGGCGCCCTGGTGGCTTGCCGTGCTGGGTTCGGCATTCGCCATCGTGCTGGCCAAGCAGGTGTTCGGCGGGCTCGGCTGCAATGTGTTCAATCCGGCCATGGTCGGGCGCACGATATTGCTGGTGTCGTTCCCGGTCCAGATGACGCAGTGGGTCAGCCCGCTGCTGCTGTCGCAGGGTACCGACCTCGCGCAGGCGATATCGATCGGCCTGTCCGGCGCGGTGCCGGACGCGTACACCAGCGCGTCGCTGCTCGGCCACGTGAAGACCGAACTGGGGCGCGGCATCGGACTCGCGGACGCGATGCAGGGCGTGCTGCCGGCCGGCGCCTGGCTGGGCGGGCGCGCCGGCAGCCTGGGCGAGACGTCGTCGCTGCTCATCCTGCTCGGCGGCGGCTTCCTCGTGCTCAAGCGCGTGATCGGCCTGCGCATTCCGCTCGGCTTTATGGCCGGCCTGTGCCTGCCGGCGGCCATCGCACACGCGCTGGCGCCGGACGCCTTCCTGCCGCCGCTGGCCCACCTGCTGTCCGGCGGCGCGATGCTGGGCGCCTTCTTCATCGCGACCGACTACGTGACGTCGCCGAGCGCGCCGTTCGGGCAGTGGATATTCGCCGTCGGCGCCGGCCTGCTGACCTGGCTCATCCGTACCTGGGGCGGTTACCCGGAAGGCGTCGGCTTCGCCGTGCTGCTGATGAACGCCGCGACGCCGCTGCTCGACATGTGGGCGCGGCCGCGCATCTTCGGCCGCAGCCTGGGCGGCAAGGCGCTGCCGGCGCGGCGTGCGCGGGAGAGCGTGCGATGAGCGGGCGGCGCCTTCCCGACGCGGTCTGGTATCCCATGCTGTCGCTCGGCGTCGTGGCGCTGGTGACGACGGCCATCCTCGCCTTCGGACAGGCGGCGACGCGCGGTCCGATTGCACAGGCGCAGGCGGATGACACGCGCCAGCTGCTGGAGCAGATCCTGCCGGCCGGCTACGCCGACAACAACCTGCTGACCGACACGCTGCAGATGACCGGGCCGGACGGCGCACCGTTGACGGTGCATCGCGCGCGCAAGGGCGGCGCGCTGCGCGCCGTGCTGTTCGAAATGTCGGGCAATGGCTACGGCGGCAGGCTGACGCTGCTGATGGCGGTGGCCGTCGACGGCGACGTTGTCGGCGTGCGCGTCACGCATCACAACGAAACGCCGGGCCTGGGCGACAAGGTGGATGCCGCGAAGAGCGACTGGGTGCTGTCCTTCAACGGCCGTTCGCTCGGCAAGCCGGAGCCGGCGCGCTGGGCGGTGAAGAAGGACGGCGGCGATTTCGACCAGTTCGCGGGCGCCACCATCACGCCGCGCGCGGTGGTGGCGACGGTCAAGCGCGGGCTGGCGTTCTTCGCCGCGCACCGGGACGACATGATGGCGACGGCGGCGCGTGCCGGACAGAACGGGAGTGGAGGACAACATGAGTGATGCGCCGGCAATGCGCAGCGTGCTGCGCGATGGCTTGTGGGACAACAACGTGGTGCTCGGGCAGATGCTGGGCATGTGCCCGGCGATGGCCGTGACCAGCAGCGCGACCAACGGACTCGGCATGGGGCTGGCGACCATGGTGGTGCTCGTCATGTCGAACGCATTGATCGCGTCGCTGCGCAACTGGGTCAGCCCCGAGGTGCGCATTCCGGTCTTCATCGTGCTCATCGCCGGCATGGTGACGCTGGTCGATATGTGCCTGAACGCGTGGTTTCACGATCTGTACAAGGTGCTCGGCATCTTCATCGCGCTCATCGTCGTCAATTGCGCGGTGCTCGGGCGCGCCGAGGCGTTCGCGTCGCGTCAGCCGGTACTGGCGTCCGCGGTGGACGGACTGGCGAGCGGGCTCGGTTTCACGCTGGCCATCACGCTGCTGGGCGCGGTGCGCGAGATCGCCGGCAGCGGCACGCTGTTCGCGAGTGCGCATCTGCTGCTCGGGCCGGACTTCGCGTTCCTCGAAACACGCGTGATGCCGCAGGGCGCCGGCGCACTGTTCATGATCCTGCCGCCCGGCGGTTTCCTGGTGCTCGGGTTGATGATCGCCGGGCGCCGCCGCGTGCAGCAGTGGCTGGACCGCGGCGCGCCGGCAGCGGTCGCGCCGCAGGCGGCGCACTGAGCGGGAGGACGCGAACATGCAGATCGCAGTGGCTTACGCCGGCGCAGTCGACAAGCACTGGCTGCAGGTCGAGGTGCCGGAGGACTGCACGGTGGCGGACGGCATCCAGCTGTCGGGCATCCTCGGGCTGTGCCCGGACATCGACCTCGCGTCGCAGAAGGTCGGCGTGTTCGGCAAGGTGGTGAAGCAGGACGCGCGGCTGAGCCCGGGCGACCGCATCGAAATCTACCGGGCCATCATCTGCGACCCCGCCAGGGTGCCGCGCAAGAACGGCGGAGACGACGATGATGATGACGATGACTGACGCGCAGGCGGCCGTCGTTGGCGCGGACCTCGCCGGATTCGTCCGTGCCTTTCACCAGCGCACGAAACACCGCTTCGGCGGCTATGCGAACGGACCCGAAACGCTGGACTGGGACGCCCAGCCGGCGCCGTTCCGCCACTTCGATGGCGCGCCGCGCATCGCGCTGCCGCTGGCAACGGATGATGACCTCGACATCACCGGGCGGCTCGCGCTGCCGCTGTCGGCGCTGGATGCGCCGTTGCCCGCGCTGCCGCTTTCGCTGCGCACGCTGGGCGCGCTGCTGCACCTGTCGCTCGGCCTGACCGCGTGGAAATCGACCGGGCCCGATCGCTGGGCGGTGCGCGCCAATCCGTCCAGCGGCAACCTGCATCCGGCGGAAGCCTATGTCGTGCTCTCGGGCGTGGAGGGCGTGCCCGACGGGCTCCATCACTACCTGCCGGACAGCCACGAACTGGAATGCCGGGCGCGCCACGACGACGGCACGCGCGCCGCCGGCGCCCGCCTGCACGTCGGGCTCAGTTCCGTCATGTGGCGCGAAACGTGGAAGTACGGCGAGCGGGCGTTCCGCTACTGCCAGCTCGACGCCGGCCACGCCGTCGCCTGCCTGCGCTACGCGGCGGCGCTGCTCGGCTGGTCCGTGCGGGAACACGCGGCGTTGCCGAGCGCCGCGCTGGCCGCGCTGCTCGGCGTCGACCGGGCGCAGGACTTTCCGGCACGGCGCGTCGCCGACACCGAGCTTGAAGAGGCTGAACTGCTGCTGGCCGTCACCTGCGACGGCGACGCGCCGGACGCGCCGGCACCGGCCGGCATCGAGTGGCTGGGCGTCGCGTCGCCGATAGACCCTCATCCGATGTACCGCTGGCCGGTGCTGGCCGAGGTGGCGGACGCCACGCGCAGCACCGGCCGGCGTGTCACTCCGGACATGCCGGCGCCGTTCGCCGCTGCGCGGGCGCACGACCGGCCGGTCGGCGACATCCTGCTCGGGCGGCGCAGCGCGCAGCGCTTCGATCCGCATCACGTGATGGCGCGGGACGAGTTCGGGCAGCTGCTCGCGCGGCTGATGCCGGTCGCGGCGGCGCCATGGGACGCGCTGCCCGACACCTTCCGCATCGACCTGGTGCTGTTCGTGCATCGCGTGGAGGGTGTGGCGCCCGGCGTCTATCTGCTGGTGCGCGGGGCGCCGGAGCGGGGCGTGACGGCCCGGCTCGCGGACCGGTTTGCGCTGACACCGGTGCGCGGCCTGCCGCCGCGGGTCGATCTGCGCCTGCTGTCGGAGATGCCACCGCCCGCGCTGGCCCGGCTGGCGCGCAGCGTGCACTGCCATCAGGACATCGCGTCGAACGCGTGCTTCGCGCTCGGCATGCTGTGCGACTTCGATGCCGCGCTGGCCGGGGCGCCCGCCGGCTACCGCGCACTGCACCGCCAGTGCGGCTTGATGGGCCAGGTGCTCTACCTCGAAGCCGAGGCGCTGGGCTTGCGCGGCACCGGCATCGGCTGCTTCTTCGACGACGCGGTGCACGAGCTGCTCGGGCTTGAAGACACCGCGACACAGACGCTTTACCACTTCACCGTCGGGCGCGCGGTCGATGACGCGCGCATCGAATCATCGCCGGCGTACGCGCAGCGCGCGCCGGCAGAACAGGGATGGTCACGATGAACGCAAACGACGGCGCGCGCGCCCTCCGCTTCCGCTGCATATCGCCGGACCAGGCGGCCGACCTGCTGCTGCGACGTTTCGCCGGCAGCCTTCCGGCGCTGGCGGTGTTCGACACGCGGGAGCGCGCGTATTTCGAGCGCGGCCACATCGACACCGCGCAGTGGCTCAATGATTCGAGCTTCGGTGCAGCGCTGCAGCGCGTGAGCCGCTCGACGCCGGTGCTGATCTATTGCCACCACGGCCACGCGAGCCAGGCATGGGCGGAGCGCTTCACCGACTTCCGCTACGCCGAGGTCTACAGCGTCGACGGCGGGCACGACCGCCTGCTGGATGCGCTGAACGCGCGGGCCGGCGATGCCGGCGCGCCGGCCCTGCCGCCGGACGCGTCAGTCGCGCTGGAGACCTTCCTTGCCGAACACGACTTTGATACGCGTGACCTCAATCGTGCGCGCGCGCATGGCCTGACGCCGCTGATGCGCGCCGCGCTGTCGGGCGAGGCCGCGCTGGTGGATGAGCTGCTGGCGCTCGACGTGGCGGCAAACGCCCGCAACGGCGACGGCAACAACGCGCTGTGGCTGGCCTGCGTGGCGGGTGACGCCGGCATCGTGCGCGCGCTGATCGCGGCCGGCATCGACATCGACAACTGCAACGACACCGGCGCCACGGCGCTGATGTACACCGCTTCCAGCGGCAAGCACGACATGCTGGCGCTGCTGCTCGGATACGGTGCGGACGCGACGCTGCGCACCGGTGACGACTACATGGCGGTCGATCTCGCGGCCACCGGGGCATGCCTGCGCCTGCTGCGCCACACCGCACGCTGAATGCCCGCGCGCCGGCGGGGCTCGAAATCCGCCGCTTCGCCCCGATCTCGATGGATACCGTGCATGGCGTCGCGATGATGTGTCATCGTCGCGGATTGCGCGGGATCGTTCGGGAGACGGAAGTGAGTGCATTGCTGGCGCAGTACGGCCTGGGTCTGTTGTTCGTCGTGGTGCTGGCTGAACAGCTCGGCGCGCCGATACCGGCCGCGCCGCTGGTCATGCTGGCCGGCGCGCGCGTCGCGGAGGAACCGCTTTACGGGGTGTTCGCGCTGCTGGTGGCGGTAGCGGCGTCGACGCTGGGCGACCTCGCCTGGTTCGTCGCCGGGCGACGCCACGGCCATCGCGTGCTCAAGCTGCTGTGCCGCATTTCGCTGTCGCCCGACACCTGCGTGCGCAGCAGCGAGGCCACGTTCACGCGCTACGGGCTCGCCACGCTGGTGATCGCCAAGTTCGTGCCCGGCCTGTCCACGCTGGCGCCGCCGCTGGCCGGTGCGCTCGGCATGCGCACCTCGTCCTTCATGCTGTTCAATACGGCCGGTGCGGTGCTGTGGGCCGGCGCCGCGCTGGCCGTCGGGCTGGTGTTCCACGCGCAGATCGGCGCCGTGCTCGACGCGCTGGCGGACATGGGGGCGGCCGCGGCTGCACTGGTGGCCGTGCTGCTCGGGCTGTACATCACCTGGCGCTGGGTCGAGCGGCGGCGCGCGATCAAGCTGCTGCAGTCGTCGCGCATGGCGCCGGAAGAACTGCTGGGCATGCTGGACAGCGGCCAGCTGGTGACCATCGTCGACGTGCGTTCCAGCCTCATCGCGGGCGCCGAACCGGTACGCATTCCGGGGGCGTTGCACATCGCGCTGGAACAGATCGGCGACCAGCTGCACCGGCTGCCGCGCGACCGCCCGGTCGTCGTCTATTGCGCCTGCCCGAACGACGTGTCGGCGGTGCGCGCCACGCTGAAATTGCGTGCCGGCGGGTTCGCCGACGCGCGGCCTCTGTTCGGCGGCATCGACGGGTGGCGCGCCGCGGGCTACCGGCTGGAAGCAGTGGACACGGAGGTGTCCGGGGTTTGACCGCGCGCGCCTCACCGCTTACGCTGCGCCCGCCCGCGCAATCACCCCCGTTTCCTCCATGAGCTTCACGGCCTGCGGTATCGACTTCGGTACGTCCAATTCCACTGCCGCCATCCACGACGGCCAGACGGCCCGCCTGCTGGCGCTCGAGGACGGCCGGCCCACACTGCCGTCGGCGGTGTTCTTCAACCTCGACGAAAGCTCGATGGCCTACGGCCGGGTCGCGCTGCAGGAGTACCTCGAAGGCTTCGAAGGGCGCCTGATGCGCTCGATGAAAAGCCTGCTCGGCAGCGGACTGATGGACGCGGGCACCGACGTCGGCGGCCGTCACCTGTCGTTCCGCGACCTGATAGGCGGCTTTCTGGGCGAGATCCGCCGGCGCGCCGAAGCCGAGGCCGGCTGCCGCTTCGAAAGCGTCGTCGTGGGGCGGCCGGTGCGTTTCGTCGATGACGACGCGGCGGCCGACAAGCTGGCCGAGGACACGCTGGCGCAGATTGTCAGCGGGCTCGGCTTCCGCGACGTGAGTTTCCAGTTCGAACCGATTGCCGCCGCGCACACCTACGAACAGCACATCGATCGCGAGGCGCTGGTGCTGGTGGTCGACATCGGCGGCGGCACGTCGGACTTTTCTCTCGTGCGCCTGTCGCCGGAGCGCCGGCGCGCGTCCGACCGCAGCAGCGACCTGCTGGGCACCAGCGGCGTGCACATCGGCGGTACCGATTTCGACAAGCGCCTGTCGCTCGCCTGCGTGATGCCGGAACTGGGCATGGGCGGGCTGCTCGCCAGCGGCGCGGTGCTGCCCAACACGACGTATTTCCAGCTCGCCACCTGGCACACCATCCACCTCGCCTACCACCGCAGCGTGCTCGCCGGGCTGCAGGACATGCTGCTCGACGTGGCGGACCCGCTGCGTTTCGGCCGGCTGCTGCGCGTGGTGCGCGAGCGCAGCGGTCACCAGATCGCCATGCGCGCGGAAGCCGCCAAGATTGCGCTGTCCGGCGACGAGCGCTGCGTGTTCGATCTGGACGTGGCGGAACAGGGGCTGACGGTGCCGATCTCGCGCGCCGACTTCGAAGGGGCGATCGCCGCGGAGATCGCCCGCGTGGGTGATGCCGCGCAGCAATGCCTGGACGACGCCGGCGTGCGCGCAGCCGAGCTCGACGTACTGTTCTTCACCGGTGGATCAAGCGCCGTACCGGCGCTGCGCGCGGCGTTGTCGCAGCGCTTTCCGGATGCGCAGGCGGTCGAGGGCGATCTGTACGGCAGTGTCGGCTGCGGCCTCGCCGTGGTCGCCCGGCAGCGCTACGGCTGACGGACGAAGGCGCTCTCTCCGGTACGCGATCTCGCGGCGCTCCCGGCATGCTCCGGTGCCGGCATCGCAGTTCAGGCCGCCACCGCCGGGGTCGTGGCGGCCACGGCGCGTGGCCGGGTGTCCACCCGCAGGCACAGCAGTCCGGTCAGCAGCGCCAGACCGACGTGGCACAGATAGAGCGTGCGGAAGTCGGCCAGCGTGGGCAGCGCGTGGCCGACCAGCACGACGGTGAGCGCCACGCCAAGCACGCCACCCATCTGCCGCGTCGCCTGATTGACGGCGCTGCCGACGCCGAAGCGGTGGCCCGGAAGGTGGGCGACCGCCGCGGCCGACAGCGACGGCAGCACCATGCCGACGCCGGCGCCGCTGAGCAGCTGGCCGGGGAACCACGTGCCCCAGTAGTCGGCGACCGGTCCCGCCATCAGGTAGAACCACAGGCCGCCGCACGCGTAGACGAGGCTGCCGCCGACCAGCAGCGCGCGATGGCCGGCGCGCGCGGCATGGCGCCCGGCGATGATGGCGACCGGAATCACCAGCAGCGGGCCGGGCGCAGCGGCCAGTCCGGCCAGCGGCAGCGGGTAGTGCCACACCTGCATGACGAAGAAGAAAAAGCCGAAGAACATCAGCGCGAACGCGACGCCGAAGCTCAGCGTCGCCGCGTTGACGTAGCGATAGCTGCGGTCGTCGAACAGCGTGAGGTCGATGGCGGGCGACGGCGTGTGCCGCGCCCACGCGACGAACAGCCCGAGCACGGCCAGACCTCCCGCGATGCAGGCCGGCACCATGACCGAATGCCAGCCCGCTTCTTCGGCGCGCACCAGACCGAAGGCGATGGCGCCGACGCCGCCGATCAGCAGCAGCACGCCGACCACGTCGAGCGGCGCCGCGTTGTCCGGGTTGCGCGATTCAACCAGCACGTGCGCGCCGCGCCACAGCGACAACAGGCCGAGCGGCAGGTTGAGGAAGAAGGCCCAGGGCCAGCCCCAGGCGTCCACCACCCAGGAACCCAGGCTCGGGCCGATGGCCGCCGCAAGGCCGCCGACCGCGCCCCACAGGCTGACCGCGATGGCGCGCCGCCCCTGCGGAAAAGCGGCCAGCACGATGGACAGCGACGAAGGCGTGAGCAGCGCGGCGCCGATGGCCTGCAGCACGCGCGCGCCGACCAGCAGCGCCAGCGAGGACGACAGGCCGCACAGCAGCGACGACAGCAGGAAGAGGGCGACGCCGACGAGGAACATGCGCTTGCGTCCGTAGCGGTCGGCCAACCGTCCGGCCGGCACCAGCAGCGCGGCGTAGACGACGGTGTAGGCATTCAGCACCCAGGACAGGTCGCCGGCCCCGGCCTGCGGAAAGCCGGCGCGCAGCGCGCCGAAGGCGGCGAACAGCATGGTGCCGTCGAGCGACACGAGAAACACCGCGATGCAGGCGATGAAGAAAATCGGCCAGGGGGAGCGGGGCGATGACGTCATGTTCAGCGCGCGCCCTGTCGTGCGACGGTCGCGTCAGGCGGCGCGACATTGCCGTCGTTCCAGCCGCCGCCGAGTGCGCGGAACGATGCGACGGCGGCCCGCGCGGCGCCGGTGCGCGCCTGGATCAGCGCGTCGCGGCTGTGCAGCAGGCGCGCGTCCGCGTCCAGCACGTCCAGCAGGCTGAGCGCCCCGCCGTCGTAGGCGGCCTGCGTCTGGGCGCGCGCCTGTACGAAGGACTGTTCGCCGGCCGCCAGCGTGCGTGCCTGCACCTCGCGCTTGACCAGCGCCGTCAGCGCGTTCTCGACATCCTCGCTGGCGCGCAGCACCGCCTGCCGGTAGTCCGCGAGCGCGATCGCCTCGCCACCGCGCGCTGCCGCCAAATCGGCATCGACACGGCCGAAGTCGAACAGGCGCCAGCGCAGTCCGCCGGCCAGCTGCGCCTGCGCCGCACCCGAGGACAGCAGCGCGCCGCCGCCGCCCGTGGTGGCGAAGCCGAGCAGCCCGGACAGCGACAGCTGGGGGTAGTAGCCGGCCAGCGCGACGCCGATGCGCGCGTTCGCCGCTTCGAGTTGCCGCTCGGCGGCCATCAGGTCGGGGCGCCGCCGGATCAGGCTGGCCGGCCCGCCGGCATCGCTGATCGCAGGGGCCGTCGGGATCGGTGCCGCCGCGTCGAGCTGCGCGCGCCAGCTGCCCGGCGCCTCGCCCATCAACACGTCGAGTGCGTTCAGCGCGGCGTCGAGTGCCGCTTCCAGCGCGGGCACCGTCGCCTCGACTTCGGTCAGCGCGCCTTCGGCCTGATGCAGTTGCAACGGTGCCGCCACGCCGCCGCTGACCTGCAGCCGCGTCAGGCGCACGCGTTCGCGCTGCAGGGCTGTCTGATCGCGGGCCAGCGCCAGGCGTGCCTGCAGCCCGCGCACCGTCATATAGGTGTCGGCCGCCAGTGCCACGATGTCCAGCCGCGCCGCCGCCTGCGCCGCCTCGCTTGCCTGCAGCGCGGCGGCGGCCGCCTGCTCGCCGCGCCTCAGGCCGCCGGCAAGGTCGAGATCCCAGCTGGCAAAGGCGTTCAGGCCGTATTGCTCGCCGTTGCGATCGAAGCCGGGCCGGGCGTCCAGCACGCGCCCGAGCGGGGTCTGGACCGACTGGTGCGCGACCGCCGCGTCGGCACCCAGCTGACCGGCAGGCAGGCGCCGGGCGCGGCTCGCGGCGAAGCGCGCGCGCGCCTGGTCCACCCGCGCGGCGACCGCGGCGAGATCGAGGTTCTGCGCCAGCGCCTGCGCGACGACGCGGTCCAGCAGCGGATCGTTGAAGCCGGTCCACCACAGTGCAGGGTCGCGCGCGCCGGGCGGCGCAGCACGCTGCGCGAGCGCGGCCGAACCGTTGAAGGCCGCACCGGCCGGCGCGTCCGGGCGCCGGTAGTCCGGGCCGACCGTGCAGGCCGCCAGCGCCAGACTGAGCAGCACGATGGCGCCGGGCGACGGCAGGCGGTGCGGGAGAAGGGACATGGCGGACTCCAGTGAGGAGTGACAAGTTTATGTATCAGTAACTTGTTGTCAACCCGCGTTCAAGCTTGTAACCTTCAAGTCATGAGTGAACGTCCCGAACACGACAGCGCGCCGGCCACCGGGCAGCGCGGCCCGGCGGAGCACGAGCGGCGCGAGCAGATCATCGCCGCTGCCGACGAGCACTTCCGTCACTACGGTTACCAGAAAACGACGGTGGCCGATCTGGCGCGCGCCATCGACGTGTCCAGCGCCTACGTCTACCGCTTCTTCGAATCGAAACAGGCCATCGGCGAGGCGGTCTGCCTGATGACGCTCAAGCGCATCGACGACCAGCTCATGGCCATCGCCACGGACGATTCCCCGGCCTGCGAGCGTCTCAGGCGGTTCTATAAATGCCTTCATGAACAGGGATTTGCGCTCTTCTTCAACGAACGCAAGCTGCACGACATCGTGGTGGCGGCGGTCAGCGAGGGCTGGAGTTCCGTGGCCTGGCACAAGGCCGCCATCGCCGATGCGCTGCGCCTGATCGTCGTCGACGGGCGCGAGCGCGGCGAGTTCGAACGCAAGACGCCGCTGGATGAAGTGTGCCGGGCCATCTTCGTGACGCTCGCGCCGTTTTCCCATCCGGTGCTGCTGGCGCAGAACCCGCAGGAACAGATTGCGGACAATGCGGCAGCGGTGTCGTCGCTGGTGCTGCGCAGCCTTGCACCATAGTCAAAAATTAAAGAGTTACTTGTTGACATAATCGTTACTTGTGACGAAACTCGGCGCTCCCTGTTCGCGAGCGCCTTTTTCATGTCCTCACGTCCCGCCTCCATCGCCGCCCTTGTTGCGGCGACCACACTGCTCGCCGCCTGCTCCCGCCCGGCCGATCCCGATCCCCGGACGGAAGCGCCGACGGTCAGCGTCGTGCGGGTGACGGCGGACGGTGCGATGACGCAGCGCTATACCGGCGTCGTCGCAGCGCGCGTGCAGAGCGATCTCGGTTTTCGCGTGGCCGGCAAGGTGACCGAGCGGCTGGTCGATGTCGGTCAGGCCGTCCGTCGCGGCCAGCCGCTGATGCGTCTGGATGGCGCGGATCTGGCGCTGGCGCTCGATGCGCAGGCCGCCGCCGTGAGCGCGGCGCGCGCACGCGCACACCAGGCGCAGGCCGACGAGGTTCGCCTGCGCGGCCTCGTGAGCCAGGGCGCGATATCCACACAGGCCTACGAGCTGGCGCGCGCCGCGGCGGACAGCGCCCGGGCGCAGGTGGATGCGGCCGAGGCGCAGCAGCATGTGGCGCGCAACCAGCGCGGCTATGCCGTGCTCGCCGCGGATGCGGACGGCGTCGTCGTCGATGTGCTGGCGGAGCCGGGGCAGGTCGTGCGGGCCGGCGAGCCGGTGTTGCGGCTGGCGCGCACCGGACAGCGCGAGGCGCTGGTCAACCTGCCGGAGTCGGTACGCCCGGCGCCCGGTTCGGTTGCGCGGGCCAGCCTGCCCGGCCTGCCCGGACAGGCGTTCGGCGCGCGGCTGCGCCAGTTGTCGGACGCGGCTGATCCGCACAGCCGCACGTTCGAGGCGCGCTACGTGCTCGACGGTGCCGCGGCGCAGGCGCCGCTCGGTGCCACCGTCACGCTGCAGCTCGCCGCATCGCACGCCGATGGCGTCGTGCATGTGCCGCTGGCCGCGCTGCACGACGGCGGTCAGGGCCACGGTGTATGGGTCGTCGATGAGGCCGGCACGTCGGTCACCTTCCGTGCGGTCACGGTGGCGCAGATGCAGGCCGAGACGGCGTCGGTCTCGGCCGGTCTCGCACCGGGCGAGCGCATCGTCGCGATGGGGGCGCAGCTGCTGCATGAAGGCCAGCAGGTGCGCGCGGTCGCGCCGATCGGGGGGCGTCCGTGACCCGCTTCAACCTGTCGGCGCTGGCGGTGCGCGAACAGGCGGTCACGCTGTTCCTGATCTGCGCCGTGGCAGTCGCCGGCACCTATTCCTTCTTCCGGCTCGGGCGCGCGGAAGACCCGTCATTCACGATCAAGGTGATGACGCTGGCCGCGGCCTGGCCGGGAGCCACCGCGCAACAGATGCAGGAGCTCGTTGCCGAGCCGCTGGAGAAGCGGCTGCAGGAATTGCAGTGGTACGACCGGGCCGAAACATTCACGCGCCCGGGGCTGATGTTCACGACGCTGACGCTCAAGGATTCGACGCCGCCGTCGCAGGTGGCGGAACAGTTCTACCAGGCGCGCAAGAAGATGGGCGACGAGGCACGGCTGCTGCCGGCCGGCGTGCTCGGCCCCTTCATCAACGACGAGTTCTCCGACGTCAACTTCGCGCTGTACGCGCTCAAGGCGCACCGGCTGCCGCAACGCATGCTGGTGCGCGAGGCGGAGGTGCTGCGCGACCGTCTGCTCGCGGTGCCGGGCGTGAACAAGGTGCGCATCATCGGCGAGCGTCCAGAGCGGGTGCACGTCGATCTGTCCTACGAAAAACTGGCCACGCTGGGCATCGACGCGCGCGACATCATGGCCGCGCTGGTGCAGCAGAACGCGCTGACGCCGGCCGGCTCGGTCGGCACCGACGGGCCGCGCGTGTTCCTGCGCCTGGACGGCGCCTACGCCGATGCCGACGCGCTGCGCGACACGCCGGTGCGCGCCGGCACGCGCACCTTCCGGTTGGGCGACATCGCGGACATCAGCCGCGGCTACGAAGACCCGGCCACCTTCCTGATCCGTCACGAGGGCGAACCCGCGCTGTTGATCGGCGTCGTCATGCAGCCGGGCTGGAACGGGCTGGACCTCGGCCAGGCGCTCAACCGAGAGGAAGCCGCGATCGCGCATGAACTGCCGCTGGGTCTGAGCTTCACCAAGGTGTCGGACCAGGCGGTCAACATCACGCAGGCGGTGGACGAATTCATGCTGAAGTTCTTCGTCGCGCTGGCCGTCGTCATGGGCGTGAGCTTTCTTGCGCTGGGCTGGCGCGAGGGCATCGTGGTGGCGGCCGCGGTGCCGCTGACGCTGGCGACGGTGTTCATCATCATGCTGACGACGCACCGTGAATTCGACCGCATCACGCTGGGCGCGCTCATCCTGTCGCTCGGCCTGCTGGTCGATGACGCGATCATCGCCATCGAAATGATGGTGGTGAAGATGGAAGAGGGCATGGCGCGGGTCGAAGCGGCCGCCCACGCGTGGTCGGTCACCGCGGCGCCCATGCTGGCCGGTACCGTGGTCACCATCATCGGCCTGATGCCGGTCGGCTTCGCCGCGTCGAGCGCCGGCGAATACGCGGGCAACATCTTCTGGATCGTCGGTTTTTCGCTCGTCATGTCCTGGCTGGTGGCGGTCGTGTTTACGCCCTATCTCGGCGTGAAGCTGCTGCCCGACATCCGGCCGGTCGCCGGTGGCGGCGCGGCCATCTACGACACGCCGCGCTACCGGCGCTTCCGCGCCATCGTCGCCGGGTGCGTGCAGCGCAAGGGTGTCGTCGCGTTCGTCGTGCTGGCGCTGTTCGCCGCCGCCGTCGGCGGCATGGCGGTCGTGAAGAAGCAGTTCTTCCCGGTGTCGGAACGTCCGGAGCTGATCGTGGAGGTGCGCATGCCGCACGGCTCGGACATCGCGGCCACGCAACGCGCGGTGGAGAAGATCGAACAGTGGCTGCTGCCGCAGCCGGAGGCGCGCATCGTGACCGCCTATGTCGGCCAGGGCGCGCCGCGATTCTTCTTCTCGCTGGCGCAGGAACTGCCCGATCCGGCGTTCGCGAAGCTGGTCGTGCTGACGCCCGGTGCGCTCGAGCGCGAGGCGCTCAAGCAGCGCCTGCGCGAGCGCATCCGCGACGGGCTGGCGCCGGAGGCGCGCGTGCGCGTGACGCAGCTGCTGTTCGGGCCGCCCGTGCGCTTCCCGGTGTCATTCCGCGTGAGCGGGCCGGACGTGGAACGCCTGCGCGCCATTGCCGCCGACGTTGAGGCGGTGCTGCGCGCCAACCCGCACATGCGCGACGTCAGCCATGACTGGGGCGAGCGCGTGCCGACGCTGCACTTCGAGCTGGATCAGCAACGGCTGCGCCAGATAGGGCTGACGCCGGCCGAGGCGTCGCAGCAGCTGCAGATGCTGCTCGATGGCGTGAAGGTGACCGAACTGAGGGAGGACATCCGCGCCGTGTCCGTCGTGGTGCGCGGTGCCGGCTGGGACCGCAGCGACCCGGCCAGCCTGTCGGCGCTGTCGCTGATCGCGGCGGACGGCCGGCGCATTCCGCTGGACCAGATCGGGCACGCCACGGTGCACCCGGAAGACCCGATACTGCTGCGGCGCGACCGCCGGCCGACGATAGACGTGCACGGCGACATCGCCGAGCACATGCAGCCGCCGGACGTGTCGGCCGAGGTCGAGGCGCAGCTCGCCGGACTGCGTGCCGCGCTGCCGCCCGGCTACCGCGTGGACACCGGCGGCGCCATCGAGGAAAGCGCCAAGGCGAACCGTGCGCTGGGCGCCGTGTTTCCGCTCATGCTGCTGCTGATGCTCACGGTGATCATGCTCCAGGTGCGCTCGTTCTCCGCGATGATCATGGTGTTCCTGACCGCGCCGCTCGGACTGGTCGGCGCCGTGCCGATGCTGCTCGCTTTCGACCAGCCCTTCGGCTTCAACGCCATCCTCGGCCTGATCGGACTGGCCGGCATCCTGATGCGCAATACGCTCATACTGGTCGGCCAGATCGAAGTGAACCGGGCCGGCGGCATGGACCGCTATCAAGCGGTCGTCGAAGCCACCGTGCAGCGCGCCCGGCCGGTCGTGCTGACTGCGGTGGCGGCCGTGCTGGCTTTCATCCCGCTGACCACCTCGTCCTTCTGGGGCGCGCTGGCCTATACGCTGATCGGCGGTACGGCGCTCGGGACCGTGCTCACGCTGCTGTTTCTTCCCGCGCTGTACGCGCTCTGGTTCCGTGTGACACCGCCGCCGGCGGACGTCGCGGAGCGCTCGCTCGCCAGCCCGGCCTGACAGATTTCGATACGGAGCTTCGCATGGACAACACGAGCGGCGGTAGCTGGGCGCTGATCACCGGCGCGTCGAGCGGTTTCGGCGTGGAGTTTGCGCACATCCTTGCGCGCCAGCGCATGCGGCTGGTGCTGGCCGCGCGCCGGACCGGGCCGATGGAGGAACTGGCCGAGGCGCTGCGCACCGCTCACCACACGAGGGTCGTGGTCGAAGGCATCGATCTCGCGGCGGAAGGCGCGGCGGCGGAACTGAAGCGGCGTACCGACGCGCACGGACTGTCCATCGACGTCCTCATAAACAATGCCGGCGCGGGCGTGCACGGGCGCTTCCTCGACGCCGATCCGCAGCGCATCCGGCGCATGCTGCAGCTCAATACGGTGACGGTGACCGAGCTGACGCAGCTGTACGCCGGCGACATGGTGCGCCGCGGCCACGGACGCATCCTGCTGGTGGCCAGCCTGCTCGGCTACATGGCCACGCCGGAATATGCGGCCTACGCGGCGAGCAAGTCCTACGTGCTGTCGCTCGGCGAGGCGCTGCACGAGGAACTCGCGTCGTCCGGCGTCACCGTGTCCGTGCTGTCGCCGGGGCTGTCGTCGACTGCCTTCACCGAGGCGTCGGGGCATCAGGTGTCCGCCACGCTGAAGCTGATGACGATGGCGCCGCGCCCGGTCGCGCAGGCCGGCATCGACGCGCTGTTCAAGGGCCGTGCCGGCGTCGTGCCCGGACTGGCGAACAAGCTGGCAGCGTTTTCCGCGCGCCTGTCGCCGCGCAGCGCGCAGCGCCGGATCATGCAGGCGCTGATGGCCTGAGGCCGCAGGCGGCGTCCGCGCGGCCGGCCGCGGCGGCGAGCATGTCGTCGATGCGCACGAACTTGTCCATCGGCTTGTCCAGCGCTTCGCCGCGCGCGCGCTCTGCCCGCTCGATCGCCAGCCAGCCGGCGAGGTCTATCACGCGATGCCCGCGCTGCTCGAGCGCGGCCCGCAGTGCGCGCCGCCCGGGCTTGTCGCCCCGCAGCGATGCGACGTCCCGCAGCAGGGTGTCCACCGTTTCCACGCTGTCGGCGCGATTGGTGCCGATGACGCCGCCCGGTCCGCGCTTGATCCAGCCGGTCACGTACCAGCCCGGCAGCGGGCTTCCGGCGGCGCCGGTCAGCCGTCCGGCATCGTTCGGCAGCACGCCGGCCCGCGCGTCGAACGGCAGGCCGGGCAGCGCCGATCCGCGATAGCCCACGCTGCGCAGCACCAGGCCACAGTCCAGCGACACGCGGCCGCCGTCCGCCTCGGCCGTCTGCGCGCCGGGCGGGCCGGCGAGGCGTTGCGTGTCGAGCGTGATGCCGCGCACCCGGGCGTCGCCGTGCAGCGCCGCCGGCGCGTGAAGGAAATGCAGCTGGATGGCGCGTTCGGCCTCGCGCGGGCGCGCCGCGAAAGCGCGCAGGATGTCGACGTTCTTCGCCGCCTGCGCGCAGGCGGGCAGGGCCAGTTCGGCCGCGCTGGCCGGATTCAGTTCGAGCGCGGCGGGATCGACCAGCGGCTGCCAGCCGGGCAGCGTGCCCAGTTCGCGCAACTCTTTCGGCGTGAACTTCGCCTGCACCGGTCCGCGCCGCCCGACCAGATGGATGTGACGCACGCGCGATGCCGCGAGCGCGTCGAGCGCGTGCTGCGCGATGTCGGTGCGGCGCAACGCATCCACCGGCCGGGCGAGGATGCGGCACACGTCGATCGCAACATTCCCCTGGCCGACGACGACGGCAACCTCGTGCGACAGGTCGAACTCGAGCGCGGCGCAGTCCGGGGCGCCGTTGTACCAGCCGACGAAGTCGCGCGCGGCGTGCACGCCGGCCAGCGCCTCGCCGTCGATGCCGAGCTTGCGGTCGCCGTCGGCGCCGGTGGCGACGATGACAGCGTGGTACATCCGCGCCAGCTCCGCCGCCGACACGTCGCGCCCGAGTGACACATTGCCGAAGAAGCGCAGGCGCGGGTCCTGTGCGATCTGCGCGAACACGGCCGTCACCGATTTGAGCTTCGCGTGGTCGGGCGCGACGCCGAAGCGCACCAGGCCGTAAGGCACCGGCAGGCGCTCGATCAGATCGACCTCGACCGCGAGGCCGCTCGCGAGCAGCGCCTCCGCCGCGTAGAAGCCGCCCGGTCCGCTGCCCACGATGGCCACGCGCAGCGGCGTGTCGCCGCCGTCGTTGATGCCGGATGCAGTCGTGTCCATCGCGCTCAGAAACCCAGCTCTCGACGCCGCTCCGCGGCGCCGTCCAGCGGCGGCAGGCGGGCACGTATGACCGGGTAGCGCTGTGCCGCCTCGGCGTTGATGCCCAGCCAGTGCTGCTGGTCGGCCGGCAGGTCGAACTCCTCGACGATGGCCTGCACCGGGCAGGCCGGTATGCAGGCGCTGCAGTCTATGCACACCTGCGGATCGATGTAGACCCGCACCTCATTGACGTGGAAACAGGCGACCGGACAGCTCGCCACGCAGTCGGTGTAGCGGCAGCCACGGCAGCTTTCGGTGACGACATGAGTCATGGCGGCCTCACACTTTCCGCACTTCGACGAGGTTGTCGCAATAGGTGCCGGCCTGCCCGAGGTTGCAGTGGCGCGCCGACGTCGTGGAATTGACCGCGGTGCCGCTGCGGTTCAGTCCGGGCCAGTGGCCGACGTTGGTCATCATCAGTCCGGGCGACACGTCCTCGCTCAGTTCCGCGCGCGCGTCGAAGGCGCCGCGTTCATTGAACACGCGCACATAGCTGCCCTGTTCGATCGCGCGCCGCGCCGCGTCGTCCGGGTGGATGACGATGAGCTGTTCGCCCTGGCGCCGCTGCTGCGTCGGCTCGTTCGCGTACTGCGTGTTGAGGAAGGCGTGCGGCTTGGGAGACACCAGATTCAGCGGGTAGCGCGCCGCCGCCTCCGAGCCCGCGTTCTCGTGCGACGGGATGTAGTTCGGCACGGCATCGACCGGCGTGCCCGGCTGCATGCCGTCATAGCCCGAGCGCCACACCGGCACGACGAAGTTGCCGCCGGCCGCCGCGCTGGCCGCGAACTCGCACTTGCCGGACGGCGTCTTGAAGCCGCCTTCCGCGTGCGGCGCGCGCTCGCCCGGCAAGCCGACGTTCAGGCGCATCCAGCCTTTTTCCTTCAGCGCCTCCAGCGTGATGCCCTGCATGGCCGGCGCGTCCCAGTCGTAGGATCGCCGCAGCATCTCGTCGTCGTCGAGTGACCAGTGTTCGTCGGTGAAGCCCATCGCGCCGGCCAGCCGGCGGAACAGCTCGACATTGGGCACGCATTCGCCGGGCGGCTCGATCGCCGGCATGTTGAGCATGACGTAAAGATGTCCCCAGGTGACCATGAGGTCGTACTGTTCGGCCTGCATCGTGGCCGGCAGCAGGATGTCCGCGTACTTCGCGGTGTCCGTGATGAACAGCTCGCTCGACACCATGAACAGGTCGTCGCGCAGCAGGCCGGCGACGATCTGGCCGGCGTTCGGCGCCTGCGACACCGGATTGGAGTTGTAGACGAACAGCGACTTGATCGGCGGGTCCAGCGGCATTGCGCCGGTCAGCGCCGCGCCCAGATCCAGTTCGTTTATGACGCGCGTGCCGGGCTTGATCCAGTCCGGCCGGCACATGAAGTCGAAGTTGAACGGGAACTCCCAGATCGGCATCTCGACGGTGCCGCCGCCGACGTGCCGCCAGGCGCCGGTCAGCGCCGGCAGACAGGTGATGGCGCGGATCGCGTCGCCGCCACCGGGGCTGCGTTCCACCGCCACGCCCTGGCGGATGGCGGACGGCTGCGTCGTCGCGTACTCGCGTGCCAGCGTGATGATGTCGGCCTCCGCGATACCGGTGATCCCGGCCACCCGCGCCGGCGGAAACTCCGCCGCACGCGCGGCGAGCTGGTCGTAGCCCAGCGTGTGCGCGGCGACGTAGTCATGGTCCGCCAGACCTTCCGCGATGATGACGTTCATCATGCCGAGCGCGAGCGCGCCGTCGGTGCCCGGGCGGATGCGGATGTGCCAGTCAGCCTGCTTGGCGGTGCGCGTGCGCACCGGATCGATCACCACCACCTTGGCGCCCTTCGCGCGCGCTTCGAGAATGAAGGGCCAGGCGTGCAGGTTGGTGTTGAGCATGTTCATGCCCCACACGATGATGTACTTCGAGTGCGCGATGCTTTCCACGTCCAGCCCGCCGGTCGGGCCGACCGTCATGATCCACGCCGTTGACGAGCCCGATTCGCAATAGGTCTTCTCGGCGACTGTCGAGCCGAGCCGGTTGAAGAAGGCGTCGCCGGCGGTCAGGCCGTTCAGCGTGCCCTGATGGCCCAGATAGCCGTGCGGCATGATGGCCTGCGAGCCGTACTGGTCGATGATGTCGGTCCAGCGGGTCCGGATCTCGGCCAGCGCGTCGTCCCACGAAATGCGCTCGAACATGCCCGAACCCTTCGGCCCGACGCGCTTCATCGGATACATCAGCCGGTCCGGGTTGTAGTGGTGCTCGGCGAAGTTCTTCAGCTTCACGCACAGCCCGCCGCGCGTCATCGGGTGATCCGGGTCGCCGGTCACCTCCACCAGCTTGTCGTCCTCGACGTGATACAGAAAGGCGCAGGTGTCCGGACAGTCCTGCGGGCAGGCGCCCCGCACGACGCGTGTTTCGCTCAGGTGTACCGACATGGTGTTCTCCCGGTAGAGGTGGATGGGCGCGCCCTCTGCGGAGCACGTCCTGATGTCTGCCGGATGAAAGTTAGTCAGTGGCGCCGGACGGAGACAGGGCCAGTCGGGAAAAAAAGGATGGTGCCAGCGGTGGCGAGCCGGCTGGCGGCCGTTTGAACCGCCGGCCCCGCCAGGCGCGGAAATGGAGAAGGCGCGCAAGGACCACGAAGCCACTTCTTTCAGGTAGTTCGTGGCCCGAAGAATCGGGGGCAGGTCACCCGGCCGCGTTCACCGCCTGCGCCAGCCGCTCGACTCCGCTCTCGATCTGTGTCTCGGCCAGGTGGGCGTACCCCAGCATCAGGCAGCGTTCGTGTCCGGGCAGCTGTTCGTGAAACCACACCGGACTGTCGGCCAGCGGGTAGACGCCGACGCCGAGCGCCCGTGCGGACTGCTGCAGCGTGGCGGCGTCCGGTGCGTCGTCGGGCAGTCTGACGAGCACGTGGGTGCCGGCCGCTGTGCCGGTGACGAGGGCGCCGGCCAGCCGGGATCTGAGCGCGCCGACCAGCGCATTGCGCCGCGCCTCGTGCGCCTGCCGCAGCCGGCGCAGATGCGTGTCGAAACTGCCGTCGCGCAGGAATTGCGCCAGCGCGGCCTGTTCCAGCCATGCCAGGCCGTTGTCCATCAGTGACTTGACGACGACGGCGGTTCGCATCAGGTCGCGCGGCACCACCATGTAGCCGATGCGCAGGCCGGGGCCCATCGAGCGCGAGAAGGCGTTCAGGTAGATGACGCAGCCGTTGCGGTCGAGTGACTGCAGCGACGGCAGCGGCGCGCCGTCGTAGCGGTAGTCGCCGTCGTAGTCGACCTCCAGGATGTAGGCGCCGGTACGGGCGGCCCATTCCAGCAGCGCGAGCCGGCGGTGCAGCGGCATCGTGACGCCGGTCGGGAACTGGTGCGACGGCGTGACATACACCAGTTTCACTCGTCCTTCCGGCAGCCGGCTCACGTCTATGCCGTGCTGGTCCACCGGCACCGGAATGATCTGTGCGCCGTAGCTTTCGAACAGGAAGGCGGCGCCGCGATAGGCGGGTGCCTCCATGACCACCGGCGTGTGCGTGCCGACGAACAGGTGCGCCACGAGGTCGATGCCCTGCTGGAATCCGGCCACCAGCAACACCTGCTCGACCGATGCGACCATGCCGTGCGCCGGTCCGAGCCGGCTGGTGATGAGCTGGCGCAGCGATTGCAGGCCGGCCGGGTCGCCGTAGATGCTCATGCGTTCGGCGGCGCCGCCGAGGCATTCGACGATGAGCTTGCGCCAGATCTTTTCCGGGAAGGCGCGCGGGTCGGCCCGGCCGAAGACGAAATCGGCCACCAGATCCGGCGAGGACGGCCGGTGCAGCCCGCTGACGCCGCGCCCGCCGTACGGCAGCGGCAGGTTCATGGCGCGGTGCAGGCTGCCGCTGCGGAAGGCGGGCCGGGCCGGGGCGCCGCTGATCAGCGTGTCGGGCAGCGTGGTGCACACGAAGGTGCCGACGGCCTTGCGGGTGTGCAGATAGCCTTCGCTGACAAGTTCGTCGTAGGCGGCGGTGACGGTGTTGCGCGAGACGCGCAGCTGCCGCCCGAGGTCGCGTGACGCGGGTACCGCGCTGCCCGGCGCGATGCGGTGTTCCCGTATCAGCGTGCGCAATTGCGCCGCGATCTGCGATTGCAGCGTCGCGCTGGACGAATGGTCTATCGACAGGGGAAGTTGCACCGGCGCTCCACGGGGTCAGTCGGACTGGATCCAGAATCTGCAACACGAATCCGGCGCCGCTGCCTGAGTGTGGTGTACCCGGATGCTACCGCGCGGCGGCGCCAGCGTGCTTGTGGCACGGAGGGTGGCGGCGCAAGATCGTGCCGGCGCGGGTGGCGGACACCCCGCATGAGCGGGCGGCGATGAACTCGCGCCCGTGCCCGGCGTCCATCGGCGGAGGGCGGGCGCTGCATGAAGCCTGAACAGTGTCTGCACGATTCAACGCACAGAGGGAGATCGCCATGGATGCACCGGTACACAGCACCTCGCAGTTGTTCTCGCAGCTCGGCCTGCCGTCGGACAGCGCCGCCATCAACCGTTTCATCGCAACGCACCGGCCGCTGCCGGACGACGTGCATCTGTCGGAGGCGTCGTTCTGGACACCGGCCCAGGCGAGCTTCCTGTGCGAGGGGCTGATGGCCGATGCGGACTGGGCGCCGGTCATCGACGCGCTCAACGCGGCGTTGCACAGCGCGCCGGACGAATGAGGCCGCAAGGCGTGCGCGTCAGCCGGCCCGGCGGAAGGTGAGGTTGATGCGCACGTCGCCAAGCAGGGCGTGGTGCGCCGCCTTGATCGGCAGCACGCCGTGATGGTTCAGCCGTGACGCGTCACCCCAGACGACGACGTCGCCGTGTATGAGCCGCAGGCGCTGCACCGGGTCGCTGCGCCGTTGGCCGCCGAACAGGAAGATGGCCGGCACGCCGAGGGACGCCGACACGATGGGCGCGCCGAAATCGCGCTCGTTGCGGTCCTGATGCAGCGTGAGGCGGGTGCCTGGCGCGTAGCGGTTGATCAGGCAGGCGTCGGGCGTGAAACCGGCAAAGCCGGCGCATGCGGCGGCGTCGCGCGCGAGTTCCGAAAAAACCGGCGGCATCGCCGGCCAGCGCAGGCCGGTCTGCGGGTCGTGCGTCGTATAGCGATAGCCGTGCGCGTCCGAGGTCCAGCCCAGCGCGCCGCAACTGCTGGTGGCGACCGACATGCGGAAGCCGCCCGGCGTCACCAGATGACGCAGCGGGGCGCCGGCGGTGACGCGACCGATCGCCTCCAGCAGCGCGGGTGCCTGCCGGCGTGCGAAGCCGCGCAGCAGCACGGCGCCGGGGGCAAGCGTCTGCGTTGCGGCCGCGCCGTCGTCCGGCGGCAGGTCGTCAAACAGGTCCGTCGTCATCATCCACCCGAGTCTACGCCGCGCCGGCGACGTCATTCTTCCGCTTCGCGCGAGATCAGTGCGCGCTTGCGCGCCACGCCCCAGCGGTAACCGGACAGCCCGCCGTCCAGGCGCACCACGCGGTGACAGGGGATGGCGACCGCCAGCGTGTTGGCGGCGCAGGCGCCGGCGACGGCGCGCACCGCATGCGGCGCGCCGATGCGCCCGGCGAGGTCCGTGTAGCTTTCGGTCGTGCCCGCCGGAATGGCGCGCAGCGCCTGCCACACGCGCTGCTGGAAGGCGGTGCCGCGCAGGTCCAGCGGCAGGTCGAGCCCGGTCTTCGGCGCTTCGACGAAGGCGACGACGCGCGCCACCATCCGTTCGAAGGCGGCGTCTCCGCCATGCAGCCGGGCGTGCGGAAAGCGGTCCTGCAGTGCGCGCGCCAGCGTGTCGGCGTCGTCCCCGAGCGAGATCGCGCACACGCCCCGCGCGCTGGCGGCGACCAGGATGGCGCCGAGCGAACACTGGCCGATCGCGAACCGGATGTCGGTATCGGTGCCGCCGTCCCGGTAGCGGGTCGGCGTCATGCCGAGCACGTCGCCAGCCTGTTCGTAGAAGCGGCTGCTGGCGTTGTAGCCGGCGTCATGGAGGGCGTCGGTGACGGCCCGCCCGCGCGCCAGCTCGCCGCGCACGCGGGCCGCACGCTGTGCGCTCGCGTAGGCGTGCGGCGTCATGCCGGTGACGGTCTTGAACATGCGGTGCAGATGGAAGGGGCTCAAGCCGGCGTGCCGTGCCAGTTCGTCCAGCCGCAGCATCCGGGGCGACGCCTCGATGAGCCGGCACAGCGCCGCGACCGTTGCCGCGTGCCGGTCGGCGAGCGCGGGCTGGTCGGGGCGGCAGCGCCGGCACGGCCGGAATCCGGCGCGCTCCGCGTCGGCGGCGCTGGCGTGGAAGGCCACGTTCTGCGGGCGGGGGGTACGTGCGCCGCAGGACGGGCGGCAGTACACGCCGGTCGTACGCACCGAGTAGAAGAAACGGCCGTCGGCGGCGGCGTCGCGCGCCAGCACGGCGGCCCATCTCGGGTCGGCGAGTGTCGCGGCGGCCTGCGCCGCCATCCTGTCCCGTGCGTTCATCGCTGTCATGCGCAACCCCTGTTCCGATGCCCGCAATGTAGCCGCAGCCGAAGGCGTGCGCACTCCGTCGCTTGCTTTCGAATCCGCGCGCGGATCGCGCCCGTGCGCCGCCTTGCCAGCCGGCGTTTCCGCGCCGATACTGCGCCGCCATGACGGACACCGGATCATCATCGCGCTGGCTCGACGCCGAACGCCACCTTGCCGCCATCGACGCGGACTGGGCGCGGCTCATCGACACCGTCGGGCCCTGCCTGCTCGAACCGACGCCGGCGCACGAACCCTGGGAGGCGCTGGCGCGCGCCGTCGCCTACCAGCAGCTGCATGTGCGGGCCGGTGACGCCATCGTCGCGCGTCTACTGGCGCAATTCGGCGGCGTGTTTCCGACGCCCGCGCAGTTGCGCGCAACCGACGTCACGGTGCTGCGTGGCTGCGGCTTTTCCGCGCGCAAGGCCGACACGCTGCACGGCATCGCCGACGGTGCGCTGGACGGGCTGATACCGGCACGCGAGGTGGCCGGAGGGATGGCGGACGATGCGCTCGTGTCGCGCCTGATCGGGCTGCGCGGCATCGGCCGCTGGACGGTGGAAATGATGCTGATCCATACGCTCGGGCGCGCCGACGTGCTGCCGGCGGACGACTTCGGCGTGCGCGACGGCTACCGTCGGCTGAAGTCGCTCGACGGCGTGCCGCGCCCGCGCGAGATGCTGGCGTTCGGCGAAGTGTGCCGGCCCTGCCGCACGGCGGCGAGCTGGTATCTGTGGCGCGTGCCGAAGCCGCCGGCCGGGACGCCGCGCGCCTGAGCGTCAGCCCCGGCCATTTCCGAGCACCTCGGCGACGCGTGCGCGCAATGCCGGCAGCAGATCGTGCTCGAACCACGGGTTGCGCGCCAGCCAGCGGTTGTTGCGCGGGCTCGGGTGGGGCAGCGGCATGACCGCCGGATGGTGCGCGCGCCAGTCGCGGACCGTGTCCGTCACCGACGGCGCGCGCTGGCCGCAGGCGTGCGCGAGGGCGTGGCGGCCGAGCAGAACGGTCAGTTGTACGTGCTGCAGCCGGGCCAGCAGCGGCGCGCGCCAGGTGCGTGCGCACTCGGGGCGTGGCGGCAGGTCGGCGCCGCCGGCGCGACCCGGATAGCAGAAGCCCATGGGCAGGATGGCGATACGGCGCGCGTCGTGGAAGACGCCGCGCTCGACGCCCAGCCAGTCGCGCAGACGCTCGCCGCTGGCGTCGTCGAACGGCACGCCGGATGCATTCGCGCGCGCGCCCGGCGCCTGACCGACGATGAGGATGTGCGCACGGGCATCCATCTGCAGCACCGGACGGACGCCCGGCGGCAGATGGTCGCGGCACAGCGTGCAGGCGCGCACGCGGGTCAGCAGATCGTCGAGTTCGGTGTCCGGCATCGTGTTCCTGCGTGGTCGGGCGCAGCACCGGCACGTCGCGTGCTGTGCGGCGTCCAGTGTGCCAGTTTCGGACGGAACTCGACGGGCGTGGCCGGTGCCGGCCGTCGACCCGCGACGGTCGCGCGCCCTTCGTCATTTCCGACAGCGCATTCCGGTGTCTTCCGGCAAGATGCAGGGGATCCGTAAGCGCGGAGCACGCCTTGCCGCACGCATGCGGTGGCGACACGCCCGGAGACATCAGGAGAGGCAGCATGAAACGTCCCATCGTGCGCAGAACGCAGGCACAGGACATCCCGGAACTGATCGCGCTGCAGGCGCGCGTGTATCCGAGCATCCCGCCATGGAGCCAGCGCAAGCTGCGCGAGCAACTCGACGTTTTTCCGCAGGGCCAGATCGTGGCCGAGAACGAGGACGGCCTCGTCGGCTGCGCAAGTTCGCTCATCGTGCTGTGGGACGACTGGGCGGAATCGCACAGCTGGAAGGAAATCACCGGCTCCGGCACCTTCGACAACCACAACCCCGAAGGACGCACGCTCTACGGCGCCGAGGTGTTCGTTGATCCGGCCATGCGCGGGCTCGGTGTCGGTCACCTGCTCTATGAGGGGCGACGCAGCCTGTGCCGCGCGATGAACCTCAAGCGCATCATTGCCTGCGGCCGCCTGCCGGGCTATCACGAACATGCCGCGGACATGAGCGTCGAGTTCTATGCGCAGAAGGTGGTGTGGGGCGACCTGCATGATCCGGTGCTGAGCTTCCAGCTGAAGGAAGACTTCAGCTATTGCGGCGTCGTCGAGGACTACCTGCCGGAGGACCATGAATCCTGCGGGCACGCGTCCATCATTGCCTGGCTCAATCCGGATTACGACCCGGAGCGCCCGACAACCATCCCCGAGGAGATACCCCTATGATCGTCCGCATTGCCGCCGTGCAATACCTGCTGCGCCCGATCCACGACTGGTCCGGTTTCGAGAACCAGGTGCGCTTCATCATGAAGGCCGCCGGAGACTACAAGCCGCAGTTCGTGCTGCTGCCGGAAATCTTCACGACGCAGATGCTGTCCTTCATGGACACCAGCGACGTGCTGTCCGCGGTGCGCAACATGAATGACTACACGCGCCGCTACAAGGACCTGATGCTGGAACTTGCCGCGCAGTGGAAGGTGCACCTGATCGGCGGCAGCCACCCGACGGTGCGCGAGGACGGCCGGCTCACCAACACGGCCTACTACTTCACGCCGAACGGAGACATCCTCGAACAGGACAAGATCCACCGCACGCGCTGGGAGCGCGAGAAGTGGAATACCGATGCCGGTGACCAGCTGCGCCTGTTCGACACGCCGTTCGGCAAGATAGCCATCCTGATCTGCTATGACATCGAGTTCCCGGAGCTTGCGCGCATGGTGTGCGAAGCGGGCGCCGACATCCTTTTCGTCCCGTCGTGTACCGACGACCGCCAGGGCTTCCTGCGCGTGCGCTACTGCTGCCATGCGCGCGCCATCGAGAATCAGGTGTTCGTCGCGATGACCAGCACGGTCGGCAATCTGCCGGTCGAAGGTCTGGGCCTGCACTACGGTCAGGCCAGCATCATCACGCCGTCGGACTTTCCGTTCGCGCGTGACGGCATCGCGGCTGAAGGCACGCCGAATATCGAACAGATCGTCGTCGCCGACGTCGACCTGCACGATCTCGAAGGCAACCGCCTCAGCGGCACGACGATTCCGCTCTACGACAAGCGAAAGGATGTGTATGAGCACCCGGTGGAGATCGTCAAGATCGGCTGAGGCGGCGGGGCGCGCGTGAAATCCTTCCATCGTCGCGCGGCCCGGCCGGCGCCGGAACCCGTGGCGCGCAGCGTGGAGCCGCGCGATCGTGGCGGGCGGGTGCGGCTCGACTGTCTGCTGGTCGAGCGCGGGCTGGCGCCGTCGCGTGCCGCCGCGCAGCGGCTCGTTGCAGCCGGCCATGTGCGCGTGGCCGGCGAGCCGGTCAGCCGGCCTGCCTTCGCGGTGCCGGCCGATGCGGCGCTCAGTGTCGTGTCCGACTAGCTGTCCGCATCGGGTGGCGCGCCGGTGCGGGCGTTGCTGTCCGCACGCGCCAGCAGCATGGCGCGTTCGCGCGCATTGCGCGTGAGTGACGCGGCGCGGCTGAATTCGCGGCCGGCTTCTTCATGGCGTCCGAGTTTTTCGAGCAGGTCGCCGCGCACGCTGGGCAGCAGGTGATAGTTCGCCAGCAGCGGTTCCGAACTCAGCGCATCCACCCGTTCCAGACCCGCTTCGGGTCCGAAGGCCATGGCCAGCGCGACGGCGCGGTTCAGTTCCACGACCGGCGACGGTGCGACTTGCGCCAGCGCGTCGTACAGCGCGGCGATGCGCGGCCAGTCGGTGTCCTGCGCCCGCGTCGCGCGGGCGTGGCAGGCGGCGATCGCGGCCTGCAGCGCGTACGGGCCGTAGCCGCGTGCCAGCGCGTCGACGCGCGCCAGTGCTGCCAGACCGCGCCGTATCAGCAGGGGGTCCCAGCGCGAGCGGTCCTGGTCGAGCAGCAGGATGGGCGTGCCGGCTGCGTCGATGCGCGCCCGAGCGCGCGACGCCTGTATTTCCATCAGCGCGACCAGGCCATGCGCTTCGGGCTCATCCGGCGCGAGACCGGCCAGCACGCGCCCCAGCCGCAGCGCTTCGTCGCACAGCGCCGGGCGCATCCAGTCGTCGCCCGCCGTTGCCGAATAGCCTTCGTTGAAGATGAGGTAGATCACCTGCAGGACCGACGACAGCCGCTGCGCCAGTTCGG
The DNA here is from genome assembly GCA_018824085.1 of Gammaproteobacteria bacterium. Taxonomy (GTDB): domain Bacteria; phylum Pseudomonadota; class Gammaproteobacteria; order Burkholderiales; family Rhodocyclaceae; genus Methyloversatilis. The sequence goes on along the minus strand of JAHJHI010000039.1, from coordinate 49,446 downwards.
GCGCGGGCGGCAGTTCGAACGGCACGCGCGCTTCCGCCAGCGTGCGCTTGGCGCGCACGATGCGTTGCGCGACGGTGGGCTCGGGCACGAGAAAGGCGCGCGCGATCTCGTCGGTCGCGAGCCCGCCCAGCAGGCGCAGCGTGAGCGCGATGCGCGCGTCGGTCGACAGCACCGGATGGCAGGCGATGAAGGCCAGGCGCAGCGTGTCGTCGCCGACCGGGTCGTCGAGCCGGCTGTCGGGCGCGGCGGGCGCTGCATCCTGCAGCTGCGCCTCGATTTCCAGCGTCAGTTCCGCCTCCTTGCGCTGGTGCAGCGAGCGGTGGCGCAGCAGGTCGATCGCGCGATGCTTGGCGGTGGCCATCAGCCAGGCGCCGGGCCGGTCGGGCACGCCCTTCACCGGCCACTGTTCGAGCGCGGTGACGAGCGCGTCCTGCGCCAGTTCTTCGGCCAGACCGAGGTCGCGCACCATGCGGGTCAGCGCGCCGATGATGCGCGCCGACTCGATGCGCCAGACCGCGTCCATCGTGCGGTGGATGTCGGGGGGCGACGCGCTCACGGGCGTTGCGTCATGCAGGCGCGGCGGCCAGCGCCTGCAGGCGGGAAAGCCCCGTTTCGAAATCGCGCCCGATCATTGCATCCATGTCGAACAGCACGCCCATCACCTTCGACAGCCAGGGGCTGGGACCGTACAGCGCCCAGGTCACGTCGGTCCCGTCGCCGCTCGGCGCGAGCGTGAATTCGGCCGTGTTGCGCGCGGCGAAGGGGCGGATGAAGTCGAGCTGGATGACGAGGCGCCGCGGCGCGTCCGACGCGGTGATCGTCATGCTGCCGGCGCCGACTTCGTCGTTGCCCTGCCACGCGCAGTGCGCGCCGACACCGGCGGGCGGTCCGGAAAACCGGCGCTGCATTCCCGGGTCCTTCGTTTCGTAGGGTGACCAGCCGCGCCAGGCGCGCAGGTCGGCGATGAGCGCAAACAGCTGCGCCGGCGGGGCGGCGATGTGCAGGCTGCGCTCGACGCGGAAGGTGTCCGGGCGGCTTGCCGCGATTGCGAGCAGCGCGCTGACGACGAGCGCGAACACGACGGCGAGCGACAGCAGGAGTCTTTTCAGCATGGGTGCTCCGTCAGGTGGCGCCGCCCATGCCCATGGCACGGAAGCGCTCGATCGCGTCACCGGGCTGGAAGTCTTCCAGCTCGAACAGGCGGCGCACCTCTATCTGCGCGCGGCCGCCATCGACGGCCGGGTTCGGAAAGCGGCGCGACCACTCCATGGCCTCTTCTTCCGACTTCACCTGGATCAGCGTGTAGCCGGCGATCAGCTCCTTCGTTCCGGTGAACGGGCCGTCGATGACGGTGCGCGTCGCGCCGTCATGGCTTATCCGCCAGCCCTTTGCGCTGGGCTGCAGGCCGGCCGCGTCGAGCAGGACGCCGGCGCTGGCCAGTTCTTCATGGTAGGCCGCCATCGCGGCAATCAGCGCTTCGTCCGGCAGGGCGCCGGCCTCGCTGTCCGTCGTGGCTTTCACGATGATCATGAATCGCATGGATGTCGCTTCCCCATCGTCGCGGGCATGCCCGCATTCAGTCCGGACGCTCGTAGCACGGGCCGGTGCCGCGCACCTCGACCGTCGACCATTCCGCGGCCGGGCAGCTGCGCGCGATGTCGATCGCCTCTTCCTTGCTGTCGCAGGACAGCATGAAGAAGCCGCCCACCATTTCCTTCGCTTCGGCGAACGGGCCGTCGACCAGCGTGGTGCGGCCGTCGCGCACCTGCACGCGCACACCGGCAGAATCGGGGTGCAGCGATTCGCTGGCGATCAGCAGCCCGCGTTGCTGCAGGTCCTGCCCGAACTTCATCATCCGTGCATACAGCTCGCGTCCCTCTTCTTCGGTGCGCGTCTGCCGCTGTCCCGGCGGCTCCATGATCAACAGCATGTAGGGCATGTCCACTCCTTTCGTGATGGCGCGGCTGCCGCCGCGCGGTGGGGAATCATTGTCCGGCAACGCAGTCCGGCGCGGTGGTGCAGGCCTGCAGCGCGGCGCTCCGGATGTCTTCCGGGCTGACGTCGCGGGTGTGCGTCGCCACCGACCAGCGGTGGCCGAACGGATCCAGCAGCTGGCCGTAGCGGTCGCCCCAGAACATGTCGTCGAGCGGCATCGTGACGCTGGCGCCGGCCGCGACGGCCTGCGCGAACACGGCATCGACGTCGCCGACCTGCAGGTGGATCGTGACCGGCGAGCCCTTCAGGCCCTTCGGGCCGTGCGAACCCCACTCCGGAAAGGCGTCGACCAGCATCACGAGCGAGTCGCCGATGCGGATCGCGGCGTGGATGAGCTTGCCGTCGGGGCCGGCGATGCGCATTTCCTCGCGCGCCGAGAATGCCTTGCAGTAGAAATCGATCGCTTCCGCCGCGCCTTCGCAGACCAGGTGCGGGGTGATGCTGTGCATGCCGTCGGGCAGGGGGCTGGCTGTGCTCATCGAGTGTCTCCTTGCGGTTCGTCATCAACGGGGCGACGGGCCGGGCCGTCGTTTCACTGCCACGACGCACGGGGCGGCGCCGGATCGACATGCTGCCCCGTTTTTTTTTCGCGCCGTGCGCGCGGCCGGCGCCGTGCGGTGCACGCGCGCGGCGGAAATGAGGCAGCATCGGGGGCGGCGCGCGCTGCCGCATTCATGTTGCGCCGTGCCGCGCCGGCCGACATCCCGTTTTCCACCGCCCGACCAGGTTGCCCGAGTGCTCCACCTCCTCCATACCGCCGACTGGCAGATCGGCAAACAATTCGGCCAGTTCGAACCGGACGAAGCCGCGCTGCTGGCCGAGGCGCGTTTCCGCTCGGTCGAGTCGCTGGCGGCGCTGGCCAGCGCGCAGCGCGTCGATCTGGTGCTCGTTGCCGGCGACGTGTTCGACGCCCAGGGCGTCTCCGACCGGACCTTGCTGCGGCTGTTCAACAGCATGGCCGGCTACGCCGGTCCGTGGGTCATGATCCCCGGCAATCATGACGCGGCGTTGTCCGAATCCGTCTGGACGCGCGCGGCGCGGCTCAATGCGATTGCGCCCAATGTGCATGTCTGCCTGACGGCCGAGCCGCTGTTGCTGGACGGCCCCGGCGTCGCCATTCTGCCGGCGCCGCTGACCCAGCGCATCACCCATGCCGACCTCACCGAATGGTTCGCCGGCGCCGACACGCCGCCCGGCATGCATCGCATCGGGCTGGCGCACGGCAGCGTGCAGGGCATCCTCGCCGACGGCATCGACTCGTCCAACCCGATCGCCGCCGGGCGCGCCGCGCAGGCCGGGCTCGACTACCTCGCGCTCGGCGACTGGCACGGCTGCCGTCAGGTCGATGCGCGCACCTGGTACAGCGGCACGCATGAAACCGACCGTTTCCGCGCCAACGATTCCGGCCGCGTGCTGCAGGTGCGCATCGCCGCGCCGCAGGCCATGCCGGACGTGCAGCCGGTGTCGATCGGCCAGTATCAGTGGCTCGGCGAATCGGCGCAGCTGCAGGTGGCGAGCGACATCGACGCGCTGCTGGCGCGGCTCGCCGCGTTCGGCCCGGCCGACGTCGTGCAGTTCGCGCTGTCCGGGCGCTGCGATCTGGCCGGACTGCAGCGCATCCGCGACGCGGTGGTGCAGGCGCAGGCGCGTGCGCGCAGCCTGCGCGTGGACATGGGCGGGCTGCGCATCGAACCGACGCCGGAAGACATCGACGCGCTGCAGGCGGACGGCTATGTCGGCGAAGTGATCGGCGACCTGCGCGCCGCCCAGGGTGTGGACGGCGACGATGGCGAGCTTGCGCGCGACGCGCTGGTGCTGCTCGCCGGCCTGCTTGACGAGCGCCGGGCACGGGAGGGCGCGGCGTGATGAAGCTCACCCGACTGCGCGTCGAACAGTTCCGCGCCTTCCGCCAGCCGCTCGAAATCACCGGCCTGCACGACGGCATCAATCTGTTCACCGGCCCGAACGAAGCGGGCAAGAGCACGCTGGTCGCGGCGATCCGCGCCGCCTTCCTCGAACGTCACCGTTCCGGCAGCGTGGATGACCTGCGGCCCCGGGGTGACGGCTCCGCGTCACCCACGGTCGAACTCGACTTCAGTCTGGATGGCACGGACTACCGGCTCGCCAAGCGCTTTCTCGGCAAGAAGCGCTGCACGCTGCAGATCGGCAGCCGGCAACTCGATGGCAGCGAGGCGGAAGACCATCTTGCCGAACTGCTGGGCTTTCGCCATGCGGGGCGTGGCGCGAGCACGTCGGAGCACTGGGGCATTCCGGGCCTGCTGTGGGTGCAGCAGGGCGGCGCGCAGGAAGTGCGCGACCCGGTGGGCCACGCGACCGATCATCTGCGCTCTGCGCTGAACGCCTCGCTCGGCGAGATCGCCAGCAGCGGCGGCGAAATCATCGACATCGTCGAGGCGCAGCGCAACGAGCTGCTGACACCGGCCACCGGCGCGCCGCGCGGCAGCTACGCGGAAGCGCTGCGCCGGCAGGCCGCGCTCGCGGCGAGCGTCGAAGCGCTGGACGCGGACATCGCCACCTACCGGCAGAAGGTGGACCGGCTTGCGACGGTGCGGCGCGAACACGAAGCCGACGCCGCGGAACAGCCCTGGGCCGGATTCCGGGCGCAGGAACAGGCGGCCCGCGCACGGCTGGAGGAGGCGCGCTCGCTGGAAGCCGGGCTTGCGCAGGACAGGCAGCGCGCGGAACAGCTGGCGCGCAGCGTGCAGTTGCTGCGCAGCCAGCTGGACGCCTTCACCGCCGAGGAACAGGCGCTCGAACGGCGCAAGGCGGCGCTGGATGCCGCCGCGCAGGCGCTGGCGTCGGCGCGCACGCTGGTCGAGCAGTGGCGCGCGCGGCGCCGCGAAGCCGACGCGCGCTACGACGCCGCGCGGGCCGCGTTGCAGCAGGCGCGTCGCGGCGACCTGCGGCGCAGCCTTGCGCGCGAGCTGGATGAGCGCCGGCGCACGATCACCGACTTCACACAGGCGCTGTCGCAGGCGGAGGGCGCTCACGCGCGCGCGCTCGCGGCGCAGCGGCTGGCCGCCGAGAGCGCCATCGCCGACGACGATCTCGCGGCGCTGCGCGAGCAGCAGCGCCGGATCACGGAATTGCAGATACAGCAGGCGGCGGCCGCGACGCGCGTGCGCTATGCCCTCGACGACGGGCGCGCGCTGCGCATCGGCGGCAGCGCGGTGTCCGGCAGCGGCGAGCGGCAGCTGGTCGAGGCGACGGCCATCGAGCTGCCGGGGCTGGGCCGGCTCGACATCCTGCCCGGCGGCGCCGACCTGCCGGAACTGGGCCGGCGCGAAGCGGATCTGCGCGAGCGCCGTGACGCCATCCTGCTGCGTCTCGGTCTGGCGTCGGTTGACGACGCGGAATCGCGCCGGCAGGCGCATGCGCGCCACCAGGCCGACGCAGCGACGGCGATCGCCACGCTGAAGGCACTGGCGCCGCAGGGTGTCGAGCGCCTGCGTACCGACATCGCGGCGCAGCAGGCGCGCGTGCAGGAGGCGGAGCAGGCGCTCGCCAGACTGCAGGAGGCGGAGCAGGCGCTCGCCAGACTGCCGGAGGCCGGTGCCGACGGTGACGCGACGCGCCCGGTGGTGGAGGCGGAGTCACAGGAAGAGCAGGCGCGCGAATCGGCCGCCGCGGTGGCCGGCAAGCTGGCCGCGGCCGACGCGGCGCTTGCCAACGCGCAGGCCGCTTTCGACGCGGCGACGCGCGAACTGGCACACGCGCAGGCCGTGCTCGATGCGCCGGAGCGCGCGCAGGCACTGGCGGCGAGCCAGCGCAACCTGCTCGACGCGCGCGCCGAACAGGCCGCGCTCGCCGCGCGCATCGACGCGCTGGCGCAGCAGGTCAGCGCGGCGCGGCCGGACATCCTGCAGCAGGATGTGGAGCGTTTCGGCAGGAGCGCGGAACAGCTCGAACGCGGCTTCAGCCAGCGGCGCGACGAACTGACGCGGCTCGACGTGGAACTGCAGACGGCGGGCGCGCTGGGGCTGGACGAGCGGCGCGCCGAAGCGGCGCGCGATCTGGCGCAGGCGACGCGCCGGGTGCTTGAGCTTGCGCGGCGCGCGCGCGCGCTGGACCACCTGTTCGGCCTGCTGCGGAACAGGCGGCGCGCGCTGACGCAGCGGCTGCAGGCGCCGTTGCAGGCGCACCTGAACCACTATCTGCAACTCCTGTTTCCGGGCGCCGTGCTGGAGATCGACGAGAACCTGAGCCCCGGGCCGCTCACCCGCGACGGCGGACACGGGGCGGAGTCGGACCTGTTCGAGGCGTTGAGCTTCGGCGCGCGCGAACAGATGGGCATCATCAGCCGCCTCGCCTATGCGGACCTGCTGCGCGAAGCCGGGCGACCGACGCTGATCATCCTCGACGACGTGCTGGTGCACAGCGACGGGACGCGTCTGGCGCAGATGAAGCGCGTGCTGTTCGACGCCGCCACCCGCCACCAGATTCTGCTGTTCACCTGCCATCCGGCGAACTGGCGCGACCTTGGCGTGAGCCCGCGCGCCATCGACGCACTGCGCGCCGCAGGGCCGTCAGCGCCCGCCTGAATCAACGCGCTGCGGCGGCGTGAGCCAGTGGCGCAGCCAGCGGGTCAGGCGCGGCATGACGACCCAGGTCATCGTGACGACGATCATCGCGGTCAGCAGCGCGGTGCGCGGCAGGAAGGGCAGGGACTGCAGTTGCGGCGCGACCAGCCACAGGAACAGCGACACCGTCGGAAAGATGCCGAGCCACGTGACCAGCGCCATGCGCGCCCGCGGCGGATGCGTGGACGCGGGCACGACCGCCGGCGCGAACCACGCTTCCAGACCGCTGAGGCAGCGGTACTCGGGCTCGTTCTCGGCCACCTCGCGCAGGCGCTGGTGCAGCCCGTCGCGTGCCGGACTGGCGTCCCAGGCCAGCAGTTCGGCTTCGGATGCGAAATGCACGATGATCTGGTACTCGCCGCCGGGCGCCTCCGGCGGCAGCATTTCGGCGCCGAGAAAACCCGGCATCGTGCGCAGCGCGGCGAACATTTCACGGATCAGCGCCTCGTAGGCGGCCTCGTGCCCGGCGCGGGCATGCCGCCGGGCGATGCGGGTGACATGCGCCGAACCCGGCGTGCCGACGACATACGGTCGCTGTTCCATCTGTGTTCTCCCTTGCCTGCGCCGCCGGCTGTGCCGGCTTATTGCTTGACGGCTTCGACGGCGATGTCGATCGTCACGTCGTCGCCCACGTTCGGCGCGTACTTGCCCGCGTTGAAGTCGCTGCGCTTGACGGTGACCGTCGCGTTGGCGCCGATCGCGTCCTTCTTCGTCATCGGGTGCGGCATGGCCAGGAAGGACGTGATGGTCAGCGTGACCGGGCGGGTGACGCCCTTGATGGTGAGGTTGCCATCGACGGCAACCGGCTTGTCGCCGTCGAACACGACCCTGGTCGACTTGAACGTGGCGGTCGGGTACTTCGCGGTGTTCAGGAAGTCCTCGCCCTGGATGTGCTCGTTGAACAGCGGCAGGCCGGTGCTGACCGACGTGGTGTCGATGGTGATGTCGACCGAGCCGGTGCGCGCCGCGCGGTCCAGCACGATGGTGCCGGTGGTCTTGTCGAAGCGGCTCAGCTGTTTCGAGAAGCCGAAGTGGCTGTAGGAAAAGCGCGGGAAGGTGTGGCCGGCGTCCAGCCCGTAGGTTTCCGGCGCGGCAAGCGCGGAACCTGCGGTGGCGGCGGACAGGGCAAGGGCGGCGACGAGGGTCTTCAGCGTTTTCATGGTGATCTCCGTGGGTGGTGTGGTGTGTGGACGGCGCTTGCGGAACGTCAGTTGCAGCTTGTCATCTTGCGCAGCGTGCGGTCGCGCAGGATGAAGTGGTGATGCAGCGCGGCGGCAACGTGACCGAGTATCAGCATCCAGATGAGCCAGGTGCCGAGGATTTCCTTGTGGATGAAATCCAGCGGCTTCTCGAACGCTTCGAAGCTCAGGCCCAGGCCGTTGCCGACCAGACTCGTGAACAGTGACGTGCTTTCGAATTTCGGAATGTCGAACAGGAAGAAGTATTCGGTATCGACACCGGTGCCCAGATAGCCGGTCAGCGGCGCGACGATCATCACGGCATACAGCGCGAGGTGGCCGAGGTGGGCCGCCAGATGCGCGCCCTTGCTGCCCGGCTCCGGATCGGGGGCCGGCTGGCTCGCGCGCCAGATCACGCGCAGCAGGACGACGACGGCGATGGTGATGCCGACCGACAGATGCAGCTGCAGCGCGGTCCAGTTCTCGGGCGTCTGTTTCTCGGTGAACCATTGCCGGAAGTACACGCTGCAGTAGGACGCCAGAAAGAGTGCCGCCGTCGTCCAGTGCAGCCATCTGGCGATGGCGCCGTAGTTTTCGCGGGTGTTCTTCAGTGTCATGTCCGGTTCCGTGAGTGGGTGGATTCGATGGGTTCAGTGGGCGGCCGGCGTGAATGCCCAGGCATCCATCGCCAGCACGTAGTCGTCGATGCCGGCGTGAAAGCGCTGCACGCCGGCCCCGTCACCGCCGGCGCCGAGCGCGACGAACAGCGGCAGCAGGTGTTCTTCCGTCGGATGCGCGCGGACGGCGTGCGGTGCCTGGCTGCGGTAGTCGAGCAATGCGGCGGTGTCGTGCGCGGCGAGCCGGGCATCCACCCAGTCGGCAAATTCGCGGACATAGCCGGGCGTGTGCCCGCCGTTGCCGGCGACGATGCGGTAGTCATGCAGATTGTGCGTGACGTTGCCGGAGGCGATCACCCGCACGCCCAGTGCCGCGAGCGGCGCGAGCGCGCGCCCGAGGCGCCAGGCCTGCTGCGGCCCGCCCCGGCTCTGGATGGACAGCGGAACGATGGGCACGTCGGCGTCGGGATACATCTGGCGCAGCGGCACCCAGGCGCCGTGGTCCAGCCCGCGCACCGGGTCCAGCCGGGCCTGCAGCCCGGCGGCGCGGATCGCGTCCGCGACCTCGTTCGCCAGTTCATGGCAGCCGGTGGCCGGGTAGCGCAGCGCGTAGAGCGCCTGCGGGAAACCGCCGAAGTCGTGCAGCGTGTCCAGACGGTCGGCGCTGCCGAGCGTCGGGGCCGGCGTGTCCCAGTGCGCGCTGACCGCGATGATGGCGCGCGGCCGCGTTGCCGACTCGGCTGCGCGGGTGAGTGCCGCGCCGGCCGCACCGGGGCGCAGCGCGAAGGTCGGCGCGCCGTGGGGTACGAAAAGTGCGGAGGGGGACGAGGGCATGGGACGGCTTCCGTTGTCGATGACGCCACCTTACGCATTCTGGCTGTGCCGAAATAGAAGACAATGGAGAAATATAAATTGCAGAATCAGCAACTATGGATCGTCTTGGTGCGATGAACCTGTTTGTCCGGGTGGCTGAACTGGGCAGCTTTGCCGCCGCGGCGCAGCAGCTTGGCGTGGCCCGTTCCGTCGTGACCCGCCAGATCGCGGCGCTGGAGACGCATCTCGGGGCCAAGCTGATGGCGCGCAGCACGCGCCGGCTGTCGCTCACGTCGGCTGGCACCGCCTATCTGGAGAAGTGCCGCGTCATCCTCAATCTGGTCGAAGCGGCCGAAACGGGTGTGGCCGAGGAGCGCGCCACGCCGCGCGGCAACATCCGCGTCAGCCTGCCGCTGAGCTACGGGCTGAGCCGGCTCGGGCCGCTGTTGCTCGAATTCGCGCAGCAGCATCCCGAGGTCAGCCTCGACATGGATTACACCGATCGCCGCGTGAACCTCATCGAAGAGGGCGTCGACATGTCGATACGCGTCACGTCCCGGCTGGAGCCCGGTGACGTCGCGCGGCGCATCGGCGCCAGCCACCTCGTCGTCGTCGCGTCGCCGGACTACATCGCCCGCCACGGCGCACCGCGCCATCCGGCCGAGCTTGCACACCACGAGTGCCTGGGCTACACGATGGCGGGCGGCAGTCCGGGCTGGTCCTTCGTCGTCGACGGCGAACTGCAGCGCGTCGCCGTGCGCAGCCGCATCCAGGCGAGCAATGGCGACATCCTGAGCGAGGCCGCGGCACTGGGCATGGGTGTGACCTGCCAGCCCGATTTCATCGTCGACGACCTGATTGCGGCGGGCCGGCTGACGCCCTTGCTGACCGGCTATCCGATGCCGGCGCTCGGCGTCTATGTCGTGCTGCCCGGCAACCGGCACGTTCCGCTGCGCGTCCGGGTGCTGATGGATTTCATGGCTGCGCGGCTCGGTGCCGACGACGCAGCGTTCACGGACAGCCCCTAGAATGACGGGCTGACTTCCGCTCACCCTCTTGCCCGGCCCTCCATCATGCGCATCCATCTGTCCGTACGACCCGAAGAGGTCGAATTCACCGCCATCCGGGCACAGGGGGCGGGTGGCCAGAACGTCAACAAGGTGTCGAACGCGGTCCACCTGCGCTTCGACTTCCGGGCGTCCTCGCTGCCGGACGAGGTCAAGGCCAGGCTGGCGACGCTGGGCGACCAGCGCATCACGAAGGACGGCACCGTCGTCATCAAGGCGCAGAAATTCCGCAGTCTGGAAAAGAACCGCGCGGAGGCGCTGCGGCGCCTGGACGAACTGGTGTCCAGCGCGGCGGTCGTGCCCAAGACGCGGCGAGCGACCCGCCCCGGCAAGGCGGCCGTGGTGCGGCGGCTCGAAGGCAAGACGCGGCGCTCGGCGATCAAGGCGGGGCGTCGCGGCGTGGGCGACCTGTCCTGACGCCGCGCCGCGCGGGCATTCAGGTGTACAGGCGGAAGATGCCGGTCAGGTTGTCGTCGCCGATGCCGTGTTCGATCGCGCGGCCCATCACGCCACGTGCGGCGTCGCTGAGCGGCATGGCCTGACGCTGTCCGGCGGCCAGTGCGTGCACGTAGCTGAAGTCCTTGTGGACCAGCTTCACCGGGAACATCGGCGCGTAGTTGCCGGCCAGCATCGTTGCCGCGGCTGCCTTCGCGGCCGGGCTGGCGACCGGCGTGCTGCCGATGATGTCGACCGCGCGGGGCAGGTCGACGCCGCTGCGTGCCAGCAGCCCGAGCACCTCCGCCAGCGCGGCCACCTGTATGCCGAACAGCGCATTGATCGCAAGCTTGACGGCCGCGCCGGCACCGGTCGCGCCGGCGTGATGCACGGCGGCACCCATGGCGCGCAGCAGCGGTTGCGTGCGTGCCAGGACGTCGGCATCGCCTCCGGCCATGAAGATCAGCTGCCCGGATTCCGCCTGAGGGCGTGAACCGGCGACCGGCGCATCGAGAAAGTGCTGGCCGCGCCGGGCGGCCTCGGCGGCCAGCTCGACGACCCATGCGACGGTGAGCGTCGACGATTCGATGGCGACCGCGCCCGGCGACATGCCGGCGAGCGCGCCGTCGTCCTCGTCGAGCCAGGCCCTGCGCGAGGCATCGTCGTTACGCACCATCGACAGTACGAATTCGGCGCCGGCCGCTGCGGCGCGCGGCGTGGCGGCAACCTGTGCGCCGTGTGAGCGCAGTGCGCGCGTGCGGTCCGGATCGCGGTTCCATACGGTCACGTGGTGGCCGTCGTCGACCAGACGCGTGGCCATGCGCGACCCCATGGCGCCAAGACCGAGAAATGCGATGTGAGCCACGGTGATGTCCCTGTCGGTTGGAGATGCGGTTGAGACAGTCAGGCCGTCAGGACATTCCCCGCCTGACGCGTCAGCGCACGGTATAGCCGCGTGCTTCGAGGCAGGCGCTCATGGCGCGCTGGTAACCGTCACGGCGCGATGCCGACTGCGCGGGCGGCACGCCGCCGGATGCACGGGTCGGGTCGTAGCCGGTCTGGTCCGATGCCCACTCGTGGCATTCGTAACGGTCGCTCGCCTGTTGCGACGCCGACTGATCCATCTTCGGATAGATGAACAGCTCGTTCTGCGCCGGATCGGCAGCCGGAGCGATCTCGCCGGCGTCGACCGGGGGCGCTACGACGATGTAGCCGTTGTCGCGCCGCGCGTAGTAGATGTCGTCGTAGCGGTAGTAAGGGCGCCCGCCGAATTCCAGCGTCACATAGCCGCGTGGCAGCACGGTGATGAAGGCACCGAGCGGCGGCGTCACCACCATGTAGCGGCTGCCCAGCGGGCGGTACCAGATGCCGCCCGACACGTAGTAGCTGTCGTGCCGATGGTGGATGGGGTGAGCGTCGCGCGGCAGGCGGGACACGACGACTCCGCGCGACGGGTAGTGCCGATGCGCGTCGTGACGGCCGTGGTCGCCGTGCCGGTCGTCGGCGCGGGCGGCGCCGCTGCCGAGCAGGGCGGCGGTGGTCAGTGCGAGGATGAATGCGTCGGGCCTGATGTGCATGGCGGGGTGTCCTGTCAGCGTACGGTGTAGCCGCGCCCTTCGAGGCAGGCGCCCAGTGCGCGGCGGTAGCGGGTTTCTTCGGCCGTGGCCCGGTCGTCGCGCTCTGCGGCGCGCCGGGCGTAGGCGTCTTCGATGCGCTCGGCCTGCGCATCGCGCGCGGCGTCCGAGGCGGCGCCTGCGGCCGCTCCGATCACTGCGCCCACGGCGGCGCCCTGGCCGCTGTGATGAGGGTTGGCGACGATGGCGCCGAGGACGGCGCCCGACACGGCGCCGGTCGCCGCGCCCAGGCCGGTCGGCGGGTCGGGTTCCACGCGCGGCACCGGCGTTGCCGCGCGCTGCATCGTCGCGGGGTCATGGCCCGACTGACGCACCGCCCACGCATTGCATTCGTAGCGGTCGCGTCGCAGGGCGCGCGAGTCTTGCCCCCGCGCCGGATAGACGGCCACATCGGTGACGCTCGCGCGTGGCGCCGCGCTGCCGTGCGCCGGCACGGATGCGGGCGGTCGCGCTGGCGGCGCGGCGCAGCCGGCGAGCAGGGCTGCGCCGAGCGCACCGGCAAGCAGTGGCCGCAAGCGGGCCGGGTGACGGGGGCCGTGCCGTTTCATGGTGTCAGGGGGCGGCGGGCTTCAGCGACGGCCGGCCGGTGCGGTCGGCGCCGCCGCGGTGTCCGTGTCGCTTTCGCGTGCGCTGTTCGTGTCGTCACGGAAGGTGATGTCGTCGCCGCCCGCGCGGGCGGCGGTGACTGGTGGCAGCGAGAAGGCGAGGGCGCTGGCGGCGAGGAAGGCGGCGAGCGTGGCGTTGCGTGTCTTCATGACGGGTTCCGGTTGCGGGTTGTTCGGTATCCGGAATCCAGTGTCGCAACCGCGTGTAGCAACGACTGTATGGGTGCGTATGCAAATGTTTCGGAACGCTCCGTCCATCGCCGGCGGAGGCGGGCGAAGCCACCTATGATGAAGCCGGTGACGGTGCCGTCCGGAGGCGGCAGCGGCGCATCCATCCATCAGGCAAGGAGCGGTCATGCATACGGGAAGCTGTCTTTGTGGCGCGGTGCGCTACACGGTGCGGGGCGACATCGGCGCCACCGTCTATTGTCATTGCGGGCGCTGCCGCAAGGCCGGCGGCTCGGCTTTCGCGACCAATGCCGCGGTCGCGGCGGACGCGTTCGAGCTGGTCGAGGGGGCGGACGCGGTCACCACGTTCAGTACCGCCGAAGGCGTCCACCGGGTGTTCTGTTCGCGCTGCGGCTCGCCGCTCATCAGTCGCCGTGACAGCCAGCCGGAGCTGGTGCGCCTGCGCGTCGGCACGCTGGACACGCCGCTGCCGGGGCGTCCGGGTGCGCACATATTCGTCGCATCCAAGGCGGCGTGGTTCGACATCCGGGACGACCTTCCGCAGTATCCGGAACGCCCCTGAACCGGCGGCTTCCCCTCCCGCGCCCCCGGACGGATGGCGCGCACGGGTGCGGGAACATCCGTCGCTGCCGTTCAGGCCATCGCGATCTCCACGAAGCCGAGCGCCTGGCGACGTCCGCTGCGCAGCAGTGCCGTGGCGTCGTCGGCCGGCAGCGGCTTGCTGAAAAGATAGCCCTGCATGACCTCGCAGTGATGCATGCGCAGGAAGGCGAGCTGCGACGCGGTTTCCACGCCCTCGGCCACGACCTTCATGCGCAAGGCGTGCGCCAGCGCGAGTATCGAGGCGCATATCGCGGCGTCGTCTGCGTCGTCGCAGATGTCGCTGACGAAGGAGCGGTCGATCTTGATGACGTCGAGCGGGAAGCGCTTCAGGTAAGCCAGGCTGGAATAGCCGGTGCCGAAGTCGTCGACGGCGATGGAGATGCCCATGGCCTTGAGCTGGCGCAGTACGCGCACGGATTTCGCGGCGTCCTGCATCAGCAGCGATTCGGTGATTTCGAGTTCCAGGTTGCGCGAATCCAGACCGCTGTCGCCCAGCGCGCCGGTCACCGCGTCGACCAGATCGCTGCCGCTGAACTGGCGTGCCGAGAGGTTGGCCGAAATGCTCAGGTCGGGATTGAATTCCGTATTCCACAGCCGGGCCTGGCGGCATGCCTCGCGCAGCACCCAGGTGCCGATCGGCACGATGAGCCCGGTTTCTTCGGCGATCGGGATGAATTCCAGCGGCGACAGCAGGCCGCGTTGCGGATGGCGCCAGCGCACGAGCGCTTCGAAGCCGGTGATGCGGCCGCTCTCGACGAGGCACACCTGCGGCTGGTAGTGCAGCTCGAATTCGCCGTTGACCAGCGCCGAGCGCAATTCGCGCTCCAGTTCCAGGCGGTTGGTGGCCGCGCCGCCTTCTTCGTGATTGTAGAAGCGCAGCGTGTTGCGCCCTTCCTTCTTCGCTCGGTACATCGCGAGGTCGGCGTGCTTGAGCAGGGTGCCGGCGTCGCCGCCGTCCTGCGGATACAGCGCGACACCCATGCTGGCGGTGCAGTAGACCGGATGGCCGTGCAGCTCCACCGGCGGCTCGATGGCCCGCATCAGGTTGCGGCAGACCTTTTCGGCGTCACTGGCCCGCGCCAGGTCGGGCAGGATGACGACGAACTCGTCGCCGCCGAGCCGTGCGAGCGTGTCGCCTGCACGCAGCGCGAGCGACAGCCGGTCGGCGATCTGGCGCAGCAGGTCGTCGCCCGCGTCGTGGCCCATGCTGTCGTTGATGACCTTGAAGCGATCGATGTCGACGAACAGCAGCGCGACCAGATTGTTGCCGCCGTCGTCACGCAGCAGCGCCCTGTTCAGCCGCTCGCTGAGCATGATGCGGTTGGGCAGGCCGGTCAGCGAGTCGAAATTAGCCGCCTTGAAAAGGCGCGCCTGACTGGATTTCTGTTCGGTCACGTCGCGCGCGATGCCGTCCACGCGGATGCGCGTGCCAGCGTCGTTGCAGACGACCTGCGCGCGGTCGTGTATCCAGCGGATCTCGCCGTCGGGGCGCACGATGCGGTATTCGGTGGTCAGGTTGCCGACCTTGGACACCTCCTTGAACGACAGGCGCATCTTGTCGCGGTCGTCCGGATGCACCATGTCGAGCCAGTCGACCGAGCCGTCCAGAAAGGCCGTGGCGGGTACGCCGTAGATCTTCACTGCGGCGGGATTGAGGTAGACCAGCCGCTGTGTCTTCAGGTCGATCGACCAGATGATGTCCTCGAGGGTTGCCAGAATGCTGTGCAGGCGCAGCTCGCTCTCGCGCAGTTGCGCGTGCGCTGCCAGCTGCACGCGCCGTTCGGCGGAATTCTGGAGTTCGCGGTCGATGATGGCCGGCAGGCGGTGCAGATTGGGCTTGCGCAGATAGTCCTGCGCGCCCGCGCGCATGGCGGCGACGGCGACGTCGTCGCCGATTGCGCCGGACACGACGATGAAGGGCAGGTCGGGCGCGCTTTCCCGCACCACGTTCAGCACGTCCAGGCCGTCGAAATCGGACAGCACGTAGTCGGAAATGATGACGTCCCACGGCTCGGCGGGCAACGCGGCGCGCAGCGCGTCGAGCGAATCGACCCAGCGGTGGTGCACGTCGTAGCCGGCCGCCTTCAGGCGGCTGAGCAAGACGAGCAGGTCGATCTCGCTGTCCTCGACGACAATCGCGCGCAGCGCCACGCGCGGTGAAATCGGGGCTGGGCGCGGTGGTACGTGCGGGTCCGGCGTACGTTGCATGAAAGGGTGTCTCCTCGTGCGCCCGTATGGCTTTCGGGCTTGCCCTTTACTACGGCAACCTGGGCGACCCCTTGAGCTGCAGCGAACGAAACCCGCCGCAGTCCGGGCGGCATGCTGCGGTCCCGGTGCTAGTGCGTCGCCGGCGTGCCCCAGAGCCGCTTCAGCCGGGCATCGCGCCCGCAGCTCCAGCGGTAGTAGTTGTAGCGCACGGTGTTCTTCTCGTGATAGTCCTGATGCCCCTCTTCTGCGGGATAGAACGGGCCTGCCGGCTCGATCGTCGTCACGACCGGATCGCTGAACGGCTTGCTCTTTTCCAGCGCCTGCAGCGAACGCTTCGCGGCGGCGAGCTGTGCCGCGCCGTGGGTGAAGATCACGGTCCGGTAGGGGCTGCCGATGTCGCAGAACTGTCCGTTCTTCGTCGTCGGATCAATGCTGTGCCAGTAGATGTCGAGCAGTTTTTCGTAGCTCACCTGCACCGGGTCGAATTCGATCTCGACGGCTTCGGCGTGGCCGGTGCCCTTGCCCGATACCTGTTCGTAGGTGGGGTCGGGCACCGTGCCGCCGGTGTAGCCGGAGGTCGTCGACAGCACGCCCGGCACCTTGTCGAAATCCGCTTCGACGCACCAGAAGCAGCCGCCGGCAAAGGTGGCCTTCTCGCGCGCCTGCGCATGGGCGGCCGGCATCAGCGCGCCGAGCGCCAGCAACAGCGCGGCGCTGCGCAGCCGGGCGGCGCTCATGATGCGGCCGGCGCGAAGCGCAGCGCCACGCCGTTGTTGCAGTAGCGTTTGCCGGTCGGTCGCGGGCCGTCGTCGAAAAGGTGGCCCTGGTGGCCCGCACAGCGTGCGCAGTGATATTCGGTGCGCGGCAGGATGAGTGAGAAATCGAGCTTCGTGCCGACGGCGCCGGGCAGCGCGCCATGGAAGCTGGGCCAGCCGGTACCGCTGTCGTATTTGGCGTCCGACGAGAACAGCGGCAGGTCGCAGCCCGCGCAGTGATAGGTGCCGCGCCGTTTTTCGTGGTCGAGCGGGCTGCTGCCGGCGGCTTCGGTGTGTTCCTCCCGCAACACGCGGTACTGCTGAGGCGTCAGGCGCCTTTTCCACTCGGCGTCGTCGAGACGCAGCGGTTCGGGCGCCGCCGTCGGCGCGGAGGCGGCGTGTGCCGCGCGGGAGAGGACGGCGCCGGCTCCCAGCCCGTAGAGGGACATCCATCCGAGCAGTGTCCTGCGATTCATGGCAACTCCTTTCCCGGTGGCGCGCCGGAGGCGGCGCACACATGCTGTGGGACGGCCGGCGCGCGATCAGGTTCCTGCCGTCCGTCGGCCATGCGGCGTGGGCGACGCGCTCACGGAGCCAGTGCGAGCGCCAGTTCCGGCAGGCTGCGGACCACGACATCGACGGCGACAGCCGGTGACGACTCGCCGGCGCCGCGACCGACTTCGTCCGGCCGCGCGACGAAGGCGGTGCGCAGCCCGGCCGCGGCGGCGGCGGCGAGGTCCGGCGAGTGCGCGGCCACCATCATGGTTTCCTCGGGCGCGAGGTCGAACGCTTCGGCGGCAGCCAGATAAACGCCCGGGCTGGGCTTGTAGTCGCGCGCGACTTCGGCGCCGAGTATGGCGTCCCACGGGAAGCCGTTGCGCCGCGCCAGATCCACCATCAGCGAAATGTTGCCGTTGGAGCAGGGTGCGATGCGGAACGCCGTGCGCAGTTGCCGCAGGCCGTGTGCCGCATCGGGCCAGGCGTCCAGCCGGTGCCAGGCGAGGTTCAGTGTGTGCCGCGTAGCGGCATCGACGTGGTCGATAGCGAAGTCGGTCAGTATCCGGTCGAGGTTGTGCCGATGCAGACGATCAAGCTTGCAGAACGGCAGCCGGCCGCTGCGCACGTCGTCCATCGCCGGCTGGTAACGCGCGCGCCAGGCGTCGGCGAACGCAAGCCAGTCGAGCGTGATGCCGAGCGGGGCGAGGCAGGTTCGGGACTCGCGCGCGATCGATGTCCGCCAGTCGACCAGGGTGCCGAAGACGTCGAACACGAGTGCCTTGACGGTATGCATGGGTGAAGGTCCGGGAGCGGTTCGGGCCGGCAGGGCGTGCGAGCCCATTGCCGGGCTTGCCGACAGGCCAGCCTACGAAACGGCGGGGATTTGTGCAAGACGGACGCGCCGGGCGCCGCCAATGGCGCCTGTCAAAGCACGTGCGATGCACGATACTTGCACTCTTGCAGGCACCCGGCGCGGGTGCCACCAGAACAGGGATGGACCATGTATCGAAGTCGACGGATTGCCGGCGCAATGCTGGCACTTGTGGCGGGGTTGCTCGTGGCCTGCTCGTCTGCGGGGGCCGCGTCGCCGCCCTGGCCGGCGAGCGTGAAGGCGCGCGTTGCGGCACTGAACGCGGCCTGTCTGAAAGCAGGTGGCCGCCCAGGCGCGTCGCGCCACGTGCTCGCGCAGGATTTCAGCGGTGACGCGCGCATCGACTATCTGGTGAGCGCAGGCGACTACGTCTGCGAAGGGCGGCCGGGCCTGTTCCGTTCCGGTGGCCGGGCGGATGTCGACATCTTCATCAGCAACAGTCGTGGCGACGCCGATGTGCTCTTTCACGAGCCGTTGCTCGGTTACCGGCTGCTCGGCGGCAAGCCGGTACGGATCCAGATTGCGCGTACCGGAAAGGCGTGCGGCCCGGCCAGTTCGGCGTCCACGCAGTGCGGTGCCGAACTGGTGTGGAACGGCAGCGCCTTCGACGCACTGCCGACCGGTGCGCAGGGCGCCGCGGCGGAGCCGGCCGAAGCCACTGCCACGGTGGCGCGGATCGCCTCGGCGACCGGGCTGGCGACGGCCGGGCGCCCGCTGGCGCTGCTGGCTGGCGCGCAAGCCGCATTCGTTGCCGACTGCCGCAAGGCGACGCTCGCCGCCAATCCCAAAGCGGCGCCGTGGGTGGACGGCTTCTGCCGCGATGGCTGGAACAAGGCGCTGGCGGCCGGACCGATGGTCGACGCGCTGCTCGCTGCGGTGCCGGAAACGGCCGGGGACAGGGTGTCGGTGCCGGCACTCAAGCGGCGCCTGCCGGAGGTGAAATGGGTGTCGAAACCGCCGGGCCAGGAGGTGGCGGCCGGCACGCTCGGCAAGCTTGGCGTGTCGGCCAACGGCGCGGCCATGGTTGATACCGTGGGTCTGGGCTGGCAGGACACCGGCGCCGATTTTCCCTACGACGCCGAAGCGGCGATGCGCGCGCGCGGCGCGGCGCTGGCGCAGGTCGCCTGCCTGGCGTTCGGTGCGGGTGAAGTGACCCGGGTGTACGTCGTGCGCGCGCCCGGCCGGGCGGCGTTCGGTCTGACCGTGTATGCGCGCGCGGCGCCGACCGCGAACGCCTGGTCAATCTACTCGGCGACCGCCGATCTGAGCGGCGTGCTGCCCAGCCTCGAAGCCTTGCGCGCCCGCGACAGGGATTCCCGCTGGAAGGCTGCCTGCGGCGACTGAGCGCGCTGGCGCAGCTTCCGTTTTCCGGAAGTCACGGTCATGTATCTTCGTATGGATCGAAGTGACCGCCTGTCCTAGCATCGCCTGCGTGTCCGTATCGGTGCATTGACGCAAGGCGCGGCCCGCGAGGGCGACGCGTCTGCGGCCGGTCACCGAGGTACGGACGGAACGCCTGCGGCGTGACCGACGCAGCGTCATGTCGGCGCCTGCGCGGGCAAGGAGATTCCGGAATGAAACGCGTCATGCTTTTTCTCGGCACCAATCTGGCCATCGTGCTGGTGCTGTCCGTCACCATGCGCCTGCTGGGCGTCGAACCCTATCTCACCGAAAACGGCCTGAATCTCGGCTCGCTGCTGGCATTTGCCGCCGTCATGGGGTTCGGCGGGTCGCTCATTTCGCTCGCGATCTCGAAGTGGATGGCGAAGCGCTCGATGGGTGTGCGCGTCATCGAGACGCCGTCCGGCGCCACCGAAACCTGGTTGCTGTCCACCGTTGCGCGCCATGCCGGCGAAGCGGGCATCCGCATGCCGGAGGTCGGCATCTACGACTCACCGGACGTGAACGCCTTTGCCACCGGCATGAGCCGCAACAGCTCGCTCATTGCCGTATCGACCGGCCTGCTGCAGCAGTTGCGGCGCGAGGAGGCGGAAGCGGTGCTCGGCCACGAAGTGGCGCACGCGGCCAATGGCGACATGGTGACGCTGGCGCTGATACAGGGCGTGGTGAACACCTTCGTCATGTTCCTGTCGCGGGTGATCGGGCATCTGGTGGACCGCGTCGTGTTCAGGAACGAGAGCGGCCACGGTCCGGCTTTCTTCGTCACGATGATCGTTGCCGAAATGGTGCTTGGCGTGCTCGCGTCCATCATCGTCATGTGGTTTTCGCGTCAGCGCGAATTCCGCGCCGACGCCGGCGGCGCACGTCTGGCCGGTCGCCACAACATGATTGCCGCGCTGGAGCGGCTGAACGCGCTGCATCCGCAGCCGCTGCCGGACCGGATGTCGGCATTCGGCATTGCGGGAGGTGGCGGGCGCGGCGGCATCAAGCGCCTGTTCATGACCCATCCGCCGCTGGAAGAGCGCATTGCGGCACTGAAGGCGGCGCAGTAAGCCGCATCTGACGGTTGCGCCGGATCGCTGCGCCGGCGGTCCGGGCAAACGGACGGCGCACTGTTGCGGCACACTGCGCGATCCGTGAATCGACGGCGCGCATTTGCCGCAGGACGAACCCATGCATGGATATGACGAAATCGCGCTCGTGACCGCGCGCGACATGCCGACGCCCGACGACGAGTCGCAGCACCTGATCTCGGCACTGAATGCCCGGGGCCTGCGCGCCGCGATGCTGCCCTGGGACGGCGACGCGGACTGGTCCCGCTTCCGGCTCGTGGTCGTGCGCTCGCCGTGGGACTATCACCTGCGCCTGCCGGAATTCCTTGCATGGACCCGGCATGTGGCCGGGCGCACCCGACTGCTCAATCCGGCCGGGCTGATCGAATGGAACAGCCACAAGCGCTATCTGGGCGAACTCGCGCGCGCCGGCATCGCGGTGGTGCCCACCTGGCTGGCGGTCGCCGGCAGCGCCGACGCGCAGGCCCAGCTTGCCGCCTGCGGCTGGGCCGACGTGGTGGTGAAGCCGGCGGTGTCGATCGGCGCCTGGGGCGCGCTGCATGCGCGCGCGGATGACGCGGCTTGCAGCGCCCACCTCGCGGCCTTGCTGCGGGACGGCGATGCGCTGATACAGCCCTTCATGCCGGCGATCGAACGCGATGGCGAGATGTCGCTGGTGTTCTTCGGCGGGCGCTATTCGCACGCGGTACGCAAGCTGCCGCGACAGGGCGATTTCCGCTGTCAGGATCACCACGGCGGAACGGTCGCGCCGCACGCGCCGGAGCAGGACGAGTTCGACCTCGCGCGCGCCGCGCTGGCGGCGACGCCGGAGCCGGCCGTCTTTGCCCGCGTCGACATGATCCGGGGCGACGACGGGCCGCGACTGATCGAGCTCGAAGTCATCGAGCCGGCGCTGTTCTTTGCCCAGTCGGCGCCCGGCACGCGCATGTTTGCCGAACTGCTGGCGCGTCTGGCGCGTGCCGGCCGCGACGGCTGAGCCACGCGGCCCGGCTCACGGCTGCATTTCACCTTCGTCTTCACCGTCGCTGCGCTGCAGCCGGTAGCTCAGTTTCGGACGCGTCATGCCCAGGCGCCGAGCAGCGCTCGCGATGTTGCCGCCTTCCTGTTCGACACAGGTGCGCATGACGGACCGTTCGAGCTCCTCCAGCGCGATGCCGCTGCGCAGGACGTGGTCGCAGAGCTGGCGCAGCGCGTCCTCGGCGGTGCCGCGGTCCTCCAGACAGCCGCTTTCCGATATGCCCGATTCGCGCGCGAGCACCGCTTCCAGCGACAGGAAGAGGTGGTGCGCATCGATCCAGCCCTGCTGCGGCGCGAGCACGACGCCGCGCTCGATCACGTTCTCCAGTTCGCGCACATTGCCCGGCCAGCCGTGCGCGTGCAGCGCGATGAAGCCCTTGTCGGACACGCCCTGCACATGCTTGCCGTGCTGGTGATTGAACTTCTTCACGAGCGCATCCACCAGTTGCCGCAGGTCGGACAGGCGTTCGCGCAGCGGCGGAATCTGGATCGGATAGACATTCACGCGGTAGTACAGGTCAGGGCGGAAGCGCCCCTGCTGTACCGCCTGCGCGAGATCGACGTTGGTTGCGGCGACCACGCGCACATTCACCTTGCGCGTGCGTTCGTCGCCCAGACGCTCGATCTCGCCCTCCTGCAGCGCGCGCAGCAGCTTCGCCTGCGCGGCGAGCGGCATTTCACCGATTTCGTCAAGAAACAGCGTGCCGCCCTCGGCCCGCTCGAACTTTCCGGCGCGCGAGGCATGCGCACCGGTAAACGCACCCTTCTCGACGCCGAACAGTTCCGATTCGATCAGGTCGTGAGGGATCGCCGCGCAATTGACGGCGACGAAGGGCGCGTCCTTGCGCGGACTCATCTGGTGCAGCATGCGGGCGAAGCGCTCCTTGCCGACACCGGTTTCGCCGAGCAGCAGGACCGTCACGGTGGTGCCGGCGGCGCGCAGGCTCAGTTCGTAGGCGCGGCGGAAACTGTCGGCACTGCCGATCAGGTCGGGCGGTGCCGCGCGCTCGTCCGCCGTATCGGGCAGCGCCGGTGTGCCGCTCCAGGTGGCGGGTGGCAGTTTCGACAGGCGCGTGTCCTGCGCGAAATAGGTGGCGTACGCCTCGCCGTCCTCCCACAGCTCGACCGGTTTGCCGACGATGCGACAGTGGTTGGAGCCACAGCATGCGCACTCGATCTCCTTGAACAGCACGACCCGACCCATGAAGCCCGAGGTGTAGCCGGACGCATAGCCGATCTGCATCCAGCACACCGGGTCGGCGGACTGTCCGAACTCGCGCAGGTGGAATTCCGCCTCCCACGAGTGCTCCCACAGGAACTCGCCGTCGAACGCGCCGTTGCGCACATCCATTTCTATATGCACCGGCGTCACCTGCACGCTGCCCTCGAGCATGTGCAGTTG
Organism: Gammaproteobacteria bacterium; assembly: GCA_018824085.1. GTDB lineage: Bacteria > Pseudomonadota > Gammaproteobacteria > Burkholderiales > Rhodocyclaceae > Methyloversatilis. The sequence goes on along the minus strand of JAHJHI010000039.1, from coordinate 26,484 downwards.
CGGGCCGACGAAGAACGACTCTATCGGGTTCTGGTCGGGACGGATCGTGCGCGCGAGCTCGGCGTCGCGCATGCCCGATTCGTAGCCCATGCGGGTCAGGATGCGGCGCGCGGCCTCGGGTCCGACCGAGCGGATGAGCTGGGTGCGCAGCGCGGACATTGCCGCGCAGTGCATCAGCAGCATGCGGTTCTCGGCCAGCCATATCAGGCCGTCGTCCGCAGAGAAACGGACCAGCCGCCGCAGGTCGCTGTTGTGCGGATATTTGAATGTGCTCAAGCCCTTGCTCCTCCAGCTCGGGTGATGGCTGCCGGCGCTGCTGCGTTCTTGCATGTTGCGCTGCGCCAAAGGTGGTGCCGCGCTTCGTCGCCCGTCCATCTTGTGCGGTCCGGTGCGCGCTGCGGAAGCCTCCGTTGTCCGGCCGCCGGATTGATCAGGTGGTGAACACCGCTTTCTCGAGTTCACCGCCTGATCAATCGACGGCTCGAACGGACTGTACTGTACCCGACGAAACACGCTAAATATCGAGATTATTGATTTATATCGAGCGTGGCACGCTTCTTGGATAGGGAGTGCCGCGGCTGACGGCCGCAGTCAGCGCCCGGGACCTGCGCATGTCCGGTCCCGGGTGTTGCTGCGCCGCAGCGCGCACCACAAAAAAGGAGGAGCGGACCATGGCAATGACAGGCGTATTGCGTCCCGGGCACGTTGCACTGAGGGTGACGGATCTGGATGCTGGGGTGAAGCACTACAGAGACGTGATCGGGCTGATGGAGACGGGCCGGGACGCTCAGGGGCGTGTGTATTTCAAGGCGTGGGACGAGCACGACCACCACAGCGTTGTGCTGCGCGAGGCGGATTCAGCGGGCATGGACTACATGGGTTTCCGGGTGGACTGCGAAGAGACGCTGGAGCGTCTTGCGGCGGCGGTGGAGGGCAGCGGTCTGGCGACCGATCTGCAATGGATCGGAGCCGGAGAGCAGCTGCATACGGGGAGGCGCTTCCGCTTCACGGTGCCGACGGGGCACGCGATGGAGCTGTTCGCGCACAAGGACAAGGTGGGCAACGGGATGCCGGACGTGAACCCGGACCCGTGGCCGGACGACCTGAAGGGGATGCAACCGACGCGCTTCGACCACTGCCTGCTGTACGGGGACGACCTTGACGGCACGGTGAAGCTGTTCACCGAGGTGCTGGGTTTTCAGGTTGCGGAGCGGGTGATGGCGGGCGACACGATGGTGAGCGCGTTCCTGACGTGTTCGACGAAGCCGCACGACATCGCGTTCATCCGTCATCCGGAGAAGAACCGCTTCCACCACTGCTCGTTCATTCTGGGCAGCTGGGGCGACGTGTTGCGTGCGGCGGACATCATTTCGAAGAAGGACGTGTCGCTGGACATCGGGCCGACGCGGCACGGGATCACGCGCGGGGAGACGATCTATTTCTTCGATCCGTCGGGCAACCGCAACGAGGTGTTCTCGGGTGGCTACATCTACTACCCGGACAAGCCGGTGATCACGTGGACGGTCGAGGATCTCGGGCGCGCGATCTTCTATCACGACCGCAAGCTCAACGACGCATTCCTCAACGTGCACACCTGAACATGGCGTCGGCATTCGATCCCTTCGTCAAGTACGTGCGCGTGACGGGCGAGCGCGCCGACGGCTTCGTCGAATTCGACTTCGCGCTCGGCGAGCCGTCGCTGTTCGCGGAAATGATGCTCACGCGCGCCGCATTCGAAGAGTTCTGTGCGGCGCAGCGCGTGATCCGTCTGGACACCGGCGACGCACCCGGCCGCGCACCGTGCGCGGCGCGTCTGGCCGACGTACTCAAGGCAGGTCCGCGCTGAGCGCGGACCGGACCCCGATAAAAGACACCCGAGGAGACTGGCATGCAGATCGACCTGCGTACCGTATCGATCAAACCGCTGCGCCATACCTATGGCCACATCGAACGCCGCTTCGGCGACAAGCCGGCGTCGCGCTACCAGGAAGGCACTTACGACCTCCAGCCGACGCACAACTTCCAGTACCGGCCGACCTGGGATCCCGACCGGGAAATTTTCGACGCCTCGCGCACGCGCCTGAAAATGCGCGACTGGTACGCGTTCCGCGACCCGCGTCAGTACTACTACGGCACCTGGACATTGGCGCGTGCACGCCAGCAGGAAACCGCCGAATCGAATTTCGACTTCGTCGAATCACGCAATCTGGCGAGCCTGCTGAGCCCGGAGCTGCTCACCCTGGCGCTCGACCTGCTGTTGCCGCTGCGCCACGTGGCGTGGGGCGGCAGCATGAACAACACCGCCATCTGCGCCTACGGCTACGGCACGGCGATCACGCAGCCGTGCATGTATCACGCGATGGACCATCTGGCCATCGCGCAGTACCTGACGCGCATCGGACTGCTGCTCGGGGATGCCGCCGCGCTGTCCAGTGCAAAGGAACACTGGCTCTGCGCGGCCGACTGGCAGGCGCTGCGCCGGCTGGTGGAGGACAGCTTCGTGGTGCAGGACTGGTTCGAACTGTACGTCGCGCAGAACCTCGTGCTCGACGGCCTGCTGTACCCGCTGTTCTACAAGGTGCTGGTCGAGGATGAACTGTCGATGCGCGGCGGCACCGCCATCGCGATGCTCACCCAGTTCATGACCGAGTGGTACGCCGAAAGCGCCAAGTGGGTAGACGCGCAGGTCAAGGTTGCGGTCGCCGAATCGCCCGGGAACGCGGCGCTGGTCAGCGACTGGATCGCGGGCTGGCAGGCGCGGGCGGTGGCGGCGCTGGCGCCGATGGCAGAGCGTGCGCTGGGCGAGCGGGCGGACGCCGTGATGGACGACCTTGCACAACAGTTCGCCGCGCGGCTCGCGAAGCTCGGCGTCAACGCCTGAGGGGCCGGCCATGTCAAAGGTATTCATTGCGCTGCAGACCAACGACGACACACGCCCGATCATCGAATCGATCCTGAGTGACAACCCGCACGCCGTGGCGAACGAATCGCCGGCCATGGTGAAGATAGACGCCGAGGGGCGCATGACGATACGGCGCGCGTCGATCGAGGCGCTGATCGGACGCGACTTCGATCTGCAGGAACTGCACACCAACCTGATTTCACTGTCGGGACACATCGACGAAAGCGACGACGAGTTCTCGCTGTACTGGAACGACTGACCCGACACGCAGCCACGAGGAGAAGCATGATGGACATGCAGGTACCGAAGAAGAAACTCAGCCTGAAGGAGCGCTACACGCTGATGACGCGCGACCTCGCCTGGGATACCAGCTACCAGCCGAAGGAGAAGGTGTATCCGTACGCCGGGTACGAAGGCATAAAGATCCACGACTGGGACAAGTGGGAAGACCCGTTCCGCCTGACGATGGACGCCTACTGGAAGTACCAGTCCGAGAAGGAACGCAAGCTGTACGCCATCATCGACGCCTACAGCCAGAGCAATGGCCACCTCGGCGTCACCGACGCGCGCTACCTGAACGCCATCAAGCTGTTCCTGACCGGCGTCACGCCGCTGGAATACATGGCGCACCGCGGCTTCGCCCACGTCGGGCGCCAGTTCCCCGGTGCCGGCGCGCGGGTCGCCTGCATGATGCAGGCGATCGACGAGATGCGCCACGCGCAGACGCAGATCCATTCGCTGTCGAACTACAACAAGTACTACAACGGCTTCCACGACTTCCCGCACATGTATGACCGGGTCTGGTACCTGTCGGTGCCGAAGAGCTTCTTCGAGGACGCGATGACCGCCGGGCCGTTCGAATTCGTGGTGTCGATCGGCTTCTCGTTCGAGTACGTGCTGACCAACCTGCTGTTCGTGCCCTTCGTGTCCGGCGCCGCCTACAACGGAGACATGGGGACGATGACGTTCGGCTTCTCGGCGCAGTCGGACGAGGCGCGTCACATGACGCTCGGACTGGAGTGCATCAAGTTCATCCTGGAACAGGATCCGGCCAACCTGCCCATCGTGCAGCGGTGGATAGACAAATGGACCTGGCGCGGCGTGCGCCTGCTGTCCATCGTCGCCGCGATGATGGACTACATGCTGCCCAAGCGCGTCATGAGCTGGAAGGAGGCGTGGGAGATCTACTTCGAGGAGAACGGCGGCGCGCTGTTCAAGGACCTCGCGCGCTACGGCATCAGGATGCCGGACTGCGCCGCGCAGATCGCGAAGGAGAAGGACCACCTGTCGCATCAGGTGTGGGCCACCTTCTACAACTACGGCGCGGCGACCGACTTCCACACCTGGCTGCCGGACGCCGAGGAGATGGACTGGCTGGCGCAGAAATATCCGGACACCTTCGACAAGTACTACCGGCCGCGCTTCGAGTTCTGGCGCGAACAGGCGGACAAGGGCAACCGCTTCTACAACAAGACGCTGCCCATGCTGTGCCAGACCTGCCAGATTCCGACGGTATTCACCGAGCCGGACGACCCCACGAAGATCTGCTATCGCGAAACGACCTACAAGGGCGACAAGTACCACTTCTGTTCCGACCACTGCCAGCACATCTTCGAGAACGAGCCCGAGAAGTACGTGCAGGCATGGCTGCCGGTGAACCAGATCTATCAGGGAAACTGCTTCGACGACGGCGTAGATCCGGGCGCTCCGGGCTTCGATCCGCTCGCCGCCGTGCTCGAGCATTGCCGCATGGTCCATGGCCGCGACAACCTCGATTTCGAAGGATCCGAAGACCAGCGCAATTTCGAGGAATGGCGCGGCATGTCCAAGCGCAACGCCTGAGGAGGACACAGACATGACAGTTGCCGCAATCAAGGAATACACCGGCCGGGCGCGCGACGCCGTGGAGAACTTCCACGGCAACCAGTTGCTGTTCATCGGATGGGAAGACCACCTGATGTTCTGTGCGCCGTTCGCCTTTCCGTTTCCGCCGACCATGCGCTTCGGCGACATCGTCGAGAAGGTGCTGCCGGGCGCCTACGGCTACCACCCGGACTGGGCGCGCATCGACTGGTCGAAGGTGGCGTGGATCAAGTCGGGCGTGCCCTGGGTCCCCAGCTTCAAGCACTCGCTGGCCGAGAACGGACTCGGGCACAAGGACGCGATCCGCTTCCGCACGCCCGGACTCGCCGGCATCGGGGGAGCGTGCAGCTGATGGGGTACGCACTCACGATAGAGCCGCTCGGCCAGACGCTCGAGCTGGACGACGACCAGACCGTGCTCGATGCCTGCCTGCGCGCAGGCATCTGGCTGCCGCATGCCTGCTGCCATGGCCTGTGCGCGACCTGCAAGGTGCAGGTCGTGGAAGGCGAGGTGGACCACGGAGAGGCGTCCGACTTCGCGCTGATGGACTTCGAGCGCGACGAAGGCAAGACGCTGGCGTGCTGCGCCCGGCTGCAGAGCGACGTGACGATAGAAGCCGACATCGACGAGGAGCCGGATGCGCGCAACATTCCGGTCTCCGATTTCCATGGCACGGTGAGCCGCATCGAACAGCTCACGCCGACGATCAAGGGCGTGTTCATCGCGCTGGACCGCCCGCTCGACTTCCAGGCCGGCCAGTACGTCAATCTGGACATCGCCGCCGAACCCGGCATGTCGCGTGCGTTCTCGCTGGCCAGCGCCCCGTCCGGTGGTTGCGAGGTCGAACTGAACATTCGCCATGTGCCCGGCGGGCGCGGGACCACCTGGGTGCACGAATCGCTGCGCGCGGGCGACACGGTGAAACTGTCCGGTCCCTACGGGCGCTTCTTCGTGCGCGAGTCCGCGCAAAAGCCGCTCATCTTCATGGCCGGTGGCTCGGGGCTGTCCAGCCCGCGCTCGATGATCCTCGACCTGCTGGCGAGGGGCTGTGCGCAGCCGCTCACGCTTGTGTATGGCGCGCGCAACCGGACCGAGCTGTACTACCACGACGACTTCGTCAGGCTGGCGGCGGCGCACGCGAACTTCAGCTACGTGCCGGCGCTGTCGGACGAGCCCGCGGGCAGCGACTGGACCGGATTCCGCGGCTTCGCGCACGAGGCCGCGCTGGCCCGTTTCCGCGAGGACTTCCGCGGCCACCAGGCCTATCTGTGCGGACCGCCGGTGATGATCGACGCCTGCATCAACGCACTGATGCAGGGCCGGCTGTTCGAGCGCGACATCTTCACCGAGAAATTCTTCTCCGCGGCCGACGCGCAACAGGTGCGCAGCCCGCTGTTCAGGAAGATCTAGCCGTGGCGCACGGCTATCGCATCGTCATCGAGGACTGCGGGCGCGAATACCCGTGCGCCGCGAGCCAGAGCGCGCTGCGCGGCATGGAAGCGCTGGGCGGGCGCGGCATACCGGTCGGCTGCCGTCAGGGCGGCTGCGGCGTGTGCAAGGTGCAGGTGCTGTCCGGCACCTACGTCAAACGCGTGATGAGCCGCGCGCACGTGAGCGAGCAGGAGGAGCGCGAAGGACGCGTGCTGGCCTGCTGCATCTACCCGACCAGCGACCTGAGGCTGAAGGTGATCGGCGGCATGCTCCGGTGCGTCGAACGGCTTGCCGCGGACGCGGCGGGGCACGCCGACGCTGGCGCGAGAGACACCGCAGGCATCGCATCCGGCGCCTGACCGGGCGCGACCCGGGAGCCGGCCGTGCCTCGATGCTCGGCCGGTTTCATTCGGCGTTCGCGACGCGCACCGGCACGGTGTCGCCGTCCGGTGAAAAACGCGCCACACCCTGGATGGTATGGAAGGTGCGCATGATGTGGCCCGCGAGCAGGCGGGTCGCTTCGTCCACGTTGCGCGCGATGGCCGCCTTGAAGATGCGCTCGTGTTCCTCATGCACGTCCTGCGGCACGGGACGGTTGAGCACCGAGATGCGGCGATAGCGCTCGGACTGGCGGTACAGGATGGCCAGGAAGTGGCGGATCCAGCGCGAGGTGCTGGCACCGATCAGCGTTTCGTGGAACACGCGGTTGCGCTCCTCCCACTCGTTCACGCTGCCATCCACGTCGCCGGCGAGTTTCTCCTCGGCGCGCGTGAGCCGGTGGAACGCCCCCACCAGACTGGCCTCCCAGGCGTCGTCGCCGGCAAGGATGCTCTGGCGCAATGCTTCGCACTCCAGCATCACGCGGGTGCGCGTGATGTCCTCGATGTCGGACAGCGAAATCGGCGCGACGCGGAAGCCGCGCTGTCCCTGCGCCACCACCAGCGAGTCGCTCACCAGCAGCGCCAGCGCCTCGCGCAGCGTGCCGGCGCCGACCGCGTACTCGTCCTTCAGATGTTCGACCCGCAGCTTGGCGCCGGGCAGGTGACGGCCCTCGATGATGTCGCGCCGCAAGCGCCGGTAGGCGCCATCGACCAGTGTCTTCGGCTCATAGGCTTCGCTGTTGATCTGGAATTCGCCGGTAATCATTTGTTCCATAAGAAAAATCCTCGGTATCCCTCAGCGCGTCGGAGGGCCGGTGTCACCCATGCCGACATTCTAGATCCGAAGTTTTTCCGTGAAAAGCTAAAAATCTCGAGAAAAAATGTTGACGTCGAGATAATGCTTTTATATCGTTTAAAACATCGAATATCGGAACAACATGCGGCCGCTCGAAAACGGTTGCGGGAGAGACGACATGGACGTGGCGGTGAAGCAATCGACGGTGAGCTGGGAGGCGGCCGTGACGGCGGTGCGCGCGGCCGTTGAACGCGCCGCGGTGATCGGTGCGCAGGTCAATGTCGCCGTGGTCGATCGCGCCGGCCAGCTGGTCGCCTTCCTGCGCATGCCGGGCGCACCGCTGCATTCGGCGGACATCGCCATCGACAAGGCCTACACGGCCGCCGGCTTCGGGCTGCCGACGGCGGACTGGCCGGCGGCACTGACGGGCCATTCGGCGGCAGTGCGCGCCGGCCTGCCATTGCGCCCGCGCATGGTCATGTTCGGCGGCGGCCTGCCGCTGGTGGTGGCCGGCGAACGCGTCGGCGGGGTTGGCGTGTCGGGCGGTTCGGAAACCCAGGACGAGGACTGCGCCCGCGCGGGCCTCGCCGCAATCGGCCTGCATCCGGCGCGCTGACGCGCCGACGCAAGAACAAGAAAGAAACAGAAGAAAGAAATCGATGAAACAGATCAGAAACTTCATCAACGGCGAGTTTGTCGCCGCGCGCAGTGGCCGTGTCTTCGACAAGCGTTCGCCGCTGGACAACAGCGTGCTCGCCTCCGTGTCCGAAGCCGGTCGCGACGAGGTGGAAGCGGCGGTGCTCGCCGCCCGTGCCGCGCTTGGCGGGCCGTGGGGCCGCATGACGGTGGCAGAGCGCACCGAACTGCTGTACGCGGTCGCCAATGAAATCAACCGCCGCTTCGACGACTTCGTCGCGGCGGAGGTGGCCGATACCGGCAAGCCGGTCAGTCTGGCCAGCCATCTGGACATCCCGCGCGGTGCGGCGAACTTCAAGATATTCGCTGACGTGGTGAAGAACGTACCCGGAGAGTTCTTCGAAACGGCCACGCCGGACGGTCGCGGCGCGATCAACTACGCGCTGCGCAAGCCGGTCGGCGTCGTCGCCGTGATCTGCCCGTGGAACCTGCCGCTGCTGTTGATGACGTGGAAGGTCGGGCCGGCGCTGGCGTGCGGCAACACGGTGGTGGTGAAACCGTCCGAGGAGACGCCGCAGACCGCCACGCTGCTGGGCGAGGTGATGAATGCGGTCGGCGTGCCGCGCGGCGTCTACAACGTCGTGCATGGCTTCGGGCCGGATTCGGCCGGTGAATTCCTGACGACCCACCCGGGTGTGAACGCGATCACCTTCACCGGCGAGACGCGCACTGGCGCGGCCATCATGAAGGCGGCCGCCGACGGCGCGCGTCCGGTATCGCTGGAAATGGGCGGCAAGAATCCGGCCCTCGTGTTCGCCGACTGCGACTTCGATGCCGCCGTTGCCGGCACGCTGCGTTCCGCCTTCTCGAACTGCGGCCAGGTCTGTCTCGGCACCGAGCGCGTCTATGTCGAGCGCCCGCTGTTCGAGCGCTTCGTCGCGGCGATGAAGCAGGGCGCGGAAGCGATGAAGCTGGGCCGCCCGGAGGATGAGGACACCGGCATGGGGCCGCTCATCTCGGGCGAGCACCGCGACAAGGTGCTGTCCTGTTACCGCCGTGCCGCGGCCGACGGCGCCACCGTGGTGACCGGCGGTGGCGTGCCGGACATGCCGGGCGCGCTGCGTGACGGCGCCTGGGTCCAGCCGACCATCTGGACCGGCCTGCCGGAGACTGCAGCCGTGGTGCGCGAGGAAGTCTTCGGCCCCTGCTGCCACATCGCGCCGTTCGATTCTGAAGACGAAGCCATCCGTCTGGCGAACGACACCCGCTACGGACTTGCGGCGTCGGTCTGGACGTCGGACATGGCGCGCGGTCACCGCGTGGCGGCGGCACTCGACACCGGTCTGGTGTGGGTTAACGCCTGGTTCCTGCGCGACCTGCGCACACCGTTCGGCGGCGCAAAGCAATCCGGCATCGGCCGCGAAGGCGGCGTGCATTCGCTCGAGTTCTATACGGAACTCAAGAACGTGTGCGTGAAGCTCTGAGGCCGGTGGACATGAACGCACCGCTCAACCCCGAAGTGTCGAAGCGCATCGCCGCCGCCGGCATCGAAACCAACTATCACGACGCTGGAGAAGGCTTTCCGGCGCTCTTCCTGCACGGCTCGGGACCCGGCGTCAGCGCCTGGGCGAACTGGCGCCTCGTGATGCCCGCGCTGTCGGCGCGCCTGCGCGTCGTCGCACCGGACATGGCCGGCTTCGGTTTCACCGAGCGCCGCCCGGACATCGGCTACAGCATGGACACCTGGGTCGCACAGGCCATCGGCATGCTGGACGCGCTCGGCATCGAGCGCGCCGATCTTGTGGGCAACAGCTTTGGCGGTGCGCTCGCGCTGCAGGTGGCGATCCGCCATCCGCGCCGCATCCGCCGTCTGGTGCTGATGGGCAGCGTGGGCGTGCGCTTCGACATCACGCCGGCGCTCGATGCGGTGTGGGGCTACACACCGTCGATCGAAGCCATGCGCGGCCTGCTCGACCTGTTTGCGTACGACCGCTCGCTGGCGAACGACGAGCTGGCGAAGCTGCGCTACGAGGCGAGCGTGCGGCCCGGGTTCCAGGAGTCCTTCGCGGCCATGTTCCCGGCGCCGCGCCAGCGCTGGGTGGACGCGATGGCCAGCCGGGCCGACGACATCCGCGCGTTGCCGCACGAGACGCTGGTCATCCACGGCCGCGAGGACAAGGTCATTCCGCTCGACACCTCGCTCACGCTCGCCCAGTGGATACCGAATGCGCAGCTTCACGTGTTCGGCAAGTGCGGCCACTGGACACAGATCGAACACGCCGCCCGCTTCGTACGACTGGTGGGCGACTTCCTCACTGAATGAGACCCCCACGCTCACTTCGCTCGCTGCCCCCCAAGGGGGCTGCGCTCGCCCTTGGGGCGGCCCGGCGGGCGGCGCTGCGCGGTCAATAACGATATGGAGCAGATGATGATGCAAGCCGACAAGATCCAGCAGTACGGCGACGAGCTGTACGCCGCGCTCACCACCCGCGAAACGGTGGCGCCGCTGACCGGCCGCGAGCCGGACATCACGATCGAGGACGCGTACCACATCCAGCAGCGCATGGTCGGTCGCCGCATCAGCGCGGGTGAACGCGTGGTCGGCAAGAAGATCGGCGTCACCTCGAAGGTGGTGCAGAACATGCTGAACGTGCACCAGCCGGATTTCGGCTACCTGCTCGACGGCATGATCTACAACGAAGGCGAATCCATCGCTGCGGACTCGCTGATCCAGCCGCGCGCCGAAGGCGAGATCGCCTTCATCCTCAAGCACGACATCATGGGCCCGGGCGTCACCGGCGCCGACGTGCTGCGCGCCACCGAGTGCGTGATGCCCTGCTTCGAGATCGTCGATTCGCGCGTCACCGACTGGAAGATCCGCATCCAGGACACGGTGGCCGACAACGCGTCGTGCGGCGTGTTCGTGCTCGGCGACCGCGCGGTGTCGCCGCGCAATCTCGACCTCGGCCTGTGCGGCATGGTGCTGGAGCTGAACGGCGACATCGTCGGCACCGGTGCCGGCGCGGCAGCGCTCGGCCATCCGGTCAACGCTGTCGTCTGGCTCGCCAACACGCTGGGCCGTCTCGGCATTGCCCTCAAGGCGGGCGAGGTCATCCTGTCCGGCTCGCTCGCAGCGCTCATCCCGGTCAAGGCGGGCGACAGCCTGCGCATCGCCATCGGCGGCCTCGGCGGCTGTTCGGTGCGCTTCGTCTAGGACCGACGCCATGGCACGCATCGCACCCCTGCCCATCGAGTCCACGCCGGACATGGCGGCGGATTTCGCCTTCTTCGAACGCACGCTCGGCTTCGTGCCGAACAGCCTGCGCACGATGGCGCACAGGCCCGCGCTGGCGAAAGGGCTGATCGCGCTCAGCCGTGGCGTCTATGACCCGTCGGGCGAGGTCGATCTCGGCCTCAAGCGGCTGGTCGGTCACGTCGCCAGCATGGCGGCCGGCTGCCTGTACTGCCGTGCGCATACCGCCACCAGTGCGCTGCGCCACGGTGTGGCCGCCGACAAGATGGCGGCCGTCGCCGAATACCGCACGAGCCCGCTGTTCAGCGACGCCGAACGCGTCGCGCTCGACTTCGCGCTGGCCGCGGCGAGCCAGCCCAACGACGTCAGCGACGAACTGTTCGCCCGCCTGCGGACGCACTGGCAGGACGGCCAGATCGTCGAGCTGCTGGGCGTGATCGCGCTGTTCGGCTTCTTCAATCGCTGGAACGACTCCCTCGCGACGACTCTCGAGTCGGAGCCCCTTGAAACCGCCCGCAGCGTGCTCGGCGCCACTGGCTGGCAGGCCGGCAAGCACGCATCCCACGACGAGGATTCCCAGGCATGAGAAAGATCAAATGTGCGCTGATCGGCCCCGGCAACATCGGCACCGACCTGCTCTACAAGCTGAAGCGCAGCACGGTGCTCGACCCGGTATGGATGGTCGGCATCGACCCCGCCTCCGAAGGACTGGAGCGGGCCCGCAACATGGGGCTGAAAACCACCAGCGACGGTGTCGACGGCTTGCTGCCGAACGTGCAGGCGGATGGCATACAGATCGCGTTCGATGCGACCAGCGCCTACGTGCATGCGGAGAACTCGCGCAGGCTCAATGCGCTGGGCGTCATGATGATCGACCTCACGCCGGCCGCGATCGGCCCGTACTGCGTGCCGCCGGTGAATCTGCGCGAGCACGTCGGCAAGCGCGAAATGAACGTGAACATGGTCACCTGCGGCGGCCAGGCGACCATTCCGATGGTGGCCGCCGTGAGCCGCGTGCAGCCGGTGAGTTACGGCGAGATCGTCGCCACCGTGTCTTCGCGCTCGGTCGGCCCCGGCACGCGCAAGAACATCGACGAATTCACCCGCACCACGGCGGGCGCGATCGAGCGTGTCGGCGGCGCCGCGAGGGGCAAGGCCATCATCGTGATCAATCCGGCCGAGCCGCCGCTGATCATGCGCGACACCATCCACTGCATCACCGAATCGGCCCCGCGTGCGGCCGAGATCGAACAATCCGTACGCGACATGATCGGGCAGGTGCAGGCCTACGTGCCCGGTTACCGGCTGGTCAATGGCCCGGTGATCGACATGGACACCCACCGCGTGTCGATCTTCATGGAGGTCGCCGGTCTCGGCGACTACCTCCCTCGCTACGCCGGCAACCTCGACATCATGACCGCAGCCGCGGCGCGCACTGCGGAAATGTTCGCGCAGGAAATCCTCAACGGCTCGCTCACGCTCGAGCCCGTTCCCGCCTGAGTACGAAGGACACCACCATGAATCTCAAGGGCAAGAAGGTCACGCTGCACGACAACACGCTGCGCGACGGCATGCATCCGAAGCGCCACCAGATCACGCTGGATCAGATGCTGGCGGTCGCGCGCGGACTCGACGAGGCGGGCATGCCGCTGATCGAGGTCACGCACGGCGACGGCCTTGGCGGCGCCTCGGTGAACTATGGCTTTCCGCTGCACAGCGACGAGGAGTACCTGTCCGCCGTCATTCCGGCGATGAAGAAGACCAAGGTGTCGGCGCTGCTGCTGCCCGGCATCGGCACTGTCGACCATCTGCGCATGGCGCATGAACTGGGCGTGCACACCATACGGGTGGCCACCCACTGCACCGAAGCCGACGTGTCGGAACAGCACATCGGGCTGGCGCGCAAGCTGGACATGGACACCGTCGGCTTCCTGATGATGGCCCACATGATCGAGCCGGACGCGCTGGTCGCGCAGGCCCGACTCATGGAGGGCTATGGCGCGAACTGCGTGTACGTGACCGACTCGGCCGGCTACATGCTGCCGGACGACGTGACGGCTCGCGTCACAGCGGTGCGGCAGGCGCTGAAACCGGAAACCGAGATCGGTTTCCACGGACACCACAACATGGCGATGGGTGTGGCCAACTCGCTGGCAGCGATCGAAGCCGGTGCCTCCCGCATCGACGGTTCGACCAACGGCCTGGGCGCTGGTGCCGGCAACACCCCGCTGGAGGTGTTCGTGGCGGTGGCGAACCGCATGGGCATAGAGACCGGCGTCGACCTCTACCGGATCATGGACGTGGCCGAGGACATCGTGCTGCCGATGATGGAGCACATGGTGCGCATCGACCGCGACGCGCTGACGCTGGGCTACGCCGGCGTCTATTCCTCCTTCCTGCTGTTCGCCAAGCGCGCGGGCGCGAAGTACGGCCTGCCGGCGCGCGACATCCTGGTGGAGCTCGGCCGGCGCGGCATGGTCGGCGGCCAGGAAGACATGATCGAAGACACGGCGATCACGATGGCGCGCGAGTCCTCGCCTGCCCGCACTCTTACGCAAGCAAAGGCCTGAGCGATGAAACTCCATCCACACATCATCGAGTCGCTCGCCGAGCGCCTCGAAGCGTGCGAACTCGAAGCGCGCGACACCACCAAGGTGACGGACGACCACCCGGACATGGACTGGGAGGACGCCTATGCGGTGCAGGACGCGATCCGCGCCCGCAAGCTGGCGCGCGGCGCGCGCATTGTCGGCCTGAAGGCCGGCCTGACCTCGCGCGCCAAGATGAAGCAGATGAACGTCGAGGACCCGGTGTTCGGCTTCCTGGCCGACAGCTTCTCGGTGGCCGACGGCGGCGACATCGAATGCGCCAAGCTCATCCATCCCAAAGTGGAGCCGGAAATCGCCTTCGTCACGAAAGCACCGCTGCGTGGTCCCGGTTGCCACATCGCAGCCGTGCTGGCAGCCACCGACTTCGTCGTGCCGGCGATCGAAATCATCGATTCGCGCTACCGCGATTTCAAGTTCGACCTGAAGAGCGTGGTGGCCGACAACTGCTCGTCGTCGCGCTTCGTCGTCGGCGGCACCGCCACGCAGGTCGAGGGGCTCGACCTGCGCACGCTGGGCGTGGTGCTGGAGAAGAACGGCCAGCCGGTGGCGCTCGGCGCCGGTGCCGCGGTGCTCGGTCATCCGGCGGCGGCGGTCGCCATGCTGGCCAACATGCTGGGCCGGCGCGGCGAGGAAATCCCGGCCGGCACGCTGATCCTCTCCGGCGGCATCACGGAGGCCGTCGCGGTGGCACCCGGCGACAACGTGTCGCTGCGCATCCAGTCGCTCGGGCGCACGTCCGTGCGCTTCGTCTGAGGAGACCGCCATGCCTTTCGTACAGGTCCATCTGCTGGAAGGACGCACCGAGGAACAGAAGCGCGCGGTCATCGACAAGGTGACACAGGCGCTGGTCGAGGCGGTCGGCGCACCGAAGGAAGCGGTGCGCGTGCTCATCACCGAGGTGCCCAAGGCCAACTGGGGCATCGGCGGCGCGTCGGCGAAGGATCTCGGCCGCTGACGCAGCACCTGCACTGACCGGGCGCCGTCGGCGTCCGCACGAACAAGACATCTGACCCGGCGACAGAACCGGGCGAGGAGGGAAGATGAATCACCACGGATTCAGGCGGGTGGGCGGCTGGCTGTCGCTCGTCGCCGCCATGACGGCCGGTTGCACGCAGGCGCCGGATCTTGCGGCAGCGCGCGCCGAAGCGGCGAAGCCGGTGCAGCGCCATGACGTCATCCAGGCGCTTGCGTCGCGTGGCGACGTCGTGGCGGCGGGCACGAGCAGCGGCGCGATACTCGCGTCGCATGACGGCGGCCGGACCTGGGCGCGCCAGCCGATAGCGGGGCCGTCCTCGCTGATCGGCATGGAGGTCTGCCCGGACGGCAGCTTCATCGCCATCGATTTCTACCGCCGGCTGTGGTCGGCCGATGCGGCACTCGCGGCCTGGACTGCGCACCCGCTGGCGCAGCCGCGCACCGCGCTCACCGTGCATTGCGACGGACAGGGCCGCTGGTGGGTGGCCGGCAGCCGCGCGGTCATCGCACGCAGCGACGACCAGGGCGCGAACTGGACGACGACGGACCTGCAGGACGACCTGCAGATCACGACCTTGCAGATGGTTGATGCCCGGAACGGATTCGCGACCGGCGAATTCGGCACCGTGCTGGTGACCACCGATGGCGGCACGAGCTGGGCGCGGCGCGGCGCGCTGCCGGGCGAGTTCTATCCCTATGCGGCGCTGTTCGCATCGCCGGCGGAAGGCTGGGTCAGCGGGCTGGCGGGGCAGGTGTTGCACACCACCGATGGCGGTGAGACGTGGACGGCGCAGATCCATCGCGGCGGCGCGCCGCTGTTCCGCATGTTCATGCACGAAGGCACGCCGCATGCGGTGGGCGCCGGCGGCAGTCTGGTGCGGCTGCAGGGCGGTGAATGGGTGCCGCTTGCCCATGCCGACGCAAGCCCCGTCTTCCTGAGCGCGGCGACCTCGCTCGGCGCGCGCCATTCCATCGTCGTCGGCGGGCCGGGTGGCCTGCTGCGATCCCTGTCCACCGGCAGCACCCCGACCCCTGGAGGCGCGCAATGATCGCCCCGTTCCGAAAATCGTTCACCCACGCCCTTCACAAGGCGGAGGAGTGGATATTCACCAACCCGAAGATCGTGCTGTCGATGATTCTCGCCGTCACGCTGCTGTTCGCGATGGCGTTGCCCAAGCTGCGCATCTATTCGGACTTCTCCGACCTGCTGCCGCAGAAGCATCCGTACATCGAGACCTACAACCGCATCAAGGAGAACTTCGGCGGCGCAAACATGATCGTCATGGCGATCGAGGTGGAGCAGGGCACCATCTTCAATGACACGACGCTCAAGCTCATCCATGAAGCGACGCTGGGCATCGACAGCCTGCCCAGCGTGAACCACAACCTGGTGTCGTCGCTGACCCACCGCACGGCACGCAAGGTGTACCTGTCACCGGAAGGCAGCTTCGTGTCGCAGCCGTACTACGACCCGCTGAAGCCGTCGCACACGGCGGACGAGCTGGCGCGGATGCAGCGCGACGTGGTCGCAAATCCGAACCTGTACGGCCTCATGGTGTCGCCCGACTTCAAGGCGGCACTGATCAAGGCACAGCTCAACGAAAGTGGCCTGGACTACGAGAAGACCTTCGCCGCGCTGCAGAAGGTGCGCGCATCGCTGGCACGCGAAGGCCACAAGGTGCACGTCACCGGCAATCCGGTGCTCACCGGCTGGGTCTATACCTATCTCGGCCAGATCGTCGAAATCCTTGCCTGGACGCTGGCGCTGCTGGCGACCTTGCTCATCGTCTACTTCCGGCGCCTGTACGGCATCGCGCTGCCGCTGCTGGGCATTGCGCTGTCAACGATCTGGGGCCTTGGCTTCATGGCACTGGCGGGCATCAATCTGGAGCCGCTGTCGCTGCCGATTCCGTTCCTGATCGCGGCGCGCGCCACGTCGCATGGCGTGCAGCTGGTGGTGCGCTACTACGAGGAACTGGCCATCGTGAAGAACGGGCGGAAGGCCGCCCGAAACGCGCTCGATGCACTGTTCCGCCCGGGGTCTCTGGCCATCATCGTCGACGCGATCGGCATCGCCGTGCTGGTGCTCGGCGCGGCGCCGTTCAACTACAAGCTCGGCATGGCGGCGGGTTTCTGGGGCTTCTCCGTCATCTTCACCGTGCATTTCATGGTGCCGCTGGCGCTGACCGTGCTGCCGCAGCCGAAAACGATGGAGAACGCCAATCAGGGCGTGCGCAATTTCCTCGGCAACGCGATGGCGCGCACCGGCGGCACGAACGGTGGCGCGCGCGCCATCCTGTTCGTGGCCCTCGCCTGCGTGGCGGTCGGCAGCGTGTTCGTTGCGCGCGTGCAGCTTGGCGAGTCGGAACCGGGCAGCCCGTTGCTCAACCGCGACCACGACTACAACAGCTCGACCGCGGCCATCAACACACTGTTTCCCGGTTCGGAGGAACTGCATGTCGTGGCGCGTACGACGGAGAAGGGCGGCATCAAGCGGCCGGAAGTGATGCACGCGATCGAGCGCTTCCAGGCGCACATGCTGTCCGACCCGACACTGGGCGGCACGCGTGCACTGCCCGGCGTGGTGCGCGTGGTCAATCGCCTCACGCACAACGACGATCCGCGCTGGGCGCAGATACCTGACAACGCGGACGAGGTCGGCGGCCTGATGTTCGCCTATCTGGCGTCAAGCCCGATTCCGGGAGCGCTGAAGGAGTACGTGAATCCGGACGAGAACGAGGCCGACATGGTGTTCTTCTACAAGGATCACCAGGCCGCCACCATCAACCGCGTGGTCGCACTCGCGGAAGAGGGCAAGGCGCGCATCGAGGCCGAGGTGCCGGGCCTGAAGATCGAGCTCGGCGGCGGCATCATCGGCGTCACGGCGGCCGCCAACCAGGCGCTGCACACCGACCACATGATCATCATCCCGGCGGTGATGCTGATCGCCTTCCTGCTGGTGATGGCCTACTACCAGTCGCTGCATGCCGGCTGGCTGATGGTGCTGCCGATGCTGTTCGCGACCGTCATGACCTATGCCTACATGGGCTGGGCCAACATCGGCATCAGCGTGAACACGGTGCCGGTGATCGCGGTCGGCGTCGGTGTCGGCATCGACTACGCGGTCTATTTCATGGACCGCATCCGCGAGGAAATGGCGGTCACCCGCAACATCCACCGCGCGGTCGTCAATGCGGTTGCCACCACCGGTTACGCCGTGTCCTTCACCGCCGCCACGCTCATCGCCGGCGTCGTCATGTGGATCTTCATGTCCGACCTGCGCTTCCAGTCGGATGCCGCTGTCCTGCTGTCTTTCATGCTCGTCGTCAATGCCATCGCCGCGATGCTCATCGTGCCGGCCTGGTGCGTGGTGTTCCGCCCGCACTTCGTCGTGGCGACGCACTACGACGAGGACGGCGTGCTGGAAGAGGACGACGCGGCGGCGCTCGGCGCGGACACGCGCGTGGCGGCCTGAACACGAAAAGGGAGTGATGACGCTTGGCAGTGAGATAGCAGCACAAACAGGAGGAGGAAAAGGTGGATATCCAGAAAAAGAGGAGACACCTTCTGGCCCGCACCGGGCTGGGAGGAGCAATGTGCGCACTCGTGTCGCTGTCGGCGATGGCGGATGACAAGCTGCCCGACATCGGCGGTGAATCCTACAAGTGGGCGGTTGACGTCTACTACGAGAACGACACGCGCTTTCGCGGCAAGGACAACACCGGCAACTCGGTGGGGCTTTCGAAATTCCGCAATACGCTGCAGGTCGAGGCCGATCGCCCGCTCGGTGACGGCTGGGAGTTTCACGGCGTGCTGCGCGGCTCGTTCGACGGCGTCTATCGCATGAATGACGACGAGTACGGCAAGCACGCCGGCGGCGCGATCACGCTCGACTCGACGACACCGGGCGGTACCATCTCGAGCCCGCACGGCAGCGGTCCGGTGAACAAGGCGGTGGTCGACGGGCTCGGCCAGCCGAACAACGTGTTCGGCTTCAATTCCACCAACCCCAGCTTGCCCGGTTACAACCCGAACAGCGGTCTGCAGGTGCTCGGCCAGCGCTGGCATGACGTGGAGGGCGGCGTCGCGTTCGGCGTGCCGGTCCAGCCCTGCGACTACGACAAGCGCGGTTGTACCGACTTCGGCGGCTACGGCGACAAGAAGCGTTCGGAACTCGAGTCTCCGGAATTCAATTCGCGTCTGGACTTCATCCGCGAGGCCTACGTGAAGAAGACCTTCACGCTGGACGACCAGCGTTCGATCTTCCTCAAGGTGGGCAAGCAGCAGGTGGTGTGGGGCCGGACCGACCTGTTCCGCGTGCTCGACGTCATCAATCCGGTCGATTTTTCGCGCAACAACATCTACGACGAGCTGCAGGACATCCGCATCCCGATGTGGATGGTGCAGGCCGAGTACCGCATGGGCGGCAGCGAAACGATGCAGGAGCGCAACCTGCAGATCGTGTGGAACTTCGACCAGTTCCGGCCGAACAACCTGGGCCAGTGCGGCACGGCGAACGTCATTCTCGACGCCGGCTGCTTCTTCCGCGGCATGAAGAACCTCTGGGACAACGGCGGCACGGTGTCGAGCTTCGCCAACGTCGGGCCCGACACCTGGCTTGCGACCGACTTCGGCCCCGGGCAGATCGGTCTGGACCAGGTGCACCTGCCCGGCTGGAAGCTGAAGAACACGCAGCTCGGCGTGAAGTACGAAGGGGTGACGCAGGACGGCCTGTCCTTCTCGCTGAACGCGCTGACCTACCGCTCGCAGCTGCCCAGCCTGCGCGGCGCAAAGCGCAGCACCAACGGGTTCAACGGCGAGTACCGCGACTACTGGCCCTACCTGATTTCCTTCGACATGTACTTCCCGCGGGTGAACCTGATAGGCGGTTCGATGGATTTCGAGTGGGAGGCGGCGCAGGCGGCGGTGCGCGTCGAGGCGGCATTCACCGACGGCGAGGAATTCGCGAACACGTCCAAACCGCAGCTGTATTCGAAGAACAACGTGTTCCGCGCGGTGGTCGGCATCGACCGCCCGACCTTCATACCCTTCATCAACGCGCGCCGCACGACGCTCATTTCCGGCCAGCTGTTCTACCAGCACATTTTCGACCACGACTATGAGCGCGGCCCGCTCGGTCCGGTCGGCATGCCGGACTGGGAAGACAACGTGATCGGCACCTTGCTGGTGAAGGCCTTCCTGAAGAACGACCGTCTGAGTCCGCAGATCATCGTTGCGCATGACTTCCGCGCCCAATCCACTGTCATGGCGCCGTCGGTCGACTGGCTGCTCAGCGACAACCTGAAGTTCACCATCGGCGCCAACCTGAAGGTGAGCAGCGGCAACGACCGCTGGAAGTTCGATGACTGCCGTGGCTGCAATCCGTGGCCGCCGTTTACGGCGGGACCGAACTATCCGGGCGACACGGCGCAAGCCTTCTCCCGGGGGCTGGGCGGCCTTGAACCGCTGGGCCGTTTCCGTGCCGGGCCGATAGGCGCGGCCTGGGCCGAAGACGAAATCTTCGCGACCCTTCGCTACAAGTTCTGACCTTCAACCGTCACGCCGGGGCCAGCGCCCCGGCATTACAGGAGATGCACGCATGAACAGGATCATTGCCGCCGCGTTGCTCGCGGCAGGATTGGCCGGCCCGGCCCTTGCAGCAACCGAGGCCGATGTGGTTTCGACCTTCCAGCCCTACAAGAGCGGCTTTCCGACCTTTCCGGGCCTGACGCCGGGCGTCGTCATCAACAAGGACAACGTCGACAAGTTCAAGGACGCACTCGACGCCGGCATGTACATGGTGGTCAAGAGCGGCTGGTACGAGATCAAGGTGGGCGAGACGATCGACTTTCCGAATCCGAAAGGCTATGTCGAAGCGACGAAGCGGAATCTGAACAAGACGAAGCTCGGCGCGAAGGTGGGCGAGATCGAAGGATTTGCCGGCGGACGCCCCTTCCCGGAGGAGCCGAGCATGAGCGATCCGCGCGCCGGCGAGAAGCTCGCATGGAACTTCAAGTACGGCACCAACTGGGGCGACAACGCGGCCATCCATCCGTTCTACTGGAAGTACCGCAACATGCAGACCGGCCAGCTCGAACGCACGCTCAAGTTCAACTTCTTCTTCCTGAACATGAAGCACCGAACCGACCACGAACCGATGCCCGAGGTCACCCCGAATGCCGCCAATCTCTATCGCGGCATCTACGCCCAGGTGCTGGAGCCGCAGGATCTGAAGAACACACAGCTGCTGATCCAGAAGTACGACGACGACACCAAGTTCGACGACGCCTATCTCTATCTCGGCTTCCAGCGACGGGTGCGTCGTCTGGCGGCAGGGCAGGTGACCGATGCCTTTCTCGGCTCGGACCTGATGATCGAGGACTTCGAAGGCTACGAAAGCCGCGTGTCAGACATGAAGTGGACCTACAAGGGCACGAAGAACATCCTGATGCCCTACTACAAGCACAACGAACAGAAGCTGTCGGACGAGTTCAAGGAAGACGATGGCTACAAGTACGTGAGCTTCACCGGTCAGGGCGAGTGCTTCCCGGACATCAAGTGGCAGTTGCGCAAGGTGTATGTGGTCGAGTCCGAACCGGTGAATTCCAATCACCCGGTCGGCAAGCGCGTCATGCACTTCGATGCCCAGGTGTTCGGCGCTTCGCGCACGCTGGTCTACGACCGCAAGGGCGAACTGTGGAAGACGTGGACCATCGGCAAGGCGCACCCGGACTTCCACCTGCCGGTGAACAAGGGCACCGGCGTCGCGCTCGACGATTCGTTTTCCATGGTCGATGTGCAGGCCAAGCACTGCACCACCGGCCAGTTCAAGGGCAAGGTCGACCCGTCGCTCAGCCCGGCCAACCTCTTCCAGGTCCAGTACATGCGCGGCGGCAACTGATGACGGCGCGCACATGATGTGAGTGGTGCCCTGTCCCGTCATTTCGGGTACTCGACCCGCCCCGGCGCAAGCCGGTGGCGGGTTTCTTTTTTCGTGCGCCGTGTTGCGGCGCTTGACGGCAATCCGGCAAGAGTTTCGTCGATTCATCATTTGGAGATCGCTGTTTTCTTCAAATGAGGAATTGCCATCGAATTGCGACCCGTTGTTCGGGTGTGCAGTGTTTTATTCATTAAAAACAATTGGTTGCCGTTGCATTCTGCTTGGCACGCTCATTGCATTTCCGTGGTTCAGCGCGGTCATGAATCGCGCGTGACAACAGAGCGGAGGAGAACATGGAGATACCGGATCGGGCGGCGACGGCGGATGGATTGTTTGCTGTGACAGTCGGACGCCGCAGCGAGGTGGCGGAATGCATCATCAGTCTGGAGCTGCTGCCGGAGACAGGATGCGAACTGCCGCCGTTCTCGGCCGGGGCGCACATCGATGTCGAATTGCCGAACGGCATGGTGCGGCAGTACTCGCTGCTCGGTGATGCACGGCGCGCGCTGCACTACGAGATCGGCATCCTGCGTGATCCGGCGAGCCGCGGCGGCTCGGCCTGCGCGCATGCCGATTTGCGTGAGGGGGATCGTCTTCGAATCAGCCGGCCGCGCAACCTGTTTCCGCTGGTCGCCGCGCGCCGCTCACTGCTGTTCGCCGGCGGCATAGGCATCACGCCGCTGCTCGCGATGGCACGGCAGCTGGCGCATGACGGCGCCGACTTCGCGTTGCACTACTGCGGGCGCTCGCTCGCTCGCATGGCTTTCATCGACAGGCTGGGCGAGGCGCCGTTCGCAGGCTGCGTGCATCTGCATCCCGATGACGGCGCGCCGGACACGAAGCTGGACGCTGCGGCGCTGCTCGCGGCGCCCGCACCGGACACGCACCTGTATGTGTGCGGTCCGGGGGGCTTCATGGATCACGTGATCGATACCGCCATATCATGCGGATGGAATGATGGAAACATTCACTTCGAGTGCTTCGCTGCGACCGTTCCTGCGCGCGAGGGCGACCGGGCGTTCGAGATGGTGCTCGCACGCAGCGGCCGGGTGATCCCGGTTGCGCCGGACGAGACGGCGCTGGCGGCGCTGTGCGCGCATGGCGTTGACGTGCCGGTGTCGTGCGAGCAGGGCATATGCGGCACGTGCGCGACACGCGTGCTGGACGGCGAGCCGGACCACCGCGACATGTATTTCAGCGATGCCGAGAAGGCGGCGAACGACAGCTTCACGCCGTGCTGTTCACGCGCCAGATCGGCGCGACTGGTGCTTGATCTGTGATCGGTGCCGACGTGCATGACATCACGCGCCGCGTGGCGCGCAACGACAACAAGGAGGAGATGGAAATGGAACGGAAGGTCGAATTCCTGCGCAACTGCTGGTACGTGGCAGCGCTGTCGCGCGACGTGGGCGGCGAGGACATGTTTCACCGCAGGATTCTGGATACGTCGGTGCTGCTCTACCGAAAGGCAGACGGCGAGGCGGTCGCGCTGCATGACCGGTGTCCGCACCGCTTCGCGCCGCTGCACCTGGGCCGGCGCGTAGGCGATGACGTCGTGTGCGCCTATCACGCGCTGCGCTTCGACTGCAGCGGCGCCTGCACCCATAACCCGCACGGCAACGGCCTGATTCCGAAGGCGGCGAAGGTGCGCAGCTTTCCGCTGCTGGAGAAATACGGCTTCATCTGGATCTGGATGGGCGAGCAGGCCGCCGATCCGTCACTGCTGCCCGATTTCGGCGTGCTGGACGACGGGCATCCGAACGCGCTCGCGCATACCTATATGCATATGGACGTGAACTACGAGCTCATCATCGACAACGTCATGGATCTGAGCCACATCGATCACGTGCACAGCGAAATCATCAGCACGCGCGGCCGGCTGTCACCGCTGGTGCCGCGGGTGCGGGAGGACGCAAACGCCGTCAATGCACGCTGGGAGTGGTCGCAGACGCCGGCCATGCTCATTTTCGCGGACTTCCTGCCGGCGCCCGCGGCCGAGGCGCGCCACTTCTTCGACATCACCTGGACGCCGCCGGCCAGCATCCAGCTGTCGGTCGGTGCGCTGCAGGACGGGCGCCAGCTCGATCTCGGGAACTGCGTAGGTCAGTACGACCTGCATACGGCGACGCCCGAATCGGCCACCAGCACGCACTATTTCTTCGCGACGCGCCGCAACCACAAGGTGGAGGACGCGGCCTACAACGAAATGAAGATACGCGCGATGCACGCCGCTTTCGAGAACGAGGACGGACCGGTCATCCAGGCCACTCAGGACGAAATGGGCACGACCGACTTCTTCAGCCTGAACCCGGTGCTCATGAGCAACGACATCGCTGCGGTAAGGGTGCGCAAGCTGCTGAAGAAGCTGATCGAGAGCGAGCGCGCCGGCGAGCTGCGCGCGGTCGGCTAGGCACGGCGGCGCGGTTGCCCATGGCTTCATCGAGGAAGGCTCCTCGCTTTGCCGCGCCCCGCTTCAGCCCGGAGTCGGGGCGCGTTTTTTTGTACGGTATTCGAACTGCCCGCGCCGCAGTCCGAGCAGGCGCGCCGCCGCGGAGAGGTTGCCGCCGCTGCGTGCCAGCGCGTGATCGAGAAACATCTGTTCGATGTCGTCGAATTTCCGTGCGGCGTCGAGTATGCATGCGATGTGGCTGTCCAGTCCGCCCGTCGCCGGCGTGGTGGAAGGACTGGCGGGCGCTGCCGGCGGTGCGTCGTTGCCGAGCCGGCCGCCCGGCGTCAGGTTGAACTGGTGATGCGCCATGCGTTCGCCGCCCGAGAACAGGTGCTGTACGTCGAGGCTGCCGCCGTCGTCGGCCAGAATGACGGCGCGCTCGATGATGTTCTCCAGCTCGCGCACATTGCCCGGCCAGTCGTAGGCCCAGAGCGCCTGCGCGCCGCGCTGCGTGACGCCGACGATACGTTTGCCGAAGCGCTGTGAATAGCGCTCGAGAAACACATTGACCATCAGCGCGATGTCCTCGCGCCGTTCACGCAGCGGTGGAATTTCGATCGGAAATACGTTGAGGCGGAAGAACAGGTCCTCGCGGAAGCGTCCGGCCGCGACTTCGGCGCGCAGGTCGCGATTGGCGGCGGCGACGATGCGCACGTCCACCGGACGCACGCGCGTGTCGCCGACGCGTTCCACTTCGCCTTCCTGCAGCACGCGCAGCAGCTTGCCCTGCGCCGGCATCGGCAGGCTGCTGATCTCGTCCAGGAAAAGCGTGCCGCCGTCGGCGCGTTCGAAGCGCCCCGGCCGCGCCGCGCTGGCGCCGGTGTAAGCACCTTTTTCGACGCCGAACAGTTCGGCCTCCACCAGCTCATGCGGGATGGCCGCGCAATTGACCGATATGAAGGGCGCCTGCGCGCGCGGCCCGATCGAGTGCAGCGTCCTGGAAAAGCGCTCCTTGCCGACGCCGCTCTCGCCAAGGAAGAGCACGGTCGCATCAGTGGGCGCCACCCGCTTGATCAGGTGGGCCACGGCGTTGAAGCCGGCAGAGGCGCCGACCAGGTCCGGCAACGGTGAAGTGCCGGGCGGCGCCTCGGCGGTGACGCTGCTGGCGCTGACCGAGGGACGGCGACGTGGCGCCGATACGAAATCCTCGATCTGCAGGAAGCGCAGGTCGTCCTCGGCGTCGTCGCATTCTTCGAGCGGGCGGCCGACGACGCGGCAGCGCGCGTGTCCCATGCCGGCGCATTCGAGTTCGCGCCACAGGATGGGGCGCCCCA
Organism: Gammaproteobacteria bacterium; assembly: GCA_018824085.1. Classification (GTDB taxonomy): domain Bacteria; phylum Pseudomonadota; class Gammaproteobacteria; order Burkholderiales; family Rhodocyclaceae; genus Methyloversatilis. The sequence goes on along the minus strand of JAHJHI010000039.1, from coordinate 976 downwards.
TCAGTGCCGTCGTGAAGCCGGTCGCATAGCCGGTCATCATCCAGCAGGCGGGCGCGCCGCTGATGCCGAAGTGCTTCAGATGCGCTTCGGCCTCCCACGACGCTTGCCAGAAGTAGTCTCCCCAGAATTCACCGCTGTCGGCGTTGAACTGCATGCGGTCTATCGCCTGATTGCGTACGAAGCCTTCGATCTCGCGCAGTCGCGGACCGAGTGCCAGCGTGCGTTGCAGGTCGCCGCCACCGGCGTCGCGCAGGCAGCGCGCGTCTTCCACGCCCTGTTGATAGCCGAGACGGGTGAATAGCTCCCGCGTCTTGTCATGCCCCAGCCGCTCGATCAATTCATGGCGCAGCGCGGCGACCGAAAAACCGTGCATCAGCAGCATGCGCTGGTCGAACAGCAGGATGTGTCCGGTATCCGGCGCGAAGCGGATATTCCTTGCCAGCGCGTCGTCGTCGATGGCTTCCGTGATGGCGGTCAAGGGACCGTGCGCGGTGCGCGGCATGGCATCCGGTCTGGCTGCGGGAAAGGGTACTGAATACCAGAAATACGGAATTTCATGTTTTGCGTTTTACTCAAATGAATGAATCGTGCTGAAACAGGCGCCGATCCTTCGCGAAGCAGGAAGCCAAGTCATTGAGGTGAAAGGAGGATGTGGCGGCCGGCAAGCGGGCACGGTCATTGCGATGGCTCTGGTTCCGTGCACGCCGTTTGCCAGGGGTGACGCGGAATACAAACAGACAAGCGGAGGAAGAGAGACATGACAATGACAGGCGTATTGCGTCCCGGACACGTTGCACTGAGGGTGACGGATCTGGATGCTGGGGTGAAGCACTACAGAGACGTGATCGGGCTGATGGAGACGGGCCGGGACGCTCAGGGGCGTGTGTATTTCAAGGCGTGGGACGAGCACGCCCACCACAGCGTTGTGCTGCGCGAGGCGGATTCAGCGGGCATGGACTACATGGGTTTCCGGGTG
>JAHJHI010000038.1 GCA_018824085.1 Gammaproteobacteria bacterium | reverse complement strand
GACCGCGCTGCCGCTCGACTTGCATGTGTAAAGCATTCCGCCAGCGTTCAATCTGAGCCAGGATCAAACTCTTCAGTTTAATTCCCAAAAACTCATCAGAAATTCACAGGTATAAGCTTTCGCTTAAAACCTTTGATTCAGCATGAGCACTTCATCTCATTGTCATGCAAGCTTCCGTCACCCCAAGTTTCCCTGAAACGACATCTGCTCGCCGTTACAACCAGATCGCGCCCACACCTATCGGCTGTTTGTTTTGTTAAAGAACGTTCGCTGCTTTCTCTGCAGCACAGAAGCGAGACTTTAACACATTTTCGCTTTTGTGCAAACTTTCTTAATCTTTTTCTCTTTCGCCGCGCTTTTCAGCACTTGGTTGCGGGGACAGGATTTGAACCTGTGACCTTCGGGTTATGAGCCCGACGAGCTGCCAGACTGCTCCACCCCGCGTTCGAGAGAGAAAGATTATGGACACTATTCAGCCCTCTGTCAAGAATCTTTCATGTATTCGTTATCAGGCCCATCAAATCACCGTTTGGCGATCATGTATCGGCGAACCACAGTCAGTCAGTGCCATAACGGCACGCTTTCCATCTATGGCAGGATCGACGACAAGCGTCGATCTACAGAGAAATTTCCATGGCCACATATATAAGGACGGGGCGCTTTTGATGTCGTCGCGACAACGGAACCGGGCTGAACTTGCATTGATAGCCGCAATTGCTGCGGTCACCTACATTGCCAGTTCGCGCACTGAACTGTACGAGCGGCTCCACGCGTTGCTTGTGCGCTACGAGATCGTCCAGGCAGACGAACTCGTCATCGTGCTGCTCGGACTGATGGCCGCTCTGGTCGTTTTTTCGTTCCTGCGATGGCGTGAGGCGCGAGACGAGCTGTCGTCGCGAATCGCGGCTGAACATGCGCTGCACCGCATCGCGGCACGCAACCGAGAGCTTGCGCGCGCCTTGATCGGACTACAGGAGGCCGAGCGGCGGCGCCTTGCCCATGAACTTCACGATCACTTCGGACAGAGTTGCAATGCCATACGCATCGATTCGGTATTCCTGTGCAGGACGCTGCATGAAGGCAGCCCGGAGCACGCGGCGGCAGGCCGCGTCGCGGAGGTGGCGGACGACCTTTACCAGACGGTGCGCGGCCTGCTTTACGAACTTCGACCCGCGGCTCTGGACAGCCTCGGGCTCGTCGGCGCGATACAGTCCCTATGCGAATCATGGGAGGAACGGTCCGCCATCACTTGTGCTCTCCTGCCGTCGGGCAACATCGACACGCTCGGAGAGGACGCCAACATGGCGGTTTACAGGATCGTTCAGGAATCCCTGTCCAACGTGATCAAGCATGCCTCGGCGAGCCATGTCCGCATTCGACTGTCGGAATGCGCGCCTGGCCGCATGGTCGAACTCATCATTGAAGATGACGGTGTGGGCCACGACGCCGCGACGGTCCGAGCCGGTCTGGGCTGGCTTGGCATGCAGGAACGCGCGTCCATGCTTCATGGCGAGTTGTCCATTTCCCAAAGTCGTCTAGGCGGCGTCATGGTTCGATGCAGATTTCCGGCCGACCCGCAGTTCAAACCACACGAAGGCGCCATGAACGGATTCGACAAATGATTGAGGTATTACTCGTAGACGACCATCCGATCGTAAGGTCCGGATACGCGCGACTGCTCGAAGCCGGGGGCGACATCCGCGTCGTCGCGGAGGCAGAGGATGCGGACTCCGGCTATGTCGCCTTCAGCCAGCACGCCCCAAAGATCACCGTCACGGATCTTTCGCTGCCCGGATCAAGTGGCATCGAACTCATCCGCCGAATCCGTGCCCGGGACTCAGCGGCGCGCATCCTCGTCTTCAGCGTGCACGACGAAGCGGTTGTCGTCGACAAGGCGCTGCAGAGTGGCGCCAGTGGATTCATCAGCAAACGCAGCGCGCCCGAGGTGCTGCTTGAAGCGGTACGCGCTGTATACAGAGGTGAGCGTTATCTCAGCGATGACGTGCGCCATGTGTTCGAACACCGTTCGCCCGACACCGAACGCGCAATCATCAATAATTTGTCGACGCGCGAGTTTGAGGTGTTTCGTCTTCTCGCCCAGGGGCTGTCTGCTGCGGAGTGCGCAAACACGCTCAATCTCAGCCAGAAAACCGTGGCGAACTACCAGGCACTGATCAAAGAGAAGCTCGGTGTGGGCACCTCGGCGGCGCTGGTTCACCTCGCGCTGCGCCTGGGCGTTGTCGCGCAAATCGATCCGCATCGGGACTGAGCGCAACCCGGGAAATTTTCCCGATATTTCCAAGACCCTCTTCTATATTGTCCGACACGGGTGTGAACGCGCCCGTGTCCGGCAGCGCTCCAAGAAAAGCGCGCCGATAACCCAATCACGAGGAGAGCCGATTGAACAAGCGCATCGACGCAGCCCCGCTGCGTCTGAAACCCCTGACCGCGATTATTGGCGGTGCCTTCGCATACAGTATTGCGCTTGCCGCACATGCGCAAACCGTTGCGCCGACCGTTGAGGTCGTTGGTACGTCTCCGGTGCCGGGGCTGGATCAGCCGAAGAGCGAGATTCCGTCCAATGTGCAGTCAATCAGCAAACGGGCATTGCGCGACACCGGCGCCGCCGGCCTGCCCGAGTTGCTCGGCAGCCAGTTGCAAAGCGTCAACGTCAATGAAATCCAGGGCAACCCCTATCAGGCGGACGTGAACTATCGCGGTTTCACCGCGAGCCCGTTGCTGGGGACGCCTCAGGGATTGTCGGTCTATCAGGACGGCGTGCGCATCAACGAACCTTTTGGCGACGTCGTTAACTGGGACCTGATCCCGCGCAACGCAATCGCCTCGATCGATCTGATTCCGGGCTCCAACCCGCTGTTCGGCCTCAATACACTGGGCGGCGCCCTGTCCATCCGCACCAAGGACGGATTCAGCGCAGCGGGCACCGGCATCGAAGCGTACACCGGCAGCTTCGGACGCCATGCGGTGACGGCCGAACACGGCGGCAACAATGGCGAACTCGGCTGGTACTTCACTGCCACGCGCTTCGAGGAAGACGGCTGGCGCGACGCCTCTCCGTCAGAGGTCAATCAGTATTTCGGCAAGATCTCGCACCGCACATCGACGCACGAATTCGACCTCAACCTTACCCACGCCGACAGCGACCTGATCGGCAACGGCCTGACGCCGCTGTCGTTCTACGAACAGCGGCGCAAGTCCATCTTCACGTCACCGGACAACACGCGCAACCAGATGACGATGCTGTCGCTCAATGGCGGCTACTGGCTTGACGACATCCACAAACTGTCGGGAACCGCATATGTTCGGCGCAACAACGTGCGCACGCTCAACGGCGACGCCAACGACGAATTCGACCTTCCCGGCGATCCGGAAGGCGTGCTCAACCGCACGCGCACGCGTCAGAGCGGCTACGGCTTCAGCCTGCAGTGGGCAGAGATCCGCGAAGACCGCCAGCTCGCCGTCGGCACCACCTTCGACCACAGCCGTACCAAGTTCCAGCAGACCGAACAGGAGGGTGATTTCAACGCTGACCGCTCCGTGAATCCGACTGACGACGAAGAGGATCCCGATCCCAAGCTTCGCGGCCGCTCGCAGACATGGAGCCTGTTCGCGACCGGAACCTGGCGCCCCTACGAGGGCACGACGGTGTCGCTGTCCGGCCGCTACAACCACACCAGCGTACGCACCACCGACCAGCTTGACAGCACGTCGAGCCTGAACAGCGACTACACCTACAGCAAGATCAATCCGGCGATCGGTGCCACCTACGCGCTCACGCCGGCCGTCACGCTGTACGCCAACGCACAGCAGGGCAACCGCGCTCCCAGCCCGATCGAACTCGGTTGTTCAGACCCGGCCGAGCCGTGCAAGCTGCCCAATGCGATGCAGGCGGACCCCCGTCTTGATCAGGTCGTCACGCGCGGAATCGAGATCGGCATGCGCGGCACGGCCGGGCCCGTGCGCTGGAATGCCGCCGCATTCGGCGCGGTCAATCGCGACGACATCCTGTTCGTGTCGAGCAACACCGTCGGGCAGGGCTACTTCAAGAACTTCGGCAAGACCCGCCGTACCGGCGTTGAGCTCGGGCTGAGCGGCGACTACGGTTCCTTCACGTGGAATGCGGGCTATACGTGGGTTGATGCGACCTACCGTTCGTCCGAGTGCATCGTGTCGGCCGAGAACTCGGAAGCCGGCAACCAGGGCTGTGGCGCAGACAACATCCGCGTCGAATCCGGCGACAAGATTCCCGGCATCGCCGAACACTCGTTCAAGCTCGGCCTGAACTGGCGCGCCGCCGACTGGCTCACGCTCGGTTCCGACGTCGTCACGCACTCCGGCGTCTACGCGCGCGGCAACGAGAACAACGATCACGACGAGAACGGCAAGACGTCCGGATTCACCGTGGTCAATCTGGTTGCGGACGCCGATCTCGGCGCGGGCTGGTCACTGTTCGCCCGGGTCAACAACCTGTTCGACAAGCGTTACTTCACAGCAGCGCAGATCGGCGAGAACCCCTTCACCGGCCCGAACAACTCGTTCGATACCGACACCAACAACTGGGAGGACGAAACCTTCTACGCGCCAGGTGCACCGCGTGCCGGCTGGATCGGCGTCCGCTACCGTTTCGGCGGCTGATTCTGCGGCTTGCATCACCGCCGCATCATCGAGATGCGGCGGGAAAACAGAAAAGGCACCTCACGGTGCCTTTTCTGTTTCTGGTTCAGGGCGAGGCGTCACTTCGCCTGCATCATCGCCTTGTAGCGTTCGGCAACCCTGTCCTGGGTTGCCGCCAGCAGCGCGTCACTCTTCACCTTGGCTTCATCGGCCTTGATCTTCTTTTCGGCCGCGGCAGCCTGCTGCTCAGCCGACGGCTCCGGCAGCTTGGCCCAGACGCCTGCCGACAGCAACGTCGCCAGCATCAGCGTGATCATCCGTTTCATTGCATGCCCTCCACGTCAGATGCGGGCGGCCGCGGGCAACGCGCCCGCTTGCCGTTCCGCAGGTTGTGCATTCACCGCCTCGTCGTACCACAGCTCGTGGTGCTCCTTCGCCCATGTCTCATCCACATAGCCGGACTTCATGCCATCGAGCGCGCCTTCCATGCCGATGCTGCCTATATATATATGGGCGAGCGACAGCGTCATGACGATCAGCGCACCGACGAGGTGGACGATGTTGGCACTCTGCATGATGAAACGCCCCTGTTCGAAGTTCGGGAAGTTGAGCACCAGGCCGCTCGCGCCGACCAGCAGGGACAGCCCGACAACGCCCAGCCAGAACCACGTCTTCTCGCCGAAGTTGAAGCGGTGTGACGGCACATGCTCGCCGCTCAGCAAGCCGCCGGCCTTGCGTATCCACAGCGCGTCGATCGACTGCCACACGTTGTCCTTGATGAACAGGACGATGAAGACGAGCACCGAAAGGATGAACAGCGGGCCGACAAAGTTATGCACGTTCTTGCAGATGACGGCTACTGTCGCGAACAGCGAGTAGCCGAACACCGGCAGCAGCACGTGCTTGCCGAACAGCATGACGAGGCCGCTCAGCGCGAGCACGCAGAACGAGATGGCCATGGACCAGTGAGCGGTCCGCTCCAGCGTGTTGAAGCGCTCGATCAGCCGGCCGGTTTTCACCCCGGACAGGCGGATCGGCCCGCGCAGCTTGTAGAACAGCGCAAGCAGCACAAGCATGGCGCAGAACACGATGCCACCGTAGAGCATGACGGGGCCGTTGCGCAGCGCCCGCCAGGTCTGTCCACCGGACTGGATCAGCACGCCGGTCTCCACGCCCTTTACGGTCGTGTAGTGGGAATCGCCCGAACGCACTTCGCGCCACACCGGCGCATTGTTCAGCGGCTGCGACTGCTGGCGCGCCGCCTGGGCCTGTGACTCCGCGCTCTGCGCGTGCACCGGCGCCGCGCCGAGCGCGCACAGCGCGCACATCAACAGCATCACGCGCCGCAGAAGTGTCATGTCAGCGTTCATGAATGATCTCCTAGCCGCTGATGCGGCGATATTCATTCTGGCTCTGGTTGCGCGCCTTGATGGCCGCCTCCCATTGCCCCTTGTCACCGGCGAACGATTCGTTGTCCCAGGGCTTTGTATCGGCCTTTCCCTGATACGCCCCCTGCTTGTAGACCACGACCTGTTCACGCTCGGCGCAGCCCGCCAGTCCGCCAAGCAGCGCCGCCGCACACACCACGGATATCAGCGGTTTCATGATTGTCCTCCCCCGGCCGGCTGCGACGCCGGGGCGTCCGGCTTGCCGTAGGCGGTCGACCAGCCCCAGATGTCTGCCCCCTTGCCGCGCGTGAGCACGCGCTGGCGGTAGATGTCGGCCAGCACATCCGCGTCGCCGCCGAGCAAGGCCTTGGTGGAACACACTTCCGCGCACAGCGGCAGCTTGCCTTCGGCCAGCCGGTTGCGGCCGTACTTGCGGAACTCGTCCTCGGACGAATCTTTCTCGGGGCCGCCCGCACAGAAGGTGCACTTGTCCATCTTGCCGCGCAGGCCGAAGGCGCCAGCCTGCGGAAACTGCGGCGCACCGAACGGACAGGCGTAGAAGCAGTAGCCGCAGCCGATGCACAGGTCCTTGTCGTGCAGTACCACGCCCTCGTCGGTGCGATAGAAGCAATCGACCGGGCACACCGCCATGCACGGCGCATCCGAACAGTGCATGCAGGCAACCGACATCGAGCGCTCGCCCGGCACGCCGTCATTGATGGTGACGACACGCCGGCGGTTCACGCCCCACGGTACCTCGTGTTCGTTCTTGCACGCCGTCACGCAGCCGTTGCACTCGATGCAGCGCTCCGCGTCACAGATGAATTTCATTCGAGCCATGATGTCCTCCGTTTGCCGGGACGGCGCATTCCGTGCGCCACCCCCGTTGTTTCTCTTGTGTGCGCGTTCAGGCCTTGACGATCTGGCAGACCGTCGTCTTGGTTTCCTGCATCATCGTCACCGCGTCGTAGCCGTAGGTCGTCGCGGTATTCACGGCCTCGCCGCGCACCACCGGTGCCGCACCTTCCGGATAGCTGTCGATGAGGTCCTTGCCCATCCAGTGCCCGGCAAAGTGGAAGGGCAGGAACACCGTGTCCGCACCGACCCGCTCAGTCACCATGGCCTGCACGCGGATCTGCGCGCCGGAGGGCGACTTCACCCACACCATGTCCTTGTCCCGGATACCGCGGTCATTCGCGGCGCGCGGATTGATCTCGACGAACATTTCCTGCTGCAGTTCGGCGAGCCACGGGTTGGAACGCGTTTCGTCGCCACCGCCTTCGTACTCGACAAGGCGGCCCGAGGTCATGATGAGCGGATAATCCTTGCCGACATCGGCGTACTGCTCCTGAACGCTCTTGTAGAGCGTGGGCAAGCGCCAGAACGCATTCTTGTCGTCGTGCGTCGGATACTTCGCGACCAGGTCGGCGCGGGTCGAGAACAATGGCTCGCGATGCTGTGGCACGGGGTCGGGGAAGTTCCACACGACGGCGCGCGCCTTGGCGTTGCCGAAAGGGTGACATCCATGGTTCTTCAGCACCACACGCTGGATGCCGCCCGACACGTCCGTCTTCCAGTTCTTCCCTTCCGCCTTCGCCTTTTCGGCATCGGTCAGCTCGTCCCACCAGCCGAGCTTCTTCAGCAGGACGTGGTCGAATTCCGGATAGCCGAACTGCAGGTCGGCGCCCTTCGATGCCGAGCCGTCGCCTGCGAGCAGATCGACACCGTCCTTCTCGACGCCGAAATTCGCGCGGAAATTGCCGCCACCATCCATCACGTGCTTGGACGTGTCGTACAGATTGGGCGTACCCGGGTGCTTCAGTTCAGGCGAGCCGTAGCACGGCCACGGCAGGCCGAAGTACTCGCCGTCGAGCGAATAGCCGGTTTCCTTGTCGATGCCGCCCTTTGCCTTCAGCGTCTTCGGGTCGAACACATTCATGTTGCGCATGTGCGCCTTCAGACGCTCCGGCGACTGGCCGGTGTAGCCGATCGTCCACGTGCCCTTGTTGATCTCGCGCAGCACGTCCTCCACGCTCGGCTCGTTATCCGTCACCTTCACGTTCTTCGTGAACTCGTCGGCAAACCCGAACTTCTGCGCGAACAGATACATGATGGTGTGGTCCGGCCTGGACTCCCAAAGCGGTTCGATGACCTTCTGGCGCCACTGGATGGACCTGTTGGACGCCGTCACCGAACCTTCGCATTCGAACTGCGTGGCTGCGGGCAGCAGATAGACGCCATCCTTGCGTGCGCTCGCCGCCATGGCCGCAGTGGCTGACGGATACGGGTCGATCACGACCAGCGTGTCGAGCGCCTTCATCGCTTCCAGCATGTCCTTGCCGCGCGTCTGCGAGTTCGGCGCATGGCCCCAGAAGACGACGCCGCGCAGATTGGAATCCTGATCGATCAGCTCGTTCTTCTCGACGACGCCGTCAATCCAGCGCGACACCGTGATGCCGGATTTTTCCATCATCGCCTGCGACGAGAAGCGGCCCTTGAGCCATTCGTAGTCGACGCCCCACACGCCGGCCCAGTGCTTCCACGAGCCCGTCGCGATTCCGTAGTAGCCCGGCAGGGAGTCCGGATTCGGACCGACGTCGGTGGCGCCCTGCACGTTATCGTGCCCGCGGAAAATATTCGTGCCGCCACCGCTGACACCGACATTGCCCAGCGCCAGCTGCAGGTCACACATCATGCGCACGATGGCGTTGCCCGTCGTGTGCTGCGTCTGTCCCATGCACCACACCACCGTCGACGGCTTGTTCTTCGCCAGCGTCTCGGCAATCAGCTTCACCTGCGCATCCGGCACGCCGCTGACTTCTTCAACTTTTTCCGCCGTCCACTTCATCGACTCGTCACGGATCTTGTCCATGCCGAACACGCGATCCGCGATGTACTGCTTGTCCTCCCAGCCGTTCTCGAAGATGTGGCGCAGCACGCCGTACAGGATGGCGATGTCGGATCCAGAACGGATGCGCACGAAATGGTCGGCCTTGGCCGCGGTGCGCGTGAAGCGCGGATCGGCGACGATGATCTTTGCGCCGGTTTCCTTCGCGTGCAGGATGTGCAGCATCGACACCGGATGCGCTTCGGCGGCGTTCGATCCCATGAACAGGATGGCCTTCGAATTCTGCATGTCGTTGTAGGAGTTGGTCATCGCGCCATACCCCCAGGTGTTCGCCACACCGGCCACTGTCGTCGAGTGGCAGATGCGCGCCTGGTGGTCGCAATTGTTGGTGCCCCACATCGACACGAACTTGCGCATCAGGTACGCCTGCTCGTTGTTGTGCTTCGACGACCCGATCCAGTACACGCTGTCAGGGCCGCTTTCCTCGCGCAGCTTGAGCAGCCGTGCCGACACTTCACTCAGCGCATCGTCCCAGGACATGCGGACCCACTTGCCGTCAACCAGCTTCATCGGATGGCGCAGCCGGTGTTCGCCATGACCGTGCTCGCGGATCGACGCGCCCTTGGCGCAGTGCGCGCCCATGTTGATCGGACTGTCGAACACCGGCTCCTGACCGACCCACACGCCGTTGACCACTTCGGCGTCGACCGCGCAGCCGACCGAACAGTGCGAACAGACGGTGCGCCTCATCTCAACCTTGCCGCCAGTGACCGGCGCGTCAGCGGCCCGGGCGCGTTCGACCATCGAGAACGGCAGCGCGGCTGCGAATGCGCCCGCACCGGCGGTCAGCCCCGAACGCTTGATGAAGGCACGCCGGTCCATCGTGCGGGGCACGGCCGAGGTCAGCGCACGTGCAAGGCGGGTCGACGCGCGTGAGCCGGCCGGTGATTTTCTGGTGAGCGTCATGGTGGGTCCTCCGTTCAAACCCGCGCGGTGCGGTAGTAAGCGGCAACGTGATCCGTCATGCGGTAGCCGCGCTTGTCCTGCTCCGTCGCGGCGACGGCATCCGGTCCGGATTCGCCTGACGAACGCACGGCCACCACCGCAGCCGCTGCGCCGACGCCACCGACGCCCGCGCTCAGCAGGAAATGTCTGCGTTTCAGGTTGGTTTGCTTGGTCATGCCCCGTCCTCCTCGTGATGAGTGTTGTGCTGCTTCAGTTGTCGATCTGCATCGCCGCCGACTCGATGTCGAGGAAGCACCGTGCGTACTGTCCGGCCCTGCGGTAGAAGTTCGCCGCGGACGCGTTGTCGATCATGTCGAACAGCGCGCCGTACCAAGGCGCGATGTGCGTGGCGAAAAAACGGTCCTGCAACTGTGCGCGCGTCGCGCCATCCAGTGATTCGTCGGTCAGCAGGAAGCGCATCACGTCGGCCAGCGCCGCGATGTGGTCTTCCGGGTCGCCCTGCCCGCGCGCCCTCGCCAGGCCGAGCCCGGCCAGGTCGTCGCGCAGCTTCGCCAGCGGCTTTTCGTTGATGAAGCCGGCCAGGTGGAACGATGCGAACACGACGACCTGCGGGCGGCCGAGGCCGCCGAACAGCGCATCGAACTCCGCGCGCGCCGCTGCCTCGTCCATCGCCGCAGCGGCGGCTGCCAGCGCCTGCCAGGCCTGCGCGAGCAGCACGGCCTCCGCCGACGGTGCGCCGTCTGCGGACGAGCGGTCGCCGGCTTCGGCCAGCGCGGCCAGCAAGGCCGCGTCCGGCGCGTCGTGGAACAGGCGCGACACCAGCGCGTAGTGGCTCGCGCGGGCCGCATCCTCCTCGCCGACCGGATCGCGCACGAAGTTCATCGCCTGCACCGCTTCGCCTGTCACGCTCGCATTCATAGGTCGAACACCGTCGTTTCGCCGCTCGGGCTCTTCATCATGTCGACGACGCGGCAGTCGGCACACATCTGCAGCCGGCGCAGCGCGTCACCGCCGGCGAACATCGAGTGCGCGGACAGCCGGCCGGTCATCGCGTCGATCATCTGTTTCGTGCCGAAGGGCGTACCGCAGGACACGCAGTGGAAGGGCTCCGCCTCGTTGAGCACGCGTTCGCGCCGCGCCGCGCCGCCGAGCAGCAGGCGCGGCTCGAGCGACAGCGCCGCCTCCGGACAGGTGTTGACGCACAGGCCGCACTGCACGCAGTTGCGTTCAAGAAAGCGCAGCTTCGGCGCGTCGACGCCGTCCATCAGCGCCGACGCCGGACAGGCGCCAACGCAGCTCATGCACAGCGTGCACCGGTCGCGCTCGATGTTGACGGCGCCGAACGGCGCGCCCGCCGCCAATGAAATGTGTCCGGGCTTCGCCGTGGCGTGCTGCGCAAGATGATCGACACAGAATTCAAGCGCGCCGCGCTTGTCGGCCGGCAGCGCAAAACCTGCCGGCGGACAGGACATGCCGGCTGACGGCAGCTCACCGAGCCGCGTTGCCAGTTCCGTCGCGTCGGCGGCACACACGATGGCAAGGGCATCCGCCGGATAGCCGAGCGCGGACAGGATCGTGCGGCCGATGGCCATCTGCGCGGCGGTCGCCTCGCGGTAGGCGTCGGGCGCATCGTCGTGGGTCAGAATGACGCATTGTGCGGCGCCGTATGACAGCGCGACGAACATCAGTTCGAGTCCGACCGACGCCACGTCATGCACGGCGACCGGCAACACGTCCGCCGGCACGCCACGCCGGCGACCCGCCTGTGCCAGCATCTCCTCGCCGCGTGCCTCACTGTGGAACAGCACGCGCGGCATGTGCGACGCAGGTCCGCTTGCCGCACGCCATGCCTGCAACCCGGTCTTGATGCGCAGTGCAACATCGCTGGCCGACGGATAGGCATGTCGCATCGCGCCGGTGGGACAAACTGTCGCACAGGCACCACATCCCATGCACAGATGCGGTTCCACGCGCACGCCATTGCCGTCGGCGCGGATGGCTGCGGTGGAACAGACGTCGATGCAGCGATTGCAGCCGTCCTTGCTGTTGCGGCTGTGGGCGCAGATCGACGCGGTGTAGTTAAAGAAGCGGGGCTTCTCGAATTCGCCGACCATCGTCGCCAGCTCCTGCAGCGCCAGTGATTGTTCCAGCGCTCCACGCCCGGGTGCGAGATAGCCCTGTGGCGGATGCGGAATGCGGATGAGCGCGGGCTCGGACAGGTCGAGCACCAGATCGTAGGTGTCGCTGCGCATCGCACCGACCGCCGAAAAGTCGATGGCACCGATTTCCCTGCAGGCACTGACGCAATCGCGATGACCGGTACAGCGCGCCGCATCGACCTGGTAGTCGTAGCCTATCGCCTGTTCCGGACAGGCCTCGATGCAGGCGTTGCAGCGCACGCACGCATCCAGGTCGATCGCATTGGCGCGCTGCCAGCTGACCTCGAAGGCGCCGAGATAGCCGTGCACGCTGACGGCGCGCGCACTGTTCAGCGGATAATCGCGGCGCACCGGCAGTTCGGCATGCCCGGACGAAGTCATCAACACATTGATGGCGAGGCGGTCGCCATGCAGACGCTGCGCTTCCTGTGCCCAGCCCAGTGCTGCGTCCGCCGGCCCGATGATGAGCAGTTGCCCGGAGGACGCGTAGCTGACTGCCGGCACCGGCGCCGGTTCGGCCATCGCGGCCATCGCCAGCCGGGCGGCCAGCGCGGGTTGCGCGTCCGCATCGCGCGGACCGCGCCCGGCGATGTCGCGCAGATTGATGAACGTCACGCCGGCCCCCTGCGCGGCGTCGTCCGCCACTTCGCGCAGCAGCGCCGATTCCTGGGTACAGCCGACCAGTGAATGTCCGGTAGCGCCGAGCGCCTCGGCAAATGCCGGGGCGTCGCGCCGGCACAATTGCCGGCTGACTGCGAGCGGCGCATCGGTCGCCAGTGCGGCGCCCAGTCGCTTGATGTCGAATTCAACCGTGCCGTTGCAACTGCACAGGTGGATCGCCGAGTCGGCGTTTTTCATTTTCGTTGTCTCCTCCGGCAAAGCTCTTGCAGGCTCTATGCCAAGGGAGAAATGAAAAGAACGGACTATTCCGACCCGGATCGACTTTCATGGAGTGAATCCGGCAACGCTCGCGACGCGTCGTCTGCCCGCACCTCTTGGCTGTCGGCGGGCAGTGCGTCGGGCACGGGGACAGGGGCCGGGACGTCGCCTTCGTCCGGCCCGTCCTGCGCATCGGCCACGGCCGGTAAAACCTGCGCCACTTCGATGTCGCCGGGCGCCTTCAGCCAGTCCTCGGGCAACGTCGGACACAGCGTTTCGCGCGCGTGCACCAGCTGGTCGACAACGCTGCGCGGCAGCGGCTCGAACACGCCGAAGTCCTCGATATAGACGTCCAGACCGTCCATCTCGTTGAAGTGCGGTGCGTTGAACAGCTTCTTCAGCGCGCTGCGCTTGAGGCCTTCGTCGACCTTCGCGCCGAGGAAGGCGCGATAGTCGGAGTCGAAGTTGAGCGACTCGAGCGGCGGCGGTTCCGCATCCGGCGCATCCGGTACCGGTGCGACGTCAGCGGACGCGACGGGCGCGCCCTCCGCCGGCGCCACGTCGGGGGTTTCCGGCGCAAGCGCCGGCGGCGCGCCCGCGGCCTCGCGCTTCAGGCGCGACCAGCGCCCGAGAAAGCCGCGTACCGGATCCTCATTCATGACCGCCCCTTCCCCCGTAGTGCGTATTGCCGTCGCCGCTGCGCGCAAAGCGCTTCTGCCTGCGCGGCTCGGGCGGTCGCTGGTAACGCCGGGCGAAGGACTCGACCCAGTCGCGCACCAGCGCCGGCATCGGCAGGCCATCCACCTTCTCGCCGGAATCCAGCCAGCGCGCCGCCTCGCCGTAGCTGGCGCTGATCTGCATCACGCGCAACGGCGGTTCCATCTCGTCGTCGGGGCGCCACATGACGAAGATGCGCGGCTCCGGCGCCATCACGTTGAGCAGGTAATTGTCGGCCTCGTCGGTATGGAGCGTCAGTTCGAGCGGCGGAAACAGCCACTGCGTCGCGGCGTCGCCGGTCGCATGGAGCCGGGGCGCATTCACGCGGTCGGCACCCTCGGGCTGCAGGGCGCGGGCTTCCCATGCATGGTCTGCCCACTTGTTGTGCAGTACCCTGCGCTCCATAATCACGGCCAGTCTGAGTGTGAGCGGACCCGTTTCCAAAAGTCTGTCCCCTGTTTGCAGTTGGCGCACGCACAGTGTTGCACGTCCGCGCACGGCCGGCGTCCGATGCAACACCGGTAAAGAAGTCATGTCGAACATCCCTGCTGACAGTCAACGCGACCCTGGCCCGCACGGCCACATGTCGCAGTGCCCATGAGCGAAAAGATCATACATCTGCTGGACATCCGCACCGCCACGCGCGCCGCAGCGCTGGTCCCCGAACAGCCGATCCCGGCGACCGGGCGCCTGCTCGACACGCGCGACCGCGCGGTGCGCGACCTGCGCATTTCGGTCACGGACCGCTGCAACTTCCGCTGCATCTACTGCATGCCGAAGAGCGTGTTCGACAAGGATTACCCCTATCTCGCGCGCAGCGAACTGCTCAGTTTCGAGGAGATCGAGCGCATCGCCCGCCTGTTCGTCGCACACGGCGTGAACAAGCTGCGCATCACCGGCGGCGAGCCGCTGCTGCGCAAGGACATCGAAAAGCTCATCGAACGTCTGGCGCGCCTGCCGGTGGAACTGACGCTCACGACCAATGGCGCACTGCTGCCGCAGAAGTCGCGCGCGTTGCGCGATGCCGGCCTGAGCCGCGTGACGGTCAGCCTGGACGCGATCGACGACGCGACCTTCCGCGCGATGAACGACGTCGACTTTCCGGTCGCGCGCGTGCTCGAAGGCATCGATGCGGCGCACGCCGCCGGACTCACGCCGCTGAAGATCAACATGGTCGTCAAGCGCGGCACCAACGATCACGCCATCGTGCCGATGGCGCGCCACTTCAGGGGCAGCGACCACATCGTGCGCTTCATCGAGTTCATGGACGTCGGCTCCAGCAATGGCTGGAAGATGGACGAAGTGCTGCCCAGCAGCGACGTCATCGCGCGCATCCACGCCGAAATGCCGCTTGAGCCGATCGGACCGAACTACCCGGGCGAAGTGGCGCAGCGCTGGCGCTACGCCGACGGCAGCGGCGAAGTCGGCGTCATTTCGTCGGTGACGCAGGCCTTCTGCTCGTCCTGTACGCGCGCGCGCCTGTCCACCGAGGGCAAGATTTTCACCTGTCTGTTCGCGACCGAAGGGCACGACCTGCGCGTGCTGCTGCGCGAAGGGCGCAGTGACGAGGAAATCGCCTCCGCCATCGGCGCCATCTGGCAGGCACGCGGCGACCGTTATTCCGAAATCCGCACCGCCGACACAGCCGCGGCCCGGAAAATTGAAATGTCATACATCGGGGGCTAGCAGGATGCCTCCGGAGCCGAACCCCTCGCCGTCGGGCCGGGCCGCATCCGCCCGCCGGACGCCCCGTACGTCCATGTTCGACCCTGCCGCACGGACACCCGCCCACTGACATGCATCGACCCGCACTCACCAACGCAGCACGCCCGGCCACCATCGAGATCGACGCGATCAACGAACGGGGCGAAACAGTGCCCACGGCCGTCGCGGGCGAACATCCGCTGACGATCTATCTCGACAAGCGCGAACTGGTCACGCTGATGACGCTCGGCGGCGCACCGGAAGCACTGGTGATCGGCTGGCTGCGCAACCAGCGCATGCTGCCGGCGATCGACGACATCGTATCGGTGCAGGTGGACTGGGACGTCGGCGCCGCGGCCGTCACCACCCGCGCCGGCGCGCCCGGCCTCGACGCGCGCATGTCGACGCGGACGGTCACCACCGGCTGCGGTCAGGGCACCGTATTCGGCGACCTGATGGAAGACATCGAACGCATCCGGCTGCCGGCCGACGCACGCCTCACGCAGGCCACGCTGTACGCGCTGCTCGACGTCGTGCGCACGCACGAAACGATCTACAAGCAGGCGGGCGCCGTGCACGGCTGCGCGCTGTTCCATGGCGCGCAGCTGCTGTACTTCGTCGAGGACGTCGGACGCCACAACGCGGTCGACGCCATCGCCGGCCACATGTGGCTGGACGGCGTCGAGGGCGACGACAAGATTTTCTACACCACCGGCCGACTCACGTCGGAAATGGTGATCAAGGCCGCACAGATGGGCATCCCCTTCCTCGTGTCGCGCTCGGGCCTGACGCAGATGGGATACGACATCGCGCGCCAGGTCGGCATCACGATGATCGGCCGCTCGCAGGGCAAGCACTACCTGCTGCTGACCGGCGGCCAGCGCTTCGAACGCGCAACGGAGGCGGCGGCATGAGCGAAGCCATCACCGGACTGGTGCTCGCGGGCGGTCTCGGCCGCCGCATGGGCGGCGTGGACAAGGGCCTGCAGGCGTTCCGCGGCGAACCCATGGTGGCACACGTGATCCGCCGCCTGGCGCCGCAGGTGGAGTCGCTCCTCATCAACGCCAACCAGAACATCGAGCGCTACGGGGCGTTCGGCCACCCCGTCGTCGTGGACGCCATCGGTGGCTACGCCGGGCCGCTGGCCGGCCTGCACGCCGGACTCACCGCCTGCCGCACGCCGCTGCTGGTGAGCAGCCCGTGCGATTCGCCCTTCCTGCCGGCCGATCTCGTAGCGCGCCTGCACGACGCGCTGGTGCGCGGCGGCGCCGAACTCGCGGTGGCGCGCACCGGCGCGCAGGTGCATCCGGTATTCAGCCTCGTGCATCGCCACGTGCTGCCCGGGTTGACCGAGTTTCTCGATGGCGGCGGCCGCAAGATCGACTACTGGTACAGCGCGCTCAAGGTCGTTGAAGTCGCCTTCGACGACCAGCCCGACGCCTTCGCCAACATCAACACGCTGAACGAACTCGCCGCGCTGTCACTGCGGCCGGAAGAATCATGAGTCAATACTTCACACCGGTCGCCGACGCGCGCGCCCACATCCTGTCCGCCTGTTCACCGGTGCGAGGCACCCAGCACGTGCCGCTGCGCGACGCACTCGGACGCGTGCTCGCCGCCGACGTGGTGTCCGGCGTCAACGTGCCGCCGCACGACAACTCGGCGATGGACGGCTACGCGGTCCGCCACGCCGACCTCGCAGCCGGCACCGACACGTGCCTCGCCGTCGTCGGCCAGGCTTACGCGGGCCACGCGTGGGACGGCGAAGTCGGTCCCGGGCAAGCGGTACGCATCATGACCGGCGCCGTCATGCCCGCAGGCGCCGACACCATCGTCATCCAGGAACACGCGCGCACCGACGGTGACACCGTCATCGTGCCGCCCGGCCAGAAGGCCGGCCAGCACCGCCGGCGCGCCGGCGAAGACCTGCGTGCCGGTGAAGCCGCGCTGAGCGCCGGCCGCCTGCTGCGCCCCGCCGACATCGGGCTCGCCGCGTCGCTCGGCGTGGCCGAACTGACCGTCTATCGCCGGGTGCGGGTCGGCGTGCTGTCGACCGGCGACGAAGTCATGTCCATCGGGGAGGCGCCGCGCGAAGGCGGCATCTACGACAGCAACCGCTACACGCTCACCGGCATGCTCGCGCGCCTGGGCTGCGACGTGGTGGATCTGGGCGTCGCGCGCGACACGCGCGAAGCGCTGTCCGGCGCGCTCGAACCGGCCGTCGGCGAGGTTGACGCCATCATCACGAGCGGCGGCGTGTCGGTCGGCGAAGCCGATTTCGTGCGCGAAATCCTCGCCAGTCTGGGAGAAGTCACGTTCTGGAAGATCGCGATGAAGCCGGGCCGCCCCATGGCCTTCGGCCGGCTCGGCAAGGACGGCCGCGACACCCTGCTGTTCGGGCTTCCCGGCAATCCGGTCGCGACGATGATCACCTTCCACTTCTTCGCGCGTGACGCGCTGCTCACGCTGATGGGCGTCGCGCCGCTTGCCGCGCCGCTGCACTTCCCGGCGGTCAGCGACAGCGCCATGAAGAAGCAGCCGGGGCGCACCGAATACCAGCGCGGCATCCTCACGCTGCGCGACGGCCAGTGGCACGCAGCGGTCACCGGCGCACAGGGCTCCGGCATCCTGCGTTCCATGTGCGACGCCAACTGCATCATCGTGCTCGGGGACGACTGCGGCAGTGTCGCCGTCGGCGACCGCGTGGACGTCATCCCGTTCGAAGGCCTGATCTGAACGTGGCGGACGACGGCGGACCGGCTGACACCGCGCCCGACGCAGCGGCGTCGCCCTATCTGACGGTGCGCGAGGCGGCCGCCTACCTGCACCTGAACGAAAAGACGCTCTACACGCTGATTCAGGACGGCACCGTGCCGGCCACCAAGGTGACCGGCAAATGGCTGTTCGCACGCGCGTTGCTGGACGAATGGCTGCTCGAATCCATGCACGGCGGCGTGCTCGCCGACCGCCTGCTCATCGCCGGCAGCGACGACCCCTGGCTGGCGCACAGCATCGCCCGGCTCGCTCAGCGTGCACCGGACGGCGCACTCATCGCCTACAGCCCCTGCGGCACGCGGCGCGGCCTCGCGCTGCTCGCGCAGCGGCGCGCCAACGCGTGCCCCATGCACTGGGGCGACGCCCATCACGCACCGCGCCGCCATGCGCTGCTGCTGCGCGAATACAGCGGCAGCAGCGGCTGGGTCATGGTGCAGCTTGCGCTGCGCGAACAGGGCATCATGCTGTCGCGCAGGCTTGAACCGGTCGATACGCTGGCGAACCTGCTCGCGCGTACGCCCGCGTTGATCCAGCGCGGCGCGGGCGCCGGCTCGCAGCACTTCTTCGTGCAGGCCTGCCTGGCCGCCGGTGTTGCCATGCCCAAGGCCGGTCTCACCGCGGCCACCGAACGCGAAGCGGCCTTCCTCGTCGCCGACGGCGCCGGCGACTGCGCACCGGGCACCCGTGCCGCCGCGGGCGAATTCGGCCTGCACTTCCTGCCGCTCGGCAGCGAGGCGTTCGACCTGGTCATGCCGCGCACGCTGTACTTCCGTGCGCTGCTGCAGCAACTGCTCGCCGAGTTGGCGAGCGACGACAGCCGCGATCTCGCCACCCGGCTGGGTGGCTATGATCTGGCGCCGCTCGGGCGGCTGCGCGCGGAAGCCGCCGCCGGACAGTAGCCGGCGGCGGCGCGCCCCGCCGCCGTCAGTTCGTCTGCGTCTCCTTCTCCTTGTCCTTGCAGTCGCGCTCCGGGTCCTGTTCACTGCAACCCGAAGCCGTGGCCGTCTCGCCGAGCCCGACCAGTTCCACCGTCAGGATGGAGTTGCGCTCGCGCTCCTCCTTGTCGCCCGCGGCGGCCGCGTTCTGTCCGGCATCCACGGCATTGTTGGCTTCGGCCGGCGGCGGTGCCGACGGCACGGCGGCCGGCGCGGCGGCCGCGACCGTCGCCGATCCTCCGACCGTCCCGCCCGCCCTGATGTTGTCGCCCAGCACGCGGTCCGCACCGATGCGCACGTCACCCGTCGAACGGATGCCGGCATCGGCCGCGATGACCGCGCCCGAAGGCGCGAACAGCCGGATGTCGGCATCGGCCACATCATCCGACTTCTTCAGCGTGCCGATGCCGGAACCTGACACCGACGCGCTCAGGTCGAGCACCACCTGATCGCCACGGATGATGACCTGCGGCGGCGGCGTCGCGGACGCCGTGCTGGACCCCTTGCCGGCGTCGATGTCGCCGTGCGATGACCAGATCTGGATGTCGCCGCCGCCCAGCGTGAATACGCGTGACGGACCGAGCTGGAAATCCGCACCCGCGACCGCATTGATCTCGCCCGCACCGATCGCGAACAGGCCCTGGCGCGACGCCGCCTGCGTGCTCGCGCCGGTGCCCGCCACGCCGACGGTGATGGAACCGCCCGGCGCATAGACATTGACGTCGCCGCCCTGCTCGGACTTCACCTGGCTGTAGAACACGTTGATGTCGCCCTGCGCGGCGGCGCCGAACGCGCCTTCGATGAGCGCGATGCCCGGCGCGTAGCCGGTCGCGCCGGACCCGAGCAGGTCGCCGAGCAGGCCGGCATAACGCAGGCCGGCGTTGAGCAGGCTTTCGAACGGCGCACGGTGGTTGGCAAAGAAGCCATCGCGCGTGGCGGACGGCAACTGGTCAAAGCCGGCGCGCAGCGCCGTGTCGGACAGCCCCTCGCTGCCCGGACGGTCGCGCATCCAGCCGACGATGGCGGCATCCACGTCCTTCAGCAATGCCGCGATGCGCGCCCGCTCTTCCGCACGCAGCGTGCGGATGCCGCCGTTCCCCTCCTGCCCGAGCACGGCGTCGAGATCGCCGGAACCGGCCAGTTTCAGGATGATGGCGTCGAACACGTTGCCCGCCGTGCCGTCGGCCACCGGACGCAACATGTCGAGCAGCGTCCCGCCCGAGAACGTCGTGCTGCCGGCCTGCACCGTGATCGACGCGCCGCCTTCCGGCAGGGCGGGATTGTCGTAGTTTCCGCGCGTGACGATGCCGATCGAATTCGCCAGGTCGATGCCGCCCCCCGCGATGACTTCGACCTTGCCCTTGCCACCGACCTGTATGCCTTCGCGGATGCCATTGCGCGGCTGTCCCGCGGCGTCGACGACGGCGTCGAACGTGATGTCGCCGCCGGCGCGCATGCGCGTCAGGTCATCGGCGCTGAAGTGCTGCGCGCGCACGGCGAAGTTGCGGATGTCGCCGCCCGCTTCGACCAGCACCGGCTGCGGCGAATAGAGCGTCAGTTTCAGGTCCGACGCGTTGAACGGCACATCGATGTCGCCATGCTCCGCGACGATGCGCACCGGCAGCACGTCACGCGCGGCGTTCAGCGCTTCGTCATGCGCGTTGCGGCCGCTCACCAGACCGAAGTTGATCAGCGCCGCGTAATCCACACTGTTGGCATTGAGCGCGGGCGCAAGCACCGACGGCACGCGCTCCGGCGCGCTGTCGGCGATGCGTATCCGCACGCCCGAGCCGCCATCGGCCTGGCGCAGATTGACGTCGCCGGCCGCCGCGAGCAGCACGTCGTTGCGGGTCGATGGCGTCAGCACCATGTCGCCGCCGACGTTCAGGTCGCCGCCCATCGCGACGAGGCTGAGCGAACCCGGCAGCACGGCCGTCGTCAGGAACAGATTTTCGCTGCCCCACGGCCGCATGGCGTTGTCCAGCGTGACCGATCCGCCGAAGCTCGTGGCTTCGACGCCGTTGTCGCTGCCATACCCGATGAAATAGGTTTCGCGGCTGGACGCACGGCTTGCCGCGAGCTGCTGCACCATGGTCGCGGAAGTGACCGTTTCCAGGTCGATGCTGCCGGTGGCCTGCAACACCGCATGCGCGTCACCCAGCGCGAGGACGGACCCCGCGCCATCGCTGCGCGCGCTGTCGAACGCGCCACCCGCCGTCGCATGCAGCGTGCCGCGGTCGATGTAGATGTTTGCGCTGCCGATGTCGCCGCCGGCCGCCACGGTGATGTCACCGCCGCCGAGCACCTTCAGGTTCGCTGCATCCGCCTTCGTGCCGGCTTCGCCGAACAGGCGGCCATTGCTGGCCGTCGCGACCGTCAGGTTGTCGATGTCGCCACCGGCGCGGACCGTCACGTCGCCGCCACCGAATGTCGCCACTCCGTTGCCGAACTGGTCGATGCGCGCATACCAGGCCGGATTGCGCAGGCTGCCGCTGCTGCCGCCCGATATCGTGCCGTCGGACTCCAGACGGCCCTGACGGAACAGCCAGCCGCCCAGCGTCAGGTCGCTCTGCGCCGCCGACACATCGCGCTGCGCGACAACGGTCACGTCTCCGCCATCCTGCGCGTATTCGCCGCGGCGATTGCCCGAACCATTGATGTTGAGCTGCGTCGCCACGTCGAACGCGGTGCCGCGATCGTCCTGATAGCCGGCGGTGTAGATGGCCGACTTCGCGCCGGTGAGCTTGAGGTCACGCCCCGCGGCGATTTCGATGTCGCCGGCGCCTGTGCGCACCTGCGCATTGGCGCCTATCACCAGGTCACCGCGGTTCGCGGCCTCCAGTGCCGCGAGCGACTGCAGCGCGACGGCGCGCGCGCCAGCGGTATCGGCGCCGGACGCGAGCTGGATGGACCACGCCGTATCGCGTGCGCCAAGATCGAAGTAGGTCGTGTTCGAGAGGCCGGTCGCCGTGAGCGCCCCGAGCACATTGGTCACCGCACCGGAACGGGCCTTGCCGAAGCCGTCGCTCACCGTCCCGGTCACGTTCAGCGTGCCGCCTGCGCGCACGCTGAGCGCACCGGCTTCAGTCCCGCCGAGATAGGTCAGCGCCGACAGGTCGGTCGCCGCCATCGTCAGGTCGCCATCGCTGCGCAGCTCGATGTGCGGACGCACGTGATGGACGCCGGCCGCGTCATCCGTCAGGCCGAGCGCCGCACGCATGGCGTCGACGTTGGCCGACGACATGAAGGCGGTCGCGTCGCCGTGCGCCGTCGCGAGGTTCACCGTCGAGCCGGCCGCAACGTCGTAGACGCGACTGCCTTCGACGAACACGTCGCGTGCGCCGGTGATGGCATTGGCGACATTGCCGTCGATGTTGATGCCCGAGCTGCCGCCGCGCGCGGCGCGCAGCGTGACGACGCCGTCGCGCGCGGCACTGCCGTCCGGATTGCCGACGACGATGCGCGCACCGTCGGCGATGCGCAGCGTGCCGGCATTGCCCGCCGCATCCGCCGGGGCCGCACTCACCAGCACCGTGCCCCCCTCGCCCTGCGTGCCTTCGGCCACGGCCAGCGCCACCGTAGCGCGCGCGTCGAGCACGGCGCCCGCTTCGAGCTGCACGTCGCCAGCGCCGCTGGCGTCCCCCGCCTGGTAACCGTCCGCGCGCCGCGCCGACAGTTCTATGCGCCCGCCCTTCGCCGTGCCGGACGCATCCAGCGTACCGTTCAGCGCGAGGCTGCCGGCGTCGGTCGATATGACGATTTCCTGTGCCTTGATGTTGCCGTCAAGACGGCTGTCACCGCTGCGCACGCGCGCTTCCCAGCGCCGCGAGAAATCACCGCTCGCGCTCGCCAGTGCGTTCAGCGACGCCAGTTCCCGCGTATCCACCTGCAGCGCGCCGCCCGCAGCACCGCCGGACGAATGGGCCCGCAATGCGCCGTCGGCAATCGCGATCCCGCCTTCGGCCGCGAGCAGCGCCACGGAACCGGCGTTGCCGGCCCCCGCCGCCGACACGTCGACCAGCGCGCCATCGACCAGCCGCACGTCGCCGGAGCGCGACTCCAGCACGACCGAGCCGCCGGACGTCGTCACCGTCTTGCCCAGATAGTCCTTCTGCGTACCCGCGACCACGATGCGCCCGTCGCCGGTGACCGTGCCGGCCCCGTCCGTCAGGCGCCCGACCGTCACCGAGCCGGTCGCCGCATCGCTGCCGGTCGCCGTCAGTGCCACGCGGCCGGACGGCAGGTCGATCAGCGCATGCACGCCGATCTCGCGTGCGGTCGCACTCAGCACGCCGCCCACGGCGGACGTTGCCGCATCGGCCACGCCACCGGTGCCCACGATGGCCAGCGCACCGCTCACGCGCAGATCCACGTTCGCCCCGGCCGTCGCCGACACGCGCGGCGTCGCCAGCGTCACCGTGCCGGCGTCGAAATCGTACGTCCCCTTGCCGCCCAGCACGGTGCCCTTCGACGCCTGCACGGCCACCGTGTCGAAGCCGCGCACGGCGAAGCCGGCACCGCCGTCCAGGCGCACGGTCTCCGCCTCGATGGACAGCGCGCCAGCGCTGCCGGCCGGCGTCGATACGCCTTGCGAAGACAGTGACGAATTGGCCAGCTGCACTTCGCCCGCGGCGATGTGCTGCACGATGCCCGCGTTGTCGTGGCCGACGATGCCCGCGGTGTCGATGCGCAGCAGCGCCAGCCGGTCGCTGCCCAGCGTCACGTCTCCGTAGAGGTCGAGGCTGCCGTAGGACTTCAGCGTCAGGCGCTGCGGATTGCCGAGTCCGGCCAGCGCCGAATTGTCGAACACCAGCCCGCCGGTGCCGGCCGGTACCGCGCCCACGCTGACGGTCGAACCGCTCAGTGCAAGATGGCCGCCGCTTGCGGGCAGCAGGATGTCGGCACCGCGGTTGTCGGTATTCAGCGTGCTGTCGAGCACCACCGACGCGGCCGTGATGCGCGCACCGCTGCCCAGGGTCAGCGTGCCGCGCGTGCCGGTTGGCGCGTCGCGCAGCGGTGCCGCAGCGTCCGCCGTGCTCACGCGCAACAGCGCGCCGTCCGCATCGGCACCGCTGCCGACGATCTGCAGCGATCCGGGCTTCGCGCTGCCGGATGCCGTGATGGCGCTGCCCGCCTCGACGACGACGTCGTCGCGCGCAACCAGCACGACGTCCGGCGCCGCAAGCGCAGGACCGTCCGCGTTGTCCAGTCGCACGGAGGCCGCGCCATAGAGCGTCTGGCCGCCGGCGTCGGCATCGCGCGTGTCGAGCAGCGTGGCGCCGGTGTCGGCATCGACGCCGCGGCGCGTGCCGCCGAGCACGATGCTTTCGGCATTCAGTGCATTCAGTGCCGCCACCGACACGCCCACCTCGCCGTCGCGCGCCGTCGCGCCGTCGCCGAGCAGCGCCAGCGCACGTGCCGTCACGTCGAGCTGCGCACCGCGCGCGCCCGCCGCATGGCCGGTGTCGAGCACGCCGGCCAGTTGCAGCGAGCGTCCGACCTGCAGCGACAGACGTCCCGCGTCTGCCGTGCTGCGCCCGTCGTCGAATACGTCAGCGCTGTTCGACAGCAGGTATTCCGCGCGCTGGCGCACCTGCTCCTGCGTCAGCAGCTGCGCGACGAAGGACTTGCCGCCGGTGACCGAACCGTTGGCGGTGACGCGCGTGTCGCGCACGCTCACCTGTGCCGTGCCGTCGGCCAGCGTCACCGCCTGACCGGCCGCGACCGACTGGTCGCCGCGCGACAGCTGGACCAGATAGGCGCCCGGCAGCAGGGCATAGCGCGCCGGCAACAGGGCATAGGTGCCCGCCTTCAGGCCGTTCGCGTCCGCCAGCAGCGTGATCGACTGGCCCGGCTGCAGGCCGGCCGGTGCCTCCGCCTGCATCGCCGTGTCGTACGGCAGCCAGCTGTTGCCGAGCATCGGCACGATGGCGTAGGCGTCCTTGCCTTCGGCTGCCGCCAGGATGTCGGCCGGGCCACCGGAGCCGGGCACCCATTCCCAGCCCTGGATGTCGCCACCGCCGGACAGATCCACCCTGGCGGCCGGTTTTCCGTCCGCCGCCCCGGCGACAATGACGTTCTCACCATTGATGTTGACCGCCTTCTCCGGCGTGCCTGCCACGTTGATGAATTCGCCGGTGCCGGTGTTGTAGACCCAGTTTGTGCCGCTCAGCGTCGTCTGCCCGAAGGGCAGCAGCAGGCCGTTGGCGGATACCGATGTCACGCTGCCGGCGGTCAGTTCCACCCTGCCGTCGGGCGTCGCCGCGCGGGTTGCCGACGCCATGATGCCGTTGCTGCGCGTGACGGTCTGCGAGCGCAGGTTCACCGTGCCCAGCGGCGCGACGACACGACCGTCCTGCACCAGGTTGGGTGCAGCCAGCGTGAGCTCGCCGAGCGCGGAATACACGGCCCCGGGCGTGCCGCCCGAATGCCGCACCGCAAGCGTGCCCTGCGCGTTGTTCTGTACCTCGAAGCTGTACTTCGAGCCGCTCGTGGGATAGAGCTGCGCCGCCGTCAGCGTGAGGTCGCCGCTGGTCGCGAGCGTCGAGCCCTCGGCGAAGTAGGCGCCGGCCGCGGTGGCCCGCAGATCGCCGCGGGCGGACAGGTTGACCTTCGAAAACCGGTCAGCCGCCAGATTGCCGCTGACCGACAGCAGGTCGGCGGCGAGCGTCAGCGTGCCGTCGCCGGCCGCCGTCGACGTCGCCTGGGCGTGGTTCTGCTGCAGGCGGCCGGTGTTGCGCCAGTCGATGACCGACGCCGCGAGCGCCACGTCGGCACCGTTGCGCCCGACCAGATTGGCGCTGTCGAGTACGAGGCGCCCGGCGACCGACGCATTGACGTCCTCGGTGAATGCCAGCGCGCCGTACTGGTTGATGTCGGTCGCGCGCAATGCCAGATCGATGATGCCGCTGCCATTGAGGCGGTCGAGCGCGAACACGCCGCGTCCGGCGTACGTTGCGGAATCGATCGTGGCGCCAGGCGCCAGCGCGGACGCCCCGCTCCCGCCGTCCTGCATGATTTCGAGTTCGCGCGGACGATTCACGCCGGCGATCACGTTCGCACTCTGCCAGGCGTTGCCCCCCTGAACGAGTTCCACCGTCAGCGCACCGCCGCTGGCGTTGCTGCCACCCGCCTTCGCCGACAGCACCGGATCGGCGTACAGGCCTTCGCGTGCATTGAGCACGATGCTGCCGCCATTGCTGTCGATGCGGACGTTCTGGCGCGAACTGCCCACGCGCTGCGACAGGACCGCGCTGGTGCCGTCGGCACGCAACTGCGCGCCGTCCTGCACGACGAGATAACCGCGCCGCGCCGCCAGCGTGATGTCGCCGCCGTCGAACACCGTGCCGTCGGCATAGGGCAGATCGGGGATGCGCAGGAAGGTGCCGCTGACGTCGAGCACCGCAGTCGGCGCCAGGTGGATCGAAGCGCCCCGATAGATGTCGCCGAAATCGACGGAATCCAGATTGGTACCGGCACCGGCTTCCTCCTGGCCCAGCCGGATCGAACCGCCCGGCGCGCTGAGGCTGCCGGCGACGGTGATGTCGCGGTTGCCGGTCAGTGCGATGCTGCCGCCGGCGTCGACCGCGACGCGCGCCCCGGCGCGCACGTCGACGCGCCCGCTCAGGTTGGACAGCGCCTTGAAGGCAAGCGACACCGGTTCTTCGCGGCGTTCGCGCGCGACGGTGGCGATCGTGCCGATGCCGTCGAGCGTGCCCGCTGTCGCGCCCGGCAGCGCGCCGAGCGCACGCAGCTTCACGCTCGGTGCGAGCGAGAACGCGCCATTGTCGGCGCGCCCTATGGTGATGCCATTGCCGCCTTCCACCGTGAAGTCCGAGAATCCGTAGTCGCTGAACAGGTCGAGGCCCAGCGCCAGCGTGCCGTCGGTCAAGCCGGTGGCGCGGCCGTCGATGAGCACGCGCGAGCTGCGCAATTCAAGCGTGCCGCTGCCGCCCGCGGCCGCGCCCCGGGTCACGCCGTAGGCGGTGACCGAACCGTCGAGCGTCAGCGTGCCGTAGTACTCGCCGACGGTGCCGGGTACGCCGGAGCTGCCGTCGATGACCGAGCCGGCAAGCAGCGCGATGCCGCCGGCGTCGCCCAGCGTCAGCGTGCCGTCGGCGTGGCGCCAGGCACCGGCTGACGCGTCGATGCGCGCACCGCGCGCCAGCGTCACGTCGCCGTCGGCCTCGACCGTCACGCTGCCGGCATCGACCGCCACGGCGCCACCGGTCGTGGCGCGCGTGTCCGGCACCCATGCACCGGCCACCGACACATGCGCGCGCTCGCCGAAGCGCACGGTCCGTGCGCCGGCCTTCACGGACGGATCGGACGCCGACGTGCGCAGCACGATGTCGCCACCGGCTGCCGTCAGCGTGCCGTCGATATCGAACGAGGTGCCGTCGATGGCAAAGAGGCTGCCGGACCAACTGCCGTCGCTGCGCTGCAGCGCGGTCGGTCCGACATTGATGCTCACGTTCTCCGGCAGGGTGACCTTGCCGACACCGCTGACCGAAAAGCTGCCGACGCCGCCGCTGAACAGGTCGGAGCGGATCAGGATGTCGTCCGGTACGGCGGCGGCGGCGTCAAGCTGGCGCGTCGGCGCCGACTGCACGAACACCAGGTTCTGCAAGGCGTTTCCGCGGTCCAGTGCGAGTGTGAAACGCCCGGCCTGCGGCACGCCGATCGTCTGCTGCACACCCGGGCCGACCCAGCGGGTACCCGGTGTGCGCTGCGTGATGCCCACCGTGCGCGACGCGTCGATGCGCCCGTCGATGGCCGCGGCATTTGCCGTGATGGTGATCGACCCCGCGTCACGCCCCTCGAGCCTCGCGGCAACGGTGCGCGTGCGGTCGGTGACGCCGGTATAGATGCGATCGGCCAGCGCGCTCTCGACCGCCTGCTGGCGGCCGTCCGCCGACTTGAGCACGCTGTAACCGACGGTGCCGGCCTGATAGTTCACCGTGCCGCCCGACAGGTCGATGCGGCTGTCGGTATGTGTCAGCACGCTGCCCTGCGACGTGAGCACGAAGTCCCCGCCGACGGCGCTGCGTTCCGACACCGTGCGCTCCACGCGGCCCAGATAGCCCGATATGTCGACCAGCTGCGTGCCGACATTCGTGTCCACCCAGATTTCCTCGCCGTACAGCGCGCGTCCGAAGGCGGCGTTGTTGAGCAGTGGCGAACCCGCCGTCTCGGTGCCGCGCAACTCGACCCGCACGATGCCGCTGTCGGCGGCGGCGCTTGCATCCACGCCGGACAGGTCTATCGATGCATGGCGGCCGATGTAGGTGCGCGCGACCGGGCCGCTGCCGATGACGCCGCTGCTGCCGTAGCCGCTGGTGATGCGCAGCAGGCCGGACGGTGCGGTGATCCGCGCGCCGGACGCGGCGCTGGCGGCGTCCTCGATGATGACTTCGCGGCCGTACAGATTGACTTCCGAGCGGCGGAACAGCGTGTCGTCGCGTATCGTCTGCGCCTTCGTCTCCTCGTCCGGCGTGATCTCCAGGATCGAGCCGGCGGCCAATTCGATGCGCCCGGTGTTCTGCGCGACCATGACGGTTTCACCTTCGCCCAGCGCTTCGGCGTCCGGGAACATGTCGTCGGCGCCGAGCTGGGTCACGCCGTCGCGCGCCTTCAGGAAGATGGTGCCGTTGAGCGTCACCGACGTCGTGGCGCGCGCGGCACCGCCGTGCCGGATGTTGAGCCCGACCAGCGTGATGTTTCCGCGCTCGGACAGCAGCTCGCTGGCGGATTCGGTCGTCACCTTGCCGCCGTTGTCCACTTCGACGAGGAAGCCGCGCAGCCGGCTGTCCAGCGGGTCGGCGATGTACACCTTCTCGCCGGCCGCCAGCACCACCTGCCCTTCTTCCGCCGAGATGACGGCGCTGCCGAGCTTCGCCTTCTCGTCCTCGGTGATGCCGGGGTCCAGCGTCTGCTGGCTGCCCACATTCACATTCGGCGCGGCGAGCAGCACGCGGCCGTTCTTCGCCGCGATGATGCGGGCACCGCGCGCAACCGTGATGTCGCCGGTCGCGCGGCCCGCGTAGTCGCCGTCGGCGAAGGCCGAAAACGCGGCTTCGGTCGCACCCAGCGAATTGAGCGCGCTTTCGATGAGCTTGTCGTTGAGCTTGAGCGAGGACGCCACCAGACCGCCGACATCGACGCGCGCCGACTCGCCGAACATGATGCCCGCCTGGTTGAACAGGAACACCTGCCCCTTCGCCGTCAGCGAACCGTTGATGTCGGAGCGCGGGCCGCCGGGCATCACGACGTTGACGGCGCGCATCGAGCTGCTCGCCTGATCGAAATGGACGCTGTAACCCTTCGCGATGTCGAAGCTGTTCCACTGCAGCAGCACCGGTGACGAGGAGTTCTGCGTGATCGTCATCGTGTTGTTCTGCGTCGCGACGCTGGCCGCGCCGCGCGTGACGAACTGCCCGGCGGCGACCGGCAGATTGCCCGCCGCACCGGCCTGCGCGCCAAGGCCGAGCGCAAGCGCGGCGGCAATGACGGTGCGCCGCGCGGCACTGCGTCCGCGCTTGCCGCGCGCGCGCATGCATTCGGCCACCGGCACCCAGAGGCCGGCGTCGGCATTGAACTTCAGACGGTATCGATCACGGTTCATGTTCCACTCCCTTGCAGCGCCGATGCGTGCTGCGAATGCTGTATCGCCTGCATGACCGCCCGATTGCAGAACCGGACCGATCGCTTCACCGGTGTGACGCAGCGCGTGCCTCGCGACCCGCGTCCCGCCGACGCGCCGGCATGCGGCGCGGCCGTCCCGGTGCCCTAGAACTCGTAACCCACGTTGACCAGCAGGCGGTTGTCGCCCTTTCCGGTGCGGCCCGACGCGCCGTCGCGCAGCGCGATGGCCCAGTCGGCATCCACGTTGAAGCCGTGCGGCGCGTCCAGGCGCAGGCCGATGCCGGTGCCTTCCAGCGACGCGCGCGCCTCCTGCCCAATGAAGGCTTCGCGTATGCGCAGCCCGGCCCAGTCGTAGAACACGCGACCGCGCAGCGCATACCCGTCGGCCGGCGACCAGCCCGGCGTCACCAGCTCCAGGCGCACGCGCTCGCCCTCGTCGCCGAGGCGTTCCGATTCCAGATAGCCGCGCACCGAGTCGAATCCGCCGGCCGAGAACTGTTCGCTGTTGATCAGCAGGTCATTGCTGCGCTGGATGTCCAGCCGGCCGGTCACGCCCCAGCCGGCACCCAGTGGCAGCGCGCCTTCCAGTTCGAGCCGGGCGACGACGAAGTCGGGCGTCGCGCCCGGACGGCGGCAGTTGAACTGGTCGGCAATGAAACCGTTGCAATCGATCCGGCGCTCGTTCATCGCGCTCGCGCCGACATTCAGCGTGGTCCCCACGCGCAGGCGCGCGCCGGACTCGAACGGCACGCTCAGGTTGTACTGGCCGTTCAGCACCCAGTACTTCACCGGCTGGCTCAGGCTGAAATCGGTTCCGCCGATGCCGCGCGTGTCCTGCTGGTTGTCCTTCCAGTCCAGCCCGAGGCTGAATGAATGCGAAAAGCCCAGACCGCGATCCGGCAGCGGCTTGATCCAGCGCACGCCGGCCACGTCGCCGCGCCCGAGCGACGTGGTGTCGAACAGCGTCGGAATGTTGCTGTTGCTGCGCGCGAAGAAGCCGGCCAGAAAGCCGTCGCCAAGCGGGGCCGCGTAGTTCACGCCCCACACCTCGATCTGGTCGCGGTTGCTCGGCACGGCGAAATAGGACACGCCGACCGAATGCCGGCGCTGCCACAGGTTGTCATAACGGATGGACGCTTCGAGTCGCCCGCTATCGGTGTCGGCGCTGCGCCGGTTGCTCAGGCCCACCGAGCCGTGCAGCGGCGACGTTTCCTCCAGCCGCAATTCCACATTCACGGCACCGGGCGTGCGCCCCGGCTGCAGCAGCGGCGTCACGCGCAGGTCGGCATTGCGGCCGAGCCGGCCAAGG
Source organism: Gammaproteobacteria bacterium (assembly GCA_018824085.1). Taxonomy (GTDB): domain Bacteria; phylum Pseudomonadota; class Gammaproteobacteria; order Burkholderiales; family Rhodocyclaceae; genus Methyloversatilis. The sequence continues at coordinate 79,315 of JAHJHI010000038.1, read as the reverse complement.
TCTTCCTGCACCTCGGGAAAGTGCGGCACCTCGCCTTCGGCCAGCGACGGCGCCTGTTCGCGCACGTGGCTGGGCAGCGTGTATTCGGCGCCGGTCACCTTCAACCGCTCCACCTTGCCTTCGCTGACTTCAAGGCGCACGACGCCGGTCGTCACCGCCTGTTCGGGTATGCCCACCGCAACAGTCAGATAGCCGGCGTCCTGATACACCTTTTCCAGCGCCTGCGCCGCGCGATTCACGTCCTCGGCGCTCCGCGACTCGCCGAGGAAGGGATAGACGGCGCGTTCGATGGCTTCATTCGGCAATACCGAATTGCCTTCGATCACGTATTCGAAAATATCGAACTGCGATGCGTCCTGCGCATGCGCCTGCAGCACGGCCATCGCGCCCAGCAGCGCAACACACCGGACAGCACGATTCATCAGACCCGACATGACTGCCTTGAAGGTTGAGGCCTCATCGGCCCGTTCAAACAAACGGCCCGCCGGATGGCGGGCCGCTCGAAAACCCCGGACGCGCCGATGCCGGCCGCGTCAGGAGAAGTGCCGCACTCAGTTGCCGATGTACTTCAGCGGCGAGCAGGTGTTGGCGTTGCGCGAGAATTTCGACACGTACAGGTCGGCATAGCGCACGTTCGAACCGTTGGTGTCCGAACCACCGCCGTTGGTCAGGCCGGCGAACAGCTGCGGCAGCGACGCGAAGGCTTCCGGCGTCGACACCTGGGTGCCGGCGTTCTCGAAGTTGCCCGTGAATTGCGGCGAACCTGCGCGCTTCTGGAACTCGCTCGCGAAGGCGGCCTGCAGGCCGGTCGTTGCGCCGACGCTGTCGCCCTGCTCGTTGGTCACGGCGGCGTTGCGGGTCTGCATCGACAGCTCGACGACGAAGTCGTACTTGCCGGCAATCATGTTGGCCTTGGACGGGGCCACACCGGTCGCTCCGGCGGAGGACGACAGCGTCTTCGTGCCGGCGTCATAGGTGTAGGTGCCGGCGCCGTCGAGGTGACGGAAGCTGAAACCGCTCGTCTTCGTGTAGGAATCCAGCGACAGGATGCCGATCGCCTTCATCGGGCCGTTCGAGAACGTGGCCTTGAAGGTGTTGACCTTCTGCTCTTCCGGATCCCAGGTCGTGAACGTGTAGTCGGTACCGGCGTTGGCGGCCGTCAGGCACGAACGCACGTCGCCCGAACCCGAGTTCTCGATGACGGTGTAGCCGGCGCTCGTGTCGATGATGTACGGATCTTCGCGCGTACCCGAACCGTCTGCCTTCCAGCCGTAGCTGTCGGTCATGCGGGCCGGCTCTTGCGCACCACCTTCATTCAGGGCGCACGGGAAATTGCCGAAGAACCAGTTGTACGATGCCTGCGTGCCAGAACCTTCAACACGGCGGCAAACGGCCACGTCACCCGACAGCGACGGATCAACCTGATCCCAAGTCTGGATCTGATTGTTCAGCAGTGCGCCATATATCGAGCGCGAGAAATGCACGGTGGCCGGCACGTTGTCCGTGGCGACCAGGCCCATCAGTTGCTGGTTGACGGGCACCGCCGTCAGACGCGCGGTATCGGCATCACTCAGCGCCGGCGTGTCGTTTTCTGTGTTGTACGGGCCCTGGAACATGGCCGGCTCGACGTCCGACACGCCCATGTCCGGCACCAGACCGGCGTTGGTCACCAGTTCGGCACCGTCTTCACCCGGATCAGCACCGACGATGGCGCAGGTGTAGGGATTGGCCTTGGTACCGACACCGGCGCTGCAGTTGTTCACGTCGATCGTCTTCACGCGCTGGCCACGGGCAACCGGGCCGACGCCCATGGCCGAACCACCGGCCGAGCGCTTGATGAACAGCACCTTGGTGCCGTTGGCGATGCCGGCGATGCCGTTGGCCGAACCCGCGAAGGCCTTGTAGTTGCTGGCCGAGTAGAACGTGACGCCGGTCATCATGCCTTCGGCGATGTCGGCGAGGAAGGTGTCCGGCGCCGATGCGCCCGCCAGATAGACGACGCTGTGCGGCACGCCGGCGATGTTGACGGTGCCGGCTGCGTTGGCGGCGAAACCGACAGCCATGGTGGCGACGGCGAGTGCGATCTGCTTGAGTTTCATGCGTATCTCCAGGATGAGGTGCGGCGGGCCATCAGTGCGCGCCGCAACAGCGACGGCCGCGCGAGCGGCGGCCATCGACGGATCAGGTGCTCAGGAACGACGTGCGCGGCGGGCGGCGAAACCCAGCATGCCGAGACCGGCCAGCAACATCGCGTAGGTCGAGGGTTCCGGCACGGCAGCGACGGCGAGCTGCAGGTGGTACATGCCGTCGTCGGCCATGTAAACCTTGGCGGTCAGGCCATTTCCGGTCTGGTCAAGCAGCGCGCCGTAAAGGGCATCAGCCTTGCTCGACGAGCTGCTCGAGGTGCCGCCGAAAACGTAGATATCCAGCACATCGTTCAGGCCGCCAGCATTTGCGTAGCCCTTCGTGCCGAAATCAACGCCCATCGTCGGTGCATTGCCTGCATAGGCTGTCATGTCCGTGGGCGAGGTCAGCGCGAATCCGTCAGCACCGGTTGCAAGCGTGCCCTTGGCGTTCACGGCATCCGCATACTGCGAAAAGCTTGCGGCGGATTCATTCAGCTTCGCATTGGTATATGGCGCGGACACAGGCGCGGAAGTGACGGTCTGAATGATCCGGCGCAGACCCGACGTGTCGGCGGCCGCGAGATTCCACTTCACGGTGGTAATGTTGGCACCGCTCACGAAGTCGGTGAACGACGGAAGTGCGTAATCGAAAACAACACCGCTCACATTTTGCGTCAGCGTAAAACCTACAGCCGTCGGTGTATTCGTCGAGCCGATAAGGCTGTTCATGCGCACATCGCTGCCGAACAGGCTATCAAAGCCGGCATCGTCGAGTTCGTACGTGTAGCCAACGCCAGCGACGGTGTCGAATGCCGAGAAAACGAACTCGCCGTTGGACGACGAGCCGTCGATGGCAGCACTGGCCGCAGCCGACATGCCCATCGCGGCGATGGCGATGAAGAGTTTGGTCTTGAACATATATCACTCCTGATTGAGGGTTTCGTGGGTGGAATCCGGGCTTCAGTCCGAACCGCCCTGCTCCACGAGGAAGCAGGGTCAATGTTGGAATGCGGGCGTTACATCCACCGTCGTGGAGGCACGCGAATGAATGAGCCGAACGGACTATCCGGTGTAAAGAATTCCGTCCGTTAACACGCTGTGACCTTAATTCCGCAAGGTGACGAATATGTTGCAGGCGCACGCCGATTTAATGATCCGATCGGACCATGCACCGTAGTCATTCGAATGTTCGCCGGCCACCAGAAAGGGTTTTCGGCGTAGTCCGTTTTCATCGATACATGCGAGAAACGACGGTCGCATTGAAGAACGGCGACATTCCGGTGACGACATCCACCCTGATCGACATCACGGCAGCATTGCGCGCTGTAAGGAAATGCGGCACCTCCGGGGCAGCCGCGTCACGCGTTCTGGCCGCGCCTGCGTCCCGGGTCACCATGAACGAGGCCGGTCAGGGCTGTGCCGGCGCCGGCAGCGAGGCCGAGCGGTGCTCCTCCATGCGGTCCCGATAGGCTTCGACGAGGTTCTCCATGCGCACGCGGCCGATCTGGGAGAACGGCTCGGCCTGACCCAGTCGCTCGTCCAGCGTTCGATTTCGGTAGTGGTCCAGCACTTCGATGCCTGTGCGATACAGCGCAACGTTGTCCTGTTCGCACTGTCCGAGCCGGCCGGAGAGCTTGTCAGCCCGGCCCTGCGTGCTCTCCAGCTCCCGTGTGCGCGCCTGCAGCTCGGCCTGCACCTGCGCAAGCGTCTCCTCGCTGCGCCCGAGGCGTTCGCGCGTCTGTGCCAGTTCCCTGGACATCTGCTCACGCTGCGCGGCGGCCTCCCGCTCCAGCTGTTCGATGCGCTGCTGCGCGGCACCGGCGCGCCGCGCAGCAGCCTGTGCCTGCGCGTCGAGCCGGCTCACTTCGCCGTCAAGCGAGTCGCGCGCGGCCTGCAGCTCCGCTGCCGCGGACTGGCGCGCCTGCTGCTCCGCCGACAGCGCCTGCTGCAGCTGCTGTGCCTGGGCGCGCAGGCGCCGTATCAGATCCTGTTCGCGCGACACGGATTGCTGCGCCTGCACACCCAGCGCCACGAGCATCAGCGCGACGAGAAGACTGGCCTGTTTCATCGTCAGAACCTCACGTTCATGTCCATCATCAGCGTGTCGACTTCGTAACGCTGACCGCTGATGGCCGTCGGGTCGTAGGTCATGGTCTGGATGTTGCGGGCCGAGTACCAGCGCACGCCGAGCGCGGTGTTGCGATACAGGCCGTAGCTGCCGCCGAGCACGAAACCCTTCAGGTTGGTGCCGCCGAGGCCGAAGTCGGAATCGGTGAAGCCGTCGACCAGCGCGTCGGAACCGATGTACTTGTAGGCCGCGAACACCTGCCAGTCACTGGACAGGCTGACCGAGGGCATGCCGACCATGACGCGCAGGTGGTAGGCGGTGTCCTTGCCGTCGGTCAGGTTCACGCCGGTGCGGCGAAGGATGTCGTCGCGGTCGAAGCCGGTGTTCTTCACGTATTCGGCCGACAGCAGCACATGCACCGGATCGAAGTGCGCCAGGTCCGCCGTGGCGGTCAGCACCACCGGTTCGAACTTCGACGCCAGTCCGTAGATCGGCGCCTCCGTGCTGTCGATCGGGCTGTTGGTCTGCACCAGCGTATTGCCGCGGCTGCGCAGCGACGGCGCGTAGGCGTAGCGGCCGTAGTTCTGCAGCGGCCCGTTGATGGCGTCATACGCGGTGTCGGTGCGCGCCTCGATGCGGCCGTAGCGGTACTTGGCGAGGCCCACGCGCAGCGTCGTGTAGGAGCTGAGGTCGTATTCGGTACCGATCTGCGCGCCTGCCAGCCACTGCTTGTCGGCGTTCGGAGGATTGTCGGCGCGCAGCGGGAACCAGCCGGCGGTGGCGAACGGCCGCATCGTCGCCGTCGGCGACACGTTGCGCAGATTCACGGCAATGCCGTCGAAGTTCAGGTCTTCGTCCCACACCAGATCGGTGGCGAACCACGGGTTCGGCATGCGCCCGCCGGAGACGGACGCCCACTCGACCGGATCAAACTTGATGTAGGCGCGATCGACGAGAAAGCTGTACTTGTTGAAGTTGCTGCCCAGCGTCTGGTTGGTCGACACACGGTCATTCGTGTTGCCGGTCGTGAAGCGCATGCCGGCGCTCACGCCGTCGGTGATCTTCGCCAGCACGCCGAGGCGCGCGCGCAGCCGCATCCGGCTCACGCTGTCGGCGACATTGCCGTTCGGAAAGCCGTTGCCGTCCAGATCGACCCCGGCCGGAAAGCGCGTCGCCAGCGGGTAGTCGTCATTCGTCGCGGCGGGGTTCCCGACCGCTCCGGGTGCGAAGGCGCCGATCGGCGAATTGCCGTCGGCCAGCCTGTCACTCTGGTAACGCACGCGCAGATCCCCTTCGATCTTGATGCGCTCCGTCCATTCCGGAATCGCGTTCGGCGTGGCCCAGCCTTCGGTGCGCGCCTGTGCCAGCACCTCCTGCTTGAGCTGTTCGCGTATTTCGTTCTTCACCGATTCGGGCACGTACTGCACGCGCACCGTGCTGTCCTTCTTCGCACGCGCGGCCGTCTTCGCCGCCTTCGTTTCGGCAGCCTTGATCAGTTCGTCCGCCTTTTCTCGCGTCAGCACGCCGGTGTCGACCAGTGCGTCGATCAGGTTCAGCGTGGTCAGGCGCAACGTGTCGAGCGAATCGGCGTCGGCCGCGTGTGCGGGCAGGGCGAACAGCGCGCTGAGCGCGAGCGGGAGCAGGGCTTTCTTCATCACTTCGTTCCGGTCAGGGTTCGTGTCATCGTGTTCGTCGGCCGCGTTCAGCCCGTCATGCGATTGGTGATGCGCAGGCGCACCGGCTGCGGCATGTCGGCGGGCGGTGCATCGCGGAAGGCGCGCATCTCGCGCAGCGCGGCGGACAGCGCCGCATCCGCGGCGTCGTCACCGGTGCTTTCCGCCAGTTCGGCGCGACGGATGGCACCGTCGCGCGCCAGCCACACCTTCACGGTGACGCGGTAATTGATCTGCTTCACCTCGCGGTTGCGCGCGAGCTCGTCCTGGATGTGCCGCTGCAGCGCGCTGGTGAAGAACGCGAACTGCATGCGGTTCGGTCGCACCGGCCCGCCGCCGATGGTGGCGACCTCGCCACCCTTGTATTCATTGGTGACCGCGCCGGCCGCGAACGGACTCGGGCCGTCGCCGGCGGCGCCTTCCATCTTCAGTTGCTCGGCCTGCTGCGGCGGTGCCTCGACCGGCTTCGGCTGCTCGACCTTCATCTGCTTCTGTTCCTTGGGCGGCTCGGGCCGCTTCTCCTCCTTCGGAGGTGGCGGCGGCGGTGGCGGCCTGTCCGGCATGATCATGATGCGGGCCACCTTGCGCGCCGGCGCGCTCGGCGCGGCGAACTGGTCTTTCAGCCACATGCCGCCGCCCACGACGACACCCGCGCCAAACAGCGCGAGCAGCGCGTTGCGCAGGCGGCGCGCGTTGCTCGCGCGGCCGTCGACAGAGTCTTCCGCGAGCGCTGCCATCAGGTGCCGATCTTCGACGTGATGAGGCCGACGCTCTCGATGCCCATGCGGCTGACCAGATCGACCACCTGGATGACGCCGTTGTAAGGCGCGCGCGCCTCGCCGCGGATCATCACGCTGAACTTGGGGTCGCGCGCGCGCGCCGCGTCGAGCTGCGCTTCGAGCTGCGCCATGTCCACGCCGACACCATTGACCATCAGCGCGCCGCTCTCCATCACCTGCACGATCTTCACCTCGTGCTGTTCGGTGCTCGGCGTGTTCGACGGCTTGGGAAGCGTCATCGTCAGGCCCTGCACGCCAGCCGTCGTCATCAGGATGAACACGACGAGCAGCACGTAGGCCAGGTCCAGCATCGGCGTGACGTTGATCGAGTCGTAGGGCTTGGCTTCGGTATTGATCTGCATCAGCCGGCCACCTTCTTCGTGACCAGCCCGATCTCGGTGATGTCGAGCCGCTTGCAGATTTCCAGCACCGCGGACACCGTTTCGTAGTGCGCGGCGGCGTCGCCCTTGAGCACGACCGGCAGCGCCGGATTGGCGCTCTTGAACTGCGCGAGGCGTGCCTCCAGCGTCGCCATGTCGACCGGATAGGCATCCAGGAACACGTCGCCGGCCGCGGTGATGGTGATCGCCTTGGTCTGCGGTTTGGCCAGACTGGTGGTCACCTGCGTCTGCGGCGCCTCCACCTTCACGCCCTGCACCGACGCAGTCGTCATGATGATGAACACGACGAGCAGCACGTAGGCCAGGTCCAGCATCGGCGTGACGTTGATTTCGTCGTACGGCTGGTTGTCGTCCTTGACGTCGGCCGACATGTCAGCGCCGCCCGGTCGAGTGGCCGCGCCGGCACGCGCGCGCCGGATGACGCGTGCGCAAGGGGTTCGGATTCAGGCTCATGCGGGCGCCTAGCGGCCGTGCACTTCGGCGACGCGCGTCACGAACTCGTCGACGAAGATCTGCATGTCGGCGGAAATGTTCTTGATGCGCGACGCGAGATAGTTGTAGCCGAACAGCGCCGGAATGGCGACGGCCAGCCCGGCCACGGTCGCAAGCAGCGCGGCGGCGATACCCGGCGCGATGGCGTTGACGTTCACGTCGCCGGCGGCGGCGATCGCCGCGAAGGTGATCATGACGCCGACCACGGTGCCGAGCAGGCCGAGGAAAGGACCGCCGGAAATGGCGATGGTGAGCAGCACCATCTGCGAATTGAGCTTGTGCGACTCGCGCACCATGTCGGCGTCGATCGCCGCCTTGATCGCGTCCATCGACGCGCCGGTCAGGCCGGCCGCCTCGCCCTGCGTGTCGAAGCGCTTGCGGATTTCGCGCAGCCCCGCGCCATAGAGGCGGAACAGCGACGAATCCGGATGCACGACGCCGGCGTCGAGCTTCAGGAAGTCGGCCGAAGCCTGACGGAAGCGCCCGAGGAAGCGGCGGTTGTCGCCGTCGACGCGGCCGACCATCATCGCCTTCGCGATCATCACCCAGACGCTGATGACGAACATGACGGCGAGGATGATGATGACCACCCAGGCGTCCGTCGTGAGGTTGTCGAGCAGGATGCCGAAGTAGTTGTGACCGCCTTCTTCCGCCGCTTCGGCCACGTCTTCGCGCACCGTCACGAAGCGCGCATCCGGCCCCTGTCCGAGTGCGGCGAGCTTCACCCAGTCGGCGCTGCGCGCGCTGTTGGCGAGCTGCACTTCGTCGAGTTCGCCGGCATAGCCCTCGCCGATCACCACTTCGGCCTGCCCGGCGGGAAGCGTCACGTCGCCATTGCCGACCTGCTGTCCATCGACGTAGAGGAAAGCCCGCCCGCCACCGATGGTGGCCGCCACGTGCTGCCAGGCACCCGGCTTCAGCGTGCCGCCGGTGACACGAACGTCACCCGCGTTCAGGCTCAGCGTGTCGCCTTCCACCGTCAGCGTGAGGCTGCCCTGCGCGTACAGCGTCGCCTGCTGCGGCAGTGCCGCCGGCTTGATCCAGGCCGATGCGCTCCACGCGCCACCGGCCGTGGTGGCCAGTTGCGGGGCGGCCGGCACGCGCAGCGCGCCGCCGGCAAAGATCGCCGCGTCACCCAGCAACGCCGCCTTCTGCACGCCCGGTTCGCCGGTCGCCACGAGACCGCTGGCCGACAGGTCTTTCAGCGGCGCCGGCTCGCTGAAATGCCACACGCCGGTCGTCGCCGGATCGAAGGTGCCGCTCGCGTCCTGACCGCCGGCCGCTGCCGCGTTGCCGAAGTAGGCGTGGATCGTCGCCTTGTCCTGGCCGGGCGCGACCATGGGCACCTGCACCCACACCACGGCCAGCTCGTTCAGCGAGTCATAGCGTTCGATGTGGTATCTGAGCAGCGTCTTGTCGTCGGCAGACACGAAGCGCAGATCGGAGCCGTCTTCCTTCGCCGCAGTGAAATCGAAGTTGCCGCTGTGCAGCCGGATGGCCACCGGCACCGAGGTCTGCGGCGACGTGATGGCAACACCGGCGGCGCTGGTGTCGAGCGTGACGGTACGGCGGGCGGTCCACGCCTCATCCCACCAGGCGTTGGCAATGGAAGGGGCGAGCGCAAGCAAGGCGCCAAGGGCGATGATGTTTTTCATGGCAGGAAGAAGGAAATTCAGGCCGGATTGTCCGGGCCGAACATGTCCTTGCCGTGACATGAAATATGGCCCCGGTAGTCCGAACGGACTACCGGGGAGGCGCGAGGCGGCGCTCGTCAGACGCCGACGCGACCGGCCGGAACAGCGGTGGCTGCGTGTGGATTCAACGCACCGCGGCGGCCAATCCGTCGATCGGGCCCCAGCCGAAGGCGTCGGCGAGACGGTGGAAGTCGGCGCCGGGGTCACACCCGAATGTCATCGACTCGCCGCTGACCGGATGGCGGATCTGCATCGCCACACACGCCAGCATGAGCCGGCTGACGCCCCAGGCGGACGCGAAATAGCGGTTATGCACGCCTTTGCCATGCGTCGAATCGCCGATGACCGGGTGTGCGATGTGGTTCATGTGGCGCCGGATCTGGTGCGTGCGCCCGGTCAGCGGCATGGCTTCGACGAGCGCGTAGCGGCTGGTCGGATAGCGGTCGACGGCGACCGGCAGCTCGACCGTCGCCAGACGGCGGAAGCGCGTCAGCGCCGGCTGTTCGGCGACCGCTTCGGCGCCCTCGCGCGCGCCGCGCGGGTCGATGGCTTCGTCGGCCCGGCGCAGCGGATGGTCGATGTCGCCCGCAGGCTGCGGATGCCCGCGCACCAGCGTGACGTAGCGCTTGGTCTGCCCGTGTTGTGCGAACTGCGTCGCCAGCGCGTGCGCCGACACGGCGTCGAGCGCGAACACGAGGATGCCCGACGTGCCGCGATCGAGCCGGTGCACCGGCCACACGCGCTGGCCGATCTGGTCGCGCAGCAGCTGCACGGCAAAGCGCGTTTCGTGGCGGTCGAGCGCGGTGCGATGGACCAGCAGGCCGGACGGCTTGTTGATGACGACCATGGCGTCGTCACGGTGGAGGATTTCGAGCATCGCAGCGAAAGGGAGGGCGGCACACGGCCGGCGGCGGGACGGCGGCGCATCATCGCACGCCGGCTCCCGCATCCGGCTCCCGCATCCGGCTCCCGCATCCGGCTCCCGCATCCGGCTCCCGCATCCGGCTCCCGCATCCGGCGCGCGCATCCGGCGCGCGCGCCGTGCCGTCAGTCGCTCTCCGGCGGCTCCGCGCGGCGGCTGCCGTCCGGCAGGCCGAGCGCGCGCCAGCCGCCGATGCCGAGTTTCTGCAGCGTGTCTATGTTGCGTTCGTAGATGCTTTCCGCTTCAGGAAAGGCGTCGACGGCGCGCGTGACGCTTGCCTCGCGCAGCAGGTGGATGGTCGGGAACGGCGCGCGGTTGGTGTAATTGCCGATGTCGTCCGGCTCGGTGTCGGCGAACTGCCACTGCGGATGGAAGGCGGCGACCTGCAGCGTGCCTTCGAGCCCGTGTTCGCTCACCGCGTCGTCGATCAGATCGATGAAATCGTTGAAGTCGAGAAAGTCATCCAGCAGCGAGGCGTGCATGATCAGCGTGGTGTCGATCTGCTGCGGATCGGCTTCGCCGAGCAGCTGTATCTCGCGGTCGATGTCTTCCAGGAAACCGTCCAGATGCTTCGCCTCGCTCACCACGTAGCGCACCTGCTCCTTCACATACACGGCCTTGGCGAACGGGCACAGGTTCAGGCCGATCACGGCCTTGTCGATCCACGCGCGCGTGGCGGCAATCACTTCATCAGGGGTCATCGGACAGCTTCTTCGTGGGTGGATGTCGTGGTCAGGAATCGCTCGACCGGCTCCGTCTGCGCGGCGTCCATGAACATCGGCGCGTGGCCGACGCCGGCGACCTCGTGCGTCAGCGCGCGCGGGCCGCGCTGCGCCATCTGTTCCAGCGTGTCGTGCGTGAGCAGGTCGGAGTCCGCACCGCGCACGCACAGCGTCGGGCAGCGTATCGCGTCGTACAGATTCCACAGTTCGATGTCGCCGAGAAACAGCATGGCCTGCATCGGCTTGGCGATGTCGGGGTCGTAACCCATCTCGAAACCGCCGTCGGCGTGCGCACGCGTGACGTGCACCGTGAGGTGGCGCCACTGCGCGTCGGTAAAGGTACCGAAGGGCGCACTGACCACGCGTATGTAGCGCTCGGCCTCGTCCAGACTGGAGAACTTCGGCGCCTTGCCGACGTATTCGGCGATGCGGCGCAGGCTGGCGTTGGTGATGACCGGGCCGACGTCATTGAGCACCATGCGCTCGATCGGCGTGTCCGGCAGCGCGGCCAGCGCCATGCCGATCAGGCCGCCCATCGACGTGCCGACCCAATGCACCCGCTCCACGCCGAGGCGCGCGATCAGCGTCACCATGTCACCGACGTACTGCGGCACGCCGTAGCCCGACGCGTCCGGCAGCCAGTCGCTGCGCCCGCGTCCAACCACGTCGGGGCACACCACGCGGTAGTGCGTGCTCAGGCGCTGGGCGAGGAAATCGAAATCTCGGCCGCTGCGCGTCAGGCCATGCACGCACACCAGCACGCGCGGATTGCGCGGGTCGCCCCACTCGACGTAGGCCATGCGATGCAGGCCTTTCGGGTTCGTGCATTGCACGCTCAGCAGGCGCGGTTGCGCGCCGTCGCCGCCAGCCGGCGTCCGGCCGAACCAGCCGGTGATCCTGTCCAGCATGCCCATGGTCATCATCCTTCACGGTAGCGAGACGTGATTGTGCCAGTAGCGCGCATCGATCTCGCGGCTGCATCGCCGCGACAATCCGGCCGCGCCGAAGTCGTATGTCACCGCGCCGTCCCGGTCGCTGCGCAGCTGAATGGCGCCGCTTGCGTCGTAGCGCGCCTGCACGGCCGGATTCGGGTGGTTGAAGCGGTTGCGGTAGCCCACCGCATGCACCACTTCACGCGCGTCCACCGCGTCGATGAAGGCGGCGCTCGACGACGTACGGCTGCCGTGATGCGGACTCACCAGCACGTCGGCGTCGAGCGTCACGCCACGCTCGACCAGCGCGCGCTCGCCGTCGGCCAGCAGGTCGCCGGTGATGAGCACGGTGCCATGCCGGCTGCTCACGCGAAGCACGCAGGACAGCGCGTTGCTGCTGCGCGCACCGCGCCGGTCCGCGCCGGCAGGCGGATGCAGCATGTCGAAGCGCACGCCGTCGCGCGTCCAGCCGGTACCGGCGACGCAGTCGCGCGTGTCGGGGCGCAGCAGGCGAAGTGCGTCACCCGCGGGCACCGACGACAGCAGCTCGCGCACCGGCAACCCGGCCAGCACCGACGGCGCGCCGCCGGCGTGGTCGCTGTCGGCATGACTGACGATGAAGGTGTCGAGCCGCGCCACGCCCGAGGCGCGCAGATAGGGCAGCACCAGCCGCTCGCCCGCGTCGGCCTGTTCGCCGTAGCGCGGTCCGGCGTCGAACAGCAGGTCGTGGCGCGCGGTCTGCACATGCACGGCCAGCCCCTGGCCGACGTCGAGCACAACGACCCGCATGTCGCCGGGCGCGGGCCGTGCGGGCGCCGGCACCAGCAGTGGCAGCATCAGGGGCAGCGCCAGCGCGCGTGCCGGCCAGCCGGCCGGCGCCAGCAAGGTCGCCGCACCCAGCACGCCGCACAGTACGGCCCAGACCGGCGGCGCCGCGCCGTGCCAGAGCACCCAGTCCGGCGCGGTCGCCCATTCGATCGGCTCCATGAGCCAGGCGGTGAGTGCGTGCGCCAGCCACAGCAGCGCATCGACGGGCAGCACCACGGCCAGCAGCACCAGCGGCGTGATGACGGCGCTGACCAGCGGGATCGCGACCAGATTCACCAGTGGCGACACCAGCGACATCTGCTGGAACAGCGCCATCATCAGCGGTGCCAGCCCGAGCGTGATGGCGGCCTGCGCGCGCAGCCAGCGCGCGACCCGGTGCGCCGCGCCGAACTCGCCGGAGGCCGCGTAGAACAGCACGCCGACCGCGCCGAAGGACAGCCAGAACCCCGGATTGACGACCGCCATCGGATGCAGCGGCAGCACCACGCACACGGCCAGCGCCAGCGCGTCCGACGGTGACGGGAAGCGCCCTGCCAGCAAGGCGCCGCCGGCCACGCAGAGCATGATGAGGGTGCGCTGCGCGGGAATGCCGAAGCCGGCCAGCGCGCAATAGGCCGTCGCCCCCAGAAGCCCGGCCAGGATGGCTGCCCGCTGCGCCGGACAGCGCAGCGCCAGCGCCGGCACGCGCCGCCACAGCGCGGCGACGCAGGCGCCGAAAAGGGCCGCCACCATGGTGACGTGCAGACCCGAAATCGATACCAGGTGCGTGATGCCGGCGCGCGCGAACATGTCCCACTGCGCCGGCGCAATCGCGCGCTGGTCGCCGATGGCCAGCGCTGCCAGCACGCCGGCGTACGGGTAGCGCTGCGCGTCGCCGTGCGCGAACGCGCGCTCGAAGCGCTCTCGTACGGCGTGCCGCAGCGACTGGACGAAGCAGCTGGCGCAACGCGCGTGCGCCTCGATCAGACGGTTCGCGACGGCATCCGCCGCGCCCGCCCGCACACTGCCGGTGGCACCGATGCCGCGTTCGAACAGCCAGGCTTCGTAGTCGAAGCCGTGCGGATTCATGTTGCCGTGCGGACGCTTGAGGCGTACCCGCAGCTGCCAGCGGCTGCCGCCGCGCAGGCCTGCGCGCGGGTCCGGCTGCAGGCCGGACGCCGCAGCGCCGCGCACGTCGTACCAGGACAGCGCGAGACGCGGCGGCACGCCGGGCGGTGCCTGTTCCACGTCGAAATCGAAACGGATGCCGCGATCGACCCGCCCGGGCAGGCCGGCCACGACACCGACCACATCGACGTCCTGTCCCTCGAGTCCGGCGTCCAGGCGCTGCGCCACGCGGACGCCGGCCCAGACGAAGCCGGCGATCGCCACCGCCAGCGCGACCGCCGCTACCCGTACGACGCGCCCGCGACCGCCGCGCGGCGGCCGCACGGCCACGGCCACCGACAGCACCGCCAGCGCGGCGAGTCCGTACAGCAAGTGTGGCGCCGGCAACAGCGCCTGGCGCTGCGCGAGCCACATGCCGAGAACGAGGGAAAGTGCCGCGGGTCCGATCATGGACGCGGATTATTCCCCCACAAACAACCCTTATGTCATTTTTTTGCCACACCCCCCGTCCGGCACCACGGATGGCGCGGCGCAACCGATAATCCACGGACATGAAGAAGCTGATACGCAAACACCTGCCCGACACCGCCTCGTTGCGCCGCAACCGCTGGTTCGCCCCCTTTGCCGACTGGCTCGGCCATCCGCGGCTGTGGCACCTGAATCGTCACAGCTGCGCCGGCGGCGTGGCCGTCGGCCTGTTCGCCGGACTGATTCCAGGCCCGCTGCAGATGCTGTTCGCGGCGCTGCTGTCGGTGCTGCTCAGGGTGAATCTGCCGCTGGCGATCGTGATGACCTTCTATACGAATCCGCTCACCATCGTGCCGCTGTATGCGCTGGCCTGGGGCTTCGGCCGGCTCGTCATGCCGCTGCTGGGCATGACGCTGCCGCCCGGCGCAAGCTTCCGGCCGCCTGACATTCCGGACGGCGCCGGTTTCACCGGCTGGCTGCACGCGCTGACCGACTGGTTCTTCGCGCTTGGCGAACCGCTGCTCGTCGGCCTGCCGTTGCTCGCGCTGACGCTCGCGGCCGTCGGCTACGGCGTCGTGCGCGCGGCCTGGCGCTGGCATCTGGTGCGCGCCTGGCACCGGCGCCGCGCGCAACACCGGTCGTCGAAGTCCGGCTGAATCCGTGGCCGGCCCGCGCCGCCGTCAGTCGTCCAGCCGGCCGTCGGTCAGGCGCACGATGCGGTCGGTGCGCGCGGCCAGCCGCTCGTCGTGGGTGACGATGACGAAGCTGGTGCCGCGCGTGCGGCTCAGCGTGAGCATGAGGTCGAACACGCCGTCGGCGGTCTTGCTGTCCAGATTGCCGGTCGGCTCGTCGGCCAGCACGCAGGCCGGCTGCGTGACCAGCGCACGCGCGATGGCGACACGCTGGCGTTCGCCGCCGGACATTTCTCCCGGTTGGTGGTGCACGCGATGCGCCAGCCCCACTTCGGTCAGCATGGCGGCAGCCGCCTCGCGCGCCTGCGCCTGCGACTGGCGACGGATCATCAGCGGCATGGCGACGTTGTCGAGCGCGGAAAATTCGGCCAGCAAGTGGTGGAACTGGTAAACGAAGCCGAGCGAGCGGTTGCGCAACGCGCCGCGTGCCGCCTCGCCCAGCGCGGAATACTGCTGGCCGAGCAGTGACACGGCGCCCTGGCTCGGCACGTCCAGCCCGCCCAGCAGATGCAGCAGCGTGCTCTTGCCGGAACCGCTGGCGCCGACGACGGCCACCCGCTCGCCGCGCGCAACCTCGAGATCGACGCCGGACAGCACCGGCACCTCGACCTTGCCCTGGAAGAAGGTTTTCGACAGGCCCTGGCACTTCAGCACGATGTCACTCATAACGCAGCGCCTCCGCCGGCTGCACGCGCGACGCGCGCCAGCTTGGATAGAGCGTCGCCGCCAGCGTGAGCAGGCCGCCGATGACGGTGACCGCGACGACGTCGGACATGAGGATTTCGGATGGCAGTTCCGGAATGAAGTACACCTCGGGCGACCACAGCGACACGCCGGCCACCTTTTCGATCAGCGGCACGACGGTGCCGAGGTTGGCCGCCAGCGCAAGGCCGCCGGCCACGCCGAGCAGCAGGCCGAAGCCGCCGATCACCGCGCCCTGTATGACGAACACCGCCATCATGCTGGCGGGGCTCGCGCCCAGCGTGCGCAGGATGGCAATGTCCGCCTGCTTGTCGGTCACCACCATGATGAGCATGGACACGATGTTGAACGCGGCCACGGCGACGATGAGCAGCAGGATGATGAACATCATGTTCTTCTCGATCGCGATGGCGCGGAAGAAGTTGGCGTGCTGGCGCGTCCAGTCGCCGACCAGCAGCCGGTCGCCCAGCGCAAGCTGCAGTTCGCGCGCGACGCGCGGCGCGTTGAACAGGTCGTCCAGCTTGAGCCGCACGCCGGACACGCGGTCGTCCATGCGGTACAGCGCCTGCGCGTCCTGCATGTGGATGAGCGCGAGGCTGGCGTCGTATTCGTAGTGGCCGGCTTCGAACACGCCGACCACGGAAAACTGCTTCAGGCGCGGCAGCACGGCAGCCGGCGTGACCAGCCCCTGCGGCGCGATCAGCGTCACCTTGTCGCCGACGCGCACCTGCAGCGCGCGCGCCAGTTCGATGCCTAGCACGATGCCGAAGCCGCCCGGCACGAGCGCGTCCAGGCTGCCCATGCGCATGTGCTGGCTGAAGTCGGCCACGCCGTCCTCGGCCGCCGGCAGCACGCCGCGCACCATGGCGCCGCGCACGTTCTGGTCGAAGGACAGCATCGCCTGCTCGCTGATGTAGGGGGCAGCGGCGCGCACGTCCGGATTCTTCAGCGCGCCGTCGGCCACCTGCTGCCAGTCCGGCAGCTCGTTGTCGTAGCCGGTGACCTGCACGTGGGAGGCGACGCCGAGGATGCGCGTGCGCAGTTCCTTCTGGAAGCCGTTCATCACCGACAGCACGGTGATGAGCGCGGCGACGCCCAGCGCCAGCCCGAGCGTGGAAATGAGGGAAATGAATGAAATGAAACCGTTGCGCCGTTTGGCGCGCACGTAGCGCAAACCGAGCAGGAATTCGTAGTTCATGGGGTCGGCATGGTACCGGGTTTGCACCGCCCGCAAGTCAGCATCCGGCTACAGCGCGCGTGGCGGCGCAATGCGGCGGTACGGGTACACTTGCGCCATGTCACTGCACCTCGTTCTTCCCGGCCTGCTCTGGCCCGCTTCGGCGCCCGCTTCGGCGCCCGCGCCGGCGCCCCGCACCCCGTCGCTGTCCCTCCTGATCGCACGCGGCCGGCTGATCCGGCGCGCGGCCGTCGCACCGGAGTCCGCGCTGGCGGCGCTGTTCGGACTGGACGGCACCGCGCCGCTCGCCGCGCTGCGCCGCGTCGGCTGCGGTGCGGCCCCCGACCTGCGCCACTGGCTGGCGGCGGACGCGACCCACCTGCGCTTCGCGCGCGACGCGCTGCTGCTCACGGACGCGCCGGACGTGGCGCCGGACGCGGCCGAGGCCGCGGCGCTGGCGGCATCCTGGAACGCGCATTTCACCGACGTCGGATGGCTTGAACTGGGTGCCGGCGGACAGGGCCACATCGCGCTGGCACGGCCGGTGCAGGCGCTCACCACACCGCCCGGGGCCGCCATCGGCCGCAAGATAGACGCACGCCTGCCGGAAGGGCCGGACGGCGCGCAGCTGCGCCAATGGATGAACGAAACGCAGATGCTGCTTCACGCGCACCCGGTGAATGCCGCCCGCGAGGAAGCCGGCCGCCCGCCCATCAACAACCTGTGGTTCTGGGGCGCCGGCGCATTGCCGGTGCGCGCGCACGCGCCCGGCCTGCAGATGTGGAGCGACAACGCGCTCGCGCACGGTCTGGCGACGGCGGCCGGCGTGCGCGCCGCGCCGCTGCCGCCGCAGCCCTCCGTGGCCATGCAGCCGGGCAATGTCGTGCTGATCGACGACGCGCTGTCGCCGTCGCTCTACCTTGACCACGAAGGCTGGACACGCGCGGTCGAGGCCCTCGACGCGCAGTGGATCGCGCCGGCCGTGCAGGCGCTGCGCAGTGGCGAGATACGGACGCTCACGCTGACGCTGGGCGGCGACGACGCGCAGCTCGAAGTCACCGTGCGGCGCGCCGACCTGATGAAATTCTGGCGCACTGCGCGCCCGCTGATACCCGGCCCCGGAGCCTGAACCCGACATGACCCGCATACTCGACCGCCCGATTCCGCCGCGCAGCTCGGCGATGCTGGAACAGCAGGGCATCCACCCGCTGCTCGCCCGCCTGTACGCCGCGCGCGGCGTGCAGGACCGCAGCCAGATCGACTATTCGCTGCAAGCCATGCTGGCGCCGGACAGCCTGACCGGCGCCTCTGACGCGGCCATCATGCTGGCGGATGCGATCGAGGCCGACGCGCGCCTGCTCATCGTCGCCGACTACGACTGCGACGGCGCCACCGCGTGCGCCATCGGCATCCGCGCGCTGCGCGCCATGGGCGCGAACGTCAGCTATCTGGTGCCCAACCGCTTCGAGTACGGCTACGGCCTGACACCGGAAATCGTCGACCTGGCCGCGCATGCCGAGCCGGACATGATCATCACGGTGGACAACGGCATCGCCAGCGTCGACGGCGTGGCGCGCGCCAACGAACTCGGCATTTCGGTACTGGTGACCGACCATCACCTGCCGGGCGACACGCTGCCGGCGGCCGACGTCATCGTCAATCCGAACCAGCCCGGCTGCACCTTCGCGAGCAAGGCGATCGCGGGCTGCGGCGTCATGTTCTACGTCATGCTGGCGCTGCGCGCGGAACTGCGCCGGCGCGGCGCCTTCGAAGGGCGCGAGGCACCGAACCTTGGCAACCTGCTCGACCTGGTCGCGCTCGGAACGGTGGCCGACGTGGTGCGCCTGGACCACAACAACCGCGTGCTGGTGACGCAGGGCATGCAGCGCATCCGCGCCGGCAATCTCACGCCCGGCCTGCGCGCGCTGTTCGCCGCGGCCGGGCGTGAGCCCTCACGCGCACACTCCTTCGACCTCGGCTTCGCGATCGGGCCGCGCCTCAATGCCGCCGGGCGCCTCTCGGACATGGCCATCGGCATCGAATGCCTGATCACCGACGACTTCGCGCGCGCGCTGACGCTGGCCGAACAGCTCGACGCGATGAACCGAGAACGGCGCGACATCGAACAGGGCATGCAGCAGGAAGCCGAGGCGCAGCTGGCCGGCATCGACATCGGTGAATCGACGTCGCTGTCGCTGTTCCACCCGGACTGGCACCAGGGCGTCATCGGCATCGTGGCCTCGCGCATCAAGGAGCGCGCGCACCGCCCGACCATTGCCTTCGCGCGCGGCAACGAGGGGGAACTCAAGGGCTCCGGCCGCTCCATCCCCGGCCTGCACCTGCGCGACGCCCTCGACCTCGTGTCCAAGCGCGAGCCCGGCCTCATCATCCGCTTCGGCGGCCACGCGATGGCCGCCGGCCTGACGCTGCGCGAGGACGATCTGGCGCGCTTCCGCGCAACGTTTGAACAGGCGGTGGCCGACATGGTCGAACCGGCGGCGCTCACCCGTACGATAGAAACCGACGGCGCACTGGAAGCGTCGCTGATGAACCTGCACGCGGCAACCTTGATGGAAGCCGAAACCTGGGGCCAGGGTTTTCCGCCGCCGGTGTTCGCCGACCGTTTCGAGGTACGCAACCAGCGCCTGCTCAAGGACAAGCACCTGAAGCTCGCACTGGTGAAGGACGGCGCCAGTTTCGACGCCATCTGGTTCAACCGCGCCGAACCGCTTCCGGCGCAGGTGCGCGCCGCCTACCGGCTGGACATCAACGAATACCAGGGCGTGCGCCGCGTGCAGCTGATGGTCGAACACGCCGAACCGGCGACGTAGTACGGTTGCCGGCGCAACGGCCGCATGAACGTCATGGGGCACCGGCATCGCTTTGCTTGAGGACGCATGAACATGTCACACGATCGATTCTTCCGCCGCGAAATGACACGGCGCGACTTTCTCTGGCTGTCCGGCATCGCCGGCGCGGCCGTCACGCTGCCGCAGCTCTACGGTTGCGCAACCGACCCGATCACCGGCCAGCAGGTGCTCGTCGGCCTGTCCGAACAGGGCGAACTGGACATTGACCGCAAGCAGTCGCCGCACCAGTTTTCGGCCGACTACGGCGCGGTGCAGGACAGCGCGCTGAACCGCTACATCAACGACGTGGAACTGTCGCTGGGCCGGCACACGCACCGGCCGGAAGTGCCGTACAACGCGCGTGTCGTCAATGCCAACTACATCAACGCCTACACCTTCCCCGGCGGCAGCATGGCGTGCACGCGCGGCATCCTGCTGGAGATGGACAGCGAGGACGAGCTGGCGGCGCTGCTCGGCCACGAATCCGGTCACGTGAACGCGCGCCACAGCGCAAAGCAGGCCGGGCGCGGCATGATCGCGCAGGCCGGCGCGGTCGCCGTGAACGTCGCGGTCGCCATGTCGGACTACCGCGGCGCCGCACCGCTCGCCAACCTCGCAACGCAGATCGGCTCCAGCGCGCTGCTCGCCAGCTACTCGCGCGACAACGAACGCCAGGCCGACGCGCTGGGCATGGAGTACATGACGAGCGCCGGATACAACCCTGACGGCATGGTCGACCTGATGGACATGCTGCGCAGCCAGCACAAGGAAACACCCAGCCTGCTGACGACAATGTTCTCGTCGCACCCGATGTCCGACGAGCGCTACGCCACGGCGGAGCGCGAAGCACTCGACACCTATGGTTCGTCGCGCGGCAAGAAGCTGTCGCGCGAGCGCTACATGGACAACACGGCGGGCGTGCGGCGCATCGCGCCTGCGATCAAGGCCGAACAGCAGGGCGAGACGCTGATGGCGAAGAAGTCGCTGGAAGAAGCCGAAGCCAGCTTCGCGAAGGCGCTGAAGATCGCCCCCGACGACTACTGCGGCAACGTGCTGATGGGCAAGTGCCTGATCGCGCAGAAACAGTATTCGGATGCCGACCAGCACTTCGCGCGCGCGGCGAAGCTCTACCCCGGCGAAGGCCAGGCGCTGTACCAGCGCGGCGTATCGCAACTCGCGCTCGGCCGCTCCCAGGCGGCGCTGGCCGCGTTCGACGCCTATGACCGCGTGCTGCCCGGCAACCCGGGCACGCTGTTCCTCAAGGGCGTCGCCTACGAAACGATGCAGGACCGCCGCGCCGCGAGCCAGCATTACGCCGCCTACATACGCAGTGGCAGCAAGGATGCGCAGGCGCAGTTCGCATTCCAGCGCCTGCAGAGCTGGGGCATGGTCAAGAAATAGGCGCTGCGGCGCCATTGCGGCGATGCCTCCCGTGACGGGCGGGTGGCTCGCTGCAGTGCGCCTTGTGGGCGGACTTCTTCCGGGGTTAGGATCGCAACGCGTTGGTACTGTGCGACACAGCTACCCATCTGTGCCGGGCAGGGCGATGCGACCACCACAACGAGGAGGAGCACCATGTCTGACCAGAAAAAAAGCCCGTCAGCACGTCGCAATTTCCTGGCCAAGGCCGCCGGCACCGCCGCCGGTACCGCGGCCATAGGTTTCCCGAGCATCTCCGTCGCACAATCGCCCATCACCCTGCGCTGGCAATCCACCTGGCCATCGAAGGACATCTTCCACGAATTCGCGCAGGACTACGCCAATCTGGTGAACAACATGAGCGGCGGCCGTCTGAAGATCGACGTGCTGCCGGCCGGCTCCGTCGTGAAGGCCTTCGACCTGCTCGACGCGGTCAACAAGGGCACGCTGGACGGTGGCCACGGCGTCATCGCCTACTGGTACGGCAAGAACTCGGCGCTCGCGCTGTGGGGCTCGGGCCCGGCCTTCGGCATGGATGCCAACATGCTGCTCGCCTGGCACGAATTCGGTGGCGGCAAGGCGCTGCTCGATGAAATCTACAAGAGCCTGAACATGGATGTCGTGTCCTTCATGTACGGCCCGATGCCGACCCAGCCACTCGGCTGGTTCAAGAAACCGGTATCCCGTGCATCGGACATGAAGGGCCTGAAGTTCCGCACGGTCGGCCTGTCGATCGACATCTTCACCGACATGGGCGTGGCCGTGAATGCCATGCCGGGCGGCGAAATCGTGCCGGCGATGGACCGGGGCCTGCTCGATGCCGCGGAATTCAACAACGCGTCCAGCGACCGCCTGCTCGGCTTCCCCGACGTGTCCAAGGTGTGCATGCTGCAGAGCTTCCACCAGGCATCCGAACAGTTCGAAATCCTGTTCAACAAGAAGCGCTTCGACGCCCTGCCGGCCGACCTGCGCGCCATCCTGACCAGCGCCGTGCCGGCGGCATCGGCGGAAATGTCATGGAAGGCGATCGACCGCTATTCGACCGACTACCGTGAGATGCGCGAGAAGGATGGCGTGAAGTTCTACAAGACGCCCGACGCCATCCTGCAGGAACAGCTGAAGGCGTGGGACAAGGTCATCGCGAAGAAGGCCGCCGAGAACCCGCTGTTCAAGAAGGTGCTCGATTCGCAGCGCGATTTCGCGCAGCGCGCCGCCGGCTGGCAGAACGACACCACCGTCAACTTCCGCATGGCGTACGACCACTACTTCTCCAGGAAAGCCTGAGCCCGGCGCAGCCGCGAGCCTGCGCGCCGCCGTCCGGCGCGCAGGCACCTTTCCACGCCAGCCTGGATATGGATGCCTGCCGGCATCCGGGACATGTCATGCAGAAACTGCTGCTGCGTATCGACCACTTCAATACGCTGGTCGGCCACGCGTTCGCGTGGACCATCGTGTTGCTCACCCTCGTCATCAGCTACGAGGTCTTTTCCCGCTATGTGCTGAACGCCCCGCACGCCTGGGTTTTCGACGCGTCGTACATGCTGTACGGCACGCTGTTCATGATGGCCGGCGCCTACACGCTCGCCACCGGCGGCCACGTGCGCGGCGACGTGCTGTACGGCTTCTTCCGCCCGCGCACGCAGGCCATCCTCGACCTGATTCTCTACCTGCTGTTCTTCGTGCCCGGCGTGCTCGCACTGTGCTGGGCGGGCTGGGACTTCGCGGCCGAATCATGGGCGATCAACGAACACTCGTCGGTGACGTCCGACGGCCCTCCGGTGTACCCGTTCAAGGCCATCATTCCACTCGCCGGCGGCGTGCTGATGCTGCAGGGCGTCGTGGAAATCATCCGCTGCATCATCTGCATCCGGCAGGGGGAATGGCCGTCGCGCACGCATGACGTGGAAGAAGTCGACGTCGAGAAGCTGCGCAAGATGGTGCATGCCGACGACGTCGAGGGGAGCGCGAAATGAGAAAGGAGCTGCGCTTCGGCTTCGGCCTGATGGCCCTCATCATCGCCGCCGTCATCTTCCTGAGCCCGGCACCGTCCGAGTGGACCAGCGGCCACTTCGGCCTGCTGATGCTCGCGCTGGTAGTCGTCGCCATCATGCTCGGCTTCCCGACCGCCTTCACGCTGATGGGCATGGGCGTGCTGTTCGCGTGGCTGGCCTATGCCATGCAAAACCCCGACCTGGCGACACAGCGCACGCTGGACCTGATGGTGCAACGCACCTATTCGGTCATGACGAGCGACGTGCTGATATCGATTCCGCTGTTCGTGTTCATGGGCTATCTGGTCGAGCGCGCCAACCTCATCGAGAAGCTGTTCAAGAGCCTGCATCTGGCCATGTCGCGCCTGCCCGGTTCGCTCGCCATCGCCACGCTGCTGACCTGCGCCATCTTCGCCACGGCAACCGGCATCGTCGGCGCGGTCGTGACACTGATGGGCCTGCTCGCGCTGCCGGCCATGCTGCGTGCCGGCTATGACGTCCGGCTGTCTGCCGGCGTCATCACGGCCGGCGGCTGCCTCGGCATCCTGATCCCGCCGTCGGTCATGCTCATCGTCTATGGCGCAACCGCCGGCGTGTCCGTCGTGAAGCTCTACGCCGGCGCCTTCTTTCCGGGCCTGATGCTCGCCGGCCTGTACGTGCTGTACGTGATCCTGATGGCCAAGCTGCGCCCGGAATGGGCGCCGCCGCTGCCGGCGGCTGAACGCAACGTCACGCTGCCGGCCGCGTCCTCCCTCGTGGCGAAGCGCCATGGCCCGCGCGCGCTGCCGGCGCTGATGGCCGCGCTGAAAGGTCCGCGCAATGCCGACGTGCCAACGCGCACGCTGATCGGCCAGTTGCTGCTCGCGCTGCTGCCGCTGATCGCCGTCGTCTGGGCGCTGTTCGCGGTGCATGGCTCGATGACGCGCAGCGTCGCAACCGAAGCCGCGCTGCCGCCGGGGCTGGAATCGTTCAACGACAGCTATTCGTCGGGATCATCGCTGGCGGAACCGCCGCTCAGTGGCGGCCTGAGCGAACCGCCATTGAGCGGCGGGCTGAGTGAGCCACCGATGAGCGAAGGCCTGAGCGAACCGCCTCTGTCGGACGGGCTCGCAGAGCCGCCAGGATCGACCGGGCTCGCCGAGCCGCCGCCGTCCGCTGCCCTGGGCGAAGCGCCTGCCGGCATGAAGGCCGCACCGCCCGCGATCACCGCACCGGACAGCTTCTGGATCACGGTCGCGGTCTGTTCGGTGCTGCTGATCGCCTACTACGCGCTGCTCAGCTTCCAGCGCCTGGAAATATTCAAGATGCTGCTGTCGTCATTCTTTCCGCTGGCGATGCTCATCCTGGCCGTGCTTGGCACCATCGTGTTCGGTCTGGCGACGCCGACCGAGGCCGCCGCCGTCGGTGCGTTCGGCGGCACGCTGCTCGCCGCGGCCTATGGCCGGCTGAACATGGCCGTGGTGAAGGAGTCGGTGTTCCTGACCGCGAAGACGTCGGCCATGGTGTGCTGGCTGTTCGTGGGCAGCGCGATCTTCTCCGCTGCGTTCGCGCTGCTGGGCGGGCAGGAACTGGTCGAGCATTTCGTGCTGTCGATGGATCTGACGCCCGTCCAGTTCATGCTGCTGGCTCAGTTCCTCATCTTCGTGCTCGGCTGGCCGCTGGAGTGGACGGAAATCATCGTCATCTTCATGCCCATCTTCATTCCGCTGCTCGCGCACTTCAACATCGACCCGCTGTTCTTCGGCCTGCTGGTGGCGATCAACCTGCAGACCGCCTTCCTGTCGCCGCCGGTCGCGATGTCGGCCTTCTATCTGAAGGGGGTCGCGCCACCGCATGTCACGCTGAACCAGATCTTTGCCGGCATGCTGCCGTTCATGGGCATACAGGTGATCGCGATCATCCTGCTCTACATGTTCCCGGGCATCGGTCTGTGGCTGCCCGGCTATCTGTATCGCTGAGCCCTGCGATACAGATGGATGCGGCGCCGCCATGGCGCCGCATCCGCCGCGGCACCGCTATATAGTGCCGCCATGCTTTCCGACGACCAATCCCGCCTGCTGGTCAGGCTGCGCTGGACCGCTTTCATACTGATCGCCTGTACCTATGTGCTGGCCTTCTTCCACCGCACCGCACCGGCAGCGATCGCCGGCGAACTGACGCGGGATTTCGCCGTCGGCCCGACCTCGCTCGGCATCCTCGCGGCCAGCTATTTCTGGATCTACACGCTGATGCAGATTCCGACCGGCGTGCTCGCGGACACGCTCGGTCCGCGGCGCATCGTCGCGGCGGGCAGTCTGGTGGCCGGCATCGGCGCCATCGTATTCGCGCTCGCGGACAGCCTCGGCATGGCGGTGATCGGCCGTTCGCTGGTCGGTTTCGGCGTGTCCTTCCCCTTCATCGCGCTGCTCAAGATCAATGCGGCCTGGTTTCCGGAACGCCAGTTCGCCACGCTCAACGGGCTGACCCAGTGCATCGGCAACCTCGGCGCGGCCGTGGCCGCCACGCCGCTCGCGCTGCTGGTGGGCATCGTGTCCTGGCGTGCGGTATTCGTCGCGCTCGGCGTGTTCTCGATGCTTCTGGCGGCGCTCGCCTGGCTGCACGTGCGCGACCGCCCGGAAGACGCCGGCCTGCCATCGCTGCGCGAACAATCAGGCAAGCCGGCGCATGCCGCACTGACACGCGACTGGAAGACGGGGCTGAAAACGGTTGCCGGCAATCCGTCGAGCTGGCCCGGCCTGTTCGTCAATGCCGGCATCGCCGGCAGCTTCTTCGCATTCGCCGGACTGTGGGCCGTGCCCTACCTGATGACCAATCACGACATGAGCCGGGATCTGGCCGCGCGCCACAATACGGTCATGCTGCTCGCCTTCGCCTTCGGCGCACTGTTCATCGGGCGCCTGTCCGACCATCTGCAGCATCGCAAGGCCGTCATGCTCGCCTTCGCTGCCGTGTATCTGCTGTGCTGGATGCCGCTGGCACTCGAATCCGCACTGTCGCCGGCGGCCCGCTATGCGCTGTTCGGCCTCATCGGCGCGTCGGCTTCGGCGTTCACGCTTTCCTGGGCCTGCGCCAAGGAAGTCAATCCGCCCATGCTGTCCGGCATGGCCACCAGCCTGGTCAATACCGGCTGCTTCCTCGGCGCGGCTCTGCTCCAGCCGATGGTCGGCCGGGTGATCGAACAGCGCGCACTCGACGCCGCGCAACCGGACAGCGCCGCGATGACCGCCGGCATCTGGCTGCTCGCGGCAGCCGCGCTCGGCGGGCTGGCGGCCGCCACCTTCATCCGTGAAACACACGCCCGCAACCTGACCGACATCCATTCATGAGCGCAGATACAGGCAGTCAACTCGCGGGCCTGATGGTCCAGGTCATGCTCCCGCTGTCGCTGCTGGTGGCGGCCGGCGGCTGGTGGGCGGCACGCATGGGCGAAGGGCGTGACGCCGATTCGCTGCGCGCCCAGCTCAACCGCCTGGTGCTCTACGTGTTCTATCCGGCCATCCTGTTCGCGGTGGCGGCGGTCACACCGATCAGCCTCGACCTGCTGACGGTGCCGCTGCTGGTGGGCATCGGCACGCTGTTCAACGGCGCGCTGCTCTATCTGCTGCTGTGGAAGACCCGGCTGGGCGCGGGCCTGCACGACACGACACGCGCCGCGCTGATGCTCGGCGGCATGTTCGGCAACACCTTCAACGTCGGTGCGCCGGTGCTGGAATTCTTCTTCGGCGACGGCGCGATGCGCTACGCCATCTTCAACGACATGTTCATGACGATGCCCGTCGTGTGGACGCTGGGCGTCTGGATCGCCACCCGCCTTGGCTCGCACGCCGACGGCGAGCGCCCGGACGTGCTGCGCACCGTGCTGATGATGCCGCCGATCTGGGCCTTCGCGCTCGGGCTGGGCGCGCAGTACACGGGGCTGGCCTACCCGCCGCTGGTCGAGGCGGCGCGCTTCGTCGGCCAGGCCGCGATTCCGGTCATCGTGTTCGTGCTCGGCATGACGATACCCTGGCGCCGCCTGGTGCCACGCACCGAGGTGATCGCCGCGTCCGCGGTGAAGCTGCTGGTGGCGCCGCTGCTCGTGTGGGCACTGGTGCTGCTGGTGTCCGGCGCACCGTCGGAAGCACAGCGGGCCTCACTGGTGGAATGCGCCACGCCCACCTTCATGACCTCGCTGCTGCTGGCCGAACGCTTCCGTATCGATGCCGCCGCCTCGGCGCTGCTGATCGGCTGGAGCACGCTGCTGTTCTGGCTGTCACTGCCGCTGCTGATGGCGCTCGGGCTGTTCGGTTGATCCACCGACACCGGACGCGCTCTTGATTGCGGGCACGGTCAGCCGCATCTGGCAGCAAAGGAGATCGCCATGAATGTCGTCTGCCCGCACTGCAGCACCACCAATCGCGTACCGCAAGAGCGTCTTGATGACGGACCGGTATGCGCCCGATGCAAGAGCCCGCTGATGCGCGCCGAACCTTTCGAACTCGACGACGGCAGCTTCGCGCGCCACATCGCCGGCACGGAACTGCCGGTGCTCGTCGATTTCTGGGCCGACTGGTGCGGCCCCTGCAAGGTCATGGCGCCGCAGTTCACGGCGGCGGCGGCGCAGTTGCCGCATGTGCGCTTCGCCAAAGTGGATACGGAACGCGCCCGGCAAACCAGTGCCGCTCATGGCATACGCAGCATTCCGACACTGGTGCTGTTCAAGGGCGGGCGGGAAGTCGCGCGCCAGTCCGGAGCGATGGGCGCCGCCGACCTCGTGCGCTGGGTGCGCTCGAAAATCTGACCGTTCGGGGCACCGCGCCCCGCGCCGGCCACCGGAGCGCCCGGCGAATGGTGGCGCCCGCGCCCGGGCAAGGCACGCGCTCGTGCATGGCGCGGCGGAAACATCCCGGATCGTTCAATGAATTGCCCGGTTTGTTCAAGCCGCAGTGAACACGCCTCCCTACAGTCTGTCCTGCATGCCCCCGGCGGAAAGCCCGCTGCGGCGCCCGTCGCCTGCGCGACTCGCCCGGCGGCATGCAGCCACAAGACAAGGAGGAGAAAACATGGCTGAAGCAAACCCAACCGGGGCACGACGGACGGGCGGCCCGGGCACGACGGAGGCGTTCGACGCCGTCGTCATCGGCGCCGGCGTTGCGGGCATGTACCAAGTCTACCGCCTGCGCGAAAAAGGCTTCCGGGTCCGGGGCATCGAGGCGGGGTCCGGCGTGGGCGGCACCTGGTACTGGAACCGCTATCCGGGCGCGCGCGTCGATTCGCAGGCCTACATCTATCAATACTGGTTCTCGGAAGAGCTGAACAAGGCGTGGAACTGGAGCGAGCGCTTTCCGGCACAACCGGAAACCGAGGCCTACCTCAACTTCGTGGCCGACCACTGCGACCTGCGCAAGGACTTCGACTTCAACACGCGCGTGACATCCGCCCGTTTCGACGAATCAACACGGCGCTGGCGCATCGAGACCGATACCGGCGAGACACTGGACACGAAGTACTTCATCACCTGCGCCGGCATGCTGTCGGCACCGCTCAGCGCCGCCTTCGCGGGGCAGGACTCGTTCGAGGGGCAGGTGTTCCATACCGCGCGCTGGCCGAAGGAAGGCGTGGCGCTGGCGGGAAAGCGCGTCGGAGTGGTGGGCACGGGCGCAACCGGCATCCAGGTGATACAGACCATTGCTGGCCAGGCCGGTCATCTCAAGGTGTTCATGCGCACGCCGCAGTACATCATTCCGATGCGCAATCCGAAGTATGACGACGCCGACCGCGAAGCCCACAAGGCGGGCTTCCAGGCGATGCGCCAGCGCGTGCAGCGCACCTTCGCCGGCTTCGACTACGACTTCCCGGAACGCAGCTTCCACGACATGACGGTGCAAGAACGACGCGCCGTGATGGAGGAAATCTGGGCGGACGGTTCGCTGAGTTTCTGGCTCGCAAGCTTCGCGGAAATGTTTGTCGATCCCGCCGTCAATGAAGAGGTTTCGGAATTCGTTCGGGAGAAGATGCGCGAGCGCATCAAGGACCCGGAGCTCGCCGCGAAGCTGATCCCGACCACCTATGGCTTCGGGACACACCGCGTGCCGCTCGAAACCCGCTATCTCGAGGCCTTCCTGCGACCCGATGTGGAACTGGTCGATGTCAGGGAAGCGCCCATCGAGTGCATCGTGCCGAAGGGCGTCATGACCGCCGACGGCACGGTGCACGAACTCGACATCCTCATCCTCGCGACCGGCTTCGACGCGGGCACCGGTGCGCTGACGCGCATCGACATTCGCGGTCGGGGCGGACGCAGCCTGAAGGACGACTGGAATGCCGACATCCGCACCACGATGGGCCTCATGGTGCATGGCTACCCCAACCTGTTCACCACCGCCGCGCCGCTCGCGCCATCGGCCGCGCTGTGCAACATGACGACCTGCCTGCAGCAGCAGGTCGACTGGATCACCGACTGCATCCTCTACATGGAAAGCCAGGGGCACCGTGTCATCGAGCCGACCAAGGCATTCGAGGACAGCTGGGTCGCACATCACGACGCCGTGGCCGATGCGACGCTGGTGACGAAGACCGACTCCTGGTACATGGGCTCGAACGTCGCCGGCAAGCCACGGCGCCTGCTGTCCTACATCGGCGGCGTGGGTGGCTATCGCCAGAAATGCGAGGACGTCGCGGCCAGGCACTACGAAGGATTCTCGCTCGCCCGATGAGTGACGGCGGACGGCATGCCGCCCGCCGCAGCGACCGACACGCCTGGAACCGCGGTGCCGACACGCACCCGCTTCAGGCCCGATCAAGCGCCGCCATGCGTCGCACACCGGATGCCATGGCGGCACCGGGGAAGGAGAACCCTGTGATTGAGAACAACTACTACAGCCAGGACATTCACGGTCCGTACGAACGCATCGGCATCGGCGACCTCGAACTCGAAGAAGGCGGGACGATTCCGGATTGCACGCTCGCGGTGGCCACGCACGGCACGCTCAACGCCGCCCGCGACAACGCAATCCTCATTCCGACCTGGTATTCGGGCAGCAGCAGGATCATGGAACAGGTCTACATCGGCCCGGGCCGCGCGCTGGACCCGGAGCGCTATTTCATCGTGCTGGCCAACCAGATCGGCGGCGGACTGTCGACCTCGCCGCACAACACTGACGGCGCACTCGGCATGGCCGGCTTTCCGAAGGTGCGCATCGGCGATGATGTCCGCGCGCAGCACCGGCTGCTCACCGCGCACTTCGGCATCGACACGCTGGCACTGGTGGTCGGCGGATCAATGGGCGCGCAGCAGACGTATGAGTGGGCGGTACGCTATCCCGACATGGTCAAGCGCGCAGCGCCGATCGCCGGGACCGCCCGCAATACCGAACATGACTTCCTGTTCGCCGACACGCTGATCGAAGCCATCACGACGGATCCCGACTTCCGCAGCGGGCGGTATCTGCAGTCGTCCGACGTGAGCGACGGGCTGCGCCGCCATGCCCGGTTGTGGACCGTCATGGGCTGGAGCCCCGACTTCTTCCGCACCGGCCGCCACCTGGCCATGGGTTTCGAGTCCGTGCAGGACTTCGTCGAGCGTTTCATGGTCGCCTACTTCGCGCCGATGGATCCGAACGACCTGCTGTGCATGGCCTGGAAGTGGCAGCACGCGGATGTCGGCAGGCATGCGGGCGGCGACCTCAAGGCCGCACTCGGGCGCATCAGGGCGAAAACCTTCGTCATGCCGATCAGCCACGACATGTTCTTCCCGCTGGCCGACTGCCGGGCCGAACAGGCGATGATTCCGGGAAGCGAGTTCCGGCCCATCGACAGTGTTGACGGCCACTTCGGCCTGTTCGGATACGACCCGGACTACGCCGCCCAGATCGACGCCCACCTGTCGGAACTGCTCGCCTTCGACGTCACATAGCGCGGAGGAGGGACTGACAGGAAGCCGGCGACGCCCCCTCGCCACCGGCCGTGTTCCGGTCTGTTAAGCTGGATCGCCCCGACAGCGAGATCACTGCGCTTTCGGGGCGTCATCCGGATTGCAGCCCCTGCCGGTCCGGCCTTCTCCGCGGAGGAAACGACATGCCGAACGTGATCACACCGACAGAGCTCCCGCACTGGGTGCCGGGCAAGGTGCTCGCATCCAGCGACAATCTGGGCTGGAAGGGCGTCGGCCATCGCTCCTACCACTACACGGGGCTCGACGTCCCGATCCCGCCGCTGGACCACTTCATGGTCGTTCGCTACAACAGCGGCCAGACCCCGATGAACCGGCGCTGCGATGATCGGTGGTCCAGCGCCGTGTGCGCGCCGGACGATGCGTCGCTGCTGACGATGTCGCAGGAGTCCCATTGGCACTGGACGTGCGACATCGACGTATCGCATGTCTATCTGTCCAACAGCCTGATGTCGAAGGTGGCCGGGGAAGTGATGGAGCGCCCGGTGGCCGATGTGCGTCTGCACGACGTGCTGTGCACGAAGGACCGCACCCTGCTCGCGCTGACCGACGCCATCGCAAGCGAGGCGGCACAGCCCGTGATGGGCGGCGCCCTGTACGCCGAGGCGCTGGGAACGCAGCTTGCCGTGCATCTGCTGCGCAAGTACGCACTCGTGACCTTCCGCGACGCGACACCGGGCGGACGCCTGTCCGCGCAGCAGTTGCGGCGCGTGCTCGAACTGATAGACGCGCGCCTGCACGAAGCCCTGAGCCTGGACGACATGGCGGAAGCCGCAGGGCTCGGCGCATGCACCTTTTTCCGCCGGTTCCGTGAAACGCAGGGCACGACCCCTCACGCATTCGTCATCGACCAGCGGGTCAAGCGCGCACGGCAACTCCTCACGACAGGCACGCTGGCGATCAAGGAGGTGGCCGCATGCTGCGGATTCTCCGATCAGGCCCACATGACGCGCGTGATCCATGCACGGCTCGGGCTCACGCCCGCGAAGCTGCGGGCGTCACACGCCGGGTAGCGTCGCCGCCGCCTGCGTCACGGCATCTTCGTCACCCGCGCCGCACAAATGAAAAAACCGCGTGCCGCTCTCGCGGACACGCGGTTTTGGCCAGCACACCGGACCGGTCAGCTGAGCGCCTTGACGTGGCCGATCATCTCTCCGACAACGCCCTGCGCCGAGCCGTAGCACAGGCGGCAGTTGTCTTCGAAGAACAGCGCGTTCTCGATGCCCGAGTAGCCGGCACCCTTGCCGCGCTTGATGACGATGACGTTCTGCGCCTTGTCGGCATTGAGAATCGGCATGCCGTAGATCGGACTGGTCTTGTCGGTGCGGGCCACCGGGTTGACCACGTCGTTTGCGCCGATCACCAGCGCCACGTCGGCCTGTCCGAACTCCTCGTTGATCTCCTCAAGGTCGAAGATCTGTTCGTAGGGCACACCCGCTTCCGCCAGCAGCACGTTCATGTGTCCGGGCATGCGTCCGGCCACCGGGTGGATGGCAAAGCTGACTTCGACGCCGGCTTCCTCCAGCAGCTTGGTCATTTCATAGACCTTGTGCTGCGCGCCGGCAACCGCCATGCCGTAGCCCGGCACGATGATGACCTTCTGCGCGTAACGCATCATCGACGCGGCATCCATCGCCGAGCATTCCTTCATCGTGCCGGTCGGGCCCGAGCCCGCCTGCGCCTCGCCGGTGATGGGCGAGAACAGGATGTTGGTGATCGGACGGTTCATCGCCCTGGCCATCAGCTGGGTCAGCAAGGTGCCGGCTGCCCCGACCACGATGCCGGCGATGATGAGCGCCGGAATGCCGAGCACATAGCCTTCGAAACCGACTGCCAGGCCGGTGAAGGCATTGAACAGCGAAATGACCACCGGCATGTCGGCGCCGCCGATCGGCAGCGTGATGATGACGCCGAGCACCAGCGACAGGATGAAGAAGGCGATGATCTGCGTCGTCGTCGGGTCGCCGCTGACGACGATGCCGACACCCACCAGCACGGTCGCCAGACCGAGCACGATGTTGACTGCGTTCTGCGCCGGCAGTCGCCAGGCCTTGGTCATCAGGCCCTGCAGCTTCGCGAAGGCGACGCAGGAACCGGAGAAGGACACGGCGCCGATCAGCGCGCCGAGCGTGGCCAGCGCGGTGAAGACCACGCCATGCACTTCGCCGCGCGCGAATTCAAGCGCAGCGATGGCAGCGGCGGCACCGCCGCCCATGCCGTTGTAGATGGCGACCATCTGCGGCATGTCGGTCATCTTGACCACCTTGCCGGACCACCACGCCACCGCACCGCCCAGGGCGATTGCCGCGATGATGAGCCCGAAGTTCTGCATGCCGGGCGTGGCGAAGGTGACCAGCGTGGCCACGACCATGCCGATGCCCGCCCACACGATGCCCTTGCGTGCAGTGACCGGTGAAGCCATCGCCTTGAGGCCGAGGATGAACAGTACGGCGACGACGAAATAGGATGCGTCGACCAGAAGTTTTGCACTCACGTTGTCGGCTCCCTTAGTTCTTTTTGGTGAACATGGCGAGCATGCGCTCGGTCACGACATAGCCGCCGGCCGCATTCGCCGCACCGAGCACGACGGCGATGAAGCCTATCGTGAGCTGCAGCGGATCTTCCGGATCGGCATGGCCGAGCACCACCATGGCGCCGACCAGCACAACGCCGTGCACGAAGTTGGAGCCGGACATCAGCGGCGTGTGCAGGATGACGGGTACGCGCGCGATCACCTCATAGCCGGTGAATGCCGCGAGCATGAATATGTAAAGAGCTTCCATTTCTTGATCCTTTCTTCTTTCGGGATGACCGCCGGACGACTCCCGGTACGGCACGCCTGCGTCGAGGCGCGTGCGACGTCAGCCGCGTACCGGGCGCGCGCCGCGCGGGCTCACAGACCCAGCACCTTCTTCACCATCGCATGGCGGACTTCGCCGGCATGCGTCAGCGCCGTTCCGGCAATCACTTCGTCTTCCCAGTCGGGCACGAACTGACCGTCCTTCACGAAGGGCGACAGCAGGTTGAAAAGATTCTTTGCATACATGTCGGACGAATGCACCGGCATGCGCGACGTGATGTTCGCGGGGCCGATGACCAGTGCGTTGCCGACCGTCACCGACTGTCCGGCGATGGTGCCATCGACGTTGCCGCCGGACTCGCACGCCATGTCGACGACGACCGCGCCAGGCTTCATGCCTTCAATCATGTCGAGCGAAATGATGCGCGGTGCGCGCTTGCCGGGAATCGCCGCGGTGGTGATGAGCACGTCGGCCATGGCGACTGCCTTGCCGAGCTTCACCGCCTGCTGCGCCTTCTCTTCGTCTGTCAGTTCGCGGGCATAGCCGCCCGTGCCTGCCGCAGATACGCCGGTATCGACGAACTTGGCACCGAGGGATTCGATCTGTTCCTTCGTTTCCGGACGTACGTCATAGGCTTCGACGATGGCGCCAAGCCGTTTCGCGGTGGCGATGGCCTGCAGGCCTGCAACCCCTGCACCGATGACCAGCGCACGCGCCGGACGGATGGTGCCGGCCGCGTAGGTGAGCATCGGGAAGAACTTCGGACAATGGCTGGCGGCGATCAGCACGCACTGGTAGCCGGCCACGGCCGCCTGCGACGACAGCGCGTCCATGCTCTGTGCGCGTGAAATGCGCGGTACCAGCTCGACGGCGAAACTCGTGATGCCGCGTTCCGCCAGCCGGGCGGCACGGGCGCGATCCGAATAGGGCTGCAGGAAGCCGGTGAGCACGGCCCCCGGCTTCAACGCCTCGATCTGCATGTTGGTCGGCACGCCGACCCGCAGCACGACGTCGGCGGTCGAGTGGATGTGTTCGCTGCTGTCCGCCAGCGTCGCGCCGGCGTCGACGAAGTCCTGATCGCGATAGTGGCTGGCTTCGCCGGCACCGCTCTGTACCTGTACCGCCGCACCCAGTGCCACGAATTTCTTGACCACTTCCGGCGTGAGCGCGACCCTGTGTTCGCCCTCCGCCGTCTCCTTCGGCACACCGATGGTGACTGCCATGTACCCTCCTCCCTGGTTGAACATCTTGTGCTGAACCCTGCGGAAAACGCCGGCTGCGTCCAGCCTGTGCATGCGGACGTTTTCGAGTCGCCGGGAACTTTCGCGGATGGCGCGTCCCGGCTGGCCTGCGCATACTATCCTGAGCCGGCCATATGTGCAGTGGGTCACGGAAAATGAAGGTATATCAATGAACGTCCGGCGCTCCAGAATGAAGGTCGAAAAACCGGTGCGGCGCTCCGCCAAGCGCGGGCTCGCTCCCGGCTCGATGGTTCACATCGGTGCGCGCCGCACGGCCGAAGCGGGCATTTCGCTGATCGAGTACAGCGCCGACGAATTGCGGGAGACGCGCTTCGCCTCCATCGAGTCGTCGCGCACCCACGAGAGTCGCCTGCCGCTGCGCTGGCTCAATGTGCATGGCGTGCACGACACCGGGGTCCTGGCGGAGATCGGCCAGCGCTTCCACCTGCATCCGCTGATGCTGGAGGACATCGCCAACACCGAGCAGCGACCGAAGGTCGAAAGCTACGGCGAGCAGGTGTTCGCGGTGGCGCGCATGCTCACACTGTCGGCCGACGGCCTGACGCTGTCGTCGGAACAGTTCAGCCTGGTGCTGGGCCACGACTTCCTGCTGAGCTTCCAGGAACGTCCGAGCGGCTGTTTCGAGCCGGTGCGCGAGCGCCTGCGCAAGGCCCATGGAACCTTGCGCGGCTGCGGCATAGACCACCTCGCCTACAGCCTCGTCGATACCGTGGTCGACAACTACTTCGACGTCATCGAGCGCATAGGCGAACGGCTCGACGTGCTGGAGGAAGAGCTGTTCGAGCGGCCGGGCAGCGCGCAGATGGCGTCACTGCACCAGGCCCGGCGCGACACGCTGACATTGAGACGCGCGCTGTGGCCGCTGCGCGAAGTGATCGGCAGCCTGCAGCGCGGCGATTTCCCGCAGATCCACGCCGAAACGCGCGTCTACCTGCGCGACGTGCAGGACCATCTCACCTTCCTCATCGAGTCGGTCGACACGATGCGCGAGGTGCTGTCCGGCCTGCTTGACGTGTACCTGTCGGCGCTCAGCCAGCGCGTGAATCAGGAGGTGCGGGTGCTCACCGTGATCACCATGCTGTTCATGCCCGCCGCGCTGATCGCCGGCATCTTCGGCATGAACTTCAAGTCGATGCCATGGCTCGCGTCGCCCGACGGCTTCACGCTTGCGCTGGTCCTGATGGGCGGGGTCGCAGCCGTGCTCGGCGCGGTGTTCTGGCGCCGCCACTGGCTGGACTGAAAGACTGCGGAGACGGTCCCGGTCAGGCCGTGATGTTGCCAAGCTTGCGGCGGGCGGCGTCCAGCCGGACCTGATCGGCCTTCTGGCGCGCCTCGACATCCACCAGCTTCATGATGATGAGGGACACGTTGTCGCCGCTCGGACGGCCGCGCTCGCGCGCGCGCTTGATGAACACTTCGGCTGCCTCGCGCGCCGAATAGACCGACAGCACGCCGCCGATCTCCTCGTCGGAAAAGTAGGCCCACATGCCGTCGGAACAGATCATGAAACTGTCGCCATCAGCCAGCGTCGAGCAGCCGCCGTAGTCGATCACCGGTTCCTTCTGGGCACCCAGACAATGCAGCAGCAGGTTGCGCTGCGGATGGCTCTTTGCACCTTCCTCGTCGAGCTTGCCCTGGCGCATCAGTTCTCCGACCAGTGAATGGTCGCTGCTGCTCGCCATCTTCATGTCGTTGCGGAAATGGTAGATGCGCGAGTCGCCACAATGCGCCCAGTCGGCGCGTCCGGACTGCAGCAACAGCACGCAGGCCGTCGAGTGCGGATCCTGCTCCGACGTGAAGCGCGTGAGCTTGATGACGACGTGCGCTTCCTCGACGATGCTGCGCAGCAGCTGTTCAGGCGTTTCGACACTGGGCGCGTAGCTCTCGAAATTCTCGCGCGCCTTCAGGATCACCTGCTCGGCCGCCATGGCGCCGCCGCTGTGCCCGCCCATACCGTCGGCGAGCGCTGCCATGAGCATGCCCTTGTGCCGCGAATGGGGAAACACGGCGGCGCGATCCTGCTGCTCCTTGCGGTCTCCAATGTGCTGCGCAACGCAGCTGTCGAGTTTTAGCGCCATGAAGGTTTCCGGATACGTCTTCCGATTCTATCTGTACCGGGCACATCGGCGATGCCGACAAAGACGGCGTTGCAATTGCTTCGGTTCAATTCACGAATGTTCACAGCGAAAAACTGGCGTGACGCTCGTTGATCTCGTCGATGTATTCATCCAGAGCGCTCTCGTGGATGCCCAGCTCCGCGAGAACGCCATCGCCCCGGATCGGCCATGCCGGGTCGTGCAGCCCCTTGTTCCCGAGGAAGATATGGGTCGCCAGCGCGACGATGCCGATCGTGCTGCGCAGCCCGAAGGTGTCGTCGTCGGGCAAGTCGTGATGGTGGCGGATGGCCTGCACGATCAGGTCGGGCAGGCCCCAGTTGCGGGCAACCCAGAAGCCGACCGTCGCGTGGTCGAGACGATAGATTTCGTTCTCCAGCGCGACATCGACCCAGACCGAGTCGTCGTCCAGACCGAGCCGCTTCCAGTATTCCGGATAGCGCGCGCACAGCAGCGGCACGCCGCAGTCGTGAAACATTGCCGCCAGATAGGCCTGGTCGGGAAACACGCTGCACACCTTCACGCGTTCACCGGCGATCAGCGAGGCGATGGTGGCGATCTCCTCGCAACGCGACCAGAAGCGCGCCATCGTCGGCGACGACCCACCCGCTGCCTGGCGGATGGACACCCCGCGAACGAGATTGACCGTCTGCGTCAGGCCGACCAGCATCAGCACCTGTTCGGCGTTGGCCGGCGCCCGCCCGCGACAGTAGGCCGGCGAGCGGCACAGCTTGAACAGCGCGGCCAGTACGGCGGGATCACGGGAAATGATTTCCGCGAGCGCACCCGCGTCGAAATCGGGGTCGCGCATCAGGTGCTCGACCTCCATCAGCAGGCCGGGCTTCGATGGCAACAGAACGGTGGGGGATTCAAGCAGGTTTTCTGCACTAAGCGGCAAACTGGCGCGTGCGTTTTTCATTGCAGGTGTCACTCGATGGTTGTATAGCGCGTTACGGCGAATAACGGCGTACAACCCGAAAACTTGAGGGCATTCCTGCAAACAGGCGGGGCTCATGCACCTTGCATCAAAACCTCGTCCAGCCATTCGATCCAGTGCCGGACCGGCACGCCGGTACCGGTCTGCAGATGCGCGATGCAGCCGACGTTGGCACTCGCGATACGCGGCGCTCCTGCGGCTTCGAGCGCCTCCAGCTTGTTGTCGCGCAGGGTGCGTGCAAGCTGCGGCTGCAACAGCGAATAGCTGCCGGCCGAACCACAGCACAGATGGCTGTCGCTGACCGCCGTCAAGGCATAGCCGGCCGCCTGCAACAGCCCTTCTGCCAGCCCTCGCACCTGCTGTCCGTGCTGCAGCGAGCACGGCGGGTGGTAGGCGAGCGGCACCGGAGCGCGCTGCTGCGCCGCGAACAGTCCGGCAATCTGCACGCGCTCCGCGTGCAGCACCTCGGACAGGTCACGCGTCATCGCGGCGACACGCGCCGCACGTCCGGCGTACTCCGCGTCACCTGCGAGCAGGTGCCCGTACTCGCGCACCGTGCTGCCGCAGCCCGATGCGGTCATCACGATGGCTTCGATCTCGCCGCCCTCGATCGCAGGCCACCATGCATCGATCAGTGCGCGCATGTCGCGCCGCCCGCCTTCCTGATCGTTCAGGTGGAAACGCAGCGCCCCGCAGCAACCCGCCCGCGCATGTTCGACGAGGGAAACGCCGACCAGATCGAGCACACGCGCGGCGGCCGCGTTCACGTCGGGCATCAGCGCCGGCTGCACGCAGCCGGCCAGCACCAGCATGCGCCGCGGATGACGGGCCGGCGGCCAGTCACCGGCGGGTCGCGCCGGCGCGACCTTGGCCGCCAGGGCGGCCGGCAGCAATGGCCTCGCAAGCCGCCCAAGCGCCAGCGCGGTGCCGAACACACCGGGGCGCGACAGGCCTTCACGCAGCACCCAGCGCGCGGCGCGCTGCGCGAACGGGCGTCGTGCGCGGCGCTCCGCCACCGCACGGCCGACATCCACCAGCTCGCTGTAGCGCACGCCCGACGGGCAGGTGGATTCGCAATTGCGGCAGGTCAGGCAGCGGTCGAGGTGGGGCAGCACGGTCTCCGCGGCAACCTCTCCCTCCAGCATCTGCTTCATCAGATAGATGCGCCCGCGCGGGCCATCAAGTTCATCACCCAGCAGTTGATAGGTCGGACAGGTCGCGTTGCAGAAGCCGCAATGCACGCATTTGCGCAGCACCGCCTCGGCGGCGTCGCCCTCGGGTGTATCGCGGATGAAATCGGCCAGTCCGGTCTGCATTAACGGGATCTCACAGTTCTGCGTAGAGGCGTCCGGGGCTGAACACGCCGGACGGATCGAAAGCCTGCTTCAGGCGACGGTGCACGGCCATGACCTCGGGCGCCAGCGGCTCGAACACGCCAAGTTCGCGGTCGAGCGCCCGGCCACCTCGAAACAGCGTGGCGTGCCCGCCGAGTGCGCTCACGACATGACGCAGCGCGTCGGCGTCCGCGTCGCTGCGCAGCCAGCGCTGCATGCCGTGCCACTCCAGCAGGACGTCGCCGTCGATCGGCAGGCGCGGCGCAACCGGCGGCAGCGCGACGCGCCACAGCGGCGCATCACCCGCGAAAAAGCCCTGCAGATGCTCGCGCAGCGACTGCCAGTAGCCAGTCGCCGCGCAGCCGTCGGCCGCTTCGCCGCCGATGAGACGCGCAGCGGCATCGATGGCCACCTGCGCCCCGGACAGACGCACGCACAGGCGCCCGTCATGCCAGGCGCTGGCCGACAACGGCAACGGTTGCGCCCCCCACTCGCGCAGCCGCACGAGTGCTTCGGTTTCGTCCAGCTCAAGCACCCGCGTCTGTTCGGCCTGCGGCACCGGCAACACCTTGAGCGTCACATCGAGCACCAGTCCGAGCGTGCCGAAGCTGCCTGCGATCAGCCGCGACACGTCGAAGCCGGCCACGTTCTTCATCACCTGTCCGCCAAAGCGCAGCACGCGCCCTTGTCCGTCCATCAGGCTCACGCCGAGCACGAAGTCGCGCAGGCTGCCGGCGGCGACGCGACGCGGCCCGGACAGGCCGCTTGCCAGCACGCCGCCCAGCGTTGCCGACGCCCCGAAGTGCGGTGGCTCGAACGCCAGCATCTGCTGGTGGCTTGCCAGCAGCGCTTCGATGTCGGCGATGCGCGTGCCGGCGTGCGCGGTGATGTAGAGCTCGGACGGCTCATACGCGATCACGCCCTGCACGCCGCGCATGTCCAGCGGCGTACCCGCGAGCGCCTGCGCCAGAAAGTCCTTGGAGCCGCTGCCGTGCGGGCGCAGCGTGCCGCCCCGGGCCGCCGCGTCCAGCACCTGCTCGCGCAGTACCGCATGAAAGGAAGTCGTCATCATCAGAAGCGCGGCAATTCCGGGTGTGGCAGTTCGCCGTGGTGCACGTGCATGCGGCCCATCTCGGCGCAGCGATGCAGCGTGGGCACGGCCTTGCCCGGATTCATCAATCCCGCCGGGTCGAACGCGGCCTTCACCCGGTGGAACATGTCGAGTTCGTCCGGCGCGAACTGCGTGCACATCTGGTTGATCTTTTCGAGCCCGACGCCGTGCTCGCCGGTGATGGTGCCGCCGAGCGCCACCGACAGTTCGAGGATCTCGACGCCGAACGCTTCCGCGCGATGCAGCTCGTCCGGGACGTTTGAATCGAACAGGATGAGCGGATGCAGATTGCCGTCGCCGGCATGGAACACGTTCAGGCAGCGCAAACCGTATCTGGCCGACATGGCGTTCATCGCCTCCAGCATCTCGGCCAGACGCTTGCGCGGAATGGTGCCGTCCATGCAGTAGTAGTCGGGCGAAATG
Source organism: Gammaproteobacteria bacterium (assembly GCA_018824085.1). Classification (GTDB taxonomy): domain Bacteria; phylum Pseudomonadota; class Gammaproteobacteria; order Burkholderiales; family Rhodocyclaceae; genus Methyloversatilis. The sequence continues at coordinate 38,361 of JAHJHI010000038.1, read as the reverse complement.
CGCCCCGCGGCCGGAAACGCCGCCTTGCGCCCGGCCCAGAAGCGCAGGCGCTCCGCCTCGTCGCTCGACACGCGGATCTCGGTGGCACCGGCGGCGTCGAGCAGCGCGCGCACACGCGCTATCTCGTCTTCGACCTCCTCCGCCGTACCGTCGGATTCGCACAGCAGGATGGCGGTGGCGTCCAGCGGGTAACCGGCATGCACGAACTGCTCGACGGCGGCGGTGGTCGCCTGGTCCATCATTTCCAGCCCGGCCGGAATGATGCCTGCGGCGATGACGTCAGCCACCGCCTGACCGGCGCGCCGGATGTCGTCGAAAGCGGCCAGCACACAGCGCGCGACGCGCGGCTTGGGCACGAGCTTGACCGTCACTTCGGTCACGACGCCGAGCAGCCCTTCGGAACCGATCGTCAGCGCCAGCAGGTCATAACCCGGGCTGTCAGGTGCTTCGCTGCCGATCTCCATGACCTCGCCCGCCATGCTCACAAGCCGCACGCGCAGCACGTTGTGCACGGTGAGCCCGTACTTCAGGCAATGCACGCCACCCGAATTCTCCGCGACATTGCCGCCGATGCTGCAGGCGATCTGCGACGACGGATCGGGCGCGTAGTACAGACCGTGCGGCGCCGCGGCTTCCGACACCGCGAGATTGCGCACGCCGGGCTGCACGACGGCCTGCTGCGCCAGCCGGTCGACCGACACGATGCGGTTCAGGCGCGCCGTCGACAGCACGACGCCCTGCGCATGCGGCGTGGCGCCGCCCGACAGGCCCGTGCCGGCGCCGCGCGGCACGACCGGCACGCCCAGGCGATGACAGGTGCGCAGCACCGCAATCACCTGCGCCTCGGTGGCGGGCAGCGCGACGACCAGCGGCATCTCCCGCATCAGCATCAGGCCGTCGCACTCGTAGGCACGCAGCCGGCCGGTGTCGGTGATCAGGCAATCGGCCGGCAACTCGCGCGCGAGCTCTGCGATCAGCGTCGCGGTGTCGGTGACGGATTCCGGAAGGGCCTGCGTGGCGGTACTCATGGCGCTGTGCGGGAGGAGGCGAATCAGCCGTCGATGATACCCGCAGACACCCGGCGTCGCTGCGCCGCGACACCACCGGACGCAGGGAGGTTGCGTACCGACTGCGTAAGCCGGCGCGCAGCCTGAAAAGTGCATATCACACATTTAGATGATATAAAGTGATCATTGCACACCATCTGAGCTCGCCATGTCACTCGCCCTCGCACACAAACCCGATCAAGCGGCCGTCCTGGCGGAAGCCTTCGTCAATGCCGGCCGGGCCCTGGGCATGACCCAGGCCGAGCTCGGCCTGGTGGTCGGCAAGGACCGCAGCGCGATCAGCCGCGGCCACCTCGACCCGGCGTCGAAAGCCGGCGAACTGGCCCTGCTGCTGATCCGCATCTACCGCGCACTGTTCGTGCTCGTCGGCGGCGACGGCGACGCGATGCAGCACTGGATGCGCACCCACAACCTGCACACCGGCGCGATTCCGCGCGATCAGGTGCGCTCCGTGCAGGGACTGATCAACGTACTCGAATATCTGGACGCGATGCGCGGCAAGGTCTGATGGATATCTGGCTCGCGGCACAGGGCGCCCGCCACATCGGCCCGCTCAAGGGCACGCTGCTGCGCATGATCGAGGACCAGGAGCAGATCGCCACCACGCGTCTGGTCGGTGCGCTGGACAAGCAGCAGGTGCTGGAAGACCTGCTGGACGCCACCAAGCCGCCCTGGCGCGACGGCACCGCACACCTGCACTACCTCCTGGCCACACCGTTCCGCTATCCGCCGCTGCGCTACGGTTCGCGCTTCGGACGACGCAGCGAGCCCGCGCTGTTCTATGGCGCGTTGAGCTTGCCCACCCTGCTGGCCGAAGCCGCCTACTATCGCTTCGTGTTCTGGCACGGCATGGCGACACCGCCGGCCCGGCCGTTGAGCACGCAGCATTCCGTATTCGAAGCACGTTACGCCACTGCGCTCGGCGTGCGCCTGCAGCACGCGCCCTTTGACGCGTGGCACGCGTCGCTCACGGATCCCGCCGACTACCGCACGACGCAGGCGCTGGGCAGCGCGATGCGCGAAGCGGGTGTCGCCGCGTTCGAATACCGCTCGGCACGCGATCCGGCACGCGGTGCAAATGTCGCGCTGTTCTCGCCCGGCGCGCTGGCCCAGCCGCGCCCCGGCTTCACCGAACCATGGCTGGCGGAAACATCGGGCCGGACGGTGCGCTATCTCGCGCACGGCGCGCAGACCATCCACGAATTCCCGTTCGAACAGTTCGCCGTCGACGGCCGACTGCCGCAACCCGCGCTGTAGCGCCCGCACTCAGTCGGCGCGGCCGGCGATGAGACGGGTCAGCGCGGCTGCCGGCATCGCCCGGCAACCGGCCGGATTCTGTCCCGACCACAACGGAGAGAAGTCGTCCCGCCCGAGGCTTTCCGCCCTTGCCCGCAGCGGCGCGACGGCCGCCGCTGCCAGCGGAAACGCCGGCACCTGGCCGCTCATCGGCCCGCATTCGGCCATCAGGCGATTCATCAGGCCGCGCGCCGGCCGCCCGGAAAACAGGTTGGTCAGCGCGCTGTGCCGTCGCGTCTCGTCCTGCAGGGCGGCGCGATGCAGTGCGCCCGTTGTCGCTTCCGGACACAGCAGGTAGGCGGTGCCGACCTGCACGCCGGATGCACCCAGCGCACGCGCCGCTGCCAGCCCGGCGGCGTCCGCAATGCCACCGGCAGCGAGCACCGGCACGCCGACCGCGCGCACCACCTGCGGCAGCAGCGCGAACAGTCCCAGCTGGGTCGACACGTCTGCCGACAGGAACATGCCGCGATGCCCTCCCGCTTCCAGGCCCTGCGCGATGATCACGTCGGCACCGCGTGCGTCCAGCCAGCGCGCTTCCGCAACCGTGGTCGCCGTCGCCATGATCTTCGCGCCCCAACCGCGCAACGGCGCCAGCAGCGCCTCGTCCGGCAGCCCGAAATGGAAGCTCACCACCTGCGGCGCGAACGGCCGCAGCGCCTCGACCATGTCCGCATTGAACGCCGCGCGCCCGGGGCCGGCGGGAATGTCGTCGGGGTCGAGCGACAGCTCGTCGTAATAGACACGCAGTACGCGGCGCCACTGCGCATCGCACACTGCGTCGAACGCCGGCTGACGATGCGCGAAGAAATTGAGGTTCACCGGCCGTCCGGTCGCGGAACGGATGGCCGCCAGTTCGCGGGCCACGCCGGCCGCGTCAAGCATGGCGCACGGCAGCGAACCCAGCCCGCCCGCATCGCTCACCGCGATCGCAAGCGCGCTGTCCTGCACGCCCGCCATCGGCGCCTGCACGACGGGCAATTCGATATTCAGCAAACCGGTCAGCACAAAGGACTCCTCACGCCCGGGCACATGGGCACCGCGCATATCGTAACCAGCGAGTCCATCCGCCGTCGAGCGCGCTTGCACCGCGCCGGTGCGACTGGGCACACTGGCACTTTCACGATCAACCGGCGCGCCGCCGCCTCCCGCATGTCCCGCCGCAAGCAGTTGCTCATCGTCCATCACACGCAATCGGGCCATACCGGTCGCATGGCGGACGCCGTATTCGCCGGCGCCGCGCGCTGCACGCGTACGGATACGCGCCTGCTGCGCGCCTTCGACGCGGGTGTCGATGACCTGCTGGGCTGTGACGGCCTGATCATCGGCACGCCGGAGAACTTCGGCTACATGTCGGGGGCCATCAAGGATTTCTTCGACCGCACCTACTACCCGTGCGAAGGACGCCTCACCGGCCTGCCCTACGCGCTGTTCGTCAGCGCCGGCAACGACGGCAGCGGCGCCGTGCGCGAGGTCGGGCGCATCGCCACCGGCTACGGCTGGAAGCTGGTTGCGGAGGCGCTCGTCGCACGCAAGGAGGTGACCGCTCAGGACATCGCGCGCTGCGAGGAGCTGGGTGAAACGATGGCGACCGGCATCGACTACGGCGCGTTCTGATCGGCGCAGCGCACATGTGGAAACGGCGTCCGAAGACGCCGTTTCCACATGCCGGATCAAACCGTCCTACGCCGTCTTCTCGATGTAGATCGCGCGGAAATCGTTCACGTTGGTCAGCGTGGGACCGGTCACGATGAGATCGTCGATGCCGAGGAAGAAGCCGTAGGCATCGTGCAGATCCAGCATCTGGCGCGGATCGATGCCGGCGGCACGGGCGCGCGCCAGCGTGTCGTCGGTGACGATGGCGCCGGCGTTGTCCTCGCTGCCGTCGATGCCGTCGGTGTCGCCCGACACGGCATGGATACCCTTCATGCCGTCCAGCGCGATGGCCAGCGACAGCAGGAATTCGGTGTTGCGTCCGCCGCGCGGCTTCTGGCCGGGCTTGATGGTGCCGAGCGTGACGGTGGTTTCACCGCCCGACAGCAGCACGCACGGCGGCGCCAGCGGCGTGCCGTTGATCGCGCACGCCTTGGCCACGCCGGCCAGCACCTTGCCGGCATCGGCGGATTCGCCCTCGATCATGTCGCCCAGCACCAGCGGCGTCACGCCCGCGGCGCGCGCCACCTCGGCAGCTGCCATCAGCGACGCCTGCGCCGTCGAAATGACCCGGGTTTCGCAGCGCGCGAGACGCGCGTCGTCCGCCTTGGGCGTTTCCGATTCCGGGCTCGACAGCCAGGCCATCACGGCGGCCGGCACTTCGATGTCATAGCGGCGGATGATGGCGAGCGCGTCCTCGCGCGTCGTCGTGTCCGGCACGGTCGGGCCGGACGCCACGACAGCCGGGTCATCGCCCGGCACGTCGGAAATCACCAGCGTGAGCACGCGCGCCGGATGGCAGGCCTGGGCCAGTCGTCCGCCCTTCATCGACGACAGATGCTTGCGCACGCAGTTCATCTCCTGGATCGCCGCACCGCTGGCAAGCAGCGCACGGTTGACCGCCTGCTTGTCTTCCAGCGTCAGGCCTTCGGCCGGCGCCGACAGCAGCGCCGAGCCGCCACCGGAAATCAATGCGATGACGAGATCGTCTTCCGTCAGCCCCTGTACCGACTGCAGAATGCGTTTCGCGGCCTGCTGGCCTGCAGCGTCCGGCACCGGATGCGACGCCTCGACCACTTCGATGCGGCTGCACGGCGCGCCATGCCCGTATCGGGTCACGACAAGGCCGGACAGTTCGCCCGGCCAGTTCTTCTCCACCGCGAGCGCCATCGAAGCGGCTGCCTTGCCGGCCCCGACGACAAGGGTGCGGCCCTTGGGCGGCGGCGGCAGATTGGCCGGCACGCACAGGTCGGGATTGGCGGCGTCGAAAGCCGCCTGGAAAAGCTTGCGCAGGAAATCTTTGGAATCGAGGGTCGATGTATTGCTCACGGCTACTCCGTCTGTATTTTCGTTTGCGGGGTTGTTGTGGTCTGCCTGAGTATGCATGAACCGCGCGGCGGCGCCGGATGATGGCTGCCCGCGCATTCCCGCCAGCACGCTGTATGCGCTGTCGTGGGAATATGGGAAGGATTCTAACTTGTGTGGCCTTATATAACCGCGCACTTATAATCAATACCGCTTATCCAACACATCAAAGATCCCATGGGCCATCGACTTTCAAAGATTGCAACGCGCACCGGCGACGGCGGCGAAACAGGGCTGGGAGACGGCAGCCGGGTGTCCAAATCCAGCGCCCGTATCCATGCGCTGGGCGATGTCGACGAACTCAACAGCATGCTGGGCGTGCTGCTCTGTGAAGCACTGCCGGCAACGCTGTCCGCGCTGCTGACCGACATCCAGCACGACCTGTTCGACCTCGGCGGCGAACTGGCCGTCCCCGGCTACTCGCTGATCAAGCCGGAACAGGTTGCCCGGCTGGACGCCGAACTCGAGGCGCTCAACGCCGAACTGAAGCCTCTGAAGGAATTCATCCTGCCGGGCGGCAGCCGCGCCGCCTCGCTCGCACATCTCGCGCGCACGGTCTGCCGCCGCGCCGAGCGCTCGGTCATCGCCGCCGCGGCCGAAGGCACGGTGCAGGAGGCAAGCCGGCAGTATCTGAATCGCCTGTCCGACCTGCTGTTCGTGCTCGGCCGCACCCTGAACCGCCTCGACGGGCGCGGTGACGTGCTGTGGCAGCGCGGCCGCACGCACGACGCCGACGAGGGCTGAACGCAGCCCGTCCCCCGCCGTGTCGTCAATGACCGTCCCCAGCCTCTCGCCCGAAGCGCCGGTCGGTGTGTTCGATTCCGGTCTTGGCGGCCTGTCGGTGTTGCGCCATGCGCGGGCGCGCCTCCCTGCAGACGACTTCCTCTATGTCGCCGATTCGGGCAACGCGCCGTACGGCGAACGCAGCGCCGGGTGGATACGCGAGCGCAGCATCGAGCTCGGTCATTTCCTGATCGGGCACGGCGTCAAGGCGCTGCTGATCGCCTGCAACACGGCAACGGCGGCGGCCGCGCAGGCACTGCGCGAGCGCTGGCCCGGCCTTCCGGTCATCGGCATGGAGCCCGCCGTCAAACCCGCAGCGGCCGCGACCCGGTCCGGCGTCGTGGGCGTGCTGGCCACCACCGGCACGCTGGCGAGCGCGCGCTTTGCCGCGCTGCTCGACACCGTCGGACGGGACATCCGGGTCATCACGCGCCCGGGCACCGGGCTGGTCGAAGCCGTTGAACGCGGCGAACTCGACACGCCGGCAACGCGGGCGCTGGTCGCGTCGCACATCACCCCCCTGCTCGCGGCGGGCGCCGACACCATCGTGCTCGGCTGCACCCACTACCCCTTCCTGCGCACGCTGATCGAACAGGCCGCCGGCCCGCAGGTCAGCGTCATCGACACCGGCGACGCCGTGGCGCGCCAGCTCGCGCGCAAGCTCGGCGAAGCCGGACTGCTGCGCGCACACGGCATCGGAACCGAGCGCTTCTGGTCCAGCGCACCGGCTGACGCCGGCGAGCAGGTATTGCGCTGCATGTGGCGTGGCGACGCGGCGTTCGAAGCGCTGCCCCGTTGAACGCGGGCGGCGCCTCAGCCCAGCAGATACAGCGTCACGGCCAGCCAGCCCGCCATCGCAACGAGAAGGTGGCGGTCCCGGAACACGTCGTGTGACGGGTCGCCGCCGCCGCCGCGCCGGTGCAGCAGGTACAGATAGCGGAACAGTCCGTACAGCACGAACGGCAAGGTGTAGATCAGATGCGTCGTGCCGTGCGTGCGGACGGTGTCCTCATCGACGGTGTAGAGCGCGTAGGCAACGACCGAGCAGGCCCCCGTGATGGTGATGAACTGGTCGAGCAGGGTTGCGGAATACAGATCCAGCACGCGCCGGTGCGCACCGCTGCCGTCCTCCATCAGCATCAGTTCCGCGCGCCGCTTCGCGAACCCCAGAAACAGCGTGAGCAGCAGGCCGCACATCAGCAGCCAGTTCGACGGCGGAATGCCGAGCCCCGTGGTGCCGGCCAGCAGGCGCAGCATGAAGCCCGCGCTGATGATGAACACGTCGAGCACGACAACCCGCTTGAGCCCGTAGCTGTACCCGAAATTCATCAGCCCGTAGGCGCACAGCAGATACACCAGCGTGTCACCGACCTGGCCGGCAAGCCACAGCGACAGCACCGAACACGCGGCCATGAGCATGATGGCGACCGACGGCGACAGCGTGCCGGCGGCGAGCGGACGCAGCCGCTTGACCGGGTGCAGGCGGTCCTGCTCGATGTCGCGCAGGTCATTCAGCGCATAGACCGCGCTCGACATCAGGCAGAACGCTACAAAGGCGAACAGCGCGCCCTGCACGGCGGCGGTGGCATGCCAGGCATGGCCGAACAGCAAGCCGAAGAACACAAACCCGTTCTTCACCCACTGCCCGGGGCGCATCAGCTTCAGGGCGGCGACGATCATCGGTTGCAACTCAGCGGAAATACCGGTCTTCGAAGTAGCAGCCACAATCCGGCAACCAGGCCGGAATGTCGTACCAGAGGCGGCGGGCCGGCACCAGCACGCGGTCATGATAGGCCGCGTAGTCGAAGCCGTGACCATGCACGCGCCAGAACGTGGCGCCGCGCACCTGCAGCGTATCGACCGCCACGTCGCGGAAGAACGGCGTGTAGTCAGCCAGGTCCGGCGCTTCCTTGGTCAGGACAAGGATGTCGCGCCCGGCCAGCGTACGGAAATCGGTGAGGATGTCGTCGTGACGCGCATGGCTCGACGCCGGCCCGAACACCGGCCAGTAGCGCCGGTGGTTGTAGCCCATCGTCACCGACGGCGAATAGCCGTCGGTCATCAGCTCGTAGCGCGACACGTCGCTGCCGAGCGCGGCGATCAGCTCTTCGTGTTTCACCGTCTGCACCACGCCTGCGTACTTGCGCGCACCAAGCGGCGAGGACCAGGTCTCGACCGGCAGGCTCGCGATGGCGACGACCGCCGCCACATGCAGCACCGCGAGCACGGCGGCAACGCCCGACGCGCGCCTCATCGCCACCTCCGGCACACTGCGGGCGTACATCAGGAAGGCAAGCGGCACGAAGGAGAACACCCAGTGCAGGCCTATGGTCTTGACCGCCGACAACAGCGCGAACACGGCGAGCGGCAGCAGCACCAGCCAGGGCAGCGCCGGCTGGCGCATCCATTCGCGCGGCGTGCGCAGCAGCCGCCAGGCGACCGGCGGTGTCAGCAACCACACCATCATCGCGACGTAGAGCAACGGCGTCTGCCAGGACAGATGCGAACGACCGTGCCGGTTGAACACGTTGAACATCACGTTGGCCCAGCAGTGCTGGCTGTTCCACCATGCGTTGTACAGTCCGGCGGGCAGCGCGCACAGCACCAGCAGGCCGAGTCCCTTCCACTTCCACGCGGCCGGCCGCCACAGCGCCCAGCCGACATAGGCCAGACCGAGCAGCACCGCGAAGTACTTCGACAGGAAGGCCGCGCCAAGCAGCAGGCCGCTCAGCGCGAACGCCCACGAGACGCGGGCGCGCACCGCATGCAGGAAGAGCAGTGCGGAGCCGGCGCAGAAGTACGCCAGCGGAATGTCGGTAGTGATGAGTACGTCGAGCAGGCCAGCCGGCGCCAGCAGTACCAGCGTGGCCGCGCCGAAGCGTGCCGCCGGCGGGTCGCGCCGCATGAAGGCGAGCAGCATGAAGGACAGCACGGCCGGCTGGATGATGGCGGGCAGACGCAGCCACCATGCCGTCTCCGACACCGATATCAGCGCCGCCAGCCACCACCCGACCATGGGCGGATGGTCATAGAAACCGCCGGCCGGCACCTTGCCCCACCAATAGAAATAGGCCTCGTCCCCGGTGAAGGGCAGGACCGCGCCGAACCAGGCGCGAAAGAGCAAGGTCAGCAGCAGGGCCGCAAAGTAGAAACGGCGCCAGCTGGTCGCTGGCGCCGCTGCCGTGAACGCGCTTACCACTCAGTCGCGATCGGCAATCGCGCGTCGGCGCGCACGCACGGCCTCGGCCAGCGTGTCGAGCAGTTCGACGCTCTTGTCCCAGCCCAGGCAGGCGTCGGTGACGCTCAGGCCGTATTCCGGTTCCTTGCCGGCCACCAGATCCTGACGCCCTTCCTTCAGGTGCGACTCCACCATGACGCCGAAGATGCGGTCCTCGCCGCAGGCCATCTGCGCCGCGACGTCACGCGCCACGTCCATCTGCAACGCGCACTGCTTGCGGCTGTTGGCGTGCGAGAAATCGATCATCACCTTGGCCGGAACGCCGGCGCCCGCCAGTTCGCGGCACACCTTTTCGACAGCCTCGGCGTCGTAGTTCGGCTCCTTGCCGCCACGCAGGATGACGTGACAGTCCTCGTTGCCGCCCGTCGACACGATGGCCGAGTGGCCCGACTTCGTGACCGACAGGAACACGTGCGGCGACTGCGCCGACTTGATCGCGTCGGAGGCGATGCGCACATTGCCATCGGTTCCGTTCTTGAAACCGACCGGGCAGGACAGGCCCGACGCCAGCTCGCGATGCACCTGGCTTTCCGTCGTGCGCGCGCCGATGGCGCCCCAGGCCACCAGATCAGCCGTGTACTGCGGCGTGATGGTATCGAGGAATTCGGTGCCGGCCGGCAGGCCGAGTTCGTTCACCTCGAGCAGGATGCGGCGCGCCAGACGCAGGCCGTCGTTGATCTTGAAGCTGTTGTCCAGGAAGGGATCGTTGATCAGGCCCTTCCAGCCCACCGTGGTGCGCGGTTTCTCGAAATAGACGCGCATGACGATTTCGAGGTCGGCCGACAGCCGGTCACGCTGCGCCTTGAGCAGCCTGGCGTACTCCAGGCCCGCCTTGTAGTCATGGATGGAGCACGGTCCGATGATGACGAGCAGCCGGTCATCCGCGCCGCGCAGGATGCGGTGGATCGCCTGACGCGCGCCAAACGTGGTTTCCGACGCCACATCGCTGGCGGGCAGTTCGCCCAGCACGTGGGACGGCGGCAGAAGTTCGCGGATTTCCTTGATACGGACGTCGTCGGTGATCATTTGCATGGGAGCGTTCATGGCCTTCAGTTTCCGGTGCCGCAAGGGCGGGGGCGCCGATTCAAAGAAACGGATTCTAACCCGCCGCGGGGCTTACTTCCGTCGGGACGATCCCGAAGCGCCGATGCAACACGCACGCACACATGCCGCCCGCTCAGTGCTGCCGGTCGCGCCACAGCAGCTGCACCGCCACGAAACCGGCGATCGACGCGGTACAGGCCATGATGAACAGACCGGTCACCAGCGGCAGGCCGGCCGCGCTGAGCCAGATCCAGAAGCCTTCGACCCAGCCGGTGCCGAGATCGCCGATGCGCTCCGCCGTGCGTTCGATGACCCGGGCGTGGCCGGTTGCATCGGAGCGCGACAACACGAAATTGCCCAGTTCGTACGCCGCCCAGTAGATCGGCGGAAACGTGAACGGGTTGGTGATCAGCGTGCACGCGGCGCTGATGGCGATGTGCGCGCGCAGGAAGACGGCGGCGATGATGGCGAGCAGGAACTGCGCGAACGGGATCATCAGTCCGAAGAACAGGCCGATGGACACGGCGCGCGCCACGCTGTGGCGGTTGGCGTGCCAGAGCCTGTCATCCGACAGGTGACGGGCGAAGGGCGACACGAACGGCGCCCCGAGTATGCGTTCCCGTGACGGGATCCAGCGTGAGAAGTAAGGAGGCATGATGGCGCCGCGTTGCCGGCGGAAAGGGTCAGGCAGTGCCACCCACGGTCAGTCCATCGATGCGCAGCGTCGGCTGGCCGACGCCGACCGGCACGCTCTGGCCTTCCTTGCCACAGGTACCGACACCGCTGTCGAGCGCCATATCGTTGCCTATCATCGACACGCGGGTCAGTGCGTCCGGGCCGTTGCCGATCAGCGTCGCACCCTTGATCGGATAGGTCACGCGCCCGTTCTCGATCATGTACACCTCGGCGCCCGAGAACACGAACTTGCCGCTCGTGATGTCGACCTGGCCGCCGCCGAAGTTCACCGCGTACAGGCCCTTCTTGACCGAACGGATGATCTCTTCCGGCTCGCGGTCGCCATTGAGCATGTAGGTATTCGTCATGCGCGGCATCGGCAGGTGGGCAAAGCTCTCGCGCCGGCCGTTGCCGGTCGGGGCCACGCCCATCAGCCGGGCGTTCAGGCTGTCCTGCATGTAGCCCACCAGCTTGCCGTCCTCGATCAGCGTCGTGCATTGGGTCGGGTTGCCTTCGTCGTCCACCGTCAGTGAGCCGCGGCGGTTCGCAAGCGTGCCGTCATCGACGACGGTCACGCCGCGCGACGCCACCTGCTGGCCCATGCGTCCGGCAAATGCCGAACTGCCCTTGCGGTTGAAGTCACCCTCCAGACCGTGGCCGATCGCCTCGTGCAGCAGGATGCCCGGCCAGCCGGGGCCGAGCACGACGCTCATGGTGCCGGCCGGCGCCGGACGCGCGTCCAGGTTTACCCGGGCCTGATGCACCGCGCGGGCGGCGTAGTCGCGCAGCACCTCGTCGGTGAAGTAGCCGTAGTCGAAGCGGCCGCCGCCGCCCGAGGAACCCTGCTCGCGCCGCGCGCCGTCCTGCATGATGACGGTGACCGAAACGCGCACCAGCGGGCGCACGTCAGCCGCCATGTGGCCGTCGCTGCGCATCACCATGATGACCTCGTGCGTGCCGGCGATGTGTGCCATGACCTGCGTCACGCGGCCGTCTTCGGCCCGCGCGTAGGACTCGAGCCGCTCCAGCAGCTTCACCTTGGCGGTGTCCGTCAGCGACGCCGCCGGGTTCTGCGCGGAATACAGCGGTACCGGTGCGTGCGTGGTCACCGCGCGCGCGCTCAGGCTCTGGCCCTGCGACGCGATGGCGCGCGTGGCGCGGGCCGCCGCTTCGAGCGCCGGCATGCTGATTTCGTCCGAATACGCGAAGGCGGTCTTCTCGCCCTGGATGGCGCGCACACCGACGCCCTGTTCGATGTTGAAACTGCCCGACTTGACGATGCCTTCCTCCAGGCTCCACGCCTCGCTGCACTGGTACTGGAAATACAGGTCCGCGTAGTCGATGCGGTGCGAGCCGAGCAGGCCGAACACGCGATCGAGATCGCTGCGGCCGAGGCTCGACGGCGCGAGCAGCGTGGCCTGCGCGGTGTCCATCAGATCGGTCGGCATCACGAAAGGGGTGCTGTCCTGACGGCGCTGCGTGGAGGTGCGTGTGTTGCGTGTCATCAATCAGAAACCTGGTTAAGTTCAGCCCTTGTTCGCCGGAGAAAGCCGCTCGACGATGGCGTCTTCCTCAGCGCGCGGGAAAAAATACTTGTACATGGACTTCTCGTCCTTCAGATCACGCCAGCGCCCGCCAAGTTCATCCGTGCGCTCCCGGTAGGTTTCGCAGCTGAGCCGCAACAGCACGGCCGGCGCGCCGACGCGATCGCACATGCGCTCTTCGGCCGCCGCATGGAATTCGAGATATTTCTCGTAGAAACCGCGATGGCGCGGATTCACCTCGATCAGCGCGTCGGTGCACTTCTGGATGCGGAAGGCGTAGATCACGAGCAGGTGGAACAGCGTGCCCATCAGGCGCTTGGAGCGCACCGACTGTTCGACCGCGAACTTGCCGACCTCGCACACGCGCCGGCCCTGTCCTCGCAACGTCTGCATCACGTCCGGATAGGTTTCATCGACCGACAGGCCGGTCGGCGAATCCAGGTTGACGGTGATCGTCCCATAGACGTGGCCGTCGAATTCGGCCACCAGCGTGATCCGGTTCGGCGCTTCATCGAGATTCTTCGCCGCATGGTAGCCGCGCCACGAATACATCTTCTCGATCAGCAGGCTCGCGCCCTCGCGCTTCTCGGTGTCACTGCTCAGAAGGCGCACGCGGAACTTGTCCTTCTGCTGCGCCATCTCGCGCGTGCCGGCAATCTCGTCCTGCTCGATGCACATCGGCCGCAGGCGCTCGACGTCCATCACCGTCACTTCCGCCAGCGTGTGCGGAAAGCGCGGGTTCGGGCGGGTTGACTGGTCTTCCATGGTGTCAGCAGCCGATTCGGCGGTGGCCAAGCGCGGGGAGGTTCTTCCGGATGTCAAGAAGATACTCTTCATCGATGTCACCGACCACCACGCCGGGGCCACGCGCCAGCCGGTTCACCACCTGCCCCCATGGATCGATCAGCATGGATTCGCCCCAGGTGCGCCGGCCTGACGGATGCACGCCGCCCTGGGCCGATGCGAGCACATAGCACTGGTTCTCGACGGCGCGCGCGCGCAGCAGCAGTTCCCAGTGCGCACGCCCCGTCGTTTCAGTGAACGCGGCGCCGAGCACCAGCAGGCGCATGTCGCCCAGCGCACGGAAGAATTCCGGAAAACGCAGGTCGTAGCAGATCGACAGGCCGACCCGGCCGAACGGCGTCGTGATGGCGACCGGTTCGCTGCCCGCCTCGATCGTGCGCGCCTCGTCATAGTTTTCGTTTCCGCGCTGGAAAGCAAAAAGATGGATCTTGTCGTAGCGCCCCACCTGCGCACCATCCGGTCCGTACGCAAGGCAGGTGTTGCGGACCTTGTCCTGCACGTCCGCCAGCAAGGGCACCGAGCCGCCGATGAGCCAGATGCCGTGACGGCGCGCGCACCCGGACAGGAAACGCTGTATAGGGCCGTCGCCATCGGTCTCCCGGATCGTCAGCTTGTCGGCCTCGTCACCGGAAATAAGCGGGAAATACTCGGGCAAGGCCACAAGGCCCGCACCCTGGCGCGCCGCTTCGGCGATCCAGTGCGCGGCTTCCGCCAGATTGTCTGCGACCACCGGGCCGGACACCATCTGAACGGCGGCGACCCGCGTCTTTGCTGGATTGTTCATACGCAGCCTTTCAGTTTCATGACATCGGGCAAGGTTTCCCCGCTAGTTGCGCCCGGAGGGTTTCTCCTGCCCGCCTGCCAGCTTGGTCACGACCGGGTCGTCCCACGATCCGGTAACCGCGTAGCGGAAGGCGAATATCTGACCGAGAGGATCCTGCAGGACCTTCTGCGCCAGATAGGCCGCCACGCCGACCGCCGGGTTGGCGATCATGGCGCCGACCGACAGGCTGTCGCTCAGTGCGGGCTGGACCCGCACCACAAGGTTCTGCGTCTCGGCCGCGATGTCGGCACTGCCACTGAAGCGGATCCGCGCCGCCGGGCCGGCCAGCTCGAAATCGTCGGTCTTCATGATGCCACGCCCGACGGATACATTCCCCTCGATCAGGTCAAAAGCAAAGCCTTCACTGAACACGTCACGAAAATCCAGCGTGATGCGCCGCGGCAACGACTGCAGGCTGAGGATGCCGAGCAGCCGGCCCGCACCCGGATTGATCTTGCTGAACTGGCCGTTGGTGGCTTTCAGACGGAAGGCGCCGGACAGCGTCGCGTGATCCAGGCTGAGCGGACTGCCCTGCCAGCTCACATTGCCTGACATGTTCGCGGCACCGCGCCGCAGCGTGCCGGCGTGGCCGAGGCGGTCGAGCAGCTTGCCCGCGTCGGGCGCGTCGATCGTGAAGTCGAGCCGCGTCTCGCGCGGCCCGCGCACCGCGCCCGCCGGGCGACCCCATGCGCCTTTCGCGTCGAAGCTGCCCTCGGGCATGGCCAGCGACAGCCGGTCGATCAGCCAGGCACGGCGCTCGTTGCTGGCCAGCAGCGCCAGCTTGCCGAGCGACCGGCCGTCCAGCACGAAATTCTCCGCCGCGATGTCGAGCGCGGGCAACGCCTCCAGCTCGTCGCTCACCTCGGCCGGGGCGGCGGGCGCGGCACCCTCGGCGTCGTCCGTACCGGTGTCGATCACCAGCTGATCAAAACGCGCCTGGACCCGGCCCTTGCCCTGCGCGTTCCAGCTCACGCGCCCGCGCGCCTGCGTGCTGGCCAGATCGATTTCCCACGCATCGTTGCGTCGCCGACCATCCGCCTTGACCGCGTCAAACGGATGTCCCAGCAAGCGGACATGCTTCGCTTCGATGCTGAAACGGCTCAACGGCACGTCGCCCGCATCGTCCCCGTCGTCCCCGTCACCCGGCGCGGCAGGCCCGACGAAGGCGCTTCGCAGCGCGTCGATGTCCAGCGTGTCCGCCTGCACGGCAAGCGCCAGCCCGCTATCCGGCAGTGCCGGCTGCTTCGGCAGGCCGATCGCGCCGCGCTCCATCTCCCAGCCCGACGGGCCCGAGCGACGCACGATGTCGGCGCTGCCGAAGCGCCCGGCACTCACGCGCAGCAACTCGCGTCCGGCGCCGATCGCGGGCAGTCCGCGCCGTGCGGACTCGCGCGCGTCGAGCGCACCGATGCGTTCCACTTTCAGCTCGAGCGCCTCGCCCGCGGGCTTGGCGAATGGCGCCGGCAATGTCGATGCGACCTGCGACAGGTCCGCCTCCACCGTCATGTCCACGCCGGCGCGCAGCACGCCCAGCCGGGCCTGCCAGTTCGCGCTGCCACTCAGCCCGGCCAGCCAGGGCTGCGGAAACTGGCTGCGCAGCGCTTCCATCGATGCACGGCCACGGGCATCGACCTTGACCACGCCGCCTTCGGCGGTGGCCACGTCGAGCGTCATCGGAAATCCGAGCGCCGTCGCCTGGGCGCCCCGGATGCTCAGCGCGCTGTCGGTGAAGCTCACCTTGCCGGCCGCGTCATGCAGCACCGGCACGGTGTCGTCGATGGTCAGCCGGTTGCCGGCGAACGCGTACTCGCCCTTGACGGTCGTGTCCTTCGAGTGACGCAGCGGAATGTCCAGCGCCAGCGTGAGTTTGCCGCGACCTTCGGCGCGCATGCCCGACGTGAAGCGGTCGATGCGCTCGGCGATGGGGCTGGCGTCGATGTAGCGCAGCACGTCGGCCGTCGCGCCGCTGGTGGAGCCACGCACCAGCAGCATTTCCTCGGCGGCGTCGAGATCCGGTATTTCGGCCGTCGTCGCGCCAAGGCGGGTATTCATGATGGTGCCGTCGTGCGAGCTGATGAGCATGCGCGGGCCTTCAAACAGCACGTCGGCGTTCAGCGCGGTCAGCGGCGGCCAGCTTTCGCCGAAGTTCACGGTCACGCCCTCGGCCTTCACCCGGACCTGGAATATGCCGTCACGGCCGCCGTCGAACGGGAATTCATCCAGTTTGCCGCGCAGCCGCAGCGTCGCTTCCGGTGCGCGCCCGGCGGTCAGCGCAGACCTGAGCCAGTCGCGCGTATCCGCGCCGATGGTCAGCGGCAGATAGCGCCATACGGCTCGCGCGTCGCCCTGCAGCAACTTGCCTTCGAGGTCGATTTCACCCGCCGTGCCGGCCATCGTCTGGTATCGCCCATGAAACTGTCCGTGCGCATCGGCATTGCGGAAGCTCAGTGATTCGATGGTGATCGCCGTTTCGCCGTCGCTGCGGGTCCAGCCGGAACGCAGCGCGAACTGCGCGAACGCCACCTTCGGTTCGGCGAACACGCCCGGCAGGTCGAGCGTCAGGCCCGGCGCGTCGAGCACCAGGCTGCCGCGTGCGTCGCTGCCGTCGATGCGGCCACTGAGGCCGGCAAAGCCCGGCATGTCGCCATCCGCATTCATGCCGACGCGGTCGAACGTGGCGCTCACGCGAAAGCCTGCAGGTGCCGCGATGTCGCCGCTCCAGCCGGCGTCCAGCTCGAGCAGGCGGCCATGCGGCGCGCGCCGCGCCAGCTGTTCGCGCAGGCGGTCGGACAGGGGCATGAAGGCGGCGAGTCGCGTCAGCGCGTCGAGATCCAGCGTGTTCGCCGACACCTCGCCGCGTCCGGGCAGGCCGTCGGCCGATGCCTGCCACTTCACGTCGATGCTGGTCGGGCTCACGCTCACGCCATCGCGCGTGACCAGTTCGAGCTGCCGGGCGTGCGCGTCGATCCGCTCGCTGCTCAGGTGCGCGGCGCTGACACGCCCGGACAGGCTGACGAGATCGAGCAGCGGCAGCTCCGGCGCGAGGCGCAGCTTCACGTCGGCCAGCGCAAGCTCGCCGGTCACCTCGGCCAGCGCAGGTCCGTCGAAACGCGCCCAGACGCGCGCCGCCCCGCGCCCTTGCGGCAGCTCCACCGGGTAGTCCACCCAGGCTCGCCAAACCGCCATGTCGGCGCCTTCGAGCGACGCGAACAGCTCGCCCGACGCACTGCCAAAATCGGATTCGTCAGGCAGGCGCACGTCGCCGCGCAGGTCCAGCCGTTGCGCGAGTTCGCGCGGCGGCTGCGCGGAAAGCCCGAACAGATGCCGTGAGCCACTGTTGTCGAGCCGCAGATTGACCTGGGTCAGATGCAGCGGTGGCGAACCGGGCCGCTGTTCGTCCAGCCACACCAGCCCGGCGTTCCGGATGTTGATCTGCCCCTGCGCCAACAGCCAGCGCAGGAAACTGCCGGGTTCGCCACCGGCTTCCTGCGCGAGCCCGGCCACATGCAGCACGCCGGCTGTGTCGCGCCGCAGCTGCAGTTGCGGCCCGTTGATGTCGAGCCGGTGCAGGTGCAGCCGTCCGCGCAGCAGCGACGAATAGCCGGGCGCGGCATCCACCTGTTCAAGCCGCAATGCCGGTTGCCCCTGCTCGTCGAGCAGCGTGAGGCCGCGGACTTCGAACTGCGGATAGAGGCCGTTCCATTGGGCGGCCAGATGGTCGATGCGCACCTGACGCTGCAGGGCGTCGCCGATCGCGCGCTCGATCTGCGGGCGATAGCTATCGACCTCCGGCAACAGCACGTGGCGGGCCAGCAGCACGATGCACGCGCACGCGACGTAGAGCAGCAGCAGGCCGGTGAATGCACGGCTCGCCCAGCGCCGCCACAACGGGCGAATGACCTCAGCCGTACCGGAACCGGCCGGGGAAAGGGTGTTTTCGGAGGTGGAGTCGGGCAAGATCTGTTCGTGCAGTCAGTGCTGAAGCGCCTTGTCTGGCTGCGTTCGGGTAGCGATGCCGGAGTTTACCCGCAACGCTGGCCGGATCGCGCTTTGTAAGGTGCTGCTTACAACAGTGAACGCGCCCGCATTTTTTGCATAATCGACACGCCACGTCGCCAACCCGCCCAGAGACTCCAGATGGATGCCGCCGCCGCAATCGATCACGCCACCCGCCACAGCCATTACCTGTCGCGCCTGCTCGCGTCGCAGCCGGCCATGCGCGAAACGATCGCCACCACGCTGCAGGCCTGCGCCAGCGCGCACGTATTGCGCGACTGGCTGACCCAGCTGCCGTTCGAACAGGATGACGACGCGTCACTCAAGGCCGCGCTGCGCCAGCTGCGCGCCCGCACGATGGCGCACCTGATCGTGCGCGATCTGGCCGGGATGGCCGATCTCGACGAAGTCACCGAAAGCATGACGCTGCTGGCCGAACTGACCGTGCACGTCGCGGCCGAACAGGCGCGAAGCGCGCTCGTCGCGCGCTTCGGCGAGCCGCGCGGCGAAGACGGCCGCACGCAGCCCTTCATCTGCATCGGCATGGGCAAGCTGGGCGGGCGCGAGCTCAACGTCAGCTCCGACGTCGATTTCATCTTCGTCTATCCGGAAGGCGGCGAAACCGACGGCGAAACACCGACCGGGCGCGGCAAGCGCATCGACAACTTCGACTTCTTCACGCGCATGGGGCGCAAGGTGATCGAATTGCTGTCGGAGGCGACCGCCGACGGCTTCGTGTTCCGCGTCGACATGCGGCTGCGCCCGAACGGCGACTCCGGCCCGCTGGCCTGCAGCTTCGACATGCTGGAAAACTACTTCATCACGCAGGGCCGGGAGTGGGAGCGCTACGCCTGGATCAAGGCACGAGCGCTGACCGGCGGCCGGCACGACGAACTGGAAGCGCTGCGCAAGCCCTTCGTGTTCCGCAAATACCTTGATTTCGGCGCGATCAACGCGATGCGCGACCTGCACGCGCAGATCCGGCGCGAGGTGGCGCGCCGCGACATGGCCGACAACGTCAAGCTCGGCCCGGGCGGCATCCGCGAGATCGAATTCATCGCCCAGGTTTTCCAGCTCATCCGCGGCGGACGCGAAACCCCGCTGCAGATCCGTCCGACACAGAAGGTGCTGGACCGCCTGGCGCTGCGCGGCGTGCTCGAAGCGGACACCGTCGACGAGCTGCAGGCCGCCTACGTTTTCCTGCGCCGGCTCGAACACCGGCTGCAGTACATCGACGACGCGCAGACCCACAAGCTGCCGGCCTCGCCCGAAGCGCAGGCGCAGATCGCCGGCAGCATGGGTTTCGACGACTACGCGGCGCTGCTGGCCGAACTCGACGCGCATCGCGCCCGCGTGAGCCGCCACTTCGACGCGGTGTTCGGCGCGCAGGAATCCGACACACCGGCGCCGCGCGCACTGTGGCAGGACGTTGCCCCGGGCACCGACCAGGACGAGGACTGCTGCAGCGCGCTGTCCGAACTCGGCTTCGACGACCCGGAAATGCTCGCGCAGCGGCTCGCGGCCTTCAAGGCGGGCAGCCGCTATCGCCAACTTCCCGACAGCTCGCGCACCCGGGTCGATGCGCTGGTACCCAAACTGCTGGAAGCCTGCGTCAACACGCCGCAGCCGGGCGCCACCGCGCTGCGCGGCCTCGAACTGCTGGAGACGATCAGCCGGCGCGCCGCCTACCTCGCGCTGCTGGCCGAATTCCCGCAGGCGCTCGATCAGGTCGCGCGCCTCATCGGCGCCTCCAGCTGGGCATCCGGCTATCTGGCGCGCCACCCCATCCTGCTCGACGAACTGCTGGACGCGCGCCTGCTGACGGCCGAACCGGACTGGCCGGCGTTCGAAGCGGCGCTGCGCAGCGATCTGGCCCAGCTGGGCGACGACACCGAGCGGCAGATGGACACGATGCGCGACGCGCATCACGCGCAGGTGTTCCGGCTGCTCGCGCGCGACATCGCCGGTGCGCTGACGGTGGAGCGCGTGTCCGACCACCTGTCCGCACTGGCCGACGTGATGCTGCGCGTGGCGCTCGACATGTGCTGGAGCAAGCTGACGCGGCGCCATTGCGAAGTGCCGCGCTTCGCCGTCATCAGCTACGGCAAGCTGGGCGGCAAGGAGCTCGGCTACGCCTCCGATCTGGACGTGATCTTCCTGTTCGACGACGACCACGAATCCGCGCAGGAAACCTACGCCCGGCTGGCGCAGCGCCTGCTCACATGGTTGTCCAGCCACACCAGCGCCGGCCTGCTGTTCGAAACAGACACCCGGCTGCGCCCCAACGGCGAATCCGGCCTGCTTGTCAGCTCGGTCGAGGCCTTCCGCCAGTATCAGGACACGTCCGCGTGGGAATGGGAGCACCAGGCGCTCACGCGCGCGCGCTTCTCGGCCGGCGACGCCGGGGTGGGCGAGCGGTTCGAGGCCATCCGTCGGGAAGTGTTGACGCGCGAACGCGACCTGACGGTGCTGCGCGACGAAGTGCTGGCGATGCGCCGCAAGATGATGGACAACAAGGGCCGTGCGGACGACGAATTCGACATCAAGAAGGACCCCGGCGGCCTGATCGACCTGGAGTTCGCCGTGCAGTATCTGGTACTTGCGCACGCGCACCGACATCCTGAACTGAGCGCCAATCTCGGCAATATCGCGTTGCTGCGTCTGGCCGCCACGGCCGGGCTGCTGCCGCAGGACGAAGCCATCGCCGCCGGCGACGCCTATCGCACGCTGCGCCGGCTGCAGCACGGCCTGCGCCTGAACGACTCACGCGCCTGCGTGGCGCCCGACAAGGTGACGACCGAGCGCGCCGCGATCGGCGCCGTGTGGGCCCGCCTGTTCGGCGACGCGACGAACTCCCCCGCCTAGATGCCACTCCAACAGGACGATGTACGGCACCGGAGCCCTCAAATGCTGAATGGAAAGATCGCCGTCTGGCTGCTCGCCGGCGGTTTGACGCTGTTGCTCGGTGGCTGCGCCACCTACCCGCCACGCCCGCCGGCGCCCAGCATCGAAGACATCGTGCAGATGTCGCAGGACGGGCTGACGCCCGCCGAAATCATCGACCGCATCGACGAAAGCGGCGGCCTGTACGCGCTGAAAGCGTCGGAACTCGCCGAACTGCGGGATCGCGGCGTGGCCGACGAGGTCATCGACCACATGCAGCAGGTGCTCATCGACGCCGAGCGCGCACGCGAGGCGATGCGCGAGCGCGACCGCCTGTGGATGTACGGCTACCCGATGTATCCGCGCTATCCGTGGGGCGACTACTGGCGCCCGCACTACCGCCGCTAGGCGTTCGCGCGCATCAGACGGCCACGCCGAACCACGATCCGACCAGCGTGGTCAGCGCCATCGCGGCGGCACCCCAGAACGTGACGCGCACCGTCGCGCGCAACACCGGCGCCCCCCCGGTGCGCGCGGACACCGCCCCGAGCAGCGCCAGCGCGAACAGCGATGCGCCGATGACCGCCGGCGTCAGCGCCGCGGCCGGCGCCGCGACCACTGCCAGCAAGGGCACCGCGGCACCGGCGGAGAAAGCCGCGGCCGACGCGGCTGCGGCCTGCACCGGGCGCGCCCGCCCGTTCGCCGTAATGCCCAGTTCGTCGCGTGCGTGCGCTTCCAGCGCGTCGCGCGCCATCAGCTGACGGGCCACTTCCGACGCCAGCGCCGGCTCCACGCCGCGCGCTTCATAGATGGCGGCCAGTTCCGCCAGTTCGAAGCGCGGGTTGTTCACCTGTTCGCGCCGCTCCAGTTCGAGGTCGGCGTGTTCGGTGTCGGCCTGCGAACTGACCGACACGAACTCGCCGGCCGCCATCGACATCGCGCCCGCCACCAGTCCGGCGACGCCGGTCAGCAGCACGACGTCACCGGCGGCATGCGCAGCCGCCACGCCGGAAATGAGGCTGGCCGTGGACACCACGCCATCGTTGGCACCCAGAACGGCGGCGCGCAGCCAGCCGGTGCGGTGGCTGAAATGGGCTTCCGGTGTGTAAGCCGGGCCGTGCATGGCGGTCATGGACGTGCTCTCTCGATGGGTCGGGGAGTGGCAAGGGTATACTTTGCGGCCGCCCCCTGACCGCTTCGAGTGATCTTCCGCATGTCCCGCTACGCAAACATCGCCGCCTACCGCTTCGTGCCGCTCGATGACCGGGAGGCGCTGCGCACGCGACTGCATGACGCGGCGCAAGAGCGCGGGCTCAAGGGCACGATCCTGCTCGCGCCGGAGGGCATCAACATCTTCCTGGCCGGCGTCGAAGCGGCATTGCAGGCCTTTTGCGGGCAGCTGCAGCAAGACCCCCGCTTCGCCGCGCTGGACATCAAATGGAGCCATTCCGAGTCGCTGCCGTTCAAGCGCCTGCGCGTGCGCCTGAAGAAAGAGATCGTCACGCTCGGCCTGGCCGGCTTCTCGGCCGCCGACAGCCCGGCGCCGTATCTGCCGGCACAGGAGCTCAAACGCTGGTACGACGAGGGCCGCCCCTTCGTCATCCTCGACACGCGCAACCGCTGGGAAATCGAACAGGGCAGCTTCGACCGCGCGCTTGATCCCGGTCTGTCCAGCTTCGGCGAATTTCCGGCGGCACTGGAGGGCATGGCCGATCTGAAGGACACGCCCATCGTCACCTTCTGCACCGGCGGCATCCGCTGCGAAAAGGCCGCGCCACTGATGAAGCGCGCCGGATTCAATCAGGTCTATCAGCTCGAAGGCGGCATCCTGCGCTACTTCGAGGAGGTGGGCGGTGCCCACTGGCACGGCAACTGCGTCGTGTTCGACGACCGCGGCGCGCTGGCGCCCGACCTCACGCCGGCGCACACGACAGCCTCCTGACGGCGGGCCCGCTCCGGGCCTCCAGCGCGCCCGACACGGCGCCGCATAGTCTCAACGGCTCATGGATTCGGCCCAGGGCCGATAGATCATTCGTCAAACTCCCGCCGCATCATCGCTCCTCGCCGAATTCCGACCGAGGGCACCACCGTGACGCACCCCTTCCGCAACCTGATCGCGCGCCTGTATGGCCGCATCGTCCTGGCAGCCGTACTCCTGGCGTGCAACGCCGCCTGGGCGACCGACATGGTCCCCTATCTCCAGACGCCCACCGCGACATCCATCTGGGTGAGCTGGAAAACGTCGACGCCCGGCAGTTCGATCGTCGAATACGGCACGTCCGAAGGCAAGCTCGACCGGCAGGCCAGCGGCTCGAACCAGCAGCTGTCGTCGAACTACTTCTTCCACGGCGTCCAGCTGTCAGGCCTTGCGCCGGACACCTTCTACTACTACCGCGTGCGCACCGCCACGGCGGTATCGGACGTGTTCCGCTTCCGCACGCAGCCGGACTCGTCGAAGGTCAGCGGCAAGTACCGCATCCTCGTCGCGGGCGACCACCAGATCCGCGACCAGAGCCGCTACCTGACGATGCTGAACGCGGCGCGCGCGAAGATCGAATCGCTGTACGGCCAGCCGCTGGAAGAGGTCATCAACATCGTCATCAACGACGGCGACCAGGTCGACGTCGGCACGCTGGACCACTACGAGAACCTGCACTTCCGGCAGTCCGAGCCGCTGTCGAAGAACGTGCCCATCATGACGACGATCGGCAATCACGAGGTCTACTACGACAACGGGATGACCAACTGGAAGGCGCACTTCTTCATCGACGGCATCAACTACAAGGGCAACGCACCGGGACCGGATGAGCGCTACTACGCCAACCACGTGGGTCGCGTGCTGTTCATCCACCTCGACAGCGAAGCCCCCACCGCCACGCAGAAGGAATGGGCGCGCAGCGTGATCACCGCCGCCGACGCCGACCCGCAAGTGGATTGGGTCATCAGCGTGGTGCACCGTCCGTACCAGGCGGAACAGTATGTGGGCGACATCTCGGGCTGGTTCCGCGACCAGGTCATGCCCATCCTGTCCGTGTCGCGCAAGCACGTGCTCAACGTCGCCGGCCATCACCATCTGTACGCCCGCGGCCAGACCCGCGAGTGGCCCACCTACCACATGATTTCCGGCGGCACCGCGTGGGACCAGTACTGGGGCCAATCCACCGAGAAGGACTTCGACGACGTCCAGAAGACGATCGCCAACTGGACCTGGCAGCTGGTCGAGATCGACGTGGCGACCAAGGAAATGACGGTCCGCTCGTACTCCGAAGCGCACCCCAAGCTCGGCTTCGTCTACACCAGCCGGCAGACCGACGAATTCCATCGCAACCTGAACCACGGCGCGCCGGAGAAGCCGCAACTGACCAACACGCTCGACGGCCCGGTCACGCTGCCCTACACCTTCACCAGCTCGGACTTCGAGTCGACCTTCCAGGAAGAACTGAACAGCACGCAGTTCCAGTTCTCGCGCAATGACAGCTTCACCGACCTCGTGGTGGACAGCGTGCGCGATTACGAGAACATTTATGGCGACACCGGCGCGCCGGACTACGAACCGGTGGACATCAACGCCGGCCTGGACATCATGGCCTACGAGGTGCCCGAATTCGGCCTGCCCAACGGCGACTACTTCGTGCGCGTGCGCCACCGTGACCGCAACGTGGAGTGGTCGCCCTGGTCGGACAGCCTGTCCTTCAAGGTGGAAGGCAGCACCACCGGCGCGCCGTCCCTGAGCCTGTCGAAGAGGGCATTCGCGCCGGGCGAGAAGGTGCGCGTCGATTACGCCAACGGCTACGGCAAGCCCAAGGACTGGATCGGGGTCTACAAGGCCGGCCAGAAACCCGGCAGCGTCACCTCGCAAAAATTCGCCTACGTGCCGGGCCCCAACGGCCACGTCGAGTTCTCGGGTCTGGCGGCCGGCGTCGAGTACTACGCCGCCTTCTTCACCGACGACGGCTACACGGAAATCGCCGACCGGGTGAGCTTCTACGTCGGCAACATTCCCGTCGTCAGCATCAACAAGACCGAACTGGCCGTCGGCGAAACCGCCGGCTTCAGCTGGAGCAACGCGCCGGGCGGCGCCAAGGACTGGATCGGCATCTACCGCGTCGGCCAGGAACCGGGGCAGACCGGCTCCACGCAGTACAAGTACGCGCCGAGCGCCAGTGGCAGCGTCAGCTTCAGCGGTCTGGCCAAGGGCTACTACTACGCCGGCTTCTTCGTCAATGACGGCTACTTCGAACTGATCGACCGCATCGGCTTCTCGGTCGGCGACCGGATCGCCACGGTGTCGATGGCCAGGCAGGCGCTGGAGCCGGGCGAAGACTTCGACATCAGCTTCGCCGACGGCCCGGGCATCCCGAAGGACTACATCGGCATCTTCAGGCTGGGAGACACCCCGGGCGTCGACAAGCTGATCGGCTACTACTACTTCGAAGGGAAGGCGAGCGGCAGCGTGCGCGTCACCGACGACCTGGCCGACGGCAACTACTTCGCGGCCATGTATACGAATGACTCCTACACGGAAGTGTCGAACCGGGTCGAATTTTCGGTCGGCGACGCGCAACTGCCGCCGCCCGCGGCAACGATGGCCGTCGCGAAGGGCGAGTTCTTCGACACCGAGGCCGTCGTGCTGAACTGGGCCAACACCCCGGGCGGCGCGAAGGACTGGATCGGCATCTACCGCAAGGGCCAGACGCCGGGCACCGTCAATTCTGTCAAATGGACCTACGCCGCCGCCACGTCGGGCAGCGCGAGCTTCAGCGGGCTGGCGACCGGCGAATACTTCGCCGCCTTCCTGCTCAACGACGGCTACACCGAAGGCGCGCCCCGCGTCGCGTTCAAGGTGGTGAAGCTGGGCGACATCAACGGCGACGGCAAGGTTGACGTTGCCGACCGGAATGCCCAGCGCGCAGCGATGGGCAGCTGCGCCGGCGACGCCCGCTACGTCGCCGCGGCCAATTTCGACAGCGACAGCTGCATCACGCAGCAGGACTACAAGCTGTGGTACGCGATCTACACGCAGCAATGAGCGCCGCCCACCGACTTTCCAAGACATCCGGAGCCGAACGCATGAACACCAACAACACACCCCGCCGCGCACTGCGCGCCGCGCTGCTGGTCGCCGCACTGGCAACCGCCCCGATGGCGGCCGAGGTGCACGCCGAATGGAACAGCAACCTGATCCTCAACGGCGGCGCCGAAAGCGCGACCGGCGGTGACGGCAGCTACCTCGCCAACTCGTTGCCGGGCTGGGCCGTCACCGGCGAACTGACCGCCA
This sequence comes from Gammaproteobacteria bacterium, assembly GCA_018824085.1. GTDB lineage: Bacteria > Pseudomonadota > Gammaproteobacteria > Burkholderiales > Rhodocyclaceae > Methyloversatilis. The sequence continues at coordinate 11,912 of JAHJHI010000038.1, read as the reverse complement.
TTTCGTACGAGGTGGGCGGTCCGCTCGGCTACCCGACGAGCACCGACCCGGGCCCGGCCGACCGCGGCGCCAACCTGTTCGGCGGTGGTTACACCGGCCTGTCCAAAGGCACGCAGACCATCAGCCTCGATTTCGCGACCGGCGGCATCAACGGCGCCGGCGCCTACTTCTCGCTGTCCGGCTGGCTCGGCGGCTACGGCGCGCAGAACGACAACGCCACGCTGTCCGTGACCTATCTCGACGCCGCGAACAATGTCATCGGCACGCACATCGTCGGCCCGGTCCAGGCCTCCGAACGCGACAGCACGACGGCGATGCTGTACCGGGAGTCTTCCGGCTGGGTGCCGCTGGGCGCCACGTCGGCCACGGTCGAACTGTCGATGTCGCGCGCCGGCGGCTCGTCCAACGACGGCTACGCCGACAACCTCGCACTGAGCCTGGCGCCGGCCAACGCACAGCTGAGCGCCCCGACGACAGCCCGCATCGGCACCACCTTCGACGTCACCGTGGCGCTCATGTCGCCGTTCGGCGGCATCCACGGCGCCGACGAGCTGCTCGCCTTCGGTTTCGACCTCGGCTTCGACACCTCGCTGCTCAAGCTCGCGAACGTCAGCGTCGCCGGTCCGTGGGACGACGACAGCGTCTTCTTCGACGACGTTGACGTGGCGGGCTCGGTGTTCGAGAGCATCGGCGACGAAGGTCAGGCATCGCTGCAACTGGCCACCCTCACGTTCGAAGTCCTGGCCGCCGGCCAGACGTTCATCGACGTGCATTCGAACGCCGGCAACCTGAATCACGGCATGACCTATCTCAATGGCGAAAACGCGAACCTGTTCGGCCGCACCAGCGTGGCGCTGGTGCCCGAACCCGGCACCTGGCTGATGATGGGCGCCGGCCTGCTGGTCCTCTTCCTGCGCCGCCGCAACGCCTGATTCCCGAACGACCCTGTTGCACCTTGCCGCCCGCCCGCGCGGGCGGTTTCTTTTTTCCCGCTTCGGCAGCCGAAGCGGACAACCGTCTGCCGCGCCGTGATCGAACCCCTGCCCGCCCTCCTGTCCATGCTGTCGCGCCACGCACGCCGCATCCTGCTCGTGCTGCTGTGCGCGCCCGCCGCCGCGCTGGCCCACATCAGCGGCTTCACGGACACCTCCATCCAGATCACCGCCACCGGCATCCGCATCCTCTACACGCTGCCGTCCGACAGCCTGCTCGAACTGAACGCCGTCCCCGGACAGGGTGACGTCTCGCCGCCACCCGCCTACCTCGCCGCCGTGCGCGACGGCTGGTCGATCCGCGCCGCCGGCGAACGCTGCCTGATCACCCATGCACGCGCCCGCGCGCTGGACAAGCTGCCGTCCTACCAGTACCAGCTCACGTACGCCTGCCCCCACGGCGTGGACGGGCTGTCCATCGGCTACGGCCTGTTCTTCGAACGCTGGGCCGACCACGAAAACTTCGTCCGCGTGTTCATGGCCGGCCAGCGCCAGCGCATGCGCTTCACAGCCGAGAACCGGACGCTGTCGATACCGGTCGCCGCGCTGCTCGCGCAGTGGGGTCAGCCGCTGGCGAGCGGCTTCTTCGACGCCGACCCCAACCGCGGGCTCAAGGAAGCGCTCGCCGGCGGCGAGGACGCACTGCCCCGCGTGGTCGAGCCGGCCGCCAGTCTGGGCGGCATCTCGCTGGAACAGCTCGATCCGGGTTTCATCACGCTCGGGCTCAAGCACATCTTCCTCGGGCTCGACCACGTCCTGTTCGTGGTCGGCCTCGTGCTGGTCACGCATTCGTGGCGCCGCCTGCTGCTGCTCGTCACGTCATTCACGCTGGCGCATTCGGTCACGCTGGGCCTGTCCACGCTGGGCCTGGTCGACTTTCCGTCCCGCGTCACCGAGCCGCTGATCGCGCTGACCATCCTCTACATCGGCCTCGAAAACCTGTGGGCGCTGCGCCGGAGAAAGCAGCCGCGCTTTCGCGAGGACGGCACCGGCCCCGTGCTGCGCCGTGCCGCCCTGGTATTCGCCTTCGGCCTGATCCACGGCGTGGGCTTCAGCTACGTGCTGCGCGAAATGGGGCTGCGCGAAGACCTGCTCGGCTCGCTGCTCTACTTCAACGTGGGCGTCGAAGCCGGCCAGCTGGCCATCATCGCCGCCACGCTGCCGCTCGTGCTGCTGTGGCGCCGCCTGTCCTGGGGCGGCGCGCTGTCCGCGCTGGCGTCGCTGGCGGTCGCCGGCACCGGCGCCGTGATGTTCATCAACCGAATCTGACAACCGACCCATTCGAGGATTGCCGATGTCCGCCTGGACCTTGCGACTGCTGCTGCCCGCCCTGACCCTCATCGCCGGCAGTGCCTGCGCGGGCGAAGCGCCACCGCGCGCCGCCATGCTGGAAGCCCACGGTGACGTGGTCCATGACCGCAAGACCGATCTGACCTGGCAGCGCTGCAGCCACGGCCAGCGCTGGGACGGCACCGCGCGCTGCACCGGCGAAGTCCTGCGGCTGACGTTCGACGAGGCGAAGGCGCTGGAAGCCGACGGCTGGCGCGTGCCCACGCTGGACGAACTGAAATCCATCGTCGTGAAGGGGCGCAAGCCCACGATAGACAGCGCCCTGTTTCCGGACACGCCGCCCGCCTATTTCTGGGCCACCGGAGACCGCGACACCTCGCTGTCCTGGTACGTTTATTTCGACAACGGCATCGCCAACCACTACTTCCCGCCGCGTACCAACCGCGACAGCGTGCGGCTGGTGCGCAGCGGTCGCTGGCGCGGCCTCGTCGCGTGCTGCGTCGTGGCCGCCAGCCAGCCGTCGGCCGGCCAGCCCGCCGCACCGCTCCCAGTGCCGGACGGCAGCGCCCGCTTCATCGCACGGGCGGACATCGTCACTGACCGCCTGACCGGCCTGAGCTGGCAGCGCTGCAGCGTCGGCCAGCGCTGGCAGGCCGATCTCGGCTGCGTGGGCATTGCGAAGAAGGTGTGGTTCGCCGAAGCGCGGCAACTTGAATCCGCCGGCTGGCGCCTGCCGGTACTCGCGGAACTGCAAATGCTGTACGGCGCCGACCTCGCGTCCATCCGGGACACCACCGCCTTTCCCGACGCGCCGGACACCGGCTACTGGGCGCTGGGCGATCGGGAAGAAGCTGCGGTGTGGGGCGTTTCCTGCGACGAAAGCCGCGCGGACAGCTGCTATCGCGGCGACGCGCGCGCCGTCAGGCTGGTCGCGCGCACGCCGGCAGGCGGGCTGCGGACAAAGTGATTCGACGGGCGCCCGCAGCCTGCCCGTCGCCGGAGCTTCACGCCGCATCAGCCTTTCCCGGCCACAGCGCGCGCACGCCCGACACGACGGCCAGCGTCACGGCGCCCGCCAGCACGCCGGTCAGTGCGTCGCCCAGCAGCGGTGTCAGCGCGGCAACCCAGCCCGCCGCACCTTGCGTGAGGTGGTGTATCCAGTCATGCAGGGCCGGAATGCCGTGCGTGAGGATGCCGCCACCGACGAGGAACATGGCCGCGGTACCCGCCACGGACAGACCTTTCATGAGCCAGGGCGCGGCCACCAGGATGCCGCGCCCTGATGCGCGTTTCGCGCGGGCGAACAGGCCGTCGCCGACGCTGCGGCTCAGCAGCAGGCCGCCGTCGTCCAGCTTGACGATGCCGGCCACCAGGCCATAGACGCCGACGGTCATCAGCGCGGCGACGCCGCTGAGCACCAGCAACTGCGTGACGAACGATGCGTCGGTCACCGTGCCGAGCGTGATGGCGATGATTTCGGCCGACAGGATGAAGTCGGTGCGCACGGCGCCGGTGATCTTCTCCTTCTCGAACGCCACCAGATCGACCTCCGACGCGATCAGCGCGCTGCGCCGGGCGGCCGCCTTCGCGGCGTCTTCGCTCGCGTCGTGCATGAACCTGTGCGCCAGCTTCTCGAAGCCCTCGAAACAGAGGAACAGGCCGCCGAGCATCAGCAATGGCGTGACCGCCCACGGAATCAGCGCGCTGATTGCCAGCGCGGCCGGCACGAGGATCACCTTGTTGCGCAGCGAGCCGCGCGCGACTGCAAGCACTACGGGAATCTCGCGCTCGGCGCGCACCCCGGTGACCTGTTGCGCATTGAGCGCGAGATCGTCGCCGAGCACGCCGGTGGTCTTTTTCGCGGCGACCTTGGTCAGCGTCGCCACGTCGTCGAGCACGCTGGCGATGTCGTCAAGCAGGGCAAGCAGGCTGGCTCCGGCCATGGTGAATCCCGGGAAAAACAAATCGTTGTGGGGCCGCGCCGTGCGGATGCGCGCGGCGCGTCATGCGCGGCGAATGCTACAGCAGCCGAGTGGCCGCACGTTCGAGTGTAGGACAGCCCCCACGCATGGGCGGACGCCGCGCTGACCTCGTCGGCATCGCCCGTACCGTAGGCTTGCAGCACACGAATGGCGCGCGCTGCGCGCTGTTGCATCGGATCCAGCCGGAGAGATTGAAACCCATGTCAGTTCCGCAACGAATCATGTGCGCCCTGATGCTCGCCGCCACCGTGGCGCTGGCGGCCACCGAACCGGAGGACGGTCCGGTCGAGCGCGCCGCCGCCGCTGCCGGCTCGACCCTTCGCGCCGCCGTAGCCAACCTCGAAAAGGGAGAAGAAGAATGACGCCACATCCGGAACCGGTACCGCTCGCCCGCCGCATGGCCGGCACCTGCCTGTTGAGTGCCAGCCTGTTGCTGGCCGCCTGCGATCCGCAAGCCACGATACCGATCGGGCCGGCGAGCGCGGCACCCGACAAGCCGGCGCCGGCCTCGACCGCGCGGCAATCCCCCGTGCGTGACGCGGCATCGTCGCGCACGGCGGCACCTGCCGTGGCACGTGCCGACACCGGCGAGGTCATCGCGATCGAACCCATCGTGTCCCGGGACGCGCCGACCGGCGTGGGCGCTGCAGTCGGCGGCGTCGCGGGCGGCCTGCTGGGCAATCAGATCGGCAGTGGCGGCGGACGCAAGACGGCCACGGTGCTCGGCGCCGTCGGCGGCGCGCTCGCCGGCAACGAGATCGAGAAGCACCGCGCGCAGAAGGTGACGGGCTACCGCATCAGCGTGCGGCTGGACAACGGTGAACAGCGTACCTTCAGCGAAAGCAGTGACGCCGGGCTGCGGCCGGGAGACCGTGTACGCCTCGTCGACGGCGGCCTGCAGCGCGTATGACGCCGGGCCGGGCGGCGCTCAAACGCGCTCGTCCGGCCAGCCGGGCACCGTCCAGCCGCTCAGCACGGCAGACATCCGCAGCCCGGCGATGAGCACGACCGACACCGACATCGACACCAGCGGCGTAACGGCGAGCGCGTTGAGGCCCAGATAGACCCAGGCGCCGACGAAGGCGCACAGCGCGTACGGTCGATGGTCGCGGAACACGAAAGGCACCTCGTTGCAGATCACGTCGCGCATGACGCCGCCGAACACCCCGGTGATGACGCCCATCATGACCGACACGAACAGCGGCATGCCCGTCTGGTGCGCCAGCCCCACGCCGGACACGCAGAACAGGCCAAGACCGAGCGCGTCGGGCAGCAGCATGGCGCGCTCCGTGAAGTGGTGGTGGCGCGCCTGCAGCCAGGGCACGGCCGCGATCGCAAGCCCGAAGATGAGCCAGACATGCAGCTGGTGCTCGACCCAGAAGAACGGGCGGCGATCGAGCAGCACGTCGCGCACCGTGCCGCCGCCGAACGCGGTGATGAAAGCGACCGCGAACACGCCGACCACGTCCATGCGGCGGCGCGCCGCTTCGATGAATCCGGAAATGGCGAAGGACAGCGTCGCGGCGAACTCGATGAAGGAAATCAGCAGCTGGAATTTCGGCATGGCGCGATTGTAGGCGCCGCCGGCGGCGGTCAGCCGCGCAGCGACTCGAACACGTTCGGATTGGCTGCCGTGGTGAAAGCCTCCAGGAAGCGCGTACGCGCCCAGTCGGCACGCGTCGGCGGCATGGCGCGGCATGGTGGCGCAACAAAAGGCGTGTAGAGATAGGTCGACACGCTTGGTGATTCGAAATGCACGCGGATGGATTGCGTGCGCGCCGGATCGATCTCTTCCGGCACGTTGATCTGCGCCACCAGCGCATAGGCGATGAGCCGTTCGTCCCAGGCCATCGCGACCAGTCTGTCGTGCAGGATTTCGTACTGCGCGTAGTGCGGCAATGCGTAGTTCTTCGGGTCGGACTCCAGTGCCCGAACGTAGCCCGCCGGGCAGACGTAGGCGCCGAACGGCCATACGGTGCCGAAGCGAATCAGGCGTTCACGCGCGTTGCGCGTGCACAGATCGAGGAGTTCAAGCAGGCCGAAATCGGCGAACTCGCTGTCCGGCTCGAGCAGGGGAAGGGCCATGTATCAGGTGCGCTCCGTGTGCCGGACGCCGTTTCGATGTCAAGGAAGGGGCCCTAGTCTAGGCCGGGGGCGACTGCAAAAATGCATAAACCGTCACATTGACGCGAATGCACCGGACACCGTGCCGCCATCGGCAGACTGCACGTCCACCGGGCAGCGCAAATCAGGCATTCGGGCGATTGTCGCGCCCGCACACGGCACGTATAAACGAGCCACCCCCTGACCGACCGGCCTGTGCCGGCGCTTTTGCGAGGACAGCACGATGCGCCCCGACCCCCGGCAGCAGACCTTGCGTCAAGAGCTCACCCAACGCGCGGCGATCTGCCTGATCTCGCTCGGCGTCCTGTGCGTCGGCGCGCTGGCCGCAGCGCTCGCCTTGCTCGTCGCAATGCGCGACATGCCTGCGCTGCCGGCCGTACCGGCCTCGGTCGCGCTGGCCCTGTGCCTGCTGCTCACCGCACGCCTCGGGCGCTGGCTATGGGTGCCCGCCGCGGTCGACCGCGGCATCCCGCTCTCCGGATCCTGCGCGCCCGGTTTCCGGCGCCGCATAGACCGCCTGTGCGAACGACTGGGCGCGCGTCGCGTACACGACATCGAAGTCACGCCGGACATCAACGCCGCCGTCGTGTGCCGTCCGGCGTGGGGGCTGATCGGGCCGATGCGCACGACGCTGCTGGTAGGCATTCCGCTCGCGCACAGCCTGACGGCGCCGCAACTGGCCGCGGTACTCGCGCATGAACTGGCCCACCTCGCGGCACAGCGCAACGGTGCCGAAGCGTGGCGCGCGCATCTGCGCACGTGGTGGCTGCGTTGCTACGACCGCATCGACGAAGACAGCTCGTGGCCCGGCGCCATCGCGCGGCGCCTGCTTGACGCCACCGCACGGATCGACCTGCATCAGTCCCTGCAACTGTCGCGGCTGGACGAATTCGAGGCCGACGCGCTGGCCGCTCGTGCCGTCGGCAAGCACGCACTGGCCAGCGCCTTGCTCGAAGTGGCGATGAAAGACCGCTTCCTGACCGAGAACTACTGGCGCAAGGTGATGGACCAGGCGCATCACCGGCGCCGCCCGAGCTTTCGGCCCTTCCGCGACATGGGCTTCGGCATGCAGGCGGGCTTTGCGCGCCAGGACGCACTGGCCGGGCTGCGCGACCACCTGTCGGACGGCAGCTTGACGGGCGACATGGACACCCACCCCTGCCTTGCCGAACGCCTTGCCGCGCTGCGCATCGACGACGCCTGCGGCCAGCATCGCCAGAGCGCCGCCCCCAGCGCCGGGCCGAGCGCCGCCGAGCACTACTTCGCGTCGGTGCTGCCGGCGCTCTCGCTCACGTTCGACCGCATGTGGTGGCACGCCTCCGCGCACGACTGGCGCCACCGCTACTCGTCGGCGTGCGGCGCGCCGGACGCATGACGCCGAGGGTGCGTGAACGCCAACAACCCCTAGCTGATGCACTCCCACAGACTGGTTTCATCACTCAGCCGCTCGAACTCCACGCCGTTGAAATCGCCGCGCGACACGATGCCCACGACCTTTCCGCCGTCGACCACCGGCAGGTGACGGTAACCACCGTCGCTCATCGCGCGCAGCGCGTCGATCGCCGTGCGCTGCGGCTCGATGGTCGCCGGATGTGGCGTCATCGCGCGCGACAGCGGCGTGTCCGCGCCCGTACTGTCCTCGGCCAGCATGCGCACCGCGTCGCGCCCGGTGAAGATGCCGGCCAGCACACCCTTGCCATCGACCACCAGCACCGCGCCGATGCGCCGCTCCCACATGCGCTGGCAGGCCCGGCGCACGGTGTCTTCCGGGCCGAGAATCTCCGGCGACTGGTCCTTCACGATGAATGCAATGGAACGCGTACTCATGACAGATCCTTTCGAGGCGGGCACATGCCCATGACTTCAGTGTGGCCCGATCGGACGGCACCACCTTGAGCGAGATCAGTCCGCGCACGCGCATCGAATCCGGCACGAAACTCGCCTAAGCTCGCACCTTTGCATCCGAGCCCCCGCCTCATGCCCAACCTTGCCGCCGCCACCGCCTCCCCGCGCCTTGGCGGCTATCTCGCCGCCGCCGGCACCGTCGCCATCTGGACCGGCTTCATCCTCATCTCCCGGCTCGGCGGCGTCACCGCCCTCACCCCCTACGACACGCTCGCGCTGCGTCTCGGCACCGCGTCACTGCTGTTGCTGCCCTTCCTCGGCGATCTGCCGCGCGGCATCTGGTTCGACCTGAAGATGTGGGTGCTCGCGCTGCTCGGCGGGCTGATCTATGGCGTGTTCGTGTTCGCCGCGTTCAAATTCGCGCCGGCCGCGCACGGCGCCATACTGCTGCCCGGCATGCAGCCCTTCCTCATCGCCGCCGTCGCCTGGGCACTCGGCGGCGCGCGGCCTGACGCCTCGCGCATGATCGGGCTTGCCGGCATCGCCGTCGGCATAGTCTGCGTCGCAGCCCACTACGTCGCCGGGGGCCACGCCTGGACGCCCGAGGTACTCGTCGGTGACGCGCTGCTGCTCGGCGGCTCGCTCGCGTGGGCGATCTACAGCGTGCTGGCGAAGCGATGGGCGCACGACCCATGGACGCTGACCCGCTTCGTCGCCCTCGCCTCCACGCTGCTGTTCATGCCGGTCTATCTGCTGTGGCTGCCCAAGGGCGTCGGCGACGTGCCGCTCGGCATGCTGGTCGCCCAGGGCCTGTACCAGGGCGCCGGTGTCACCCTCATCGCGATGATGCTGTTCCTGAAAGCCGTGCACAGCCTCGGCGCCGAACGTACCGGTGCGCTGGTGGCGATGGTGCCGGTCCTCGCCGGCGTCGCCGCCGCGCCGCTGCTGGGCGAAGCGCTGTCCGGCTGGCTCATCGCCGGCCTGCTCTTCGTATCCGCCGGCGCCTTCGTCGCCGCGCGGCCAGGACGCCGGCGCGGCAGGCGCCCTGGCTGAGGCGCTGTTCGTTTCGTGGCAGTCAGGTGGAGACCAACGGCCCTTCTTCCGACTGGTGCGGGGGTTCGAGGAATCGGGGCATGTCACCTCCGCGAAACCCGGGGCGATTCAGAGCGCGCATCGCGCGGCTGGAGCAGGAACTGTCGCAGCTCGCGCGTCAGAGCGAAGCCTGCTCCCGGCTGCTCACCATTCCCGGCATCGGCCTGCTCACCGCCACTGCGATGGTGGCGGCCACCGGTGGCTCGGTCCGCCACTTCAGGGATGCTCGCCACTTCGCGAGCTGGTTCGGGCTGACGCCACGCGAACACTCGTCGGGATTGACCCGCAAGCTTGGGCGCATCTCGAAGCAGGGCGACAAGTACCTGCGCATGCTGCTCACGCACGGTGCGCGCGCCTGCCTCAGAGCGGCCAGCGTGGCCGCGCGCGCAAACCGAAGTCTGGATGCGCTGCGCCCGTGGGCGGTGAACATCCAGGCGCGCACCCATCACAACAAGGCCGCCTGCGCGATGGCCAACAAGCTCGCACGCATCTGCTACAGCGTGCTGCGCGATGCCACCGCCTACGGCGAACCCCAACCCCGGCTGGCAAGAAAGGCCGACCGGGCCGCCTTCGCCGTGGCTGCCTGAGCAACACCCGAGCACTGCCCACCATCGCTTGCCACGAGACAGATCGCCCATCATGGCCAACCGGGTCACACCCACGGGGATGAACGCCGATAACCCTTCCAGCAGCAGCACGCGTGCCGCTTGTAGCGATTGGCGCTCCCCGCGCAGATTCCATGTCGGCACGGGTCACTTTGAACCCACAACAGATGCCGGATATACGACTGCAAGTGATCTACCCGGAAAAACCAGACTATCGGTCAGTCTTGATTTTGGGGGGAGTCCATATACGACTGGTTATGTGTTCTTAGCATTTCGCTCTTCCAGATGCCTTCGCAATTGCTCGACCGACATGGCTGGCCGAGTACGATGAATGATCGCATGGCAATTCGGGCAAACAGGCACGAGATCCTTGATTGGGTTCAGAATGTACTCGCGCCCTATCTCGGACAGCGGAACGACATGGTGCACATGAATGTACTTCTCACCAATAGAGCCATAGTGGACCGCGAAGTCGAACTCGCACACGGCGCACTTGTACCCGTGCCGTTTAATGCACTTAGCTCTCGCTTCTGCATTGCGTTCAAATGTGTTTACCGCAACCGTCTTCGATGCCCCTTCCACGAACTGCTCCGGCATCTCCACTTCTTCTGGAAGGAGGCTGCCGAGGGAATCGTCGGATGCGTACCAGCTACCACCCACCCTCTTTAAGGTTCTTTCCTGTAACCGGGGCTCGAATCCATCAATCTTGGCAGGACCGATGCCATTTTCATCTTTGTTGGCGTCGGAGTACTTCATGGGAAAGGTCATTAACCTATACCCTTCCTCTTCCACCAGCCGGATATGCTCGCGAGCCTGTTTGTAGGCTGGCTGTTTCCTGCCTCGCCGACGTTCCCAGGTTTCGCTCAGGATCAAAGAGGTATTGCCGTCTGTGTTTCGGTCCCAAGCGCCGAAAATGACCACCTTCTTTTTGGTGTTCACAAACGACCAGCTCCACGTCCAATTCAGACAGGTAGCGCCATGGGATTCAATGAGCTGCCGACGACTCATCGGAGGGTCCCTTTCTTACACATAACGACGCTGTAGAAATACCCCATCTCGGGGCAAGCGATTGCTTCCGGCCGTCGCCGGATGGAAGTCGTTCATCATCGTTTCACTCCCGCGATCTTCGTTTCATGTTCTTCCCCTGAGGTCAGCCCTGTCCGCTGCCCGGCGCTCTCGATATGGCGTCGGTCTCGCCCGCCAACTTACCTAATTCGCGTATCCATGGTGCCCGAGCTTTTCGATGTTGTGCACCAGGCAGTACAGCTTCCATTGTCCATCCACCTTCTCGCGCCCGCGCAGCGTGAAGCGGCCGAGCCGTTTGTTGTGCCTCAGGTTGCCGAACACGGGCTCGACGGTGGCAAACCGCGCGGCGATCATCCGTTTGCCCTCCGTGGAATCGATGCGCCGCTTCATCCGCTCGGTGTGGGACTCCGTTGAGGCGCGCTTGCCGCGGAAGAAGGCGACCTGTCTTACTTTGGTCTTCTCCGGCGTGCGCCGGCATCTTCGCCGCCTCGCGCTCGAAATCGGCACGCGTGCCGCTCTTCGCCTTCGATGCATTCGACGGAAGCTTCACACCGTCGATGGCGAAGAGCTCGCGTCCGATCAGCCCCTGGCGGTCGCACACCAGCAGCACCTCGGTGAAGAGCGCTTGGGCCTCAATGCCGAGACTGCTGATGAAGTGCGCAACCGTGGTGAAGTGCGGCGCGCTGTCGCCAGAGACCGCCATGAACAGCACGTTGTTGCGGCAGGCCGTGGCGATGGATCGGGAGCTGATCAGCCCGCGCGAGTAGCCAAGCAGCACGATCTTGAGCAGCACGGCCGGATCGAAGGCCGGAGCGCCGCCGGTGTCGTTGGTGTAGCGGGCACGGAGCGTGGAGAGATCGAGGTCGTTGTCGACCAGGTGGCAGAGCGCGAACTCGAAGGTGCCGGGCAGCACCTGCTGTGCGAAATCGACCGGGATGAGCTTCAGGCCGTAGTCG
>JAHJHI010000037.1 GCA_018824085.1 Gammaproteobacteria bacterium | reverse complement strand
TGCGCATCGCCTCCACCGTCTGACGCACCGCGTCGCCGCCCTCGTTCGCTTCCTGCGACGCCTGCGTCGCAATGCCGTCGGTCACCCGCGCGTTGTCGCTGTTCTGGTTCACCGATGACGACATTTCTTCTATCGATGCCGACGTCTCCTCGACGCTGGCCGACTGTTCGCTCGCGCCCTGGCTCAGCGACTGCGCCGTCGCCGACACCTCTTCCGAGGCACTCGCCAGACTGTTGGCGCCGCCATTGACATCGCTCACCACGGCTTCGAGCCGCGCAACCATGTTCTGCATCGCAGTCAGCAACTGTCCGGTCTCGTCTTTCGACGTCGCTTCGATATTCACCGTCAGATCGCCTTCTGCAAGGCGATTGGCCACGCCGACGGCAACGCCGAGCGGACGCGTCACGCTGCGGCTGATGATCAGCCCGAGCGCGATGCCCAGCGCAATGCCGACGCCGATCAGCGTGAGCATCGTCGTACGTCCGCTTTCATAGACAGCCGTCGATTCGACGGAGGCCTGCTTGGCGCGTTCTTCCTTCTGCTGCGTCAGCTCGGTCAGCGCCGCATCGAGTCCATCCGCATGCTTGCGCACTTCCAGCAGCGCGTTGCTCAGCTCCGCATCGCGCGTTGCCAGCGGCTCGGATGCGGCAAGCTTCAGCGTCCGCTGCATCTCGCGCTGGTAGTCGCCCCAGACCCGGGAGAAATCGGCGAACAACTCCTTCGCGCGATCGCTGAAGAACAGCGGCTGAGCCCGTTCCATGTATTCGGTGACGTGCGTGCTGTACTTGGTGATCGCCGCGCTGTGCCGCTCGCGCTCTTCCTGCGTCGTGGCCAGCAGCACATTGCCGCGTGCCCGGCCGATATAGATGAGGTTGATGTTGGCTTCCTTGATGTACGAAAGACCCAGCAACTCCTTCGAATACATGTCGTCCGCCATGACATTGATGCGGCTCGCGTTCGAAATCCCCAGCCAGCCAATGACACCACTGATCGCAACGACCAGCAGGAAGCCACCCAGCAACCTGACTCCTATCTTCATATTTCCCAACATGGCTCACATTCCTTTCAATCCGTGAAATTCATTTCACTTGCCGGTTCATCACGCTCCGGCGGGTCCGGGCCGGCACATTTCCTCTACTGCACATTCAATGACGCGCTGCGTTCGTCCGCCTCGACGCCGCGCGCACGTGTGGCGGGATGGGAAACCAGTTCGTTGCGGCCCGCGATCTGCAGCAGGCCCGCCACGTCGAGGATCAGGGCGATCTCGCCGGTGCCGAGGATCGTCGAGCCGCTGACGCCGCGCAGCGCGCTGAACAGCTTGCCGAGCGGGCGGATGACGGTCTGGTGTTCGCCCATGAGCTGGTCGACGACGATGCCGACCCGGCTCTGGCCGAACTGCACGACGACGACGTTCTCGCGTCGCGTCGGTGATTCGCCCTGCATGTCGAACGCTTCGCGCAGCCACAGCAGCGGCAGCACCTCGCCGCGCATGTCCAGATAGCCGCGGGCACGCGCCGCGCTGCGTTCCTCGCCGGCAAGCTCCACGCATTCGACGATGACGCCGACCGGCAACACGAAGGTCGCGGTGCCGACGCCGATGAGAAAGCCGTCAATGATGGCAAGCGTCAGCGGCAGCCGGATGCTCAGGCTGGTGCCCCGGCCCGGCTGCGTGTCGATCTCGACGGTGCCGCGCAGCGCCTCGATGTCACGACGCACGACGTCCATGCCGACACCGCGTCCCGACAGATTGCTGATCTGGTCCGCCGTGGAGAAACCGGGCGCGAAGATGAGCCGGTCGATCTCGCGTTCGGTCAGTTGCGCGTCCTCGCTCACCAGGCCGCGTTCAATGGCCTTGCGCAGGATCTTGTCGCGGTTCAGGCCGCCGCCGTCGTCAGCCACCGTGATGACGATGCTGCCCGCCTCGTGCTGCGCGCCCAGCATGAGGCGAGCACGCGCCGGCTTGCCGTTGGCCACCCGCACTTCCGTCTGTTCGATGCCGTGGTCCATCGCATTGCGCACGAGGTGCATCAGCGGATCGCCGATGCGCTCGACCACCGTCTTGTCGAGTTCCGTCTCGGCGCCGCTGATCACCAGTTCAATGTCCTTGCCCAGTTCGCGGCTGACGTCGCGCACCACGCGCTGGAAGCGCTGGAACGTGGCGCCGATCTGCACCATGCGCAGCGACAGCGCCTGGTCGCGCACGTCGTCGACGAGGCGCAACAGCACTTCGCTCGCTTCGCTCAACTGGATGTTCGCCAGCGTCTGGCTGATGTTCTGCACACCGGCGCTGGCAATGACAAGCTCGCCGACCAGTTCGATCAGCTGGTCCAGCTTGTCCGCGTCGATGCGCAGCGAACGCGCTTCCTGCGCCTTGTTGTCCTTCACCTGCTTCTGCTTGACCAGTGCCGCGTCGACGACGCCGGCATTCACGGCACCGGCTTCGACCAGAATCTCGCCCAGCGGCGCCGTCGGCCCGGCCGGCGCCTCGCTGTCGCTCCCGCCCTTCTGCTGCGCCAGCCCGCGCTCCAGTTCGGCACGCGTGAGGGCACCGCTGAGCACGAGCAGCTCGCCGATCATCAGATCGTCCTCGGGCAACGCGCGGATCACGTCCAGATACGCCGACACCTTCGCGTACGGCGGGATGATGTGCAGCACGCAGTCATCACGCACGAATTCGAATACGCCTTCGATGTCCGCCTTGCTCGCGTCGCTGAGGAAGTCGATCTCGAAGCCGAGGTAGCACGCTTCCGGATCGAGTTCCAGCCAGGGCGGCAGGGCATCAGCCACCGTATGCAGATGCACGATCTCGCCTATCGTGCCGAGATAGCGCAGGAAGGACAGCGGGTCCATGCCGCCGCGCATCACGTCGACACCGAAGCGCAAGGACAGGTGCCAGTTGCCGCTGCCCGCGCAGTCGTCATCGCCCGCGTCGGACACCGGCTCGGCGGGCACGCCTGGCGCCTGCGCAACCAGACTGTCGCCACGTGCCGCCGGCGCCTTGCCCAGCAGGCCAAGCAACACGCCCGTCAATTCGTCGCCTTCCGCGCGGTCCTGCCCGCTCAGTTCGCTCTTCTCCGCCACGGCGCGCACGAGTGCGCCGATATGGTCCTTGCTGCGCAACAGCGGGCCGATGACGGCGGCGGATACCGCAATCTGGCCGTCGCGCACGCGATCGAGCAGGCTCTCGACCTCGTGCGTGAAATGCACGACATCATCGAAGCCGAAGACGCCGGCGGTTCCCTTGATGGTGTGCGCCGCGCGAAATATCTCGTCTATCAGCTCACGGTCGTCGGGCACGCTTTCGAGTCCGAGCAAGGCCTCTTCCATGCGCGTGAGGAGTTCGTCGGCTTCAGCGAAGAATGCCTGCAGGGCGGGTTCGAGATTCATGTTCAACCTTCCGTTTCAGCGCGCGTCGCCGCGCTCAGGCGGGCACCACAACGGGATCGCCGAAAACCGGCCCCAGTTGCAGCAGATCCATCACGTCGAGTACGGCCGGGCTGTGCG
Source organism: Gammaproteobacteria bacterium (assembly GCA_018824085.1). Classification (GTDB taxonomy): domain Bacteria; phylum Pseudomonadota; class Gammaproteobacteria; order Burkholderiales; family Rhodocyclaceae; genus Methyloversatilis. The sequence continues at coordinate 127,891 of JAHJHI010000037.1, read as the reverse complement.
CAACCAGCTCGAAGCGCTGGCCATGGCGTTGCGCGGCGTTCTTTGCGGCGAGCAGCAACTGCACGCCACTGCTGTCGAGTTCGCTGACCCGGGACAGATTCACGCGCAGGTCGCGCTTCTCCGACAGCACGCGGGTCAGCACGCCGTAGGCGTCCGCTGCGCCGAAGATGGTCAGTTCGCCCTGGACCGACAGCTCTATCGGGCCACCCGCTTCATCCTTGCGATCGATGTTCATGACGGCGCGCCGATTCAGGGCAGGCAGAGCTTGGACACGGCCATCAGCATCTGATCCGGCTTGAACGGCTTGACCATCCACGCCTTGGCGCCGGCGGCCTGCCCTTCCGCCTTCTTGGCCTCCTGGTTCTCGGTGGTCAGCATGATGACCGGCGTGAACTTGTAGGCCGGCAGCTTGCGCATCTCCTTCACGAACGTGATGCCATCCATGTTCGGCATGTTCACGTCGCTCACGACGAGATGCACCTTCTGCCCGGTCAGCTTGGACAGCGCATCCTTGCCGTCCGCCGCCTCGAACACGTCGTAGCCGGCGCCCTTGAGCGCAATGCTCACCACCTGGCGCAGTGACGACGAGTCGTCCACCACCAAGATTGTCTTTGCCATCTCAATATCCTTTCAAAAGAAAACGAGTTCGTCGCTGCTGCTGGACGCGGCCGTCGCTCCACCGTGATTGCTGCGCTCTTCGGGCGTCGTGTAGCTGCGTTCAAGGCTGTCGATGACGGGCTGCAGGTCGGGCACGCCGTCGGCCGGTGCCTGCGCGACATGCACCGCCAGCGAATTCAGGCTGTCGCACACATGGACGAGAACCTGGTCGATGCGGTCCTGGAACTGCAGGTGCGGCAGTGTTTCGGCGATCTCCTGCTTGATGCCTTCCGCCTGCTCGCGCAGCACGTCGTTGTTGCGCTCCAGCGTGGCAAGCAGGCCCGAGAAGTCTCCGAGCACGCCCTGGATGCTTGTTTCGGACGTGTTGAACGACGCGATGTCGCGGCTGGTCGATTCCTCGACCAGTTGCGCCGAGGCGACGATGGCGTCACTGACCAGCTTGGCTTTCTCGGCGATCTTGCGTCCGGTCTCGCCCGACGCGGTCGACAGCTTGCGCACCTCGTCGGCCACGACGGCAAAGCCGCGTCCCGCCTCGCCGGCACGCGCCGCCTCGATCGCCGCGTTCAGCGCCAGCAGATTGGTCTGGTCGGCAACCTGCTGCACCGATTTCGCCATGCCGCGCAGGTCGTCCGCGTAGCTGGCGAGTTCGCGGATCTTCTGCAGCACGGCGTTCTTGTCCTCCAGCGCGCCCGACATGCCGGTCAGCACCTGGGTCAGCTGCGTCTGCGAACTCTTGAGCACCACGTCGATGCGCGCATGGGCGCCATCGCTGCCCGTGTGGCCACCGGATGACGCGGCCACCGTTGCGTCGAGCCGGCCGACGAGGCCCGAGAAGCGTTCGATCAGTTGCCCGATGGCAACCTCCGCCTGCTTGCGGACCACGTCGATCTGGCGCACCCACAGCGGCGCCGCCGTATCCGACAGAAGATGCAGGCTCGCGCGCAGGCGCTCGGCGATCGGGTCCGGTACAGACGCCAGCGCGTCGACGACCGGCGTGCGCGGCTGCGCCAGTGCGAGCAGACGGCTGCCGGACCACAGCGCCACCAGCACGCCGGCTGCGCCCCCCAGACCTTTCGCCCACCAGGGCAACGCGAGCGGGGCAGCCATCAGCCCGGCCACTGCCGCGATCACCGCGCTATGAAAAACCAACCAGCCATGACGTTCCAAAATCGCACTCCCCTGCAACCGATGCATCACCGGGGCCCGCTCCGACGGACGCCCACCTTTCACGCGTGATATGAATTACGGTCAGAAACAAAATTGCCTTGAGGAAAATCGGCCAGAATGTTTCTGCGCAACGGATTGCCGGTGGCAACATGCGGCTGCCGCGGCGCCGCACCGCCCGCTCGCCTCCCCCGCGTCGGGCGCGCACCAACCGTTGCACTGTGGATATCCGTCAATGACAGTGGCCGTCGCATCCGTATCATCGGCATGATCAGGAACCGCTCGGCCGCCGGCCCATGACCACACCGTCCATCAGCCTCCCTTCGTCCGGTGCGCTGCCCGCGACCGCGCCGGGCTGGTACTGGGTCGTGCCGCGCGTGGCGGTCGCGCTGTTCCTGCTGGCGATCGCCACGCTGGTCTGGTGGCTGCACCACACCGACCTCGAAGAGCAGCGCGCGACGATGATCAGCGACGTGCTGTGGATGGAGCAGGACCTGCGCTTTCACCTCGACCGCAATGCGGAGCAGATCGCCCAGCTCGGACGCGAGATCGCCGACCGGCGCCTCGGCGCCCACGACATCGAGTTGCGCAAGCGCAACCTGATCGCCAACGGTCACGGCCTGCTGGGCATCGGCACGCTCCCCGCGGTCGCGCCGGACGATCGCGAACTTGCCGGCCCGGCCCGGCTGGCCGCGCAACTGGGGCGCGCGGTCTACCTGCCGCCCTATCGCACCGCCGACGACGATGTCCAGTTCGACATGGTGGTGCCGCTGGGCACCGGCGAAGGCTGGATGCGCGCCTCCTACTCCATCACGCAGATGCTCACGCGTTCCGTGCCCTGGTGGTTTGCCGAGCGCTACAAGCTCGACGTCATCGACAACACGGAAGCCGTGCTCGCCAGCAAATCCAAGGTGTCGGTGGAACACGACGGTCTGAGCTACGCGCTGGTGTTCGATCCGCCAGGCCACGGCCTGCGCCTGCGCGTCACCGCCTACCGCAGCGACACACGGCTGCTGCCCGCGCTGCTGGTGGTCACCATCGTCGGGCTCGCGCTGACCATGCTGTGGAGCCTGTGGGCACTGCGCCGCCATCTGGCGCGCCGGCTCGCCGCCGAACAGGCGCTGCGCGAGGAGCACACCTTCCGCACGGCAATGGAGAACTCGCTCATCATCGGCCTGCGCGCGCGCGGCCTCGACGGACGCATCACCCACGTCAATCCGGCGTTCTGCCGCATGGTCGGCTGGAGCGCCGACGAACTGATGGGAATGAAGGCGCCGATGCCCTACTGGGCACCGGAACAGGCCGAGCAGCTGCATGCGCTGCACGACGGCATACTGTCCGGCGACGCGATGACCCACGAGGCGATGGAGCTGAAGTTCGTGCGCCGCAACGGCGAGCGCTTCGACGTATTGATCTCCGAGGCCCCGCTGGTCGACACCGACGGTCGCCAGGTCGGCTGGATGAGTTCGGTGCTCGACATCACCGAACGCAAGAACGCCGAGGCGCTGTACCGCCAGCAGCAGGAGAAGCTGCAGTTCACCGGCCGCCTGATCACCATGGGCGAAATGGCATCGACGCTGGCGCACGAGCTGAACCAGCCGCTGTCGGCGATTTCCAGCTACAGCACCGCCTGCCTGAACATGATCGAACAGGGGCGCGGCGAAGTGGCGGACCTGAAGGAGCCGCTGTCCAGGATGAACACGCAGGCGCGGCGTGCCGGCACCATCATCCGTCGCGTGCACGAATTCGTGCGCCGCTCGGAACCGAAGCGGGTCGCGTGTTCGCTGAACGACATCGTCGAAGAGGCGATCGGGCTGATCGAAGCGGACGCGCGCAAGCGCGACATCCGCATCAGCTGCTCACTGGCCGGCAAGCTGCCGCAGATGATGGCTGACCGGGTCATGATCGAACAGGTACTGCTCAATCTGATCCGCAACGGCATGGACGCCATGGTCGACTGTGCGGACGACCGGCGACGCCTGCTGATCCAGACCAGCGCGGACACGGAAGGCGTGCAGGTCGCCGTGCGCGACAGCGGGAGCGGCATCGGCGCCGACGTTGCCGACAAGCTGTTCGCGCCGTTTTTCACGACCAAACCCGACGGCATGGGGATGGGCCTGAATATCTGCCGCTCCATCGTCGAACTGCACCAGGGCCGGCTGTGGTTCGAAGCGGCGGACGGCGGCGGCACCGTATTCATCCTGAAACTGCCGGCCGGCGCCTGAAGCCATGGACGCTCACCAGATATTCATCGTTGACGACGACGACGCCATCCGCGACGCACTTGGCTGGCTGTTCCGTTCGCGCGGCCATGTCGCGCGGCTGTGGCCGTCGGCCGAAGCGCTCATCGCCAGCGGCGACCTCGCAAGCTGCGGCTGCCTGGTGCTGGACATCCGCATGGACGGCATGAGCGGGCTGGAACTGTTCGGCTGGCTGCGCGCGAACGCTCACGAAATGCCGGTCATCTTCCTGACCGGCCACGCCGACGTACCGATGGCCGTGGCGGCGCTCAAGCAGGGCGCGTTCGACTTCGTCGAAAAGCCGTTCAACGACAATGAACTGGTGGACCGCGCCCTGAGCGCACTCGAAAGCCACCGGGCACATGCGTCGCGGCGCACTGCCGAACGGGAGCTGGAGGACAGGCTGGCCCACCTGACGGCGCGCGAGGTCGAAGTCATGGAGCGCATCCTCGCCGGACTGATGAACAAGGTCATCGCAGCGGATCTGGGCGTGACGATGCGCACCGTCGAGGTGCACCGCGCACGCATCTTCGAGAAGATGGCCGTGCGCTCGGCGGTCGAACTCGCCCAGTTGCTGGCGACCCGCAAACCCGCGGCGGACTGAGCGCGCAACAGGCGCCCAACAGGCCCCGGTCAGGCCAGCGTCTCGTCCAGCGTGCTGACGGCTCCGGCGCACACCGCGTGCGCGAGCCCGCTCGACTGGCTCAGCACATGGTCCGCGTAGAAGCGCGCGGACACGACCTTGGCGCGGTAGAAGGCCGACTCGGAATCGTAGGCGGCGAGACGCTCGTGGGCGAGCAGCGCGGCGCGCGCCATCTGCCAGCCGCCGGCCACGCGCCCGAACAGCCCGAGCAGCGGCACCGCGCCGGCAAGCACCGCGCGCATGTCGCTGCGCCAGTTCGCAACGACAAAGCCGACGCAGCGTTCGAGCGCCGCGACGCCGTCGGACAGCGCCTCGGCGATCGCGCGCAGGCTGTCGTCGCCGGACGCCTCCAGCGCGGCCACCACGCTGCGCATGTCGACGATGACGGCGCGCGCCGCCGCGCCGCCGTCGCGCGCGATCTTGCGGCTCACCAGATCGTTCGCCTGTATGCCGGTCGTACCTTCGTAGATGTTCGTGATGCGCGCGTCGCGCAGGTATTGCGCCGCGCCCGTTTCCTCGATGTAGCCCATGCCGCCGTGCACCTGCACGCCAAGCGAGGCGACGTCGTTGCCGGTTTCGGTGCTCCAGCCCTTTACCACCGGAATCATCAGTTCGACGAAGGCCTGTGCGCGTTCGCGTCCGGCGGCCTCCGGGTGGTGCGCCGCGTGATCGCGCGCCGCCGCGGTCGCCGCAGCCAGCACGCGCATCGCCTCGACCTGCGACTTCATCAGCAGCAGCATGCGCCGCACGTCCGGATGTCGAATGATGGCGACGCGCTCGCCCTCCCCCGCGCCCGCTTCGGTGCCCTGCAGCCGGTCACGCGCGTAATGCATCGCCCGCTGCAACGCGCGCTCGGCGACGGCGATGCCCTGCAGCCCGACCGCGTAGCGCGCGGCATTCATCATGATGAACATGTACTCGATGCCGCGGTTCTCCTCGCCGCACAGCCAGCCGGTCGCGCCGCCGTCGTCGCCGTACGCCATGACGCAGGTCGGACTCGCGTGGATGCCCAGCTTGTGTTCGAGCGACACGCAGCGTACGTCGTTGCGCTCGCCGGGCGAGCCGTCAGCCTCGGGAATGAACTTCGGCACGACGAACAGCGAAATGCCCTTTACGCCGTCCGGGGCGCCCGGCGTGCGAGCGAGTACCAGATGCACGATGTTGTCCGCAAGCTCGTGCTCGCCGAAGGTGATGAATATCTTCTGCCCGAAGATGCGGAAGCTGCCGTCGGGCTGCGGCTCGGCGCGGCTGCGCACCGCGGCCAGATCCGACCCGGCCTGCGGTTCGGTCAGATTCATCGTGCCGGTCCACTCGCCGCTGACCATGCGCGACAGATAGATGCGCTTCAACTCGTCCGAGCCGCACAGCGACAGCGCCTCGATGGCGCCGGCGGTCAGCAGCGGGCACAGCGAGAACGCCATGTTCGCGCCCATGACCATCTCCTGGATCATGGCGACCACCAGATGCGGCATGCCGGCGCCGCCGTGGGCGGGATCGCAGCCCATGCCGTTCCAGCCGTTGTCCGCGTACTGGCGGTAGGCGGCGGCGAACCCGTCCGGCATCGTCACCCGGCCGTCGTCACCGAGGAGGGCACCGACGCGGTCCCCGACGGCGTTCAGCGGCGACAGCACTTCGGTCGTGAAGCGCGCGGCCTCGTCCAGCACGGCGTCGACAACATCGGCGCTGGCCTCTTCGTAACCGGGCAAGGCGCTGACCGCCTCCAGACCGACCAGTTCGAGCACGAAACGCATGTCGCGCAGCGGTGCAAAGTATTCGCTCATGGCATTCTCCTGCGTCCTCCCGGCGAGCGGGAGCGTGGGTAAAACGGCGATCAGCCCGGTTCGGCATCCAGCGCGGCGACCAGCTGCGGCACGACGTCGAACAGGTCGCCCACGAGGCCGTAATCGGCAACCTGGAAGATCGGTGCGTCGGAATCCTTGTTGATGGCGACGATGACGCGTGACGCCTTCATGCCCGCGAGGTGCTGGATCGCGCCCGACAGGCCGATCGCGATGTACAGCTCGGGCGCGACGATCTGGCCGGTCTGGCCGACCTGATGGTCGTTCGGCGCATAGCCGGAATCGACGGCGGCACGGCTTGCGCCGAGCGCGGCGCCCAGCCTGTCTGCCAGCGGTTCAAGCACGCCGCGGTACTGCTCGGCGCTGCCCAGCCCGCGCCCGCCGGACACGACGACGCGTGCGTCGCCCAGCGACGGACGTTCGGATTTCGACAGCGTCTGCGACACGAAGGCGCTGAGGCCGCTGCCTGCAGGCGCCTCGACCGCGTCGACGGTGGCGCTGCCGCCATCGGCCGGCGCCGCGTCGAATGCCGTCGCGCGCACCGTGATCACCTTGGTCGCGTCGATGCTGCGCACCGTCGCCAGCGCGTTGCCGGCGTAGATCGGACGCACGAAGGTATCGGGCGCTTCCACGCCGACGATGTCCGACACCTGGGCCACGTCAAGCAAGGCGGCGACGCGCGGCATGAAGTTCTTGCCAAAGCTCGTGGCCGGTGCCAGCACATGGCTGTGTCCGGACGCCAGCGCGATGACGAGTGCGGCAACGTCTTCTGCCAGCGGATGTTCGAAGGCCGGCGCGTCGGCGAGCAGCACGCGGCTCACGCCGGCGACGGCGGCCGCGGCGGCGGCCACTCCGGCGCAACCATGCCCGGCGACCAGCACGGTGATGTCGCCGCCGATGCGGCTGGCCGCCGTGATGGTGTTCAGCGTGACCGCACGCAGCGCGGCATTGTCATGTTCTGCAATTACGAGAATGGTCATCGGCGGTTTCCTCAGCGCAGGACTTTGGCTTCGTCGCGCAGCTTGCGGACGAGTTCGGCCACGTCGGCCACCTTGACGCCGGACTGGCGTTTGGCCGGTTCGCTCACGCGCACGGTGATCAGGCGCGGCGTGACGTCGACGCCGAGCGCCTCCGGCGTCAGCGTTTCCAGCGGCTTTTTCTTTGCCTTCATGATATTGGGCAGGCTCGCGTAACGCGGCTCGTTCAGCCGCAGATCGGTGGTGACGAGCGCCGGCAGTGCGACGCTGATCGTCTCCAGTCCACCGTCGATCTCGCGCGTCACGACGGCCCTTCCATCGGACAGTTCGAGCTTCGACGCGAAGGTCGCCTGTCCCCAGCCGAGCAGTGCAGCCAGCATCTGGCCGGTCTGGCTGGCGTCGTCGTCGATCGCCTGCTTGCCGCAGATGACCAGCCCGGGCTGCTCGCGCTGCGCCACGGCATGCAGCAAACGCGCCACGGCGAGCGGCTGCAGTTCCGCGTCGGTGGCGACGAGCACCGCACGGTCGGCACCGATGGCCATCGCCGCGCGCAGTGTGTCCTGGCAGGCGGCAACACCGCACGACACCACGACCACTTCCGTCGCGGCGCCACGCTCCCGCAGGCGTACCGCCTCTTCCACGGCGATTTCGTCGAACGGATTCATCGACATCTTCACGTTGGCGGTATCCACGCCACTGCCGTCTGCCGCCACCCGGATCCTGACGTTGTAGTCGATCACCCGTTTGACCGGAACCAGTACCTTCATGCTCGAAACCTCCTGCGATTGCCTGTCTGGATTGCTGTTCATATTGTGCGGCCCGCACGAAGCAGGCCGACGCGCACGGTGCACGATGTCACACCCCTTTGCACGACGCACTACCCATACGGGTGCGTATGTTCCACTCCATACGCTACCGTATGCCAGAACGACGGGTCAATACCCGGAACCGGAATGTCGCCGTGACTGCTCCTGACGCCCCTCTTCGCAACCAGACCGACCGAAGCACCTGGGTGCGCGCCGCCACGCACGCACTTGCCGAGCACGGGCTCGACGGCGTGAAGGTGGAAACACTGGCGCGCAGGCTCGGATTGACCAAGGGCAGCTTCTACTGGCATTTCCGCGACCGGCGCGAACTGCTGGACGCCATGCTCGACACCTGGCATGACGGACGGCTGGACGACATCCGTTCACTGACCCGATGCACTCCGGGCGAGGAGATGGCGCAGCTTCACCATGTCATCGACACCTACAGCGTCGCACGCAACCAGCGCGGTATAAGGGTGGAACTGGCGGTGCGGGACTGGGCGCGGCACGACCAGCGCGCACGCGCCGTCGTCGACGCCGTGGACGCGGTGCGCCTCGACTGTGCCACGGCCCTGTTCGTCGGCGCCGGCATCACGCCCGACGAGGCACGCAATCGCAGCCTCCTGCTCTACGCCTATGTGTTCGGTCTGGGCATGATGGACGGCGAACGGGAATCCCGCAGCCCGCCCGCCGCCCGCGCCTTCATCGCGCACCTGATCACGGGTGGCTGACGGTAGCGGCAAACTTTCGCGCCCCCGTCGTGGCTCAGGGCGGATAATTGATGCATCGCCGCATTGCGGACAACAGAAAATCAGAAAGGAGTACAGATGTCGTTTCCGGCACCCGAAATCTTCAAGGCCTATGACATTCGCGGCATCGTCGACAAGACGCTCACGGCAGACGCGGTCCGCGCCATCGGCCACGCGCTCGGTTCCGAGGCGGTCAAGCGCGGCCAGCACACGATCGCCGTCGGCCGCGACGGCCGCCTGTCCGGCCCCGAACTTGCGGGCGCACTGGCAGAAGGCATCAATGCCGCCGGTGTGGACGTGCTCGACATCGGCTGCGTTCCGACTCCGCTGTCCTACTTCGCCGCTTTCGATCTCGGCACAGACAGTGCGGTCAGCGTCACCGGCAGCCACAATCCTCCGGACTACAACGGCCTGAAAATGGTGCTGGGCGGCCAGACGCTGTACGGCGACATGATCCAGGACCTGCGCCGCCGCATCCTCGAGAACGATCTCGTGCACGGCAAGGGCAGCACACGCCACGCCGACGTACGGGACGCCTACATGACCCGCATCACGTCCGACGTGAAACTCAAGCGGCCGATGAAGATCGTCATCGACTGCGGCAACGGCGTCGCGGGCGACATCGCGCCGCGCTTGTTCGAAGCGATGGGCTGCGAGGTGACGCCGCTGTTCTGCGAGGTGGATGGCCACTTCCCGAACCACCACCCGGACCCGTCCAAGCCGGAGAACCTCGCAGACCTGATCCGCGTGCTGGCCGCCGGCGACGCAGAAATCGGCCTCGCCTTCGACGGCGACGGCGACCGCCTGGGCGTGGTCACGCGCGACGGCGAAATCATCTACCCGGACCGCCAGCTCATGCTGTTCGCCGCCGACGTGCTGTCGCGCCAGCCGGGCGCGCAGATCGTCTACGACGTCAAGTGCACGCGGCTGCTCGCACCGTGGGTGCGCCAGCACGGCGGCGAGCCGGTCATGTGGAATACCGGCCATGCGCTGATCAAGGCCAAGCTCAAGCAGAGCGGCGCCGCGCTGGCAGGCGAGATGAGCGGCCACATGTTCTTCAAGGAACGCTGGTTCGGCTTCGACGACGGACTGTACGCCGCCGCACGCCTGCTCGAAATCCTGTCCGCCTCGCCGGATGGCAACGCGGTGCTCAAGGCGCTGCCGGACGCCACGTCGACGCCGGAACTGAATCTGAAGATGAACGAAGGCGAACCGCATGCGCTGATCGCCGAGATGCAGCAGTCGGCAACGTTCGACGGCGCGCGTGACATCATCAAGATCGACGGACTCCGGGTGGAATACGAAGACGGTTTCGGCCTGATGCGTGCGTCCAACACGACGCCTGTCGTCGTGCTGCGCTTCGAGGCTGACAACGATGCGGCGCTCGCGCGCATCCAGGCCGACTTCCGCGCCGTGCTGCAGCGTGCGCGCCCCGGCCTCACCCTGCCCTTCTAGCCGCCGTCAAGACCGACGGGCCGGCGCCCTGCCGCTGGCCCGTGCCGTCCGCCCCATTTGCGCAAATAAACTGCGCGGACACCCTAAATGTAACGGCGGGCATGCCGAAAGAAGGACATGCCCCTTGCCGCCACATCAAACATCTTCGTCGGCCGACAACCCATCCTGGACCGGAAGAACGCGCTGTACGCGTACGAATTCCTGTTCCGTGCCGGGCACGTGGAAAGCGCCGAGTTCCACGATGACGTATCTGCCACGGCACAGGTCATCACCGCCGTTTTCAACGAACTCGGTCTGGAACAGGCGCTGGGCAACGCCTTCGGCTTCATCAACGTCAGCGAGGACATGCTGCTGTCGGAAACGATAGAGCTGCTGCCCGCCAACAAGATCGTCATCGAACTGCTGGAAACCATCCCGCCCACGCCGGACGTCATCCGGCGGGCTCGCGAACTGGTGCGCAAGGGCTTCCGGCTGGCGCTGGACGACGTGATCACGCTGGACGACGCGTTCATGCCGCTGATCGAGATCGCGTCCTTCATCAAGATCGACCTGCTGGCCGTCGATCCGGACAAGCTGCCCCTGCTGGTCGACTGCTTCCGTCCCTACGCGGCAAGGCTGCTCGCCGAGAAGGTCGACAACGAACAACAGGCACGGCGCTGCATGGAACTGGGCTTTGATTATTTTCAGGGCTATCACTTCGCGCGGCCAAGCGTACTGAGCACGCGCAAGCTGAGCCCGGGCGAAACGGTGTTGCTGCGCCTGCTCGGCATGGTCATGAACGACGCGGAAACCGTCGACATGGAGCCGTTGATAAAGCAGGAACCGGCGCTGCTGGTGAACCTGATGCGCATTTCGAATTCGATCGGCAACGGCAGCAACCGTCAGATCAGCACTGCGCGCGAGGCGATCACGCTGCTCGGCCGCCGGCAGCTGCAACGCTGGCTGCAGCTGTTGCTGTTCTGTTCCCAGGGCGGTGACATCACCCGGAACCCCCTGCTGGGCATGGTGGCAACGCGCGCGCGCACGATGGAGCAGCTGGCCGGGCGGTGCGGCGACAGTACGTGCGACCCCGACGGCGCCTTCCTCGCCGGCATCCTTTCACTGCTGCCGTCACTGCTGAACGTTCCCATCGACGAAATACTCCGCACGCTGGCCGTAGACGCCGCTGTGCGCGGCGCGCTGCTCGACGGCAGCGGAACCCTCGGCCGCCTGCTGGCATTGATGAGTCACTGGGAGAACGGCGCGCCGGACGCGTTTTCGGCAGTGCTGACATCACTGCCGCCATTGACGCTGGAAGATTTCAACCTCGCGACCTCGGAAGCCATGCTCTGGGCCGCGAGCCTCTCGAATTAAATGCCACAGGGAGAAGAAGGATCATGAGTGCCATAGAACGCATCTTCAGCACGGTCAGCCAGATTCCGGCCATTCCGCAGGTCGTCGCGAATCTGGTCGAATCGCTCAAGCACGATGACGTGGACCTGCAGCCGCTGATCGCCGAGATACGCCAGGACCCGGCGATCTCGGCACGGCTGCTGCGCCTGGCGAATTCCGGTTTCTACGGCAGCCGCCGCAGCGTCGGCTCGATCGACGACGCGGTCACGCTGATCGGAACGCGCGCCATGCGCACGCTGGTCATCACGGCCGGCATCGGCGGTGCGTTTCCGAAGGTGCCCGGCGTGAACCTGAAAGAATTCTGGCGCCACGCGCTCATGACCGCGAGCGCCAACAAGCTGCTCGCCTCACGCTGCGGCGAGGACCCGGAATTCGCCTACAGCGCCGGTCTCATGCATCGCATCGGCCAGCTCATGATCCACATGGCGTTTCCGCGCATCGCCGAGGAGATCGCGCGCGACTGCCGCGACCTCAGCGTCACCGAACGCGCCGCCGTCGAACACCTGAAGCTGCACACCAATCATTGCGAAATCGGCGCCGAACTGGCAGCGCGCTGGAATTTTCCGGAAGACATCGCCCGCGCGCTGCAGTACTACTGCCAGCCGCACAACAGCGGCGCAACGCGTCTCGCGCGCCTGACCAATGTCGCGGCACAGATCGCATTCGAGATCGACGAACACGTCCAGCCGGACGAGATTGCCCGCCACCTCAACCAGTCGGTCACCGACATGTGCGGACTGGACCGCATGGCCATGCTGCCGGACATCGAGTACTGCGTGGAACACGCCGCAGAAGCGGACGTCATGGTGTAAGTGTCCGACACGCAGCAAAAAGCCGCCCTTGAGGCGGCTTTTTGCTTTCAGCGCGGGCGCCGGAAACGGCTCAGACGCGCGGCCCGACCCACCCGGCAACGGACGCCAGCGCGGCCGGCAGGTTCTCCGGCTGCGTGCCGCCGGCCTGCGCCATGTCGGGCTTTCCGCCCCCCTTGCCCCCGACCTGACCGGCGACGAAATTCACCAGTTCACCGGCCTTTACGCGCGCGGTGAGGTCTGCGGTGACACCCGCGATCAGGCTCACCTTGCCGTCATTCACGGCACCGAGCACGACGATGGCGCTGCCGAGCTTGTCGCGCAGCTTGTCCATCGTTTCGCGCAGCGCAGGCACATCGGCGCCCTCGAGCACCGCGGCCAGCACCTTCGCATTGCCGACCGCCACGGCCTGCGCCGCAAGGTCGTCGCCCTGGCTTGCAGCCAGCTTGCTCTTGAAGCGCGCAATGTCCTTCTCCAGCGTGCGCACGTGTTCGATCATCTGCGTCACGCGCAGCGCGGCTTCTTCCGCCGGTGCCTTCAGCGCACCGGCGACGGCAGCCAGCAGCGTGTCCTGTTGCTGCACGCGCGCCAGCGCCACGTCGCCGCACACGGCCTCGACGCGCCGCACCCCTGCCGCCACACCGCTTTCAGCGACGATGCGGAACAGGCCGATGTCACCGGTGCGCTGCACATGCGTGCCGCCGCACAGCTCGCGCGAGCTGCCGATGTCCAGCACCCGCACCTCGTCGCCGTACTTCTCGCCGAACAGCATCATGGCGCCGGTCTTCTGCGCGTCGTCGATCGACATCACGCGCGCCTGCGTCGGGACGTTGGCGAGGATTTCCTGATTCACCAGCTGTTCGACCCGGCGGATCTCGTCAGCCGTCATCGCCTGCGTGTGCGCGAAGTCGAAACGCGTCTTGTCGGTATCGACCAGCGAACCCTTCTGCTGGACGTGCTCGCCGAGCACCTCGCGCAGCGCCTTGTGCATCAGGTGGGTCGCCGAGTGGTGGCGCATCGTGCGATGGCGTGCGGCCACGTCCACGTCGGCCGCGACGGTGTCGCCGACCGACAGTTCTCCATTGATCATTTCGCCGTGGTGGCCGAACACGTCCGCCTGGATCTTCTGCGTGTCGGCCACCCGGAACAGGTTGATGCACACGCCGCGCTTGCTGATTTCGCCGCAATCCCCGACCTGCCCGCCGGATTCCGCATAGAACGGCGTGTTGTCGAGCACGACGACGCCGGATTCGCCGGCCAGCAATCGCGGCACCGCCACGCCATCGCGATACAGCGCGGTCACGCGGCCCTCGTGCGACAGCGTCGCGTAGCCGTGGAACGCGGTCTTCACGTCATCGTATTCAAGCGCCGTGGCCATCCTGAACTTGCCGGCCGCGCGCGCCTGATCGCGCTGGCGCGCCATGGCGCGTTCAAACGCGGCTTCGTCCACCGACACGCCACGCTCGCGGCCGATGTCGGCAGTGAGGTCGAGCGGGAAGCCGTAGGTGTCATGCAGCTTGAAGGCGGTGTCGCCGTCGAGCTGCTTGCCGCCGTCGGCTGCCAACGCGGCCAGCGCCGCATCGAGTATCGCCATGCCGTGTTCGATCGTTTCGAAAAAGCGCGTCTCTTCCTGCTTCAGCAATTCGGTGATGCGTGCCTCGCCCTGCACCAGTTCGCCGTAGGCCTGCCCCATTTCGGTCACCAGATCGGCCACCATGCGATGGAAGAACGGCGCACGCGCGCCCAGCTTCCAGCCATGGCGGATGGCGCGGCGGATGATGCGGCGAAGCACGTAGCCACGGCCTTCGTTGCCCGGAATGACGCCGTCCGCGATCAGGAAGGAACAGGCGCGGATGTGGTCCGCCAGCACCTTCAGCGACGGATTGCCGAGGTCGGCGCAGTCCGTCTCGCGCGCGGCGGCCCTGATCAGCGCCTGGAACAGGTCGATCTCGTAATTGCTGTGCACGCCCTGCAGTACCGCAGCGATGCGTTCCAGCCCCATGCCGGTATCCACGCTCGGCTTGGGCAGCGGATGCAGCACGCCCGCTTCGTCGCGGTTGTACTGCATGAACACGTTGTTCCAGATTTCGATGTAGCGGTCGCCATCTTCGTCCGGCGAGCCCGGCGGGCCGCCCGGAATGTCGGCGCCGTGGTCGTAGAAGATTTCGGTGCACGGGCCGCACGGGCCGGTGTCGCCCATCATCCAGAAATTGTCGGAGGCGTAGCGCGCGCCCTTGTTGTCGCCGATGCGTATCACGCGCCCGGCCGGCACGCCGATTTCCTTCGTCCAGATGTCGTAGGCCTCGTCGTCCTCGGCATAGACGGTGATCGTCAGCTTGTCCTTCGGCAGCTTGAACACGCCGGTCAGCAGCTCCCAGGCGAAGCCGATCGCATCGCGCTTGAAGTAGTCGCCGAAGCTGAAGTTGCCCAGCATTTCAAAGAAGGTATGGTGACGGGCCGTGTACCCGACGTTTTCCAGATCGTTGTGCTTGCCACCCGCGCGCACGCACTTCTGCGACGTCGTGGCGCGGCTGTAGCCGCGCTTGTCGAAACCGAGGAACACGTCCTTGAACTGGTTCATGCCGGCGTTGGTAAACAGCAGGGTCGGATCCTCGTGCGGCACGAGGGAACTCGACGCCACGATCTGGTGACCTTTCGAAGCGAAGTAATTGAGGAAGGCGGAACGGATATCGGCGCTGTTCATGGTCGGCAATCTGGAATCTGGAGGGCGCTGCATGGCGCGGAAAACAGCCGCTGATTCTAGCATTCGGGCCGTCTGCGGCCGATGGCGCAAACCCGCGTTTGCGCGCCGCACGCACCGCCACCGCACAGGAGGGAGAAGAAAATGAGCTACATCCTTGCGCTTGACCAGGGCACGACGAGTTCGCGCGCGCTCGTGTTCGACGCGACCGGCCAGCTGCACAGCATGGCGCAGCGCGAACTGTCGCAGCACTTTCCGCAGCCCGGACAGGTCGAGCACGACGCCGGTGAAATCTGGCGCACCACGCTCGCCTGCGCGCGCGAGGCGCTGGCACAGGTATCGCTCAAGGCGACCGACGTGGCCGCCATCGGCATCACCAACCAGCGCGAAACGGTGGTCATCTGGGATCGCGCGACCGGCACGCCCATCGCACCCGCCATCGTGTGGCAGGATAGGCGAACCGCGGCGGCCTGCGCGCGCCTCAAGGCGGATGGCCACGAAGATGCGGTGCGCGCCCGGACCGGCCTGGTGCTCGACCCCTATTTCTCGGCCAGCAAGATTGCCTGGCTGCTTGACCACGTTCCGGGCGCGCGTTCGCGCGCGCAGCGCGGCGAACTCGCCTGCGGCACGATGGACAGCTGGCTGGTATGGCAGCTCACGGCGGGCCGCGTGCACATCACCGACCTCACCAACGCGAGCCGTACCCAGCTGCTCGACATCCATACCGGCCAGTGGGACGACAGCCTGCTCGCGCTGTTCGGCGTACCGCGCGAGCTGCTGCCGCAGGTCGTGGCATCGAGCGGCGACATCGCGCAAACCGACGCCGCACTGTTCGGACGGCCGATTCCGGTCACCGGCATCGCCGGCGACCAGCAGGCCGCACTGTACGGCCAGGGCTGCACCAGCGCCGGGCTGGCCAAGAACACCTATGGCACCGGCTGCTTCATGCTGATGCACACCGGCGCGCAGGCCATCGTGTCGCGCAACGGCCTGCTCACCAGTTGCGCCGCGCAGACCACGCCGGACATCGAGTACGTGCTCGAAGGCAGCGTGTTCGTCAGCGGCGCACTGGTGCAGTGGCTGCGCGACCAGCTCGGCCTGATATCGCGCGCCTGCGACATCGAAACGCTGGCGGCCGGCGTGCCGGACAGCGGCGGCGTCACCATCGTGCCCGCCTTCACCGGACTGGGTGCGCCGCACTGGTCGGCGGACGCCCGGGGCGCGATCTACGGACTCACGCGCGGCACCACGCGCAGCCATATCGCGCGCGCCGCGCTGGAAGCCATCGCACTGCAGACGCTGGACGTGATGCGCGCGATGGAAGCCGACGCCGGTGTGAAGCTGCGCGAACTGCGCGTCGATGGCGGCGGCACCGCCAACGCGCTGTTGATGCAGATGCAGGCCGACCTGCTGGGATGCAGCGTGCGCATCGCGGCGACGGCCGAAACAACCGCGCTGGGCGCGGCACTGCTCGCGGCGCATGGCGCCGGCATCGAGATGGTGCCGCCGGAGCGCGGCGCACGCAGTCACGCGGCGCGCGACCTGCCGGTCGACGAAGCGCTGCTGGCGCGCTGGCGTGCAGCGCTGCATTCGACGCTGCAACACGCAGCCGCGCATTGACGCCGGTCGCGGCGCGGGCAAATTACCCGGACCGACACCGGGTATTGCCCGCGCGGCGCCGGCGCCATGACGCCCGGCCGCCGCCGGCGCTAGCATCCGGCTGTCCTCCCAGCCGCACCTGTCACCGCCATGTCCCCGCTCATCCGCGCCGTCGGCGCCGCCCTGCTCGCCTGCAATCTGTCCTCGCACGCCGTCGCCGGATCGGGCAACGAGTTGAGCTACGAATCGTGGATCGACAGTCCGCGCCGATTCAAATGCCTGTACGGCTACGCCGCCGACAAGACCGGCGACCACGCGGCGGCGGTCCGCATCTTCGAGGACTGCATCGCGCGCTGGAACGACGGTTTTTCCATTATCTGGCTGGCACAGATACTCGAAGCGGGCGTCGGGGTGCCGCAGGACCTGCCGCGCGCCACCGCGCTGCTCAGGCGCGGTGCGCAAAGCGCCGAAACGGATGGCTATTACAGCCTGACCCGCTATCACTACGGGGTCGCGCTGTTCGAAGGCCGCGGCACGCCGCGCGACGCCGAAGCCGGCGAGCACTGGCTGCGCCGCGCCGCCAGCGAGGGTGTGCAGGACGCAGCGGAGTACCTGGAAAAGGCGCGCCTGCGCGCTGCCGGATCGCCTTAGCCTCAAGCGCCGGCCGGCATCGGCACCCTGCCCTCGCTCACTGCCCCGGGCTGCCGTCCTCGCGCACCAGCTTCCATTTCATCGCCAGGCGCATCAGGTCGATGTCGCTCTTCACACCGAGCTTCGCCTTGATCTGGTAGTGCGTGTTCTGCACCGTCTTCGGACTGATGTGCAGCCCGACTCCGATCTCGTCCGCGCTGCGTCCGTCGAGCAGCATGCGCAGCACTTCGAATTCGCGTGGCGACAGCGCATCGATCGGGTTGTCGACTTCGCTCAGCAGCGCCAGCGCGAGGTCCGGCGCGATGTCCGGGCTGAGCACGCGTCGCCGCGCGGCCACCTGGTACACCGCCTGGATCAGCACTTCCGGCGCGCAGCTCTTCGTGACATAGCCCAGCGCACCGGCGCGCAGCGCCTGCGAGGCGAACAGCGGGTCACGATGCATGCTGAACACCAGGATGCGCGCACGCGCGTTGCGCTGGAACAGGCGGCCGATCAGTTCGATGCCACCCATGTCGGGCAAGGCCAGATCCAGCACGACGACGTCCGGATCGACGCGACGGAACACCTCCAGTGCGTCGGCCGCGGTGGCCGCCTCGCCGTCGATCTGCAGGTCACGACGGCGCTCCAGCAGGCGACGATAGCCTTCGCGCACGACCGCGTGATCATCGACCAGCAGCAGACGGATCATGCCGCGCTCCCCGCGAATCCGGCCGTCGCCACCGTCCGGCGCGACACGCCGGCGGCGTGCATCGGCAGGCGCACGTCGACGCGCAGGCCGCGTTCCGGGCGGCGCGTCAGCGTCAGGCTGCCGCCGAGCGCGCGCACCCGCTCGTGCATGCCGAGCACGCCCAGGCCACCGCTGAAATCGGCGTCCGGATCGGAACGGCCGTCGTCATCGATGCGCAACTGCAGATCCGCGCCGTCCACGCGCAGCGACACATCAACGTGATCCGCGTCGCCGTGCTTGACCGCATTGGTCAGGCTTTCCTGCACGATGCGGTAGATGCTCACGTTCAGGTTGTCCGATGCCGCACCCACGCCGGGGCCGATGTCCAGCGTATGCACGCAGCGGCCGTGGCTGCTGCGATTGCGCGCGGCCACCAGTTCTTCAAGGCTGGCGACGAGCCCGAATTCCTCCAGGCCGATCGGCCGCAGTTCGCGCAGGATGAGCTGCAGCACCTCCATCATGTGCGCGGTGATGCGTGCAATCGCCTCCGCGCACGGCCGCAGCGCAGGCAGCTGGTCGTCGGCCAGTTCGCGCGCGTAGGCGGCTTCCGCCTGGATCGACGTCAGGCACTGACCGAGTTCGTCGTGCAGCTCGCGTGCCAGGTGACGTCGTTCTTCCTCGCGCACGTCGAGCAGGCGGGAGGCGAGCTGGCGCTGTTCGCCTATCGTGTGTTCCAGGCGATCGGCCAGATGATTGAATACGTCGCCGATGCGCTGCAGTTCGATCAGCTCGACCGGCGGCAGACGCACCGCCAGATCGCCTGCCTGCATGCGCCCGAGCCGTTGCAGGATGTCGTCGGTCGGGCGCAGCGCACGGCGCACCGGCAGATAGACCAGCACGTTGAGCAGCAGCACGCCGCCGGTGATGAACAGCAGGTTGCGGATGTCGGCCCACACCATCGCCGCCTCGCTCCCGAAATTCGGCGTGATGACGAGTTCGCCCACCTTGATGCCGGGGTACTTGCCGATCCGCCCGACATACGTGGCATCGCGCCCGACCAGCCACTGCATGAACGACGCCGGCAGCAGCAGCGGCGCCTGCGCGTCACCGAAGCAGCGGGCGACGACCGGCCGGACATACAGATCCTCGACCGACGCGCAGAAGTGGATGAGCCCGCCAATGCCGGCAAGGCTGGTCAGTTCGAGCCCGCGCAGGTCGCGATTGAAGGCCGGGGTGCTCGTGGCCACTTCGGCTTCTATCAGCTGCGCGATGGTGCTGCCGGTGCGCTGGATGTCCGCACGAATCCGGTTGCGCGCCTCGTTCAGCGTGACCGCGACGGCACACAGCATGAGTGCGAACGCAAAAATGGTGATGCGCAGCAGCAGGCTGCGCTTGAGGTCTACACGTTTCATCCGATCTGTTTTCCCGGGCGGGACGGCCGCGCGCATGATGCCCGCGCCGTCAGGCGCCGCCATGATAGGACGGTGGCCGCGCGGCATGGCGGGCAATTTGACCGGCATGCTGCCGGCAGATCTCTGGCGCCCCGACACGCGCCGGACCGTAAGGTGTGCAGGCGCAACCCAAGGAGAAAACAATGCGTCCGACCACAGTCACCGCCCTCATCACCACCGCCGTCACGGCCTTCTGCACCCTCGTCTATACCGGCGCCCAGGCACGCGACCTCGAACAGATCCGCAGCAGCGGCACGCTGCGCGTCGGCATGTACAAGGATTTCCCGCCTTACTCCGACGCCGGTTCCGGCATCGACGTCGACCTCGGCAAGGCACTGGCCGACAAGCTCGGCGTCAAGGTGGAGGTGCGCACCTATGAGGCCGGCGAGAACATGGACGACGACCTGCGCAACATCGTCTGGAAAGGCAATTTCCTCGGTCTCGGCCCGGGTCCGTCTGACGTCATGGTGCACGTCCCGGTCGACCCCGGCATGGGCTTTCGCAACCCGCAGGTGAAAATCTTCGCGCCCTACCACCGCGAAACGATGGCGGTCATCCGCGACACGGAAAAGCTGCAGAAGCTGGACGCGGTCACCGACATCGACAAGCAGGCGCTCGGTGTGGAGGAGGAATCCATCATGTCGATGGCCCTGCTGTCGTCGAATGCCGGACGCCTGCGCAATCAGGTGCAGCACTTCCGCACGACGGACGCAGCACGTCAGGCGCTTGAGGACGGGCGCATCGCCGGTTTCTTCGGCCTGCGCAGCCAGGTTGAATCCATGAAGGCGGCGAGCAGCAAGCCGTTCTCGGTCAGCACGCCGCCGCCGCTGCCCGGCCTGCCCCAAGCCGGCTGGGCGCTGGGACTGGCGGTCGAGGTGGATCAGGTCGAACTGGCAAAGGCACTCGAGGACGCCATCGCCGAGCTGGCGCGGGACGGCACGCTGGACCGGATATTCAGCCAGCACGCGGTCACCCGCATGCCGCCGCTCTGACGGCATCGGCAGGCCGCTGCGGGCCTGTCGGGCACATGAAGCGGGCGGACACCGGCGCGCGGTCACGCCGCCACATTGCCGCCCGCCCTGTCGCGCGGGCGCCTCTGCGCAGGCGTCACGCCAACCCGCTTCCTGAATGTTCGCCGGAACAGTGCCGGCAACTCCGATGGTCCGCGCGACGAACGTCCCGTGCTTAGCCCTGCAGGCGCGAAGGCAGTTCCAGGCTGTCGGTAAACAGGCCTGCGACACCGGCCGCGATCAACGCCTGTGCGCGCACGCCGTCATTGACCGTGTAGCACAGCACCGGCACACCGGCCGCGCGCAATGCGCGCAAGGTCGCATCGTCCAGCGCCGCCTCGTTGCAGTGCAGGGACACCGCTTCATGCGCGGCCAGCTGCGCCGGCCAGTCATCGGGCACGTCGTCGAACAGCAGGCCGCGAGGCAAACCCGGCGCCTCCTCGCGCGCTGCAGCAAGCGCCACCTGCGAAAAGGACGACAGCAAGGGCGGCACCGCGGTGCCCGGCCAGCGCGCCGCGACAAGGCGCGCGGCGACTTCGCCGGTTTCGCGCTCGAAACCGGCCGCCGGCTTGATCTCGATGTTGGCGGCAAGGCCGAGCGACAGCAGCGTGTCGAGCGCCGTTGCCAGCGTGGGAATGCGTTCGCCGGCGAAGGCAGCACCATGCCGGCTGCCTGCATCCAGGCGTTCAAGCTCGGCGCAATCGCGCGAATTCACGTTGCCCTGGCCGTTCGTCGTGCGATCGAGCGTTTCGTCGTGCATGAGGACCGGTACCCCGTCGCGACTGAGCATCACGTCGAATTCCACCATGCGGAAACCCGCCGCGGCGCCGGTGCGCAGTGCGGCAAGCGTGTTCTCGGGTGCCGCACCGCCACCGCCGCGGTGCGCAATCCACAGCGGATACGGCCAGTCGGTCACAGCCCGAGCACGTCCTTCGCCTGGTGAGCGACATCGTCGTCGGCAAGCCAGGCGATGGCGGCCATCAGGTCGACCGGCGCGCCGGCGGCAACACCGTCACGCACCCAGCGCTCGATCGCCGCCACGCGCGCGACGTCGTCCATCGCGAGCAGGCGGCGCAGCGGCTCACGCACCGAGGCGTCGTCGCGCGCCGCGCGTATCAGCAGGACAAGCTGCTCGCTGCCGCACATGGGCCGACCCTCTTGACTGCGTTGTCGAGAACCGCCTTGGCGGGCAGGCGATCGGCCCACAGCGATTCCAGTTCTTCGTCCAGTACGGCGCGCACGCTCGGATTGCTGGCCGACACGCTGGTCGCCGAAGCCGGCGCGCCGGGACGTCCGGACAGCTGGCGCAATGCCACACGCGCGACGCCATCCACCGTCGGCGCGTCGACCGGGCTGATCGCCACCATGCCGGCACGGTTCAGCGGGATGAAGCCGGTCGCCAGCGCCCATCGCGCCTGACGCTCCGGATCGAGAATGAAGGTGACCAGGCTCGCTATCGTACGGATGTCGTCGCGGCCACGCTTTTCGCTGACCCACAGACTGCTGCCGTCGGCCAGCGTATGGCCCGGCGCCTGGCGAATGTCGTCATGGAAGGGCAGTGCGGCAACGCCGACGTTGAATTTCGCATCGCGCTGAATCTGCGGCCAGGCCGACGAACGCGCCGTCAGCACCTGGCACTGACCGCCCGAGAACATGGGCACGGCTTCATCGCCGCGACCGAAGATGTGCAGGTAACGGCTCTTGTACCAGGACGACATCAGCGCCAGATGCTTGACCTGCACCAGGCCGTTGATGGCCAGCGCCTCACCGCTCTTGCCGCTCTTGCGCGCGAACGGTTCGTTGTGCCAGGCGCTCAGGTTGTCCACATGGATCAGCGCCGGGCGAGCGCTGGTATAGGGACATGCGTAGCCGCCGTCGCGCAGCGTGCCAAGCGCAGCCTGAAGCGTCAGCCAGTGATCGGGCGGCGCGTCCGGATTGAGCCCGACCCGCGCGAACGCGTCCTTGTTGTAGAACATCACCGGCGTGGTCAGTCCGATGGGCAGGGCATTGAGCCGACCTTTGGCGCCGCTCAGATAGGGCGGCATCGCGGCCGGGATATGCATCGGCGCAAATTTTTCCTTCGCGCTGGCCATCACCTGATGGAGCGGCGTGAAGCGCGGCTTGCCGTCGAGGAAACGCTGACGCGCCGCATCGTCGAGCAGCAGCAACGCCGGCAGCTTGCCCTCTTCCCAGTTGCGCGTGCTGAGCACAATCTTCTGCTTGCCCTTGCCGCTGGCATTGAATTCGTCAATCAGACCCTGCAGCGCCTGAGCGCTGTCGTCGTCGAGCACGTACACCAGCTCCAGTTCGGCGCTTTCCGCTGGTACCGCCGGCTTCTTCGCCGCACTCTTCTTTGCCGGAGCCGCCTTCTTCGCGTCGGCAGCCAGGGCGTTCGACATGGACAACACCATGACGCTGGCCGCGACAAGCGCGGCTAACGGCTTGAGAAACATCCGCATATCTCCTGTTCGCAGCAATGACGCTGCGCTCCGTGACGGGCCGCGACTCACGGCGCCGGATTCGTGTAACGCAAATGTAGGGCGTCGATGGACGCAAGCAGTTCGTCGTTCAGCGTCACCGACCATGCCCCGATGTTCTCACGCAGCTGCTCGCCGGACGTGACACCGATCAAGGTACTGGCAACCGTGCGGCGCCGGTAGCAGAAGGCCAGCGCGAGCTGTGCGGGCGTCAGGCCGTTGCTGCGCGCCAGTTCCGCATAGGCGCGCGAGGCGGGTGCGACGTTTTCCTTGAAGTAGCGCTGGCCGAACTGCGGAAACTCCGTGATGCGGCCGGGCGCATCGGCGTGGTCGACATACTTGCCGCTCAGATGGCCGAAGCCGAGCGGCGAATAAGCCAGCAGCGACACCTGCTCGCGCGAGCACACCTCAGACAAGCCCATGTCGAACGTGCGGTTAAGCAGATGGTAGGCGTTCTGGATGCTCACCACGCGCGGCAACCCTTCGTCGGCCAGCCGCAGACAGCTCATCAGGCCCCAGGGGGTTTCGTTCGACACGCCGACGTGACGCACCTTGCCTTCGTCGACGAGGCGGGACAGGGATTCCAGCTGGCTGCGCAGCGACGCGCATTCGCGTTCTGCCGCCGGATCATATTCATAGTGGCCGAACATCGGCACATTGCGCGCCGGCCAGTGAATCTGGTACAGATCGATGTAGTCGGTGCGCAGGCGGCGCAGCGACCCTTCGATCGCCTCGCGGATGTCGGCGTCACCCAGCGACAGCGGGCCGCCGCGTATCCACGGCATGCCGCGCGCCGGTCCGGCAACCTTGCTCGCGATGATCACGGACTCGCGCGGTTTGCGCGCCAGCCAGCTGCCGACGATGCGCTCGGTTTCACCAAAGGTTTGCGCGCGTGCCGGGACCGGGTACATTTCGGCCGCATCGAGAAAGTCGATGCCTGCATCGAACGCCTCGTCCATGATGGCGTGTGCGGTCGCTTCATCGACCTGCTGGCCGAAGGTCATGGTGCCGAGGCCGATGGCCGGAACTTCGAGATCCGAGCGCCCGAGTGTGCGGCGCGTGATGTGTCGTGTGCTGTTCATCGGTTGCGCAAGCTTACATCGTCAAAGCGAAGACATGTACCACAGACCGCCTGGCCGGGCCTGGATTCAACCTGATCGGAAATACCTTGAAAACAAATCTCCACGGCCTGCTGCTCTACTGTCGCGCGGGCTTCGAGCGCGAGTGTGCGCAGGAAGTCATTGACCACTGCGGCGAGGCCGGCCACATGGTCGACGCCGAGGCGCAGGCGGGCAGCGGCTTCGTGCTGGCCAGCGCCGACGGGCGCGCGCTGCACGCGCTAGCACGCGTGCTGAACTGGCGTGACCTCGCCTTCTCACGGCAACTGCTGTGGCGCGGCAAGACAGTGGAAGGCATGAGCGCGGGCGACCGCATCACGCCGCTCGTCGAAGCCGCCCTCGATCTCGCACCGGCCTACACCGACTTTTTCATCGAGACGCCGGATACCGACACCGCGAAATCGCTGTCCGCGCTGACGCGCAAGCTGGAGGGCCATCTGGGACAGGCGCTGGACGATGCCGGCGCTTTCACGGAGGACCGCACGGCGCCGCGTCTGCACGTACTGTTCACCGCCACGGACCGGGCCATCGTCGCGCTGTCCTGGCCGGGCCGGCGCAGCGAATGGGCGGGCGGCATTCCGCGCCTGCGCATGCCTCACGAAGCGCCGTCGCGTTCCACGCTGAAACTCGCCGAAGCCTTCCACAGCCTTCTCACCGAAGAAGAACAGTTGCGCCTGCTCAAACCGGGCATGACCGCGGTCGACCTCGGCGCCGCGCCCGGCGGCTGGACCTGGCAGCTGGTGTCGCGGCACATCCACGTGACCGCCGTCGACAACGGCCCGATGAAGGGCGACCTGCTGGAAACCGGTCTCGTGCTGCACAAGCGCGAGGACGGTTTCCGCTTCGTGCCGCGCAAGCCGGTCGACTGGCTGGTGTGCGACATGGTCGAACAGCCACGGCGCGTCGCCGCGCTCGTTGCGCGCTGGGTGGCGCAGGGCCTGTGCCAGCACGCGATCTTCAACCTCAAGCTGCCGATGAAGCGTCGCTACGACGAATTGCAGCTGTGCACCGACGTCATCGCCGAGGCGCTCGAATCGGTCGACAAGAAGCACGAGCTGCGCTTTCGCCAGCTCTACCATGACCGCGAGGAAGTCACCGGCTATCTCGGCGTCCCCGGCAAGGCGCCATCGGCGCGAAAAAAGCGTCGCTGATGGGCGACGGTCGCACTGTGCGATAATGCGTGCGCAGTCGCCCCGCCGGTTATGGCGTGGCCAGGAGTATTCGATCCGGCGGGACGCCCGCCCCGATCACCACTTCCCCCGCCCAGGCGCCTGCGCCCCGGGCTCGACATCCGCGCCGGCCAATGCGCCGCGCGCCCTCGCGCCGGGTTTTCCGGAACCGATTTCCCCAGCCTGAACCGGCATGCCAGGCGGAAGTCCTTAAACAAAGAGCTTCGCATACATGTCGTTTGAAGACCTCGGGCTGATCCCCGAATTGCTGCGCGCTGTCGCAGACACCGGCTATACCGAACCCACGCCCATCCAGGCACAGGCCATCCCCGTCGTACTGGCGGGCCGCGACGTCATGGGCGGCGCCCAGACCGGCACAGGCAAAACGGCCAGCTTCACGCTGCCGCTGCTGCAGCGCCTCGCGCCGTTCGCCAGCAGCTCGCCCTCGCCCGCCCGGCATCCGGTACGCGCACTCATCGTCTGCCCGACGCGCGAACTTGCGATGCAGGTGCACGAGAGCGTCAAGACCTACTGCAAGCACCTGCCGCTGCGCTCCGTCTGCATCTATGGCGGGGTGGACATGAAGGCGCAGGTCAAGGAGTTGCGCGAAGGCCGTGAAATCGTCGTCGCCACGCCGGGCCGCCTGCTTGACCACGTCGAAGGCAAGTCGATCGGCCTCGGCCAGGTGCAGATGCTGGTGCTCGACGAAGCCGACCGCATGCTCGACATGGGCTTCATCCCTGACATCAAGCGCATCCTCGCGCTGCTGCCGGTGCAGCGCCAGAGCCTGCTGTTCTCGGCAACCTTCTCGGAAGAGATCAAGAAGCTTGCACAGGCCATGCTGCGCGACCCGCAGCTGATCGAGGTTGCGCGCCGCAACGCGACCGCCGACACGATCACGCACCGCGTGCATGCCTGCGCCACGGACGACAAGCGCGCGTTGCTGACGCATCTGCTGACCCAGCCCGACTACGTGAGCCGCCAGGCACTGGTGTTCGTCAATACCAAGTTCGGCGCGAGCCGTCTGGCGGTGCATCTGGTACGACAGGGCGTCGCGGCGGATGCCATCCACGGCGACAAGAGCCAGCAACAACGCACCGAAGCGCTCGAAGCCTTCAAGAGTGGCAGCGTGCGCGTGCTGGTGGCGACGGACGTCGCGGCGCGCGGCCTCGACATCGAAGACCTGCCTTTCGTCATCAATTTCGAACTGCCGCACAACGCCGAAGACTACGTGCACCGCATCGGCCGCACCGGCCGCGCGGGCCGCAGCGGTGAAGCCATTTCGCTGATGGCGCCGGAAGAAAAGGGACGCGTCGCCGATATCGAGAAACTGATCCGCAAGGTGATCGAGCCGGCCACACCGGAAGGCTTCGATCCGGCGCGCGCGCACAGCCGTGAAGTGCGCTCGGGTGATACCCCCCGCCGCGGCCGCACCGCGTCGGACGAGCGGCCGCGACGCACCGGCAGCAGCAGCGCCGCCAGCGATGCACCGCGCGCGCCACGCGCACCCCGCGCACCGCGCTCCACGGTGTCGGCCGACGGATTCGATTTCAGCAAGCCGTATGAATCAACCCAGCCCGCACCCGCCGAGGACAACCCTTCAGGCACGGGTGCGCGCAGCGGTCGTCCGCAAAAGCGCCAGGTCGCAGCACTGCTGGGCGGCAGCGGCAAGCGCTGAAACAGGATCGGTCCGGCACGGGACGCCGGCCGGTCCGCCGCGGCGCTGCCCGAGCCCGGCCTTCGCCCCCCCCACCCATTCGATCAAGAATTCAGAACGATGCCGCCCGCCGGCGGCATCCGGCGGGCGGCCCTCGCCCGTTGATGGCCGCACTGGCCGGCGGCACAGCGTTCTTCGGCGGCATCGCGCTGCTCACCGGTGGCGGTGGCCGCCTGCTCGCCGGGCCGGGGCCGCGACGTCGTCAATCGAACGGGCCGGGCGGATCATCCGCGCGCGCGACACGTGCCGGATAGCCCTTGAAGTGCGTGAGGCGCATCAGCCAGACGCGATGTGCGTGATCGGGATGCGTGCTGACCTCGATGCGCTGCAGCACCTCGACCCGCTCAAAGGCGTCCGCAAAGACGGCCGGATCGGCCCCTTCCCCCACATAGATGAAGCTGCCTGCGGGCCGCGCCGCCACATCCCGCGTAAGCCGGAAATGGTCCGTGATGCGGCCCGACGGATTCCACATGGCGAGACCTTCCGGCGTCGGCTTGACGTAGTAGAGCAACTCCGCCGCCAGCGTGCGCGTATCGGTCAGGATGTCGCAGTCCGGATGGCGCTGCATCACGTCGGATACGCGCCCGGCAAGCGCCGACCAGCCGGCGACGCGCCCGAACGGATCGTGCCTGTACGCCGGCCGCATGCCGGCCCACGCAGACCAGGCCGGATAGTGCTGCACCAGCCCGCCCGCGACGACGCCGAAGCCGGCGACCAGCGCGAGCGCGCGCACGCGGGCGCGCTGCGCGAGCGCATGTCCGAGCAACATCGACAGCGGCACGAACGCGAACATCGGCCAGTTCAGGTTCGCGCGCGACGCGAACGCGAGGCCGCAGAAGAACAGCAGCGGCAACGCAGCCAGCGTCAGCAGCAGACGCAGCGCCTGCTGCCGCGCGGGTTCCCGGTCGGCGACGCGTGACGGCAGGCGAACGTTCCGCACCAGCAACCAGACGGCGATCGGGCCGAAGGCCAGGCACTGCCCGGCCACGAACGCGAGCAAGCCGAGCGGATGCAGCGAGCGCTTGTCCAACTGCGAAATTTCAGCCGTGTGGGTGAAGGTAATGAAGTGCTGCCCGGCGTTCCACGCAAGATTGGGCGCGAACACGGCCGCGCCGAGCGCGGCGGCGAGCCACGGCCCCGGTGTGCGCCAGAGGCGCCGCGCGCCGGGGTCGGCCAGCAGGAACGCCACGAAGGCGAGGATGAGCAGGCCGAAACTGTATTTCGCCAGCAGGCCGAGCCCGGCGCTCAGGCCGAGCAGCAGCCAGTCGGCCGTGGCGCCGGTGCGCAGCGCGCGCAGCGCGAAGACGATGGCGAGCGCCGTCATCAGCGACAGCGGCGCGTCGGTCGAGATGAACAGGCTGTAGATGCCGATCAGCGGCAGCGTGATGTAGATGAGCGCGGCGTACACGCCGCTGCGCGCATCGAACCGTCCACGCATGGCGACGTGGATGCACAGCGCCGTCAATGCGTACATCACCGTCGCTGCGGAACGCACGCACGCCTGGCCTTCGCCGCACGCATGCGTCGTCAGCGCGATGATCCAGGCCAGCAGTGGCGGCTTGGAGTAATAGCCGGACGCCAGATCGCGTGCCCACACGACGTACTGCGCTTCGTCCATGAACAGGTCGAGTCCGTTGAGCCTCAGCGCCAGCACGCGCCAGAGGACCAGCGCCAGCAGGCCGGCCGCGAGAGCCGCCGTGCCGCCTCCCGCACGCGGCGCCGCGCCGCTCACGCGCCGGTCCCCGTCCATCGCCCCCGGCGGTGCATCGCGAACGCGACGGCACAGCAGACGCCGTAGATCATCCAGCCGCTGAACAGGACGTCCGACAGGAAGTGCGCGCCCTGCATGATGCGCACCAGACCCACGGTGGCGCCCAGTGCCAGGCCGGCGGAGAACAGCAGCCGGCGCCGGCGCGGGAAGACCCACGCGAAGGCCATGAAGCAGAAGGCGGTGGCGGCGTGTCCGCTGACGAAGGAGCAATTGCGGTGACACTGGTCGGCCGGCAGCAGGGCCGGCGTGAAGTGCGCGGTGCCGCCGAACTGTTCGACGTGTATCGGCCGGCCACGCCCCCAATGGTCCTTCAGCACGATGGCGCCGAAGCCGGGGCCGGCGACGAGCACCGCCAGCAGGAAGAGGCTGCGCCGTGCGTGCGCCAGACGCCGAAGCTGAGGCGCCGTCGCGAGAAAATACAGCGCAAGGCCGGACACCAGCGCGAACGAAAGCCATCCGATCACCGGCGTGGCGACATAGACGAAGCGGTCAAACGGGATGTCCCGGCCGATGAACGTGCGACTGACGGGGTCGAAAAACAGCGCGCTGAAGGCCGGATCAAGTGCGGGAAACAGCGAGAACAGCAGAACGGTTGCCATGAACAGCCGGATGTCGGCGCGCTTCAGTGCGCACCGCAGCGCATGCACCGCCGGGGCCGACAGCGGCGGTGACGGGTGCGCGGCCCGGAACGGCGAAGGCGACGGATGGCTCACGTCAGGACCGGACGCGGAAGGCGGCACGAAGGACTCCGTAATCGTTGCGATGTGCGGAGTCTGGAAAGCCTGTCTTAACGCCGGATTAAGTGCGGCACGAATGTCCGCGGCGACGGTGCGCCGGTGCGGCTGACGCAAAAAAACGGAGGAGGACGGGAGAGCCTTCGTCCATCCTCCGGGGAAAATCGCCTAGCAAGCGATCAGGTAGCTGTATCCGTGACGGTCGAAACCGAGACCTTCATAGAAGCGGTGTGCATCCTCCCGCCGCAGATGGCTGGACAAGCCCATCTTGTAGCAGCCAGCCTCGGCGCAGCGGGCCATTGCGAACTGCATCATGGTTCGCCCCAGCCCGCAGCCCCTGAGCCCCTGCGTCACGACAACGTCTTCGACGATGCCGTGCGGGCGCCCGCCGTGGGCGAGCCCGTCGACAAGCAGCAGCGAGAACGTGCCCACCGCCACACCCGCCTGTTCGCAGACGTAGACGCGGTAGTCCGGATAGCTGCACATGCGCCGGAAGCGCTCGATGGCAGTGTCGGCATCGAGACGCGGCTCCGGCACCAGGTCGAGCGCCGCGTACATGTCGAGCAACCATGACAGGTCCGACTCCACCGCCAGCCTGATCGACACGGAAACGCCACCTTGCTGCGCCGGGTTGTCCTCCTCGATGCCGTTCATGCCGCTCAGAGGCCGAGCACGCGGGCTGCGTTGCCGCCCATCACCTTGTCGATGACCGCATCGGTGAAACCGAGCTTCTGGTAGTCCTCGACCGACTGCGCCATGGGACGGAACGGGTAGGAACTGCCGAACAGCAGCTGGTCCTGCATGAAGCCGTTGGCCGCTTCGACGTACAGGCCGCCGCCCGGCATGAAGATGTACATGTCGGCCACGACGAACACGTTGTCGTAGCGGAAGGCGATGCCCACCATCTGGTTCACGTACGGATAGAAGCCGTGATAGCAGACGATCTTCAGCTGCGGGAAGGCGCGTGCCACGCGTCCGACGGGTGCCGGATCGGTCAGTTCGAAGCGCGGCGTCGTCGGGCCCGACATGATGCATACCGGCACGCCGAGCGCCTGGCAGGCTTCATAGACCGGATACAGCTGCGCGTCGTCCGCGGCCACGGCCGGATTGCAGAAGCCCGGCTCGATGTTGATGCCCTTCAGGCCGAGCGTCTTCACGGCGCGTTCGATCTCGTCGGTGGCCGCCTTCACGCCACTGGCGTGCGGGTCGACCGAGCCGATGCCGACCAGCGTCTTGCTCGCCGACACGAGCTTCTTGATGTCGTCGTTCGAGTGCTTGATCCCCGGCGTGTCGCGCCCGACCACGACGGCGGACGAAATGCCCGCCGCCTCCACTTCCTTGACGAAGGCCTTCACGTCGCCGGATTTCGTGAAATGCATTTCGTCCTTCGCGCCGACCCTGCGGTTCAGCCACTTGACGACCTCGAACTCGTTCGTCCCCGGTGTCGCACCGTAGAAGTCATGCAGGAACGAGGGCCTGCTGCGCATATCGATTATTTTCTGAGCCATGTTGTCCGCCTTTCGGGATTGAATGAATAGTGGAGGCGACGACCTCCAACCGACTGCTCCAAGACCGCGTCTTCCGGCGCGATCACGTTTTTCGGGCGTACGCGGGCCCTGCGGGTGCGCGCAAGCGCGCCCGGCAACGGCTCAACGCACGCGCCATGCGGCGCGCCGCGTCATGCTTTCTGTTCGGATCTCCTGGCGTATGAATCCACGAAGTCGGCTGCCGCCTTGCTGCCGCCGGAGAAGGACTTCATCGCCTCCTCATGCAGCAGTGACAGCGCGGTCATCTTCACTTCGTTGGCGCGCTCGCTGGTGAAGAAGTCGGCGAGCTTGCGGGGACGAGGAATGTTCACCTCGATCGTCGCCCTGACACGGGTCGGGATGTTGCTCATGATGATCAGCCGGTCGGCGAGGAAGAGCGCCTCGTCGATGTCGGTCGTGACGAAGAAGTTGGTACGGTGCGACTCCTCGAACAGCGCCGAGTAGTACTCCCACATCAGCTCCTTGGACATGGCGTCCAGGCCGCGGAACGGCTCGTCGAGAATCATCACTTCCGGGTTGTTGATCATCGCTCTCGCCAGTTCCGCACGGCGCTGCATGCCGCCCGACAACTGCGTCGGATACTTCGAGCGGAAGTCGCGCAGCCCCACCTTGTCGAGCAGGAACTCGGCAAGGTCACGCGCCTTCTGATCCGCCTCGCCGCGGGCGATGGGCCCGTACATGATGTTGTCGTAGGTGGTCATCCACGGGAACAGTGCCGACTCCTGGAACACCACCAGACGATCCCGGCCGGGACCGGTGACCGGCTTGCCGTTGAGCAGGATGTTGCCCGTGGTCGGTTTCTCGAAACCCGCGAGCAGCTTGATCAGCGTGCTCTTGCCGCAGCCCGACGGGCCGATCATCACGGTGAGCTTGTTGCGCTCGATCGTGAATGAACACCCCTTCACGACCTTCTTCTCGAAGATGCCCGTGCCGTAGGACTTGCTGACGTTGTCGACAATGATCTCGCCGGCACTGACCTGGAGCTTGCTGGTGACTGGCGCTGCCGCGCCGCCTGATGCGATTGCCATGTTCACTCCTTACCTAGTCTTCAACCACGGTGTGAAGAAGCCGCCGATGCCACGCAGCAGCTCGCTGCTGGCGTAGCCCGCGATACCGATGCTGATCATGCCGACGACGATCTGCTCGTAGGAGCCGCCAACGTACGAGTTCCAGATGAAGAAGCCGAGACCGCCGCCGGTACCGCTGGTACCCCCGCCACCGCCGGAAATCATCTCGGCCGCCACGACGACGTTCCACGTGATGCCCATGCCGACCGACGACCCGACGACGATCGACGGTATGGTGGCCGGCAGCACGACCCGCCGGAAGATGTCCCACTGCGACGAGCCCATCGCCTGCGCCGACTGGTAGAAGCGCATGTCGATCGCCTTGGCGCCACCGAGCACATTGATCACGACCGTGAAGAACGCACCGAGGAAGGTCACGAACGCAATCGACAGCTCTTCGGTCGGCCAGAAGATGATGGCCACGGGCACCCAGGCAAGCGGCGGAATCGGGCGCAGGATTTCAAACGTCGGGAACGTGATCGAATTGAAGGTCCGGCTGACCGCCATCATCAGGCCCAGCGGAATGCCGATGATCATCGCGGCCACGAAGCCGCTCATGACCCGCATGGTGCTCAGATACCAGCTCTCCCAATAGCCGCTGTCACCGAGCAGGTCCATCCAGACCAGCACCACCGCTGAAGGCGGCGGCACCAGTCCGATCCAGGGCAGCGAGTGACCGAGCCACTCCTTCGAACGGGATCCGCATTCCCACAGCACCAGGAACACGATGATGGCGATGATCGCCCGCAAGCTGCTGCGGCTGAAGATCGAGCGTTTGATCTTGGTTATCCGGTTCATGGCCATGGCTCAACCTTCCTTCTCGCCTGCAGCAAAGGACTTGCGCGCTTCTTCGTGAACAACCTCGGAAGTCTCTTCGAGCAGTTCGCGGAAGCGCGGACTGGTCAATACGCTGTAGTCGCGCGGATGCGGGATGTCGACCTCGAGAATCTTCTTCGGGCGACACGGCCGAGACGTCATGATCACCAGCTTGTGGCCGAGGAAAATGGCTTCTTCCAGATCGTGCGTGATGAAGAAGATCGTGACCTTGTTCTTGTAGTAGATCTCGAGCAGCGACTCGTGCATGACCGAGCGGGTCAGCGAGTCGAGCGCGCGATACGGCTCGTCGAACAGCAGCACCTTGGGGTCGTTCATCAGCGCCCGCACGATCTCCACCCGGCGCCGCAAGCCGGACGACACCTCGCCCGGATAGTTGTGCTCGGTCCCGCTCAGGCCCGCGTCCGCCATCATTGCGCGGGCCTTCTCGTGGATCTCCTTCTTGCTGAGCTTGCCCGCCATCATCGGGCCGAATGCGACGTTCTCCAGATTGGTCTTCCACGGGAACAGCGCTCCGTTCTGGAACACGACGATGCGGTCCGCGCCCGGTTCGGCCTTCGGCTTGCCGGGGCCGCACAGCATCTCGCCGTCCATGTGGATGGACCCCGACGTGATGTCATGGAAACCGGCAATCGCGTTCAGCAGCGACGTCTTCCCGCAGCCGGACGGCCCGACGATCATGCAGATCTCTCCGGCCTTGATGTCCAGCGTGCAGTGATCCACCGCCATGACCGCAGCCCCTTCCGGATCGTAGATCTTGACCACGTCGTCGATCCGGATTGCGCCGTAGCGCGCCTCGTTGGTGCGAGGCTTCACCTTCTCTAGCATTGCATTCATTACCGGCCTCCCAGAGCCATCTCGCGCAGGCGCCACTGCATCATGTAGTTGCCGGCGACTCGCACCATCGCACTCGTCGCGTAACCGACGATCCCAAGCGTGACCATGCCGATGATGATGGTCGGGTAGCGGACCATCGTGTAGGACGTGTTGATCACGTAGCCCAGGCCGTACTGGCCGGACACCATTTCACCCGCGACCAGCGAGAACCAGGCGACGCCGACCGAAATCTGCAGACCGGTGAACACGTACGGCATCGCGCCCGGAATGATGACTTCGCGGAACACCTGCCAGCGGTTCGCACCCAGACAGTAGGCGGCACGCGTATAGGACTCGTCGATCGACTCGACGCCCAGCATCGTGTTCAGCGCGGTCGCGAAGAAGGACGCCAGGAAAGTCAGGAAGATGACCGGCGTCTCGCTGCCCGTGAACATGATGATGGCGAGCGGCACCCAGGCCAGGATCGGGATCGGGCGCAGCAGCTCGAACACCGGGAACACGTATTCGCGGAAGGTCCTGGACCAGCCGAGAAACAGCCCCAGCGGCACACCGAGCGCCGTCGCCAGCAGGAAGGCGATCGCAACGCGACGGATGCTCACCCAGACGTGCTGGTAATACTCCGAGGTGTGGATCGACAAGCCGTACATCGGATCGGTCGCGAACCACTCGGTGACGACCGTCGTCAGTCCGGGCAGATCCTCGAAGCGCGGCAGCTTGAACACCTCGACCGTCAGATACCAGGAGCCCAGCAGCAGCATGAAGCCGATCATCATCAGGTACGGATCGGGACTTCTGATCCATTCACCCGCCCGGTACATCGTCAGCGTCCAGGTCGACGCCATCTGGGCCGCCGGCTCGCCCGGCTCCTCCGCGGTCGTGGCCGGCGCGGCAAGCGTGCTCGGTACGCGATTGGCCACCGACGGCGGCAGGTAGTACTGCTGGCTGATCAACTGGGAAAAGCTGCGCATCGCCGCGTCGCCGAAATTGCGGTCGCGGCGCAGCAGATCCAGCAGTTTCGTGCCGTCGATCCGCAGCACCTCCACCGGCTCCGTGCAGGACACGTCCGCGAGGCGAATCCGCTCTCCTTCGAAAATGGCGGCCCAGCCGAACACGTCGCCCGCGTTCAACGACTTCTCGTGGATCTTGGCGTTGACCTGCGGGGTGATCGCGTGATGCAAACGCCCCGACGCCAGTACATACACATCATTCGCCGACTGGCCGGCCGAATAGATGACATCACCTTCGCTGAAGGTTTCGCGCTGCGATATCCCCGCGATGTTGCCCAGTGTCTCGGGCGAAACCACCTGGAATGGCAAGGTCCGCTTGAGTAGCTGCTCGACTTGTTCCATAGTCCCTCGCAATTGCGTTGTGGCACAGCTCCGGCCGCCCGGGGGCGCGACGCGTCCCGGGCCGGACGGTTGCGGACTCTCATGCCGCCAGCCGTCCGTTCCCGACCGGAATCTCCGCGATTACTTGCCTTTGTATTCGGACGCAGGCAGAGCCTGCACGGCACCGATCGGGGCCGTCAGTCCGCGTTCCTTGAGTACTTCCTGAGTGAACTCGGGCATCACTGCTTCAGGACGAAGCTTGGGCACGTGGATGCTCTTGATGCTGTGAAGGAAGGTTGCCGAGGTGCTGATCAGCTGCTCGACGTCCGGCGTGATGGTGAAGGGCAGCAACAGCCGCTCCTTGATGCCGCCTTCGCTGGCCGGATATTCGAGGAACATCGACGACCACAGCACCTGTTCCGTGAAACCCGTGGTCTGTTCGACCGCCATGCGGGCGATCTCCAGCGAGTTCTTCGGGTCTGCCAGATAGAGCTGCGCATCGAGTTCGGCATTCAGCCAGGCCTTCACGATGTCCGGGCGCTGCTTGATGAGATCGGCGCGCATCGTCAGCAGGCTGCCGTCGTTTTCATCCACGGACGCACCGGATGCAACCCGCTTCGCCAGGCCCTCCAGCACCAGCCGCGATGCGGTCGGTTCCCACACCACCGCTGCATCGAGCTTGCCGGCGCGAAGACCGCTGGTGATCACCTCGATGTTCTGGTTCAGGTAGGCACCCGGCGTGATGTTCTCCTTCTTGAACACCTCCTGTGCGAAGCGGTCGGTACAGCTGCCCTTGGGCACCGCGACGTTCTTGCCGTTGAGCCACTTCAGCGCCTCTTTGGGGGAAGCGAACGCCGGTGCGTCCTTGCGGGTCAGGAAGATGTTGCACTGGTCCTTGCCCAGACCCAGCGCGCCGACGATGCGGATGTCGGCCACCTGCTGCTTGGTCGTCGACACGATGCCCGGCATGTCGCCGACGTAGCCGATGTGCTGCTTGCCGGCCAGCATCGCATTGACGATGACGGCACCCTGCAGGCCGACGGCGAACTCGACGCTGGAGCCCTTCGGCAGATACTTCTCGTAGAACTTCTTGCCGCGCATGACCACGCCCGACCACGCTTCGGTGTAGTACGGCTGATAGCCGACCACCAGCTTCACGGGTTCCCCCGCCTTGCCAAAATCGAGATCTCCCGCACTCGCGCTGCCAACACTTGCGACCACCAGCGTCACTGTCGTGGCAACCGTCTTCAGTACCCTGCTGACCCGGTTCGTAAGGACTTTCATGGCTTACTCCTCCTGTTTATGTTTTGGATCACTGAATCGATCTGACTACTTCATCCTGACTCCCTGCACCTTCCGTCGTGTCTCGTACAAAATCATCGTCAGCCGGGCGTTCAGCCGTTCTGCGGCCCGGACATGTGGCGCGCGATGAGCTCGGACAGACGCCTCATCACCACCAGGCCGGACGCGGGGTCGGCCTCGAGCACTTCCAGCATCGCGCCGCCATCTATGCGCAGCAGCACCGACTTCTCGTGGCAGATCGCCTTCGCGATCCGGCGCGGCGACTGTTCGAGCAACGCCGCCCAGCCAAAGACCTCGCCCTTGCGCAGCATGAAACCCGCCAGGCGCGTACGGTCCTCACGACCGATCGTGAATTCGACGCGTCCCGACTCCAGCACGTAGAGGTCATCCGTCGGATCGTTGACCTCATAGACCACCGCGCCTTCGTCGTACTCCTCGCGCTTGGCGAGTTGCTCCAGACGCGACAGCGTCGCCGCAGACACGTCCTTCAGCATCTCGACCGCCTTCAGCGCGCTCGACTGCACGACGAACAGTTCGCCGTCACTGACCTCCACCTCGTATTTTTCGAGCGGCGCCTCGGCCAGACCCATCGCCTCGCCGGTGCGGATGTCCCACTGCCACAGATGCTGGTGGCAGGTGAGCACCGAACCATCGAAATAGCCCTCGTCCAGACACACGTCCTGATGCGGACACAGCCCCTGGTAGGCGTAGAAGCACTCGCCGGCGTTGGCCACCAGCACTTTCACGCCCTTGATTTCGTAGGTCTTCATCCCGTTGTCCGGGATGTCCGTGGCGCTGCAGATTCGTTCTTTTTGCATATCCGCGGTCCTAGCTGAATTTGTCGTATCGGATGTTGTCCGCGGTGACCCTGGACAGCAGCAACATGCGTATCGACGCATCGACCGCGGGCGGTGGCCCCGCCAGATAGGCCATCACGTTCGCGAGCTTCTGCTGCATCTGCCGGGCGGCCACCTCATGCACGAAGCCGCGCTCGAAGCGGATCAGCGGATATTCGTCATCCAGCCCGTCAGGCGGGTCCTCGTCGCTGAGCGCCACGGTCACCGCCAGCCGGTTTCCGCACTGCGCGCGCAGGCGCGTGAACTCGTCGAGAAAATAGACATCCTTCATCGAACGCACGCCGAAGAACACGTTGCCGTCATGGCGTTCGAAGTAGTTGTCCTGTTCGGCCCGGGCGAGGATGGACATCATTCCCGCGATGCCGCTGCCGCCGGCGATGCACAGCAGGTCCTTGCCGAGACTGGGATAGAACGTCGCGTGGCCGAGCGGTCCGTACAGATCCACGCCGGCGCCGGTGCGCGATCCGTCCGCGAACAGCCAGTCGGACAGCACACCGCCCGGCTTGCGCCGGACGAGGAAGCGCAGCAGGCGCGCATGGCGGTCGAAATTCACCATCGACCAGCCGCGCATGCCCTCGACTTCGGACACCCCGACGAGCATGAATTGCCCGGCGTCGAAGTCGATCGCTTCCGCCGACTCGATGTCCAGCGTCATCACGTCGTGCGTCAGCATCTGCGTCGCCACGATGCAGCCCTTGCTTGCCAGCGGCACACAGGAGCCCGTTTCCATCAGCTGGACAAAGGCGGGCACTTCGGCCACGACGTCGGTCGTCGCGCTGCACTGGCACATCAGGAACTCGCCTGCTGCCTTGAGGTACTTGCGGCCCGGCGCATCCGGCCAGGCATCGGAAATGTCTCCCGATACCAGGCGCGCCTTGCAGGTGCCGCAGGTGCCGCTCGCACACTCGTAGGGCAATGCGATGCCCCGCATCAACCCCGCGTGCAGAATCTTCTCGCCCGCGCCCGCCTCCGTCTCAAACAGATGCGTTCGATTTCGTGCGTTGACCTGGATCTTCATGTCGTGGCCCCGGCTCGGTTGTCAGAACGGAATGTGGTAGCCAAACCCCAGCATCCGCGTATCAAGCCGGACGTTGCGCGCCTTGAGCAGTGGCCCGTCGTCGCCGAGGGCGACCGTGTCGAGCATCCGGCCCACGGCGAACAGCTCGGTCTGGCCGCCATCCAGCGTCGTGCGGAACACCTGCAGCGTGCTCACGACATCGGCGGTCTTCGCCTGCTCGTCGATCGCCACCGTGCACACGCTGATGTGGCGCGTGATCGGCGACTTGTCGCTGTTGTGCTTGTGCAGGTTGTCGAACAGCGATTTCATGCCTGCGCGGTCATGTTCGAGCCAGGTCATGTCCTTGCGGATTTCCGGGCTGTAGGCGGAAATCCGGTACTGGTAATCCGGCGCGCACAGGTCGAGATAACCCTTGAAATTCACGTCGTCCATGATCAGACCCGATCGATGGATGAGTTCGGTGATGGCAGTTCTTGTATCCACGCTAACCTCGTCTTTTGAGAATTCTGGGTTGAACGGAGCGCTTACTTCGCCGCTTCGGTCTGTTCGCCATAGGGGTTGAATGCGTCGCGCCCCATGCGCCGGCTCCACTCGGCATAGAAGTGGCGCATGCCGCCCTCGTCGTGGATGGTCATGTTCTCTTCGCGTCCGTGGATGACCCACTTGCTGTCGGTGCGCTCGCGCATCGCCAGGCCCTGGCCATGCACGCCCAGCAGGTCTTCGTGCAGGTTGCGGCCGAACGGTCCCCAGATCTGGTTGTGGTCGCGGATGCGCTCGGCGCGCTGCTCCGGCGTGTCGCTCTTCAGGCCGAGGCCGCGGAACTCGATCAGCAGCTTGTTCGGGCCGAGCGGAATGGCCGTGTCCATGCGCAGCACGGAGGTGCGCAGGTTGTAGGTCATGCCCGGGAAGATGTCGATGAGCACCCAGCCACCCGGTGCCAGGCCGGGCCAGCCCACGCCGCGCGCCTTGCTGCCTTCGTAGGCGTCGTACTTGATCGCCATCGAGCCGACCGACGCGTGGCCATTCGGATAGCCCGTGTACTTGCGGTCGAAATAGCCCGGCTGGATCATCCCGGTGATGCGATTGAAGTAGTGCATGTAGTCGTGATAGAACTCGCTGTTCGTGTCGTGCCACAGCTTGTAGTTCGTATCGACGATGGCCTTGTGGTAGTGGAACACCTCCAGCGGCTCGTCAAGATGGCCGCCGAGCAGCCCCATCGCGTCACCGATGTAGTCCGCCAGCGTGCCGGCGTCGTCATCCACATTCACCCAGACGAATCCGCCGAAGCCGACTTCCGCCTTCACTTCCCGCAGACCTGCGTCCTTGCATGCGAAGCGGTCCTGGTAGCCTTCCTTGCCGCGCGAGATGTCGACGCAGTCGCCGGTCGAGTTGAAGGACCACGCGTGGAAGATGCAGGTGATCCGCTTGGCGTTGCCGACCGGTTCGTACAGCAGCGTGTTGCCGCGATGCGGACAGATGTTGTAGAAGGTGCGCACCTTCATGTCCTCGCCGCGGATGACGATCAGCGGCGGGCCACCCGGATGGCTGAAGGTACGGTAGTCATATGCAGTCGGTATTTCCGATTCGTGGCACGCGATGATCCAGCACTTGTTGAAGATCTTGCGCTGCTCATCGAGGAAGATGTCCTCCTCGGTATAGATCCGCGTGTCGACGTAGTGCGATTCGGGGAAATTCGGCTTCTGCTTCCACTGCACTGCATTACGGGACATTTGATTTCCTTTCCGGGACGTATTTGGCAATAGCTGATTCGTTCATGGCTGACTCGTGCTATCGAGCGCCGAAGTGAGCGCCGATGACCCTCACTAGCAGAAGCCGTGCCTGACGCCCCGAGCCCTTGCTCTGGAATCGCTGCATTCCTTTACTGACAAGGGATTGCGGCTCACGTACCCGGCCCCGGAAAGCACTCCGCGCAAGCCCGCCCGCCGTGGCCGGAAGACCCGTTCGGGTAGCGCTGTTTCTTCGCGAAACACGCCCGGGTTTCCTCACGAAACATCCGCCCCTCCCCTGCGTCGCCACGTCTGCACGAGTGATCGACACGCCGCATTGCACGGCGCGGATTGCGGACGCCTGCTGCGGGCGGATCGGCGCGCCGCAAGCCCCGGCGGCGCACTGCCCTCGAAGGCCGCTGGCACCGAACTTGCGTGACGGCTCCCACCTCGGGAGCGCCATCCGGTCGCTGCCCGCCAACCAAGACAACCAATCGGGACGGGACGCTTGAAGACTTCCTCGACAGCCAGGCGCCGCGCCGTATCGCTGCTGCCCATGCGCCGCTGGTGGCCGCTGGTCGGACGATACTCACTGCGCAAGGACGCCATCGCAGGGTTCACGGGAACGGTCATCCTGCTGCCGCAGGCCGTTGCGTACGCGACCATCGCTGGAATGCCTGCGGCATATGGCCTGTACGCCGCCATCGCGCCGGTCATCATCGCGGCGCTGTTCGGCTCGTCGCTGCATCTGGTGTCGGGGCCGACCGCGGCGCTGTCCATCGTCGTGTTCTCGACCATCAGCCCGCTGGCCGAACCGGGCAGCCAGACCTACATCGCCTATGTGCTGACGCTCACCTTCATGGTCGGCGTGATCCAGCTCGGGCTGGCGTTCGCGCGCCTCGGCATGCTGGTGAACTTCATATCGCACAGCGTCGTCATCGGCTTCACGGCCGGCGCTGCGGTGCTGATCGCGACCAGTCAGCTGAAGAACTTCTTCGGCCTGGACTACTCCTCCGGCGGCGAGTTCTATCCGGCCCTCGCCAACTTCGCGCGGACGGCGGGCGACATCAACTGGCATGTCGCCGGCGTCGGCGCCGTGACGCTCGCGGCCGGCATCCTGACGCGGCGCTACGCGCGTCGCCTGCCCTACATGATCATTGCCATGGTCGTCGGCAGCCTCTACGCGCTCGGCGTGCAGAGCGCGCTCGGACACGACGGCGGCATCACCACCGTGTCCGAGATTCCGCGCAGCCTTCCTCCGCTGTCGATGCCGATGTTCTCGGCCGACGTGCTGCGCCAGCTCGGCGCGATCGCACTCGCCGTGACGCTGCTGTCGCTGACCGAGGCGCTGTCGATCGCACGCGCCGTCGGCGCGAAGTCGGGCCAGCACATCGACGGAAACCAGGAGTTCTTCGGGCAGGGGCTGGCCAACGTCGTGGGCAGCTTCTTCTCCGCCTATGTGTCGAGCGGCTCGTTCACCCGCAGCGGGATCAACTACGAAGCCGGCGCGGTGACGCCGCTCGCGTCGGTGTTCTCGGCGTTCTTCCTGATCCTCACGCTGCTGTTCTTCGTACCGCTCGCGCGTTATCTGCCGATCGCATCCATGGCGGCCATCCTGTTCATGGTCGCCTTCTCGCTGATCGACTTCAGGCACATCGCCGCGACGCTGCGCAGCAGCCGGCGCGAGAGCGCGGTGCTGTTCGCCACGCTGATATCGACGCTGGTGTTCCAGCTCGAATTCGCCATATATTCCGGCGTCATCCTCTCGCTGATCCTGTATCTGGAGCGCACGTCGCGCCCGACGATACGTCCGGCGGTGCCGGCGCCGGGGCCCGGCCAGTACCACTTCGTGCCGCAGCACGACGAGCCGGATTGCTGCCAGCTGAAGATGGCCTTCATCGACGGCGATGTCTATTTCGGCGCGATCGACCACGTCAAGCGCCACTTCCATCAACTGGAGGTGATGAATCCGGCACAGAAGCACCTGCTGCTGCTCGCCCCCGGCATGAACTACATCGACGCATCGGGCGCGGAGCTGCTGGCCGACGAAGCCCGGCGGCGGCGCGCGCGCAATGGCGGCCTCTACTTCCATCGCCTGAACGAACAGGCCGTGCAGACGCTGGATGACGCCGGCCACATGCGGGACATCGGCCGCGAGAACCTGTTCTCGATCGGCCAGGACGTGATCGGCGAGCTCTATCCGCGCTTCGACTCCGACGTCTGCGCGCACTGCCCGACACGCATCTTCGAACAATGCCGCGAGCGTCTGCCCGATGGCCGTCCGCGCTGAACACCGCCATCCCGCATCGCCTGCCGGCGCCCGTTCGCCGGCAGGGGCCTGTCCATCCCACCGGAGCTCACGATGACCACCCCCAGTCGTCTTTCCAATCCGTACGCCGAGCCCGTCGGCGAACTCGACGTCAAGAAGACCACCTGCTACATGTGCGCCTGTCGCTGCGGCATCCGCGTGCACATGCGCAACGGTGAAATCCGCTACATCGACGGCAACCCCGATCACCCGCTGAACCAGGGCGTGATCTGTGCCAAGGGTGCTTCGGGCGTCATGAAGCAGCAGTCTCCGGCCCGCCTGACGCAGCCGCTGATCCGCAAGGCCGGCACCGAACGCGGCGCCGGCGACTATGAGGAAATCAGCTGGGAAGAGGTATTCACGCTGCTGGGCGACCGGCTGCGGACGCTGCGCGAAACGGATCCGAAGAAGTTCGCGCTGTTTACCGGCCGCGACCAGATGCAGGCGCTGACCGGCATGTTCGCCAAGCAGTTCGGCACGCCCAACTACGCCGCGCACGGCGGCTTCTGTTCCGTGAACATGGCCGCCGGCATGATCTACACGATAGGCGGCTCATTCTGGGAATTCGGCGGCCCGGATCTGGAACGCTCCAAGCTGTTCATCATGATCGGCACGGCGGAGGACCACCACTCCAATCCGCTGAAGATCGAACTGTCCAAGTTCAAGCGCAACGGCGGACGCTTCGTGTCGATCAACCCGGTGCGCACCGGCTATTCGGCGATCGCCGACGAGTGGGTGCCGATCAAGCCGGGCACCGACGGTGCGCTGCTGCTCGCGCTGTGTCACGAGCTCATCGCGCGCGGCCTGTACGACCGCGAATTCCTCGCCCGCTACACCAATGCCGGGCAGCTCGTGAAGCAGGACCCGGATGCGGACGACTTCGGCCTGTTCGCCATGGACCCGGAAGGCGACAAGATCAATGCGGACTACCCGCACAACAAGTACTGGTGGGACCGCCTGAGCGACCGGCTCGTGCCGACGCACACGCCCGGCGCCGACCCGCGCCTGCGCGGCAGCTACGCGCTGCCCGACGGCACGCCGGTCAAGCCGGCCTTCCAGCTGCTGCTCGAGCGCCTGAAGGAGCACACGCCCGAATGGGCCGAAGGCATCTGCGGCGTACCGGCGGACACGATACGTCGACTGGCCCACGAAATGGGCGTCACCGCGCGCGACCAGAAGATCCACCTGCCGATCTCGTGGACCGACAGCTGGGGCGTCGAGCACGACGAAGTCACCGGCAATCCGGTGTCCTTCCATGCGATGCGCGGTCTCGCGGCCCACTCCAACGGCTTCCATACGATACGCGCGCTGGCCATCCTGATGAGCCTGCTCGGCACCATAGACCGGCCGGGCGGCTTCCGCCACAAGGCGCCCTTCCCGCGCGCCATTCCGCCGATCGCCAAGCCGCCCAAGGGGCCGCACGCGGTCAAGCCGGACACGCCGCTCGACGGCATGCCGCTCGGCTTCCCGGCCGATCCGCAGGACCTGTGCATCGACGAGGACGGCAAGCCCTTGCGCATCGACAAGGCCTTCTCGTGGGAGCACCCGCTGTCGGCGCACGGCCTGATGCACAACGTCATCACCAACGCCTGGCGCGGTGACCCGTACCCGATCGACACGCTGCTCATCTTCATGGCGAACATGGCCTGGAATTCCAGCATGAACACCAGCGAAGTGCGCAACATGCTCAACGACAAGAACGAGGACGGCAACTACAAGATCCCGTTCATCGTCGTGTGCGACGCCTTCCAGTCGGAAATGACGGCATTTGCCGACCTCATCCTGCCCGACACCACGT
Organism: Gammaproteobacteria bacterium; assembly: GCA_018824085.1. Taxonomy (GTDB): domain Bacteria; phylum Pseudomonadota; class Gammaproteobacteria; order Burkholderiales; family Rhodocyclaceae; genus Methyloversatilis. Next base: position 83,551 of record JAHJHI010000037.1, on the reverse strand, counting down.
ATCTGGAACGGCACGACGTCATGTCCATCCTGGACCGTCCGATCTCCGAATTCGACGGCCCGATGGATTCGGTCCGCGTGCCGGTCGTCGAACCCAAGGGCAACTGCAAGCCCTTCCAGGAAGTGCTGATCGAACTGGGCAGCCGGCTGCGCCTGCCGGCCTTCACGCGGCCGGACGGCACGCGCAAGTTCCGCGACTACCCGGACTTCATCGTGAATTACGAAACCGAGCCCGGCTCCGGCATCGGCTTCCTGGCCGGCTGGCGCGGCGCCGACGGCAAGAAATCCATCCGCGGCGAGCCGAATCCGCGCCAGTGGGAGATGTACGCGAAGAACAACTGCGTCTTCCACTACGTGCTGCCGGCGTCCTACCAGTACATGCGCAACTGGAACAAGGGCTACATGGACTGGGCGCAGCGCGTGCGCATGCGCCGCGACGCCGACCCCATCCTGATCCATCTCTACTCCGACGTGCTGCAGCGCTTCCGCCTTGCCGCGCAGGGCAAGCGTCCGGGACGGCAGCCGCCGCCCGAACTGCGCGACCGCGTCGAGAAGTACTTCGACCCGCTGCCCTTCTACTACCCGCCGCTGGAGTCGCAGTGCACGGACCTCACGCGCTATCCGCTGAACGCGGTGACGCAGCGTCCGATGGCGATGTACCACTCCTGGGATTCGCAGAACGCGTGGCTGCGGCAGATCCACTCGCACAACTACCTGCACGTGAACCCGGTGACCGCGCGCGCGCAGGACATCGCCGACGGCGACTGGATCTGGGTCGAATCGACGTGGGGCAAGGTGCGCTGCATGTGCCGCTTCAGCGAAGCGGTCGAGGTCGGCACGGTGTGGACGTGGAACGCGATCGGCAAGGCCAGCGGTGCCTGGAACCTGGGGCCGACCGCGAACGAATCGCGTCGCGGCTTCCTGCTCAACCACCTGATTTCGGAAGAGCTGCCGATGCAGGGCGGCAGCGGCCACATTTCCAACTCTGACCCCGTGACCGGCCAGGCCGGCTGGTACGACGTCCATGTGCGCATCTACAAGGCGGGCGACGACGAGGCGAAGGAGACCTGGCCGCAGTTCCCCGCGATGAAGTCCCTGCCGGGCACGAACTCCGTGCGCAAGAACGTGCAGGCCTACTTCGTCGGCAAATGGAAGAAGCGCGGCTAGGCGCCCGCATCAGGAACAAGACCGCCGCCGTCGCGGCGGCTCACAAGGAGATCAGCAATGACACAGATGGCTCTGGTGATCGACCTCAACGTGTGCGTGGGCTGTCAGGCCTGCGTCACCAGTTGCAAGTCGTGGAACACCTCCGGAACAGCCGGCGCGCTGGCCGACCTGCGCCCCTACGACGAAGACCCCACGGGCACCTTCTTCAACCGCGTGCAGACCTTCGAGGTCGGGAGCTACCCGAACACCGAGACGGTGCACTTCCCCAAGTCCTGCCTGCACTGCGAAGAACCGCCGTGCGTGCCGGTGTGCCCGACGGGCGCCAGCTACAAGCGGGAAGAAGACGGCATCGTGCTCGTCGACTACGACAAATGCATCGGCTGCAAGTACTGCTCCTGGGCCTGTCCTTACGGCGCGCGCGAGCTCGACATGGAACGCAAGGAGATGACGAAATGCACGCTGTGCGTCGATCGCATCTACAACGAGGACCTTCCCGAGCGTGACCGCAAGCCCGCCTGCGTGCTGGCCTGCCCGACCAGCGCGCGCCTGTTCGGCGACGTGCACGACCCCGAATCGGTCGTGTCGACCGCCATCCGCGAACGCGGCGGCTACCAGCTGATGCCCGAGTGGGCGACACAGCCGGCGAACCACTACCTGCCGCGGCGCAAGACGGAAATTTCCATACGCCCGGACCAGATCATGCGTACCGACAACCCGCGCAAGGTCGACGGCCTCCAGCCCAAGCCCGACGCAAGCAGCCCCGCCCTCGACGACGCCGCCAGCTGGTAGGCGCGCCTCGACAACCCGCGACATCGAACGACAGGACTTCACGATGAATCCAGCCTTCTCCGTCATATTGCTGACCACGCTGACCGGCACCAGCCAGGGGCTCTTCCTGGCCATGTTCGGCGCCCACCTGATGCACGCACTGAACATGCCGTCCATCGACCCCGGCAGCGATTTCTACATCGCCGGCACCGTGGTCAGCCTGCTGCTCGCCGGCGGCGGGCTGGTCGCGTCTTTCTTCCACCTCGGGCGTCCCGAACGGGCCTGGCGCACCGCCACGATGTGGCGCACCTCGTGGCTGTCACGCGAAGTCATCGTACTGCCCGCCTTCATGGGCAGCGTCGCGCTGTACGGGCTGGGCCACCTGCTGGACTGGGCACCGCAAGCGGTGCTTGCGATCGGCGCGGCCGGCGCGTTCTTCGCGGTGGCGCTGTTCATCTGCACCGGCATGATCTACGCGTGCCTGAAGTTCCTGCAGGAGTGGGCAACGCCGCTGACCGTCGTGAACTACCTCGTGCTCGGCTGCGCCTCGGGCGTGACGCTGGCCAGCGCGTCTGCCGCATTCAGCGCCGCGTCGCTGACTCCCGCCTTCACGCTGGCGGCGGTCGCACTGACGCTGCTCGGTCTGGCAACGCGCTCGGCCTCGCTGATACGCAACAGCCGCATCCGCCACCGCTCCACGCTGCAGTCGGCCATCGGCATCCACCATCCGCGCATCGTGCAGAAGTCGCAGGGGCTGATGGGCGGGTCGTTCAATACGCGCGAATTCTTCCATCACCGCACGCTGGCCTTCCTGCGCTCCGTCAAATGGACCTTCCTGCTGCTCGCCTTCATCCTGCCGCTGCCGCTGCTCGCCTTCGGCGCGCTCAACGCGTCAGCCCCGCTGCTGTGCCTGGCGTTCGTCATCCAGTACATAGGCCTGCTGGCCGAACGCTGGTACTTCTTCGCCCAGGCCAACCATCCGCAGAACCTCTACTACCAGACGATCTCCTGAACCGACGCGGGGCCGCCCCCGAAAGGGAGCGGCCCCGACGCCGCGTGCGCCAGCCTTCACGCCCGCACAGTCCCGTCCGCACGGCCCCCCGTCCTTCCCGCATCCGTGCCGCCCGAGGCGGCCGATCCGCATGTCCGGCCGCTGTCCCCGCGCGGCACGGCACGGACACGCGCGACGGCAGCGCAGGGTGACGCGTCAGGGCTGCAACAGCGGGCAGGGGCGGTTCGGACGACGTGCGCCTACAGCACACCGGCCACCTTGAGCAGCAGGCCGGCGCCGACGAGAACGCACAGCACGCCGACCCAGAAGCGCAGCAGCTGCGCATTGATCGCATGCACGATGCGCGCGCCGACGAAGACGCCGGCCAGTTCGAACAGCACCAGCGGCGCGGCGAGCCGATAGTCGATGACGCCGAACTGCAGGTTGCCGAGCGTGCCGGACACGCCGGCGAGGATCTGGATGACCTGGCTGGTACCGATGGCCGTCAGCGGCGCAAAGCCCGCCAGCACCATCATCGGTACCGACAGCGCCGGTCCGCCTACACCGGTGAGGCCGGAGCCGAAGCCGGCGGCACCTCCCAGACCGAACAGCATGGCGCGCTGCATCCCCGGGCGGCGCTGCAGGACGGGCTCGCGCCCGCTGCGCCGCGTGATCAGCGTGTAGACGCCGGCGAAGGCCACCAGCAGGGCAAGGATGAGCATCAGCGAGGACGCGTCCATCCGCGCGTTCGCCCAGGCGCCGGCAAACCCGCAGAGCAAGGCGCCGGCGCATACCGGCGCGGTGACGCGGCGGTCGATACTGCCGTGGCGCTGGAACGCGATGGTGCCGGCGATGCCGGTGAAGACGAAGGTAAACAGCGAGGTCGCCATGGCGGACTGGATGGACAGTCCTCCCGCCAGATTCAGGGCCGGAATCAGCAGGATACCGCCGATGCCGACGGCTCCGATGAGCACCCCGACGACCAACGCGATGATCATGAGCATCGCCATACCGGCTCCCGTGCGCACACGGCGTACGCCGTGCGAACGGCGCTGTCCGAGCTGCGTTTGCCCTTCGTTGGGCGTGTTGAAGCCAACACCCGGCCTGGTGTTCGGCAGTGTCTGAAAGGAATGGGACCGCCTGGCTCGTCCGACGCCGCAAGCCGGCGCCGTCGGACGATGGCGACGCCGCTCAGCCGGCGGCGAAGGAGGTGAAGGTGCCGGTGATCAGCAGGTTCAGCTGTTTCATGACCTTGTAGCCCATCGAATGATCGGCCTCCATCAAACCGAGCAGCTCCTGACCGTCGATGGCCAGCACGCTGCAGTCATTCATGCATGACGCCGTGGCGATCCGGCCCTTCGCCTCGGGGACCAGCGCCGCCCATCCGAAGACCTGGCCCTGTTCGAGAATGTCGCCGGCGGACGCGTTGCGCCCGCCCACGCCTATCGCAAAGCGCACCATGCCGTCGAGCAGCACGTACAGGTATCTGACCGGATCTCCGATGTTGTAGATCTGACTGGACCGCGGCCACTGTTCCAGCCGCGCAATGCTCGCGATCTTCTGCAGCTGCGCGGCGTTCAGCGCACTGAAAAACGACGTCTTCGCCAATACATCGAATGGCGCGTGCAGCGGGGCCGATACCTCAGACATGCGGTTCTCTCTGTGGATAAGCATCAGGAGTAATGCATATTCCATACCAGGGCAGATACCCCGGCAGGAGCACGAATTATCGACCCGCCTGAACGATCGCGTTTCCTTTGGAAACGTTCATGGGTCAAAACGAAACACGGCCTCACGCAGGCCGGACGGCGCTACGACACCTTTCGCTGAGCCGTGACGATGGCGTCGTCGCCACGGCCACGGTCCTTCATCAGCCCCCAGCGGCGCCGGCGCATCCACAGCGCCTTGCGCCCGATGCCCAGCATCGCGGCGAGATCCAGATCGCTGTACTCGTCCTGATAGCGCAGGATGGCTTCGCGGATGTAGTCCTCGATGGACAGCAGGCCGCCACCGGCGTCCATCGCCGGCCCCGCTTCCCGCGGCGCGGCCGCCTGCGGCAGCATGTCGAACGAATCCTCCAGCGTGAGCATTTCCGACTCGGCCATGATGACGGCACGCTCCATCATGTTCTCCAGTTCGCGGATGTTGCCCGGCCAGTGGTGCTCGCGCAGGAACTCCACGAACTCCTTCGACATGCCGCGGATGGAAATGCCTAGCCGCTTGCAGTGCGCGTCCAGGAAGTGCTGCGCCAGAATCTCGATGTCATCGCCACGCTCGCGCAGCGGCGGCACCTGGATGGTGATGACGTTGAGCCGGTAGAACAGGTCGGCGCGGAACGTGTTGTTCTCGGTTTCCGCGCGCAGGTCCCGGTTGGCCGCGGCCACGAAGCGGGTATCGGTGTGATAGCTCTGCGTGGCGCCGACCGGCCGGACCTGCCGTTCCTGTATGACGCGCAGAAGCTTCACCTGCACGTTCAGCGGAAGTTCTGAAATTTCATCCAGGAACAGCGTGCCGCCCGACGCTTCGCGAATGAGGCCCTCGCTGGCGCTGACCGCGCCGGTGAATGCGCCCTTCGCATGGCCGAACAGTTCCGATTCGATCAGGTCCGACGGGATGGCGCCACAGTTGATCGCCACGAAGGGACGATCGGCGCGCGCGCCGCCCGAATGGATGGCCTGCGCCACCAGTTCCTTGCCGGTCCCGCTCTCGCCCTGGATCAGCACGTTGGCATCGGTCGAGGCGACGCGCCGGATCATCTCCAGCATGCGACGCACACTTTCGCTCTCGCCGATGATGCTGCGCTCACCGTAGGCCCGGCGCAGGCTGCGCCGCAGCCGGGTGTTCTCCCGCCGCGTGCGCTGCTCGTTCAGCGCGCGCTCCACCGCGAACAGGAACTCGTCGTTGTCGAACGGCTTGATCAGGTAGTCGACGGCGCCCTTGCGCAAGGCGTCGATCGCGTTCTCGAGGGACGAGTAGCTGGTCATCAGTATGACGGGCAGCTCCGGACGATCCGCCTTGCTGACGCCCAGAATGTCCAGGCCGGACATGTCCGGCAGCCGCAGGTCGGTGATCAGCAGGTCGAACTCTTCGGCGTGCAGGCGCGCCAGCCCCGAGGAGCCGTCGTTCAGCACGGTACAGCGATAGCCGCGCTCCTTGAGCAGCATGTCCACGCAGGCCGCGATGCCCGGATCGTCCTCGATCACGAGGATGCGTTCCGAATGGGCGGGGGTTTCGACGATCTTCCTATTTGTCATGCGCGGACCTCCGGGAATGGGCGGGCAGGTCGATCTCGAACGTTGCGCCGCCCTGCGGATTGTTGAATGCGCGAAGGTCCCCGCCGTGTTCACGTACCAGTTCAAAGGCGATGGCAAGTCCGAGCCCGGTACCCTGCCCCGACGGCTTGGTCGTGAAGAAGGGTTCGAAAATGCGTTGCAGCACGTCTTCCGGTATGCCGGGTCCGGTGTCCGAGATGCGCACCGTGACGCGTCGCGCCTCGTTCGTACAGGTGGTGATGAAAATGCGTCCGCCATCGCCCATCGCGTGCGCGGCGTTGATGAGGATGTTGTAGATCACCTCCTGCAGCTGCCCGGCATTGCCCAGTACCGCGGCGCCGAGTTCGGGGAAGTGCTCGACCGAAATGTCGCCTGTGCGCAGGCCCTGGCGCAGCAGGACCACGGCCTCTATCACGGCCGCGTCGATTTCGACCGCGGTGCGCGGCTCTTCGGCCACGCGCGAGAAATCGACCAGCCGGCGCGAAATCTCCATGACACGCCTGACGTTGTCCGACACGATGCGCAAGCCCTTGTGCAGCGCATCGGCGCCGACGTCGCTGCGCCCCAGCAGCATCTGCATCATCGACTGCACAGCGGTCAGCGGATTGCTGATCTCGTGACACACGCCCGCCACCATGAAGCCGAGCGCCGCCAGGCGGTCGCGCTGCAATTCCGCCTGCGAGGCGACGACGGCGTCGCCACGGTCCTCGACGAACAGCACGATGCCGTCGCGCATGCGCGAGAACCAGACGCGCTCATGCACGGCACGTCCGGCGACGCGGCGCGAAATGTCCCGGTACCGCTCGCACGGCCCGTCTCCGGCGTCCTGCAGCGCCTGCCAGTAGTCAGGCGCCGCGTCGGCCAGCAGCGGACAGGACGCAAAGGCGGCGCGGTCAAACCCTGGCGGCACGCGGCTGACGGACATGATCCGTCCGCCGTCGTCCAGCATGATCGCCGGCCACGGAAACGCGTCCAGCACCTCATTGCGGCTGACATCCATCCATTCGTTCTTCATGCGCATCCGATTCCTTGTTCCGAAAGAGGGGAAACAAGCGCTGCGGTGCGGGCACGGCGACGGGCGCATGCCGCAGGACCGCAGCCTCGCGGGGAATCCGTCAGGATTGGCGAGTGCGGAAAATGAGCTGGAGAACGGGGTGTTCCGGCTTGCCGCGCGCGTCGCGCACGCGAACCGGCAATGTCGGGAAGGGGGGTGCGGATGATTCGGCAGAACGGTTCACGAAGTCCTCCTTTGTCCCGGCGTCCGGCCCGACCGGGCATGGTGCCCCGACGGACGAACGCGTCAGTTATTGCCTCGGACTGTCGGCGATGGCGATCCGCGCAGTCTGCGACAGGCGTGTCGATCGGCACGCCCATGGAGCAAAGCACATTTCAAGCCACTACCGGCAGACCTGGCTGCAGTCAGATCAGGCCGGCAAAGGTTAGCACGCTAAACTTGGCGCCCGACCCGGTGCATGTGACCTTGTGCAACGCACCGGACGGCGCCCTGCGGCGCCTCCGTCCGGCACGGGCCGGTGCTTCACCGTGCGTTCCGCGCGACAATGTGTGCCCGCTCGCCCGGAGGGCACCGGACAGGCACGATCATCAGCGCCTCGCCGGACCTTCTGGCGGGAAACCTCGCGGCAGGAGGCCATTTGACTGCATCACTGACAGGAAGCACTCCGTTGCGGCGACCGGTACGCAACAATCAGGGGGCGACGCGTTTTCCGGCGCCGGGGAGATCGGGTCTTGAATGAAGACGACGCGCGCAGGGTCTTGCTCGTCAAGGCGATGGAAACCGCCGATCCGGAAGGCCGCCTGCTGTCGCTGCAACAGCGCCAGGACGCGTCGGACGTGGTGCGCGCAAGCATGCCCGGGCCGGGCAGGTCTCTGACGCACCGGAGCTGGTCTGAACGCTTCCTGATCAAGCGGGCGGAACGCCTCTACCAGGACGCGGCGGCACGGCGTCCGGCCATCCAGACGCTGGCCTCGCCGTCACCGGTCTGGCCGCTTGTGCGTGGCGCCGTCGTGCTGGCCGGATTGGCCGGCGGGCTCGCATCCGACGCGCTGGCCAATCCGGGCCGGATCAACCTGTTGTCCGCACCGCTTTTCGGCATCGTCGCCTGGAACTGGGCGATGGCCCTGATCTGGACGGTGCTGAAACTCGCCGGTCTGCGACGCCCTGCCTCCGGCCATGCCTGGCTAGCCGGCCTCTCCGCCCTGTCCGCACGCTGGCGGCGCGACAGCTTCGCCGTTGCCACCGCGTTCAGCCGTTCGTGGTTCGAATCCGCTGCGCCGCTGATGCGCGCACGCGTGACCGGTACGCTCCACCTGAGCGCGGCCGTGATGGCGCTGGGGCTGATGGCCTACATGGCGGCCAAGGCCCTGCCCAACGAGTTCAGCGTGGGATGGGAAAGCCAGCTTCTGAAAACGCCCGACGCCGTGCACGCCGTGCTGCAAGCGCTCTTCCTTCCGGTGTCGCTGCTGTCCGGCGTCACCGGCATCGAGCCGTTCTCGCTGGACGAGATCGCCTCCATGCATCACTGGCAGGGCACGCATCCGGAACTGGCGGATCGCTGGCTGCAGCTCGTCGTGACGCTGCTGCTGGTATCGGTCGTCGTGCCCCGGCTCGTGCTCTGGCTCGTGCAATCGGCGCGTGCGCGCAGGCTCCGCCGCCATTTCCCGCTTGACCTGACCGCACCCTATTTCGCCGCCCTGCTCGCGTCCGGTTCCGGCCTGCGCCACCGGCTGGCCGTGTGGCCCTACAGTACGTCGATCGACAGCGCGCGCGCCGGCGCGCTCGAACAGCAGGCCGTCGCCATGCTCGGCGCGAACACGACGGTCAGCCTGCATCCGGCGACGCCCTACGGTGTCCGCCCCGACACACTGCCCGCACAACGCCCGGGCGCCGCCGATGGCGAGGTGCCGCTCACGGCGGCGCTGTTCCCGCTGTCCGCAACGCCGGAGAGCGAGACGCATGGCGTCTTTCTCGCGCGCCTGAAAGACGTCGCCGGCGACGCGGCGCTGGTCATCCTCGACAGCTCGGGATTCATCGGCAAGCTGGGCCAAGGCGTGTCCGGCACCGAGCGCCTGAACGAGCGCCGGGCGCTGTGGGAAGAATTCGCGCGACAACGCGGCGTGACCCGTGTGCATGTCATGAACCTCGGAGGCTGACATGCGCGAAACCGGCGTTCGCATCGAACTCTGTCTGGTGTCCCACACCAATGCCGGCAAGACCACGCTTGCACGCACGCTGCTGGGCCGCGACGTCGGCGAGGTCCGCGATTCGGCACACGTCACGCAGACGGCGGACGCGCACGAACTGCTCGCCACCGACGCAGGCGACCGGCTGATTCTGTGGGACACCCCGGGTTTCGGTGATTCGGCGCGCCTGCACAAGCGCCTGAGTGCGTCCGCGCAACCGCTGGGCTGGTTTCTGTCGCACGTGTGGGACCGCTGGACCGATCAGGCCTTCTTCCTCAGCCAGGAGGCCATGCGCGCGGCGCGCGACAGCGCCGACGTCGTGCTCTATCTCGTAAACGTGACCGAAGAGCCCGCAGAGGCAGGCTATCTGATGCCCGAGCTGAAGCTGCTGGCCTGGCTCGACAAGCCGGTCATCGTGCTGCTCAACCAGACCGGGCAGGCACAGGATCCGCGCCAACCCGACGCGGAGCTCGCCCGATGGGCGGGACACCTGCGCGACATTCCGGCCGTCAGGGACGTTCTTCCACTTGACGCCTTCACCCGCTGCTGGGTGCACGAGCATGCCTTCTTCCAGGCCGTCGGCAAATGGATCGGCGACGCGAAGAAGGCCGGCTACCGCCGGCTGCAACAGACCTGGCAGCAACGCAACATCGACCGCTTCGCGCGCTCGATGGACATCGTCGCCGGACAGATCGCCGACGCGGCACGCGAGCGCCAGATCGTCGCGCCACACAGTGCGTGGGCCGGCATCAAGGGCTGGCTGGCCGGGCGCACCGGGCCTGAGCCGGCGCAGCGGCTCAGCCACCGGGCGCTGACCGACATGCTGACAAGCGGCCGCAGCCGGACCACGCGGGAACTGCTGGCGCTGCACGGTCTGCAGGGAAAATCCGAAGACCCGTTCCTGAAGGGCCTCGACGCGGCCGATCTGGAATCACGCACCCCGCTCGACCCCGTGCGCGCAGGCATCGGCGGCGCACTCGCCTCGGGTGGCGCCAGCGGACTGGCGGCGGATCTCGCGTCCGGAGGCCTGACGCTGGGCACCGGCGCCCTGCTCGGCGCCATCGGCGGCGCCCTGCTCTTCGCGCTTGGCGCGGAAGGCAGCAATCGGGCCCGGGGCACGCAGCAGGAAAGCGTCCGCCTGAGCGACGCGGCCCTGCGCGGATTGCTGCAGGACGCACTGCTGAAATATGTCGCGATCGCCCACTTCGGGCGCGGCCGGGGCGACTTCCGGCAGGAGTCGATGCCCCAATCGTGGATCCGGCAGTCGCAGCAGATCATCGCCGCCGAGGCCCCGACGCTGGACCACATCCTTGCCCGGATCCGCAGCGACGGAAGCGACACCCGCGCCCGCAACGTGCTCGGCACGACAACGCGCTCGATCGCGCTCGACATCCTCGCCTGGCTCTATCCCGACGCCGACATCGACGCCGTCCGGCGCACGCTCCAGGCGGCGCATCGCGATACGCCATCCGGCCAGCCACACGATGTCCAAGCGTGAAGATCCCCGCAACGCCGCTTCACGGCGGCGTGGCAATGCGGTGGGCGGTCACGGAGGAAAGAAATGCGACGACCCGGACGGCCGGCTGGGCGCCGGAATGGCCGGAGGAATTGACACCCCTTGTTTCATTGGCGGAAGCGGTGAGATTCGAACTCACGAACGGTTGCCCGTTGCCGGTTTTCAAGACCGGTGCAATCGACCACTCTGCCACGCTTCCGGAAGCCCGCACGACGGGCGGTAAACGGCCACGGCCATGCGATGCAGACGGGCGCGCAGTCTATCATGGGCGACGGCGTTGAAACTTAGTGGCCCGTAGGATAGTCTTTAGCGCATTAACTATCCTCCGGGAGACAAGGGATGCAACCGCAATACCAAGGCATGCACACCAGCGGCGCACTGTCCGCAGGCCAGAACCGCGTGCTCCGCAACACCTACATGATGCTGGCAGCGTCCATGGTCCCGACGGCGCTTGGCGCGCTGGTCGGCATCCAGATGCGCTTCAGCTTCTTTGCCGGCAGCCCGATGATTTCCTTCCTGCTGTTCCTGGGAATCGCCTGGGGCTTCATGTGGGGCATCGAGCGCAACAAGAACAGCGGTCTTGGCGTTGCCCTGCTGCTTGGCTTCACATTCTTCATGGGGCTGATGCTGAGCCGCATCCTGCAGATCGCGCTGGGCTTCTCCAACGGCGGTTCGATGATCGCGATGGCGGCAGGCGGCACGGCCATCACCTTCTTCGCGATGGCCACCATCGCATCGACGACGAAGCGCGACTTCTCGAACATGGGCAGCTTCCTGATGGTCGGCATGATCGTCATCCTGCTCGCCATCGTCGCGAACATCTTCTTCCAGATGCCGGGCCTGTCGCTGGCCATCTCGGGCGCCATCGTGCTCATCTCCGCTGCATGGATGCTGTACGACATCCAGCGCATCGTGCGCGGCGGCGAAACCAACTACGTGTCGGCGTCGCTGTCGGTCTACCTGAACCTGTACAACATGTTCGTCAGCCTGCTGCACCTGCTGATGGCACTCACGGGTCAGCGCGACTGAATCCCGAGCGCAACAAAAAAGGCGACTTCGGTCGCCTTTTTTGTTGCCTGACAGAGCGCCCCGCCTCAGCGTTCGAGGAAGGCGATCGATTCGACATGCGAGGTCTGCGGGAACATGTTCGCAATGCCCGCACCACGCAGGCGATAGCCCTTCTCCGTCACCAGCACGGCAAGGTCGCGCGCCAGTGTGGCCGGATTGCACGATACGTAAACGATGGCCTTCAGCGCGCGCTCGTCGGTCGCGCCCGGCAATGCCTTCACCAGATCGAATGCACCCTCGCGCGGCGGATCGATCAGCATCTTGTCGAAGCGCCCAAGCGCGGCAATGCTCTCCGCCGTTGCCTTGAACAGATTCGACACCCGGAAACTGGCGCGCGACTGCAGGCCGTTGGCTTCGGCATTTCGCGCGGCGCGGGCCACCAGTGCGTCGGAGCCTTCGATGCCGACAACCTCGGCGCCGAGCGCCGCGATCGGCAACGAGAAATTGCCAAGCCCGCAAAACATGTCGGCAATGCGCTCGCCGGCCACGGGCGCCAGCATGCTCATGGAACGCCGCAGCAGCGAGCGGTTGATGCCGTGATTCACCTGCGTGAACTCGCTCGGTGCAAACGCCAGCCGTACGCCAAAATCCGGCAGCGAATACACGAGTTCCGGCATCGGCAGCGGCCAGAACGGCGTCAGCGTGTCCGGGCCGCCCGGCTGCAGGTAGATGAGCACGCGATGTTCGTCCGCGAAGTCGCGGACAGCCTGTTCATCGTGCGCGGTCAGCGGCTGCAGGATGCGGAACACCAGCGCCGTCATCTGTTCCTCGCGTTCGCCGCCCACGGCCACTTCGATCTGCGGCAGGTGCGCGTGCACCGACAGGCCGTCGATCAGCGCGCGCAGCGGCAGCAACAGCGCGGAAACGTGGGGCGGCAGGACTGCGCATGACGACATGTCCGCCACATAAGCCGACTTGCGCTCGCGAAACCCCACCAGCACACCGCCCTTGCGCGGCACGTGCCGTACCGACAGGCGCGCACGGTAGCGATAGCCCCAGCCGGGACCGACCAGCGGAGCAAAGACGGTTTCCGGCCGCACTCGCCCGACGTGCCACAACGCATCCTCTAGCACGCGCTGCTTGACCGACGCCTGCGCGGTGACGTCCAGATGCTGCATGCTGCAGCCGCCGCAATAACCAAAATAGGCACAGCCGGGCGTGACCCGTTGCGGGCTCGCGCGCACGATGCGGCTGATCTGCGCCAGTTCGTAGGACGACTTGCGTCGGTAGGGCGAAAAATCAACGATTTCGCCTGGCAGGGCACCATCGACAAAAATGACCTTGCCGTCGGCATGGGTGACACCGCGACCTTCGTGGTCCAGCGATTCGATGCGTGCAACGGGCATGAGGCGATCCGGCGTTTTCTTCAGGGAGCGAGATTTTACCCGCTGAACGCGCCGCGATCGGTACATCGGGGATAATCCGCGCATGGACAAAAATCTGCTTGGCGGGCTCAGCCCGCGTACCTTCCTGCGCGACTACTGGCAAAAGAAGCCGCTGCTCATCCGCAACGCAATCCCCGGTTTCAGCGGCCTCCTTGAACGCGATGCGCTGTTCGAGATGGCCCGCGACGAAGACATCGAATCGCGCTTCATTGCCCACGACGACCGGGCTTGGCAGCTCGAACGCGGGCCCTTGCCGAAGCGGCTGCTGCGCCGGCCGGTATCGACGCCCTGGACCGTACTCGTACAGGGCCTGAACCTGCTGCTGCCCGAGGCCGACGCGCTGATGCGGCGCTTCGCATTCATTCCCTACGCGCGCCTGGACGACGTCATGGTGAGCTATGCCACCGACGGCGGCGGCGTCGGCCCGCACTTCGACTCGTATGACGTATTCCTGCTGCAGGGCACGGGCCGGCGCCGCTGGCAGATCAGCGCGCAGAAGGACCTGTCACTGGTCGACGGCGCACCGCTGCGCATCCTGCGCAACTTCGTCCCCGAACAGGAATGGGTGCTCGAGCCGGGCGACATGCTCTATCTGCCGCCGCACTACGCCCACAACGGCATCGCCGAAGGCGAATGCACGACTTACTCCGTCGGCTTTCGCGCGCCGTCGGCGCAGGAACTGGGCACGGCCTTCCTCGACCATCTGCGCGACAGGCTATGCCTCCGGGGCATGTATGCCGACCCCGACCTCGCCGTACAGACCGACCCGGCCCAACTGCCCGCCGCGATGGTCGACCGTGTCGCCGGCATGCTCCAGGACATCCACTGGTCGCGCAACGAGATCGAACAGTTTCTGGGCGGCTATCTGAGCGAACCCAAACCGCACGTGTTCTTCGACCCGCCCGACGAACCGGCGACAGCAAAGCGCTTTGCGAGGAAAGCGGCCCGCAGCGGCGTGCGTCTCGACGCGCGCACGCAGCTGCTGCGCAGTGGCCGGCGCTTCTGGATCAACGGCGAGGCGGTGGAGGTGCCCGCAGGTGTTCACGCCACCCTGCGCACGCTCGCCAGCACACGCTCGCTGGCAACGGTCGGCGAGGACGACACGGCGCTGCATCTGCTGCATGACTGGTATTGCGACGGCTTCCTGCACGTCGGCGCACGCGATGGCTGAACACGGGCCGGTCCGGCACTTCGACGATCGTGCCGGCTATCGCGCCGCGCTCGACGAGCTTCTCGCGGACTGCCCCGGCACGCTGGACATCTTCGACACCGATCTCGTCGACACCGGCCTGGCCGATGCGCAGCGCGTCGCTGTGCTGCAACAAGTGCTCGCGAATGAAGCGAAAGCTGCCATCCGGATCGTTCTTCACGACCCTGCAATGCTGCAGGCGCGCATGCCAAGGCTATTGGCGCTGTGCGAAACCCATTCGCATGGCGTGCAGGTCCGGCAATCCCCGCGCAACCTTCGCCACGTCAGTGAACTGTTCATGCTGACACCGCCCGGCAGCGCGCTTGTCCGCTTCCATGGCGACCACTGGCGGGGCAAGATCCTGCGGCGCGACGCCCCTGGCTGTGCAGGCTATGCATCCCGGTTCGGGCAATTATGGGAGCTGAGCACGTGTTGCATCAGCACAACAAAACTCGGCCTCTAGGGACATGTTTCCCCGTCCATCACTTGCATGACATCCCACGTGCTAATATTTTGGGCTGATCGAGGTCGCTAGCTCGATCGGGTGTTGAGATGTACCGAATTCACGTTGTTGCCAACAGCCAAGGAAACCATAATGAAACATTCCCTCCTCCTCGCCGCCCTGCTCGCCGCCACGCTCGCAGCTTGCTCCAAGCCTGAAGAAGCCCCCGCTCCGGAAGCTGCCGCTCCGGCTGCCGATGTCGCTGCCCCGGCTGCCGACGCTGCCGCTCCGGCTGCTGACGCTGCTGCTCCGGCTGCTGACGCTGCCGCCGCTTCGGCTGACGCCGCTGCTGATTCGGCTGCCGTCGCCGCCGACGCAGCGACCGACGCTGCTGGCGAAGCTGCCAAGGCCGCCGGCGAAGCTGTCAACGCCGCTGCTGACGCGGCCAAGGCTGCTGCCGAAGAAATGAAGAAGTAATTCTTCTTTTCCAGCATGAAAAAAGCCGGCTTTGCCGGCTTTTTTCATTTCTGCTTCCGTCTTTCCGTTTCCTTCGACAGCCCGCGCAGCACCACCGGCACCGCTGTCGGCGAACGCGCCGTCAGCCGGCGGGTTTGGCTGTCTGTGCCGCATCAAGGCTTTCCCGTATCGGCGCGATCAACGGTGAATCTTCCGGCAGCAATGCAAGCAGGCGCTCCCAGTGCCGGCGCGCCTTCGCGTGATCGCCACGCTGCATCGCCGCGCTCCCGGCCAGCGCAAGCGCCTTGATATTGTCCGGATCCAGTTCGAGCGCCCGTGCGAGCATCGTCTCCGGTTCGCCCTGCAGGCTGCGGCCCTGCTTCATCGCCACGGCATCCGCGTAATCGGTCCATATCTGCGCATCGCCACCGACAAGCTTCACCAGCTTTCCATAGGCATCCGCCGACTTGTCAAATTGCTGCAGATTGAAGTAGGAACGCGCCAACATTGCCCAGCCTTCCGCGTTGTCCGGCTCGCTCTTCATGCGCTCTGCAAGCTGCGCCACCATTGCCTGAATGCGCTCGGGCGTTATTTCCATCGGCTGCTCCGCGACGGCCGGGCTGCTGCGCGGCGCATTGATGGCCTGCGGCTGTCCGAGGGCGAGATACACCGGTACGGCCAGCAGCGGCACCGTGAGGCCGGCGACAACGGCTACCCAGCGCCCCGAAGCATCTCGTGCCGCCGGCGGGGTCACGCCCGCCTCGTCAAGCACCCGACGCTCAAGTTCGGCGCAGGAAATCCGGTACTGCGCTTCGTCCACCAGGCCCGCTGCGAGATCGCGGTCAAGCTCGGCCATCGCATCGCGATGGATGGCGAGGGTGAACGCGCGCTGCGCTTCTGGCCCGGAAGGCGCTCCGCGGCCCCGCATCAGCGGCACCAGTACGAAGGCCAGCGCGGCGGCGAGCATCACGCCCGCGCCAATCATGAATGTCGTCAAACCTTGTTCTCCTCGTCGGCGAGCAGCGCACGTGCGCGCGCCTGATCGTCGGCGTTCAGCGTGTTGGCACGCGCCGCCAGCACGGCGCGATGGCGCAGGCGTCTGGCGAGCGCGAAAACGGTGATCAGCAGCAGCGCGAACGGGCCGACCCACAGCAATACGGTGATGGCCTTGAATGGCGGGCGATAGAGCACGAAGTCGCCGTAGCGCTCGACCATGAAGTCGAGGATTTCGCGGTCCGATCGTCCGGCGCTCACCTGCTCCCGCAGTTCCTTCTTCAGATCCATTGCCAGATCGGCGTGCGAATCGGCAATGTTCTGGTTCTGGCAAACAAGGCAGCGCAGTTCTTCGCCCAGCTTGTGCACCCGTTCTTCCGTCACCGGGTCGTCGGTCAGCGGCACGGCTTCGTCGGCGTGGACAGGCGTCAGGCACAGCAGCATGAGTGCTGCCGTCACGGCAAGGTATCGACGCATGTCAGGAGGCCTCAAGCTCGCGCACGCGCGGCAGGACTTCGTCGCGCAGCCGCTCCGGCGTGAGCGGACCGATATGCTTGTGGCGGATGATGCCGTTGCGATCGATGACGAAGGTTTCCGGCACTCCGTACACGCCGAAATCGATGCCAACGCGTCCATCTCGGTCCTGCGCCGACAGCACATAGGGGTTGCCGTGTTCGCGCAGCCAGGCGAGACCCGCCTCCGGTTCGTCCTTGTACTGCAGGCCGACGACCGGCACGACACCGCTCTTGCCAAGCTCCACCAGCAGCGGATGTTCCTGCCTGCAGGCCACACACCACGATGCCCACACATTGAGCAGCCACACCTTGCCCTTCATGTCGGTCGGCGAAAACATCTTGCCCTGTTCCCCCAGCTGCGCCACCGTGAAGGCGGGCGCCGGCTTGCCGATGAGCGGGCTCGGCACTTCACGCGGATTCAGGTAGAGGCCCGCGAAGAGGAAACCGGCCAGCACGATGAAGATGCCGAGCGGCCACAGAAAACGGTTCATGCGTGCTGCTCCCGGGCCGGCCCGGAGGAATCCGGCGGCGATGCCTGCCCCGCCTTCGCCGTCTGGCGCTGCGCGAGCTTGCGGTAGCGGCGATCAGCCGCGGCAATGCCGCCGCCGAGCGCCATGATCAGCGCACCGACCCATATCCAGTTGACGAAGGGCTTGTAGAAGATGCGCACGATCCATGCGTCGCTGTCCGGCAGGGGTTCGCCCATCGACACATAGATGTCGCGCGTGAACCCCGAATCGATCGCCGCTTCCGTCATCGGCATCTGCGACACGCGATACAGGCGCTTCTCCGGCAACATGAGGGCAACCGGCCGGCCGTCGCGCGTCACTTCGATGCGACCCTGCGCGGCATCGTAGTTCGGGCCGCCATGGTCGAAGGCGCCGTCGAAGCGGAAGGTATAGCCCGCCAGCTCCGTCGTCTGTCCCGGCGACATCTTGAGGTCGGCGTTCAGCTCGAAGCCCTTCACCAGCGTGATGCCGACGATGGTCACGGCAATGCCGAGGTGCGCCAGCCACATGCCCCACCAGCCACCCGGGATGGCACGCGCGCGCGCCAGCCAGCCGGCGCCATCGCCCCGTCCGCGCAGCCGCTCGACAAGATGCTGCACGCTGGTCGCGCCGATCCAGATGGCCATGAAGGTGCCAAGCCCGAGCATTGCCGTGTAGTGGCCACTGGCGACCATCATGACGACCGTGCTCGCAACGCTGACGCCAAGCGCCCAGCGCAGCCGCAGCACGAGGCCGGGCAATGCGTCCTTCTTCCAGCGCACGAACGGCCCGACGGCCATCAGAAAGGTCACCGGCGTCATCAACGGCACGAACACCGAGTTGAAATACGGCACGCCGACCGAAATCTTGCCCAGGCCGAGCGCGTCGAGAAACAGCGGATAGAGCGTGCCGAGCAGCACCGCTGACGTCGCGACCGCGAGCAGCACGTTGTTGGCGAGCAGCGCCGTCTCGCGCGACAGTGACGCAAAACCGCCACCAAGGCCGACCGACGGCGCACGGATGGCGAACAACAACAGCGAACCGCCGATGACGAACACCAGCAGGGCCAGAATGAACACACCGCGCTCCGGATCGGTGGCAAACGCATGCACCGAGGTCAGCACACCCGAGCGCACGAGGAAGGTGCCCAGAAGCGACAGCGAAAAGGCCGCGATCGCCAGCAGCACGGTCCAGCTCTTGAAGGCGCCGCGCTTTTCGGTCACGGCGAGCGAATGGATCAGCGCGGTACCGACCAGCCACGGCATGAACGACGCATTCTCGACCGGATCCCAGAACCACCAGCCGCCCCAGCCCAGTTCGTAGTAGGCCCAGTAGCTGCCCAGTGCGATGCCCAGCGTCAGGAACATCCATGCAACCGTTGTCCACGGCCGCGACCAGCGCGCCCAGGCCGCGTCGAGCCGTCCGCCGATGAGTGCCGCCAGCGCAAACGCAAACGCAACCGAAAAGCCGACGTAACCCATGTAGAGCATGGGCGGATGGAAAATCATCCCCGGGTCCTGCAGCAGCGGATTCAGATCCCGGCCGTCAACGGCCGCCGGCAACAGGCGATCGAACGGATTCGAACTCGCGATCATGAAGGCGAGGAAACCGACCGTCACCCAGCCGAGCACCGCCAGCACGCGAGCCACCATGTCGGGCGGCAGGCGGCGCGAGAACACGCTTACCGCGAGCGACCACACGGTCAGCATGAACACCCACAGCAACAGCGATCCTTCGTGGCTGCCCCAGGCGGCCGAGATGCGATATTCGATCGGCAGCGTCGAATTGGAATTCGTCGCCACGTTCAGCACCGAAAAGTCGTTCAGAACGAAGGACTGGATCTGGCAAAAAAACGCAAAGGCGACGAAGACGAACACACCTTGCGTCAGCGGCCGCGCCGATGACATCAGTCGCGCGTCGCTGCGGTGTGCGCCGACCATCGGCAGCACGCCGAGCAGCAACGCCAGCGCAAGCGCAATCGACAGGGAGAAATTACCGAGTTCCGGAAACATCGTTGCACCACCCATGAAACGCCGCCGCGCCCGTGCTTCCGGACGGAAGCATCGCGCGGCGTGCATTGAACCTCACTGAACGACGGTCGCCTGAGCCTTCTTCGCCTGTTCCAGCGCGTGGGCAGCTTCCGGCGGCATGTAGTTCTCGTCGTGCTTGGCCAGCACTTCACTCGCGGCAAACACGCCGTCCGCGCCCAGCCGTCCCTGCGCCACCACGCCCTTGCCTTCCTTGAACAGGTCGGGCAGCGCGCCGGTATAGGTCACCGCGACGCGATGTGCGGTGTCGGTGACGAGAAACCTCACCGAGGTGCCGTCGGCACCACGCTCGAGGCTGTTCTCCTCGACCATGCCGCCGATGCGGAAGGTACGGTCCTGCGGCGCCTCATGCGTCGCAATCTGCGTCGGCGTGAAGAAGAACACCATGTTGTCCTCGAACGCCGTGAGAACCAGCGTCACCGCACCCGCCAGCGCGGCCACGCCGAGCGCGACCAGCGCAAACCGTTTCTGCCTCGGTTTCATGTCGGCTCCCGCCTGCGCTCGTCCATGCGCTCGACGGCGACGTCCCGCGCGACGCGCACGCGCGCCAGCCGGCCGCGGCGCGCAACGGCCCACACTTCAAATGCAAGCAGCACGGCAGTCACCGCATAGGAACCCCACACGTAGAAGCCATAGCCACCCATGTGCCAGAAGTCGCTGGCGCTTTCCCAGTTCATGCCTTCGTCTCTCCGGTTGCGAGCTGGCGCACCCAGTCGGTCTGCCGCTCTCGTTCAATCATGATGGCGCGCACCCGCATCAGCGCCACTGCAATCGTGTATGCCCACGCCGCCAGCGCCATCAGCAGCATGCCGGTGAGCATGGTGCTCGCCATGGACGGTGACTGCGTCAGGCTGACGGACGCGCCCTGATGCAGGGTGTTCCACCATTTGACGGAAAAATAGATGATGGGCACGTTCACCGCGCCGACGATGGCGATGAGCGCACCGGCGCGATCGGCGCGCCGCGGATCGTCGATGGCGGCCTGCAGTGCCATGTAGCCGCAATAGAGGAAGAACAGAATGAGTTCCGAGGTCATGCGCGCGTCCCAGGCCCAGTAGGTACCCCAGGTCGGCTTGCCCCACAGCGCGCCGGTCCACAGCGCGACGAAGGCCCACAGTGCACCGGTCGGCGCAAGCGCGCTCGACATCATGAAGGACAGGCGGGTATTGAACACCAGCCCGACCGCGCACCAGAACGCCATCGCCAGATACACCACCATGGACATCCAGGCCGCCGGCACGTGGATGAAGATGATGCGGTAGCTGTCGCCCTGCGTGGCATCGGTCGGCGCGATGAAGAAGCCGGTGTAGAGGCCGGCCAGCGTCAGCGCGACGGCAGCGATCCAGCTCGGCCACAGCAATTTGCCGGCGAGCGGAAAAAAGGTTTGCGGGCTGGCGTAGTGAAACAGGCTGACGCCGGCGGAAGGCGCGCGTGTTGCGGAAAGCTGGGAGTCAGACATCGACGGAATTTGGACGACCCAAGGTTCAAGTTATTCGGCGGCACGACGGCACGGAACATCCGCGCATTGCAACAACGATCATGCCGGCGGCACTGCCGACATGCCAGCCCGCCAGTTTAACCGACTCGTCACACCGGACGGTCCGCGACGCTCAATCCTGCGCGATGCGCAGCGCCGCGGCACTGGCCAGCGGACAGACCGCGAGCGCCACCAGCAGACACGCGCCAAGCAGCGCGAAATGCGACTGCACACCCAGTCCGGCGCGCCACGCATCGACCGCACCGGCACCGAAGATGAGCAGCGGCGCGTACAGCGGCAACACCAGCAGCGCGATCAGCGCGCCGCCGCCGCGCAGCCCCAGCGTGAGCGACGCACCCACCGCACCGAGCAGCGACAGCGTGGGAGAGCCGATCAGCAGCGTCGCGCAGGCGATCAGCGTTTCGTCCGGCGTGAGGTTGAACTGCAGCGCAATCAGCGGCGCCATCACGACCAGCGGCAATCCGGTCAGCAGCCAGTACGCACACACCTTCGCCAGTACGATCACGGCCAGCGGTTCCACGGACAGCAACATCTGCTCAAGGGTTCCATCCGCTTCGTCGGATTCGAACAATCGTTGCACCGACAACAAGGTTGCGAGCAGCGCGGCAACCCACATCACGCCCGACGCGATGTGGCTCAGCTGCTCCGGTTCCGGTCCGACGCCGAGCGGGAACAGACTGGTCACCAGCAGGAAGAAACCGAGCGTGGTGAGCATGTCCGAGCGCCGGCGCCAGGCCAGCAGGAGGTCACGCCGCATGACGGACAGAAAGACGCCGATCATGAAAAATCGTCCAGATTCAGGGTCTGCCGGCGCGCCGCGTTGATGTCGACCGGTTGGTGCGTGGTGTAGACGATGGCGCCACCACGCGCGAGATGCGCCGCCATGGCGCGCGACAGCACAGCCACCGCGCCGGTATCGAGCGCGGTGAACGGCTCGTCAAGTATCCACAGCGCGCTGCGCGTGTCCGCCAGCAGGCGGGCCAGCGCCACGCGACGGCGCTGCCCTTGCGACAGGCTGCGTGCCGGCACGTCGAGACGCGCGCCGAGGCCGATGTCGACCAGCGCACGCAGCAGCACGTCGCCGGGCGTCGTGTCGCCGGCAATCGCGGCGCTCGCCCGCAGGTTCTCCAGCGGCGTGAAATCGTCCTTCACCGCATTGCGGTGGCCCAGATAGAGCAAGCCGCTCCGCCAGTCGTCACGCACCGAGGCCGCCGGCGCGCCGCGCCACCGCACCTCGCCCGACGCCGGCTCCGACAGGCCGCACAGGATGCGCAGCAGGCTGGTCTTGCCGCTGCCGTTCGCGCCCGCCACATGCATCAGCTCGCCGGCGCCGAGTATCAGGTCCAGCCCGGAGAACAGGCGCGCGGAGCCGCGCACGCAACTGAGTGCGCGCACTTCGATCAGCGAAGCGGTGGATCCGGACATGCGTCGGCGGCGGGAGAGGACGGGGCCGCGAATTATCCTTGAAACGGCCGCCGCGCGCAGCGCATCGATCGGGCGCCGGACACCGCAAAGAAAAACGGCTCGCGATTGCTCGCGAGCCGTCAAAAGAACCGGTGCTGTCCGCTAGGTCGACCGGCCTCCCCATTACCAGCCCGATGCAGCGACGGCCCGAGGAGCCTTCAAAACCGCCGCCGCAAGGTTGGCACGGAATTCGAAGCAGACCCTGTGCCACCTCCAACAAAATTCATAACGTGCTGATTTTCCTATGCTTTGCATTTCGCCACCCGTTGCGGTATTCGGTGAACGTTGCAGGATGCAGCGCGCGTCTTCACGCCCATTTGTCGAATCGCCGGAAACCCGCATGAAACCGGATGCCGCACACCTCTGGTCGATGTTGAAATTCGCAACGCAACGTTGCAGCATGCAATTCATGAAATTGCTGCCGCGCTCGCTCCACGCCAAGATCCTGCTCGGCTACATCGTCGTCGGCGGTCTGTTCGTCATGCTG
Organism: Gammaproteobacteria bacterium; assembly: GCA_018824085.1. Taxonomy (GTDB): domain Bacteria; phylum Pseudomonadota; class Gammaproteobacteria; order Burkholderiales; family Rhodocyclaceae; genus Methyloversatilis. The sequence goes on along the minus strand of JAHJHI010000037.1, from coordinate 60,604 downwards.
GTGTTCGCGGCGCTGGAGCAGGTGCGCAACCTGCTCTCGCGGGTGGATGACGAACATCACGTCACGCGCATGCACGACGTGGTGCGTGAAGCGCGCCGGCTGGAAAAGAACTACCTGCTGTTCCGCAAGCCGTCCGAGCTGAAATCCGCCGTCGGCAAGGCGGACGAGGCGCTGTCGCTGATCGAGCGCGACCGCTCGCTGATGCAGCGCGCCGCGCCGGGTTTTCCGCTGGAGGAACTGGAACAATCGCTGTCCGACTGGCGCGACCTGCTGGACGACCGCCTGCAGCGCCGCATCCGCCCGGGCGACCCGATCTCGCCACTTGAAGAACGCATGACCGATGTCGGCAAGCAGGCGTTCGAACAGAGCGAGCGCCTGTCCGACCAGGCGCGCGAGGCAATGCGGCGCGCGCTGTCCGGACAGGAGTCGCAGCTCTACACCATCATGATTGCCGCCATCGTGCTGGTGCTCGGCATCGGCCAGCTCGTCACGCGGCGGGTCGTCGCGCCGCTGCGCGAGGTCGAAAGCGATCTTGCGCGGGTCGGCACCGGCAATCTGGCACGCCTGACGCCGCGCGACCGCGACGACGAAATCGCCGCGCTGGTAGGTGCTTTCAACCGGGCACTGGGCGACCTCGAAGAGCGTCAGCTCGCGGTGTTGCGCACAGCCCGCCTCGCCTCGCTCGGCACCATGCTGTCGGGCGTCGCGCACGAGCTGAACAATCCGCTTTCAAACATATCGCTGAATGCCCAGCTGCTGCTTGAAGAACACGAACGCCCCGATCCGACACAGCTGAACGCCTTCGTTGAACAGATCGACGACCAGGTTCAGCGCGCCCAGCGCATCGTGCGCACACTGCTCGACTTCGCGCGCGACAGTCACTTTGCACTGCTCGCCCAGCCGCTGCGTCCGCTGGTGGAAGAGACCATCGCGTTGCTGCGGGCGGAACAACCCGGCGCCGGCGACGCGGTGAGCGTGCGCATCGCCCCTGAACTGAACATCCACGCCGACGGCCAGCGCATGCAGCAGGCCCTGCTCAACCTGATCCGCAATGCGCTGGAGGCCTGCGCGGAAACCAAGACGCCGCCGAAGATCGAGGTGAGCGCGTCCGTGAAGGACAACGCGACGGTGATCAAGGTATGCGACAACGGGCCGGGCATCGATCCCGGCAACATGCCGCGCGTGTTCGATCCATTCTTCACCACCAAACCGGTCGGCAAGGGGTCCGGCCTGGGGCTGTTCGTCGTACACGAAATCGCCGCTGAACACGGCGGCAAGGTCAGCATTGATAACGGACCGGACGGCGGGACATGCGTCTCGCTATGGATACCGGCGGAGGAGGAGGCATGAGCGCACCACACGTTCTGCTCGTCGATGACGAGGCGGTTGCCCGGGAAGGCCTGGCCACCGCACTGAGACGCGACGGTTTCGACGTCACCACGGCCGACAACGGCGAAGCGGCGCTCGCGCTGCTGCGCAGCGCCGAGTTCGAGGTGATGCTGACCGACGTTCGCATGCCCGGCATGGACGGGCTGGAATTGCTGCGCCGCGCGCGCGAGGCGTGGCCGGCGATGGAAGTGCTGGTGGTCACCGGCTTCGCGACCACCGAATCGGCGGTCGAGGCGATGCGTACCGGCGCCTTCTACTACGTATCCAAACCCTTCCGTCTGGGCGAGGTGCGCAAGCTGGTGCGCGAGGCGGCAGACAAGGCGCAGCTGCGGGCGGAGAACCATCGCCTGCGCCAACTCATCGAGAACGCGGCGGAAGAACGCATCATCACGCGCGACGAGGGCATGCGCGCCATCCTGGACATCGCACGCGGCGTGGCGCCGACCGACTGCAATGTGCTCATCGTCGGCGAAACCGGCACCGGCAAGGAATTGCTGGCGCGCCACCTGCACGCGCACAGTCGCCGCGCCAGCGGCCCCTTCGTTGCCGTCAATTGCGGCGCGCTGACGGAAGAGTTGCTGGCCAACGAACTGTTCGGCCACGAGAAAGGGGCATACACCGGCGCGCAGCAGGCACGCGGCGGTCTGGTCGAGGCGGCGCAGGGCGGCACGCTCTTTCTCGACGAAGTGACCGAAATGTCGGCCGCCATGCAGGTCAAGCTGCTGCGCCTGCTGCAGGAGCGCGAATACCTGCGCGTCGGCGGCACCGAGCCGGTGCGAGCCGACGTGCGCTTTCTCGCGGCCACCAACCGGGAGCCGCGTGCCGCCGTGGAAGCAGGCCAGTTCCGGCAGGACATCTACTTCCGGCTCAACGTCGTCACGCTGCAGCTGCCGCCGCTGCGCACGCGGCGCGACGACGTGCCGCTGCTGGCCCAGCAGTTCCTGCGCCGCGCGGCACTGACGATGGGCAAGAACGTCACGGCCATCGCGCCGGCCGCGATGCAGAAGCTGTGCGCCTACGACTACCCGGGCAATGTGCGCGAACTGGAAAACCTGATCGAGCGTGGCGTGGCGCTGGCCAGCGGCAACATGCTGGGCGAGACGGACCTGCCGCCCGGCCTGACGCCGGCGGCTGCGGGCCGCTCGCCGGGCGGGCACGCCAACGGCGAAGTGCGCACGCTGGAGAGCATCGAACGCTCGCATATCCTCGACGTGCTGAGCGAGGTCGGCGGCAACAGGGCGCTGGCCGCGCGGCTGCTCGGCATCGACCGGGTGTCGCTGTGGCGCAAGCTGCGCCGCTATGAAGAACAGGGGCTGATCGAAGCCGGCGACACGGACGGCGCACTGCGCGCGCGCGACGTGCCGGCCTAGACGCACCATTTCGGGGCGAACGCAGGCCCGGCGGTCGGCGCCGGCTGCGGCACGCCCGCCGCAAACCGCGTGCGCGCGCGCGATCACACGCGAGGGTCGGCTGGCATGGATGATGCAATACCGGGGCTGTCTCCCGCGCCCGGTCCCGCCGTGTTCGCCAATCTCCACCACCTGTCGCATCACGCCGCCTGGCGCCATCAGCTCGAAATGCTGCTCGAATCCACGGGCGAAGGCATCTACGGCATCAACCAGAGCGGGCGCTGCATCTTCATCAACCGCGCCGGCGCGGATCTGATCGGCTTCGACCCCGACGAAGTGCTCGGCCGCAACATGCACTACCTCATCCACCACGCGCATCCGGACGGCAGCAACTACCAGGTCGAGCAGTGCCCGATCTTCCACGCCTTCCAGGAAGGCCGCGGCGTGCGGGTCGAGTCGGAGGTGCTGTGGCGGCGTGACGGCAGCAGCTTTCCGGCGGAATACACGTCCTACCCCATCCGCGACGCCGGCCAGATCGTCGGCGCCGTCGTCACCTTTGCTGACATCACCGAGCGCAAGCGCGCGGAGTCCGCGTTGCGCGCCAACCAGGCGGAACTGGAGCGGCGCGTGTCCGAGCGCACGGCAGCGCTGTCGCAGGCGAATGCGCGGCTGCAGCAGTCGCACGGCGCGTTGCAGCGTCTGTCGGCGCACCTGCAGCAGGTGCGCGAGGACGAGCGCGCGCACATCGCCCGCGAAATCCACGACGAACTGGGCGCCTCGCTGACGGCGCTGCAGTTCGACCTGAACTGGCTGCGCCCACGGCTGGCGCATGACGCAGCGCTGGAATCCAAGCTGGACGACATGATGTCGGTCACCGGACAGGCGCTGGGCGCGGTGCGCCGCATCCTGACCGATCTGCGCCCCGGCGTGCTCGACCACCTCGGCCTGTGGGCGGCCGTCGAATGGCAGCTGCAGGAGATGCAGGCGCGCAGCGGCGTGCGCTGCACGCTGGCGATGCATGACGCCGGGCCGGAGCGCCGGCTCGGACGCAGCGCCGAGATCGCCGTCTATCGCATCGTGCAGGAAGTGCTCACGAATATCGCGCGCCACGCGCAGGCGAGCGAAGTGCAGGTCGACGTGACCGGCTGCCCGAGCGCCATCACGCTGCGCGTGCGCGACAACGGGCTGGGCATGCAGGTGCCCGCGCAGCCGACGTCGTTCGGCCTGCTCGGCATGTTCGAGCGCGCCCGCGCACTGGGCGGCGAACTGCAGCTCGACAGCGCCCCCGGTGCCGGCACCACCGTCACGCTGCGCGTACCGGATTCGTCGCGATGAGTCCGGTGCGCGTCGTCATCGTCGATGACCACATGATGCTGCGTCGCGGCATCGCACAGATCCTCGGCGAAAGCCCTGCCATCGCCGTCGCAGGCGAAGCTGCCGGCGGCCCCGGACTGATGCGCCTGCTGCGCGACGCGCCGGTCGATGTCGTGCTGCTGGACATCGCGCTCGGCGACCGCGACGGCTTCGACGTGCTCAAACAGGTGCGCACCGAGTTTCCGCGTGTCGCCGTGCTGATGCTGTCGACCTATCCGGAATCGCAGTTCGGCGTGCGCGCGCTCAAGAGCGGCGCGGCCGGCTACCTGAACAAGGGCTGTTCGCCCGCGCAGCTGTACGAGGCGATACAGCGCGTTGCGCGCGGCGGACTGTTCGTCACGCCGGAACTGGCCGAGCGGCTGGCGTTCGGCGTGCGCAGCGACACGCCCGCGTCACCGCTCGACAGCCTGTCGAACCGCGAAATGCAGGTCCTCAAACTGCTGGCCAACGGACATTCGGTGGGCGACATCGCACGCGAACTGTCGCTGTCGGCCAACACCATCAGCACCTATCGCGCGCGGCTGTTCGACAAACTCGGCATCAGGAATCCGGTCGAACTGGTGAGCTTTGCCGCGCGCAACCAGCTGGTTGCGCTGTAGCGTCGGGCAGGCGTCGCCGCGCGACGCGCGTCACGACGAAGACCACGCAGAAAAGGAGGCTTGCCATGCAGGAACCTTCCACGCCGAAAGCCGTGCTGATCGACCTCGCCGGCGTGCTGCACGTCGGCGACACGCCGATACCCGGCGCCGCCGGTGCGCTCGCGCGCCTGCGCGCCAGCGGTCTTGCCGTCGTCTTCCTGACCAACACCACGCGCACGCCGCGCCGCCTGCTTGCGGAAAAAATGAACGCGCTGGGCCTCGCGATGCAGGAGGACGAACTGCTCACGGCGCCGGGTGCGACGATGAACCTCGTGCGCTCGCGCGGCCTGCATCCGCACTACCTCGTGCACCCGGACCTGTTGCCGGAAACCGGACCGGATGCGGACGAGCCGGACGCGCTGGTACTGGGCGACGCCGGCGTCCATTTCGACTATGCCTCGCTCAACACCGCCTTCCGGCTCATCATGCGCGGCCTGCCCTTCATCGCCATGGCGCGCAACCGCTACTTCAGGGAGGAAGACGGCATGTCGCTCGACATGGGCGCCTTCGTCGCCGGGCTCGAGTACAGCAGCGGCGTCAGCGCGGAAATCACCGGCAAGCCGGCCGCGCCTTTTTTTCAGGCCGCACTCGACATGGCCGGCGTTGCCGCGCACGAGGCCATCATGGTCGGTGACGACCTGCGCGACGACATCGGCGGTGCACAGGCGCACGGCATCGCCTCGGTGCTGGTGCGCACCGGCAAGTACGTGGCGGCCGACGAGGACAACCCCGACATCCGCCCCGCCGCGATCGCGGACGACTTCGCGAGCTTCGTCGACAACCTTCTCCGGAGCTGACCCGCCCCGCCCGCGTTCAGCCCGGCAGCAGTCGGCGCTGCCCGGCGCCCGGCAGCGTGCGCAGCACCGGGCCCTGGATCAGCGTATAGCTGCGCTGCTTCACGGTGCTGACGTAGCGCCACTCGGCACGGCAGGCGTCCGGCGTCGCCGTGACGATCATGAAGCCGCGGTGCGATGTGTCGGCGTACTGCAGCGGGCCGATGATCTGCGTCAGGCCGGCCGCGACGGCGAGCGGGTTTTCCAGCGGGAAGTACTCCTCGAAGCCGGGCGAGGTCACGGACGAGGTCGCGAATTCGACGCCGACCTGACGCCCGGCATGGTCGGCCAGGTCGCTGGCCCAGGCGTTGTGCGTGTCGCCGGCCAGCACGACGAGGTTCCTGTCGAGCGCGCGCGCAGTGCCGAGCACCGTTTCGCGCGCGACGGCGTAGCCGTCCCAGGCGTCAAGGTTGTACGGAATGGCGGGCTGCGCCAGCACCGCCTGTTCCTGCGCCGTCAGCGTGGCCGGCGCCGTCTGCGCCTTCACGACCAGCGCGCTGTAGGCGGAGAACGAAATCTGGCCGAGCACCAGCGGCGCCGGAATGTCCATGCGTCCCATCAGCACCTGCTGTCCGAGTACGTCCCACGTCGTGTCGGAGCGCGCCAGCTGCAGGCCGAGCCAGTCGGTCTGTTCGGCGCCCAGCAACTGACGGTTGGGGTCGGCCAGATCGGCGGCAAGCCGGGCACCGTCAAAGCCGCTGGCGCCAAAGTAGTTTGCGTAGTCGAGCTGCTGGTCGCGACCGATCAGGCGTGTGTCCAGCATGTGCAGCGACAGCAGGTTGCCGAAGCGGAAGCTGCGGCTGATGCGCTCCGGCTGCGTCGGGTCCGGCACGCGGGTCGGCATCCACTCGTGATAGGCACGCACGGCCGCGGCACGCCGGTCGGCAAACGCGCCCTCGACGCCTTCGCTGTGATTCTCCGCGCCGTCGCGCCAGGCGTCGTTGGTGATTTCGTGGTCGTCCCACACGGCGATCATCGGCATCGCGGCGTGCAGCGCCTGCAGGTCGGCGTCGGTGCGGTACTGCGCGTGGCGCTGGCGATAGTCTTCCAGCGACAGGATTTCCGTTGCCGGATCAACCTCTCGGCCGAGCGCCTCGGCGTCGCCGGACGCATAGCCACCGCGCGGGTATTCGTAGATGTAGTCACCGAGATGCACGGCGGCGTGGACGTCGTCGAGCTTTGCCGCCTCGGCATAGACATTGAAGTAACCGGCCGGATAGTTGGCACAGGACAGCACGACCAGTTTCACCTGATCGACGGCGCCGGCCGGAAGCGTGCGCGTGCGCCCCGCCGGCGACAGCTGGCCGTCGGCGCGGAAGCGGTAGTACAGGCGGGCGCTGGACGGCAGGCCCAGCACGTCGGCCTTCACCGTGTAGTCGATGTCGGCGCCGGTGAGCGCACGGCCGCGCCGGATCACGCGCGTGAACCGATCATCGAGCGCCACTTCCCACAGCACCGCGACGGTGCCCGGACGCGGCGGCGTGACCCGGGTCCAGATGATGACGCGATCGGACAGCGGGTCACCGCTCGCCACGCCGTGCATGAAGAGGCTGCCGCTGGCCGCAAGCGCACTGGCGGAACGCACGACGGCCGAACCGGCAAGTGCGCCGGCACCGACGCCACGCATGAAGTCGCGGCGCGAAAACAGATTGTGGGAAGACATGGGGAAGCTCCGGCTGGGTGTGCCCGGAGTGTGGCCAGCGCCGGTGACAGACCGATGACGGAATCTTGACCCGAACGTCAGCGCGCCGACATGTCCATGTCACACGTCCGCCCTATCGTCGCCCTCAGACACCCACTTTTCAGACGGAGCCTTCCGACATGTACAGATACGTACTCGCACTCGCCGGCGCCCTGGTCATCAGCGCGCCGACGCATGCCGTCACGCTCGATTCCGCGACGCTCAACGGCAACGCGCTGGACACCAGCTTCAGCAGCGCATCGCTGCTGGCGCTTGACCTGACACTGTTCAACGCGCTGCCCACGGCGATGAGCTTCGTCGTCGACGCGGACGACATCGCGGCCGGCGGCATCGACTTCAACGCACTCATTCGCGAAGTCAGCGGAGCCGGCCTGCCCGGCCTGCGCCTGACGCTGTCCGGCGCCCGCTTCGGCTCCATCGGTTCCGCCAGGGGCGCGACGCAGTCGGGCGATCTGCCGGACGTCACGTTCGGCGGCTCGGCGACCGACGTCATCGTCAGCGCCGTCGCGTCAGCGTCGGCCTCGTTCACCGAAATCTATGTCGGCAACCCGTTCTATGAAGACACGCTCGACGACTGGCGCATCGCGTTCGACACGATGCACGCGGGCGACGTGTTCTCGCTCAACGTCGCCGTCGTGCCCGAACCGCGCGAATGGATGCTGATGCTGGCCGGCCTCGGCATGATCGGCCTGTCCGCCGCGCGCCGCATCGGCTGAGCACGGCCGTCGCCGCACGACGTTCAGCCCTTCCCCAGCCACTGTTCGAGCAGCTCGCGCGCCGGCGCGCCGGCGCGCGTCGCCAGCGCGATGCGCGCCTGATCGACCGGCGCCGCATCCAGGCGCACGCGGAATTTCATCAATTCGTCGCGCCGGAAGGCGTGGATCTTCACTTCGTCGCCCGCCAGCCGGCGCTTGAGCAGGGGCTCCAGCGTCGTCGCCGTCACCCGCAGGTTGTCGAGCGCCACCAGCACGTCGCCGGCCGACAGGCCCGCGCGCTGCGCCGCGCCGTGATCCAGCACCTGGGTCACGCGCACGTTGTCACCGTCGTTCGCCGTCTTCACGCCCAGTACCGGCGCGGCGCCTGCGGCCTCGAATTTCAGGTCGAGGCCGCAGGCGCGCAGCAGGCGCTCCAGCGGCAGGTCTTCCGTCCCTTCCGTGGCGAGATCGAAGAAGCGCTTGAGCTTCAGCCCGCTGACCGCCTCGGCCGCCAGGCGCACGCCGTCCTCCGGCACACCCTTGCCGGTCTGGCCGTGGTCGAGCCACAGGCGGCGCATCACGTCGTCCAGCGACACCGCGCCGCGGCTCTTGCTGCGCAACGTGAGATCGAGCGCCAGCGCGACCAGCGCACCCTTGGTGTAGTAGCTGACGATGGCGTTCGGCGCGTTCTCGTCCTGGCGGTAGAACTTGATCCAGGCGTCGAACGACGAGTCGCCCACGCTCTGCTTGAGCCGTCCGGCACCGCGCATCACGCTGGTGATCGTCTTGGCCAGCAGTTTCAGGTAATCGTCGCGCGCGATGACGCCGGAACGCACCAGCGCCAGGTCGTCGTAGTAGGAAGTGATGCCTTCGAACGCCCATAGCTGCCGCGTGTGGTTCTCTCGCGTGAGGTCGTAGGGCACGAAGGCCGCCGGCTTGATGCGCTTGATGTTCCAGGAGTGGAAATACTCGTGGCTGCACAGCCCCGCAAAACCGCGGTAGGCGTCGGACATCTGCGTTGCACCGGGTGCCGGCAGGTCGTTGCGCGAACACAGCAAGGCGGTGCTCGAGCGATGCTCCAGCCCGCCGTAGCCGTCGCCGACCGCCATCACCAGAAAGAGGTAGCGCTCGAAGGGCGCCGGTTCGCCGAACAGGCGGATCTGCCATTCGCAGATGTGGCGCAGGTCGTCGCACAGGCGCGCGGCGTCGATGTCGTGATGGCCGGTGATCGCCACCTCGTGCGGCACGCCGCAGGCCTTGAATTCATACAGCGCGTAGCTGCCCATCTCGACCGGATGGTCTATCAGCTCGTCGTAGCTGGCGGCGCGGTACAGGCCGAAGCCGTGACGCTTGGCGGCACCGCGCCCGACGCCTTCCGGCAGCGTCGTCGCGACCCGCCATTCCTTGTACGCACGCCCCGACGGCGGGCGGATATCGACCTCGCACGGCTCGCCTTCCCGGCCGTGCACCATCAGGAACACGCTGCTGCCGTTGAAGAAACCATGCGTGCAGTCCAGATGCGCGGCGCGCACCGACAGATCCCACGCATACACCTCGTAGCGCACGCGCAGCGGACCGTCGCACGGCGCCGCCTGCCAGGTGTGCTTGTCCATCTTCGTCAGCGCGACCGCCTTGATGCCGTCGCGCGCTTCGATGCGCACGATGTGACGCGCGAACTCGCGGATCATGTAGCTGCCCGGTATCCAGGCCGGCAGCGACAGGCGCTGACCGTCCGGCGCCGGGCAGGCGATGTCGATCTCGACTTCAAACAGGTGGGCTTCGGGATGGGTCGGCGTGATGCGGTATCTGACGGCGCTCATGTCGGGGGCGGACGGTTTGACTTGATTGACTGCGTGATTTGAACACAGCGCCGTGGCCCCGGCCATCGCGCCGCCGCGACAGGTGTCGACCAGTCCGCAGATGCCTCGCCGCCGCGGGTGCCCGGGGTACGCCTCTTCCTACACGGCAGCGCGGCAGCGCCGACAGTCGGCGGCGCGCCTGGCGCCTAAAGTCGAATCATGGCTGCAACGCCACCCACTTCATTGCAACAGGAGATGCCCCATGGAAAACGTCGTCACCCGAAAACCCAGCCACATCCTGCTCACGCCGGCCTTCCGCCTGGCGAGCGCCACCGCACTGGCACTGACGCTGGCTGCCTGCGGCCAGTCGAACGACGAAGCGACGCTGGGCCAGAAGCTCGATTCCGCCATCTCGCAGACCGAGCAGAAGGCGGACGAGATGGCCAACCGGGCCGAAGGTGCGATGGACGAGGCACAGGTGAAAGCCGAACAGGCCGCCGCCGACGCCCGCACCGCAACCGGTGATGCAGCCGAAACGGTGGGAACCAAGATCGACGACGCCGCCATCACCGTGGCCGCGAATGCCGCGCTCGCCGGCGACCCCGACCTGAGCGCGTTCAAGATCAACGTCGATACCGATCAGGGCAAGGTCACACTGACCGGCACGGCACCGAGCGAAGCTGCGCGCGCGCGCGCGGCCGAACTGGTAGCCGCCGTCAAGGGTGTCGTCGGCATCGAAAATCAGCTGCTGGTGAATCCCGGCTGAGCTTTGACCGGACAGGCCGAAAGCGTCTCGCGGGTCCGCCCGCAGGACGCTTTTTTTTCGTCCCGCGCGAGCGCGCGGGCGTCCATCGATATAATCGGTCCTGATACTTGGGAGCCATGAAATTGAAAGAACTTGATCATCTTTTCAAAGCCAATCGGGAGTGGGCGGAGCGCATGCGGATCGACGATCCGCTTTTTTTCGAGCGTCTCGCCACACTGCAGGCGCCTGAATACCTCTGGATCGGCTGTTCCGACAGCCGCGTGCCGGCCAACCAGATCGTCGGCCTGATTCCGGGCGAAGTGTTCGTGCACCGGAACGTCGCGAACATGGTGGTCCAGACCGACCTGAACTGCCTGTCGGTCATGCAGTTCGCGGTCGACGTGCTGAAGGTGAAGCACGTGCTGGTGGTCGGCCACTATGGCTGCGGCGGCGTGCGGGCCGCGCTGCACGACATGCGCATGGGCCTGATCGACAACTGGCTGCGCAACGTGCAGGTGGTGCGCGACAAGCACCACCGTCTGCTGGACGTGCTGACGGTCGAGGAGGCGCGCGAGGACCGGCTGTGCGAACTGAACGTCATCGAGCAGGCCATCAATGTGTGCGAAACGACGGTCATCCGCGACGCCTGGGCGCGCGGCCAGCAAGTCCGCGTGCACGGCTGGATGTACGGCCTGAAGGACGGTCTGGTGCGCGACCTGCAGATGGCGGCCAGCAGCGAAAGTGAAAAACGCGAAAGCTACCGGCGCGCCATCGACGCCCTGCGATGAAATTCATGCACCTGTCGTGTTATTGAAAACAAGCACTCAATAGTCTACACGACGCTGTCACACGTCATGACTAGATTGCCCTCACGGTTCGCATACGGGCTTGCGAACGACAACGAGAGGCAATCCAGTCATGAAGAAAATCGCATATCCGCTGCTGCTCGCGCTCGCGATCGGCAGCTCCGTCGCCAACGCGTCGGAACTGATCCAGAACGGCGGCTTTGAAGCCGACGGCGACGAAACCTATACGCCGTCCGGCTGGATGATCCACGAGGACGGTGCCTTCGGCGGCAACCTCGTCACCAGCGGCGTCGCTTCCCCGGCATCCGGCTACGCCACTGCCGGCGCCGCGTCCGGCCAGTACTACGCACTGCTCGACGCCTACGCACCGAGCCAGAACGCGCTGATCCAGTCCTTCGTCGCCCCCACGCTGACCAAGGCAACGCTGTCGTTCTCGCTGTTCGCGAACGACCAGAGCAACGACGGCGCCGTGCACATCGACGGCACGGGCCTCGACTTCACCGCCGGCCTGAACCAGCACCTGCGTGTTGACCTGCTGAGCGGCAACGCCGACGCGTTCTCCACCGGCTCCGACGTGCTGCGCACCTTCTACCTGGGTGGCGCCACCGGCCGCAGCTTCGGCGACCTGTCCAATGGCTACATCGACTTCAGCTTTGACGTGACGGATCTGCTCGCCGCCGGCGGCACCTTCCAGCTGCGCTTCGCCAGCGTCGCCAACGTCGCCGCGCTGCAGGTCGGCATCGACAACGTGAGCCTGAACGTGACCGCCGTGCCGGAACCGGAATCGTGGGCGCTGATGCTCGCCGGCATCGGCCTGATCGGCGCTGTCGCCCGCAAGCGTCTCGCCTGATTTTCCGATCCGACAGAAAAGAACACCCAACAAGGAGTCATCATGCATCTGCATTTCATGAAGCGTTCCGTCGCCATGGCGGTCGCCATCGCGATGTCCGGCGCCGCCGTCGCGCCCGCCTTCGCTGCCGAGCCGGCAGTGAAGGGCCCCGAGTCGGTTGACGACTGGTGGCAAGCCGGCCAGCAGTTCGTGGCCGACAGCAAGAAGGTTTTCCCGAATGCCCGCAAGGCGAAGAACGTCATCCTGTTCGTCGGTGACGGCATGGGCATCTCGACCGTCACGGCCGCACGCATCCTCGACGGCCAGATGAAGGGCAACACCGGCGAAGAGAACCGCCTGTTCTTCGAAAACATGCCCTACCTGGGTCTGTCCAAGACCTACTCGTGGGACCAGCAGACGCCTGACTCGGCGCCGACGATGACCGCCATGGTCACCGGCTACAAGGCCCGCGAAGGCCAGCTGTCGGTCAACCAGAACACCGCCCGCGGCGAATGCGACGCGGCCGTGATCGCCGCCAACGCGCTGCCGACCATCCTCGAACAGGCCGCCGCCGCCGGCAAGGCAACCGGTGTCGTGTCGACGGCGCGCATCACGCACGCCACGCCGGCCGCCACCTATTCGCACACCTCGGTGCGCGACTGGGAACACAACGGCCAGGTTGCATCGGCATGCGCCGGCGTCGCCAACCCGGTCAAGGACATCGCCCGCCAGCTGATCGAACTGTCGCCTGCCGTGAAGAACAGCCTCAAGGTCGCCATGGGCGGCGGTCGCGAATACTTCCGCAGCAACACCCAGTTCGATCCGGAGAACACCACGCGCAAGGGCCTGCGTACCGACGGTCGCGACCTCACCGCCGAATGGGTGAACACGCGCGGCGCCGGCAGCAAGTTCGTGTTCGACAAGGCCGGCTTCGATGCGGCCAACCCGGCGAACACCAACTTCCTGCTCGGCCTGTTCGAGCGCAGCCACATGCAGTACGCGGCTGACCGTGACGACACGCCGGCGGGCGAGCCGTCGCTGACGGACATGACCGAAAAGTCGATCGCCATGCTGAAGAAGGAGAAGAACGGCTTCTTCCTGCATGTCGAAGCCGGCCGCATCGATCACGCCCACCACGCGGGCAATGCCAAGCGCGCGCTGCTCGACACCATCGAGTTCGCCAACGCGATCAAGAAGGCCTACGAGATGACCGACCCGTCGGAGACACTCATCATCGTGACCGCCGACCACAGCCACGTGTTCACGATCGCCGGCTACCCGCATCGCGGCAACGACATCCTCGGCCTGTCGGCAGAAGTGCCGGCCGTCGATGGCAACGCCCCGTCGCCGACGCTCGCCTCCGATGGCCTGCCCTACACCACGCTGGGTTACCAGAATGGTCCGGGTGCCGTCAGCGGCGCACGCGCCGATCTGAACAGCATCGACACCGCCGCGCTCGACTACATGCAGCAAGCCGTCGTACCGATGGGTTCGGAAACTCACGCCGGTGAAGATGTCGCCATCTACGCCAGCGGTCCGAAAGCCTACCTGGTGCGCGGTTCGATGGAACAGAACTGGATCTACCACGTGATGAAGGACGCCTTCGGCTTCTGATCGCGACGGCGGCTTGCGCCGCTGAACCACGGGCGGGCCGGCACATCGGCCCGCCTTTTTCCGTTTGCCGCCGCAAGCGGCACGCACGACGCAACCCACGCGACACCATGCTAAAGAGACTTTCCCTCGCCGCACTGCTCATCGCCACGGCCCTGCCGGGTTTCGCCGCAGCGACGCACGACCATGATGATCCCGGCCATGACCACCGCAAGACGGCGACCAGCGCCACCGCGCTGCCCGACGGCATCGGCACCGACGCGCCGCCCGTGGTCGCCGAATACCGCCTGCGCTCGCGCGGCACCGACGGCAAATGGTCGGCTCCGGTCACGCTGCGCTTCATCCGCACCGCCGACCGCCTCACCACCGAACAGCCGGATTTCTCCGAAACCTGGCGCCGTCATGGCGACACGGATTTCAATTTCGAACGCGCCTTCCACGACGAACGGCGCATCGTCGAATACACCAGCGGCGAACTGCGCACGCTGGGCATCGCGCCCGACTGGGACATGCTGCGCGTGGCGCTTGACCGGCGCACGCTGGGCGCACTGAACACCGGTTCGCGCCTGCGTGGCAAGGACGGCGACCTGATCCGCTATCGCAGCACCTCGTCGCACGGCGACATCGTGCTCGACTGGTCGGCACGGCAGCAGCTGCCGGTGCGGCTCGAACGCACACGCGGCAAGACGCTCTCCGAGCTGACGCTGACGCGCACACTGCCTTACGCCCCGGCAACGCTGGCGGCGATCGACGCACGCCTGGCCGGCTACCAGCGCATCGACGCATCGGATTTCGGCGACATGGAGTCCGATCCCTTCATCCGCAAGGCGGAACGGATCGACGTGATGCGCGGCTGGCGCGGCAACCATGGCCACTGACAGGCTGGCCGCGCTGCATCTGCTGCTGGCGTTCGCCGGCAGCATTGCCGCCGGCACCGTCAGCGCGGACATCCGCGTCTATACGGACGCGCAGGGCACCCTGGTGTTCACGGACTGCGAAGTCGACGCGGGCGCTGGCGTGCAGACGATCACCACGGCAAACGTCGCACCGCTCGCGGCCGCAACGGCGCGGGACGGCACCACCACCACGCCCGCCGACACGCGACTGGACGAACGCATGCGCCGGCGTGGCGGCGCGCCGGACGACGAGGCCCGCGAGTACATGGAAGCCTATGAACGCGCGCTCGCGCAAGGCAGCGACGGACACTGAGCGCGGTACGGGACCCCGGTGCGTTTCCTTGCAGCCTGACCGTCGACCGGTCAGGTCCTTTTTTGCGGGAAGAAGCGGGCAGGCAAGCGCGCGGCATCAGCCGCCGAGCACCCACTTGATGATGCCCTTGGCGACGAAGCCCATCATGCCCAGGCCCAGGCCGAGCAGGATGACGAAGGTGCCGAAGCGCCCCGCCTTCGACTCGCGCGCGAGCTGGAACAGGATGAACACCATGTAGAGCATGAAGGCGCTGATGCCGAACGTCAGGCCGAACTGCGCGAACTGCTCTTCGGTAAAGGTCGGCACAGGCTTACTCCGAACCGTCCGGCACGCGGCCGACGAGTGCCTGGCTGGCATGCCAGCTCGCGTGCCCGAGCAGCGGCACCACGACCAGCATGCCGAGCAGCGCGGTCGCCATGCCGAACAGCGTGAAGCCGGCGATCACCGCACCCCACAGCGCCAGCGGAACCGGGTTGGCCATGACGGCGCGCCAGCTCGTGAGCACCGCGCCGAGCACGCCGATGTCGTCGCGCTCCTGCAGCAACGGAATCGCCACCACGCTGGACGCGAACACCGGCGCCGCGAGCAGGCCGCCAAGCGCGAGCCAGGCCTCGAACAGCCAGCCGTGTTCGGCGAGAACAACAACGCGAAGAAAGTCAGCCGGTGTATTGACCGGCGCCGGCGCAAAGGTCCAGATCAGTGCGGCTGAGGTCATCACCCAGCCGGTACCGGCCAGCGCGAGCAGCAGGCCGAACACCACCATGCGATGGTCACGCGGCTTCCATGCCGCGACCGCCGTACCCAATCCGGCCGGCTCGCCACGTTCGAGGGCGCGACTGATCGCATACAGCCCGGTGGCAATCACCGGCGCCACCAGCATGAAACCGGTGAAGGCCCCGCCCAGCAGCCAGAAGCGATCCGGAATCTGCCAGCACAGCAGGCTGCCGAACAGCGCAACCGCCGCGCCATGCAGCAGGCCGGGCCAGGGGCAACGCAGGAAGTCGCGGCAGCCGGCCACGAGCCAGTCGAGCGGGCTGGAGAGGCGGACCTGCGGTGCATTGAAATGGCGGGACTCGGTGAGGGCTGCGCTGTCGTGCATGTCTGGAGTGGCTTTCGCGAAATGTGTCGTCCGCGCGCCACGACGGGCGGGCTGGATTATGGCGCGACGCGTGTGTCGCGCGGTTGACGCAGCTCATGCCTGACACTGCGCGGCGACAGTATCGGACGAACCGCGCCGTCGCGCCACGGCCGTCGCCTGATGCGACGAGGCGGGAACCGCGCCAGTGCCGCTCATTCGGCAAGGCCGTCGAGTATCGGGCAATCCGGGCGCGCGTCGCCGTGGCAGCACGCGGCCAGCCGGCCCAGCGCATCCTTCATCGCGCTCATTTCGGCGATGCGCCGGTCGAGGTCGGCGATATGCGCGAGCGCGATCCGCTTGACCTCGGCGCTGGTGCGCTCGCGGTTCTCCCACAGCTTCAGCAGCGCGGCGATCTCGTCCATGCTGAACCCGAGGTCACGGGCGCGCCGGATGAAGCGCAGCGTATGCACGTCGCGCGCCGCGTACTGCCGGTAGCCGCCGGCCGTGCGCGCGGGCACCGGCAGCAGGCCGAGCGACTCGTAGTGGCGCACCATCCTGGCGGACACGCCGGAGCGCGCTGCGGCTTCGCCGATGCTGTAGAGCCCGCTCATGCGCCGTCACCCGCCTTCCAGCGCCGCAGCAGCAGCGCGTTGCTCACGACGCTGAAGCTGCTGAAGGCCATCGCGGCGCCGGCGATGACCGGACTGAGCAGGCCCATCGCGGCGAGCGGGATGCCGATCACGTTGTAGGCGAAGGCCCAGAACAGGTTCTGCCGGATCTTCGCGTAACTGCGGCGCGAAATGTCGATCGCGTCGGCGACCAGCGCCGGATTGCCCTGCATCAGCGTGATGCCGGCCGCGTGCATCGCCACGTCGGTGCCGGTCGCCATCGCGATGCCGACGTCGGCGGCCGCCAGCGCCGGCGCGTCGTTGATGCCGTCGCCGACCATGGCCACGACGTCGCCACCCTTCTTCAGCTGCGCGATCACGTCGGCCTTGCTGCCGGGCAGCACTTCGGCACGCACGTCCCCGATGCCGAGCCGGGCCGCCACCGCCTCGACGGCACCCCGGTTGTCGCCGCTGACCAGCACGGTGCGCACGCCGAGCGCGTGCAGGCGGCGCACGGCCGCCTCCGCCTGCGGCTTGATGGCGTCGCCGAACGCGAGCAGGCCGAGCAGTTGCGGCGTGGCGGCGTCGCTCACGTCGGCCAGCCAGGACACCGTGCGACCGGCCGCCTGCATCAGCGCCGCCTGCGCCGACAGCACTTCGGTATCGACGCCGAGTTCATCCATCAGGCGCGTGCTGCCCAGGCGCAGGTCGCGCCCGTCGATGCGCGCCGACACGCCACGCCCGACAATTGCCGTCACGTCGCGCGCGACGCCGGGCGCCACGCCTTCGCGCCGCGCAGCCTCGATCACGGCGCGCGCCAGCGGGTGTTCGCTGCCCGCCTGTATCGCGGCGGCCGCTGCAAGCAGTCCGGTGCGCGTGCCTTGCGCGGCCTCGGCCACCACGAGTTCGGGGCGGCCTTCGGTCAGCGTGCCGGTCTTGTCGAAGGCGACAACCTTGATGCGGTGCGCGATCTCCAGCGCTTCGGCGTCCTTGATCAGGATGCCGTGGCGCGCCGCAGCCCCGGTGCCGACCATGATGGCGGTCGGCGTCGCCAGCCCGAGCGCGCACGGGCAGGCGATGACCAGTACCGCCACCGCATTGAGCAGCGCGGCCTGCCAGCCACCGCCCGCCAGCGTCCAGCCGGCGAAGGTGAGCACGGCGGCAGCGATGACGACCGGCACGAACACCGCACTCACCCGGTCCACAAGCCGCTGTATCGGCGCCTTTTTCGCCTGCGCGCTTTCCACCATGCGCACGATGCGCGACAGCACGGTTTCGGTACCCACCGCGCCGGTGCGCACCACCAGCAGCCCTTCGCCATTGACCGCACCGCCGGTGACCGGGTCGCCGACGCCGCGCTCGACCGGCAGGCTTTCGCCGGTGATCAGCGACTCATCCACGTGACTCGCACCTTCCGTCACCAGGCCGTCCACCGGCACGCGCTCTCCCGGCCGGATCACGACGACGTCGCCGACGCTGACGGCGGACAGCGCC
Organism: Gammaproteobacteria bacterium; assembly: GCA_018824085.1. GTDB lineage: Bacteria > Pseudomonadota > Gammaproteobacteria > Burkholderiales > Rhodocyclaceae > Methyloversatilis. The sequence continues at coordinate 42,445 of JAHJHI010000037.1, read as the reverse complement.
ACCTCCCGCTCCTGTCCGCCACGACGCACGCGCGCGGTGTCCGGACGCAGCGCATTGAGCGCGCGGATGGCTTCCGTCGTCTGACGCTTGGCCCGCGCCTCCAGCCACTTGCCGAGCAGCACCAGCGTGATGACCACGGCCGACGCCTCGAAATACAGATGGGGCATGACGCCTTCGGCGGCCGCGAGCCACAGGTAGACGCTCAGCCCGTAAGCCGCCGACGTGCCGAGCGCGACCAGCAGGTCCATATTGCCCGCGCCGGCGCGCAGCGCGCCCCAGCCCGCGCGATAGAAGCGTGCGCCGAGCCAGAACTGGACCGGCGTCGCCAGCGCAAACTGCAGCCAGGGCGGCAGCATCCAGTGCGCGCCCCACAGCATGCCCGCCATCGGCAGGGCAAGCGGCAGTGACAACAGGCCTGCCAGCGCAACCGGCCACCAGGGCGGCAAGCCGCCCCCCGCGCGCCCTGGCGCGGCGGCTCCCGGCAGCGTGGCCGCATAGCCGGCACGCTCCACGGCCGCCTGCAACGGTGCGGCATCGTCGTCCAGCGTGACGACCTCGGCCGATTCGGTGGCCAGATTCACGCTCGCCGACAGCACGCCGGGCACGCGCAGGAGCGCCTTCTCGACGCGCGCGACGCAGGAGGCGCAGGTCATGCCGTCTATCTTCAGTGGCACGGTGTGGCTGCGCAGCGCGTAGCCGGCCTTCTCGACCGCGGCGCGCAGCGCATCGACGCCGACCGACGCATCCGCCGACACGTTCGCCGTCTCCGTTGCCGGATTGATGCTCGCGCTGCGCACGCCGGGCACCCGGGCCAGCGCCTTTTCGACGCGTGCGACGCAGGACGCGCATGTCATGCCGTCGACGCCGAACGCGAGCTGGCGTCCCTTGTCTGCCGTTTGTGCCAGGTGTTCCGTTGTGCTCATGGCTGCTCCGTAAGTGATGGCCGGACGGCCGTCCGCTGCAGCGACAGCATCAACCTTGCCACGATGGCAAGGTCAAGTCTTTTCAAATTCACACACGCCGCGCGACCGCCGGCCCGTGGAAAGGTCCATCATCCGGGGGATCTGTCGATCCGTTTTCACCGATGACGGGTGCCACCATCGGCAGACATGCCCCACTTTGCCGTTTCCAGGAGTTACAGATGATCGAGTTCACAGTTCCCGACATGACGTGTGGCCATTGCGCCGGCCGTATCCGCACGGCCGTTTCGGAAGTCGATGGCAAAGCCACCGTCGACATCGACATCGCACGTCACGTCGTGCGCATCCAGTCGTCGCAGGACGAAGCCCTGTTCCGGCAAGCGCTCGCCGACGCCGACTATCCGCCTGCCTGACGCGCGAAGCACGATGGCGCCACGCTGACCGCGCAGGTCAATCCGCGTGACGCCATCGGCGCACCGCCGGGCGCGCCGGATCATGCCCGCCCGCCTGTCCGGCCACGGCACGCACCCAAACGTTGCCACCGCAGCCGCGCACGCCCGACGCAACCCTCAGCGATAACTGCGATACACGTCCGCACTCCCGTCCCCACGCACCAGCAGCACGTCGTACGCATCCCTGCGTCCGCCGTATTCGGGCCCGTCCATGCCGGGCGAGCCGAGCGGCATCGCCGGCACCGCCAGCCCGACCGCCTCCGGTTTTTCCTTCAGCAGCCGTTTCACTTCGCTGGCCGGCACGTGGCCCTCCAGCGCATAGCCCGCGACGCGGCCGGTATGACAGCTGCCGTAGCGTATCGGCATGCCCAGCCGGGCGCGGACCTGCGCATTGCCCGTGTCGTGGGTGCGCACCTCGAAGCCGTTGGCTTCGAGGTGGCTGACCCAGTCCTTGCAGCAGCCGCAGGTCGGGCTCTTCCACACCTCGACCAGCGGCTTCGCGGCCCCGCCCGCAGCCACTGCGAGCGGGGCCAGCGCCGCCAGTACGCCGATGCCCAGCAGCGCGCGGCGCCTCGTTTCATGACTCATGACGACTCCTTCAGTGATGGTCGTGCGCGCCGCCCGCGGGCTTGCGCACCTGGACTTCGATGTCGCCGGCCGGCGCCACCGCACGCGGCATGGCCGACGCGCCGCCGACGTGCCCGCCCGGCGGCGCCCGTTCGGGCACCGGCGCACCATCGACCTCGTGCGCGACCGAGCCAGCCGGATGACGGTACCAGCCGGGGTCGCGGTAGTCGCCGGGGGCCAGGTCGCGGCGCACCTTGAACACCGAGAACATGCCGCCCATTTCGACCGATCCGAAAGGGCCCTCTCCCGTCATCATCGGCGCCGTATTGGCCGGCAGCGGCATCTGCATCTGCGCCATGTCGGCCATGCCCGACGTGCCCATGGTCATGTAGCCCGGCACGAGATTGGCGATGCGGGCCGACAGGCCCTCGTGATCGACGCCGATCAGATTGGGCACGTCATGCCCCATTGCGTTCATCGTGTGATGGCTCTTGTGGCAGTGAAAGGCCCAGTCGCCCTCCTCGTTGGCAATGAAGTCTATCTGCCGCATCTGGCCGACCGCGATGTCGGTCGTGACCTCCGGCCAGCGCGCCGACTTCGGCACCGGTCCGCCATCGGTGCCGGTCACCTCGAATTCGTGGCCATGGATGTGGATCGGATGGTTGGTCATCGTCAGGTTGCCCATGCGGATGCGCACGCGGTCGTTCTTGCGCGCGACCAGCGGCGCGATGCCCGGAAAGATGCGGCTGTTCCACGACCACAGGTTGAAGTCGAGCATGGTCATGGTTTTCGGCGTGTAGCTGCCGGGATCGATGTCGTAGGCGTTGAGCAGGAACACGTAGTCACGGTCGACCGGCGCGATGTGCGGATGACGGCCCTTCGGATGGGTCACCCAGAAACCCATCATGCCCATGGCCATCTGCGTCATTTCGTCGGCGTGCGGGTGGTACATGAAAGTGCCGGGCCGGCGCGCGACGAATTCATAGACGAAGGTCTTGCCCGGCTGGATCGGCGGCTGCGTCAGGCCGCTCACGCCGTCCATGCCGTTGGGCAGGCGCTGGCCGTGCCAGTGCACGCTGGTGTGCTCGGGCAGGCGGTTGGTGACGAAGATGCGCACGCGGTCGCCTTCCACCACTTCTATCGTGGGGCCCGGCGACTGCCCGTTGTAGCCCCACAGGTGCGCCTTGAAACCGGGCGCCATTTCACGCACCACGGGTTCGGCCACCAGATGGAACTCCTTGACGCCATCTTTCATGCGCCAGGGCAAGGTCCAGCCGTTCAGCGTGACGACCGGGTTGTAGGGGCGCCCGTCGGGCGGCACCAGCGGGGCTCGCGTGTCGGGCGTCGTTTCGAACACCGGCTCGGGCAGCGCGGCCATCGCCACACGGCTCACCGAAGCGGCGGTCAGCGCGGCACCGGCGACGCCGGCGCCACGGAAGAAATCTCTGCGGGAAGTCATGTCAGGTTCCTGTATTCAGTGTTCGCCCGCGGCACCCGCCGCGGTCATGGCGGCCGGCATCGGCGCGGCGGTGTCCGGGCGACCCGTCATCGCCATGTCCAGATCGGCGCTGGCCAGCCAGAAGTCGCGCAGCGCGTCGATATAGCCATTGACGCTCACGACCTGCGCGCGCGCATCGGCCAGCAACTCGAACACGCCGATCAGCATGCCGTTGTAGCGCAGCAGGTTTTCGTCCGAGATGCGCTTGCGCACGGGCACCACCTCGTCCCGGTAGTGGCGCGCGATGTCGAACGCCGTGCGGTAGCCGCCGTACGCCTCGCGCACTTCGGAGCGCGCGTTGATGGCCACGTCCGCCGCGCGCTCGACCGCCTGCATGTAGATCGCTTCAGCCTGGGCAACCCGCGAACCGCCCCAGTCGAACAGCGGCAACTCGAACGAGATCTCGTAGCCCTTCTTGTAGGCTTCGCCCCGGCGGCCTTCCAGCACGCGAGCCGGACCGACTTCCAGCACGTTGATGAAACGGGTCGTGCGGCTCAGGCCGAGATTGCGTGCGGTGGCTTCGGCGTCGAGCTTTGCCATCTGCAGGTCGAGCCGGCTGGCCATCGCCTCGCGCTCGATGTCCGGCGCGTCCGGTGCGGCGTCGGGCAGATCCGGCAGGCGTGGCGGCAGCTTGAACGCGGTCTGCTCTCCCCACAGCCCGAGCAGGCGCGTCAGGCGCTCGCGCGCCTGCGCCTGCGCCTGTCTGGCACGCGCGAGGCCGAGCGCCGCGTCGGCATAAAAGGATTGTTCACGCGCCCGCGCGAGGGCACTGAAGTTGCCGGCTGCCTCCATGCGGCGTGCCAGTTCCGCGCCCGCCTCGGCAGCATCCATCACCTGCTCCATGTAGTGCAGCGTCTGACCGGCGGCGATCGCCAGCACCCAGGCCTTGCGCACGTCGGCCGCCAGGCGCAGCACCTGCAGCGACACCGCGCGCCGGGTCTGCGCAAACTGCCGCTCGTTCACCTCGACCGCCTGCGGCATCGTCAGCAGGGAAAAGATGTTGAACGTGAGCGCCTGCTCGATCTTGTACTCGCGCACGCCCCCTTCGCTCCGGCTGGCGTGGAACATCGAGAACTGCGGATTGGGCAGCCGTCCGGCCCGAACCAGCGCCGCCTCGCTGATGCCGAGCTGGAAGAAGCCGGCCTGCAGGCCCCGGTTGTTCAGCAACGCAAGCTGCACGGCTTCCTCGACGCCGAGCGGCGCCATCAGCAGTTCATCGACGCGCTGTTCGACGAACCGGCGGTCTTCGTCGCTGCGCACCCATTTCAGTTCCTTGCCGAGACGCTGCTGCGCGGTCTGCTCGACCTCGCCGAATCCGCCGTCGGCGCTGAAGCTGGCGCAGCCGGCAAGCAGGCTCGCTGCCAGCGCAAGCGGCAGCATCCGCAAACACGACGATTCAGTGATGCGCATGATCGTGCTCCTTCGTCGGGTGATCGCATGTGCGGCTTTGCGTCACGCAGCCGTGTTGCAAATGCCCGGTGCCGCCATCGCGGGCGGGGCCGGTCACAGGCCTGTCGCGCCCGGCCTCCGGCCCCGCGGCGCGCTTGTGTGCGGCGTGCGGATCGTCCGCCATCGTCGGGCTGGCGTGAGGGTGGGCCATCGACGGCTGCGTGACGGTTTTGTTCGCGTCGCGCCAGCGCGTTACGGGTTCTTTGGTGTGGGCACGGTAGGCGTCGAACGCCGAACGGTACTGGACAGGAGGGACGGGGACCGCGGCGTCCGAAGGATCGGCCGGATACGCGGACAGGGGTGCCAGCGCCGTACAGACGAGCAGCACCCGGATGGGTTTCGGAAACATCTTGACCTCGCAGGAACGAATGCAATCAGGTGCCCGCGCAGCTGGCGCGGGCGATCAACATACAGTCAGGCGAAGGTCGATCGAGGGGGGCGTTCGGTGCCTTCCGTCAGGAAGGCAGGCGGCCCGGCGCGCGTCATCAGCGGGCGTTCGTACAGCAGGAAGCACGACGGCAGCACCAATGCCGGAGGCATGAGCACACTCCCGACGCAGCAACTGGCGCAGGCACTGCAGCGGTGCTTGTCATGCGGGGGCATGTCGTGATCCGCCGCTGCGACGTCATCGTCCATCACGTGCATGGCGTGACCGTCGACGTGCGGCGCCGGCTGACAATGTGTCATTGCGGCCGCGGCAAAACCCTGCAGCGGCAGCGCCACGAGCAGCAGCAGGGTCAGCAGTGATCGGAGGAATGGACACATCGTGGTCAAAGATAGCAGCAATCGGCGCCTGTGCTCCGGTTGCCATGCGCGCTCAGGCGCCGGCAGGATCCACCGTCCAGCGCCGCGCGACATCGCCGCCGCCATCCACGCTTTCCATGTGAACCGGGAAACCCCACAACCGTGTCACGTGCTTGAGCACCTCGTGGGCGTTGTTGTGCAGCGGACGGTTGTTGTCCTGCGTGTGGCGCAGCATGAGCGAGCGGTCGCCACGCAGATTGACGCTCCACACCTGGATGTTGGGCTCGCGCGACCCGAGGTCATACTGGCGCGACATCGCCTCGCGCAGCGTGCGGTAGCCGGCCTCGTCATGGATGGCCGACACTTCGAGCGTCGGGTCCTTCTCGTCGTCGACGATGGAGAACAGCCGGAAGTTGCGCATCACGCGCGGCGACAGGTACTGGCCGATGAAGCTCTCGTCCTTGAAGTTGCGCATCGCGTGGTCCAGCGTTTCCAGCCAGTCGCGCCCCGCCATGTCCGGGAACCAGTAGCGGTCCTCGTCGGTGGGAGCTTCGCAGATGCGCTTGATGTCGGTGTACATCGCAAAACCGAGCGCGTAGGGATTCATGCCGCTGTACGCCGGATGGCCGACCGGCGGCTGGAACACCACGTTGGTGTGCGACTTCAGGCACTCGATCATGATGCCGTCTTCGAGATGGCCGTCGTCGTACAGCGTGTTCAGCAGATGGTGATGCCAGAACGTTGCCCAGCCCTCGTTCATGACCTGGGTCTGGCGCTGCGGATAGAAGTACTGCGCGACCTTGCGCACGATGCGCACGATCTCGCGCTGCCAGGGCTCCAGCAGCGGCGCGTTCTTTTCGATGAAGTACAGCAGGTTCTCCTGCGGCTCGACCGGAAAGCGCAGCGCCTCGTCCTTTTCAGCGGTGTCCTTGTCCAGGCGGGGCGGCAGCGTGCGCCAGATCTCGTTGACCTGCTGCTGCGCGTAGGCCTCGCGGTCCTTGGCGCGGTCCAGTTCCTGCGTCAGGCTCAGCTTGCTCGGCCGGCGATAGCGGTCGACACCGTAATTCATCAGCGCATGGCAGCTGTCGAGCAGCAGTTCGACCGCGTCCACGCCGTGCCGCTCCTCGCACGCAGCGACATAGTTCTTCGCATAGACGAGGTAGTCGATGATGGACGACGCGTCCGTCCACATGCGGAACAGGTAGTTGCCCTTGAAGAAGCTGTTGTGGCCGTAGGCGGCGTGCGCGATGACCAGCGCCTGCATCGCCATCGTGTTCTCCTCCATCAGGTAGCTGATGCAGGGATTGCTGTTGATGACGATCTCGTAGGCCAGCCCCATCTGGCCGCGCCGGTAGTTCTTTTCAGTGCTGATGAACTCCTTGCCGTAGCTCCAGTGGCGGTAGTTCACCGGCATGCCGACCGACGCGTAGGCGTCCATCATCTGTTCGGCGGTGATGATTTCCAGCTGGTTCGGATAGGTGTCCAGGCCAAAGCGCGCCGCCGTCCCGCGGATGACCGCGTGGTAGCGCTCGATCAGGTCGAAGGTCCAGTCGCTCGGACCGGGCAGCGGCTGGCTCGGTCGCTCGGAAAGCGCCAGCGGTGGCGGCACGCGCAGCGGCGCGGCGCGGCGGCGGCCGCCGTATTCCTCGGGTGAAGCCGCCTGCCCCACGTGGCGGCGGTTGAAGGTGCTGCTCATGCGGCCACTCCTTCCTTCCTGAACAGATCGCGGAAGACCGGGTAGATCTGGTCGATCTCGGACGCCTTGCGCATGGCGAACGTTTCCGACTCCTGCGCCAGCGCGGCGTACTCGTACCACAGGTTCTGTTCCTGCTCGACCACCTGGATGTAGGCGAAGTAGCGGCACAGCGGCAGGATGTTGTTCTGCAGCAGTTCGCGGCAGCGCGGACTGTCGTCATGCCAGTTGTCGCCGTCGCTGGCCTGCGCGCCGTAGATGTTCCACTCGCCGCGCGGGTAGCGCGCCCGGATCACCTCTTCCATCAGCACCAGCGCGCTGGACACCACGGTGCCGCCGGTTTCGGTCGCGTGGAAGAAATCGTGTTCGTCCACTTCCTGCGCCTGCGTGTGATGACGGATGAACACGATGTCGATCTTCTCGTAGTGCCGGGTCAGGAACAGGTAGAGCAGGATGAAAAAGCGCTTGGCCAGATCCTTGCGCGCCTCGTCCATCGAACCGGACACGTCCATCAGACAGAACATGACGGCCTTCGCGGTGGGCACCGGCGTGCGCACCCGGCTGCGATAGCGCAGGTCTATCGGGTCCAGGTAGGGAATGCGGGCGATGCGCGCGCGCAGCGCTTCGATGTCGCGCTCCAGCGCCTCGATCTCGTGCCTGCGCGCCGGCGTGTCCGACTCGCCGCGCAGCCGCAACAAGTGCTCCTCAAGCCGCGCCAGCTCGCGTCTCGATTCACTGCCCAGCGCGATGCGCCGGCCGATGGCACCGCGCATGGAACGCACGACATGCAGGTTGTTCGGCGTGCCGTCGCTGGAGAACCCGGCACGATGCGTCTTGAACTCGGGCGTGTCGGCCAGCGTCGTGCGGATCAGGTTGGGCAGCGCGAGATCTTCGAAGAAGACCTGCATGAACTCTTCCTTCGTCAGGTGAAAGACGAAGTCGTCGTCCCCCTCGCCGGAATCGCTCGCCTGCCCGGAACCGCTGCCGTCGCTGCCACCGCCCTGCGGCCGCTCGATGCGGTCGCCGCGCACGAAATCCTTGTTGCCCGGGTGCACCATCTCGCGCCGGCCGCCCTGTCCGTGGCCGAACACCGGCTCGCTGATCGTGCGGCGCGGAATGTGGATGTCCTCGCCCTGCGCGATGTCGCGGATGCCGCGACCTTCCACCGCGCGCTTCACCGCGTCGCGGATCTGCTCCTTGTGGCGGCGCAGGAAACGTTCACGGTTGCCGATGGACTTGTTCTTGCCGGCAAGGCGTCGATCAATGATCTGCTGCAAGATGTGTCCTCCCGCCAGGGCTCGCGCCCTGGCCTATCGATCAATGCGTCACGAGCTCTTGCGCACGCGCAGGTACCACTCGCACAGCAATCTCACCTGCTTCGGCGTATAGCCCTTGCCGACCATGCGATTGACGAAATCCTCGTGCTTCTTCGCGTCGTCCGCACTGGCCTTGGCATTGAAGCTGATGACCGGCAGCAGTTCCTCGGTGTTGGAGAACATCTTCTTCTCGATCACCGTGCGCAGCTTTTCGTAGCTCGTCCACAACGGATTCTTGCCCTGGTTGTTGGCCCGGGCGCGCAGCACGAAATTGACGATCTCGTTGCGGAAATCCTTCGGATTGGAAATGCCGGCCGGCTTCTCGATCTTCTCCAGCTCGCCGTTCAGCGCCACGCGGTCGAACACCTCGCCGGTATCCGTGTCGCGGTACTCCTGATCCTGTATCCAGTAGTCGGCGTACGTGACGTAGCGGTCGAAGATGTTCTGGCCGTACTCGCTGTAGCTCTCCAGATACGCCGTCTGGATCTCCTTGCCGATGAATTCGGCGTAGCGCGGAGACAGGTGCTCCTTGATGTAGGAGATGTACTTCTGCTCGGTTTCCTGCGGAAACTGTTCGCGCTCGATCTGCTGTTCGAGCACGTACATCAGGTGCACCGGGTTGGCCGCCACTTCGGTCGAATCGAAGTTGAACACCTTGGACAGGATCTTGAACGCGAAGCGCGTCGACACGCCGCTCATGCCTTCATCGACACCGGCGTAGTCGCGATATTCCTGATAGCTCTTGGCGCGCGGATCGGTGTCCTTCAGGTTGTCTCCGTCATACACCAGCATCTTGGAATAAAGACTTGAGTTCTCCGGCTCCTTCAACCGCGTCAGCACCGCGAACTGCGCCATCATCTTCAGCGTGCCGGGCGCGCAGACAGCCTCCGCCAGCGACGAACCGCGCAGCAGCTTGTCGTAGATCTTCACCTCTTCCGACACACGCAGGCAATACGGCACCTTGACGATGTAGATACGATCGAGGAAGGCTTCATTGTTCTTGTTGTTGCGGAAGGTCTTCCACTCGCTTTCGTTCGAGTGCGCCAGCACGACGCCGTCGAACGGAATCGCACCAAAACCCTCGGTACCCTTGAAATTGCCCTCCTGGGTCGCGGTCAGCAGCGGATGCAGCACCTTGATCGGCGCCTTGAACATTTCAACGAATTCCAGCAGGCCCTGATTCGCCAGGCACAGGCCGCCGGAGAAGCTGTAGGCATCCGGGTCATCCTGCGCATAGGTTTCCAGCTTGCGGATGTCGACCTTGCCGACAAGGCTGGAAATGTCCTGATTGTTCTCGTCGCCAGGCTCGGTCTTCGCGATGCCCACCTGCTTGAGCACGCTCGGGTAGCGCTTGACCACCCTGAAACGGCGGATGTCGCCGCCGAACTCTTCGAGCCGCTTGACCGCCCAGGGCGACAGGATGCGGTTGAGGTAGCGATGCGGAATGCCGTATTCCTTCTCCAGGATGGCGCCGTCCTCCACCGGATCGAACAGGCCCAGCGGTGACTCGTTCACCGGCGAGCCCTTGAGTGCGTAGAACGGCACTTCCTGCATCAGCGACTTGAGGCGCTCGGCGATCGAACTCTTGCCGCCGCCGACCGGGCCCAGCAGATAGAGGATCTGCTTCTTTTCCTCCAGCCCCTGCGCGGCGTGACGGAAGTAGCTCACGACCTGCTCGATCGCATCTTCCATGCCGTAGAACTCGGTGAAGGCCGGATACAGCTTGATCACCTTGTTGGCGAAGATGCGCGACAGTTGCGGATCGTTGCGCGTGTCGATGGTCTGCGGCTCGCCGATCGCCTTCAGCATCCGCTCGGCGGCGCTGGCATAGGTCAGCGGATCGCGTTTGCACTCCGCCAGATAGTCTTCGAGGGAAAGCTCTTCTTCGCGGGTGCGTTCGAAGCGCGCGGCAAAATGACTGACGATGTCCATGCTGATCTCCAAAGTCTCCGTTGACCTTCCAACCCGGACGACACGCCTGCGAGCTTGACCATCCGGGCCTTGCGGCATTCGTCGCTGCAAGGGGCGCGCTTGCAGCTTGGTACACACTCAAGCATGACGATAGCTCGATTAACAGTCCAAACACCGCTCAGCTTTCGCACTTGCCCATCCGCTGACCGATACGCAACATATCCTCACAAACACCACGCCTGCTGTAGCGCAGAGGGCCGCGGAACACGCTAAGTTCCCGCGTACCGCCCTGCTTTGCAGCGCACCGCCACATCCGGTTGACGCGACAGCGCCGCGTGGCGTTGACGAGGTCTGAGCAAGTACCGGTCCAGCGTGCGCCGTCAATGACGACGGAATTGACCGACGCATGTTGCGCATCGCGCGCAGCGCGCCGTGTCAGGCGCTGCAAGCGGTGGCGCGCGTCAATTCCGGATGTTCCGCACGCCGTCGCCAGCGCGGCACCGACGAACCCGCCAGCGGCAACGGCGTCGGTCCGTTCCACCAGACTGCACCAAACAAGTGCAAACGAAAAGGCCCGCCAACCACGTTCCGCACGCTGATGGCGCGCCTGATAGACTGTGTTTACATACAGTCATCAATCCATCGTGCCGCCGCATTACGCCGAACTGCATTGCCTCAGCCACTTCACCTTCCTGCGTGGCGCCTCCGCACCGGACGAACTCGTGGCGCGCGCGGCCGCGCTCGGTTACACGGCACTCGCCATCACTGACGAGTGCTCCCTGGCAGGCGTTGTGCGTGCCCATCTGGCACTGCGCGAACTGCCGGCTCCCCGCCCCGCCCTCATCATCGGCACCGAAGTGCAACTGGCCGACGGACCCAGACTGGTGCTGCTGGCGTGTGACCGCGAGGGCTACGGCAACCTGTCCGAACTGATCACGCGCGCACGCATGCGCGCCGACAAAGGGTGTTATCACCTGACGCAGGCCGACCTCCACGACGGACTGCCCGGCTGCATCGCGCTGCTGGCGACCGCAGCGCGCGACGTGACGGTGCCGGCTTCGCCTGACGAGCTGGAAACCCACGCACGCTGGCTGCGCGCACGCTTCGGGGCACGCGCCTGGCTGGCCGTCGAGCTGCTGCTCGGTCCGGACGACGCGGGCCGCCTGCGCATGCTGCAGGCCGTGGCCGAGACCGCCGGCCTGCCGCTGTGCGCCGCCGGCGACGTGCACATGCATGTGCGCAGCCGCCGCCGGCTGCAGGACACGATGACCGCCATCCGCCTGCGCCGCCCGCTCGGCGACTGCGGCTACGCGCTGTATCCGAACGGCGAGCGCCATCTGCGCCTGCCCCGCAAGCTGGCCGCCATCTATCCGGCGGCGCTGCTGGCGGAAACGCTGCGCATCGCGGCCCGCTGCAACTTCTCGCTCGATGAACTGCGCTACGAATATCCGGAAGAGATCGTGCCCGCCGGCCACACTCCAACGTCATGGCTGCGCGAGCTTGCGCAGCGCGGCTACACCGAACGCTGCGCGCAGATACGGCACCAGGTGGCGCTCGACGACGCCACCTTCACGCGCAAGGCCGCCGCACTGCGCGCCCAGATCGAAGAGGAGCTCGCGCTGATCGCGGAACTGCAGTACGAGCCCTACTTCCTGACCGTGCATGACATCGTCGCCTGGGCACGCACGCAGGGCATCCTGTGCCAGGGGCGCGGCTCGGCCGCCAACTCGGTCGTGTGCTACTGCATCGGCATCACCGAGGTCGACCCCTGGCGCGCCCACATGCTGTTCGGCCGCTTCATTTCCCGCGAGCGCAACGAAGCGCCGGACATCGACGTCGACTTCGAGCACGAGCGGCGCGAAGAGGTGATCCAGTACATCTACGGCAAGTACGGACGCGACCGCGCCGCACTCGCCGCCAGCCTCACCACCTACCGCCCGCGCTCCGCGCTGCGCGACGTGGGCCGCGCGCTCGGCTACAGCGACGACGCGCTGGACCGGCTGACCCGCGGCCACATGTGGTGGGACGGCGGGCGGGTGCGCGAGGACCGTCTGCTCGAATCCGGCTTCAGCCCCGAGGCACCCCGCGTGCAATGGCTGCTGGCACTGGCCAACGAGCTGATCGGCATGCCGCGCCATCTGTCGCAGCACGTCGGCGGCTTCGTCATCGCGCGCGGCAAGCTGTCGCGACTGGTACCGGTCGAGAACGCGCGCATGGAAAACCGCTGCGTCATCCAGTGGGACAAGGACGACCTCGAAGCGCTTGGCCTGATGAAGGTCGACGTGCTCGCGCTGGGCATGCTGACCGCGATCCGCAAGTCGCTGGACGCACTGGCGCAGTCCGGCGCCGGCGCGCCGCGCACAATGGGCGACATCCCGCCGGAAGACCCTGCCACCTACGACATGCTGTGCCGCGGCGAATCGACCGGCGTGTTCCAGGTGGAGTCGCGCGCGCAGATGAACATGCTGCCGCGGCTGCGTCCGCGCTGCTACTACGACCTCGTGATCCAGGTCGCCATCGTACGCCCCGGCCCGATACAGGGCGGCATGGTCCATCCCTATCTGGCGCGCCGCCACCTGCCGCCGGAACGCATCGACTATCCGTCGGACGCGCTGCGTCCGGTGCTGGCGCGCACGCTCGGCGTGCCCATCTTCCAGGAGCAGGTGATGCAGCTGGCCATGGTCGCCGCCAGCTTCACGCCGGGCGAAGCCGACCAGATGCGCCGCTCCATGGCGGCCTGGCGGCATCGCGGCACGATGGAAATCTTCCAGAAAAAACTCACCGACGGCCTGCTCGCCAACGGTTACACCGCGGCATTCGCGGAGCAGATATACCGTCAGATCGAAGGTTTTTCCGGCTACGGATTTCCCGAGTCGCACGCCGCCAGCTTCGCCTTCCTGGTGTACGCCTCGTCCTGGCTCAAGTGCCACCATCCGGCCGCCTTCCTGTGCGGCCTGCTGAACAGCCAGCCCATGGGCTTCTACGCGCCGGCCCAGCTCATCGCCGACGCGCGCGCCAACGGTGTCGGGGTACTGCCGGCCGACGTGACCGTGAGCCGGCGGGACTGCATGCTGGAGCGCGCCGGTGCCGCGCCGGGTGTGCGCATCGGCCTGCGCATGGTCAAGGGCCTGTCGCAGGCCGCGACACTGCGCATCGAACAGGCGCGCACGCATGCGCCGTTTTCCGGTGTTGAGGACATGGCGCGGCGCGCGCAGCTGGACGCGCACACGCTGCGCTGCCTGGCAGCTGGTGGCGCATTGAAGGCACTGGCCGGCAACCGGCACCAGGCGCACTGGCAGGCCGCTGCACGACGCCCCGACGCGCTGCTGCGCGACGCCCCTGTGCATGAACCCGCACTGGCCCTGCCCGCGCCGCTGGAAGGCCAGGACATCGTCGCCGACTACGCCAGTCTCGGCTTCACGCTCGGCCGTCATCCGCTGGCATTGCTGCGCGACACGCTTGCCGCGCAGCGTTTCGTCACCGCCGCCGAGCTGCGCCGCCTGCCTGACCGCGCACTGGCGCGCGCCGCCGGCATCGTCACCTGCCGGCAGCGCCCCGGCACCGCGAGCGGCGTCATGTTCGTCACGGTCGAGGACGAAACCGGCCTGGCCAACATCATCGTGCACGGCGACCTGCAGGAAAAGCAGCGCCGCGAGGTGCTCGGCGCCACGCTGCTCGGCATCTACGGCCAGGTATCGCGCGAAGGCGACGTCATCCACCTGATCGCCCGCCGGCTGGTCGACCGCTCCGGCCTGCTCGGCGAACTGATGCCACGCAGCCGGGATTTTCATTGATGCAGCGATTACCATCGGTCATCGCCCTGCACCGTGCATTCGCCATGAAACCCGGACAGCCCGCTCCCGACTTCGACGCCATCGACCAGCACGGCACTCGCCATCGACTTGCCGACTACCGCGGCCGCTGGCTGGCGATCTACTTCTATCCGCGCGACGGCACGCCGGGCTGTACGAAGCAGGCCTGTTCGCTGCGCGACCAGCGCGCCGTGATGGATGAACACGCGCTCGCCGTGCTCGGCGTGTCGGCCCAGAACGGCGCGGCACACCGCGCCTTCGCGGACAGGCACCGACTGAACTTCCCGCTGCTGATCGACCCCGCCATGGACATCGCGCGCGCCTACGGCGCGCTCGGCAACGGCCTTGCGGGCCGCTTGCGTGCGGCGCTGGGCCTGTACCGGCGCATCACCTGCCTCATCGATCCGTCAGGCCGTGTCGTGCAATTGATCGACCACCCGGACGTACGCCGCCACGGCGAGGAACTGCTCGCGCTGCTGCCGCACCGCTGAGGCCCGCGCCGACCGGATGTCAGACGCTGTCGTCCGGCATCCGGACGCCGCGCAGCACGGCGCGCGCCGGATACCCCGCTGAAACGAAAGGAATTTCCTGTTCGCCGCACCATGGCACGCCACATGCTTCTGCCAGCGCCAACGCGCCCGTGCGGCGCCCACGCCGACGGAAGGACCCCATGCTGCCTTGGTTGCCCGGAAAACGTTTTCGCGAAGAAATCCGATCCATCGTCGACTGCGCCTCGCGCAACGAGGACTATTGCCCGTCCGCGAAAGGCCGCTCCGGCGAACGCCAGCTGCTGACGATGCTGTCCAGCCTGCTGGCCACCGCACGCTCGCGCGAGCAGGCCGCGCTGGAGCGCGCGCAGGCGCTGGAACAGGCGGCCGGCGTCAATGCCACCGAATGCGATGCACTGCGCCGGCGCGCCGAATCCGCCGAAGCACGCGCCGCGATGATCACGTCGGTGGTCGACGCCGGCCTGTGGGACACGCAACCCGGCGACACGCGCGTCCCGGCCATGCAGCATCCGGTGTGGTGGTCGGACAGCCTGCGCCACATGCTCGGTTTCAGTGACAGCACGGACTTCCCGGATTGTCTGGGCAGCTGGGCCGAGCGCCTGCATCCGGACGACCGCAAGCAGGCGCTGGACACGCTCGCCCGCCAGTGGTCGGCTCGCGACGACACGCGATGGCCGGACAGCGAGTACCGCCTTGCCGGCAAGGATGGCAGCTATCGCCTGTTCGTCAGCCGGGTGACGGGCCGGCGCGACGCACACGGCAACGTGCATCTGACCGGTTCGCTGACGGACGTCACGCGCAGCCGGGAAGACAGCGCGCGGCTCGACGTCGCGCTCACTCGCTTTGAACTGGCCAGCGAAATGCTCGCCGACGGCATCTGGGATCTTGACGTCGTGGCCGGTGACCCGGTCAACCCGTCGAACACGTTCTGGTGGTCGATGCAGTTCCGGCACCTGCTCGGTTTCGAAACGGAACAGGAATTTCCGGACGTGCTCGACAGCTGGGCGTCACGCCTGCACCCGGAAGACAAGCCACGCGTGCTCAAGGCGTTCACCGATCATCTGATGGACCGCAGCGGCCGTACGCCATACTCGATCGACTACCGGCTGCGCTGCAAGGACGGCACGTACCGATGGTTCCGCGCCCGCGGCCGCACACGGCGCACGGCCGACGGCACACCGCTGCGCGTGGTGGGCGCACTCACCTGCATCGAGGCGGAGCACAACGCGACCGAACTGCAGGCGCTGGAACTGCGACAGCGTCAGCAACTGGGCGACAACGTGCAGAAGATCCGCGACATCGTCACCACCATCCGCGACATCGCCAACCAGACGAACCGTCTGGCACTGAATGCGGCCATCGAAGCGGCGCGCGCGGGCGACGCGGGGCGCGGCTTCTCGGTCGTCGCCGACGAGGTTCGCACGCTGTCGGAACGCACGCGCGAGGCGACCGAACAGATCGCGCGCTTCATCCCGCAGGAGGAAACCGCACTCTGACGCCGGTGCGGGGCCGGGCGAGCGTCGCTCAGCGCATCGAGAAATCGGCGCGCGCAGGCGGACTTCCGCTGCCGGCCGCCTTCGCCCCGGATGCAAGGGGGTCGGTCGCGACAGCGCCGGTCGCCGCCCCCGTCGCCGCGTCGGCTGCCTTCTTCCCGCCATCGGCGCCGGTCTTTGGCGCGAGCACGAACAAACGGCTGTCGTCGATCTTGCCGTTGCGTACCAGGTAGTCCTTCACCACCTGGGCGCGCGCGAGGCCGAGCATGCGCAGATCTTCGTCGCTGACTTCCGTGTTGGTGAAGATGAGCTTTTCCATCTCCGGCACCGGCAGGTCCTTGAGCATGCCGATGACGTTGCGCGGCTTCGGGAAGTCCGTGTCCTTGTAGACGCGCTCCAGCAGGTCGGCGTACTCGCCCGGCTCGACCTTCACCTCTTCGAGCGGTGTCTTCGTGCGCCCGGCCTTGAGTTCGCGCACCTTGCGCTCCAGCAGTGCGCGGCGGTAGCCCTCGACGTCGACCGAGCGATCGGTGCGCCCGGTCACTTCGAGCTTGAGCGCCGGCCGGTCGGTCAGCGCCTTGCCCAGCGTGTCCAGCTTGCCGCGTGCGGTATCGCTGAGCGCGGCGCGCCCCGGCGCGAAGGCGACATGGTCGAGATCCGCCTGCGAGCCGAACAAGGATCCCAGCAAGGCGAACGGTGCGGTCACCGCCTTGACGATGAAATTCACGATGACGCGTCCGACCAGCCCGCCGATGGAAAACTGCGGATCGGACAGCGAACCGCTGATCGGAAGATTGATGTCGATGACGCCGTTGCGATCCTTCAGCAAGGACACCGCGAGCTGTACCGGCGCCTTGATCGCGTCCGGACTGTCGACCCGGTCGCCGAAGGTCAGCTGGTCGAGCACCACATTGTTCTTCGCCGTCAGCTTGTCGTTCTCGATCTTGTAGGCCACGTTCACGCTGAGCTTGCCCTTCTCGATGCCGTAGCCGACGTACTTGCCGGAATACGGCGACAGCGGTGCCAGCTCGATGCCGCGGGCACTCGCCTTGATGTCGAGAAACAGCTTCTCGGCCAGCGGATCGATACGCCCCGTGATGTCGATCGGCGCCGACCCTTCGACCAGACCACGCAGTTCGACTTCACCCGGCGCGCCGCCCGAGGAACGCACGCCGGACACGCGCCCGCCGAGTTCGGACAACTGCGCGCGATAGTTGGGCTTGACGAAGAAGTCGCTGAAATCGACCTGTCCGCCCTGCAGCACGATGGCCTTGATCTCGATCGGCGGACGCGGTCCGGCATTCGCCGGTGCGACTTTCGCCGGAACATTTGCAGGTGCCGTCACCGCCGGTGCGGCGGCGATCGCGGACGGCGTGGCGGCGGCCTGCGCCGGCACGTCCGCCGAACGCATGATGTCCTGCAGATTGAGCCGCCCCTGGGGCGACACGATGATGCGCGCGAAATAATCGGACAGCGCCAGCTGGTCGATCGTCAGAGCGCTCAGCACGCCGGGCGTTGCGCTATCGAGCTTCAGCGCAACGCCGCCGACGAACAGCGAGCGCCACTTCAGCAGGTCGGTCGCCTTGCCGGGCTCGCTGAGCTTGATGTCCTCGACAGTGGTTTCACCGTTCCAGGCCAACGACCAGTCGCCCGCCTGCTGGACCCGCACGCCCAGATCGCCGCGCAGGCTGACGGTGCCGTTCAGCAGGGTCGCGTTGAGCTGTTCCGCCATCCATGGCTGGCCGACCAGCAGGTCGAGGCGGCGCGCATCGAGCTTCAGGTTCGCCTGCATCGGTGCCAGCGAGAATCCGCCGCGCGCGCCGAACAGACCGCCTTTCGCGTCGCGGAATGCGAGATCGACGCGGGACTTCAGCGCCGGATCGGTACCCACGTTGCCGACGGCAAGCGAAACGCGATCGATGTCGATGACGGCCGGCTTCGCCAGCGTGCGGTCCTCGACTCGCAGCGTACCGTCGGTGAGCTTGAACGTGGCGAGCAGCGCCTTCCAGGCCGGTGCGGCGGCGACATCCTGCGACACCGCAGGCGGACCAGGCGGCGCCGGGCGCACCAGAGCCGCCAGGTCGAGCGTCCCGTCGCGCTCGCGCACCATCCGCAGTCGCGGTTTGACCAGATTGAACGCGTCGATGGAGACAGCATGCGCGGCAAGGTTCACCTTCGCACCCGTGAGCACGACGTCATCGGCCTGCGCGAAGGCGACTTTCTCGCCGTTGCGGACGAGCCGCAGCTGCGACAGGCCGGCTTCGCCGATCTCGATCTCGCCCTGCGGCACACCGTCCGCGAGCGTTACCCGAAAGCGGCTGCCGACGCGCGCCTGCGCCTGCTCGACCGAGAAACTGACGCGGTCGGCGAAGTAGGCGGCGAAGCGCGGAAGGTCGACGCCACTCACCGTCAGTTCGCCGTCGATACCCGGCGTCGACGCCAGCACCCTGGCATCCAGCGCCAGACGTGCGCCGTCGTCGGCCGTCGCGGACACCACCAGATTGGCCGGCGCGTCGCCATTCAGCGAGAAGTCGCGCAACACGATGTCCATCGGTTCGATGACGTACGCGACCGGCTTGGCCGGCATTTCGTCGTTGAAGGCGAGACGCGCCTGCAGCACCTCCAGCAGCGCGACCTTCACGTCGGGGCGGGACGCCTGGGCCGGGACCGCCGCGTCGACAGCCCTGGCGGGCACCTCCGGCACCTGCGCATCGGGTCCGGGCACGTCGGCAACAGACGCGGCATCCGGCTTCACGGGCGCTTGCGGATCCGGCGTGGTGGCCACCGGGGCGACGGCAGTCTCCGACGGCGCGGCGGCACGCGGCCTCGGCAGCAGCGCGGCAAGGTTGAACTTGCCGTCACGCGTGCGCGCGACTTCGAAGTCGGGCTGGTCGATGCGGATGCTGGCGATATCCACCTTGCCGGCCAGCGGCTCGATTTCGTTGAGCACCATGTCGAGCGCCGGCAGCTTTATCAGCGATTTGCCGTCGCGGCTGTCGAGTTCCAGATCGCGCAACTCCAGCGTGCCGTGCAGCGCGATCAGCGGCTCGCCTTTCAACGGCTGGCGAAAGCGCAGCTCGATGTCGGTATCCAGCGACCCGGATGAAATCCGGAAGCCCAGCGGCACCGGCGAATACTCGTCGTAGCGCGCGAGGTTGAGCGCATTGAATTCGATCTTGAGCGTTGCCTCGCGCTCGTCGATGAACGGCCTCACGCGTCCCCTGACGGCGAACGGCGCATCATTGATGCGGGCCGACACCGACGGCTCGACGTACAGTTCGATGTCGGTCGGCAGATTGGACACGAAGGGCAGGCCGATCTCGATGTCGCTGATCGAATGCTTGCGTGCGAATGGCTGGTCGTCGATGTCGATGCGTCCGCCGTGCAGCACGATGTTGTTGATGGAAAAGCTCGCATTCCCTTCGCTCTTCGGTTCCGCGAGAATCTTTTGCAGCACGTCGCTGTAGTTGTATCGCCCCTCCTCGTCGAACCGCACGATGCGCACCCAGGGCTGCTCGATCTGCAATGCGCGCACCACCGGTGCCATCTCGATCAGCGATATCCACTCCGCATCGACCGTCAGGCTTGCCAGCGTCACCGCCTCGTCCTTGCCGTTCGCCTCCAGCACGCGCAGGCCGCTGACGGTCAGCTGCAGCGTGTACGGATTGATGGATACGTCCTGCAACGTCACCTGCCTGCCCAGATAGGCAGAGCCGTGCTTTTGCGCCAGTGATTTGACGAGATGGGGTGCAACCAGCGCGCCGAACAGGCCGTACAGCAGCACGGCGGCGACGACAGCGACGATGGTCTTGCGCACGCGCGGACGGGACAGGAAGGATTCAACGGACATACGAAGCCGATCCGGGTCAGGGGAAGTCAGAGCGTAACACCGCCCGGCGATGGCGGCTGCCTGCACGGCGAGATGCGCGACGCATCATGCGGCCGCGTGCCGCAGGCTTCTTGCCGGACATGCGGCAGCGCGGGGCGGAAAGGAAACGGAAATGAAAAAGGGCCGCTTTCGCGGCCCTTTGACAAAGCGCGGCATCGGAAATGCTACGCTGACTGCTGGCGGAGTGGACGGGACTCGAACCCGCGACCCCCGGCGTGACAGGCCGGTATTCTAACCAACTGAACTACCACTCCTTGTTGGTGCCGGCACTAGCTTTACTCCGGACTTCCTGGGCCAGTGAAAATCACTGGCGTCCCCACGGGGATTCGAACCCCGGTACCTACCGTGAAAGGGTAGTGTCCTAGGCCTCTAGACGATGGGGACCTAGTTTTGCTTCTTTCTCTTTCGTCTGGTGGAGGTAAGCGGGATCGAACCGCTGACCTCTTGCATGCCATGCAAGCGCTCTCCCAGCTGAGCTATACCCCCGTCGAAAGAGACGCGCATTATAAGCACTCTCCGGGGTTTGTAAAGAAGGATTCGTGATTATTTTTTCTCCGCCTGACAGACCACCCATTCCGCATGGATTGAAAATGCACATCGACTAATCCGTGGTGCGTATCAATCGGTCCTGCAGCACCTTGCCGGGGTTCATCAGGCCATGCGGATCAAATGCGTTCTTGAGTGCGCGCATCAGGTCCATCTCGACCGGACTCTTGCAGTGCACCAGCAAGTCGCGCTTGAGTTGCCCGATGCCGTGTTCCGCGGAGATGGAGCCGGAGAGCGCGAGCACGCAGTCGTGGACAAGCGCGCTCGCAGACCGCGAATCGGCGATCAGGCGCGCATTGTCGGCGACCTCGGCGAACGACAGGTTGTAGTGCAGGTTGCCGTCACCGGCATGTCCGAACGCGACGACGCGCACGCCGGGCAATGCCGCCTCCAGGCGGGCTCCGGTGTCCGCGATGAAGCGCGCGATGGCGCTGACCGGCACGCTGATATCGTGCTTGACGCTGAACCCCTCCACGCGTTGCGCTTCGGAGATGTTCTCGCGCAGCGCCCATAGCGCCCTCGCCTGCGCGATGTCCTGCGCAATGACGGCATCCCGCAACAGGCCCTGTTCCATGAAGCCGGACAGCACCCGTTCAAACTGCGGCCCGAGCGCCGCGTCGTTGCCCGTCAGCTCGATCAGCGCGTACCAGGGCGATGGCGCGGCAAACGGGTCCCGCGCTCCCGGCATGTGGCGCAGCACGAGATCAAGCGCTGCGCGTCCCACCAGTTCGAAGGCGTTGAGCGAATCGCCCATCCGTTCGCGCACGCCATGCAGCAGCTCGATGGCGTGCTGCGCGCTGTCGAGGGCAACCCAGGCCAGCGCACTGTGTGCCGGTCGCGGGGCGAGCCGCAGCACGGCCGCCGTAATGAAGCCCAGCGTGCCCTCGGCGCCGATGAACAGATGTTTGAGGTCGTACCCCGTGTTGTCCTTGCGCAATGCACGCAGACCGTCCCAGACGCGTCCATCCGGCAGCACCACTTCCAGCCCGAGCACCTGGTCGCGTGCGTTGCCGTAGCGCAGCACATGCACGCCGCCGGCATTCGTGGACAGGTTGCCGCCGATCTCGCACGACCCTTCCGACGCGAGGCTGAGCGGGAACAGCAGGCCCACAGCCTGCGCGGCCGCCTGTACATCGGCGAGCGTGCAGCCGGCCTCAACCGTGATCGATGCGTTGTCGTGATCCACGGCGCGGATGCGGTCGAGCCGCGACAGGCTCACCAGGACGTCCTGGCGACCGGCGCGGGGCGTGGCGCCTCCGCACAGACCGGTATTGCCGCCTTGCGGCACCATAGGCAGCCCGGCTTCGGCGCACACGTGTACAACCTGCGACAGCGCCTCGACCGAGGCCGGACGCACTACGCACAGCGCATCACCGTGATAGCGGCCGCGCCAGTCGGTGCAGTAGGGGTCGATGTCCCGCCTTGAGGTCAGTACGTGCCCGGCGCCAACGATGTCGCGCAGTCGCGCGAGCGCAGCATCGAGGCGCCCGCCCTGCATCACCTAGTGCTCGCCGAGGGTTTCTGCGTAGAGGTCGTGTACGTCGCAGTCCGTGATGCGTACACGCACGAACTCGCCAACCTCCAGCTCATGGCCATCAAGGATGTGCACCAGGCCGTCGATATCCGGCGCATCACCTTCCGTACGGGCGACGGCGCCGTCCTCATCGACCTCGTCCACCAGCACGATCATCTCCCGGTCGATCTTCTCTTCCAGGCGCTGCGTGCTGATGTCCTCCTGGAACTCCATGAGGCGCTGCCGGCGCTCTTCACGCAGCTCCTGGGGTACGGCACCGGGCAGGTCATTGGCGCTCGCCCCGTCGACCGGCGAATAGGCGAAACAGCCCACGCGGTCGAGCCGCGCCTCGCCGAGGAATGCCAGCAGCTCCTCGAATTCGGCGTCGGTTTCGCCGGGGAAACCGGTGATGAAGGTGCTGCGTATCGTGATGTCCGGGCACATGGCACGCCAGGCACGGATGCGGTCGAGATTGTTCTCGGCATTGGCCGGCCGCTTCATCGCCTTGAGCACGCGCGGGCTGGCGTGCTGGAACGGCACGTCGAGGTAAGGCAGGATCTTGCCTTCGGCCATCAGCGGAATGATGTCGTCGACGTGCGGATACGGATAGACGTAGTGCATGCGCACCCAGATGCCGAGCTCGCCCAGCGCGCTTGCCAGGTCGTACAGCTTGGTGCGCAGCGGCTTGCCGCCCCAGAAGCCGGTGCGGTACTTCACATCCACCCCGTAGGCACTGGTGTCCTGCGACACGATGAGCAGTTCGCGCACACCTGCGTCGCGCAGCGTTTCCGCCTCGCGCATGACGTCACCGATCGGCCGGCTCACAAGGTCACCGCGCATCGACGGGATGATGCAGAAGCTGCAGCGGTGGTTGCAGCCTTCGGAAATCTTCAGGTAGGCGTAGTGCGAGGGGGTCAAGCGTATGCCCTGCGGCGGCACCAGATCGCTGAACGGATCGTGCGGCTTCGGCAGATGCCGGTGCACCGCATCCATGACTTCTTCGGTCGCGTGCGGCCCGGTGACGGCAAGAATCTGCGGGTGAGTTTCGAGCACCTGCTGGCGCTTGCTGCCTTCGGCACCCATGCAGCCGGTCACGATGACACGACCGTTCTCGGCCAGCGCCTCTCCGATCGCGTCCAGCGATTCCTCGACCGCCGCATCGATGAAGCCACAGGTGTTGACCACGACGACGTCCGCATCGTCGTAGGTCGGTACGATTTCGTAGCCTTCCGCGCGTAGCCGGGTCAGGATGGATTCGGAATCCACGGTTGCCTTGGGGCAGCCGAGAGAAACAAAGCCGACCCTGCGGGCCGGCTGTGTCGGAGTGCTGTCAGTCTGGGAAGTGAGGATCATGCCGCGTCTCGGCCGCAAAACCCTGCAGTCTACTTGGTCTACTTGTTTTGCGGGCCCTTATCGGCACCCCCACCCGTACCCGGTCCGAAGCCCGGGAACTTGAAGCCGGACATCATCGAGCGGGTCTGCTGCTCGATCTGCTCCTGCATCTGCACGAACATGCGTTTGCTCTGCTCCATGTAGGCGCCCATCATGCTCTGCATGGCCGGCCCCTGGAAGTTCAGGAACTGCGCCCAGAGATCCTTGCTCATCGCATTGTTGTCGCCGTAGATGGCACGCGCCTGATCCTGCAGCTTGGACTGCACGTCAGTAAAGGCCTTGATGTTGCCCTCAAGGTACTTGCCCATCATGCCCTGCATCGCGTTGCCGTAGAAACGGATCATCTGCGACAGCAGGTCGGACGTGAACATCGGCACGCCGCCACTTTCTTCTTCGATGATGATCTGCAACAGGATGCTGCGGGTCAGGTCGTCTCCGCTCTTCGCATCGACCACCTGAAAATTGGCGTTCTCGAGAACCAGTTCCTTCACGTCGGACAACGTGATGTAGGAACTCGTGCGTGTGTCGTAAAGCCGGCGGTTGGGATACTTCTTGATCAGCCTGTGTGTGGACGCTGTCCCCTCGCGGCTTTCAGTAGCACTCATTGTTTGTCGTCCTCGCTCGTTGGCACTGCACGGGGCGGTAGGCTCCGCCCACTGTTTTTTGATAATACAGCAAGCAAAGGCCTCATGCGGCAGTGCCGCATGAGGCCTTTGACATGCCGCAACGAAGGCTTACTGATAGTAGAGGCCGCCGTTGATGTTGAGCGTAGCACCCGTCACGTAACCGGCCAGATCAGACGCCAGGTAGGACACGGCAGCGCCGATCTCCTCGGGTTTGCCGAGACGTTTCATCGGCACCGAATCAACGATGCCTTGACGGATGTCGTCGCGGATCGCCATGACCATGTCCGTGCCGATATAGCCCGGTGCGATCGCGTTGACGGTCACGCCCTTCGACGCCATTTCCGCAGCCAGCGCCTTCGTGAAGCCGACCACGCCCGCCTTTGCCGCGGAATAGTTGGTCTGACCCGCCTGACCCTTGACGCCATTGACGGAGGAGATGTTGATGATGCGACCCCAGCCGCGCTCGGCCATGCGGGCAGCCACCTGGTGCGTCACATTGAACAGGCTGTCGAGATTGGTGGTGAGCACCGCGTCCCATTGCGACTTGTCCATCTTGGAGAAGAACTTGTCGCGCGTGATGCCGGCGTTGTTGATCACCACGGACACCGGCCCGACCTCCTGCTCCACCTTGTCGATCATGTCCTTGCAGGAATCGTAATCGGACACATCACCTTCGGCGGCCTTGAATTCGAAACCCTCCGATTTCATGCTCGCCAGCCATTCGTCCTTTTGGGGGAACGCGGGCAGACAGTTGGCCACCACGGTAAAACCGTCCTTGGCCAGAGCCTTGCATATGGCCGTGCCCAGACCGCCCATGCCTCCGGTTACCAGCGCCACTCGTTTCGTCATCACATCTTCTCCCAGCCAGCTGCGTAAAGAACCTTCCACCCCCGCCGGACGAGGTGGAAGGTGTGCGCGGACGTCCGCGCGGGCGATCAGGACATATGCTGTCCGCCGTTGATTGCTATGTTTGCACCGGTCACGAAAGCGGCTTCATCGGACGCCAGATACGCCACCAGACCGGCGATCTCCTCGGGCTTGCCAAGGCGCGACACCGGAATCTGCGGCAGGATCTTGCTGTCGAGGATGTCCTGCGGAATCGCCGTGACCATCTTGGTGCCGATATACCCCGGCGAAATCGTGTTGACGGTCACGCCGGCGCGCGCCACTTCGAGCGCAAGTGCCTTCGTGAAACCGTGCATGCCGGCTTTCGCCGCCGAATAGTTGGTCTGGCCGAACGCCCCCTTGGAGCCGTTCACGGAAGACACGTTGATGACGCGTCCCCACTTGCGCTCGCTCATGCCCTCGATGACCTGCTTGGTCATGTTGAAGCAGGAGTCGAGGTTGGTGCTCATGACCACATCCCAGTCAGCCTTCGTCATCTTCCTGAACGTCATGTCGCGCGTGATGCCGGCGTTGTTCACCAGCACATCGACTGGCCCGACATCCGCCACCACCTGCTCGACGCACGCCTTGCAGGCGTCGTAATCCGATACGTCACACGGGACGGCCTTGAAGCCGTAACCCATGTTGTTCATGGCCTGCAGCCATTCAGCGGCCTTCGTGTTGCCCGGACTGTGCGTGGTCACCACGCGGAAACCCTGTGCGGCCAGCTTGATGCACACGGCTTCGCCGAGCCCTCCCATACCGCCTGTTACCAGTGCGACTCGTGTCATTTCTTGTCTCCTATATATTTTTCGAGGGTGTGTCTTCCGCAGCCCCCCTCATGAGGCTGCCATCGTCCTATGCCGTAGCGTCGCCCTTCACGTAGCGCCCGGGTGCGGGCTCGATGACAGTGTGGCGCTCGTTGCCCGCTTGTGACGGGGAGGCCACCTTTTTGCCGGACTTTGCCGCCAGCCATTTGATGTAGTGCTTCCACCAGCTTCCTGGATGCTCGGTGGCACCGGCCCGCCACTCCTGCGCGGTCGACGCGTCACCGCCGGTCCAGTGGGATCGCTTGTCCCGGGACACCGGATTGATGGTGCCTGCGACATGGCCGCTGGCGCCCAGCACAAAGGTCGTGTCGCCACCCAGCAGTGCGCGCGCGAGATACGCACCGGTCCAGGGCACGATGTGGTCTTCGGAAGTCGCCAGCAGGTAGGCCGGCATGTCGATCTTGCCGAGGTCGGCCTTCACGCCCAGCATCTCCAGCTTGCCCGGCACGCGCAGACTGTTCTCAAGATAGAGATGGCGCAGATACCAGGCGAGGAACGGTCCGGGCAGATTCGTGCTGTCGCAGTTCCAGTGCAGGATGTCGAACGCAGGCGGCGTTTCCCCCTTCAGATAATTGCCGACGACGTAATTCCAGATGAGGTCGTTCGGACGCAGGCTGCTGAAGGTCTGCGCCAGCTCCCGCCCGTTGAGCAGACCGCCTCGGCCTATCGTCTGCTCGCGCGCGGCCACCATGCCTTCGTCAACCAGGCAGCCGATCTCGCCGGCGTCCGAGAAATCAAGCAGCGTGGTCAGCAGCGCGACGCTGGCAGCGGGCTTCTCGCCCCGGCCACAGGCCACGGCAAGCGCGGACGCCAGCACGGTACCGCCCACGCAGAATCCGAGCGTATTCGGCCGGGGGTCACCGCTGATGTCGCGCACCACGTCGAGCGCAGTGAGCGGGCCCAGCTCCAGATAGTCGTCCCAACCAAGGTGCCCAAGCGATGCGTCGGGATTGCGCCACGAAATCAGAAAGACGGTAATGCCCTGCTCCACCAGATATCGCACCAGCGAATTCTCGGGCTGCAGGTCCATCAGGTAATACTTGTTGATGCACGGCGGCACGATCAGCAGCGGCTTCGCATGCACCTTCGGGGTGAGCGGCGCGTACTGGATGAGCTGTATGAGCGCGTTCTCGAACACCACGGAACCCTGCGTCACCGCCAGATTGCGGCCGACTTCGAAGGCGCCCGGCGCCGACATCGATATCTGCCCCTGCTGCAGGTCGCGCAGCAGGTTTTCCATTCCGCGGCGGATGCTCTCGCCTTCGCTGCGCAACGCCGTCTGGATGAATTCGGGATTGGTCGCCGCGAAATTGGCCGGCGACATCGCTTCGATCACCTGCTTGGACAGGTAGCGAAGCCGGTCCTTCGCGCGGCCGTCCGCCACCGGGGTGGCTTCCACGCAGTCCCGCATGAAAGCCGAATTGAGCAGATAGGCCTGACGCAGATAATCGAAGTACGCGCTCTGGCTCCATTCAGGTGCACGGAACCGGCGGTCAGCCGGGTCGGCAGGCGCCACGGCCGGCGGCGGCTGATCCGGCGAATGGCGTGCAAGCGCCTGCCAAAGCGCCTGCTGTTTCTCAAGCCACTCTTGATGCAGCGCGGTAAAACGGGTGGTTTCGGGGGCGGGGAAATTGTTCGCCATGCCGGGCAGGTGGGCAGCCAATGCCTCCTGCTGGCGGGAAAGAAATTCGTTGAAGTTGCGTCCCATCGCCGCCATTGCGGCCGTCCAGTCGGGTGCGGAAGCATCGCCTTGCGGCGGTATCGATCCCTTGGGCGTTGCAGATTCACTGCTCATAAAACTCAACCCCTGTCGTTTTTCAAACCCCAGACCTTTTTGATGTCTGCGGAAATCTACGTCAAGCTAGCCGGTTGCAAGCGCACCGGTCGAGCATAACAGCGACTGCGTCCGGGGGCGCGCAACAGAGTTCGCACGTATCGCACCCGGTCGAGCGCCTCGATTGTTGCATTGCACAAATTTGATGTCAATCCCGAGCCTCGCCCGGTTCGCGGGCACGCCGAAGCCACCCTCGAAAGGGAAAAACCAGATGTATATCGTTGCGATCGCGTGGATTTACGTCGTACTGATGATGGCTGTCACCGAACATTCCGTGACCGCCGGCGTCATGACGCTGCTGTTCTACGGCATTGCGCCGCTGGCCCTGTTCCTGTGGCTGTTCGGCACGCCGTCACGGCGCCGTGCCGCGCGCCGGCGGGCACCGGAGAACGGATCAGAGCACGTGGGCGTGGGCGTAGCCGTCGACGAGATGGTGGATCAGCACGATGCTGCCGATGCCGGCGGAAATGAGCAGGACCTGCTGCAGGGTGGCGCTCAGGTCGGCCCGGCGATGCAGGCCGGGGATGAGGTCCGCGACCGCGACGTAGATCATGCTCGCCGCAGCGATGCACAGCAGATAGGGCACGACTTCGGTCAGCGATGACAGCGCGAGATAGGCGCCGACCGCGCCGACCAGCGTGGCCAGGCTGGACAGCAGATTGAACGACAGCGCGCGCAGGCGGCTCATGCCGGAGTGCAGCAACACCAGATAGTCGCCGACTTCCTGCGGGATTTCATGCGCGACGATGGCGGTTGCCGTGACGATGCCCAGCGGAATGCTCTGCGAGAACGCTGCCGCGATCAGCACGCCATCGACGAAGTTGTGGAAGGCGTCGCCAATCAGGATGAGCGAGGCACTGCGCACCGCCTCGCTGCTGCCATGGCCGTTCGCGTGCCCATGCGCGTGTCCATGCGCGGGCGAATGGCCGTGCGAGTGCGCATGGGCGTGTGCGGCCTGTTCCTGTTGCGCAATCTCCACCGGGTCGTGCGCCTCGCAGCTCACTTCGTGGCAATGACGCCACAGCACCAGCTTTTCCAGCAGGAAGAACCCCAGTATCCCGGCGAGCAACACGCCGGTCGCCACTTCGGCGCTGCCGATCTCGTTGATGGCCTGCGGCAACACGCCCAGCAGCGCCGCCCCCAGAAGCGCGCCAACCGAATACGAGATGAGCATCGGAATGCGCTGCGGGCTCGCCGCGTAGCCGATGGCAGCCGCGGCACAGACGCTGATCACGCCGCCGAACAATGAAGCGAGCACGATCCAGACGAGGACAGACATAAAACGGCACGTGTAACTGAAAATGGGTTGTGATTATCCTTCATCACCGTCATCAGCGGTGAGCCGACACTGCTATTCACGCAGCCATATCAGGCTGGCCATGCGGCCGCACCGGCCGTCGCGGCGGAACGAATGGAACAGGCCCGCCTGCGTGACGGTGCACAATCCACCGCCAAACACCTCGGTCACGCCCGCCCCCGCGAGTGCCAGCCGAGCCAGCAGATAGATGTCCGCATGCAGCCGGTCACCGCGTCCCGGGTGGAAGGCCGCGCCGGCATCGGGCAGGCGCGCCGTGAAGGCGGCTCGCACCTCCGGCCCGACCTCGAACGCGGCCGGCCCGATCGCCGGGCCGAGCCAGGCCATGACGCCGCATGGCTCGCATCCCATGCGTGCCACCGCATTCTCCAGCACGCCACCCGCCAGCCCGCGCCATCCTGCATGCACCGCCGCCACCGTCGCGCCCTGTGCGTCGCACATCAGAACCGGCAGGCAGTCTGCGGTCAGCACGGCGCACACACGTCCCGGCCGGCGCGCCAGCGAGGCGTCAGCCGTCCCGCCGGCGGCCGCATCGGCGTCGATGACGTCGCAGCCGTGAACCTGATCCAGCCACACCGGCTCGGCCGGCAACGCGGCACGCAACAGCGTGCGGTTCTGTGCCACGGCGGCCGGATCGTCACCCACGTGGCCGGCCGGATTGAATGCGCCGAAGGGCGCCGCACTGACGCCGCCAAGCCGCGTCGTCACGCATGCCTGCACGCGGGCCGGTGCCGGCCAGTCCGGCCGGATCAGCGGCAGGCTCATGGCATCACGCGCAGGCATTCGATCAGCCGCGCCATGTCATCGGGCAATGCCACTTCCCAGCTCACCTCGGCGCCGCTCAGCGGATGGACGAGCCCGAGCCGCCATGCGTGCAATGCCTGTCGCGTGAAGGCATCCGCAACCTGGCGCGGCGCATAGGTTTCGTCGCCGAGCAGCGAATGCCCGATCGACGCCATATGCACGCGGATCTGATGGGTGCGGCCGGTTTCCAGCCGGCACTCGACGCGGGTCGCGCCCTGCAGGTACTCGCGCACTGCATAGTGCGTGCGCGCCGGCTTGCCGCCGGCCACCACCGCCATGCGCGTGCGCTGCACCGGATGGCGGCCGATGGCCGCGTCGACGACGCCGTCGGTGCGCAGGTCGCCGGCCACCACCGCGACGTAGCGGCGCGACACGGTACGCGCCTGAAGCTGGCGCACCAGATCGGTCTGCGCCTCGACGGTGCGCGCGACGACCAGCAAGCCCGTGGTGTCCTTGTCCAGCCGGTGCACGATGCCGGCACGCGGCACGCGTGCCAGCGCCGGCGCGTGATGCAGCAGCGCATTGAGCAAGGTGCCGTCCGGCACGCCGTTGCCCGGATGCACCACCATGCCGGCCGGCTTGTTGATGACCAGCAGCGTGTCGTCCTCGAACACCACG
The DNA here is from genome assembly GCA_018824085.1 of Gammaproteobacteria bacterium. Lineage (GTDB taxonomy): Bacteria > Pseudomonadota > Gammaproteobacteria > Burkholderiales > Rhodocyclaceae > Methyloversatilis. The sequence continues at coordinate 11,829 of JAHJHI010000037.1, read as the reverse complement.
TCCAGCGCGATGTCCTGCGGTGCATGCACCGTGTCCGCCGGTGCCGGCGCGGGTTCGAGCCCGAGCCGTTCACCGGTGTAGGTGCGCCGGCGCGCGTCGTCACAGACGCGCTCATCGACGCTGACCCGGCCTTCACGCAACCAGCCCTGCAGGCGACTGCGCGAGTATTGCGGCCACACCCGGGCGAGCACGGTGTCCAGCCGTTCGCCAACGATTCCGGGCGGAACGACAGCATGAAGTCGGTCGGCGGCCCGCTCGGCGATATAATCGTCGTCTTGCGTTTCTTCCAGGGTCGGTAAGGTCATGTGGCGTAGTGTAGCGATACTGTGGGTGGCTCTGGCCGCCGGTTGCAGCCTCTTCCCGGAGAAGATCGACGAGACCGCGAACTGGTCAGCCCAGCGTCTCTATACGGAAGCGAAGGAGCTGATGAGCGACGGCTCGTACGAACAGGCGATCAAGCTGTACGAAAAGCTGGAAGCGAAATTCCCCTACGGCCGCTATGCGCAGCAGGCGCAGATCGAGGTTGCCTACGCCTACTACCGCCAGGGCGACCGCGCGCAGGCTCTCGCCGCCTGCGACCGCTTCATCCGGCTGCACCCCAATCACCCGAACGTCGATTACATCTACTACCTGCGCGGTCTGGTCGACTTCAACGAAGACCTCGGCCTGCTCAGCAGCGTGTCGCGCCAGGACATGACCGAGCGTGACCCGAAGGGCCTGCGCGACTCCTTCGACTCGCTGAAGGAATTGGTCACGCGCTATCCGGACAGCAAATACGTGCCGGACGCCGTGCTGCGCATGAGTTATCTCGTGAATTCCATGGCCGCGAACGAAGTGCACGTGGCGCGCTACTACCTGCGTCGCGGCGCCTATCTCGCGGCCGCGAACCGCGCGCAGTATGCCGTGAGCACCTACCAGGAATCGCCGTCCATCGAAGAGGCGCTCTACATCCTCGTGCGTGCCTATGACGCGCTCGGCCTGACCGATCTGCGCGACGACGCGGACCGCGTGATGCGCAAGAACTATCCGGACAGCGACTTCATCGCCCACGGCTTCCAGGACGGTCGCGACGACCCCTGGTGGAAGCTCTGGTAGGCGCGCGGCGGCACCCTCCCCGCCCGTGACGGCGCAGGCAGCGTCCGTCTCCGGCGCCGGCACTTCACTGCTCGCAATGCCGTCACGATGGCGGAAGAACCGCTAACATCCTCCTTGACACATCAACCGGGGAGACACGCCATGTACAGCAAAGTGCTTCTTGCCTACGACGGTTCCGAATCCGGCCGTCGCGCGCTGCTCGAATGCGCGGACATCAACAACCTCCTGCAGGCACAGATCCACCTGCTCGCCGTCGCGCCCATCGCCGCCACCCTGTTCGTGGCCGAAGGCTTCGTCGCCGATGTGCCGCAGGAAGAGGAAAACGAGCGCTTCGCCGAAGTGCTGCGTGAAGGACTCGCGCAGCTCAAGACGCGCAACGTGACCGCCGAGGGCCACCTCGTCACCGGCGATGCGGTACATGAAATCACCCGCATGGCGCGCGAACTCGCAGTCGATCTCATCGTCATCGGCCACACCCATCACACGTCGCGCCTGGAGCGCTGGTGGAAGGGTTCGGTCGGCGCGTCGCTGGTCGAAGAGGCGCCCTGCAGCATACTGGTCGCCGTGCAGCACCCGTCATGAGCGCTGCCCGCGCGCAAGCCGCTGCCGCGCGCGACGGCAACCGCGACTGGCAGCAGTACTCGGTGCTGGTGGTCGATGACGAAGAGGGCATGCGCAGCTTCATCACGCGCGCGCTCGGCTCCCGCTGCGGTCTGGTCGAGGCCGCGGGCAGTGTCGAAGCCGCGCAGCAGCTGTTCGCGCGGCTGCATTTCGACCTCGTCATCCTCGATATTTCCCTGCCCGGGCGCAGCGGCCTCGAATGGCTCAACGAGCTGCGCGAACAGGGGCATCAGTGCGACGTCATCCTGATCACCGCCTTCGCGGACATTGAAACCGCCATCAATGCGCTGCGCGCCGGCGCGTCCGACTTCATCCTGAAGCCCTTCCGCATCGACCAGATGATGAATGCCGTGCGGCGCTGCTTCGACCGCGCCGGGCTGCTGCGCGAAAACTACGTGCTGCGGCGCGAGATCGCCCGTCAGGCCGAAGGCGTGGAAGGCATGGTCGGTGAATCCCAGCCGGTACGGGAACTGGCCGCCGTACTGCGGCGCGCCGCCGGCATGCCCAGCACCGTGCTGCTGACCGGAGAATCCGGCGTCGGCAAGGAAGTCGCCGCCCGCGCGCTGCACCGGATGAGCCCGCGTGCCGCTGCGCCCTTCGTGCCCGTGAACTGCGGTGCCATCAGCGCCGAACTCATCGAATCGGAACTGTTCGGCCACGTGAAGGGCGCCTTCACCGGCGCGCAGGACAGCAATCCCGGCCTGCTCTTCTACGCCCAGGGCGGCACCCTCTTCCTCGACGAGATTTCCGAACTGCCGCAGGCCATGCAGACCAAGCTGCTGCGCGTGCTCGAAGACCGCATGATCCGGCCCGTCGGTTCCACCCGTGAAGTGCCGGTCGACATCCGCGTCATCGCCGCCACCAACCGTGACCTCACGACCGAAGTGCGCGCCGGGCGCTTCCGTCAGGACCTGTTCTACCGGCTCGACGTCATGCGCATCACCATCCCGCCGCTGCGCGAACGGCGCGAAGACGTGAAACTGCTGATCGCCCACTTCATGGCGCAACTGTCGTCCCGCCTCGGCGTCGCTCCCATCCCCATGGACCGCGACACCGCCGCCCGCATGGCCGTCTACGACTGGCCCGGCAACATCCGCGAACTGCGCAACCTCGTCGAGCGCGCGCTCATCCTCGGCTACTTCCCGAGCGACGCACTGGGCAGCCTCACCCCCCCGGCCGCCGCACCCGGCGAAAGGATCGCGCTGGACGACGTGGAACGCAAGCACATCCTCGACGTCCTCGCCGCCTGCGGCGGCAACAAATCCGAAGCCGCCCGCCAGCTGGGCGTGTCGCGAAAGACGATAGAGCGCAAGTGCTCGCAGTGGGGCGTCGGAGGATAAGGGCGCAGCGTCGATTGTTCGTCGCGGTCAGCCAAGTCAAGGCCGGCAGGTCCCAGGTGTCAAAGGAACACTTCACGTTTCAACGGTGCTGGCGTCGTCCAGGTGCAGTTCGTTCAAAACCCGCCAGGCAAGGCGCACGACGCCACTTTTCTCAAGTAATTCGCAGATAAATTGACGGCTGACGTCCGGCGTTGCATGGGAACAAAAGGGCATGAACAACAGAGGATGTATGTACGCTGAGGTTCCCCCCGTGACCAGGGCCGGCGCGGTGTGAGCGGAGAGAGTCGGATCGGCTTCATCTGTGCGCTCGGCAAGCTCATTCATGTCGCAGCGCATCGATCGGGTTCAGCCGCGCCGCCCGGCGAGCCGGGAAGTAGCCGAACACCACGCCGATGCCTGCCGAGAAGACGAAGCTGAGCAGGTTGACGCCAGGACTGAATGCATAGGGCACGTTCATCAAGATCGAAAGGCCGATCGAGGCTGCGGTGGCGAGCGCGATGCCGATCAATCCACCCAACGCAGCCAGCACCACGGCCTCGATCAGAAACTGCAGCAACACCTCGCGCTCCAGCGCACCAATGGCCAGTCGCAAGCCGATTTCCTTGGTGCGCTCGGTGACGCTGACCAGCATGATGTTCATGATGCCGATGCCGCCCACCAGAAGGCTGACGGCGGCCACCGCACCCAACAGCGTGGTCAGCACCTTAGTGGTGCCCGAAAGCGTTGCGGCCAGTTGCTTGGTGTCGAGCACGTTGAAGTTGTCTTCGTCGGTGTCGGCCAGCTTTCGGCGCTCGCGCAGCAGCTGCGTCAGGCTGGCCTTGACGCGCGTGCTGTCGCTGCCATCGGCCATGGACACGAGCAAGTCGTTGACTTGGGTGTTGCCGGTGATGCGGCGCTGCAACGTCTTGATCGGCACGAGAACCAGATCGTCCTGGTCGTTGCCGAACGATCCCGGGCCCTTGGCGCCAAGCACGCCGATGACCTCACAGCTGATCTGCTTCACCCGCAGCGCCTCACCCAGCGCCGGGCTGCTGCCGAAAAGCTCGCGTCGCACGGTTTCGCCGATCATGCAGACCGCCGCGCCGGCGCGCAGCTCGGCGTCGGAGAACTCGCGGCCCTGGGCCAGTGTCCAGTTGCCGATTGCGAGCCAGTCGTTGGTGCTGCCCGTGACGATGCTGGCCCAGTTGCGGCCGTTGGCCACCAGCGTGCCGCCCGTACGCGATTGCGGTGCGGCAGCCGCGACGCCACCAATCTGAGTGGCGATGGCCTCGGCGTCGCCCTCCTTGAACAAGGGCGCGCTGGAACTGCCACTGCCCGGACCCATGCGCTGGCCCGGGCGGACCTGCAGCAAGTTGGTGCCCAGACCGGAAATCTGGTTCTGCACCGCCAGCGTGGCGCCATTGCCCACCGTGACCATGGTGATGACGGCGCTGACGCCGATCACGATGCCCAGGATGGTGAGAAAGGAGCGCATCAGGTTGCGCCGGATCGAACGCAAGGCGAGCAGGAGTGTGTTGAGCCACATGGTCAATCCGCTCCCATGGCCGTGGCAACGCGTCCCGCCAGGAGCCCGACCGGCTCGGGGTTGCGCTCGTCGCTTTCCACCATGCCGTCCACGAAGCGCACGATGCGCCGCGCGTAGGCGGCCATCTCTGCCTCGTGCGTGACCATGAGCACGGTGATGCCCTGGTCGGCGTTCAGGTGCCAGATCAGTTCCATGATCTCCTTGCTGCGGGCGGTATCGAGATTGCCGGTGGGTTCATCGGCCAACAGCACGGCGGGCTCGGTGACTATGGCCCGTGCGATCGCCACGCGTTGTTGCTGGCCGCCCGAAAGTTCCCCCGGCGTGTGGTGTTCCCACCCTTTGAGGCCGACCCGTTCAAGCGCGTTCGCGGCCATGGCATGGCGCTGCGCGGCGGGCTCGCCGCGGTAGATCAGTGGCAGCTCAACGTTTTCCTGCGCCGAGGTGCGCGCCAGCAGATTGAAGCCCTGAAACACAAAGCCCAAGTAGCGTCGGCGCAGGCGGGCGCGCTCGTCGCGGCTGAGCGATTGCACCTGCACGCCCTCGAACTCATAGGTGCCGGCGGTCGGCGTGTCCAGGCAGCCCAGCGTGTTCATGGCCGTGGACTTGCCCGAGCCGCTGGGGCCCATGATAGCCACGAAGTCCCCCTTCTGGATGGTCAGATCCACGCCCTTGAGCGCCTGGAATGCCGTTTCACCCGTGCCGTAGACCTTGGTGATGCCGCGCAGACGGATCAGTGGTGGTGCAGCGTGAGGGGCATCGGGACTGCCGCCGGACCGCACAAGGGCAGACCCGCCCTCCTCGGAGGGCTGCGCCCCGCGCAGCGGCGGAGCTTGAGGGCCGTCATCCCTCATGACGCGGCGCCCGCGCTTCGCTGGTCGGTGATGACGGCCATGCCGGGCGTGAGGTTCTCGCCGGCGACTTCGGTCACACGGCCATCGCTGATGCCAGTCTGCACCTGCACGGCAACCGGCTGACCTTCCTGCAGCACCCAGATCTGGCGTGTGCCCGGGGCCTTGCTCTCGGCGCCCGCGACTTTGGTGCTGCTGCTGCCCGGCGGGCGCGGCATCATTTTGGACAGGATGCTGCTGCTCCCCGGGGACCTGTTCGCTGCGGCCGCTGCGGTCGGCGAGAAGCGCAGCGCGGTGTTGGGCACCAGCAGCACGTCGTCGTGCTCGGTGGCCACGATGGTGGCCACGGCGGTCATGCCGGGGCGCAAACTGAGGTCGCCATTGTCCACATCGAGCGTGGCCACGTAGGTCACAACGTCGTTGGTGGTGGTCGAGCCATAGGCCACGCGGCGGATCGTGGCCGGGAACCGGCGCGAGGGGTAGGCGCTGACGGTGAAGCTGGCTTTTTGCCCCACCTTCACAGCGCCCACGTCGGCCTCGTCCACGCTGGCTTCGAGCTGCAACTGGGTCAGGTCCTCGGCCACGGTAAACAGGGTGACAGCCTGTAGCGAGGCGGCCACCGCGTTGCCCGGGTCGACCGAGCGGCTGAGCACCACGCCGTCAATGGGCGAGCGGATCGAGGCTTTTGAGAGGTTGGTTTCATCCGTCGAGAGCGTGGCCCTGGCCACGCCCACGTTGGCGGCAGCGCTCGACTCGGCGGCCTCGGCGCGAGCCAGCGTGGCGCGTGCGCTGTCGAGCTCGGTGGCCGAAGGCACCTTTCCGCCAGAGAGCTTGAAGACTTCCTCCAGGCGCGCAAGGCTGGCGCGGGATTCGGCGACCGTGGCCTTGCTTTGCGCAAGCTGGGCCTGGGCGGCGGCCAGCGAGGCGCGCGATCGGGTCACCTGGTCGTTGAACTTCGACGCGTCCAGCTCCACCATCACCTGGCCGGTCTTGACGTGGTCGTTCACGTCCACCAGCACGCGCTTGACCGTGCCCGAGAGCTCGCTGCCGATGTTCACGGAACGCGTGGGTTGCAGCGTGCCGTTGGCCGACACGCTGAGCGTGATGTTTCCCTTGCGCAGTTCGGTGGTCACGTAGGTGGGAGCGGCCCTGCTGGCGCTTTGCGCCTGCCAGTAATAGACACCGCCGGCCACGACAAGCAGCGCAACGAGAACGAACCAGAGCGAGCCGCGCTGCCACCAGCGCGGAGGATGGTCTTCACCCAGCAGGGATTGCAGGTCAGTGGGGATGTCAGCGTTCTTCTGGCTCATGGCGGATCGGTGTCAAGTGATAGTGCGCAGTGGCAATGGGTGTCAGTGCGGTGCTGCGGTTGTTGTGAGGCGAACCGTGGCTTGCGTGCTGGCGCCGGATGCGCCATCGGGCGACCAGCCACCGCCCAGGGCTTTGTAAAGGCGCACATGGTCGCTGCTGACGTCGGCGCTGGCGCTGGCCACGTCATCCTGGGCGCCGAGCTGCGTGCGCTGCGTCAGCAGAACAGTCTGAAAATCGACCAGCCCGCTGGCGTACTGCTGGCGCGCCAGCTCCGCCGCATTGGCGGCCGCGTCGGCGGCATCCTTCAGGCGGGCCAGCCGCTCGCGGTCGCGCCGCAGCGCGACCAGCGCATCTTCGACATCGCTCAGTGCAATGAGCACGACGGAACGGTAGTTTTGCAGCGACTGCTCGAGCGCAGCTTGCTGCGCGCCGACCTGCGCGCGCGCTGCACCGCCATCGAACAGCGAACCGGTAACGCTGCCCAGCACGCTGCTCACGAGCGAGGCGCCGTCAGTCAGCGATCCGAGCGTAAGTGAGCTCAAGCCCAGCGAGCCACCGAGCGAAACGCTCGGCCAGCGCGCGGCTTCGGCCTGATTGACGCGGGCGCGCGCCGCGCTCCACTCAAACTCGGCGGCACGGACATCGGCGCGCTGGCGCAGGGTCTCGGCCGGAAAGGCGAGCGCCAGGCCATCAGGCGCGGCCGGCACCGGGCCGACGACGCCGAGCTCGGCCGACAACGCGGCCGGCGCCTGGCCGGCCAGAACCGACAGTGCGTGCGCGGTCTGGTCCACGGTCTTCTGCAAAGCAGGCAACAGCGCCGCCGTCTGCTCGGCCGAGGCAAGCGCCTGTTCGACATCGAGCGAGGTGACAAGTCCGGCCTGTCGGCGCCATTGAGTGATCTGCAGCGTCTCGCGCTGGCTTGCCAGATTCGCTCGTGCGATGCCCAGGCGCGCCTGGGCGTTGCGCAGCGCAATGTAGTCGAGCGCGACTTCGGCCGCGATCGACACCTGCACGTCGCCCAGGCTGGCGGCGTTGGCCAGAACATTGGCCTCGCTGGCCTGCAGTATGCTGCGCTGGCCGCCGAAGACGTCGAGTTCCCAGTTCGCGTCCAGGCCTGCCTGAAAGGTGTTGTATTCGGTTTTGGCGCTGCCGCTGCCCGAGCGGCTGCGCTGCGCGCTGGCTGAACCGCTGAGCGTGGGCAACAGGCCGGCCGCGGAGACATCACGCAGCGCACGCGCCTCGCGCAGCGCAGCCTGGGCGCTGTTTACGCTGGTGTTGGCCTGCAGCGCGCGCTCCACGAGGCGCGACAGCTGCGCATCGCCGAACCGCTGCCACCATTGCGCGAGTGAAGCGGGCATGGCCGCCGTGGCGTCGATGTCAGCAGCCCACTGCGCGGAGACGTCGACCGCCTGCGGCGGTGGTCCGACCGGTGCCACCGAGGCGCAACCTGCCGCCGTCAGCAGCCAGGCCGCCGCCGCGATCATGCCGATCGTCGACCGGGTCATGACAAGTACGCTCCGCCGTTGATCGACAGCGTGATGCCGTTGATGAAGCCGGCCTCGGCGGCGAGCAGCGCTTGCGCGATCAAGGCGATGCCGACACTTGCATCGCCTGCCGATGCGGCCCCGATGATTGGTGCTCCTGGAGCCGTGGTGCTGTCGTCTCTGCCGGCACAAACCAACATGACAAGCAACGCAGGAGCAGCGAGCGGGTACGGAGTGAGTGGGCCTCGCGCTGAGATTTGAGATGTCATATGGGACTTCTTGGTTGAAGTGGGAACGATGTCCAGGTCCGGATTGGCGAGACATGTTTTCTGCGCTTGGTCTTGCCGTCTCACAAATCAAGCGTGCTCCCCCGGCACTGAACTGCCCCGTGTGTGGACTGGCCTCCAGAAGACGGGGGCATGAAGATATCAAGCGAGTTCTCACCCGCGATGTGCAAGCAGGCTGCCTGGATGGTACCGGTCGAGTCGATTGCGCCGAAGATTGGCAGCGCGCCACAGACGTTACTGGACAGGGTCAATCAGTCGAAAGTCTATGCGGATTCGCGCCGGGAGGCATCTGGCTTGCACATCACTGCGCGGGCGGACGGCTGCGCCACCATGCGCATGGCCGCACCCGCGAATCGGGGAGCGCTGCGGAACGTTCAAGATACCTCCCCGGGTTTCAGTCAGAGTTGGCTCATGCCACCGTCGGCAATGATCTCGGTGCCCACGATGAACGCGGACTCCGGCGCCGAAAGGTGCAGCACGGTGGCGGCGATCTCCTCTGCCGTACCGAAGCGCCCGAGCGGGATCTGGCTCTGGATCTGCGCCGCCGTGGCCTGCAACTCAGCCGCATCCAGCCCGAGCTTGCCGTAGATCGGGGTCGTGACCGGCCCTGGGCTCACCACGTTGACCCGCACACCGCGCGGCAGCAACTCGGCCGACAGCGTCCTGGCCAGCGAGATGACCGCTGCCTTGCTGGCGGCGTAGACAGAGGTATTGGGCATGCCGATGCGGGCATTGATGGAACCGTTGATCACGATGGCCGCGCCCGGATTCAGCCGCGGCAGCAGCGCCTGGAGCTGGAAGTACGGACCCTTGACATTGGTGTCGAATATCTGGTTCCACAGGGCGTCGTCCACATCCGGGAAGGCCGCGAACCTGGCCGCGCCGGCGTTGAGGAAGACGGCGTCCAGACGCACGTCGCGCTCGGCCAGGCTCGCGGCAAGCGCCTTCGCATCGGCCAGGCGGCCCGCATCGCTGCGCAGCGTGATGGCGTTGTCGCCCAGCGCAGCCCGCGCCTGCTCCAGCGCGACGGCGTCCCGGCCCGTGATGACCACGCGGGCCCCTTCGGCTGCGAAAGCCCTGGCCGTGGCCAGGCCAATGCCACTGCTGCCGCCGGTGACGAGCACTGTTTTGTCGGTGAAGCGGTTCATCACGATCTCCTTCGATACCAGCGAATTGCTGTGATCGGATGGTGGCGCGCCAGCAGCAGATTTCCGTACCATATTCACGATGAACTCGTGCGAGGCAATCGAACATGTTGTCTGTCGACGAACTGTCCCTGCTGGAAGCCATCCGGGACACCGGCAGTCTGTCGCGGGCAGCCGCCCGATTGGGCAAGGCGCCGTCCACGGTGTCGCACGCCGCGAGACAGTTGGAAGACCGGTTTGACGCCTTGCTGTTCGACCGCCGCCGCTACCGGCTTCAGCTCACGCCGGCTGGCCAGCTATTGGCCCAGGAAGCCGCGCGGCTCATGCTGGACGTTTCGCGGCTGACGCAGCGCGTCAAGCAGGTGGCCGGCGGCTGGGAAGACCGTTTGTGGATCGTGACCGACGAGGTTCTCGAGTTCGAGACCCTGGTGCCAGTCATACAGGCCTTCGACGCCCTGAAGTCCGGCGTCACCCTGCGGATCACCCATGAAGTGCTGACCGGAACCTGGGATGCACTTCGCGAAGGCCGCGCAGATCTGGTGGTGGGCGCCACCAACGAACCGCCGGTGATTCCCGGGCTGCGCTGGTTCGAACTGGGGGCGATGGATTGGGTCTTCGCGGTGGCACCGCGCCACCCGCTGGCCAAGGTGAAGGCCCCCCTGGACAGGACTGCCGTCAGCCAGCATCGCTCGGTCGTCGTTGCCGACACCTCGCGCAGGCTGGATGTGCGCGGCTATGGCGTGCAAGGTGGCCAAGCCACGCTGGCAGTGCCCAGCATGCGCGCCAAGATCGAAGCCCAGCGCCAGGGGCTGGGTGTCGGCTGGCTACCGCGCGAGCGGGTGGCTGGATTTCTGCAGCGGGGCGATCTGGTCGAGAAAGAGATGGCGGACCCGCGCGAGCCCAATCAGCTCTTCGTGGCCTGGCGCGGCGACTACCAGGGACGCGCACTGGATTGGTGGCTGGATCAGCTGAAGAACAAACAGCTGGCGACACGGTTGGTCCGCGGGATCGACGTTGCGGCGGTGACGGGATCGGCAACGAGACAGGACCCGCACCTGAATGCCAGATAGGCACTCCGTAGCCTGTTTCCATCGACAGATATCCGCACCGGGTGAATCGCCCCGGGTTTTCTAGACGTTCCCGAGCCTCTGAAAGTATTGCTTTTCAAACTCTACCGGCGAGAGCGCGTTGCTGGAACCATGCCGACGCTTCACGTTGTAGAACATCTCGATGTAGTCGAATACGTCGGCCCGCGCATCAGCCCGCGTCGGATAGATCTTGCGCTTGATCCGCTCGCGCTTCAGCAGTTGGAAGAAGCTCTCTGCCACCGCATTGTCGTGACAGTTGCCGCGCCGGCTCATGCTCGGTTTCAGATGGTGTGCCTTCAGGAAATCCTGCCAGTCGTGGCTGCTGAACTGGCTGCCCTGATCGGAATGCACCATCACCTCCTCCGTCGGCTTGCGGCGCCACACAGCCATCAGCAAGGCGTTGATGGCCAGATCCCGCGTCATGCGCTCGCCCATTGACCAGCCCACCACCTGTCGCGAGAACAGATCAAGCACTGCTGCCAGATACAGCCAACCCTCATGCGTGCGGATGTACGTGATGTCGGTAACCCAAGCCTTGTTCGGTGCGCTGACAGCGAACTGGCGTTGCAGATGGTTCGGCGCCACCACTGCCGGCTTGCCGGATCGAAAGTGCGGCCTGCGCGCATACCCTGTCTGTGACTTCATCTTTGCCAGGCGCATCAGACGCGCCACGCGATGCTTGCCGCAGCGCTCACCCAGGTCACGCAGATCGTTGTTGATCTTGCGATACCCATAGACGCATCCACTCTCTTCCCAACTGGTGCGTATGAGCGCTCCCAGCCGGGCATCCTCTCGGGCGCGGGCCGACGCAGGCTGTGTGCGCCAAGCGTAATAGCCACTCGGATGCACGCGCATCACCGAACACATGCGCCGTACGCGATATTCCATCTCGTGGGCCTTGATGAAAGCGTACTTCACCCGGACTGCTTGGCAAAGTACGCGGCGGCCTTTTTTAGGATGTCGCGCTCCTCGCTCACCCGGCGCAACTCCGCCTTCAGGCGCCGAATCTCATCGGCCTGACCGTCCTGTTGTACCCGCTGAGCCGGGCTCACCGAATAGCGCTTGATCCAGCCGTACAGGCTGTA
>JAHJHI010000036.1 GCA_018824085.1 Gammaproteobacteria bacterium | reverse complement strand
CGCTGCTGCTGCGGTTCATAGGGGAGGTAACTTGCGGCCATGCCCACAATTTACCAAGCCTTCGCCACCTTATTGCGCTTCTGCCGCGCAGCCTCCTAGCCGACGCTGCGCGCGAGCGCATCAGGATTCGCCTGAACGGGCGCGGCAACCGGCTGCGGCGGATTGAGTTTTTCGACGACGACGCTGCCGATGATGTCGCCTTCCACATTGACCACCGTGCGCACCGCATCAAGCAGGCGGTCGATCGGCAGCAGGATGGCGATCGCCTCGACCGGCAGCCCGACCGACTGCAGCACCATGGCCATCGTCACCATGCCGGCGCTCGGAATGCCCGGCGCGCCGACCGCCGCCAGCATGGACATCGCGCACACGATCACCTGCTGCCCGATCGACAGATCGATGCCCACCAGATTGGCGACGAACAGCGCGGCGGCCGCCTCGTACAGCGCGGTGCCGTCCATGTTCATCGTCGTGCCCACCGGCACCACGAAACCGGCGGTGGCCGGGCGCACACCGAAGTTGCGCTCCACCACGCGCAGCGTGATCGGCATCGTCGCCGCGCTGGAACTGGTGGCGAGCGCGGTGATGAGCGATTCGCGCGCGCCGCGCCACAGCGCCAGCGGCGTCACGCGGGTGAACAGATAGAGCAGGCCGGGCAGCACGACCATGCCGTGGAACAGCGTGGTGCCGAGCACCACGGCGACGAAGCGCGCCATCGTCGACAGCAGCTCGACATCCTGCGTCGCGATGAGGCGCGCCAGCAGCGCCGCGACGCCGTAGGGCGCGAGCCGCATGATGAAGTTCACGACCAGCAGCGACAGGTCCTGCATTTCCTCCATCAACCGGTTGATGGCCGCGTAGCGCTCGCCGCCGTGCACCAGCGCGACACCGAGGATGAGCGCGAACACGACCAGCGGCACGATGCTGCCCTGCGCCAGCGACGCGAACGGGTTCTGGAACAGGCCGGTGACGAACTGCATGAGGAATTCGGGAAAGGGCAGGCGCTTTGCCTCGAACGCGGCCATCGCGTCGGCGAACATGTCGATCTGCAGTCCGGCGCCGGGCCGGAACACATTGGACGCGGTCACGCCGAGCACGACGGCGAGCACCAGCGTGCCGATGTAGAAGGAGAGTGTCGTCACCCACACGCCGCGGATGTTCTGCTGCGCCCGCAGCCGCGCGATGCCGACCACGATGGATGAGAACACCAGCGGCACCAGCACCATCTTCAGCAGCGCAATGAACAGGCTGCCGATCAGCCCCGCCACGTAAAGGCCCTGCAGGCGCGCGCTCGCGTCCGGTTCCAGCGCGCCGAGGCCGAGGCCGAGCAGCACTCCCGCCAGCGCGCCGAGCAGAATCTGCGCGTTCATCGATATCCGCATGCTTCCTCTCCAGGCCGTTTTCGCGACCATAACATTCTGTACCGGTACAGACACCGCACGCCGGATGAAACCAGGCGCGGGCACGCCTGTCCGACGCACATCGCACCGATGCGACACGGCACCCGCGACAGCTGCCCGCTGGTAACCTTCCGGGCTGATCCGACCGCGTCGCCCTCCCTCCGCAAGCACCCAGGATTCCCGTGTCCAGCAAACGCCATCGCCCCGCCGGCGCCTCGCCGCATGACGCCATCCGCCTGCGTGGCGTGCGGCAGAACAATCTGAAGAACATCGACGTCGACTTCCCGCTCGGCAAGCTCACCGTGGTGACCGGCGTGTCCGGCTCCGGCAAGTCCTCGCTGGTATTCGACACGCTGTACGCCGAAGGCCAGCGCCGCTACGTCGAAACGTTCTCGCCGTACGCGCGCCAGTTCCTCGACCGCATGGACGCGCCGCAGGTCGACAGCATCGCCGGAGTGCCGCCGGCCATCGCGATCGACCAGACCAATCAGGTGCGCACGTCGCGCTCGACGGTCGGCACGATGACCGAGCTGAACGACCACCTGAAGCTGCTGTTCGCGCGCGTCGCCGTGCTGCACTGCCGCGGCTGCGGCAAGGTGGTGCACAAGGACAGCACCGACAGCATCGCGGCGCAGATCGTCGCGCGCGCCGCTCAGGCCGGCGACCCGCGCCTGTCGCTGACCGCGCCGGTCGGCGTGCCGGAGAACTTCAGCGACGCGGAAATCCAGGGCTGGCTCGAGCGCCAGGGCTATACGCGCATCCATGCGCGCGACGGCAGCACGCTGCACGTGGTGCAGGACCGCTTCCGCGCGGCGGGCGCCGAAGCTTCGCGCGTGGCCGAGGCGGTGGAGGCCGCGCTGCGCCTGGGCCACGGCCGCATGGACGTGCAGGTGCTCGACGCCGACGGCAACACGACCGGACACTGGCCGTTCTCGGATCGCCTGCACTGCGCGGCATGCGATCTCGACTACAGCCCGGCGCTACCGGCGCATTTCTCTTTCAATTCGCCGCTCGGCGCCTGCGAAACCTGCCGCGGCTTCGGTCGCGTCATCGGCATCGACTTCGGCCTCGTCGTGCCGGACGAGCGCAAGACGCTGGCCGGCGGCGCGATCAAGCCCTGGCAGACCGAGTCCTACCACGAGTGCCAGACCGACCTCGAAAAGCTGGCGCCGAAACACGGCGTGCCGCTCGACGTGCCGTTCTGCGAACTGTCGGCCGAACACCGCCAGTGGGTGCTGGAGGGCGACGCGAAGTGGAAGGACTGGCGCAAGTCATGGCCGGGCACCTGGTACGGCGTGCGCCACTTCTTCGAGTGGCTGGAAACCAAGGCCTACAAGATGCACATCCGCGTGCTGCTGTCGCGCTACCGGGCCTACACGCCGTGCGCGGCCTGCGGCGGCAGCCGGCTCAAGCCGGACGCCTCGCTGTGGAAGATCGAGGGGCAGTCCATCCACGACCTCATGCAGTGGCCGGTGGCGAAGCTGCGCGCGATGATGGACACGCTGGAACTGCCGCCGCCGCTGGACGGCGCGACCGGCGAACTGATGGCGGAAATCCGCACCCGGCTCGGCTACCTCTGCACGGTCGGCCTCGGCTACCTGAACCTGGACCGGCAGTCGCGCACGCTGTCCGGCGGCGAGGTGCAGCGCATCAACCTGACCACGGCGCTCGGCACGTCGCTGGTGAATACGCTGTTCGTGCTCGACGAACCGTCGATCGGCCTGCATCCGCGCGACATGGAACGCGTCATCCGCGTGATGCAGCGCCTGAAGGACGCCGGCAACACGCTGGTCGTCGTCGAGCATGATCCGCAGATCATGCGCCACGCCGACCGCCTGCTCGACATCGGCCCCGGCGCCGGTTCGCGCGGCGGCGAAATCGTGTTCGACGGCGCCCCGGATGCGATGGCCGGCGCCCGCACGCTGACCGCCGACTACCTCGCCGGGCGCATGCGCGTCGACGCCGCGCTCGGCACGCGTCGCGCGGTGGATGCGAACACGCCGCGCCTGACGCTGCGCGGCGCGCACGCGCACAACCTCAAGCACATCGACGTCGCCATTCCGCTCGGCCGGCTGGTCGCCGTCACCGGCGTGTCCGGTTCCGGCAAATCGACGCTGATCCAGGACGTGCTGCATCCGGCGCTGCTCAAGCACTTCGGGCGGCCGGTCGAATCGGCCGGTGCGCACGACGCACTCGACGCGCTGGAAGGCCTCTCGCACATCGCCGACGTCGTCATGGTCGACCAGTCGCCGATCGGCAAGAGTGCACGCTCCAATCCGGTCACCCACGTCGGCGCGTTCGACCCGGTGCGCGAACTGTTCGCGCTGCAGGCGGAGGCAAAGCAACGCGGCTACACCGCCGGCACCTTCTCGTTCAATGCCGGCAAGGGCCGCTGCCCGACCTGCGGCGGCACCGGTTTCGAACACGTCGAAATGCAGTTCCTGTCCGACGTATACCTGAGCTGTCCGGACTGCGACGCCACGCGCTACCGCGCCGAAGTGCGCGACATCAAACTCGACGGACGCAGCATTTCGGACGTGCTGGCGATGACGGTGCGCGACGCGCTCGACTGGCTCACCGGACTCGCGGCGCTTGAGCGCGCGCTCAAGCGCCATGCCGACAACGCCGTCGCCGGCCTGCAGGCGCTGGTCGATGTCGGCCTCGACTACGTGACGCTGGGCCAGCCGGTGCCGACGCTGTCCGGCGGCGAGGCGCAGCGGCTCAAGCTGGCCGGCTTCCTCGCCGAAGCGGCCAGCGCGAAACGCGGCAAGGCGCAGGGCAACAAGCTCTTCCTGCTCGACGAACCGACCACCGGCCTGCACTTCGACGACATCGCGCGCCTGCTCGGCGCCTTCGCCCGGCTGCTCGACGCCGGCCACAGCGTGTTGGTGATCGAACACAATCTTGACGTGATCGCCGCCGCCGACTGGCTGATCGACCTCGGCCCCGAAGCGGGCGAGCACGGCGGTGAACGGGTGTTCGAGGGCACGCCGGCGCAGATCACCGGCTGCGCCGCGTCGCACACCGGCCAGGCGCTCGGCGCCTGGCGCCTCACGGAAACCTTCACGCAGGCCGTCAGCGAGGCAGCGCCCGACGAAACGCTGGATGCCACGCACAGCGCACTGCGCACGCGCGCCGCGCATTCCATCGTCGTGCATCGCGCGCGCGAGCACAATCTGAAGAACATCGAGGTCGACATTCCGCGCGAGCGCTTCACCGTGGTGACCGGCGTGTCCGGCTCCGGCAAGTCCACGCTGGCGTTCGACATCGTGTTCGGCGAAGGCCAGCGCCGCTACCTGGAATCGCTGAACGCCTATGCGCGCCAGTTCGTGCAGCCGGAGAGCAAACCGGACGTCGACGGCGTGTTCGGCATTCCGCCGGCCGTGGCGATCGCGCAGCGCACCAGCCGCGGCGGACGCAAGAGCACGGTCGCCACGCAGACCGAGATCTATCACTTCCTGCGCCTGATGTACGTGAAGCTGGGCGTGCAGCACTGCCCCGATTGCGGCTGCGCGATCGCGCCGCAATCCGAGGACGCGATGGTGGCGCGCATCCTGCGCGAGCGGCGCGGCCAGCACATCGGGCTGATGGCGCCGCTGGTGATCAACCGCAAGGGCTACTACACCGAACTCGCGCGCTGGGCGAAGTCGCACGGCCACACGCATCTGCGCGTCGACGGCGAATTCCTGCCGACCTCGCCCTGGCCGCGTCTGGACCGCTTCAAGGAACACACGATAGAGCTGCCGATCCGCGACCTCGTCGTCAGCGAGCGCGACGAAGCGGGCCTGCGCGACGCGGTGCGCCAGTCGCTCGAACACGGCAAGGGCGTGCTGCACCTGATGGCGCCGCTCGACGGCCTTCGCGGCGACGCGAACGCCGCCGCGGCGACGGTGGAGGTGTATTCCACGCAGCGCGCCTGCCCGAGCTGCGGCACCGGCTTTGCCGAACTCGACCCGCGCCTGTTCTCCTTCAACTCGAAGCACGGCTGGTGCGCCAAATGCATGGGCACCGGACTGAAGCTGGACGGCTTCGACGAAGAACAGAGCGGCGAAGAAGCCGCGTGGGCCGACACGGCGCAGGACGAAGCGCAGGCCTGCCCCGCCTGCAACGGCGAACGGCTGAATCCGGTCGCGCGCCACGTGACGCTGTTCGGCGAATCGATCGCGCAACTGACGGCGCAACCGGTATCGACACTGGCGCGGTCGATCGCCGGCTGGACGCTGACCGGGCGCGAAGCCGACATCGCGCGCGACATCGTCGGCGAGCTGAACAGCCGGCTGCGCTTCCTCGCCGAAGTGGGCCTCGGCTACCTGTCGCTGGACCGCGCCGCGCCCACGCTGTCCGGCGGCGAGGCGCAGCGCATCCGGCTGGCCGCGCAGCTCGGCTCCAACCTGCGCGGCGTGTGCTATGTGCTGGACGAACCCACCATCGGCCTGCACCCGCGCGACAACCAGGTGCTGCTCGACACGCTGGTGAAGCTGCGCGACAAGGGCAACACGCTGCTGGTGGTGGAACACGACGAAGACACGATATTGCGCGCCGACCACGTCATCGACCTCGGCCCCGGCGCCGGGCGGCTCGGCGGCGAAGTGATCGCGCAGGGCCACTCGTCCGGACTGGCGAAGCAGCCGGCGTCCATCACCGGGCGCTACCTCGCGCGTCCGCTGGCGCACAGCTTCGCGCCGCGCCGGCCGGTTGCCGACGACACGCCGGCCCTCCTCGTGCGCGAAGCGCGGCTGCACAATCTGAAAGGCATGGACGTGCGCGTGCCGCTGGGTCGTCTGGTCGTCATGACAGGCGTGTCCGGCTCCGGCAAATCGTCGCTCGCGCGCGACGTGCTGCGCGACAACGTCGCCGCCCGAC
Organism: Gammaproteobacteria bacterium; assembly: GCA_018824085.1. Classification (GTDB taxonomy): domain Bacteria; phylum Pseudomonadota; class Gammaproteobacteria; order Burkholderiales; family Rhodocyclaceae; genus Methyloversatilis. The sequence goes on along the minus strand of JAHJHI010000036.1, from coordinate 9,592 downwards.
TCGCAGGGCTCGACAGCGCGCCCACCGGCTGCCGCGGCGTCGACGGCTGGGGCGCGCTGGGGCGGGTGCTGGAAGTCGACCAGACGCCGATCGGCAAGACGCCGCGCTCCTGCCCGGCCACCTACATCGGCTTCTGGGACGCCATCCGCAAGCTGTACGCGGACACGCAGGACGCGCGCGAACGCGGCTTCACCGCCGCGCGCTTCTCCTTCAACACCGGCCCCGGCCGTTGCCCGCTGTGCGAAGGCCAGGGGCAGCGCCAGATTGAAATGTCATTCCTGCCGGATGTGCGGGTGCCGTGCGAAGCCTGCGGCGGCGCGCGCTTCAACAACGAAACGCGTGCCGTCATGTGGCGCGGCAGGAGCATTGCCGACGTGCTGGCGATGAGCGTGGACGAGGCGGCCGAATTCTTCGCCGCGCACCGCAAGCTCGCCGCCACGCTCAAGCTGATGCAGGAGGTGGGGCTGGGTTACCTGACGCTGGGCCAGCACAGCCCGACGCTGTCCGGCGGTGAAGCGCAGCGCATGAAGCTGGTGACCGAACTCGCCAAGTCTCCGGCCGGCGACGACCCTGCCGACGAGCCGGGCAATGCGCGGCGCGGGCGCGGCAATCCGCACACGCTCTACGTGCTGGACGAGCCGACCACCGGCCTGCACATGGCCGACATCGCAAAGCTGATCGCCGTGCTGCACCGCCTGGTGGATGCCGGCCACAGCGTCGTCGTCATCGAGCACGACCTCGACCTCATGGCCGAAGCGGACTGGATCATCGACCTCGGCCCCGAAGGCGGCGACGGAGGCGGCGAGGTCGTCGCACAGGGCGCGCCGGACGCGCTGCTGCGGTACGCGGACGTGTCGCACACCGCGCGCGAGCTGCAGCGCTTCCGCAACGCGCGCGCACGCTGACGGCCCCGTCCGGCGCGGCGCTTCGTCCACGCCTACAGGGCTCCGTCCGCTCACGCGCCACACTGCGGGCCGTGGGCGCCTGCGCCGCCGTACGCGACACAAGCGCCCGTGCCCGACGCCCGCGGCTGAAATGATTTGATGCATGTCATTACATGCGGCTGTGGTCAGCCCGGCGCCAGGGACGTTGTTGACGGTACCCATCACGGAGCAGACGAACATGAAAAAGCTGATCGCAACGGCAGCACTCGCACTCGCCACCCTCCCCGCACTGGCCGACGTCGGCGTGTCGGTCACCATCGGCCAGCCCGGCTTCTACGGTCACATCGACATCGGCGGCTATCCGCAGCCGCGCGTCATCTACCGGCAGCCGGCACGCGTCGTGCCGGGCCGTGCGCTCGCCCCGGTCTACATGCACGTGCCGCCGGGCCACGCGAAGAACTGGCGTCGCTACTGTGGCCGCTACGAAGCCTGCGGCCGCCCGGTCTATTTCGTACAGGACAGCTGGTACAACTCGGTCTACGTACCGCGCTACCAGCAGCGGACGCACTACCGCGAAGAACGTCACGACCACCGCCACGAGCACCGCGACAACCGTCGCGCCGACCGGAAGGACCACCGCGACGATCACGGCAAGCACGGCGGGCGGCACGACGACCAGGGCCGCGGCCATCGTTGATCGTCGCAGCGCAACACGTCCGGCATCCGGCCGACCGCCGCGCCGGACAGGGATATTTTCCCGTTTCACTCGGGAAAATATCCCGTTATTGATGTGGATCGGGAAATTCTCCCGGGCTTGGGTAGACTGAAATTGCTGCGACGCGTCATGTCGCTTTCCGATTACAGCCTGTCATCTACCCAACGGAGAACTCCCATGAAAAATGCAATCCTGCTCGCCTCGATGCTCGCGTCCGCCGGCTTCACGCTGACAGCACACGCCGGCGCCCTGCCGAAGACGACTGCCGGCGTCGAAAAGTGCATGGCCTCGGCCTTGAAGGCCAAGGACGGCAAGGTCATCAAGATCGAACTGAAGAAGGAAGACGGCGAAGGCTATGTCTATGAGTTCGACATCGAAACCCCGGACGGCAAGGCCTGGGACGTCGAATGCAGCGGCAAGACCGGCAAGGTGATCGAGATCGAGGAAGAAGTGACGAAGGATCACGCGAAGTTCTCGAGCGCCAAGGTCAGCGAAGCCGCCGCCCGCGAAATCGCGCTGAAGAAGTACCCGGGCGAGATCGTCGAGGTCGAGTACGAGATCGAGCCCGACGGCAAGGGCTCCTACGAATTCGACATCAAGCGCACCGACGGCAGCGAAACCAAGGTGGAAGTCGATACCGAATCCGGCGAAATCGTGTCGCACTCGGTCGAGCACTGGCAGATCGGCGAAGAGTGATGTTGCTGTGACGACGGAGGCCGTCCGGCCTCCGTCGTCACATGCGTAGCGGAAATGGCCGGCATTGCCGGCCATTTTTTCGTCAGGCGCCGGCGCGCGTCGCCGTGCCGCGCCCGAAGCGCCGGTACAGCAGTGGCAGCACGAGCAGTGTCAGCACGGTCGACGACAGGATGCCGCCGATGACCACGGTCGCCAGCGGCCGCTGCACCTCGGCGCCGGTACCGGTCGCGATCGCCATCGGCACGAAGCCGAGCGACGCGACCAGCGCCGTCATCAGCACCGGCCGCAGCCGGCTCAATGCGCCTTCCCGCACGGCGTCCGGCAACGGCCGGTTCTCGTCCAGCAAGGCGCGCATGCTGGCGATCATCACCAGCCCGTTCAGCACCGCCACGCCGGACAGCGCGATGAAGCCGACGGCCGCCGAGATGGACAGCGGGATGTCGCGCAGCCACAGCGCCAGCACGCCGCCGGTGAGCGCGAACGGGATGCCGGTGAACACCAGCAGGCCGTCGCGCACGTTGCCGAACATCGCGAACAGCAGCACGCCCACCAGCAGCAACGCGGCCGGCACGACGAACTGCAGGCGCTGCGCCGCCGACTGCAGGTTCTCGAACTGTCCGCCCCATCCGGTCCAGTAGCCGGGCGGCAGCGCCACGTCGCGCGCCACGCGCTGCTGCGCCTCCGCAACGAAGGAGCCCAGATCGCGTCCGACCACGTTCGCCGTGACGACGACACGCCGCTTGCCGTCCTCGCGGCTGACCTGATTGGGGCCCGGCGCGATCTCCAGCGACGCCAGCTCCGACAGCGGAACGAAGCGCTGGCGCGCCGCGTCGCCGCCCGGCGGCAGTGCGATCGGCAGCCGGCGCAGTGCGTCGACATCGCCGCGCAGCGCGTCCGGCAGGCGCACGACAATGCTGAAGCTGCGGTCGCCCTCGAACACGGCACCGGCTTCGCGCCCCGCCATCGCGATGGACACGGTGTCCTGCACGTCGCCGACATTGATGCCGTAGCGCGCGGTGCTCTCGCGGTCGATGCGCACGGTGAGCACCGGCAGTCCGGTGGTCTGCTCCACCATGACGCCGGAGGCGCCGTCCATCGCCGCGAGCACCCGGCGGATGCGCTCGGCCGCGTCATCAAGCGTGTCCATGTCGTCGCCGAACACCTTCACCGCGACGTCGCTGCGCACGCCGGAAATCAGCTCGTTGAAGCGCAGCTGGATCGGCTGCGAGAATTCGTAGCGGCTGCCCGGCAGACGTTCGACTTCCGTCTTGACCGCCTGCAGCAGTTCGTCACGGCTGCGTCGGGGCTGCGGCCAGTCGGCCTCCGGCCTGAGCATCACGTAGGCGTCGGAGATGCTCGGCGGCATCGGGTCGGACGCGACCTCCGCCGTTCCGGTGCGCGCGAACACGCGCTCGATCTCCGGAAACTTCGCCTTCAGCGTTCGTTCGAGCTGCTGCTGCTGCAGCAGCGACTGCGACAGGCTGGTGCCGGGAATGCGCAGCGCCTGGATCGCGAAGTCGCCCTCGTTCAGGCTGGGCACGAATTCGCTGCCGAGCCGGGTGGCCAGCACGGCCGATCCCGCGACCACGAGCGCGGCCAGCGCGAACACCCGCGTCGAGCGCTGCAGCGCACGCTCAAGCAGTGGTTCGTACACCGCGCGGGCAGCGCGCATCAGACGGTTCTCCCGCTCCTCGACCCGGTCGCCGATGAACAGTGCCACCGCCGCCGGCACGAAGGTGACCGACAGCAGCATCGCGCCGAGCAGCGCCGTGACGACGGTGAAGGCCATCGGATGGAACATCCGGCCTTCCACCCCGGTGAGCGCGAAGACGGGCAGATACACGACCATGATGATGAGCTGGCCGAACAGCAGCGGACGACGTGCCTCGCGCGCCGCCGCGAACACTTCGGCGAAACGCTCGGCGCGCGTCAGCGCGCGTCCGGAATGCTCGCGCGCCAGCGCAAGGCGGCGCACGCAGCTCTCGACGATGACGACGGCGCCGTCGACGATGATGCCGAAGTCGAGCGCGCCCAGGCTCATGAGGTTGGCGCTCACCTTCTGGCTCACCATGCCGCTGAACGTAAACAGCATGGACAGCGGGATCACCATCGCCGTCAGCAGCGCGGCGCGGAAATTGCCGAGGAATGCGAACAGCACGACGACAACCAGCAGCGCGCCTTCGAGCAGGTTCTTCTTCACCGTCGCGATCGCCTTGTCGACCAGCACGGTGCGGTCATAGACGGTGATGGCGCGCACGCCCTGCGGCAGGCTGCGGTTGATGTCCTGCATGCGCCGGTCGACGGCGCGCGCCACCGTCCGGCTGTTCTCGCCGATCAGCATGAACACCGTGCCGAGCACGACTTCCCGCCCGTTGTCGGTGGCCGCGCCACTGCGCAACTCGTGACCGGCGCGCACCTGCGCCACGTCGCGGATGCGCACCGGCACGCCGTCCGCGCTGCGGAGGACGACCTGACCGATCTCGCCCGGCGACGCAAGCTGGCCCGGCACGCGGATGAGGTACTGCTCGCCGCGCCGCTCGATATAGCCGGCACCGACGTTCGCGTTGTTGCGCTCCAACGCGGTCACCAGATCCCCGAGCGACACGCCGTAGGCGCGCAGCCGCTCCGGGTCCGGCGCCACTTCATACGCCTTGGTGTGGCCGCCGATGGAATTGATCTCGGTCACGCCCGGCACGTTGCGCAACTGCGGCTTGATGATCCAGTCCTGGATCTCGCGCAGGTCGGCCGGCGTCCACTCGCTGCCGTCGGCCTTGCGCGCGCCGTCGTCCGCCTCCACCGTCCACAGGTAGATCTCTCCCAGTCCGGTGGAAATCGGGCCCAGTCCCGGTGTGACGCCCGGCGGCAGCGTGTCGCGCGCGGCCTGCATGCGCTCGTTGACCAGCTGGCGCGCGAAGTAGATGTCGGTGCCGTCGCGGAAGATCACCGTCACCTGCGACAGGCCGTAGCGCGACAGCGAGCGCGTCTGCTCCAGACCGGGCAGGCCGGCCATCGCCGTCTCGATCGGGAAGGTCACGCGCTGTTCGGTTTCCAGCGGCGAGTAGCCGGCGGCTTCGGTATTGATCTGCACCTGCACATTGGTGATGTCGGGTACCGCGTCGATCGCCAGCTTCTGGAAGCTGAACACACCGAGCAGTGCCATGACGAGCACGCCGAGCATGACCAGCCAGCGCTGGTCGATGCTGAAACGGATGAGACGTTCGAACATGTGTCGCCTCCGTTCAGTGCGAATGCGCGGCGGATTCCTTGCCGAGCTCCGCTTTCAGGATGAAGCTGTTGCCGACGGCATACGCTTCGCCGGCCCGCAGGCCCTCGGTGATTTCCACGAGCGCGCCGTCGCTCCGGCCGCTGCGCACGGTGCGCGCCGCGAAGCCATCCGCGGTGCGCACGAACACCACCGTGCGGCCCTCGACCGTCTGGATCGCATCCACCGCCACGGCGACCGGCACGCTCGACGTGCCGGCCGTCAGCGCGACCGACACGAACAGGCCGGGCCGCCAGATTTCGTCCGGGTTCTTCAGCACCACGCGCGCCAGCGCCGAGCGCGTCTGCTCGCCAAGCAACGCACCGACGTGGGTCACCGTGCCGTGCGCGCGCGAATCAAAGGCGCTCGCGCTGACCGTCACTTCGCTGCCCACGCGCACCTGCGCCAGATCACGCGCCGGCACGCTGGTTTCCGCCCACACCGTCGACAGGTCGGACAGCGTGAACACCTGGCTGTCGTCGCGGATCGCCTCGCCCAGCGTCAGGTGCTTTTCCACCACCACGCCGTCGAACGGCGCGCGCAGTTCGTAGCGGTTCAGCGTCGCCGTCGTGCCGACGCTGGCGCCGATCGCCATCAGCTTCTGCTGCGCCACGGCGAGTGCGATTTCCTCTTCGCGCAGACTCTGGCGCGCCAGCAGATAGTCCTGCTCGGCGGAAATTTTCTCCTCCCACAGCATCTTCTCGCGCTCGAACAGCGTCTTCGCCAGTGCCACGCGGCGACGCGCGGCAAACAGCTCGCTGCGCTGTTCCGCCAGCGACGTGCTGGCGATGACGGCCAGCACCTGCCCCTTGCGCACCCGCTGGCCGAGGTCGGCCGACACCTTCTCGACGACCCCCGCCATGCGTGGCACGACGTGCGCGGTGCGGTCTTCGTTCAGGCGGATCTCGCCCGGCAGCTGCAGCACGGTCGCGATGGTCGCCGGGCCGGCCGGCACGACGCGAATGCCCGCAGCCTCGATCTGTGCGTCATCCAGATGCACGGCATCGGGCTCGTCACGGTGCGCGGATTCACCATCACCGTGCCCGTCCGTCAGCATCGGCGTCGCGTGGCGGTCGTCGATCCGTGCATCGCCGTTCGCGCTGCGCGACGCCAGAAATGCCGCGCCGGCAATCACCAGTGCGAGCGCGGCGCCAATCAGCAGCCAGCGGCCGCCCGTCATGTTCTTTGATGTCGTCATTTCTGCTCCTGCTCGCGCGGGTTGCCCACGAGGCGCTCAATGTCGGCCGCGGCGCGATGCATGTCGGCAAGCGCGCGCAAGTATCCGGACCGGGTCTGAAACAGCGTGCGCTGCGCATCCAGCACGTCGAGGAAGCCGAACTTGCCCAGTTCGAACCCCTTGCTGGCAGCGTCGAAGGCGCTGCGCGCGCCCGGCAGCACGTCGTCGCGCAAAGCCTGCACCAGCGCTCGCGACATGCCGAAGCGCTCGTACGCGAGCGATATCTCGCTCGACAGGCGCACGCGCAGCGCGGCGAACTCATCGCGCGACTGCTCGGTGCGGCGCACCGCTTCCAGCACGTTCCCCTGATTGCGGTCGAACACCGGCAACGGAATGGACACGCCGAACAGCACCTGGTCCAGGCCCAGCTCCTCGTTGCGTCTGACGCCCGCCATCAGCGTGATGTCCTGCACCGCGCGACTGCGTTCGACGCCGGCCAGCGCCTGGCGGCGCTCGATCTCGATCTGCGCGCGCTGCAACGCCGGCGCCGACTCCAGCCGTTCGAGCAGTTGCGGCAAGGGCTGCAGCGACGGCAATTCGTCGAGATCGCCCACCACGCGTTCGAAGCGCGGCTGCGGATTGCCCCACAAGGTGCTCAGCCGGCTGCGCGCCGCCGACAGTTCGCCACGCGCCAGCGCCAGATCCGCGCTGGCACCGGCCTGCGCCAGCTTCGCGCGCGTCTGTTCGACCGGCGACACCTTGCCCGCCGCCACCCGGCGCGTCGCCACATCGCTGCCGCGCTGCGCCAGCTCAAGCGACGCCTCCGCGATGAGCACGCCCTCCTGCGCAAGCAGCACTGAAAAGAACGCTGCCGCAACATCGGCCCTCAGGGCGGTACGCAGCGCGAGGAAATCGCTGCCCGCCAGCGCGCGGCCGCGCTCCGCCACGCTCACGCGCGCGGCGCGCTTGTCGCCCCGCTCTATCGTCTGGCTGATCTGCAGCGTGGTGTTGCGGGAGCGGCTGCGCACATCCTCGACCAGCAGCCCCAACTCGGGATTCGGTCGCAGGTCGCCCTGCATGACTGCGCCGTCGAGCGCATTCACCTCGCGCGCCGCGGCCGACAGCGTCGCGTTGGCCGACAGCGCCCGGTCGATCGCAGCCTGCAGCGTCAGCGGCCCGGGGCCCTCCTGCTGCATCAGCCGCGAGCCGGCATGTGCGCCGGACACCGACGCCGGCGACAGCGCCGCGGCCGTGCCGAATTCATTGTGTATGCCAAGCGGCTGCGCCTGCGCCAGTGAGGCGAAGACGCAGCAGCCCGCGTGCAAAAGCGCTTTGCGCATGAAATTTCTCCAGGTCCGGAACAAAGGAACCCGGCGACTGGCGCTGGTCGATGCTTAGTGGATCAACAGGGGAGCCCCTCGCCGGAATCAGGCGAGGTGGCGGGTGGGCGGTCGATCGAGCCCGGGGGGAATGTGCGATGAAAACGCGATGTCCGCAGCGGCCGCCACCGACTCGTCCGCCTCGATCAGCGGCACGCTCGGCGAACAGCCCAACTGAGCGGGTGAATGTGAAAGCTGATGCCCGGCACAGACATGATGCGCGTGCTGTTCCTCATGCCCGTGGCCGTCATCCAGCTGATGGCCGGCCGGCAGCACGGCGCTCGCGCCCGACGCCACATGGTCGAGCGCGCTGCCGCTGCGGACCATCTCCCAGCCGACATGCGGGCTGAGCAGCGTGACCAGAAGCGCGAAGATCAGGAAAAGCGACAGGGAATGTCTGGAAAGCGGCACGCCGCGAATATAGCGCAGTTGGGCCCGCAGAGGACACCGCCACCGAGCATGAAGCCATACCGACGGCAACCGGCGAAAAGGCCGATCGCATGCGCGGCATCGTCCAACCATACTCTCGCCCTTGAGTGAATGGAGCGCATGCATGAACAGAAACTGGATCGGCCTGCTGGTATTTCTTGCACTGCCCGCAATGGCTCAGGTGTACAAGTGCAAGGATTCGAACGGGAAACAGGTCTACTGAATCGCCCCGGGTATCGCGGAGGCTGTTTTGTTTGAGTCAGGCCGCTTGTGCCTGCTCACCCTGTGACTGGTAGTAGTTTGCCTCAGCTTCGGCCGGGGGGATATTCCCGATGGGCTCAAGCAATCGTTTCTCGTTGAACCACGAGACCCACTTGGGCGTCGCCAGCTCGAGCGCCTCGACGCTCTTCCACGGCCCCTGTCTGTAGATCAGTTCGGCCTTGAAGAGCGCGTTGATGCTCTCGGCCAATGCGTTGTCGTAGCTGTCGCCAACGCTGCCCACGGACGGTTCGATCCCGGCTTCGAGCAGCCGCTCGCTGTACTTGATGGACACGTACTGCGAGCCCCTGTCCGAGTGATGAATGAGAGCGTCGCGTTGTGGCTTGCGCGCCCACAGGGCTTGTTCCAAGGCATCGAGGACGAACTGCGTGTGCATGCTGCGACTGACCCGCCAACCCACAATCCGTCGGGCAAAGACGTCGGTAACGAAGGCCACGAACACGAAACCTTGCCATGTCGATACGTAGGTGAAGTCCGAGACCCACAGCTGGTCGGGGCGCTGTGCGATGAACTGGCGATTGACCCGGTCGAGCGGGCAAGGTGCTGCGGTGTCGGCGCGCGTCGTGCGAATCGTCTTGCCGCGCATGGCGCCACGCAGACCACGCTCACGCACGAGTCGCTCCACGGTGCAGCGCGCCAGCACGATGCCTTCGCGTTTCAATTGCCGCCACACCTTGCGCGCCCCATAGGCCTGGTAGTTGTCCTGCCAGACCCGCTCGATGTGTCCGCCCATCAATTCGTCGCGCAGCGCCCGGGCGCTGCGAAGCGATG
>JAHJHI010000035.1 GCA_018824085.1 Gammaproteobacteria bacterium | reverse complement strand
GACGGACGCCAACGGCACGATTGCGCTGGATCTGGACGGGTTGGGCGCCGGACGGCGCTATGTATTCAAGGCTCAGCCGTATGGCATGTGGGTGAGCAGTGAAATTGCCTCGACACCCGGATGGTTCCCTTTCCGCGTGGGGACGTCACCCGTTGCGTTGACCCGTGCGAATGGTAATGCACCGCTGGCGAATGTGAGGATTGCCGCTTATCAACGGTTGCCGGACGGAACCATGGTGTGGGTTAATCAGGCAAACACGAATAATGCGGGACTGGCTCGGTTTGATCTCGAAGGATTAGGAAGCGGACGCCAGTATATGTTGCTCGCGTCCAATCCTTTTGGTGACGGAAAGAACTACTTCAGCACGGTCATGACTGCGCCTGGTGCGTTCTCCTTCGCGATTCGTGAGGATGACCCGAACGTTCTTGATCAATCTCCTCCAACACTGTCCATAGCCGAACCGGGAAGTAATGCACGCATATCTGTTGGAGGACTTACCCTGCGTGGAAACGCATGGGATGACCAAGGTGTGTCTGAGGTACGCGCAAACATCAAGCTTCCTTCGGGACTAGTTATTGAAAAAAAAGCAATCTACAACGCCGCTCGAAACACATGGTCTATCCAAACGGGCGGTTTTTCTGAAGAAGCTCCGGGTGCCATTAAAATAGTTGTCACGGCGACCGATACGTCTTACAACGAGGTAATTTCAACTCTTGACCTAATTCTAGTTAATGACGTTACCACCCCTGATATTGTTGAGATTTCTCATAAAAATGGCTCAGCGGTTCCGACCGGTGGTTTCGTCTTATCTGGGCAGATTACGGATGACACGATTGGGACATCAATGCAGGCCGCCGTGTCTGGCGGAGGTTCTGAAGTGCCCATAACGCGGAACATTGAAGTTGCACAGATGACAGGGCGATGGGCGATGGTATTGGCTCCAGAAACTTTGTTCGATAGCGCACTTACAGTGACTCTTACTGCGCGTGATGGAGCAGGTAACTCGACTGAGAGAGTACTGACCCTTAACCCTTCTGATGACTATGCACAAGCATGGCACGCCCTGCAGCGAACTTCCTTCGGAGTCACGCCTGACGCCTACCTTTCAGCAGCGCGAAATGGTGTGAATAGCGCATTACAGCAACAGATGGATCCGACAGCAATCAACAATGATAGCTATGAGCAGTATGTCGCTGAGTTACCTGCAGGATCCAATATTGCCACCCCGGTTCTGCGTCGGGCGATCTACAGTAGCCGTCAGTTGCTAGAGGTAATGACATGGTTCTGGGATAACCATTTCAATACCTACTATTACGCGCACTCGAATAGCGAATTTGAGCACATCGAGAACGAATCATTTCGTGCTCACGCTCTGGGAAGTTTTCGTTCATTACTTGATGTAAGTGCAAAGAGTGCAGCCATGCTGCATACATTGGATGGCCGTTTGAACGTAAAAACAGATCCTAACGAAAACTATGCGAGAGAGCTCATGGAGTTGCATAGCATGGGCGTAGCAGGCGGTTATTCTCAGCGAGATGTCGAAGAAGTTGCACGAGCGTTTACTGGCTGGTCGATTACGAGTGGCGTGTTCAAGTTTGAGGCGGCCAAGCACGATACGGCAGCCAAGACAGTGCTCGGTTATTCAATACCTGCTGGCGGAGGGCAGTCAGACGGAGAAAGAGTGCTCGATATTGTTTCAGCCCATCCGTCGACCGCTAAGTTTATTTGTTCAAAGTTGATCACATTATTTGTCTCTGATGAACCGGTTGACTCGCTGACAACACGCTGTTCACAGAGTTTTATCGCGCACCAGGCCGCAGCTGATCAAATGGCACAAGTTGTCCGTATGATCATCATGTCGCCCGAATTTCTCGATCCTAAAAATCGTCAATCAAAGCTAAAAACTCCCTTGGAGTTCGTGCTCGGAGCTGTTCGACAGCTTGCGGGTGAGAATGCCGGTGATGATCTGGGCATTGAGATCCAGCGACAAGGCATGGGGCTGTTCTTGAATCCGTCCCCAACAGGCTATGGAGAGACGGGCAGGACGTGGTTGAGTACGAGCATGTTGCAGACGCGTTCACGGTTCGTCGACCGGTTGCTCTCCTATACGCCGGCCACAACACAAACTCGTTTTTCGTTGGTGGAGACAATGACTACAGAGGGCTTTTCGACCGCTGAAGGCGTCGTGGGTCGTATGCTTGAGCGTCTCTATGGTCCCACCTTCGCGAGTCGTCAGTATCACTTGGCGCTCGATCTACTAACGGAGAACGGAACTTATGGGTATTTTCCTGACGCGCCTGATTCCGAACTGCGGTTGCGACGCTTGGGTAAGGCATTGACGAGCTTTCCGGATTACCACGTACAATAGGGAGTTGAAAATTTAAATCACAGTCGACGTTCAGATAGATTTTAAATCGAGACGATGAGTTGTGATTTTCAAGACCCCGTGGCAGCAACAGTAAATAGGAGGGTGAATGAATAGGCGGAGTTTATTGAAGGGGCTCATGGCGGCGTCAATTGGTTTTAATGGAGGAGGGAAGCTTGCCTTCTCTTCGCCTACTGATCGTGTTTTAGTTGTGATATTTATGCGCGGTGGATGGGATGGGTTGAACGTCGCTGTTCCATATGGTGACGATCGTTACTACGCATTACGCCCAACACTCGCAATTCCCCCGCCATCAACCCGTGGCGCTCTCTCGGCGTTGGATCTCGACGGGTATTTTGGCTTTCACCCCGCACTCGCTCCTCTGCACCAGATGTATCAAGCTGGTCAGGTTTCTGTACTGCCTGCCGTGCATTATTCGGGAGCATCGCGCTCTCATTTCATGGGGCAGGACATTATTGAAACCGCGTCGGCTACAACGCACAGCACTGGATGGTTGGCTCGCTATCTTCAACAATCGAATACGTCGTTATCGAATGCAGCGTTGAGCTTGTCCGACCAAGTGCCGCTTAGTCTCGCGGGCTTGCCCACGCCCGTATCGGCGTTCCCCGATCTCGGTTCCCTTGAGATGGCAAGTAGTGCGACGGATCGAGAGATGCTTGTAAACGTGATTAATAAAAGTTACGCATGGCCCCTCCGAACGAAGAGTCCTTCTGCGGCGAGCCTTCAAGGTATTGGGGCTCGGTTGCTGGATGAACTGGCTGACTTGCAGAAGCTAGGGTTGATTGCTCCAGCGTACGGTGCGGTCTATCCGTCCGGCACTTTCGGCCGACAGATGCGCCAAGCTGCTTCGTTGATCAAATCTCGAGCAGGTCACAAGGTTGTGACGCTGAATTTCGGTGGATGGGATACTCACAGCTCACAGGGCAATGGCATATCAGACGGACGGATGTCGAAACTCCTGAGCGAGTTTTCGACGGCGGTAAGTGCATTTTTCACGGATCTTGGAGCAGACGCGTCGCGAGTCATGCTCTTGACGACTACTGAATTTGGCCGCACCGCTGCGGAGAATGGTAGTGGTGGCACTGACCATGGCAACGCGTCAACTTGGCTGGCGGTCGGCCCAAATGTTCGTGGCGGTGTTCATTTGGGGACTGGATGGCCCGGGTTGGCTTCGTCGCAACTCGTCGAGGAGCGTGCACTCGCCCATAGCGTTGATTTTCGATCCATATACGCGAATATCCTGTCCCGGCATATGGGTGCGAATAGTCTTTCGACAATACTTCCTGGCTTTTCAGATGCTTCCGTGGATCTCGTGGCTTGAGTTCTTCAATAAGATTTTTCGTTTCGTGCAAGGGTGTGGCGTTTCGGTGACAAGGTCGGAGAGCCACTGCACGCGGCTTTTGGCAGAGCCTGTGCTGCATGCACTAGCTGGCGTCAACTTCACCGGCTAATGTGTCGTCACCTGAATTGACATGGAATCGCATTGATGGGTCTCCTCGTGACCGGCGGAGCCGGCTTCATAGGCAGCAACTTCGTACTGGACTGGCTGGCGCTGCATGACGAGCCGGTGGTCAATCTTGATGCACTGACGTACGCGGGCAACCGGGAGAACCTCGCCTCGCTGGCGGGGGATGCGCGCCACGTGTTCGTGCAGGGCGACATCTGCGACCGGGCGCTGGTCGAGCGGCTGCTGGCCGGGCACCGCCCGCGCGCCATCGTGCATTTCGCCGCCGAGTCGCACGTGGATCGCTCCATCCACGGCCCGGGCGAATTCATGCGCACCAACGTCACCGGCACCTTCACGCTGCTCGAAGCCGCGCGTGGCTACTGGGGCGGACTCACCGGTGACGAGCGTGCCGCCTTCCGCTTCCACCACGTGAGCACCGACGAAGTCTATGGCTCGCTCGCGCCCGCTGATCCACCCTTCGTCGAAACGCGCGCCTTCGAGCCGAACAGCCCGTACTCCGCCAGCAAGGCGTCCAGTGACCACCTCGTGCGCGCCTGGCACCACACCTACGGGCTGCCGGTGGTCACCACCAACTGCTCGAACAACTACGGCCCGTACCACTTCCCCGAGAAGCTCATCCCGCTGCTGATCGTCAATGCGCTCGCCGGCAAGGCGCTGCCCATCTACGGCGACGGCCAGCAGGTGCGCGACTGGCTCTACGTGAAAGACCACTGCGCGGCGATCCGCGAAGTGCTCGCGCGCGGGCGCCTGGGCGAGACCTACAACATCGGCGGCTGGAACGAGAAGCCCAACATCGACATCGTGCACACCGTGTGCGCGCTGCTCGACGAACTCCGGCCGGACGCCGCCGGCCCCTACAGCCGGCTCATCACCTACGTGACCGACCGCCCGGGTCACGACCGGCGCTACGCCATCGACGCGCGCAAGATCGAGCGCGAACTGGGCTGGCGCCCGGCGGAAACCTTCGACACCGGCATCCGCAAGACCGTGCGCTGGTATCTGGACAACCAGCCCTGGGTGGCCAACGTGCTCAGCGGCGGCTACCGCGACTGGGTGAGCACCCAGTACGGTGCGTCCGCCACGGCCGCCGGCAGCGCGGCATGAAGATCCTGCTGCTGGGCAAGGGCGGGCAGGTGGGCTGGGAGCTGCAGCGCGCGCTCGCCCCGCTGGGCGAACTCGTCGCGCTGGACTTCGACAGCACCGGCGAGCTGTGCGGCGACTTCACGCGCCCGCAGGAGGTGGCCGCCAGCGTGAAGAAGGTCGCCCCCGACCTCATCGTGAACGCCGCCGCGCACACCGCGGTCGATCGCGCCGAAGCCGAACCCGAACTCGCGCGCCTCATCAACGCCACCACGCCCGCGTGCATCGCCGCCGAGGCCGCCGCCCTCGGCGCCCACCTCGTGCATTACTCCACCGACTACGTGTTCGACGGCAGCGGGGCCGTGCCGCGCGACGAGTCCGCCGCCACGAATCCGCTCAGCGTCTATGGCCGCACCAAGCTGGAGGGCGAACAGCTCATTGCCGCCTCCGGCGCCACCCACCTCATCCTGCGCACCAGCTGGGTCTATGCCGCGCGCGGGGGCAACTTCGCACGCACCATGCTGCGCCTCGCCAAGGAGCGCGACCGGCTCACCGTCATCAGTGACCAGATCGGCGCACCGACCGGCGCCGAACTGCTGGCCGACGTGACCGCACACGCCGTGCGCATGTTGCGCGCGCAGCCCGCGCTGGGCGGGCTGTACCACTGCGTGGCCGGCGGAGAAACCTCCTGGCACGGCTACGCGCGCCACGTCATCGAACACGCACGCGCCGCCGGGCACGACATCCGTGTGGCGGAGGACGCCGTCGAACCGATCCCCACGAGCGGCTACCCGACACCGGCCGCGCGCCCGCTCAACTCGCGCCTGGACACGCGCCGCCTGCGCACCGCCTTCGGGCTGGCGCTGCCGGACTGGCAGCAGGGCGTCGACCGCATGCTGGCCGAAATACTCTGAACCGAATCAGGAGCACTGAATGACACGCAAAGGCATCATCCTCGCCGGCGGCTCCGGCACGCGGCTGCACCCGGTCACCATCGCGGTCTCCAAGCAGCTGATGCCGGTCTATGACAAGCCGATGATCTACTACCCGCTGTCCACGCTCATGCTGGCCGGCATCCGCGACGTGCTTGTCATCTCGACGCCGCACGACACGCCGCGTTTCCAGCAACTGCTGGGCGACGGCTCGGCCTGGGGCCTGAACATCGAATACGCCGTGCAGCCCAGCCCGGACGGGCTGGCGCAGGCCTTCATCATCGGCGAGGACTTCATCGGCGATGCGCCGTCCGCGCTGGTGCTTGGCGACAACCTCTTCTACGGCCACGAATTCGCCAACGACCTCGAAGCGGCCAGCGCACGCACGAGCGGCGCCACCGTGTTCGCCTACCCGGTGACCGACCCCGAGCGCTACGGCGTGGTCGAGTTCGACGCCAGTGGCCGCGCGATCAGCCTGGAAGAGAAGCCGGCGCACCCGCGCAGCCGCTACGCGGTGACCGGGCTGTACTTCTACGACGCGCAGGTGGCCGGCATCGCGCGCGCGCTCAAGCCCTCGCCGCGCGGCGAACTGGAGATCACCGACCTGAACCGCGTGTATCTGGAGCGCGGCGCGCTTGACGTGCAGGTCATGGGGCGGGGCCACGCCTGGCTCGACACCGGCACGCACGACTCGCTGCTCGACGCCGCCCAGTTCATCCAGACGCTGGAGAAGCGCCAGGGACTGAAGATCTCCTGCCCGGAAGAGATCGCGTGGCGCCGGCGCTGGATCGACGACGACCAGCTCAGGCGGCTTGCCGCGCCGCTGGCCAAGACCGGCTACGGCCAGTACCTGCTGCGCATCATCGAAGAACGGGTGTACTGATGAAGGTCATCGACACCGGCATCGAAGGGCTGCTGCTGCTCGAACCGAAGGTGTTCGGGGACGCGCGCGGCTTCTTCATGGAAAGCTACAACGCGCGCACGTTTCGCGAAGCGACGGGGCTGGACGTGCAGTTCGTGCAGGACAACCACTCACGCAGCCAGCGCGGCGTGCTGCGCGGGCTGCACTACCAGGTGACGCAGGCGCAGGGCAAGCTCGTTCGGGTGACCCAGGGGTGCGTGTTCGACGTCGCCGTCGACCTGCGCCGCCACTCGGCCACGTTCGGGCAGTGGTACGGCGTGGAACTCAGTGGCGAGAACCACCGCCAGTTCTGGGTGCCGCAGGGCTTCGCGCACGGCTTCTGCGTGATGAGCGACAGCGCGGACTTCCTGTACAAGACGACCGACTACTACGCACCGGAGCACGAACGCAGCCTCGCGTGGAACGACCCGGACGTGGGCGTGGCCTGGCCGCTGGACGGCGAACCGCTGCTCTCGCCCAAGGACATCGCCGGCAAGCCGCTCGCTCAGTGCGAACTGTTTGACGACTGACCGGCTTCAGTGGCCCTGGGGCGGGCCGCCCGTCCTG
>JAHJHI010000034.1 GCA_018824085.1 Gammaproteobacteria bacterium | reverse complement strand
TGGGTGTTCAACTTCGCCATCCCGCACCTGGATCAGATTGTGATCAAGGTCGCACCGATCGTGACTGGCGCAGCGCGCACCGCTCGACCGGCTGGCGCGGCGCGCAACTACGCTCGGCGCGCCGCCGCGCGTCTACGGCACGCTGCTCTGGCAGCACCTGAGCGGCGAAGCCTGCCTGCGCCCCGGCAGCGACATCGACCTGCTGTTCGACTGCACCCCGCAGACCGATGTGCGGGCACTGCTGGGGCTTCTGCAGCACAGCGCGGACGCCCCGCGCCTGGACGGCGAAATGCGCTTTGCCGACGGCCGCGCCGTCGCCTGGCGCGAACTGGCGCAGGCGCTGTCCGGCCACGGCCCGACACGCGTACTGGCGAAGTCGGACCACGCGCTCGAACTGGTCGAAGCCAGCCAGTTGCTGACGCACACCGCAGGGGCGACGGCATGACCGCCTGCCCGCGCGAACGGCCCGCCCGCACCGCCACGCAGGCCGACGCGACCGGACGCGTCGCGGTACGCAGCCTGTACCGCGAAGTGGCGCTGCATCCGAAACCCGGTCTGGTCAGTCCGTTCGACAGCGGCAGCCACGACGACATGGACATGGCCACCTTCTTCCGCAGCCTGTTCGCGCTGCGTGGCTACTTTCGCGACATCGCGCGCGCCGGTGCACTGGCGCCTCCACTGCCCGTTCTGCAGGCGCTCGGCATTTCCGCCGAAGGCGCCATGCTGGCCGCCACCGGCGGGGTCAACACGCATCGCGGCGCCATCTTCAATCTCGGCCTGCTGTGCGCCGCCGCCGGCCTGCTGCACGCGCGCGGCGAAACACCTCACGCCAGCGCACTGAGCCGCTGTGTCGCCGACACCTGGGGCCGCGACATTCTCGCGTCGCGCCCCGCCGACGCGACCGTGCATGGCCGTTCGCACGGCCTCGTCGTCGCGCGCCGGCACGGCACCGCCGGCGCGCGCGAACAGGCCGCCGCTGGCTTTCCGGATGTCATCGACGCCGCGCTGCCGGCCTATCGCGACGTGCTCGCCTCGGGCGTCGACGACGCGCCGCGCCGTGCCGCGCTGCAAGCGCTGTTCGTGCTGATCGCGCGCCTGGACGACAGCAATCTGCTGTGGCGCGGCGGACGCATCGGGCTGGACTACGCGCAGGGCTGCGCGCGCACCTTTCTCGCCGCCGGCGGCGTGCTCGCCGCCGACTGGGAAGAGCATGCCGCGCACGCACACCGCTGCTTCGTCGCGCGCCGGCTCAGTCCGGGCGGCGCCGCCGACCTGCTGGCGGTCACGCTGCTGATGCACGACATGGCACCGGCGGAGCCGGCGGCATGAGGCTCGTCGTCTGTTTCAGCGGCCAGGGCGGCCAGAGCGAAAAGCACCTGCACGAAGTGCAGCGCGACCCATTCGTGGCCGGCGCCCTCGCGCGCGTGCTGCCGGCCGCCGGCACGCTGGCCGACAACCTGACCGCGCAGTGCGTCATCAGCGCGCTGCACGCCGCCCGCTGGCATCGACTCGCGCCGCGTCTGGGACGTGCGCAGTTGCTGGCCGGCTATTCGCTGGGGGAACTGAGCGCCTTCGCCGTCGCGCGCGGACTCGCGCCGGACGACTGGCTGGCGCTGGCCGCGCGGCGGGCAAACCTCATGGACGCGGCCGCACCGCCCGGCTGCGGCATGCTGGCAGTACAGGGCATGAACGGGACGCAGCTTGAAGCGGCGCTGGCCGGACAGGACGCGCACATCGCCATCCGCAACGGCGAAACGCACTGGGTCGTCGCCGCGCGCGCGGCGCTGCTCGATGCGCTGGAGACGCGGCTGCCCACGCTGGGCGCGCGCCGCTGCATGCGCCTGGCGGTGCACACGCCATCGCATACGCGCCTGCTCGACGCGGCACGCGCACCGTTGGCCGACGCGCTTGCGCCCTGGGCCGACGGCACCGTCACGGTGCCCGTTCTCGCCGGCATCAGCGGTGGCGCACAGCGCCGCGCGACCGACATCGTGCGCGCGCTGGCCGATCAGGTGGCGCAGCGCCTGGACTGGGCCGCCTGCATGGACACGATCATGGAATACGCGCCGGACGCCGTGCTGGAAATCGGCCCCTGCAACGCGCTGTCGCGCATGCTGGCCGAGCGCGCGCCGGACCTGCCGGCGCGTTCCGTGGACGACTTCAGCGGCGACGACGCGCTGGCCGCCTGGCTGGCGCGGCAGGCGGCGGGATCGCGATGAGCCGGGCCGCGCGTCAGCGCGGCGCCAGCCCTTCTTCCGCCAGTTCGGCCGCGCGCAGCACGGCGCGCGCCTTGTTCAGCGTTTCCTGCCATTCGCCTTCGGGCGTGGAATCCATGACCACGCCGCCGCCCGCCTGCGCATGCAGCTGGCCGTCCTTGATGACCGCGGTGCGCAGCGCGATCGCGACGTCCATGCCGCCATTGAAGCCGAGATAGCCGACGGCGCCGGAATAGATGCCGCGCTTGACCGGCTCCAGCTCGTCGATGATTTCCATCGCCCGCACCTTGGGCGCGCCGCTCACGGTGCCGGCCGGGAAGGTCGCGCGCAGCACGTCCATCGCGGTGAGCCCCGGTTTCAGCACGCCTTCGACATTGCTGACGATGTGCATCACGTGCGAGTACTTCTCGACCACCATGCGGTCGGTCAGCTCGACCGTGCCGGTGACGGCGACGCGTCCGAGATCGTTGCGCCCGAGGTCGACCAGCATGATGTGCTCGGCGCGCTCCTTGTCGTCGGCCAGCAGTTCCGCCGCCAGCGCGCTGTCTTCGTCCGGCGTGGCACCGCGCTTGCGGGTGCCCGCGATCGGCCGCACCGTCACCTTGTCGCCTTCGAGGCGGGCGAGGATTTCCGGGCTGGCGCCGACGATGTGGGTGTCGCCGAGATTGAAGAAGTACATGTAGGGCGACGGATTCAGCGCACGCAGCGCGCGATACACCGCCATCGGCGTCGCCTTCAGCGGCTTGCTCATGCGCTGCGACGGCACCACCTGCATGATGTCGCCGTCGAAGATGTACTGCTTCGCGCGCTCGACCGCGCGACAGTAGGCCTCATGCCCGAAACCGGACACCGCCGGCGCCGGTTCGCCGCGCGGCGAGAACGGTTCCGCCAGCGGCGCGGCCAGGCGCGCGGTCAGCGCGTCGAGCCGCAGCTGCGCATTGGCCAGCGCGTCCGGCTGCGCCGGGTCGGCATAGACGATGAAGGTGAGCCGGCCCGACAGGTTGTCGAACACCGCCAGCTCGTCCGACAGCAGCAGATGGATGTCCGGCACGCCGAGCGGGTCGGGTTTGTCCCAGCCCGCCTGCAGCCGGCGTTCGACGTAGCGCACCACGTCGTAGCCGAAATAGCCGACAAGACCGCCCGAGAAGCGCGGCAGGCCCGGCAGGTCGGGCACCCGGTAGCGCCCGATGAAGTCCTGCACGAAACCGAGCGGGTCCGCCGATTCGGTTTCTTCCGTCACGGCGTCGTCGCACAGCACGGAGACGGCATTGCGGCGCACGACGAGGCGCGTGCGCGCCGGCAGGCCGAGGATGGAATAACGCCCCCAGCGCTCGCCGCCCTGCACCGATTCGAGCAGATAGGAGTACGGCGCGTCAGCCAGCTTGAGATAGGCGGACAGCGGTGTGTCGAGATCGGCCAGCGCCTGGCGCGATACGGGAATGCGGTTGTAGCCGGCGCGCACGAGCGCGTCGAATTGATCTTGATTCATGGACAGACCGTAGAGCGGATGTTGAACGTGCGCCGCAAGACCTTGCGGACGCCTGACGGAGTGACGCTGTCAGGCGCCGCGCCACAGGTACCCGTGCAGCGGCGCATCGGCGCGGCGGCGGGCGGGTGTCTCCTCGTGGCTCGGAATGTCCATTCAGTGTGCGGTCGACAGTGCGACCCGGGCGGGCAATTCAGGGAGCGACGATAGTAGCCCATCGCAATCTTTTGCGTCCAGCACGCGCCCTTCGCTGTAACCCCAGGGCACGCCGAACACGGCCATGCCGGCCGCGCGCGCGCAGTCGATGTCGTTGTAGGAGTCACCCACGTGCAGCACCTGCGCAGGCGCCACGCCCAGCCGCTGCGCGGCGTGCAGCAGCGGCGCCGGATGCGGCTTCTTCTGCGCCACGGTGTCGCCGCTCACGACGCAGTCGAAGAAGTCACGCAGGCGCATCTGCACGAGCAGCGGTTCGGTGAAGTCGGCCGCCTTGTTGGTGACGCAGGCGAGCAGGAAGCCGCGCGCGCGCAGGACTTCGAGCGTGTCGTGGGCACCGTCGTACGGGCGCGAGCACTCGCCGTTGCGGCGCCGGTAACAGCGTTTGAAGGCGTCGATCGCGCCGGCCAGGAAGGCGGCGTCCAGCGCCCGCTCGCCGAGGCAGCGTTCCACCAGATCCGGAATGCCGCGCCCGACGAACACCCGCACCTCGTCCTCGCTGCGCGGCGCGATGCCGAGTTCGTCCGCCATGTCGCGCGCCGCCGCGGCGAGATCGGGCACGGTGTCGAGCAGCGTGCCGTCGAGATCGAAGCTGATCGCCGCGAAGCTGCGTACGTCCGTCATGCCTTCACGGTCGCCAGCTGGGTGCGCAGCGAAGCGATCACGCTGTCGTAGCGGTGCGGGTCGCTGTCGCTGGCGGCGCCGAACACGGCCGAGCCGGCCACGAAGGTGTCGGCGCCCGCGCGGGCGATTTCTGCGATGTTCGCGCCCTTGACGCCACCGTCGATCTCCAGCCGGATGCGCCGGCCGGTGCGCTCGGCGTAGGCGTCGATGCGCGCCCGCGCGGCACGCAGCTTGTTCAGTGCTTCCGCGATGAAGCTCTGGCCGCCGAAACCCGGATTGACGGACATCAGCAGCACGATGTCGAGCCGCTCCATCACGTGGTCGAGATAGTCCAGCGGCGTCGCCGGATTGAACACGAGGCCGGCCTGGCAGCCGTTGTCGCGGATCAGCGACAGCGTGCGGTCGATGTGCTCGGACGCCTCCGGGTGAAAGGTGATCACGTTGGCGCCGGCCTTGGCGAAGTCGGGAATGATGCGGTCGACCGGCTTCACCATCAGATGCACGTCGATCACCGCCTCGGTGTGCGGCCGCAGCGCCTCGCACACCAGCGGGCCGATGGTCAGGTTGGGCACGTAGTGGTTGTCCATCACGTCGAAGTGGATCCAGTCGGCGCCGGAGGCGATGACGTTGCGCACCTCCTCGCCCAGACAGGCGAAGTCGGCGGACAGGATGCTCGGTGCGATCAGGTAATCGGCGGCGGGAACGGCTTTTTCGGGCGGGGTGCTCACGATCGGACTCCGGTGGACAGAACCGCGATTGTATCGGCTCCGGCCCCGCCATCCGGACATCGCGCGGCAAACGCATTGCCCGTCGCGACGGCGTCGCGGCGCACGTGACGCTTGCCCGGCCTGTCGACATCGGTTAAATAGAAGCCATGGCCGAAGCGAAAAAATACGAGATCACCGTTGCCGTGCAGACGCATTACATCGAGGATCAGTCCAATCCTGAAGACTCGCGCTTCGTGTTTGCCTATACCGTGAGCCTGACCAACACCGGCACCGTGCCGGCCCAGCTCATCAGCCGCCACTGGATCATCCGCGACGCCGCCGACGCCGAACAGCAGGTGCGCGGTCTCGGCGTCATCGGCCAGCAGCCGCTGATCAAACCGGGTGACAAGTTCGAATACACCAGCGGCTGCGCGCTGAACACGCCGGTCGGCACGATGCGCGGCAGCTACCAGATGGTGGCCGACGACGGCACCCAGTTCAACGCAGACATCCCCGAATTCACGCTGGCCATGCCGCGCGTGCTGCACTGAGCCGCACCGGCGTCGACACGCCGTGTCACTCGCCACCGCCTACACCTTCATCGCCCCCTGCTACGACGCGGTCGTGGATCGCGCCACGCGCGAAGCTCGCCGCGCCAGCCTGTCCGCGCTGCCGCCCGACGCAGGCGACGTCCTGCTCGCCGGCATCGGCACCGGCCTTGACCTGCCCCTGCTCCCGCCGGGGCCGCGCTACACCGGCATCGACTTCAACAGCGCCATGCTCGCGCGCAGCCGCCCGCGCGCCGGCGCGCTCGACTACCGGCCGGTGCGCGGCAACGCGATGCGCCTGCCCTTCGCCGACGCGAGCTTCGATTGCGTGGTGCTGCACCTCATCGTGGCGGTCGTACCGGACAGCGCCGCCTGCCTGCGCGAAGCCGCGCGCGTGGCGCGCCCCGGCGCGCCGGTGCTGCTGCTCGACAAATTCCTGCGACCGGGCCATGCCGCGCCGCTGCGCCGCCTGCTGTCGCCGTTTGCCGCCGGCATCGCCACCCGGCTCGACGTCGTGTTCGAGCAGGCGGTCGCCGGCCTGCCGCTGGACGTCGTGTCGGATGAAGCCGCCGCGTTCGGCGGCTGGTTCAGGCGCATCCGCCTGACGCGCCGCGCGTAGCGGGTCCGGCGCCGGTCAGCGCGCGCGATCGCCGAAGCTGCGCATGCGCGCGTGCCAGCGTGCCCGCGCCGCGTCGCCCATGCCATCGACGCCGCCGATCAGCGTCGTGCGCACCGGCCGGATGCCGACGAAATTCAGCATGTTGCGCTCGATGAATTTCACGCCATGCGCAAAGAAGAACAGGCGGAACACTAACGCCGGCGTGCCCATCGTGACGACGATGCGCGCCGAGCGCCCGTTGAGCAATTGCTTCCATGGATTGACGCCCGATGCCTTCGCCACGGCGAAGCCGGGCCGGAACACCTGCTCGAAGAAGGCCTTCAGCAAGGCCGGCAGCGAGCCCAGCCAGAGCGGGAAGAAGATGACCACATGCTGCGCGTCGGCGATGGCCTGCTGCGCATCGGACACGTCGGCCGCCGGTGCGCCCTCCCACTCGGCCCTGGCGCGCAGCACCGGGAAATCGAGCGTGCTCACGTCAATCACGCGCAGTGCATGGCCCGCTTCGCGCGCGCCCGCCACGTAGCTGTCGGCCAGCGCCCGCAGCAGGCCGGGACGCGGGTCCGGATGGCCCTGGATTACAACGATGCGACACACGGTGCTGCGCCCTCCCGATACGCGACGCACCCATGATGCACCCGCGCGCCGCCGCTGCTTTGAGCCTGATCAGGGATTCACGCGCGGCGACGGCGGCGGCCTACGCGAACTGCGACAGGAAGGGGCGCCCGAGCGGGCTGGCAAGGAATATGAAGGCCGCGACGTTGAGCACGACGGTGATCCAGAATCCGCGCAGGAAGGACGCCTTTGCCGTCTTGTGGCGCAGGAACTGCTGCGCCAGCAAGGCACCGGGCCAGCCGCCGACCGCGGCGAGCAAATGCAGGCGGGGCTCCGGCACGCGGTGGCCGTCGCGCGCGGCCTGCGCCTTGTCGATCGCGTACAGCGCGAAGGTCACGCCGCTCAGCGCGAGGTAGAGCAGAAACCAGCCCATCGGCACCTGCCAGTAGGTGATGGCCGCGCTCATCAGCAGCACGAAGGCGGGAATGACCGCCAGCACCGGTGATATCCGCATGCGCGGCGACGTCGCGCCCGCCACGCTGACCGCCTGCGCACAGCGTCGCCCCTTGCGGTCCTGCCCGACGTCGAACGTCACGCGAGCACCGATGGCCGGGCGTCGGCCGCCCGCGATTTCGCTCACGTGAACGAACACATCCTCACCGCCCTGATCGGGCGCGATGAAACCGAAACCCTTGGCATCTATCCACGATTTGATACGACCTTGCATGTAGCGGGCACCTGCTGCGTTGAAGGTTGCGCAAGATATCACCGCTTCAGCGTCGCGGCCCGGCGCGCTCGACGAGATGGTCCGGCCACTCGAACGCGTCGCAGCGCGGGCAGTCGAGCAGCGTGCCCAGTCGCGCCTGGCGGCCGGCCTCGTCCGTCACCCAGGGCCGGCTGATGAAGGGCGGCTGATGGCGCACGTGCTGGCGATGTCCGCAGGCAAGCAGCGCCACCCAGTGGCCTTCTTCGTCCGTCGCGTAACCGGTGATCGGCTGCTTCACCCGAGGCCCGCACCCATGAAACGCGCGCGCCGTAAGGCACAATAGGGCCTGTTCCAACGTTTCATGCCATGCCCGAACATCACATCCCCCTGCTGAGCGGCAGCCTGCGCGCGCTGAAGATCATCCTGCTCACCTTCACCGGCATCGGTCGCGCCCGCATGATCCAGACCACGACCGAAGGGCTCGGGCCGCAGCACTTCCTGCTCGGCGGCCTGTTCGCCGCCATTCTGGTGAATGCCGCACTGATCACGCTGGTCCTGCTCGCCGTCGGCTGAGCGCTCGACGGCCGGCTCAAGGCTTGAGCGCGCGCGTGGCGATCGCCACCTTCGCATAGGCGTTCAGCGGCGTCGCCGCGTCGCTCCAGCCGTCCTCATGAAAGCCCGCGACCAGAAAGCCGGCCGCGATCTGGCCGCCGATCTGGTCCTCAAGCGTGTGGCTGTACATGAGCGCCTCGCCGCCCGCGATGCGCGCCGCGCAGGCCGGATCATCCGGGTGATCGGCGTCGGCGAACGGCAGCGCGTACTTCACCGTCAGCGGCGCGGTGGCGTCGTCGGTGTCGAACAGATAGCACCACGGATTGACGAAGCCGGCGAGCAGCGCGCCACCGGGGCGCAACACGCGAAAGCACTCCGCCCACACGCGACCCACGTCGGGCGCGAAGCCGTTGGCGCACGGATGGAACACGAGGTCGAAGGCGCCATCCGCCAGCGCTGACAGGTCGCGCATGTCGCCGCGCACGCAGCGCAGGTCCAGCCCGTCGCGCGTGGCGACGAGGGCGTCCTTCGCCAGCTGCTCGTCGGACAGGTCGAAGCTCGTCACGCTCGCGCCGGCCGCCGCGAGCACCGGCGCCTGCTGGCCGCCACCGGACGCGAGGCACAGCACGCTGCGCCCGGCCAGCGCGCCGAACCACACGCGCGGCACCGCCGCAGTCGGCGTCAGGATGACCGACCAGTCGCCGGCCCGCGCACGGGCGATCGTCGCCGCATCCACCGGTTCGCACCAGCGGCTGCCGGCGAGTGACTGCCGGTTCCACGCGCGACGGTTGTGCTCGATCACGTCCATGGCAGCTAGCGCGGCGCCAGGCGCCACAGCGTGGTGACTTCGGCCGCGCGGGCCGCGTGCAGCGGATCGGTGTCATCCGCCGCCTTCGGGTGCTGCGGCGTCGCGTCAATCCGGCCGATGACGCGCAGACCCGCCGCGTCCACCCACTGCGCCAGCGCCTGCGGCGCACGCAGCCCAAGGTGCTCAGCGAAGTCGGACAGGATGAGCCAGCCCTCGCCGCCCGGCGCCAGATGCGCCGACAGCCCGGCGAGAAAACCGCGCAGCATGCGGCTGTCCGGGTCATACACCGCGTGCTCCAGCGGCGAACTCGGGCGCGCAGGAAGCCAGGGCGGATTGCACACGACGAGCGGCGCACGCCCCGCCGGAAACAGGTCTGCCTCAACCACCTCCACCTGCCCGTCCAGACCGAGGCGCGTCACGTTGTCGCGCGCACAGGCCAGCGCCCTCGCATCCAGATCAGTCGCAACCACGCGCCGCACGCCGCGCTTCGCCAGCAGCGCCGCCAGCACGCCGGTGCCGGTGCCGACGTCGAACGCAACCGACTCCGACGCCAGCGCCGCCGGCAGCGGCGCCTGCGCCACCAGCCCGACGTATTCGCCGCGCACCGGCGAAAACACACCGTAGTGCGGATGGATGCGCGCCTCCAGCGCCGGCACCTCGACTCCGTTCCTGCGCCACTCGTAGGCGCTGACGATGCCGAGCAGCTCGCGCAGCGAACTCACATACGGTTCGTTCGCCTCGCCGTGCGCCTGGGTGCAGGCCTGCGCCACATCGGGCGCGCGCCGCAGTGGCACCACATGCCCGGCATCGAACGGGATCAGCAACATGCCCAGCGTGCGCGCGCGCTGCGACTGCGCCTGGCGATGCTGGTTGAAGGCGTCGCGCGGCGTATCCACCGGCTTGCGCGGCTTGCGGTCAACCCGGCGCGCCAGCGCCTGCAGCAACTGCCGCGCGTTCTGGAAGTCACCACGCCACAACAGCGCCGTGCCTTCGCTGGCAAGGCGGAATGCGGAATCGGCCGTCATCGTGTCGTCGGCGACGACCACACGCCGGGGCGGCGGCACACCGGCTTCGGACTGCCAGCGGGCGGAGCACTCGGCATCCCCTTCGGCCCATGTGAGCATGGTCGTCATGCGAGTGGAAACCGGCAGCGGCTGGAGGGGGCGTGACAGGCTGACATGGCGGATCCGTGAGGCAAAACTGGACCGCGCACGCTACACCATATGACGGTCCCGGACCATACGCGTTGCCGGGGCGAGCCTCAGCGCCCGCGACGCGGGCTCGCCGCACCCACCGGCAAGAGCGCAGCCAGCCGCATCGCGTAGCGCTCCGGCAGCGGGTACGGATACGCGCCAAGCAGATTGCCGTCCGGCCCCGCGACCATCTCCATCCGCATTTCGACGCGGCCGTTCGCCAGACCCATGCGGCAGACCGAATGGCCTGTCACCCCCCATCCGGCCAGCCCCGCTCACGCCAGCAAGCCTGAAGACACCCCGCCATCGACGGCCGTCACGAATAATGACAATCACCGTCGTGCACGCGAATGTACTATCCGGATCGCATCCTCCCTTCAGAGAGGCCGACAGCATGTCCCGCACCGATCGCCTGGCAAAGCTCAAGGCCCGGTTGAGCCCGCACTCCACGGTTTCATTCGACCGGCTGTTGTCCGATCTCGACATCTCGCGCGCCACGCTGACACGTGACATCGCCTATCTGCGCAATGTGCTGCACATGCCGCTCGAATTCGACCGCGACCGCGGCGGCTACTTCCTCGACACGCGTCAGGGCAGCGGTGGCCAGCTGGAAATGGCCAACCTGTGGTTCTCCAGCCCGGAGATCCACGCACTGCTGACCATGCAGCACCTGCTCGCAAATCTCGACCCCGGCGGCATCCTGACAGCACATGTACAGCCGCTGATGGAGCGGCTCAACAAGCTGCTCGGCGCCGCCAGTAATGATGTGCAAGCCATCCGCGAGCGGGTGCTCATCGTGGGCCAGGGCAAGCGCCCCATCACGCTCGCCCACTTCGAGCGCATCGGCTCCGCGCTGCTCCAGCGCAAACGCCTGCTCGTCACCTACGCCGCGCGCAGCAGCGCCACCGTCACCGAGCGCGAGATCTCGCCGCAACGCCTCGTGCACTACCGCGAAAACTGGTACCTCGAAGCCTGGTGCCACCTGCGCGGCGAACTGCGCCGCTTCGCCGTCGACGCCATCCGCGAAGCCCACGTACTCGCCCGCCCGGCGCGCGAAGTCGGCGGCCGGACGCTGAAAACCGTCTTCGGCCCGGCCTACGGCATCTTCTCCGGCAAACAGATCCAGTGGGCCCGCCTGCGCTTCTCCCCCGAACGCGCCCGCTGGGTCGCCCACGAAGCCTGGCACCCGAAACAGAAGGGACGCTTCGACAGCGACGGCCACTACCTGCTCGACATTCCGTATGCCGACCACCGGGAATTGATGATGGACATCCTGAAGCACGGGCGGCATTGCGAAGTGCTGGGGCCCGAGGCGTTGCGGAACCTTGTGTCGGCAGAGGTGCTGAACATGGTCAAAACCCATGCTGCGCCCGCGTTTGCCGCAGGCTCAACGATTGAGCCTGCGGCAGGGCATCCTTCGGATCACACGCCGTGACACCGAAGGAAGACTCCGTGCCCGCCCCCCCCCTGCCGAACACTGATGACTGGGCTCACGCCCCGCCGCCCGGAAGCGGGCAAGCGCCTCACGGCCTTGACGAGCACTTGCGCGAAGTCGGGCGGCTGGCGGCGATCTTCATGCCCGGGCCGGCGAAACCGCTGGCCCGTCTGGCCGGGCTCTGGCATGACCTGGGCAAGCGACGCCCGGGATTCCAGCGATACATTCGCCTCGCAAGCGGCATGGATGCCCACATAGAGAAGGTTTCGGATCGGCAGAAAACGCATTCCGCCGCAGGAGCGCTTTGGGCAGCAAAGGAGCTGGAACGGCAATCGGGGCGCCAAGGCTTGTTGATCAGCCGAATGCTTCAGTACGTCATCGCGGGCCACCACGCCGGCCTCGACAATTGGGAGGGCACAGGTCTGGCGGCCCGCCTGTCCAGTGCAGATGCCGCGACCGAATTTGACGAAGCGATGTCGCGCAATAGCCCGCGCGACATCGATTGCCCGGATGACTTGGGCGTAAGCCTCACCGACCTGCCCATACGGACCGAGCACGACACCCCCGGCCGCTTTGCGCTGTGGGTGCGCATGATCTTCTCCGCGCTGGTCGACGCCGACTTTCTTGACACCGAACGCTACATGAACGTCGAACGCGCCGCGCGGCGTGCGCACTCCGCCGGTCTGCCCGGCATGCGGGACGTCCTGCACGCACACCTGACTGCACTGGGTGCCCGCGCCCAAACGACACCGGTCAATCAAGTACGTGCCGACGTGCTGCGACAGTGTCTCGGCAAGGCGGCGCTGGGCCCGGGCATCTACAGCCTGACGGTACCGACCGGTGGTGGAAAAACACTGTCGAGCCTCGCATTCGCACTGGAGCACGCGAGCCGCCACGGCAAGCAGCGCATCGTGTATGCGATTCCCTACACGAGCATCATCGAACAGACCGCCGACGTCTTCCGCTCCGTGTTCGCGTCGCTCGGCGAAGACGTCGTGATCGAACACCACAGCAACGCGGAGTCGGATCCCGAGAACGAAACGCCGCGCTCCCGCCTCGCCTGCGAGAACTGGGATGCGCCGCTCATCGTCACCACCAACGTGCAGCTTTTCGAAAGCCTGTTTGCGCGCAAGACCTCGCGCTGCCGCAAGCTGCACAACCTGATCGACAGCGTGATCGTGCTCGACGAAGCACAATTGCTGCCGGTTGAATTCCTGCAGCCGGTGATCGACGTCCTGCGCTACCTGGTGCAGGACTTCGGGGTCACGGTGTTGCTCTGCACCGCGACCCAGCCAGCACTGGACGCCAGTGCAAGTCCCGATCCGCAGCGTGGCATCGCACGCGGCATTGGCGTCGTGTCGGAGATCATTGATGACGTGCCGGCGCTCTATGCGGCACTGGCAAGGGTGCGCGTCAGGTTGCCGGCCAGCCTCGAAACACCGCGCGACTGGCCCGAACTCGCCGACGAGATTGCGCAGCATGACGCGGTGCTGTCCATCGTCAGCCGGCGCGCCGACGCCCGCGAACTCTACTCATTGCTCAAGGCACGAACCGGCGAGGGCTGTTGGCATCTGTCGGCCCTGATGTGCGCACAGCACCGCAGCGACGTCCTCCTTGCAATCAAGCAGGCGCTGTCGAATCGTCGAGCAGCTCTCGCTGCCGGCCGGGAAACCATGCCGGTGCGCGTGGTATCGACGCAATTGATCGAAGCGGGGGTCGACCTCGATGTGCCGGTCGTCTATAGGGCGATGGCCGGTCTTGATTCGGTCGCGCAGGCAGCCGGACGCTGCAATCGCGAAGGCCTGTTGGCGGAACCCGGAGAAGTGCATGTTTTCGTTCCGCCGACACCGGCACCGCCGGGCCTGCTGCGTCAGGCGCGCGACACCTGCAAGGCCGTCTGGCATGAACTCCCGACGGATCCGTTCGCGCTGCCCCTGATCCGCCAGTACTTCCGGCGTCTGTATCACGACGCACATTCACTGGACCTGCACGGCATCTGCCAGCGCCTCCGGCTGCAAGTCGACGGGAAGGCAATGAGCCTGCCAGTCCAGTTTCGCGAGGTCGCCGACAGATTCCGGCTCATCGACAACGACGACGCAGTGACCGTGCTGGTGCGCTATCGCAGTCGGGATGCACGCGAAGACATCGATGCGCTGATCAGAATGCTGGAACGAGAGGGCCCCACGCGCTGGCTCATGCGCAAGCTGCAGCGCTACGGCGTGACGATCTACCGACATCAACTGCAGGCGCTGATCAATGCGGGTGACATCCGCGAAGTGCCGTCCTGTCCGGGGCTGTACGTACAGATCGAAAGGTGGGACGGGTTCTATGACCCGGTTATGGGGGCGCGGGTGGATGCGGCGCCCGGTGATCCGAAGAGTTACGTCAACTGAACGGGAGGCACATGAAACCTTTCTGTCTTGAAGTCCGCGGGGACTACGCCTGCTTCACGCGCCCTGAAATGAAGGTCGAGCGGGTGTCCTACGACCTCATCACGCCGTCGGCCGCGCGCGCGGTGTTCGAAGCCATCCTGTGGAAGCCGGCCATCCGCTGGCACATCCGCCGCATCGAAGTCCTGGCGCCGGTCAAGTGGATCAGCGTACGGCGCAACGAAGTTGGGGATGTCATATCGGTAAGTAACGTACGGGCTGCCATGAAGCAAGGTCATGGCAACCTCGCGATCTGTGTAGATGATCCGAAGACGAGGCAGCAGCGCGCCGGCCTCTTTCTCCGTGACGTGGCGTACCGCTTGTATGCCGACATGGAAGTCATCGGGGAAGACGCGCGCAGCAACCCTGGCAAGTACCTCGCCATGTTCAGCCGGCGGGCCGAAGCCGGCCAGTGTGTCAATCAGCCCTACTTGGGATGCCGCGAGTTCGCCGCACGCTTCCGTCTGGTGCCGCTCATCGACAATGGCGACGGCAATTTCCTGCCAGCCCCTGACGAACCTCCCGCACTGCAGGAGTGGAGCGCGGACCTGGGCTGGATGCTGCATGACATGGACTTCAGCGCACCGAGCAACCCGACGCCCCGTTTCTTTCGTGCGCAGGTCGAACGCGGCGTGCTCGACTTGAGCCGTGTGGAGGTGCGGGGATGATTCTTCAGGCACTCAGCGACTATTACCACAGGCGCCAGACGAGTCCTGACGAGACTCACCGCCTCCCCGCTTTCGGCCTCGAGTTGAAAGAGATCTCGTTCATTCTCGAACTGGACTCCTCCGGCGCGCTGCGAGCCATCGTGGATACCCGTCACATCGCAGGCAAGAAGAAAATCGGCACGGCTTATCTGGTACCCAAAGGCGTCAAGAAAACGTCGGGGATTGCAGCCAACCTTCTGTGGGACAACGCCGAATACATCCTTGCGGTTCCGGACGCCAACAAATACGAGGATGCACAGGCCAAAGGAAAAGCTGACGATTACCTGTCGCGCCTGCAGGACATGAAAGCGGCTTTCCGAGCGCGCGTGCTCGAACTGTCACCGGACGCGCAGCGAGACGAGGGCATTCAGGCTGTTCTGGCCTTTCTCGCCGGCGATGCACAGGAACAGGCAGGTCGATTCGAGGCCTTTGACGAGATCGCTTCCGACAATCCGGTACTGAGCTTCCGTCTGATCGGCGACACCCACCTCGTCTGTCAGCGCCCGGCAGCAATGCCTTTCATCGGCATATCCGGAGATGCCGATGACTCCGAAGCAGACGCCGGCACGTGTTTGATCACGGGCGACACGGTGCCGACCGAACGCCTGCACACCGCGATCAAGGGTGTCTGGGGGGCGCAAACATCCGGGGCGAACATCGTGTCGTTCAACCTCGATGCTTTCAACTCTTATGCCAAGACGCAGGGCAACAATGCCCCGGTCGGCAAGGCGGCGGCGTTTGCCTACACCACGGCGCTGAACGCGTTGCTGGCGCGGGGCTCTGCACAACGCCTGCAAGTCGGGGATGCATCCACGGTTTTCTGGTCTCAGAAAGACGGGGAACCCATGGAGGAGTGGCTCGCCGAGATCATCGGCGGCGACGATCCCGATGCCCATACGGAAAAGGTGAAGGCGCTGTTCGAGGCGGTCCGGACCGGCGGTTTCGGCGGAGAGAGAGGCCGGCACCGGTTCTTCGTTCTTGGCCTCGCTCCAAACGCTGCACGCATTTCGGTGCGCTTCTGGCACGCCGCACCGCTGGCAGAGATTGCCGCGCGGGTGACCGCGTGGTTCGACGACCTGCGCATCGCGCGCAGTCCGAACGACATGGAATACCCGAGCCTGTTCCGGCTGCTGACAGCCATCGCCATACAAAGCAAGGCGGACAACATTCCGCCCCGTCTGGGCGGCGACATCGTGCGCAGCATTTTCACAGGCGCCCCCTACCCGGCCATCTGGCTGAACGCAGCCATCCAGCGATGCCGGGCCGAACAACACGTCAGCTACCTGCGGGCAGCCGCAATCAAGGCCTGCCTCAATCGTTCCGACAGTGCCGGCGTCGCCGGCCTCGACCACCACCAAAGGGAGATCACTGAAATGCTCGACCCCGAAAATCCCTCGGCAGCGTATCGCCTCGGGCGCCTGTTCGCGACGCTGGAAAAAATACAGGAAGAGGCAAGTCCCGGACTGAACGCAACAATCCGCGAGCGCTACTACGGCGCGGCATCGAGCACGCCGGTCGCCGTATTCACAACCCTGATGCGTCTGAAAAATCATCATCTTGCCAAGCTGACGAACAAAGGGCGGGCTGTGAATTTCGAGAAACTCCTCGCCGAGATCATGTCCGGCATTGAAGACTTTCCGCGCCACATGCCCCTTCGGGATCAGGGCCGGTTTGCCATCGGCTACTACCACCAGCGGCAGGATTTTTTTACCCGCCACGGAGCAGCGCCCAACACCACTCCCCCCGCCACCACCGAATCCGAAGGAGCCGTCTGACATGAACCTCAACAACCGCTATGACTTCGTGCTGCTGTTCGACGTGAAAGACGGCAACCCCAACGGCGACCCCGACGCAGGCAACCTGCCGCGGCTCGATGCCGAAACCGGTCACGGCCTGATGACTGACGTTGCCGTCAAACGCAAGGTGCGCAACTTCGTCGCACTGACTCACGACCAGACGGAATCGGCACCGCAACCCGGCGAAAAGCGCCACGAAATCTATGTGCGCGAGAAGGCCATCCTCAACCTGCAACACCAGCGCGCTTACTCGGCGTTGAAGCTGGACGCTCCGGCAGAAGAAGCCTCACCGGAAGGCAGTGACGCGGAAGGCAAGAAGGGCAAGAAGGAAAAGCGCAAGGGCAGCGCGAGCGACGTCGATCAGGCGCGCAAGTGGATGTGCCAGAACTTCTTCGACGTGCGGACCTTCGGTGCCGTGATGTCGACCGGCATCAACTGCGGGCAAGTGCGCGGCCCCGTTCAACTCACCTTCGCGCGCTCGATCGACCCCATCGTCGCGCTGGAACATTCGATCACCCGCATGGCTGTGGCGACCGAAGCTGAGGCCGAAAAGCAGCAGGGCGACAACCGCACCATGGGTCGCAAACACACGGTGCCCTATGGCATCTACATGGCCCACGGCTTCGTGTCGTCCTTTCTGGCAAAACAGACCGGTTTCGGCGAGGACGATCTGGAACTGCTCTGGCAGGCGCTCGAGAACATGTTCGAACATGACCGCTCGGCCGCACGCGGCGAAATGTCCACGCGCGGTCTTTATGTGTTCAAGCATGCGTCGGAACTGGGCAATGCCCATGCCCACGCGCTGTTCGACCGCGTGAGCGTCCGGCGCAAACCGGATGTGGACGTCGCACGCAACTTCTCCGACTACGAAGTGAACATCGACGAAACCGGCCTGCCGGCCGGCATCACGCTGATCCGTCGGGTGGGCTAATGTCCGGGTGCTGCCAGCAGGATGACCACGCCTGCAAGATCAGGCACGTCGGCTTGCTGGCAGCGCGCCGCCAGGCGTTTGTCCGCCGTCACCAACACGACCCCGAGTCGCCGGGCAAGCGCGACATAGAAGCAATCATAGGCAGGGTGGCCAAGCCGCGCCGCAAGGGCCACTGCGTCGCTCATCAGCGCGGCACAGGGCTCCACGACCATCTGCAGATGCAACCAGGCTTGCGCGCAATACGCGGCGATCTCGGCATCGACCTCACCGCGCATCTGCTTCTTCCAGAGGATGTTTGCGACTTCGGCGTGAATCAGGTCCGGTGCGTACAACTCGTCATCGAGCAGGGCTTCCGCAGCCATTGTGTCGGTCTCGGGCACCAGCCATTTCACTGCGATACTCGCATCGACCACCACCCGCTTCATCGCGCGTCCCGGCTTTCACGCAGCAGGTCTTCGGATGGCGTCTGCTCCCGCCCTGCACTCAAAGCACGCAACCGCGCAGCAAGGTCCCGAAATTCGGCGTTGCGCGGCAATTCGGGCTGGCTGAGCGCAACGCTCACGATTTCGCGAAGCTCCGCCGACATCGATCTGCCGTGGCTTGCAGCACGCTCGCGCAAACGCTGCTTCAGCGATTCATCCAGGTTTCTCAAAACCATGTCGCCCATGACCATTCCTTCTGTCAAAACTGATATCAATGATATCAACCATCAAGTCAAGGTCAATCGGGATGGATGACATCCCCGACCCGATCGCGATATCTGCCCTCCAGCACTGGTGCTACTGCCCTCGTCAGTGCGCATTGATTCACCAGGAACAGGCATTCGCCGAAAACGTGCATACCCTGCGCGGTCAGGCGGTACACGCACGCGTCGACACACCGGGTCTGGAAAGCCGGCCCGGTTTGCGTGTCGAACGCGCGTTGCCGATATGGAGCGACCGGCTCGGCTTGATCGGCAAGACGGACGTGGTCGAATTCGCACCCGACGGCACGCCTTATCCGGTCGAGTACAAGCACGGTTCGCGCAACAAGGCAACGCACATTGCCGCCTGCGACGACCTTCAACTGGCAGCGCAGGCACTCTGTCTGGAAGAAATGACCGGCAAACCCGTGGAGGAAGGCGCCCTCTATTACGCGACATCCCGCCGCCGACGTGAGGTGGGCATTTCGCCCGCGCTGCGCGCGCAGGTGGAAACCGCAGTCACCGCCGTAAGAACAATGCTGCAAGGCAACCGCATGCCACCGCCGGTCGACGATGACCGCTGCCGGGCCTGCTCGCTGATCGACCTGTGCCAGCCGCACGCCGTCGCTTCGTTGCAGCAGCACATTCAAGCCGAACGCAGCCGGCTCTTCGACCCGGAAGCCTGACCATGCACTTGCTGAACACCCTGTATGTGACGCAGCAGGAAAGCTACCTGCGGCTTGAAAACAAAACCCTGCGCGTGGAGGTCGAGCGCGAGCTGAAGTTGCAAGTGCCTCTGCACCACCTTTGCAGCGTCGTCTGTTTCGGACACGTCGGCGTTTCGCTGCCGCTCATGCACACCCTTGCCGACGAAGGTATTTCACTCGTCATGCTGGAAGCCAACGGCCGCTTCAAGGCCCGGCTCGAAGGCGCAACCAGTGGCAACGTGCTGCTTCGCCAAGCCCAGCATCGGCAGTCAGCCCTGCCATCATTCGCCCTCGAGATTGCACGAAGTTGTATTGCGGGAAAAATCAAGAACGCCCGTCAGGTTCTGCTTCGCGGCGCCCGCGAGGCCAAGGACGCGGACGACGAAAAGGCGCTGTCCCGTGGAGCCGACAATCTTGCTGCCAGCCTGCGGGCCCTTCCCGGCCAGGACACCCTCGACGCCTTGCGCGGTATCGAGGGCGACGCTGCCCACAAATACTTCAGTCGTCTCAACCTTCTGGTGAAACCGGAGCAGCGCCAACATTTCTGCATGGACAGCCGCACCCGGCGGCCACCACTTGACCGGATGAACGCGCTGCTGTCATTCCTGTACTCGATGTGGATGAATGATTGCCGATCGGCCCTGGAAACAGTCGGCCTTGATCCACAGCTTGGCTTTCTGCACACGATGCGCCCGGGGCGTGCAGCATTGGCGCTGGACCTGATGGAGG
This sequence comes from Gammaproteobacteria bacterium, assembly GCA_018824085.1. Taxonomy (GTDB): domain Bacteria; phylum Pseudomonadota; class Gammaproteobacteria; order Burkholderiales; family Rhodocyclaceae; genus Methyloversatilis. The sequence continues at coordinate 278,919 of JAHJHI010000034.1, read as the reverse complement.
AGTTTCGCCCCTTCGCGGATCGACTGGCACTCACATTGATCAACAGAGGACAAGTGGCCGCCGGTGATTTCGCCGTACGCGAAGGCGGCGCGGTATCGCTGGAGCCCGACGGTCGAAAAGCTGTTGTCATTGCCTTCCAGGAGCGCAAACAGGAAGCGCTTACCCATCCGCTACTGGCGCAGCCAGTTCCACTCGGCCTGATCCCGCTCGTTCAGGCCCGGTTGCTCGCCCGCGCGGTGCGCAGCGACGTGGAGGCATACTTGCCATTCATCATGAGGTAAACATCGTGCTCGTCATCGTCTGTTACGACGTCAATACCGAAACAAAGGAAGGACGGCGTCGCCTGCGTCGTGTTGCGAAAGTATGTGAAAGCACGGGTCAGCGCGTACAGAAATCCGTCTTCGAATGCCAAGTCAATCTGATGCAACTGGAAATACTCGAAAGAACCCTTCTGTGCGAGATCAACCCGGACCAGGACTGTCTGCGTCTATATCGACTGCCGGACACGAAAGGTTGTGAGGTTCGGGAGCACGGGCGCTTCAAGGCCACGGACTTCACGGCGCCGCTGGTACTATGACCGGCAACGCGAACCCTGAGTGATCACCGGATTCCTGGGGATTCGCGCAGCATCAAACTCATTGTTTTTCATACATTCTCTGTGCAGATCAAGCTGCCAAGGCGGTCCGCCACCAAGTCCGGGCGTAGGTCCGCGCAACGCGGACGTTTCACGGTGGCCGATCAACGCATTACGCGCGGACAGTCGTCCGGCTCATCCGAGTCGGACGTGGATTGAAACATACAAGTGAATGTGCTGAGCGCCGGGCGCCGTGTCGTCCGGCTCATCCGAGTCGGACGTGGATTGAAACCTTTGTTCTGAAATGGACTGTGCTCTGCGGTCTTGAGTCGTCCGGCTCATCCGAGTCGGACGTGGATTGAAACGCATACTCACCACGAACGGCACAGACGTCTTCGATCGTCGTCCGGCTCATCCGAGTCGGACGTGGATTGAAACGCACAGCGTTCGATCATCGATCTGCGCGCCGCCAAGTCGTCCGGCTCATCCGAGTCGGACGTGGATTGAAACGTGCTGGGCGGCAATCAAGGCAACAGCGTGAGCGTCGTCCGGCTCATCCGAGTCGGACGTGGATTGAAACGGTGATGCGCCCGCGCGTGCCGGCAACGTTGCCGGTCGTCCGGCTCATCCGAGTCGGACGTGGATTGAAACAGACCATAGTCTTGCGTGCTGTCATCGACGCGGGTGTCGTCCGGCTCATCCGAGTCGGACGTGGATTGAAACCTGGAGTACGCCTGCGCCGACGTCGACGCGATGCGGTCGTCCGGCTCATCCGAGTCGGACGTGGATTGAAACGGTTTCACCAACGGCGAAACCCTCGTGCACTCGATGTCGTCCGGCTCATCCGAGTCGGACGTGGATTGAAACGAGTTGTGGGCGCGCACGGCAGGCGCCACGCACGTCTCGTCGTCCGGCTCATCCGAGTCGGACGTGGATTGAAACGTGACAACCGCAAGCTATGCAGCGCCGTCGTGGTGTCGTCCGGCTCATCCGAGTCGGACGTGGATTGAAACGCATCTGCACCGTCGAGATTTCCGACGGGGAACAGGTCGTCCGGCTCATCCGAGTCGGACGTGGATTGAAACCATTGGAGCTGCGCACTTCGCTGGAGGCCCACATGTCGTCCGGCTCATCCGAGTCGGACGTGGATTGAAACATCGATAGACTCCTCGTGCTGTTGCAAAACCGGCGTCGTCCGGCTCATCCGAGTCGGACGTGGATTGAAACGGCGGTGAAGCCGGCCGCAAGAGCAATCGCGTGAGGTCGTCCGGCTCATCCGAGTCGGACGTGGATTGAAACGTGGAGGTCCATCGCGACGGTGCGCGGGCTGGGCGTCGTCCGGCTCATCCGAGTCGGACGTGGATTGAAACCGGGGTTGCCGACGGCCGAGAACGGACGCACCTCGTCGTCCGGCTCATCCGAGTCGGACGTGGATTGAAACCCGCCATCGGACGTGCGGAACCGGCTCACGTAGCGTCGTCCTGCTCATCCGAGTCGGACGTGGATTGAAACCCGAGCAGGTACTCGACGCGCGCCCAGAACACGTGTCGTCCGGCTCATCCGAGTCGGACGTGGATTGAAACATCAACGCCTCGTTTCGCTCAACACGCCAATCGTGTCGTCCGGCTCATCCGAGTCGGACGTGGATTGAAACCCCACCTATCCCCGTCAGTCGCGGTCGTCGGCGGGTCGTCCGGCTCATCCGAGTCGGACGTGGATTGAAACCAAGCATCACGCGCGAGGCGCGCGGGCCGTGGTCGTCGTCCGGCTCATCCGAGTCGGACGTGGATTGAAACAGAGCGTGCAGCGGCGCATCGACTACTTCAAGCGCGTCGTCCGGCTCATCCGAGTCGGACGTGGATTGAAACCCCGATCTATCGTCGCTCGGCCTGCCCAACCTGCGGTCGTCCGGCTCATCCGAGTCGGACGTGGATTGAAACCCATGTGCGCGCTGATCGCGACGAGTATCGAGCGGTCGTCCGGCTCATCCGAGTCGGACGTGGATTGAAACCATGGATTCCCCCTACAGGTTTCCGGGTTTGCTTGTCGTCCGGCTCATCCGAGTCGGACGTGGATTGAAACTGCCAGGATCGGCCGCAACAGCTTGGCCGGCGTGGTCGTCCGGCTCATCCGAGTCGGACGTGGATTGAAACCAACATCCATGCGGGTTTCCGCCCGTTTTGTACCGTCGTCCGGCTCATCCGAGTCGGACGTGGATTGAAACAGCACCTGTTCTGCAGCCAAACCAACTGCCGCGAAGTCGTCCGGCTCATCCGAGTCGGACGTGGATTGAAACGCGTCTTCCTTGCTCTCGAAGATGTACTCGCGGGTGTCGTCCGGCTCATCCGAGTCGGACGTGGATTGAAACGTGACGCTGCTGCGGCGCGCCACGTCAGGCGCCCGGTCGTCCGGCTCATCCGAGTCGGACGTGGATTGAAACAGGTGAATGACCGCGCTCTTGCGCGCTTCGTGGAGGTCGTCCGGCTCATCCGAGTCGGACGTGGATTGAAACTTCCGGGCGCTCCACGCGCACGGAGAGCCCTGCGCGTCGTCCGGCTCATCCGAGTCGGACGTGGATTGAAACGAATCGACCGGCCCGGACAACACAGTTTGCCGCGGTCGTCCGGCTCATCCGAGTCGGACGTGGATTGAAACGACCATCTGCAGCTCGACCACCTGGCGGTCGTCAGTCGTCCGGCTCATCCGAGTCGGACGTGGATTGAAACATCCCGCTGGCACCGGCCCAGCCGCCTGGCGCCGGTCGTCCGGCTCATCCGAGTCGGACGTGGATTGAAACGATGCGTACGTTGCGGCCAACGAGTGTGGTCATTGGTCATCCGGCTCATCCGAGTCGGACGTGGATTGAAACGCTTGAGTCAGCGCAACTATTCGGGATTGCCGAGTCGTCCGGCTCATCCGAGTCGGACGTGGATTGAAACCGCGCAGACACTCGACTCACCCAGGGTGCCGCCGCGTCGTCCGGCTCATCCGAGTCGGACGTGGATTGAAACCTTCAGCGTCTGGCGCGGGTCACGTTGTGAGGGCGTCGTCCGGCTCATCCGAGTCGGACGTGGATTGAAACCGAAGTCTTTGGGGTTACTGCTTGGCGGACGTGGGTCGTCCGGCTCATCCGAGTCGGACGTGGATTGAAACAACAGGAATCACGCGTATGAGGGGCGCGACGCTGGGTCGTCCGGCTCATCCGAGTCGGACGTGGATTGAAACCAGAACACATGGCGGGCGTGACCCTTGATCCGCCATACGTCGTCCGGCTCATCCGAGTCGGACGTGGATTGAAACCCAAATGTAACCGCCGCATGGCTTATTGCCCCCTCGTCGTCCGGCTCATCCGAGTCGGACGTGGATTGAAACCACCGAACTGCAGTGCCCGGTCTGCATCTTGTCGGTCGTCCGGCTCATCCGAGTCGGACGTGGATTGAAACTCGTTCAGCCGAATGCACGGCCAGAGCGTCGCGCGTCGTCCGGCTCATCCGAGTCGGACGTGGATTGAAACAGATTTGCAGGGGTGGGGGTGATCCTGAGCCGCTGTCGTCCGGCTCATCCGAGTCGGACGTGGATTGAAACCGCTGTTTGTCGGCGCCGTCAAGCTCACCACCTGGTCGTCCGGCTCATCCGAGTCGGACGTGGATTGAAACCGCCGGCTGGCCAGCGACACCCACAGCGCGCGAGTCGTCCGGCTCATCCGAGTCGGACGTGGATTGAAACTCGACCATGCGCGCGAGGATCAACTCGAGCAGCACGTCGTCCGGCTCATCCGAGTCGGACGTGGATTGAAACTTGTTGATCGCAGCGACCCGCGGTTGGGACACATGGTCGTCCGGCTCATCCGAGTCGGACGTGGATTGAAACGGATGCAGCGCGTCCGACGAAAGCCCGTCCGCGTGTCGTCCGGCTCATCCGAGTCGGACGTGGATTGAAACAAAGTGAAAGGGGTTGCACGATGCCGTCTGTTCGGTCGTCCGGCTCATCCGAGTCGGACGTGGATTGAAACTCCCGGATGCCGCTTGCCGGGAGTGGCTTCGCGTGTCGTCCGGCTCATCCGAGTCGGACGTGGATTGAAACTGCCACAGATCAACGGGGTATTCATCGACCGAGTGGTCGTCCGGCTCATCCGAGTCGGACGTGGATTGAAACACCAAATCGCAGCACCCGCTGCCAGCGCCAGCAAAGTCGTCCGGCTCATCCGAGTCGGACGTGGATTGAAACTGCGAAGCTCTGGCCGGCGCCGACGCATGTGTCCGGTCGTCCGGCTCATCCGAGTCGGACGTGGATTGAAACTTGTTTCGATTGGTGAGCAGTACATTTCTTCCTCGTCGTCCGGCTCATCCGAGTCGGACGTGGATTGAAACAAGCGACGGTCTGCCGTGAAGAATCCGACCTGCGGGTCGTCCGGCTCATCCGAGTCGGACGTGGATTGAAACGCGAATGCGCTCGGCGACTCGATGCGCCGTGCGCGTCGTCCGGCTCATCCGAGTCGGACGTGGATTGAAACGGTATTCACATCGGACGGATACGGCCCGTAGCTGGTCGTCCGGCTCATCCGAGTCGGACGTGGATTGAAACGAGCAATCTGTACGCTTGCCGCCACCCCTGCCGCGTCGTCCGGCTCATCCGAGTCGGACGTGGATTGAAACGTTGTGGCCGGCGGCGTGTGGGTGCTGCACGCGTGTCGTCCGGCTCATCCGAGTCGGACGTGGATTGAAACGCGATGTAGCCGGCAGCGGACCGCGCGTCCGTCATTGTCGTCCGGCTCATCCGAGTCGGACGTGGATTGAAACCAGGTGGCCAGCGGCTTGCCGTCTGGGCCGAGCAGGTCGTCCGGCTCATCCGAGTCGGACGTGGATTGAAACGGGTCATGGCTGCGCTGTCGTGAGGTCGTGGGATGTCGTCCGGCTCATCCGAGTCGGACGTGGATTGAAACCAGAAAGGCCTGGTGCCTTGGAACAAGGGCAAGCGTCGTCCGGCTCATCCGAGTCGGACGTGGATTGAAACGCCGAAATGCTGGAGATCTACGGCCTGCCCATCAGGTCGTCCGGCTCATCCGAGTCGGACGTGGATTGAAACTACTGATCTACTGATGAACAACCATCCCAACCGAGTCGTCCGGCTCATCCGAGTCGGACGTGGATTGAAGCATGGTCTGGCACATGCGGCCGACAGCCTGCTGATGCCGTCGCAAACCCGTCTCGACATGTCCGGATCAGAAATGTCGAAACGGAAATGTCGGAGTGCCTTAGCACTCGGAAAATCCGCAACCCGCCGCTTCAGCTCCGGTAGTCGGCGTTGATCTTGACGTAGTCGTAGCTGAAGTCGCAGGTCCAGCAGGTGGCGCGGGCGGTGCCGCGGCCGAGGGTTACGCGGAGGGTGATTTCCGCCGGGGCCATGGCGGCGGCGCCCTGCTCTTCCAGGTAGTCCGGGTTGCGGCCGCCGTCTTTTGACACGAGGAAGTCGCCGATCCACAGGCTGACCTTCGAGGTGTCGAGGTCGGCCAGCGGCGGGTGGTTCTGCGCGGCGTTGCCGACGGCGGCGAGGATGCGGCCGAGGTTGGGGTCGGACGCGAAGAAAGCGGTCTTCACCAGCGGCGAGTGGGCGATGGCGTAGCCGACGGCCTTGCATTCGGCGACGTCGCGCCCGCCTTCTATCTCTATGGTGATGAACTTGGTCGCGCCTTCGCCGTCGCGCACGATGGCCTGCGCCAGTTCGGCGGCGAGCGAGGTGACGGCGTCGGCGAGCAGCTTGCCGGCGGCACTGTCGAGCGCGGTGATCTCCGGGTTGCCGGCGGTGCCGGAGGCGATGAGGATGAAGGAGTCGTTGGTGGAGGTGTCGCCGTCAACCGTGATGCAGTTGAACGAGCGGTCGGCGGCGTGCTTCACCAGCGCCTGCAGCACGGCCTGCGACACCGCCGCGTCCGTGGCGACGAAGCCGAGCATGGTGGCCATGTTGGGCTTGATCATGCCGGCGCCCTTGCTGATGCCGCTGATGGTGACGGTGCGCCCGTCGATGTTCACGGTACGCGACGCGGCCTTGGCCACGGTGTCGGTCGTCATGATGGCGTGCGCGGCGTCATGCCAGTTGGCTTCGTCCAGGTCGTCCATGCAGGCGGGCACGCCGCGCTCGATGCGATCGACCGGCAGCGTTTCCATGATGACGCCGGTGGAGAACGGCAGCACCTGTTCGGGCGCGATGTCGAGTGCGCGGGCGACGGCGATGCAGGTGGCGCGCGCGGCGACAAGGCCGGGCTCGCCGGTGCCGGCGTTGGCGATGCCGGTGTTGATGATGAGGGCGCGGATGTCGCTGCGCGACAGGTGGTCACGACACACCTGCACCGGCGCGGCGCAGAAGCGGTTCTCGGTGAATACGCCGGCGACCCGCGCGCCCGGCAGCAGCGAAATCAGGCAGAGGTCGCGGCGGTTGGCCTTGCGGATGCCTGCCTGGGCGATGCCCAGGCGCACGCCGGCGACCGGCAGGATGGTTTCGGCGGAAGGCGTCTCGTAATTCACGGGCATGGCAGGGACTCGCAGCGCAAAAGCGGCAGTGTAACTGCGGCCGCGACGATGCGTGCTGCGCGTTCGGCCGGCGCGCGTGCCGGCCGCAGCACCCGCGCCCGGCACGCGGCGGCGCCCGGCCATGGTCCGATCGGCTCAGTCACCCTTCACGGTCATGCAATTTGGAAGGCCTAGCCTGCGGCGGCTTTCGGCGGATTTACATCCACTTACCGATACCGCCCAGGAGATGACCATGCATATCGCAGTTACGCAACGTTCCGTCGCACTCGGCCTCGCCATTGCCGCAGCCTTCGCCGCCCCGGTCGCGCACGCTGCCACCAGCACACTGACCGGCTGGGCGCTCATGCCGGCGGCCACCTTCTCGGACGGCCCGACTTCCGGGCAGTTCGCCGGCAACAACCCGTACGGCAGCAACCCGCTGCCGCTGGTGGGCATGCAGCCGGTGCAGGGCTTCTCCGGCGTGATTGCCGGCGCCGGCAACAGCTTCCGCGTCATCACCGACAACGGTTTCGGCTCGCAGGGCAACTCGGCCGACACGCTGCTGCGCGCCTACGCCGTGCTGCCCGACTTCCGCACCTCGACCGGCGGCAGCGGCACGGTGTCCGCCGCGAACTGGAACACCGGCGCCGCCAGCGCCGCGTTCAACGCGGCCAGCCGCATCACGCTGAGCGACCCGAACAACAAGCTCAGCATCAAGATCCAGGCCGACTACACGCACTACTACAACAACGCCGCCAACCCGATGGTCGACGCGTCGATCCGCTCCGGCCGCCTGCTCACGGGCGCCGACCTCGACGTGGAATCAGTGCGCCAGGACAAGAACGGCAATCTGTGGTTCGGCGACGAATTCGGTCCCTACCTGATCAAGGCTGACGCCAACGGCGTCGTGCAGCGGCGCGAGATCGCACTGCCCGGCGTGTTCGCACCGCAGAACGAAGCGGTGCTCAACGGCAGCGTGAGCGCGAATCTCGGCGGCTCCGGCGGCTTCGAGGGCATGGCGATCAATGCCAGCGGCGACAAGCTCTACACGCTGCTGGAAAAGACCGTGGCCGGTGATCCGGCCAAGTCGCTGCGCATCAACGAATTCGACATCGACGCGGAGGCTTACACCGGCACGAGCTTCATGTACCAGCTCGAAGCGGACGGCACGGCGATCGGCGACATGACGGCCATCGACGACCACCGCTTCCTGGTGATCGAACGCAACGGCGGCACGGCCACCAGCGGCACCCCGTTCAAGAAGATCTTCATCGCCGACACCACGGGCGTTGCCAACGGCGGCTTCGCCACCAAGACCGAACTGGTCGACCTGATGAACATCGCCGACCCGGACGACCTGAACGGCGACGGCCTGACCACCTTCAGCTTCCCCTACGTGACGATCGAGGACGTGCTCATCCTCGACGCCAACACGCTGCTGGTGATCAACGACAACAACTTCCCCTACGGCGGCGGCCGCGGCCTGTACTCGGACGACACCGAGTTCCTGAAGATCAGCCTCGCCAACCCGGTGCCGGAACCCGAAACCTACGCGCTGCTGCTGGCCGGCCTCGGCCTGATCGGCTTCGCCGCCCGTCGCCGCGGCTGATCCCGCCGCGTCATTCCCGCATCGGGCCGCGCGCCCGGTGCGCACTTCCGGAGACCGCACGCCATGAAGCACCTGTTCAAACCCCTTGCCGCCGCACTGATCGCCGCCGGCCTCGCCGGTGCGGCGCACGCCGACACCGTGCGCTTCGCCACCTTCAACGCCTCGCTCAACCGCGATTCGAGCGGCCAGCTGCTGTCCGACCTCGCCAACCCGGGCGCGCTCGGCGTCAGCACCACCATCGCCAACCGCATCCAGCAGGCACACAACGTGGCGGAAATCATCCAGCGGGTGAATGCCGACGTGCTGCTGGTGAATGAATTCGACTTCGACCTGAACGGCACGCCGGGCGCCAGCAGCGCCGCCAGCGCGCTCGGCTATTCCAGCAATGCCGCGCAGCTGTTCCAGGACAACTACCTGTCGGCCAGCCACGGCAACGCGGTGCGCGGCATGACCTCGGGCGTGAACTACGCCTACCGCTACACGCCGAACACCAACACCGGCCTCGCGTCGGGCTTCGACCTGAACAACAACGGCGTGGTGGCCGGCGGTGACGATGCATACGGCTTCGGCAACTTCGGCGGCCAGTACGGCTTCACGATCTACTCGAAGTACGAAATCGTCGACGTGCGCACCTTCCAGACCTTCAAGTGGAAGGACATGCCGGACAGCCTGCTGACCAATGACCCGAGCGCCGGCACCGACAACCTTGCCAGCTTCTACTCGGCCGCCGAGATCGACGCGCTGCGCCTGTCCTCGAAGAACCATGTTGACGTGACGGTGCGCATCAACGGCCAGGACGTGCATTTCCTGACGGCCCACCCGACGCCGCCCACCTTCGACGGCGCGGAAGACCGCAACGGCAAGCGCAATCACGACGAGATCCGCTTCTGGGCCGACTACATCGCGGGCGCGGACTACATTTATGACGACGCGGGCGGCACCGGCGGCCTGGCCGCGGGCGCGAAGTTCGTCATCGCCGGCGACTACAACGCGGACCCGCTGGATGGCGACAGCTTTGAAGGCGCCATCAACCAGCTGCTCGACAACCCGCTGATCAACACATCCGTCACACCGTCGTCCGCCGGCGGCACCGCGGCTGCGGACTACCCGAGCAACAACGGCTCGGCCAACCAGTCGCACGCCGGTGACCCGCAGTACGACACCGCCGACTTCAGCGATTCGGCGCCGGGCAACCTGCGCGTCGACTACGTGCTGCCGTCGGCCAACCTCGACGCGCTCGACGGCGGCGTGTACTGGCCGGTCGACCCCGACACCTCGGTGCCGAACGACACCGGCGACGAGTTCGATCTGGTCGGCACCTTCCGCGACCCGGGCCTCTACGCAAACCTGCCCAGCTCGGACCACAAGATGGTCTGGATCGACGTGTCCGTCGTCCCCGAACCCGAAACGTATGCGCTGCTGCTGGCCGGTCTCGGCCTCATCGGCGTCGCCGCCCGCCGCAAGCACTGACCTCCCGCCCACCGCAAACGAAAGGACTCATCATGAAGCTCGCTCACGTCATCGCCGCAGCACTCGTCGCCCTTGGCGCCGCCTCCGCACAGGCCGCCAGCGTGGAAGCCATCGGGAACGCCACCGTCCAGCCGGGCGGCGTGCGCACCGGCGGCAGCGGCATCAACTTCTTCAACATCGAAGGTGCCGACTACGGCAGCTTTGCCTCGTACGGCGCCATCCGCTTCGACCTGTCGTCGCTGAAGGCCGGCTTCGACGCGCAGTACGGCGTGGGCGGCTGGGTGGTTGACAGCGTCATGCTGAGCCTCACGCAATCCAACGCGGCCTTCACCAACGACGGTGGCGTGGCTGTGTACTTCACCAACAACGACGGCGTGAGCCTGAGCGCACCGTCGCCGCTGACCTATGACGGCTTCGCGGCCGACTTCGCCGACGCGCAGTCGGTGACGAGCTACACCTTCACGCAAGTGTCCTCCGGCACGGTGGACAGCTACACGCTGTTCAGCCGCAGCGGCACGAACAGCGCCGGCGGCAACGCGCTCATGGCCGACATCCTGGCCGACAGCACGATGACGCTGGCGCTGCGCGAAACCGACGCCGGCGTTGCCGCGACGTACGCCGGCTTCAACAACAACAGCTACGCCGGCCCGACGCTGTCGATCTCCGTCACCGCCGTGCCGGAACCCGAAGCGTACGCACTGCTGCTGGCCGGTCTCGGCCTGGTTGGCGCCGCCGCCCGCCGTCGCCGCGCCTGAACCGCATTCACCGACAAGGACTCCCACCATGCGCATGTCACTCCTCGCGCTCGCCGTAGCCGGCGCGCTCGCCCACAGTGCGGCCCAGGCCGCCGAACCGATCAGCTGCACGCCGGGCAGCCACAGCAGCAACGTGCTGCTGGGCAGCGTCGACAGCGGCGTACCCGACCGCGTGCTCGACACGCAATGCCACACCATCGACGGCAACATCGACGATGAACAGCAGTGGGGAAACCAGGGCGCCTTCGTCAGCCACGTGTCGAGCGTGACCTTCGCGCTGCAGAAGGCCGGCAAGCTGTCGGCGCTGGAACGCGCGCGCCTGCTCAAGGCCGCCCGCGACTCCGGCATCGGCGCCACGCTGACCGTGAAGCTGATCGGCTTCAATGACTTCCACGGCTACGTCAAGGGCGGCGAAGGCTCCAGCAGCAACCCGGGCGTCGCCCGCTTCGCCACGCGCATCGACGAGCTGCGCGCCAGCAACCCGCTCAACGCGGTGGTGTCGGCCGGCGACATGATCGGCGCCAGCCCGCTCACGTCGGCGCTGTTCAAGGACGAGCCGACCATCGAGGCGATGAACCGCATCGGCATCGACTTCAACGCGGTGGGCAACCACGAGTTCGACGAAGGCAAGAACGAACTGCTGCGCATGCAGCACGGCGGCAACCACCCGAACGACGTCTATTCCGGTCAGGGCCTGGCGCAGGACCTGCGCGGCGATGGCCAGTTCGCCGGCGCCTCGTTCGGCTTCCTCGCCGCCAACGTGCTCGACACGGCAAGCGGCAAGACCGTGCTGCCGGCGTACGGCGTGAAGGACTTCCTCGGCAACAAGGTGGCCTTCATCGGCATGACGCTGGAAGGCACGCCGACCATCGTGTCGCCGGCCGGCGTGGCCGGCCTGAAGTTCGGCGACGAAGCCGACACGGTCAATGCGCTGATCCCGGCGCTGCAGGCGCAGGGCATCCGCTCGGTCGTCGTGCTGATCCATGAGGGTGGCGCGGCGGCGGGCGGCATGAACGGCTGCAGCGGCGTGTCCGGCCCGATCGTCGACATCGTCAACCGCCTCGACGCCGAGGTGGATCTGGTGGTGTCCGGCCACACGCACCAGGCCTACAACTGCCTGATCAACAACCGCGCCGGCACGCCGGTCCGTGTCACGTCCGCCGGCCAGTACGCCCGCCAGCTGACCGACATCGACATGGTGATCGACACGCGTACCCGCGACGTCATGTCGGTAACCGCCAGCAATATCAACACCGGCACCACGACGGCCGAAGCCGCGTACATGACGGACCTGGTGGCGCATTACGACGAACTCGCTGCCGTTCCGAAGGCACGCGTCATCGGCACCATCACGCAGTCGATCAGCCGCAGCCAGAACAGCGCCGGCGAATCCGCGCTGGGCGACGTCATCGCCGACGCGCAACTGGCCGCCACGCGTGACGCCGGCACCGGTGCCGCGCGGGTTGCCTTCATGAACCCGGGCGGCATCCGCGCCGACCTGCCGTTCAACGCGCCCACCGGCCAGGTCACCTACGGCGACGCCTTCACGGTGCAGCCGTTCGGCAACTCGCTGGTCACGATGACGCTCACCGGCGCGCAGATCAAGACGATGCTGGAAACGCAGTTCCCGGGCTGCAACGGCCAGACATCGTCCCGCGTGCTGCAGGTGTCTGCCGGCTTCGCCTACCGCTACAGCAACTCGGGCGCCTGCAATGCACGCGTGAGCAGCATGACGATAGACGGCACGCCCGTTGATCCGGCCGCCAGCTACCGCGTGACGGTGAACAGCTTCCTCGCCGACGGTGGCGACGGCTTCGCCGTGCTGGTGGATGGCACCGACCGGCTCGGCGGCGCTGTCGATCTCGACGCCTTCGAAGACTACCTGCTGGCCAATCCGGAAGGCGTTGCGCCGGGCCCGCAGAACCGCGTCACCCGCCTGCCCTGATCGCTTTGACGAATAACGGAGAATCCGCATGAACATGTATTCCAGAACCCTTGGCGCGACGCTGGTCGCGCTGGCCTGCAGCGGCGCACAGGCCGCGCACTTCCAGATCATCGGCGGCGCCAGCATCTTCGCCGGCGGCACCTATGCCGAAGCGACGATCAACACCTACGACACGGTGTCGACCGACGCCCAGCTCGACGACCTGTCGGGCGACCAGTCGCTGTTCGGCTTCGGCTACCACAGCGACGACGTGTCCGACGGCTTCAGCACCGTCAGCTACGAATGGGTGCGCAGCGTCACGCTGGACGCGCAGACCGACCCGGCGTCGATCGGCTTCGACATCGGCGGCACGTCGATGATCGGCTTCGAAGGCGTCTATGGCCTGGTCGGCCTCGTCGAGGCGTCCAGCGTCACGCTGGACACGCGCCTGAAGATCGTGACGGACGGCGAAGCCAGCGGCAGCGCGGTGCGCATGCTGCTCAGCGGCACCGCCGAGTCGCTGTTCTCGTCGACGCTCGCCGGCATCGAACCGCAGACGACGTTCAGCCTGACCGCCCGCTGGGGCGACAGCTTCGTCAATTACACCGGCACCGGTGTGGCGGAAGCGTTCAACCTCAGCCTCGACACCGTCATCGGCGCCGAGATCGAACTGTCACTCTCCTACGCCACCTTCCCCGGCTGGATCGGCACACCCATCGATGTGCCGTCCGGCACCACCGTGGGCTTCGACGACAGCGGCCTGATGGCCGGTTCGATCACGCTGGCGCCGGTGCCTGAACCCGAAACCTGGGCAATGCTCCTCGGCGGTCTCGCCCTGGTCGGCGCCCTCGCACGTCGCCGCGCCTGATACGCATCACCCCAGCCCGCCCCCGCCACCGGACATCGTCCGGTGGCACAGCCAGCCACTTCCGGAGATTCACCCGCATGAAAAAAACCGTCCTGTCCATCGCGCTCGGCGTCGCCGCCCTGTCGCTCGCCGCGCCAGCGCTCGCCGCCAGCCCCTACATCCGTTCCGGCGTGTCCTTCGCGCTGATCGGTGACACGCCCTACGGCGTGTCGCAGGAACCGATGTTCGACAACGTCATCGATGAAATCAACGCCTCGCGCAACGTGCGCTTCGTCGTGCACACCGGCGACATCAAGCAGGGCTCCGAGCGCTGCGACGATTCGGTGCTGCAGCGCCGCTTCGACCAGTACCAGAAGTTCGACGACGCCTTCATCATCACGCCGGGCGACAACGACTGGACCGACTGCCACCGCACCAACAACGGCAGCTACCTGCCGACCGAACGCCTGACCCGCTTCCGCGAAATCTTCTATCCGGACCCGACGCGCTCGACCGGCAAGCACCCGATGTCGGTGCTCGCGCAATCGGCGTTCGCCGGCTACGAAACCTTCGTGGAGAACGTCATGTGGAATTTCGCCGGCACGACGATGGCGACGCTGCACGTGATCGGCAGCAACAACAATCTCGCACCGTGGAACCAGATCGACCCGAGCGACAGCTACGCCTCGCCGCGCCCGGATCGCCTCGCCGAATTCCAGGCGCGCGAAGCCGCCGCGGTGGCGTGGATCGACAGCGTGTTCGACCGCGCGACGGCCGCCGGCAGCCGTGGCGTCATGATCGCCATGCAGGCCAACCCGAACTTCGACGTGTCGCGCAACGACCAGGAGCGCCAGGGCTTCAACAAGGTTCTGGACAAGCTGGTCGAGCGCACGATCGCCTTCGGCAAGCCGGTGCTTCTGGCCCACGGCGACAGCCACTACTTCCGCATGGACAAGCCGCTGTCCGGCCCGGTGAAGCCGTCCGGCAGCGCGTTGCTGGAGAACTTCACGCGCGTGGAGAACTTCGGCTCGGCCTACGTGCATTGGGTTGAAGTGTTCGTCGATGCGCGCGACCCGAACGTGTTCAGCATCGTGCCGCACATCGTCGGCGCGAACAGCTACCCGCGCTGAATCCCGTTCCGCATGTCGTCCGCACCGGGGCGCGCTTCAGCGTGCCCTAGGCGAACTTTCCAGCGCAATGCCGGCAAGGCGGGCGAAATGCAGCAGCGCATCGGGCGTGTCCGCCGGCAAGGGCGGACGCGTCGGGGCGCGATCCACATAGAGCACCCCCACCACCTGCTCGCGCGCCATGATCGGCACGAACAGCTGATGGCGCTCGCCCAGCGCGGTGCGCAGCCGCGTCACCGACGGCAGCCCCGGCGCCGGCACATGCGTGGCCGTGATGTCGATGATGCGCCCGTGGTCGACCAGTTCCGTCAGCGCGTCGCGCGCGGCGCCAGCCAGCAGGAAATTGAAATGCCGCATCATTTGCTGCGCGCCGTGCCCGTGCGTCGCACGCGCCGAGAGCTGCGTGCGGTTCGCGCCGACCAGTGCGAGCACGGCGCGATCGGCGCCCAGCGTCGTTCCGGCGCCGGCGAGCGCGAGGTCGAGAACGGCGCCGCTGGCCGAGCGGGCCGAAATGAGCGCCACCATCCGTCGAGAAAGATCGAGTTGCGCGGCCGGGTCCGGATCGCAGCCCTCCGCTGTCGCCAGCGCCTCGTCAGCCAGCACGGACGGCGGCGGCACCGGAATGCGTGACGCGGCGTCGTCGCAGCCATAGAACTCCGCGATGCGCGCCGCCTCGCGTGCATGCTGCGCCACCACCGGCGCCACGCTGGCCACGTCCTGGCGCAGCAGGCGCGCGTAGTCGCGCACCGCGTCGCGCGCGGCCTCGCCGCTCCAGCCGGCTTCAGCCGCCCCGGCGAGGCGGTATCCAGCCAGCACGAGGGCTTCGCGGCTGTCCGGTCGCGCACTGTCCGCGCACGCGTTGATCACCAGCCCCGGCAGCGACCATTCACGCGCCAGCACCTGCGTGAGGCTGCGCAAGCGGAAACCGAGAATGTCGGCTTCCACTTTTTCCGGTGGCGCGCTGCTGTGCCGCAGCGCGAGGTCGAGCTTGTGGCCGGTATCACCAGCGAAGCACCAGAACGCGAGTTCGCCGATGCGCGACAGCAACGTCGCGATGAACACCTCTTCCGGCGACGAATCACCGCGCACCGTCGCGGCATGGCGGGCGTGCACGGCGGCGTGGAAGCAGCGCGCCATCTCGGCGCTCACCCGCTCGCGCACGCCACCGCTGAGGAAGGCGTCGATCAGCGCGACCGACACCGCGACGTTGCGGACGGTGTCGAAACCGAGCACGACGATGGCACGTGAAATGGTGCTGATGCGGCTGCCTTCGCCGCGAAAGAAGACGGAATTCGCCATGCGCAACACGCGCGACGTCATGCCGGCGTCGCGCAGCACGATGCGCCCGAGCGCCGAGGTGGGGCTGGCGTCGTCCTCCGCCACCTCGCCGATCGCGGCCAGCGTGGCACCGAAGATGGGCATGTCCTGATTGCGCAGCCGGTCCAGCCAGACTTCCAGCGGGTCCGTAGCGGCGATGCTTGCGCTCATGAGCGGGGTCCGTTGCGGAAAATTCGGGAATTCTTCCGGCTAACGGCCCGCGAGCGCGATTTCTTGAGGAGAGGCGCGGCCGCGGCGGCGCGCATTCGCCCCGCAAGCGGACTTACTTGACCAGCAGTACCGGCCGGTTCGAGTGATGCAGCACGCCGCTCGCCACCGAGCCGAGCGCAAAGCTTGCGAGTGCGCCATGGCCGCGCCGGCCCATGACGATCATCGAGCAGTCGTGCTGTTCGGCATAGCGCGCCACGGTTTCGGCGGGCGGGCCGACGTGCAGGTGCAGCACCGGCTCGAACTGCGCGGCGCGCAGCGTTTCCAGTGCGCTGCGGGTCGCGTCCTCGCCCTCTTCTCGGTAGTAGTCGTTCAGCGCCTCGCGGCTGACGTGCTGCTGCAGCAGGCCGCCCGGCACCGGCGCGTGGACGAACAGAAGATGCACTTCGGGCGGCGTTTTCAGCAGGGATGCAAGGCGCAGGACTTCGGTCGTGGCACGCAGCCCGTGATCGGAACCATCAACGGCAAGCAGGATACGCATGGTCTTTTCAGTCATGTTTTGGGATGCTCAAGTATGGCAGATGAGGCCGTTCCACAGCCCGTCGCCGAGGGTCGACGCGCGCGCCAGACCGGCCACGCCAAAGCCCAGCACCAGCAGCCCGGCCACCCGGCGCAGCGCCGGATTGCGCGTCAATACGCGCAGGCGGGTCAGCAACATGCCGGCGAGCAGCAGATTGGGCAGCGTGCCCAGGCCGAACGCCAGCATGATGAGTGCGCCGCTCGCGGGCGAGCCGGAAAGGAGCGCCAGCCCGAGCATGCTGTAGACCATGCCGCACGGCAGGAAGCCCCATAGCAACCCGACACCGAGCGCCTGCGCCGGCGTGCGCGCAGGCAGGAAGCGCCTTGCCAGCGGCTGGATGCGCGCCCAGAGCGGACGGCCCAGTGATTCGACGGGTGCAAGCACGCGGGTGAAGCCGGCCAGATAGATGCCGAGCGCCACCATGAGCAGATTGGCGAGGACGTAGAGCGTGGTCTGCAGCGGCAGGGCGTTGCCCGCAAGCAAGCCGACGCCGCCGACGCCGCCAGCCAGCGCGCCGGCCAGCGAATAGCTGGCGATACGCCCGGTGCTGTAGGCGCCGTGCATGGCCAGCACCGGCAGGTGCGCACGCCAGCCGTGCCGCGTCGGGCGCGGCACGCCGGCGGAAATCGCCGACACGATGCCGCCGCACATGCCGGCGCAATGCACGCCACCGA
This sequence comes from Gammaproteobacteria bacterium, assembly GCA_018824085.1. Taxonomy (GTDB): domain Bacteria; phylum Pseudomonadota; class Gammaproteobacteria; order Burkholderiales; family Rhodocyclaceae; genus Methyloversatilis. Next base: position 261,368 of record JAHJHI010000034.1, on the reverse strand, counting down.
GCAGGCCGACCAGGAAGACTGCGGCAAGGCCGGGATTCATCGCTTGTCCATCGTTGTTCGCACGCCGCGCATCCGGCAAGGATAACCGCGACACGCCGCCGCATGGTCCGCGACGCAACGCCGCACGGATGACGCAGCGCGCGTCACATCACCTTCGAGTAGCGCACCGTTTCCGTATCCAGCCGCAGGTAGCGGTCGAACACCATGCATACGGCGCGCACCAGCAGGCGGCCCCGCGGCGTGATGCCTATCCATTCCGGTTCTATCGTCAGCAGGCCGGCGGCCTCCAGTTCACGCAGCTCTTCGAGTTCGGGCGCGAAGTAGTCAGCGAAGTGGATGGCGTAGGTGCTTTCGATCGCCTCTACCGACAATTCGAAATGGCACATCAGCGCGCCGATGACGGCGCTGCGCACGCTGTCGTCCGCCGTCATGTCGAGCCCGCGCATCACCGGCAGTTCGCCGTCGTTGATGGCGGACGACCAGCTTTCGATGGTGCGGTGATTCTGCGCGAAGCTGGCGCCGACCCTGGAGATCGCCGACACACCCAGCCCGATCAGATCACAGCCGGCGTGCGTCGAATACCCCTGGAAATTGCGCTGCAGGCGGCCGTGGCGCTGCGCCTGTGCCAGTTCGTCGTCGGGCCGCGCAAAGTGGTCCATGCCGACGTGCACATAGCCCGCATCATGCAGGCGGTCGATCGCGAGCTTGAGCAGCAACGGACGCACCTCCGGGCCGGGCAGCATCGCTTCGTCGATGCGGCGCTGCGGCTTGAACTGCGACGGCAGGTGCGCGTAGTGATAGATGGCGACGCGATCCGGCGCGAGCCGCAACAGTGTGGCGAGCGTGGCATCAAAGCTTTCGAGCGACTGGCCCGGCAGGCCGTAGATCAGATCCACGCCGGTCGACACGAAACCGTTCTCGCGCGCGGCGCGCAGCACGATTTCGGTTTCTTCGACGCTCTGCACCCGGTTGACCGCGCGCTGCACGATCGGGTCGAAATCCTGCACGCCAACGCTGATCCGGTTGAAACCGAGCGCACCTAGGTGGGCGACGCGCGCGCCGGACACGCCGCGCGGATCGAGTTCGATCGAGCACTGCGCGCCTTCGGTCACGCGGAAGTGCGTGCGCAGGCCGTCCATGAGACGCGTCATCTGCGCGTCATCGAGAAAGGTGGGCGTGCCGCCGCCGAGATGGATCTGCGTGACGTCACGACTGCCCTTGACCAGCGCCGCCTTCATCGCCATTTCCCGCAGCAGCGTGTCGAGATAGCTGTCGGCACGGGAATGGTCCTTGGTGATGACCTTGTTGCAGGCGCAGTAGTAGCAGATCGTGTCGCAGAACGGGATGTGCACGTAGATCGACAGCGGCCCGGCGCCGGCCGTCCGCGCATCGAGCCGTGCCGCATGGGCACGCGCGTCATGCGAGAAATTGAACCGGTCTGCGGTCGGGTAAGAAGTGTAGCGCGGCCCCTGCACGTCAAAACGACGCATCAGCTGCGGGTCGAACACGAGTTCCTTTGCGACATTCATGATTTGTTGGCACACTTTGCGTTGTGTTCATCATGCAAGCGCGCATCACTGCGCGCATTGATCGCGATCAAGAATGAACAGCGTATCCATACCGATCACGCCGCAGGGACTGCAGGTCGCCTGCTCAGCGTGCAATCTGCGTGAGTTGTGCATGCCGGTCGGTCTGTCCGACGCTGAAATCGAAAAGGTGGACACCCTCATCGGGGCCCGCCGCAAGATCCCGCGCGGCACGCCGCTCTACCTGTCCGGCGAGACCTTCCAGTCGCTGTTTGCCATCCGCACGGGTTTCTTCAAGACCGAAGTCATTTCTGAGGACGGGCGCGAACAGGTGACCGGCTTCCAGATGGCCGGCGAACTCATGGGCCTGGACGGCATCGGCTCGGGCCAGCACAACTGCGACGCGCGAGCGCTGGAGGACAGCGAGGTGTGCGTCATCCCGTTCAACCGTCTGTCCGAGCTGTCGCGCGAGATCGACACGCTGCAGCACCACTTCCACAAGGTGATGAGCCGCGAAATCGTGCGCGACCAGGCGGTCATGATGCTGCTGGGCACGATGCGGGCCGAAGAGCGTCTGGCCGCTTTCCTCGTGAACCTGTCGCAGCGCTTCGTGTCGCGTGGCTACTCGGCAACCGAATTCAATCTGCGCATGACGCGCGAGGAGATAGGCTCCTACCTCGGCCTGAAGCTGGAAACGGTGAGCCGCGGCCTGTCGCGACTGCAGGACGAGGGCCTGCTGTCGGTGCAGAACAAGAAGATCCGCATCCACCAGCTCGACGCGCTCAAGCGCGCCATGAGTCCGCGCTGCTGAAGCGCCCGTGGGGCGCCTGCCGGCGCCACGCCACCCTTACTCCTGAATCAATTGCGTGAAGGCGTCAAGCAGCTGCGCCGCCGCGTCGTCGCGCATGCAGTCGATGCGCCGGTCGATCCGCATCGAACGCAACCAGGTGAGCTGGCGCTTGGCGAGCTGGCGGGTGGCGTAGATGCCGGTGTCGCGCAGCGTCTGCGCGTCGATGTCGCCGTCCAGATGCTGCCAGGCCTGCCGGTAGCCGACGCAGCGCATGGACGGCATGGACGGCGTCAGCGCGTAGCGGGCACGCAGCCGCCTCACCTCATCCACGAAGCCCTGTTCGAGCATGGCGTCGAAGCGCGTTGCGATGCGTGCGTGCAGCCATGCGCGCTCCGACGGCTCCAGCGACACGACCGTCATCGGCGGCAGCAGCGCGTCATCCTCCCGCTTCGCATAGCTTTCGGCCAGCGGGCGCCCGGTCAGCGTGACGATTTCGAGCGCGCGCTGGATGCGTTGCGCGTCGGTCGGCTTGAGGCGTGCGGCGGCATCTGGATCAAGCCGTGCCAGTTCGGCGTGCAGCGCAGGCCAGCCCAGCGCCACGGCACGCCGGTCGATGTCGGCGCGCAGTGCCGGATCGGCCTGCGGCAGGTCCGACAGGCCGTCGCGCAGCGCCTTGATGTAGAGCATGGTGCCGCCGGCGAGCAGCGGAATGTTGCCGCGCGCCCGGATGTCGGCGATGAGCCTGCGGGCATCCCCGGCGAAGCGCGCGGCTGAATAGGCATCTTCCGGCGACACGATGTCTATCAGGTGATGCGGACAGCGTGCGCGCTCGGCCGGCGTGGGCTTGGCGGTGCCGATGTCCATGTCGCGGAACACCAGCGCCGAGTCGACGCTGACAAGTTCGATCGGCAAGCGGCGCGCGAGCGCGTCCACGGCGGCAGTCTTGCCGCTCGCGGTCGGGCCCAGCAGCACGAGTACCGGCGCGCTCATCGACCGCGCATGAACAGGCGGTCGAGCTCCGACATCGACATCTGCACCCAGGTCGGCCGGCCGTGATTGCACTGGTCGGCGCGCTCGCACGCCTCCATGTCGCGCAGCAGCGCGTTCATCTCCGGCAACGCCAGCAGGCGGTTGGCGCGCACGGCGCCGTGGCAGGCCATGGTCGACAGCAATTCGTTGCGCCGCCGCTCGACCACCTGGCTCGCCGGCGCCTCGCGCAGTTCTTCCAGCAACGCGCGCAGCAGCGCACCGGTATCGGCGCGTGCAAGCAGCACGGGCACGGTGCGCACCGTCAGCTCGGTCGGCCCGGCCTGGCCGATGTCGAAACCCAGATTCTCCAGCACGTCGGCGTACTCAAAGGCGGTCGCCACTTCGCGAGCGCTCATCGACAGCACGGCCGGGATGAGCAGCCGCTGCACCGCCGGCGCCCCTTCGAGCAGCTTTTTCAGCTGTTCGTACAGGATGCGCTCGTGCGCCGCGTGCATGTCCACCAGCACCAGTCCGGCGCTGTTCTGCGCCAGCACATAGACGCCATGCAGCTGCGCGATCGCGAAGCCGAGCGGCGGCCCTGCGTCAGCCGCCATTTCCGGGTGCGCGGCGGGCGCCGGCCCATCGCCGGGGGCTGCGCCGCCGCCCGGCAGCGCGGCGTCCTGACGCACGAAATCGAAGTACCGGGCGAGTGGCTGTTCCACGTTCATGCCCTGCTGCACCGGCCAGGCGGGCCACGCGGCAGCCGCGCGTTCGTCGCGCGGTGCATCCGGCACGGCGGCAGCCATCTGTATGGAAGGCGCCAGCGCGCGCTCGACCGCGTGGAACACGAACTGGTGCACGCCTCGTGAATCCCGGAAGCGCACTTCGGTCTTGGCCGGGTGCACGTTCACGTCGACGGCGCGCGGGTCAAGATCGATGAACACGACGTAGGCCGGGTGACGCGCGCCGTGCAGCACGTCGGCGTAGGCCTCGCGCAGCGCATGGGCAAGCAGGCGGTCGCGCACGAAGCGGCCATTGACGAAGCAGTATTGCGAATCGCGTCCCGCGCGCGAAAACGCCGGTACGGCGGCGAACCCGCTGACCCGTATCTGCCCGGCGTCAGCCTCGACCGGCCGCGCGTGCTGCATGAATTCGTCACCGAGCAGCGCGCGCACCCGGGTGGCCATGTCGGCGCCCGGCAGCCGCTGCGTCAGCCGCCCGTTGTGCTGCAACTGGAAGGCCACTTGCGGCACGGACAGCGCTATGCGCCGGAACACGTCGTCGCAATGGCCGTATTCGGTCTGTTCGGTGCGCAGGAATTTTCGCCGTGCCGGGGTGTTGTAATAGAGGTCGGCGACGTCGACCACGGTGCCGCCATCGAGCGCCGCCGGTTCCGGTTCGCCGTTGCCGTCGATGCGCCAGGCGTGGCTGCCGCCGGCTTCACGGCTGGTGATGGACACGCGCGCAACGCTGGCGATGGACGCGAGCGCTTCACCGCGAAAACCCATCGTGGCCACCGCTTCGAGGTCGTCGAGCGAGGCAATCTTGGACGTCGCGTGACGCGCGAGCGCCATCGGCAAGTCCTTCGGCGCCATGCCGCAGCCGTCGTCAGCCACGCGCAGGCGCTTCACGCCGCCACCTTCCAGTTGCACGCGGATGTCGCGGCTGCCGGCGTCCAGGCTGTTTTCCAGCAGCTCCTTCAATACCGACGCCGGCCGCTCGACCACCTCGCCGGCGGCAATCTGGCTGATCAGCAGGTCGGGCAGAAGTTGAATCGAAGACATGTCGGTCGTGTCACGGGTACGGCGCACGATTTTACGGGGCGTAACAGGCATCCGCTATCATCGCGGCTCGATTTCCGTCCCGACCGCCATGGAACTGCTCACCGCTTTCATCGACATCATGCTGCATCTGGACAAGCATCTCGCGATGCTTGTCGCGCAATACGGCGCATGGGTCTACGCCATCCTGTTCATCATCGTGTTCTGCGAAACCGGGCTCGTCGTCACCCCCTTCCTGCCGGGCGACTCGCTGCTGTTCGTTGCGGGCGCGCTGGCCGCGGCCGGCGGCATGCACATCGGCCTGCTCATCGCGCTGCTCATCGTCGCCGCGGTGCTGGGCGACGCGGTGAACTACTCGATCGGCGCCTGGTTCGGGCCCAAGGTATTCCGCTGGGAAAATTCGCGCTTCTTCAACCGCACGGCCTTCGACCGCACGCATGCGTTCTACGAGACGCACGGCGGCAAGACCGTCATCATCGCGCGCTTCATGCCGTTGATCCGCACGTTCGCGCCATTCGTCGCGGGCGTGGCGCAGATGAGCTACGCACGCTTTGCAATGTTCAACGTGACGGGGGCCGTGCTGTGGGTGGTGTCGCTGTCGCTGGCCGGCTACCTGTTCGGCAACCTGCCCTGGGTGAAGGAGAATCTGACGCTGGTCATCCTCGTGATCATCGCAATTTCACTTGCGCCACTGGCAATGGCCTGGCTGAAGGCAAAATTGGGCCGCGCGTCGGACAACCCAGCCTGATGCGCGGCCAGCATGCTTCGAGCGCGACGCAGTACCGCTGTGCGCCTGCCACGATGACGACAACGCCGGCGCGCTGCACGTCGGCGATCAGGTGCTCGGCGCAGACGCTGGCCAGTCCGTCGTCACCCCGCCCGAGCGCCGATTCGGCGCCGTCACCCAGATGCAGATAGAGCAAGGCGGATTGCCGGCTGGCCTGCTGCAGCGACGGGCGCCAATGTGCGATGCCGACCGGCTCGTCATTGGCCGCTTCCAGCTCGACGCGCATCAGCGGCTGGTCGCGCAGGCGCGCGAGCGCCATCGCCAGCGCGTCACACTGGACGTCGTGCCCGCCACAGATGAGTACGCCGCCGTGCCCGGCGCGCGTGAGGCTGCGCAGCAGCTGGCCGAATCGCCTGCTGCCTGCCTTGACGCCGGGTGCGCGCACCCTTTCGAGCTGTTCCATCCTCATGGCTTGATCACGATGAGCAGGGGCGGCAGGCATGGCTGAACAGGCATGTCGCCCGCTCGCCAACCGGAGCCCGGGTTGTCGTACGCTGTCGGTCATGAACACTCGGACAGCTTCCGGAATGATTGTGCGCGTGCTGTGCTGCGCCGCGATAGCCAACTTGATCACGGCATGCGGGAGCACCGGCCAGAAACCCTTGCGGGAGGCCGATTCGCTCAATCCTAAACAGATTGTTAAAAGTGATATCGACCGCGTTCTGGAAGCGCATCACAGGGAAATATTCGTCAGTCTTGAACGCCTTGCGGACAAGCTTTACCGACGTAATCCGCGTGAATGGCGGCGCGCCGGACTGGAAAGCAGGGAGGCGGCGCTGGCGAGGCTGTTCGAGGCGGACCATCAGTGGCGCCTGGCCGAATTCGAGCACCGGCGCGGCATCGACGTCATGCGGCTCGCCTTCGAACCGGAATTTGCCGGCGACCGGGTCGCTGCGCTGATCGCCGGCATGGGCGGCATGATCCAGACGGCGTGGGGCGACCGGACCGAACTGTTCATGATGGATGAGCTCGATCCGCAGGCGCTGTCCAATTGCGCGCGAAATCTGGAAATTTCGGCATGGAAACTGGCGCAATCGCGTGACGCCACAGGGGAACTGCTGCTGCTGTCGAACGAGATCGCGCCGGATGGCACGCGCAATCTCAGCTTCGAGCGCGAGATCGGCAAGATGATAGGCTGGCTCGACATGAGCGCCCGCATCGTCGCCGACAAGAACAACCGGGTTGTCACCCGCATCCTTCAAACGCTGGCCACGGCAGTTTTCCTGCCGGTGAAGTAGGCGCGGACGGGCGCGGCGGCGATAATCCGCGTTTCGCGAACACTCCGAACCGAATGAAATCCGTCGTCATCCTGATCTCCGGGCGCGGCAGCAACATGCGCTCCATCGTCGAAGCCGGCGTGCCGGCCCGCATCTGCGCCGTCATCAGCAACCGTCCGGACGCAGCCGGTCTCGACTACGCGCGCGAACACGGCATCCCGACGGCGGTGGTCGACCACACCGCCTTTGCCGACCGCGCCGCCTTCGACGCCGCGCTGTCGGCCGAAATCGACCGCCACGCGCCGGACCTGGTCGTGCTGGCCGGATTCATGCGCATCCTCACGCCGGAATTCGTCGACCGCTATCGGGCCCGCATGATCAACATCCATCCGTCGTTGCTGCCCGCCTTCACCGGCCTGCACACGCACCGCCGCGCCATCGAGGCGGGCTGCAAGGTCGCCGGCGTCACCGTGCATTTCGTGACCGGCGAACTCGACGGCGGACCGATCATCGCCCAGACCGCGGTGCCGGTGCTGCCGCACGACAGCGAAGCGACGCTCGCGGCACGGGTACTGGCACAGGAACACGTGCTCTACCCCGACGTGGTCCGGTGGTTCGCCACCGGACGGCTGTCCCTGCGTGACGGCCGCGCGGTGCTCGCGGACGACGACACGCCGGCTGGCGGCGCATTGCGCGTACCGGGCGCGGATGTCTGAACCGATCACCCGCACCAGACTGCTGGTCGCGCTGCTGCTGTCCCTGTTGCTGCACCTGTTTCTCGCAGGCGGCCTGAGTGGCTTCGACCATGCGCGTGAACCCGACCGTGCGCCGCCGATTCTCGCAACACTGCTCACACCGGCGGCACCGCCCGCGCCACCGCCCGAACCGGCGCCCCGTCCCGCGCCGGAACCGCCGCCGGTGCCCGTGCCCGCGCCCGTTCCCCCGCCGCGCCCGGAGCCGGCGATTGCGCCTCCGCTGCTCAGCGGATCCGGCACGCCGACCGGCCCGACGGTGCCGGCGATGGATGACACCGCGCCGCCATCCGGGCCTGTCGCGGAACAAGCGGCCAGCGACCGGACCGAGGGCCCGGCAACCGACGAGGGCGACCACGGCGCGGAAGGCCCGCCGCCGGACGATCCTCCGCGGCAACTGACGCCGCAAGCGGTGCTGCCGGGCGAAGCCAGGCTGGAATTCGACGTCTATCGCGGGGAAGGCCTGCTCATCGGGGAAACGCGCTACCACTGGTCGCATGAAGGCGCGCGCTACCGCATGGACACGGTGACCGAAACGACCGGGCTTGCCGCGTTGCTGCGGCCGATCAGGATCGACCAGTCCAGCGTCGGCGCGCTCACGGAGAAGGGCGTGCGCCCGGAGCGCTATGAATCCGATCCGAACAAGGGCAAGGGGCCGGACGAAGAGGTCGTTTTCGACTGGGACAGCAATCGCGTTATGCTTCGCGCCGACGACAAGCGCGCCGAGCATGCGCTGACGGCGGGCGCACAGGACATGGCAAGCCTGTGGCTGGAACTGATCTGGCGCGCACAGCGCAACGAGCCGTTCGATTTCACGATCGCAACCGGCAAGCGCTATACGCCGCGCTGGTTCGTGCCGGACGACTCACCGGGCGGCATCGACACTGCACTCGGCCGTTTCCTGACCCTGCACGTGCAGGCGCGCGCGCAGCCGGGTGACAACCAGATCGAGGTGTGGCTTGCACCGGATCTGCGCTGGCTGCCGGTACGCATCCGCTTTACCGACCGCAAGGGCGACGTCTATGACCAGCGTGTGCGCCTGATCGAGTACGACGGCAAAAGCCTGCGCGCCGGCGCCGTTGCACCGTCCGCCAGCGCGGGCGGCGCACGATCCACGTACGATCCGCCCCCCGAGCCCGCGAATCCTTACCTGCAATTGCGATGAAACCGACCGAAAAACTGATAGACACCACCGCCGACGTGCTGACCAAGCTGTTGCGCTTCGAGTACACGGCGGACAGCGTGCTGTCCGCCTTCTTCCGTGGTCAGCGGGCGTTGCAGTCGCGCGAGCGCGCCTTCATCGCCGAGCACGCCTACCTCGTGCTGCGCCGGCTGCGCTGGCTGCGCGCGATGGCGGGCGAGCATGCCGGTGCGCGCAAGCTGCTGATCACGGCGCTGGCGCGCATCGAAGGTCTCGGCCACAAGCAGCTCGCCCCGTTGATATCGCGCAATGAAGCACAGTGGCTGGAGACGCTGGCGCCGAGCGACGCGGCCACGCTCAGTCTGGGCGAGCGCACCGACCTGCCGGACTGGGTGCTGGAGCGCCTGTCCGCGCAGATGGACGAGGCGTCGCTGCTGTCGCTCGCACGCGCGCTGAACACGCAGGCACCGCTGGACCTGCGCATCAACCTGATGAAGACGGATCGCGACGCGGTCATGGCAACACTTGCCAACAACGGCATCACGGCGGTCGCCGGACGTTACTCGCCCTGGGCGCTGCGCCTCGAAGAGCGGCCGTCGTTGAGCAAGAACCCGCTGTACGAGAAGGGCATCATCGAAGTGCAGGACGAAGGAAGCCAGCTGCTGGCCTTGCTGCTCGCGCCCAAGCGCGGCGAGATGGTGGTCGATTTCTGTGCCGGCGCCGGCGGCAAGACGCTGGCGCTGGGCGCGATGATGCGCTCCACCGGGCGGCTGTACGCCTTTGACGTGTCGGAGAAACGGCTGCTCAAGCTGCGCCCGCGCGTCGCGCGCTCCGGCCTGTCGAACGTGCATCCGGTGCTCATCGACAGCGAAACCGACATCAAGGTGAAGCGGCTCGCCGGAAAGATCGACCGCGTGCTGGTCGACGCGCCCTGCTCCGGCATGGGCACGCTGCGCCGCAACCCCGATCTGAAGTGGCGCCAGGCGCCGGAGGCCGTCACCGAACTGGTGGCCAAGCAGCGTGCGATCCTGGCCGGCGCCTCGCGCCTGGTCAAGGCCGGCGGACGGCTGGTCTATGCCACCTGCAGCCTGCTCGACGAAGAGAACCAGGCCGTGGTCGACGACTTTCTCGCGAGCCACCCGGACTTCGTCCGCGTGCCGGCGAACGAGGTGCTGGCAGCCGGCCGCATTGATCTGGACACCGGCATCGACCTGGCGCTGCGCCCCGACGTGCACGGCACCGACGGTTTCTACGCCGCAGTGATGGAACGTCGCACGCCGAAGATGGAAGAAGGCGAGGAACAGCAATGAAGAACGTACTGCGCAGCACACTGTTCGCAGTGTGTTCACTGACGGCGGCGGCACCGCTGCTGGCCGGCCCGGCGATACCGGCCGAAGGCACGGTAGAGGTTGCGTTCGCACCCTGGGACGACGCCGAGCGCCTCGTCATGGACCAGATCGACGGAGCCGAAAAAGCCATCTACGTGCAGGTCCATTCGCTGACCAGCCGCGGTATCGCGAAGACGCTGATCGCGGCGCGTCAGCGCGGCCTGACGGTGGAGATCATCGCCGACCGCGCGACGGTGATGACCGACGAGCGCAGCGCGCTGCCGCTGGTGTCCGGCAAGGGCGCCTCGCTCTGGCTGGATGACGCGAAGACCGTCGTGCGCAGCAACATGATGATCATCGATCCGGACGGCAAGACGCCGGTCGTCGTCACCGGCTCCTACGACTTCAGCCGCCAGGGCATGTCGGGCGACGCTGACAACGCGCTGGTGCTTTCGGGCCAGCGCGCGCTGGCCCGTGCCTGCATGGACAACTGGCTGCGTCATCGCGCGCAGTCCGTCAGTTTCGCCGACGCTGTCTCCGGGGCAGCGAATCGCTGACCCCGTCGCGCCCATGACCCTGCCGTCCATCGATGCGCTGACGCACCAGCTGTCGCTCGACAGCACCCGCTGGGAGCTCGCCCTGATCGCGGCCTGCCTGGTGCTGGCCGGCTTCATCGCGCGCGCGCTGGTGCGCCATCAGCGTGCCGACGCCGAAGTCATTCCGCCCGACGCCGGCCGCATCGGCATGGCCGCCCGCCTGGGTCGCGAAGGCCTGCGGCGCCTGTTCTTTCCGCTGACCGGCATCGCGCTGCTGACGTGCGCGCGCATCGGCTACGGCGTCCTCGGCCTGGAGCCTGTGCTCATCCATCTGGTGATCGCCCTGCTCGGCGCGATGGGCATCATCCGGGTCATCGTCTACGCGCTGCGCCAGGTATTCGCGCCGGCCGGCTGGCTCAGCACGTTCGAACTTCTGATCAGCCTGACGATATGGTCCGCCTGGGTCATGCACGCGCTGGACGTGCTGCCCGACGTCATCGACTGGCTGGACAGCCAGCAGATCACGCTTGGCGCGCAGAAGCTGTCGGCCTGGGCGCTGATTCAGGGCAGCGCATGGGTGCTCGTGACACTGATCGCCGCGATCTGGCTGTCGTCGCTGGTCGAGCGCCAGCTCATGCACGCACGCATGGACAGCAACCTGCGCATCGTGCTGTCGCGCCTGTCCAAGGTGGCGCTGATGTTCGTCGCACTCATGGTGACGTTGCCGCTGGTCGGCATCGACCTGACCGCGCTGTCGGTATTCGGTGGCGCGCTCGGCGTGGGCCTGGGCTTCGGCCTGCAGAAGGTCATGGCGAACTACGTATCGGGTTTCATCATCCTTCTTGAGCGCTCGATACGCATCGGAGACCTGATCTCCGTCGGCACGGACCGCGGCCAGGTAACGCAGATAACCACGCGCTATACCGTCGTGCGCGGCCTGACCGGCGTGGAATCCATCATTCCGAATGAGCTCCTCATCAGCTCCGTCGTACAGAACGAAGGCCTGTCCGATCGCATGGTGCGGCAGGCGGTGTCCGTGCAGGTGGGCTATGGCGACGATGTACCGCGCGCCCTCGCGATACTGCAGGAGTCGGCGAGCGCCCAGCCTCGCGTGCTGGGCGAACCCGCCCCGAGCGCGGCACTGCACTCCTTCGGCGACTCCGGCATCAATCTCGAACTCGGCTTCTGGATCGCCGACCCGGAGAACGGAACGCTGGGGCTGCGCTCAGCCATCCAGCTGGAAATACTCCGGCGCTTTCGCGCAGAGGGGATTGAAATTCCGTTCCCGCAACGCGAAGTACGTGTCGTGGGGGATTCATCCGATGACACCACGCTGCGTGAAACAAAGACTTGACGTTGCGCAAATTGACCGCTAGCGGATGTCGCGTAGAATCAACACCTTCAATTCGTGTATCTAGGAAAACCCTGAATGCTAAATGGTCTTGTCGACCTGCCCTGGTGGGGCTACATCGTCGTCGCGCTGGTGTTTACACACATCACGATCGCGGCCGTCACGATCTATCTGCACCGGCACCAGGCGCACCGCGCGCTCGAGATGCACGCCATCCCGAGCCACTTCTTCCGTTTCTGGCTGTGGATGACCACGGGCATGGTGACGAAGGAGTGGGCAGCCATCCACCGCAAGCACCACGCAAAGTGCGAAACGCCCGAAGATCCGCACAGCCCGCAGGTTCTCGGCATCAAGAAGGTGCTGTTCGAAGGCGCAGAGCTGTATCGCGCGGAAGCGAACAACAAGGAAACGATGAGCCGCTACGGTCACGGCACGCCCGATGACTGGATCGAGCGCAACGTCTACACCAAGCACTCGGCGCTCGGCATCAAGCTGATGCTCGTCACCAACGTGCTGCTGTTCGGGCCGCTCGGCCTGACGATCTGGGCGGTGCAGATGGCTTGGATTCCCATCTGGGCGGCCGGCGTCGTCAATGGCATCGGCCACTACTGGGGCTATCGCAACTACGACTGCACCGACGCTGCGACCAATCTTTCTCCGTGGGGCATCATCATCGGCGGCGAGGAATTGCACAACAACCACCACGCCTTCGCCACGTCGGCGAAACTGTCGTCGAAGTGGTACGAATTCGACATCGGCTGGATGTACATCCGCATCCTGGAAATCTGCGGTCTGGCAAAAGCCAAGCGCACGATTCCGCAGCCGCGTTTCGAAGCCCGCACCGTGGTCGACACGCAAACGCTCGAAGCCATCATCACCCATCGCTACGACGTGATGACGCGCTACATGCGCTCGCTGCGTTCGATCTACGCGGAAGAGGTCGAAAAGCTGCGCTCGTCGCACGCCAGCCTCGCGGACGGCGACAGCTACAAGCGCTTCAAGCACTGGCTCGCACGCAGCGAGAACGCGCAGCCGGCAAGTGACGACGCCGAAATGGAATCGGTGCTCGCACACAGCAGCCGCCTGGAGATGGTGCACACGATGCGCCAGGAACTGATCGCGCTGTGGGCCCGTTCGACGGCATCGAGCGAACAGCTGCTCAAGCAGCTGCAGGACTGGTGCGCACGCGCCGAATCCAGCGGCATCAAGCAATTGCAGGACTTTTCGATGCGTCTGAAGACCTACGCAATCTGAAGCACTCGCGGTCAGCCGGAAGCCGGAAGTGCGTCAGCGCACTTCCGGCTTCTTGCGTATGGGGGGCGAAAATCCTGCTGTTTTGCCCGGATGGGGTGAGCGCAAGCCGATAGAATTCGGTGGTAGGGCCATGTTGAAGGACCGGCCGGGCACCGTGGCGGCGTCCGGTCAATAACAACGAGAAGGAGTTCCAGGATGTTTCGCCACGTACTCGTACCGATCGATGGTTCCGAACTTTCGAAGGCAGCCATCACGCACGCGATCTGTTTTGCCAAGGATGTATCCGGTCACATCACGTTTCTGTTCGTGATGAAGGACTATGAGGTATCCATGCTGCACAGCGAGGAAGACGACGAAAGCTACGATCCGATCGCCCCGAACGACTTCACGGATGCCATGCGCACGCACGCGGACCGCATTCTGCAGAGCGCGCGCGCGGAGGCCGATGCTGCCGGGGTGAAGGTGGATTGCCTTGCGGTCACGAACAAGGAGCCGCACAAGGCCATCATCGACGTCGGCCTGTCGAAGAAGGCCGACGTGATCTTCATGGCCTCGCACAGCCGGCGCGGTCTGGCAAACCTGTTGCTGGGCAGCGTGACCCAGAAGGTGCTGTCCAACTCGAAGATCCCTGTTCTGGTCTACCGCTAGAACGCAGCGACCGGCAGCACGGCTGCCGGTCGCTGGACCATTGATCCAGCCAGGATCAGCGGATCGGGAGTTTTTCCGACAGCCAGGCCGTCAGCAGGCTGGAGGCCCCCGTTGCACACCAGAAGCCGAAGAATCCGATGGAGTAGGTCGCCACCGGAGAGAAATACACCGGCTCACCCAGCAGATAGAGTTCCCGCGGGCTCACCACGCTGAAGAACACCATCTCGGCGAGCGCCGCGACGAGGAATGACGGCCAGGACACGAGTGCGAACAGACGCACTCCGCCACCGGGTTTGCGCCGGGTGTCCCCGCGCCCCCTGTCATCGAGAATTTCAGCCACCGTGTTTCTCCGCGACGCCTGACGCGTCGATGACCAGATTTTTCTGCATCCGCCAGCTGCGGACATCGTCTTCGATCACAAGCTTCCAGTGAGTGGGAGGCAGGTCGCGCACCAAGCCCGTGTAGCGCCCCCCGGCTCCGGTCAGCAACAATTCGCGGTCCAGCTCGCTACGCGTGGGGTGCGTGAGCAGCACACGCAGGCGCGGCGGATAGGCAACGCCCTCATTCAAGGCAAGTTCGATGTCCAGCCGCGTGTTACCCGCCTCAGCCGGCGTCGCCGTCACCCGCAGTTGCGCACCCAGTTCGTCGGCCCGGCGCTCGTGGGCGAGCGTGCGATTGATCGTCAGCCCCTGCTTGTAATACTCGTCGGCAACGAGCGCCGTATTGCCGGTTGCCGCCAGCCATGTCGTGATCGCGCCGGCGACGATGACCGTGGCCGGCCCGGCCATCAGCAACCACGGCCAGCGGTGGCGGTACCACGGCGCAGCCAGTGTATGTGAGTGTTCCATGGCTTACCTCGGTTGCAGGAAGGAGGCCTTCTCATGGACGCGAACGTCCGGCGCATCCACCGCCTGCAGGTTGAAATAGACCGGGTGCGAGCCCGGCGCAAGCACTTCGGCGTCGACCCGCACACGCACCGATATGTCGCGCGATCCGGCGGCCTCGACCTCGATTTCCCGCATATCCTCGATCGCGGCGCCCGGAATGCCCTCGACATCGAGCGCAAAGCGGCGCGGCAACTCGGTCGTGTTCATGATGCGCAGCCGATACACGTTTTCGATCTTTCCGCCCTCCACCTCGCGCGCCAGCGAAGCGCGGTCACGCATCACGTTGACCTTGACCGGCACGCGCGTGAACAGCGCCCAGGCAAAGCCGGAACAGATGAACAGCAGCAGACTGCTGTAGAGGATGACACGCGGACGCAGGATGTGTGCGAGCACCTCGCGCCAGCTTTCGTGCGCCGGCTTGCCTTCAAGCTGCGAGCGCTCGGTCGAGTAGGCAATCAGGCCGCGCGGCCGTCCGACCTTGTCCATGACCTGATCACAGGCGTCGATGCACAGCGCACAGCCAATGCACTCGTACTGCAGGCCGTTGCGGATGTCGATGCCGGTCGGACAGACCTGAACGCACCATTCACAGTCGACACAATCACCGACCGGCAGGCCTTCGGCCGCCTTGCGACGTGAACCACGCGGTTCGCCGCGTGCCGTGTCATAACTGACTATCAGCGTATCGGGGTCGAACATCACGCCCTGGAAGCGGGCATACGGGCACATGTACTTGCACACCTGCTCGCGCATGTGGCCGGCGAATATATAGGTGAAGGCCGCGTAGAACAGCATCCAGAAGCCTTCCCACGAACCGACGGTACCGACCGAAACCCCGGCTGCCAGCTCGCGAATCGGCGTGAAGTAACCGACGAATGTGAAACCCGTCCACAGTGCAAGGATCGCCCACGCACCATGCTTGGCCGAACGCAGTCCGATCTTTCGCATCCCGAGCGGCGACGCGTCGAGCTTCAGGCGGGCCGAGCGGTCGCCTTCGATGCGACGCTCTATCCACATGAATATCTCGGTATAGACCGATTGCGGACAGGCATAGCCGCACCACACCCGCCCCGCGACCGCCGTCACCAGGAAAAGCCCCAGCGCACTGATGATGAGCAGCAGGGCGAGGTAGACGACATCCTGCGGCCACAGCACGAGGCCGAAGATGTAGAACTTGCGCTCGGCCAGATCGAACAGGACGGCCTGCCGGCCGCTCCACGGCACCCAGGCCAGCCCATAGAACAGCAACTGCGTCAGCCATACCATGGCCCAACGCACCGTATTGAAACGGCCCTGGATGCTGCGCGGCTGAATTTTCAGGCGGGCCGCATACAGGTCCCCCTCCTCCGAAGCGGCTTCAACAATCGGAATCACGCGCGCCCGCTTCACGGCCGGGGCCGGCGTATTGCCGCCCGGTGAGGGACCTGCTGCCATCAATGAGCTCCGGTCGCGTTATTGGACAGGCCCCAGACGTAGGCGGTGACCAGGCGGATCTTGTCGTCACCGAGCAAATCTCCGTGCGCCGGCATGTGGCCATTGCGGCCCCGCGATACGGTTTGCGTGATGATGGCTTCCGTGCTGCCGTACAACCACGTGCTGTCGGCAAGACTGGGGGCGCCCATGACAGGATTGCCGTGCGCCTCCGCGCCGTGGCAGGCTGCGCAGTTGGCGGCGAAGACCGCCTTGCCGCGCTGCTGGCGCATGCTGTCGACGGTCAGTCCCGACAGCGACCGCACGTAATGCACGACATCGCGCAGCTGCTCGCCGTCAATCATGGACGAGAACGCCGGCATCATCGCATTGCGCCCGTCGGTGATCGAGGCCTTGATGGTTTCCGGATCGCCGCCATACAGCCAGTCGCTGTCGGTCAGGTTGGGAAAGCCGCGCGAACCACGCGCATCCGTACCGTGGCACTGTGCGCAGTTGTTGAGAAACAGCCGTTCGCCCATGGCGCGCGCTTCGGGATCGGCAGCGATCAGCTTGATGTCCATCTGCGCATAGCGTTCGAACAGCGGCGCTACCTTGGCGTCCGCCGCAGCCACTTCACGCTCGTAGGCGTTGGCGGACGTCCAGTTCAGCTGACCGCCAAACCGCCCCAGCCCCGGATAGGCGATCAGATAGACGATTGCGAAGGCGATCGTCATCCAGAACAGCCATACCCACCAGCGCGGCAGCGGGTTGTTCCATTCGGCCAGTGTTTCGTCCCACTGATGTCCGTGCAGTTCGACCACGCCACCCTTGGGGCGCGAAGCACGGTTTGACAGGATGATGAACGCACAGAACAACAGGCTGGCGATGACCAGCACCACCACGTAGATGTTCCAGAAGTCGTTGATGAAGTCACTCACTTGCTTTCTCCGGTTGCGCTGTACGGACGCTCGTCGTCGGCGAACGGCAGCATCGCTGCCTCTTGATAGGCACGCTGCGCGCCCGGTCGCCAGGCCATGATGACGATGGCGATGAAGCAGACGAAACCGGCAACGGTGACAGCGATGCGCAGGGTATTGATGTCGTAGTCCATGATGCCTCCGCTCAATTCACGCGCTTGATGGCCGTACCCAGTCCCTGCAGGTAGGCGATCAGCGCATCCATTTCCGTCTTGCCTTTCAGCGACGCCGCCGCACCCTTCATCTGCTCTTCGGTGTAGGGCACACCGACGACCGTCAGCGCACGCATGTGCTGCTCGACGGTAGCGGCATCTACCGGACGCTCGAGGAAGGCGAACGCCGGCATGTTCGACTCCGGCACGACGTCGCGCGGGTTGATCAGATGAACGCGATGCCACTCGTCCGAATAGCGTCCGCCCACACGGGCCAGATCAGGCCCGGTCCGCTTGGAACCCCACTGGAACGGACGGTCATAGACGAATTCCCCCGCGACCGAGTAGTGGCCGTAGCGCTCGGTTTCGGCGCGGAACGGACGAATCATCTGGGAATGGCAGTTGTAGCAGCCTTCCCGCACATAGATGTCCCGTCCCACCAGTTGCAACGGCTCGTAGGGCTTGACGCCTTCGACCGGCTCCGTCGTCGAGTGCTGGAAAAACAGCGGGACGATTTCCACCAGTCCGCCGATCGCGACAACGACCAGCGTGAGCACGATGAGAAGGCCGACATTGCGTTCGATCAGTTCGTGTTTTGATGCAGCCATGATTGTTTTCTCTCCGTCTTGTCAGGCGTGCGCGGCGGCAGGTGCCAGCACGGGAGCGTTGTAGGGCTTCTGGCCCGCAATGGTCTTCCACACGTTCCACGCCATCACGAACATGCCGGACAGGAATAGCGCCCCGCCGACGAAGCGGATGAACCAGAACGGATAGCTCGACTTCACGCTCTCGACAAACGTGTAGGTCAACGTGCCATCGTCATTGATGGCACGCCACATCATTCCCTGCATCACGCCGGCGATCCACATCGAGGCGATGTAGAGCACGACGCCCAGCGTCGACATCCAGAAGTGGATGCTGATGGCCGGCACGCTGTGCATCTTCTCCTGGCCGAACAGACGCGGGATCAGGTAGTAGATCGAACCGATGGAAATCATCGCCACCCAGCCGAGCGCACCGGAATGCACGTGACCGATGGTCCAGTCCGTGTAGTGCGACAGCGCGTTGACCGTCTTGATCGACATCATCGGGCCTTCAAACGTCGACATGCCGTAGAACGACAGCGAGGTGATCAGGAACTTGAGGATCGGGTCGGTGCGCAGTTTGTGCCACGCACCCGACAGCGTCATGATGCCGTTGATCATGCCGCCCCAGGACGGTGCCAGCAGGATCAGCGAGAACACCATGCCGACCGACTGCGTCCAGTCCGGCAGCGCGGTGTAGTGCAGGTGGTGCGGGCCCGCCCACATGTAGGTGAAGATCAGCGCCCAGAAGTGCACGACCGACAGGCGGTATGAATACACCGGACGCTCGGCCTGCTTCGGCACGAAGTAATACATCATGCCGAGGAAGCCTGCGGTCAGGAAGAAGCCGACCGCGTTGTGCCCGTACCACCACTGGACCATCGCGTCCTGCACGCCTGCATAGGCCGAATAGGACTTCATGAATCCGGCCGGAATCGCGGCGCTATTGACGATGTGCAGCAGCGCGACGGTGATGATGAACGCCCCGTAAAACCAGTTTGCCACGTAGATGTGCGTCGTCTTGCGCTTGGCGATCGTGCCGAAGAACACGACGGCGTAGGCGACCCACACCACGGCGATCAGGATGTCGATCGGCCACTCGAGCTCCGCGTATTCCTTGCCCTGCGTATAGCCCATCGGCAGCGTGATCGCCGCCAGCACGATGACCAGTTGCCAGCCCCAGAAAACGAATTCGGCGAGCCACGGCGCGAACAGCCGCGTGTGACAGGTCCGCTGAACCACGAAGAACGACGTTGCCATCAGCGCACAACCGCCAAAGGCAAAGATCACCGCATTGGTATGCAGCGGCCTCAAGCGGCCGAAGTGGAACCATTCACCATAGTTCAGTTCGGGCCAGACCAGCTGGGCAGCAATCACCACCCCGACCAACATGCCCACGATGCCCCAGACCACCGTCATCAATGCGAACTGGCGCACCACGCGGTAGTCATAGGTCGCCTGGGCGGATCCCATTGCTGCTGTTTTCATTTTTCACCTGCTCCCACATTGAAATTGCACCGTCGCGCCCGCGAGGACGCACGCACGCATGATCCGGACCGAAGGTTAGGTGCGGCGGCACCCAGCAGCCTTGACCCACGTCAAGCGCAGCCTGGATAACGCACTTACCAAACAACGCACCGCTCCGGTGCATGCATTATTCAGAATCAAATGTCTCCTTTACCGGAATCCTCGACCGAAACAACCGAATTCCGCCACGAAATTGATTTACCCGAATTCAAGAACCGGTCTATCATCAAAATTCCCAACCTAACGGAGAAGTATCGATGTCCGGTCAAAGCTACGACGAATTGATGGCGAAAATCGCAGACCTTCAGCAACAGGCTGAAGCAGTACGTCGGGCAGAACTCGATGAAGTGATTGCCGACGTAAAGGCAAAAATAAGAAAATACAATCTGACCGCATCCGATGTCGGTTTGTCCGGCTCGGCAGCACGCCGGACACCGCGCGCAGCCAGCGCGACCAAGGTCAAGATTGCGCCGGGCAAATATCGCAACCCTGAATCGGGCGAAATCAAGGAAGTGGGTGCCGCAGGCCGCAAGCCCGGCTGGCTGGCAAACATGAGTGCGGACGAACTGGCCGCCGCCCGCGTGAGCTGAAAATCGGAAATCCGATAAAAAGGCACCTCGCGGTGTCTTTTTTTCGGTCGATGTCTGCCCGAAAGGAAGATCACGACTTTTCCCGCGTTTCCTTCAGGGCCCTGCGCAATATCTTTCCGACATTTGTCTTGGGCAATTCGCTCCGGAATTCCACCTGCCTCGGCACCTTGTATGCCGTCAGTTCGGCCCGGCAGTGCTCGATGACCGCTTCCTTCGTCAGGGCATCGTCCCGGCTGACGACAAACACCTTCACCACTTCGCCCGAACGCTCGTCCGGCACTCCGATGGCGCAGCATTCGACAACGCCCTGACACCGCACCAGCACATCCTCGATTTCATTCGGATAGACATTGAATCCGGATACCAGAATCATGTCCTTCTTGCGGTCCACAATGCGCACGAAACCGTGCTCGTCGATCGTCGCGATATCGCCGGTACGCAAGAACCCGTCAGACGTCATTGCGTCCGCGGTTTCCTCCTGTCGCCGGTAATATCCTTTCATGACCTGCGGGCCGCGCACGCACAATTCACCGGCCTCGCCCATCGGCAACTCAATTCCCTCGTCATTTCTTATTGACACATCCGTCGATGGCAAAGGCAGGCCGATTGCGCCGCTGAATTCCTTTTCGTCCGGCAGGTTGATGCATACGGCGGGCGATGTTTCGGTCAGCCCGTATGCTTCTATCAATGGCTGTCCGGTCGTTTTCTGCCAGCGTTCCGCCACCGCACGTTGAACAGCCATGCCGCCACCCAGCGAGATGTGCAAGCCGGAAAAATCGAGCTTTGAAAAACCAGGGTGATTGAGCAATGCGTTGAACAGCGTATTCACTCCGGTTATCACGGTGAAGCGGTACCGGGACAGCTCCTTGACGAAACCCGAAATGTCACGCGGATTGACGATCAGTATATTCGTCGCCCCAAGCGTAAGGAAAACGAGGCAATTCGCCGTCAGCGCAAAGATGTGATACAGCGGCAATGCCGTGATGACGATTTGCGGGCCATGCAGGAATGGCCGTATCCAAGCGTCGGCCTGCATCAGGTTCGCCACCACGTTGCGGTGCGTCAGCATCGCTCCCTTGGCAATGCCGGTCGTACCGCCCGTGTATTGCAGGAACGCAATGTCCTCATGCACCACATGGACGGGATTGAGCGCGTGGCCTCGCCCGAGGTTCAGCGCCTCGTTGAAGCGCAGCGCCCCCGGCAGCGAATACGCCGGCACCATCTTCCGGACGTGACGCACGACAGCATTGACGAGCCAGCGCCTGGGGGCCGGCAGCATGTCGCCCAGTGCGGCCAGCAGCACATGGCGAACGGCGGTACGGGCAATCACCTGCTGCAGCGTCGATGCGAAGTTCTCCAGCACGACGATGACTTCCGCGCCACTGTCATTGAGCTGGTGTTCCAGCTCGCGCGGCGTGTAGAGCGGGTTGCAGTTGACCACGGCATAGCCGGCACGCAGCGCGCCGAACATCGCGACCGGGTACTGCAGGACATTGGGCATCATGAGTGCGACGCGCGAGCCCGGAGCGAGTCCGATGGACGATTGCAGATAGGCCGCGAACGCGGCGCTCAGCCGGTCAAGCTCGGCATAGGTGATCGCCTTGCCCATGCAGACATAGGCATCGCGGTCGGCGAACTCCCGACAACTGCGCTCGAACACTTCGCCGATCGACATGAACTCTGAAGGATCGATGTCGGGCGGAACACCCTCCGGGTAGCTTTTCAGCCAGACCTTTTCCATACCGCCTCCTCACATCCTCGTGCGTGCGCGGCACGGAACGCGCCGCACCGCGGGCTCGCCGCCGGTCTTCGCCGGAACACCCGCTCAGCCCGACATGTCTTCCAGTGGCCAGTCCCGGATGTAGCTCTTGAGCATGCGGTTCTCGAAGCTTTGTTCTTCGAGCATCGCGCGAGCCACGTCGTGAAAGGACAGCACGCCCATCAGCGTATCCCCTTCCATGATGGGCAGATAGCGGCAACGCTTCTCCAGCATCAGCCGGCGCAGCTCATCGACTTCCATGTCGGGGTGTGCCGTAGAAGGGTCTTTCTGCATCACATCGGCGACGCTCAGGTCCTGCCACGTTTCGCCGGACGCCTGAACGGCGCGCAGCACTTCGCGGAAACTCAGCAGGCCGGTCATCCGGCCCTGTTCCATGACGACCAGCGAGCCGACATCGAGATCGGTCATGGTGGCGACCGCCTTGCCCAGGGACTGCGATGGCGCCACTGTGTAGAGCACCGTGCCCTTGATGCGCAGGATTTCGTGAACTTGCATGACAGACACTCCTTCGTGCCGCGCGTACGCAAAGTGCGTCGCAACGGATGACAGTTGTCGATGGTAGTCAAAACGGCGGGCCGCGCAAAGCGGACACGCCGCAACCGTCTCATATCTTCCGGTCGAGCCGTCCGTCCGGCCGTATCAGCGCGGCACACACCACCTTTCCCGGCCGGATGAGACGCACGGCAGCGGCATAGCGATCCAGTTGTTCGGCATATGCATCCGCGTATCCGTCGCCCTGTCCGCTCTTGTAATCGAGTATCCATATCTCGTCATCGAACTCGACCAGTCGGTCGATGCGCCCGGGGCTGCCGTCGGGCAGCACGAACTCGAGCTCGCTGGCTGCCCGCCGGTACCGCGCAGGATCGAAAAAGCGGCGCAGTCCATCGCTATGTACGAGTTTGCGCGCCAGCCTTTCGAGTTCGCTCCACTGCGCCGCATCAAGCCCGGCCGGGCGCGGCGGCGGCGGTTCGTCGCAGCCGAGCGCTTCCAGCCAGGCGTGCAGCCCTGTGCCCCAGCGCTGCGCGCTGTCCTCGACCGGTGGCGGGGGACGGCGCTCGCCCACGGGCGGCACCGCAGCCTCGGCAAGCTGAGCGGCAAGCGGTTCATCGACCTGCGCCGGCCCGCAGACCTCATCGTCACCAAAGCCGACGCTTGCCCCGCCGCAGTCGGTATCTTGCGCACCCCCGCACGCGCGCACGGCGTCGGTCAGGCGCTCCAGCCAGCTGCCGGTGGCGCTGCCGCGCGCCGGGCTGACGCCGCTGGCGAACAGATACTGGCGCGCACGCGTCACCGCGACATAGAGCAGATTGGCGTCTTCACGCGCCCCGGCCCGTGCCTCCGCATCCAGAAATCCGGCGCGCGCCTCCCCCTGGCTGTCGCGGCGATGCAGCAGCGACAGGTGCGCCGGTGCCGGCGCACCAGGCGGCCAGGCCAGCAGCACGCGGGCGCCGCTGTCGGCACGCGGGCGCGCGACCGCGTCGGCCAGCCAGACGATCGGGGCTTCCAGCCCCTTCGCCGCATGCACGGTCAGCACCCGCACCCGGCCGCGCGACGGGTCCTCGCCAAGGATCAGCCCCTCGTCCGGTGCTTCGTCATCTTCGTTGCGCAACCGGGTCAGCTCGTCCAGGAAGCGCGGCAGGCTCGGGAAGCGCCCGCTGTCGACCTTGAGCGCCAGTTCGATGAAGGCCTCCAGATTCGCCCGCACACCCGGCCAGGCCATCGCATCAACCGCCGCCTTGTAGCGCGCCATGAGGCCGCCCTGGTCGAACACGCGGTCGAGCAGGTCGTGCACCGGCAGACGCGCCGACGCTTCGAGCCATCCTTCAAGCAGGCCGGCGGCCCGATCAAACGCGGCATCGCCGCTGCGCTGCGATTTCAGCGTCTGCCACAACGCGCCTCCATGCGCCGTCAGCGCCAGCAGATGCGTGTTGCTGAACGCGAACAGCGGACTGCGCAACACGTGCGCCAGCGCCAGTGCGTCGGCAGGCGCGGCGAGGAATCCGAGCAGCGCCTGCAGGTCGGCCGCCTCCAGCGTGTCCAGCAGTCGGCCGCGGCTCGCACCGAAATACGGAATGCCGTGCTCGCGCAACGCGGCTTCATAGACCGCCAGACCGGTGCGCCGGCGCAGCAGGATCATCATGTCGCCGTAGCGCGCAGGGCGCGCCTGTCCGCCGTGCGGATCACGCACCGCCAGTTGCCCCGCCATCGCGCGCAGGCGTGCGCACATCGCGTCGGCTTCGCGACGGCGGCGGCTGTCCTCGGGCGTCGTGCGCGCCACGCGCAGCGGATTGCGCAACGCCTCGGCGAAGCCACCGTCGTCGCCGGCAAGCGGCAATGCCGCCGCATCGTGACCGAAGGCGGGCAGCACCTCGACCCGGCCCGGCAGGGCCACCTGTGCGGTGGTATGCGGCTCGAAGCCTTCGAACACGTCGAGCGAAGAAAACAGTGCATTGACGACGCCGACCACGGCCGGACTGCTGCGCCGCGTCTCGTTGCGCCGGATGTCGATGGCGCCGAAGCGCTCGCGGAACGCGAGGCGCGCATGCGCGAATATGCGCGGGTCGGCGCGCCGGAACCGGTAGATCGACTGCTTCGGATCGCCAACGACGAAAACCCGCGGCTGCACCTGATCCGGTGCATAGGCGTCGAGCCAGTGCATGAGCACCTGCCATTGCAGCGGATTGGTGTCCTGAAACTCGTCCAGCAACAAGTGGCGATAGCGCGCGTCGAGACGCGCCTGCACGAACGGGCCCGTCTGCGCGTCGGCCAGCAGGCGCGACGCATGCCATTCAAGATCGCCGAAATCGAGCACCCCGGCATTGCGCTTGATCTGGTCATAGGCGTCGAGCATCGCGCTGGCGACATGCAGCGCGTGCCGGTTCAGTTCCCAGGCGGCGCCGTCGCCCAGCGCCGCGCGGCACTGTACGAGGCGCCCTGCGCACTGTTCGAACAGCTGCCGCGCGCGCTCGGCGACACCCAGCTTGTCAAGGGACTTGCCGGGCTTGAACGCGATCGGCTCGCCCTTGCCGGTCAGCAGCGCTGTGCACAATCCGTCGAAATACGCCTGCGCGTCCGCCCGGGCACAGGCAGAAAGTACGTCGTTCGCCTTGCGCTGCTGGGCCTCCGTCCCCTGCCCGAGCAGCTTCGCGAACTCGAGCGCCGCGTCGCGCAGCGCGCCGTCGTGCGCCAGCGCGTCGATCGGCGCCGGGCCGTCGGCACCGAAGAAGGCACGCAGGTGTGCCAGCACGCCGTCGAGCCCGCCGTTCGCCTCCAGCCAGGCCTGCCATTCGGCACGCCGGTCGATCAGCGCGCCGGCCAGGCTGCGCGCGCCGGACAAGCCGGCCTGCGCGAGCAACCAGCGCACCGCCTGCGCCAGATCGCCATCGGGCGCGCTGCCGGCGCGACGCATCAGCGTCGCCCAGGCCTGCTCGCGCAGGCGCGCGGTGCGCTCGGCCAGCTGCAGGCCGCCGAGCCCCGCGGACAACGGCGCCGCGCCGAGCAACGACGAGAACCAGCCATGAAAGGTATTGATCGTCAGCCCGGGACGCGCACGAGCCACAAGTTCGAACAGGCCGCGCGCGCGCGCGATCAGCTGCGCGTCGCCACGGGCGTCGACGCCGCGATCGGCCAGGAAACCGATGACGCCGTCGTCGTCCGACACGGCCAGCTCGCCCAGCCAGTGCTGCAGCCGCTCGTCGATCTCGCGCGCCGCCTTGCGCGTGTAGGTGATCGCCAGGATTTCGCCCGGCGCAACGCCCGCCAGCAACAGCCGGATGAGGCGAGACACCAGAGTCCACGTCTTGCCGCTGCCGGCGCAGGCTTCGACGACGACGCTGGCGGCGGGGTCGAGTGCGCGCAGACTGTCGTTCATGTGCGCCAGTCCTTGCGGCATAGCCCGCTCATTTCGCAACGGCTGCACGCCTGCTCGTCGCCATGTGCCGGTAACGGTGCGCCCGCACGCATGGCTGCAAACACGTCGCCCAGCAACGTCTGCAGCGCGGCCGCCGCCGCATGCGGATCGGGCTGGTCGAACTGCACGGGCGTGTCCTCGTCGAGCGCCAGATAGGCGGCTTCTGCCACGTCCCCGCCTTCCAGCAATGTGTAGAAAGCGAGTTGCAGGTCGTCACCACCCTCGACGCTGTCCTTCACGTTCTTCGCATTGCGCAGCTTGTAGTCGAGCAGCGCCTGTCCGCCGGCACTGCGGTCGATACGGTCGATGCGCCCTTCGAGCGACATCGTGGCGCCATCCGGCAGGCCGAGCGGCCGCGCGCGCGACTGCTCGCCGGCTTCGAACAGCCAGCCGGCAGCCTCGCGCGCGAGCGCCCAGGCGACATAGGCATCCGCCCGTGCGTGCAGGCGGTCAGCCCAGGCGTGCTCCTGGAAGTTGCGCGCAATGGCGTCGCGGAATGCGCCGGCGATGCGTGCGCGCATGTCGGCGGCGAGTGCGTCGGGTGCATCGTCGGCAAGACGCGGGTGGGCGGTGTGAAAGTCGTGCAGCACCGAATGGATGATTTCGCCGACGCTGCCCTTGCCCAGCGTTTCCTCGACCGCATCGCCCTCGCCCAGCCCGAGTACGCGGCGTGCGTAGTAACGGTAGGGGCAGGCCATCAGATCGGCCAGCGCGCTGGCGGTGAGGCGCCCCGGCACGCGCCCGGCGTCGAGCACCGGCGCCCGGTCCGTCCCGGGCATGCGCATAGGAGGCGGCTCCGGCTGCGCCGGCGCGGCGGTGACGGAACCCGGCATGCCGCAGCGGGCGAACAGCAGGTCAAGCAACTGCAGGTCGGCGCCCGGCAGATTGGCTTCGCCATTGCGTTGCGCCTGCCAGCTGAACACGACGTCTCCGCTGCAGGCGATCAGACCGGCCAGATCCTCGCGCAGCTGACGCGCCGCGTCGGCGCTGTCCGGCAAACCCAGTTCGCGGCGCAGGCCTTCGTGTCCGAGTACCCCGCGCAGACGCGGCGGCGCGAGATGCCCGGCGTCGGCGCCGATGACATAGACAGCGTCGAAGCTGCGCAGGCGTGTCGCCGCCAGATGCGTCAACACGACGGGGCTGTCGATCGCCGTGTCCCGGAACAGCGCCTGTTCGAACTCGCCATTGAGCCATTGCCGCCAGTCAGCGAAGGAAAGCGCAAGCGGCACACCGGCGCAATCCGCGCGCAGTTGCTCCAGCAGCCCGACGACCTGCGCGCCGGCGGCGTCGTTTTCCAGTGCGGCGCGCGCCTGCAGCGCGTCGAGTGCGGCCAGCAGGCGCTCGACCCAGAACGCGGCCGGCGCCGTCTGGGTCGGCATCAACGTGGCCGCGCGCACCAGCGCGTCGACCAGCGCACCCGCCGGCCGGCCCGCCAGCTGCCGGCTCGCGTCATCGAGCAGCGCGTGCAAGCCATCGACATGGTTGCGCCGCACTACCCAGTCGTCGATGACGGCAATCGCCTGGGCATGGGCGTCCGCATCCAGCGTGCCGGCGACATAGGGCGAGCGCACCAGATCAAGCAGGTCCCGATGGTAGCCGTCCGAGGCAATGCACTGCAGGAAGGCGTCGACGGTGGCCGCAGCGCGGGTGGTCGACAGCTTCCAGCCGGTCTCGTCGGCCAGCAGCACCTGCCGGCGTTCAAGCAGCGCACGCGTGCGTCGCGCCGCCTCGCGGTCGCTCGCCACCAGCGCGATACGGCGATGCCCGGCGACGATCCACGCCGCGATGCTGGCGGCCGCGTACTGCGCCTCCTGTTCCAGCGACTGTGCGCTGACCAGCCGCACGCGGGCGCGCAACGCCCGTGCGTCGTCCGGCGCCACCGCGCGCGACCACAAAGGCAGCTCCGCATCGGCACAGACGGGCCACGCCGCGTCAAGCGCGCGCTCGATCGGCGCACCGCCGGCAGCGCGCCGCAGGCGGATGAGCAACACCGGGGCGCGCTGTGCGTATGCCGCCAGCCAGGGCGGTTCGGTGCCGATATCGTCGTGCAGGTAAACCAGCGGGCGACGCGCCCGCCCGGCCGCGCGCAGCAGCGCCTGGGCGCCCGCCCGCGCCTGACCCGGGGTTCCCGCGCAGTCGGCCAGCCAGACGGCATGCACGATGCGGGCCTCCAGCGTCAGCGCCGCGCTGTCATGCAGCGCATGAGTGCGTTCGAATGCGCCGCGCAACGCCGCGTCGTCCGGCGGCGCGGGCACATCGGCAAGGGTGTCGGCCAGTTCGATCAGTTCGCGGGCAGCCGCCCACGGATCGGCATCGCCGAACCAGCTCTGCTGACGAAGCTGGCCCACCAGGCGGAGCAGGCGGCGCGAGTGCGGATCGACCGCAACATCGCCCGTCCAGCGCGCCGCCAGCGTGCCCGGCGTGAGGACGCGCGGCATGAACACGGCGCCACCGGCTGCCGTACTCAGCGCCATGCGCACGGCCGGCGCATGGGCCACCGACGGCAGCACGAGGTCGACGTCGGCGAGCGCGTCGCCGTGGTGTTCAAGGAGGATGTGTGCGACCTGCCCGAAAAAACCCGGGCCGGGAGGCAGGTCGATCACCGTGACACCCGCGCCGCTCATGCCTGCGTGCGGACGGACGTCCGGGGGTGCGTCATGCGTGACGGTCGGGGTGACCCGGCGTTCAGCGCTCGAGCATGCCGAGCTTGTCCTTCACCTTGGCCCAGTCGTCGGCATCTTCGGGCGGCTCCTTGCGCTCGATGATGGCGGGCCATCCAGCCGAAAGCTCGGCATTCAATGCGATGAAATGGACCTGGTCGGCCGGCACGTCGTCTTCCGCGAAGATCGCCTCTGCGGGGCACTCGGCAACACACAGCGTACAGTCGATGCATTCGTCCGGATCGATGACGAGGAAGTTCGGGCCTTCACGGAAACAATCCACCGGACACACATCGACGCAGTCGGTGTACTTGCATTTGATACAGGATTCGGTAACGACGTAAGTCATGATTTCTCCGGACGGCGGCCATGCTGCCTGCGGGCAGTCAATCGGCGGGATTGCGGGATTCCTTGCAACCGGCGCGCAATCGCGCCAGCTGACAGACTGACGATTTTATCACCGCCCCCGGCGAACGACCCGCTGCATCTGTCGCGCGGCTGCGACATGCCGGCATGACTTTTTATCGACTTGACGCGTACCGTGCTGCACCAGCAGCGGTTTTTTGTATTAGCATCACGAAAACAGTGTAAGCAAAGCTTGTGGCGCTGCTGCAGGCAAAGCCGGTCCGGTGGTCGATTCGGCGGCAAGCGAAGCCTGCTCACAGATCTGAATACACCGCGCATGCGGTCGGCCCGGGCTGGAACTCCAGCCAGGCACTCTTCAGAATCCTGTTCATTTCCGGTTTCATACGGTAAATCCACAAGCCCTGTCCCTTCCAGGTATCCACAGGAACCTTTCAGGTCTCCGTCCTTAGTCAAGCCCCGCGAGGAAACGATGAGCGAACACATCCACCATGTCACCGATGCCAGTTTCGAAGCCGAGGTCGTCAAAGCCGACCTGCCGGTGCTGGTCGATTACTGGGCCGAATGGTGCGGCCCGTGCAAGATGATTGCGCCCATCCTTGACGAGGTCGCCCGCGACTACGCCGGCAAGCTGCGCGTCGCCAAGGTCAATATCGACGAGAACCAGGAAACGCCGGCGAAATTCGGTATCCGCGGCATTCCGACGCTGATGCTGTTCAAGGACGGCAACGTCGAGGCCACCAAGGTCGGTGCGCTGTCGAAGTCGCAACTGACCGCATTCCTGGACAGCCATCTGTAACGCGTTTTTCGCGGCGACGGGCGCATCAGGCGCCCCGCCCGCCGGAGCCGTCTCACGGCGCCATCCCCCCACCCCGCCTGTCGCATACACCCCGTCACCATGCACCTTTCCGAACTGAAAGCACTCCACGTCAGCCAGTTGCTCGAAATGGCCCAGACCTTCGAGATCGATGGCGCAAACCGCCTGCGCAAGCAGGAACTCGTGTTCGCAATCCTCAGGAACCGGGCGAAGAAAGGCGAAAGCATCTTCGGTGACGGTGTGCTGGAAGTGCTGCCTGACGGCTTTGGCTTCCTGCGCTCGCCGGAGGCAAGCTACCTCGCCGGGACCGACGACATCTACGTGTCGCCCAGCCAGATTCGCCGCTTCAACCTGCATACCGGCGACACCATTGAAGGCGAGATCCGCACGCCGAAGGATGGCGAGCGCTACTTCGCGCTGGTGAAGGTGGATCGCGTCAATAGCGAAGC
Source organism: Gammaproteobacteria bacterium (assembly GCA_018824085.1). Classification (GTDB taxonomy): domain Bacteria; phylum Pseudomonadota; class Gammaproteobacteria; order Burkholderiales; family Rhodocyclaceae; genus Methyloversatilis. Next base: position 231,182 of record JAHJHI010000034.1, on the reverse strand, counting down.
GCCGGAAGCAACGAAGCACAAGATCCTGTTCGAGAATCTGACGCCGCTGCACCCGACGGAGAATCTCAAGCTCGAGCGCGACATGCGCGGCGAAGAGAACACGACGTCGCGCGTCATCGACATGATCGCGCCGATCGGCAAGGGCCAGCGCGGCCTGCTGGTGGCGCCGCCGAAAACCGGCAAGACCGTGATGATGCAGCACATCGCGCACGCGATCACCGCAAACCATCCGGAAGCGGTGATGATCGTGCTGCTGATCGACGAACGGCCGGAGGAAGTGACCGAAATGCAGCGCTCGGTGAAGGGCGAAGTGGTCGCTTCGACTTTCGACGAACCGGCCACCCGCCACGTGCAGGTGGCCGAAATGGTCATCGAGAAGGCCAAGCGCCTGGTCGAGCACAAGAAGGACGTCATCATCCTGCTCGACTCCATCACCCGGCTCGCCCGCGCCTACAACACGGTGCAGCCCGCATCCGGCAAGGTGTTGACCGGCGGCGTCGATGCCAACGCGCTGCAGAAGCCGAAGCGCTTCTTCGGCGCGGCGCGCAACGTCGAGGAAGGCGGCAGCCTGACCATCATCGCCACCGCGCTGATCGAAACCGGCAGCCGCATGGACGACGTGATCTACGAGGAATTCAAGGGCACCGGCAATATGGAAATCCATCTTGACCGGCGCATGGCCGAGAAACGCGTGTATCCGGCGATCAATGTGAACCGCTCCGGCACCCGCCGCGAAGAGTTGCTGCTCAAGGCGGACATCCTGCAAAAGATCTGGATCCTGCGCAAACTGCTCTACAACATGGACGATCTGGACGCGATCGAATTCCTGCTCGACAAGATCAAGGCGACCAAGAGCAACGGGGAATTCTTCGACGCAATGCGTCGCGGCTGATCCTTGCTGCTCCGCCTTGCAAACCGCCGCCCCGAGCGGCGGTTTGCCGTTTACGCACGCAAGGCGTCGACAACCGTCATCACCTCACCCGGCGAGTTCAGCGCATAGCCCGGCAATCCGCTCACCGCGTTGGCGAATTCCGGTGAGCGCAGCGCATCCAGCATGCGCTGGGTCGACGGCAGCTCAAGCGTTTCGACGCGACAGGCGAGAAAGTAGTGCTCCTGCGCGAACGGCACGAAATCGAGCCTGAACTGGCTGGCCGCGGCGGCGACCCCGAAACCCGTATCGGCCATGCCGCTCGCGATATGGGCGGCCACCGCCGCATGCGTGAACTCCACCGTTTCATAGCCGCCGATGTTGTCGGGGTCGATGCCCTCCTCGGCCAGCAGCACGTCCAGCAGCACGCGCGTACCGGAACTTGCCTGGCGGTTGATGAAGCGGACATCGGGCCGGGCCAGATCCTGCAGCGAGCCGATGCCGAGCGGATTGCCCGCCGCGACGAACAACCCCTGCGTTCGCGTGACCAGCCTGATGACGCGATGCGCGCGCGGCTTCAGGTAACGCCCGAGCCGCGCCGCCAGCTCCGGCGACACGCGACCGCTAGGCAGGTGAAAGCCGCACAGGTCGCAGCTGCCGCGCGACATCGACGCAAGCGCATCGATCGACCCCAGATACTGCAGTTCCAGCCGCACCGACGCCTCCCGCTCGACCAGATCGGGCAGTGCGGCGATCGCATAGCCGTGACTTGCATGCAGGCGCAGCACCGGATGCATGTCCATCAGCGCCGCATTGATCTCGCGGTCGATCTCGACCGACAGGTTCTCCAGTTGCGGCGTGAGGCGCGCCTGGATGCGCTGCGCCGCCCACGTGAGCTTCTCGCCAAGCGGCGTCAGCTCGGCGCCCTTGCCCTGCGACAGTTCCACCAGCGGCGTGCCGAAGAACGCCGACCACGTCCGGATCAGGTTCCAGCAATGGCGATACGAGAAATCGACCTCGCGCGCAGCCTCGGTCAGCTTTCCGCTGCGCTGCACGGCGGCCAGCAGGCGAAAAAGCAATGGATCGATCTCACGGCCCTCGGCGTTGCGAAAACGCCAGGCCGGCTCGATCTGGATACGCATGTTAGGCATTTGTTTTCATATCGTTAAAAGCAAAATCGGCTGCTAACCTGCATTGCGAAGCCGTCATTGGACATTGACGGAGGTGTTTTCGCAATTATGAACAAGAGTTCCAATCAAGGAACTCGGCAGGAGACAAAGAGCCATGTCATCGCACCACCCCGCCGTCGATCAGGGTCATATCCAGTCGCTGATCGACCGGCACATCGAACTGCCCGGCGCGCTGCTGCCGATACTGCACGCCATCCAGGATGAATGCGGCCACGTGCCGGACGACGCCGTACCGCTCATCGCGAGAAGCCTGAATCTGTCGCGCGCCGAAGTGCATGGCGTCATCACGTTCTATCACCACTTCCGCAGCCATGCGCCGGGGCGCCACGTGGTACAGGTCTGCCGCGCGGAAGCCTGTCAGGCCGTCGGTGCGGTGGCGCTGGAAGCGCACGCGAAGAAATGCCTCGGCATCGATTTCCACGAAACGACGGCGGACGGCGCGGTCACGCTCGAAGCCGCCTATTGCCTGGGCAACTGTGCGCTCGGCCCGTCGCTGCGTGTGGGCGACGACATCGTCGGCCGCGTGACGGCGGAGCGCTTCGACGAACTCGTCGCGGATCTGCGCGCAGAGGTGACGGCATGAGCACGATACGCATCTACGTGCCGATCGACTCCAGCGCGCTGTCGCTCGGCGCCGGCAAGGTTGCGCAGGTCATCGCGGCGGAAGCTGCACGGCGCGGCATCGACGTCGAACTCGTGCGCAACGGCTCACGCGGCGCTTTCTGGCTCGAACCCATGGTGGAGGTGCAGACGCCGGCCGGACGCATGGCCTACGGCCCGGTACAGCCGAAGGACGTCGCCGGCCTGTTCGACGCCGGCTTCACCGGCGGCGCCGCGCATGCGCTGTCGCTCGGCCTGACCGACGACATTCCCTGGCTGAAGAAGCAGGAACGGCTGACCAGCGCGCGCATCGGCATCACCGATCCGCTCAGCCTGGACGACTACGTCGACCACGGCGGCTTCGCCGGCCTGGACAACGCGCTGGCGATGAGCGGCGCCGAGGTGGTGAAGACGGTTACCGACGCCGGCTTGCGCGGACGCGGCGGCGCGGCCTTTCCGACCGGCATCAAGTGGAACACCGTGCTCGGCGCGAACGCCGACCGGAAATACGTCGTCTGCAACGCGGACGAGGGCGATTCCGGCACCTTCTCCGACCGCATGATCATGGAAGGCGACCCGTACTGCCTGATCGAAGGCATGACGATCGCCGGCATCGCGGTCGGCGCGACGCAGGGCTACATCTATCTGCGCTCCGAGTATCCGCACGCCTTCGCGACGCTGAAGGAAGCCATCCGGCGCGCGCGCGCCGGCGGCTGGCTCGGCGACGACGTACGCGGCTCCGGCAAGGCGTTCGAACTCGAGGTGCGCCTCGGTGCCGGGGCCTACATCTGCGGCGAGGAAACGTCGTTGCTCGAAAGCCTGGAAGGCAAACGCGGCATCGTGCGCTTCAAGCCCCCCCTGCCGGCGCTCGAAGGCCTGTTCGGCAAGCCGACCGTCATCAACAACGTCATTTCGCTCGCGTCGGTACCCATCATCCTGACCCGCGGCAGCGCGTATTACCGCGACTACGGCATGGGCCGCTCGCGCGGCACCCTGCCCTTCCAGCTGGCCGGCAACGTCAAGCGCGGCGGACTGGTCGAGAAGGCCTTCGGCCTGACGATGAACGAACTCATCCACGATTTCGGCGGCGGCTCGCTGTCGGGGCGTCCGGTGCGCGCGGTGCAGGTCGGCGGCCCGCTCGGCGCCTATGTGCCGGAATCGCAGTTCGACGTGCCGCTGGACTACGAGGAATACGCGAAGCACCAGGCCATGATCGGCCACGGCGGCATCGTCGTGTTCGACGACACGGTCGACATGGCGCACATGGCCCGCTACGCGATGGCGTTCTGCGCCATCGAATCCTGCGGCAAGTGCACGCCCTGTCGCATCGGGTCGACGCGCGGCGTCGAGGTGATCGACCGCATCGTCGCCAATGAAGCGCGCGGCAGGAACATCGCGCTGCTGCAGTCGCTGTGCGACACCATGCTCAACGGATCGCTGTGCGCGCTCGGCGGCATGGCGCCGTATCCGGTGCTGTCGGCACTGAACCATTTCCCCGAGGACTTCGGCATCGCCCGGTCCGCGGCGGCATAAGAACGACTCCCAGGAGAACAGCCATGTCACTGCCCAGAGATACCGATTACGGTACGCCCGCCCGCATCTCGGAAACCGAAGTCACGCTGTCGATCGACGGCATCGACGTCACGGTGCCGGCGGGCACCTCGGTCATGCGCGCCGCGCAGGAATGCGGTACCGCCATCCCCAAGCTGTGCGCCACCGACAGTCTGGAGCCGTTCGGCTCCTGTCGCCTGTGCCTCGTCGAGATCGAGGGTCGCCGCGGCTACCCGGCGTCCTGCACGACCCTTGCCGAAGCCGGCATGCAGGTGCGCACGCAAACGCCCAAGCTCGCCGACATCCGTCGCGGCGTCATGGAGCTCTACATTTCCGACCATCCGCTGGACTGCCTCACGTGCTCGGCCAACGGCAATTGCGAGCTGCAGGACATGACCGGTGTGGTCGGCCTGCGCGAGGTGCGCTACGGCATGCGGGGCAAGAACCACTTCGACCTGCTGTCGGCGCTGACGAAGGAGAAGGACGAGTCCAACCCCTACTTCAGCTACGACCCGTCCAAGTGCATCGTCTGCAACCGCTGCGTGCGCGCCTGCGAGGAAACCCAGGGCACGTTCGCGCTGACCATTTCCGGGCGCGGATTCGACTCGCGCGTGAGCCCGGGCGAGAGCCAGCCCTTCATGGATTCGGAGTGCGTGTCCTGCGGCGCCTGCGTGCAGGCCTGCCCGACCGCGACGCTGATGGAAAAGGGCGTGATCGAACACGGTCAGGCCGAGAAGAAGGTCACCACGACCTGCGCCTACTGCGGCGTCGGCTGCTCCTTCGACGCCGAAGTGAAGGGCACGACCGTCGTGCGCATGGTGCCGAACAAGGACGGCGGCGCAAACCACGGCCACTCCTGCGTCAAGGGCCGGTTTGCCTTCGGCTACGCGACGCATGCCGACCGCATCACCACGCCGATGATACGCAAGAACATCGACGATGCCTGGCAACCGGTGTCGTGGGACGAAGCCATCGACTACGCCGCATCCGAATTCAAGCGCATCCAGGCGAAGCACGGACGCGAGTCGGTCGGCGGCATCACGTCCAGCCGCTGCACCAACGAAGAAACCTATCTGGTGCAGAAGCTGGTGCGCGCCGCCTTCGGCAACAACAACGTCGATACCTGCGCGCGCGTGTGCCATTCGCCGACCGGATACGGTCTGAAGCAGACGCTCGGCGAATCGGCCGGCACGCAGACCTTCGACTCCGTCATGCTGGCCGACGTCATCATGGTCATGGGCGCCAACCCAACCGACGGCCACCCGGTCTTCGGCTCGCAGATGAAGCGCCGCCTGCGCGAAGGCGCGAAGCTCATCGTCGTTGATCCGCGCAGCATCGATCTGGTGCGCTCGCCGCACGTCGCGGCCGAACATCACCTCAAGCTCAGGCCGGGCAGCAACGTTGCGCTGATCACGTCCATGGCGCACGTGGTCGTGACCGAAGGGCTGGTGAAGGAAGACTTCGTGCGCGAGCGCTGCGAATGGGCCTCGTTCGAGGAATGGCGCGCCTTCGTGTCGCGCACCGAAAATTCGCCCGAGGCGATGGAAGCCGCCACCGGCGTGCCGGCCGCCGACGTGCGCGCCGCCGCGCGCCTGTTCGCCACCGGCGGCAATGCCGCGATCTACTACGGGCTCGGCGTGACCGAGCACAGCCAGGGCTCGACCACGGTCATCGGCATCGCCAACCTCGCCATGGCCACCGGCAACATCGGCCGCGAAGGCGTGGGCGTGAATCCGCTGCGCGGCCAGAACAACGTGCAGGGCTCCTGCGACATGGGCAGCTTCCCGCACGAACTGCCGGGCTACCGCCACGTGTCCGACGCCGCCACGCGCGCGCTGTTCAAGGACGCCTGGGGCGTCGAGCCGCAGCCCGAGCCCGGCCTGCGCATCCCGAACATGTTCGAGGCGGCGATGGACGGCACCTTCCTCGGCCTGTACTGCGAGGGCGAGGACATCGTGCAGTCGGACCCGAACACGCAGCACGTCGAGGCGGCGCTGCGCGCGATGGAATGCGTGGTCGTACAGGATCTGTTCCTGAACGAAACCGCCAAGTTCGCGCACGTCTTCCTGCCGGGTTCCAGCTTCCTGGAAAAGAACGGCACCTTCACCAACGCCGAGCGTCGCATCTCCATGGTGCGCAAGGCGATGCCGCCGCTGGCCGGCAAGGAGGACTGGGAAGTCACCGTCATGCTGTCGAAGGCGCTCGGCTATCCGATGGACTACAGCCATCCGTCGGAAATCATGGACGAGATCGCCCGCCTGACGCCGACCTTCCACGGCGTCAGCTACGAGCGGCTGGACGAACTGGGCAGCATCCAGTGGCCGTGCAACGAGGCGGCTCCGGACGGCACACCCATCATGCACATCGGCGAATTCGTGCGCGGGCGCGGCCGCTTCATGCTGACCGAGTACGTACCGACCGATGAACGCACGTCGAAGCGCTTCCCGCTCATCCTGACCACGGGGCGCATCCTGTCGCAGTACAACGTCGGCGCGCAGACGCGCCGCACCGCGAACTCCATGTGGCACGACGAAGACCGTCTGGAAATCCACCCGGTCGACGCCGAAGCGCGCGGCATCAACGAAGGAGACTGGGTCGGCATCGGCTCGCGCGCCGGCGAGACGGTGCTGCGTGCGCGGGTGTCGGAGCGCATGCAGCCGGGCGTCGTCTACACCACCTTCCACTTCCCGGAGTCGGGTGCGAACGTCATCACGACGGACAACTCCGACTGGGCCACCAACTGCCCGGAATACAAGGTGACCGCCGTCGAGGTGACGCGCGTGACGCAGCCGTCGGAATGGCAGCGACGCTATCACGACTTCTCGCAGCAGCAGATCGGCCTGCTGCCGCGCAAGCCGCGCGAGAAGGTGTGATCGATGAGCGCCCAGGCACTCGGCATCGACGCGCCGGAACAATTCTGCGAGGACGACGGCACGGACTGGCCGGCGCAGAGCCTGCGCAGCGCGCTGCGCGTACCCGCGTCCGCACACGGCGCCGGACTGGAGTGGGTGGCGGAAGAGGTGCCTGTCGCGATGGTCTACAACGGCATTTCGCATGCCGTGATGCTTGCCAGCCCGGCCGATCTTGAAGACTTCGGGCTCGGCTTCAGCCTGGCGGAAGGCATCGTCACACGGGCGTCGGAGCTGTATGACACGGAAGTGCACCGGCACGAAGCGGGCATCGAGGTGCACATGCGGATTTCGGCGCGCGCCTTCGAAGCACTCAAGTCGAGACGGCGTTCGCTGACCGGCCGCACCGGCTGCGGACTGTGCGGCGTCGACAGCCTGCGTCAGGTCGCGCGGCCGGTTGCCGCGATGGCGCGCGGCACCCAGCATCTGACCGAAGCCGCCATCCACCGTGCATTTTCACAACTGTCCCGGCGGCAGACGCTGCATGCGCTGACCGGTGCCGTGCATGCCGCCGCCTGGGCCACGGCGCGCGGCGACCTGCTGTGCGTGCGCGAAGACCTCGGCCGGCACAATGCGCTCGACAAGCTGATCGGCGCTGCCGCACTCGACGACATCGATCCGTCGCAAGGCTTCGTCATCGTCACCAGCCGCGCAAGCTATGAAATGGTGCTGAAGCTCGCCAGCTTCGGCGGCACCGTGCTCGCCGCCATCTCCGCTCCAACCGGTCTGGCCATCGATCTGGCGGCCCGGACCGGCATGACCTTGTGCGGCTTCGTGCGCGACGCGCGCATGGTGATCTACAACGATGCAGGACCTTTCAGGAATCAATAGGGCATGGACATCCAGAACCTCGTCAAGATGGCCAATCAGATCGGCCAGTTCTTCAGCAGCTACGCGGATCGCGACGAAGCGGTGCGCGAAGTGTCGGCGCATATCCGCCGCTTCTGGGAACCGCGCATGCGAGCCGCTATCATCAGGCACATGAACATAGGCGGCGACACCGGCCTGATGCCGCTCGTCGCCGATGCCCTGCGTCACCTGCAACAGCAGGAGACATCGACTGCCTGAAAGGAAACCAGCCCGATGACCACCCCAACCACACTGCGCGACCTGACCGGCCTCGGCCACACGCCGAATTCGCTGAAGGATTCCGCGCTGGTGATGATCGACTGCCAGAACACCTACCGCGAGGGCGTCATGCGACTCGTCGGCGTCGAAGAGGCGCTGGTCGAGGCAAAGCGCGTGCTCGATCGCGCACGCGAACTGGGCCGCCCTGTCATCCATATCCGGCATGACGCCGGCGTCGGATCGCCGTACGACGTGACGGCGCCGATCGGCCAGATTTCCGACATCGTCGCACCGCAGGGCGATGAACGCGTCATCACGAAGGCCTACCCCAACAGCTTCGTGGGCACCGGCCTGGACGACGAGTTGAAGAAGCTCGGCGTGAAGAACCTCGTGCTGACCGGCTTCATGACGCACGTGTGCATCAACTCCACGGCGCGCGGCGCGTTCAACCTCGGCTACGCCGCGACGGTGGTCGGCAACGCGACGGCCACCCGCGACCTGCCGGCAATCGGCGGCGGCGTGGTGCCGGCGCAGGCGCTGCACGCGGCAAGCCTCGCCGCGCTGAGCGACATCTTCGCCGTCGTCGTGCCGTCCTTCGACGCGCTCGCCACCTGATCCCCTTCGCCCGTCCTTGAGGGCCGGCCGTCGCCGGCCTTTTTTTCGTGCGCGATCACCGGAACCGGCATTGCGCGGGACACTTCATTTCCCCGCACGGACGGCGCGTTTCGTCGTACCATCCTGTATCCATTTATATACAGGAAAGCACATGATGAACTTGCTCCGTTTCATCGCGGCGACGCTGCTCGCCGTCCAGTTCGCGTCGGCCCGGGCCGGCGAGATCGTCGTGTTCGCCGCCGCCAGCCTGACCAACGCCATGCAGGACGTCGGGCGGGCGTTCCAGGCGGAAACAGGCGACGTCGTGAAGTTCTCGTTTGCGGCGTCGTCGACGCTGGCACGCCAGATCGAGGCCGGCGCGCAGGCGCAGGTCTATCTGTCGGCCGACGAACAGTGGATGGACTACCTGGCCGAGCGCAAGCTCATCGTTGCGTCGTCCCGCGCCACGCTTCTCGGCAACAGCCTGGTGCTCGTCACGCCTGCCGGCAGCACGGTCAGCGCCGATCTGAAACCGGGCTTCAACCTCGCCGGCCTGCTCGGCGACGGTCGTCTCGCAACCGGTGATCCGGCCCACGTACCGGTGGGCAAATACGCCAGGGCGGCGCTGACCCGTCTCGGACTCTGGACGGTCGCCGAACCGCGCCTGGTGCGGGCCGATTCGGTGCGTGCGGCGCTGGTTCTGGTCGAGCGCGGCGAGGTGCCGGCAGGCATCGTCTACGCGACCGACGCAGCGGTCACGCCGAAGGTGCGCGTGGCCGGCATCTTTCCGGCTGACAGCCACGCACCGATCACCTATCCTGCGGCCATCGTCGCCGGCCAGGACAGCCCGCTCGCACGCCGATTCAACGAGTGGCTGCGCGGAGAAAAGGCCGCCGGCATCTACAAGCGTTACGGATTCACCGTCAAATAGGGCCCGATGCTGAGCGCCATCGAACTGGAAGCACTGCTGCTGAGCCTGAAGGTCGGACTTGCCAGCACCGCGCTGTGCCTGCCCTTCGCCCTCGCCGTGTCGTGGCTGCTGTCGCGCACCCGCATGCCAGGTCGCGCGCTGCTCGACGCCGTGGTGCACGCGCCGCTCGTGCTGCCGCCGGTCGTCATCGGCTATCTGCTGCTCATATCGCTCGGCACGCGCGCCCCGCTCGGCGCCTGGCTGAAGGACACGCTCGGCGTGCAGCTCATCTTCACCACCGAGGGCGTCGTCGTCGCCGCGGCGGTGATGGCCTTCCCGCTCATGGTGCGTGCGATACGTCTGTCGCTGGACACGGTGGACCGCGGCATTGAACTCGCGGCGCGCACACTCGGCGCCAGCCGCACCGACGTGCTGCTGAGCATCACGCTGCCGATGATGCTGCCGGGCATCCTGTCGGGCTCGATGATGGCGTTCGCCGCCAGCCTCGGCGAATTCGGCGCGACCATCACGTTCGCATCCAACATCGAGGGCCAGACGCGCACGCTGCCGCTCGCCATCTATACGGCGACGCAGACTCCCGACGGTGACGCCATCGCGCTGCGCCTGGTCGGCCTGTCCATGGCGCTCGCCGTGTCCGCCATCGCGCTGTCCGAATGGATGAGCCGGCGCGCACGCCGGTGGCTCGGCCGGCCATGATCGAACTGCGCTTCGGCAAACGCCTGGGCCAGGTCGACCTTGCCGTCGACGTGGCCGTGCCGGCGCGCGGCGTGACCGCCATCTTCGGGCGCAGCGGCGCGGGCAAGAGCAGCCTGGTCAATGCGGTTGCGGGCGTCATCAGGCCCGACAGCGGCATCATCCGCGTCGGCGAACGTGTATTTTTCGATTCGGCGGCGCGCATCGACGTGCCGATCGAACAACGCGGCATCGGCTATGTGTTCCAGGACGCGCGGCTGTTTCCCCATCTCAGCGTCGCCGGCAACCTGCGTTACGGCCTGCGCCGTGCGCGTGGCGCACGACCGGTCGACTGGCACAGCGTCATCGAGGTGCTGGGCCTGCAGTCGCTGCTGGAACGCCGGCCGCATCATCTGTCGGGCGGCGAGCGCAGCCGCGTGGCACTGGGCCGCGCGCTGCTGCGCCAGCCCGCGCTGCTGCTGATGGACGAGCCACTCGCCTCGCTCGACGCGCCGCGCAAGGCCGAAGTGCTGCCCTACATCGAGGCGCTGGCGCAGGAATTCGCGCTGCCGGTGCTGTACGTCAGCCACTCGATCGAAGAAGTCACCCGCCTCGCGCAGCACCTGGTCATCATCAGCGAAGGCCGCACGGTGGCCAGCGGCGAACTGACCGACATCATGTCGCGCGCCGAGCACGCGCCGCTGATCGGCCGCTATGAATCGGGCTCGGTGCTCGACTGTGAAGTGATGCAGCACAACGCGCACTACCAGCTCAGCACGCTGCGTTTCGCCGACGGCCAGTTGCGGGTGCCGTGCATCGATCTGCCGGTGGGCGCGCCGGTGCGCGTGCGCATCCGTGCGCGCGACGTCGCGGTGGCATTGTCACGGCCGATGGACGTGTCCATCGTGAACAAGATGCCGGGCCGGGTGCAGAGCATCACGCCGCGCGAAGGTCCGTATGCGGATGTCGTCGTCGATCTGGGCAGCACCGCGCTGCGCGCGCTCATCACGCGCGAGTCATGCGACCGCCTCGGCCTGCAGGCGGGCACGGCCGTGTGGGCCATGGTGAAGTCAGTCGCGCTGGACAGCCGCAGCGTCGGCTTCAACCGGCGTCCGCGTCCCGATTCTGCGCTGCCGACGGCGCCGGATTGAGCGCCTCGTCGAGCGCCTGCAACTGCAGCGCAACGGCGTCCGCACTGCGCCGCTCGGCGGCCCGGAACAGCGCGATGAGCCGCTCGCCGAACGCCGTGAGTTGCGCGCCGGCGCCCTGGGAACGGCCCGGAAAGGTCTGGACGACCGGTTCCGCGAACATGCGGTTCATGTCATCGACCAGCAGCCACGCCCGGCGATAGGCCATGCCCATGGCGCGCGCAGCACCGGAAATCGAACGCTCGCGCGCGAGGTGTTCCAGCAGTTCGATCTTGCCCGGGCCCAGCCTCTCGCCGTTGCGGAAATGCAGGCGCAGCGAGGCGGTGGACGTGGCGTTCGGTGGACCGGAAGGCTTCATCCGCGCATCTTAGCGCGTCGCCGCGAATGGTCCACCCGGGTGCGCCGGAACACATTCCGACGCACCCTCCGCGTCAGCCCGCCATGTCTTCCAGCGCCGCCGACGCCGCACCGGACTTCACCGCGGCAATCGCCGCTTCCATCGACGCAGCACCGTCGAACATCTTGCTCTGGCCGATCACCTGGCCGTTGCCGGCCTTGAGCACGTAGTAGTCCTTGCCGTTGGTCGACTGCTTGCGTTCATAGCGACCGTCGTCGACCGCATTCTTCCGCACCGATTCAATGCCGTTCTCGGCCGAGCTCTTCTGCTTGTACATCTCGCTCTGCAACAGCGCCTGGTCGTCCGCGCCCAGCAGCGTGAAGTGGAATTCGCCGTTAACAGCCTTCTTCAACTGAAACTTCGCCATGCCCTTCTCCTTTTATTGAATCGGTGGTCAACGCAGCGCAGCCGGACGCCGCCACGGCAGTATAACTTTCGTGAAATGCGCGAGGCCTACAGTCGGACGCTTCATTCCCGGTGACCGATCATGGACAAGCCGCTGCGCGTGCTGATGGTGTCGGACGTGTATTTCCCGCGCGTGAATGGCGTATCCACATCCATCCGCAGCTTCCGCGACGCATTGCCGGCCCACGGCGTGGTAATCCGCCTCGTGGTGCCGGACTACCCCGGCGCCGGCGCGCAGGAGGGCATCCGGCGCATTGCGTCGCGCGCCGTGCCGCGCGACCCCGAAGACAGGCTGATGGCATGGGGGGCACTGCGCGATGCGCTGCACGACGCGGCCACCGGCTGGGCCGACCTGGTGCACGTGCAGACGCCCTTCCTCGCGCAGTACGCGGGCGTCGGCCTTGCCCGTCGCATGGGCATTCCCGTGGTGGCCACCTATCACACCTTCTTCGAACACTACTTCGAACACTACCTGCCCTGGCTGCCCGCCGGCCTGTTGCGCCGCGTGGCACGCCGCGTGTCGCGCAGCCAGTGCAATGCGCTCGACGCGGTCGTCGTGCCGTCGACGCCGATGCGCGACGCACTGAAGCGCTACGGCGTCAGCCGCCCGATGCACGTGCTGCCGACCGGTCTGCCGCAGGACGCCTTCCGCCGCGGCGACGGCGCGCGCTTTCGCGCCGCGCACGGCATCGCACCGACGCGCCCGCTGCTGCTGTTCGTCGGGCGGGTGGCATTCGAGAAGAACATCGATTTCCTGTTCGACGTCCTGCGTGCGCTGCAGGCCAGCCGGCCCGACGCGCTGCTGGTGATCGCCGGCGAAGGCCCCGCGCTGCCGGCGCTGCGCGCGCGTGCGCAGCGCGAGCAGCCGGGCGCAAGCGTGCATTTCGTCGGCTACCTCGATCGCGAGAACGAGCTGCCGGACTGCTACGCGTCGGCCGACGCCTTCGTCTTCTCGTCGCTGACCGAGACGCAGGGCCTCGTGCTGCTCGAAGCGATGGCGCAGGCGCGGCCGGTCGTGGCGTTGTCGGCGATGGGCACGGCAGATGTCCTGCTGCCCGCGTCGGGTGCCTTCACGCCGCGCGCGGATCCGGCCGCCTTCGCGGCACAGGTCGACGCGCTGCTCGCACTGCCGGCATACGCGCGCGCCGAACTCGGCGCCCAGGCGATGGCCTATGCGCAGGGCTGGAGCGCGTCGGAACAGGCGCGACGGCTGGCCGCGCTGTATCGCGGTCTCGTCTCGCCATGAAAAAAGGGCGCAGGCCTTGCGGCACTGCGCCCCGTCACGACACGCCCGCAAGGGGCGTCGCGTTCAGCGCCGGGCGGCACCCAGCACGGTGTCCTCATCCGGCGACGACAGGCGCGGCGTGCCGAACAAGCCGCTCACCACCTGCCAGGACACCGACAGCGCGCCGACGATGAATACGACGTCGCCGAAGGTACGCACCCAGCGCAGCGTTTCCAGCAAAGGCTGCTGCAGGAAGGCCTCGCTGCGGGCGTACCACAGGCCCTGGCTCACGCTGGCGTGGAACTGGAACAGACCGATCGGCAGCAGGCTGGTCGCGATCATCAGCACCAGACCGGCGTTGAGCCACCAGAAACCGGTCTTCATCAAGCGCTCGCTGAACACCAGCGTCGGACGCAGATAGCGCAGCACGAGCAGCGTGAAGCCCAGCGCCAGGAAGCCATACACCCCGAACAGCGCGGCATGGGCATGCACCGGCGTCGTGTTCAGACCCTGGATGTAATACAGCGACACCGGCGGGTTGATCATGAAGCCGAACACGCCGGCGCCGAGCATGTTCCAGAACGCCACGGCGACGAAGCACATCAGCGGCCACTTCAGGCGCGCCATCCACGCGGCCCGGTCCTTCAGGCGCCAGTTCTCGAACGCCTCGTGGCCGAGCACCACCAGCGGCACCACTTCCAGCGCCGAGAACGACGCACCGACCGCCATCACCGGCGTCGTCGTGCCGGCGAAGTACAGGTGATGGAAGGTGCCCGGCACGCCACCCAGCATGAACAGCGACGCGGACGCAAGACTGGCGGCCGTCGCCATGCGCGAGGACACGAGGCCGAGCGTGGCGAAGATGAAGGCCAGCGCCGTCGTGGCAAAGACCTCGAAGAAGCCCTCCACCCACAGGTGAACCACCCACCAGCGCCAGTACTCCATGACGGACAGATGGGTGCGCTCGCCGTAGAACAGCCCGGCGCCGTAGAACAGCCCGATCGCGACGACCGACGACGTGAGCAGCGCGAGCAGGTTCTTGTCTCCCGGCTTGCGCAGCGCCGGCACGATGCCGCGCAGCATCAGCACGAGCCAGATGGCGACGCCCGCGAACTTGCCGATCTGCCACAGCCGGCCGAGATCGACGTACTCGTAGCCCTGATGGCCGAGCCAGAAGTTCAGCTCCGGCGGCATGATCTGCGCGATCGCCAGATAGTTGCCGATGAAGGAACCGGCGACCACGACGACCAGCGCCCAGAACAGCACGTCGACGCCGAGCCGCTGGTACTTCGGATCGCGCCCGCCATTGATCAGCGGTGCAAGGAACAGGCCGGCGGCGAGAAAGCCGGTGGCGATCCAGAACAGCGCACTCTGGATATGCCAGGTACGCACCAGCGAATACGGGAACCAGCGCGACAGTTCGATCCCGTAGAAGGTCTGCCCTTCCACCGTGTAGTGCGCCGTGACACCGCCGAGCATCACCTGGAAGGTGAACAGCGCAACGACGAGGAAGAGGTATTTCCCGAGGGCGCGTTGCGACGGCGTGAGCGCGATGAGCGACAGCGGGTCGCGCGCCGGTGCGGCGAGCGGCGTATCGTCATGGCTGCGCAGGAAGGACCAGCCCCAGATCAGGAAGCCGACGCCGGCCATCATCACGACAACGCTGACGATGGACCACACGATGTTCTCGGCGGTCGGCTGGTTGCCGATCAGCGGTTCATGCGGCCAGTTGTTGGTGTAGGTCGCGTGTCCGCCCGGGCGCTCCGTGGCCGCCGCCCAGGCCGTCCAGAAGAAGAACCCCGCCATCTGCGCGCGACGTTCGGCGCTCGGCAGCGTGCCCTCCTTCATCGCATAGCTCTCGCGTGTGCCGCGCAGCGCCGGATCGTCGCCGAACAGGCTGTCGTAGTAGGCCGCCGTCTGCGCAATTGCCTGCGCACGCAGCGCCGACACCACCACCGTCTCGCCCTCGGCGTCTGCCGCGTTACCGCGGTATTCGCGCTTGAGGCGCGCCTGGAGCTGCGCCTGCGCGTCCGGGTCTATCTTGTCGAACGGCGCGCCATGTTCGGCCTGCGCGGCGAGATCCAGCCAGGCGACAAGCTCGCGGTGCAGCCAGTCGGCGGTCCAGTCCGGTGCCTGATAGGCGCCATGCCCCCAGATCGATCCGAGCTGCATGCCGCCGACCGACTGCCACGCGGTCTGCCCGTCGAGGATGCTGTCATGCGTATAGAGCGTGCGCCCGTCTTCCGTCACCACCTGCTGCGGTATCGGTGGCGCCGAGCGATACACCTCCATGCCGTAGTAGCCGAGCAGCGAGAAGGTGACGATGAGCACGCCGATCAGCGTGAACCAGTACTTCCGGTATTCACCCATGGCTGTGCTCCAGGTCCGAGGGCTGCGCAGTCGCGCCCTCGAACAGGATGTTGTTCTCCAGATGGATATGCTCCATCAGGTCTTCGCGCAAGGTTGCCAGCCCGAGATACAGCGCGCGCCAGGTATTGCAGGCGCCGGGCGGCAGCGTGATGTCGGCTGTCAGCGCTTCGAGGTGGCGCAGCGCCTCGCCATGCTGGTCGTGCTCGTGGCGCATCACCGAAACCGGCCCCTGGATCCCCGGAAAATAGCCCTGCGACAGCGCCGGAAACAGCACCTGCTCCTCCTTCTGCATGTGGCTCTCAAGCTCCTGCTGCATCACCGTCAGGTGATCGGCGAGACCTCGCGGGCAATCGGGCCGGTCGCCATGCACCTGCTCGACGCGTCGCGCAAGCCGGATCAGTTCCGGCAGCTGTTCGCGATGGCGCTGATGGAAACGGACCAGCACGTGGTCGATCAGGTCGCGCGCCGGCGCGTCGCGCCAGTCGCGCCCGTCACCGGGCGAAGCCGCCTGCAACTGCGTCAGTTGATCGGCGATGCGTCCGGCATCGAGCCCGCGCCGGGCCGCTGCAACGCGCAGGCTGTGCTTGCCGCCGCAGCAGAAGTCGAGCTTGTGGGCGTGGAAAACCTGCGTGGCGCCGGGAATGCTGCAAGCCAGCGCACCCAGTGGTTGATCAAGAAACGTCATGACGGATTCTCCTGTGAGTGACAACGCTTCCGTCATTGCAACTTCGGTGCCAGCACACGATGAGCTTTTAAATCAATATACTGCGTCAAACAGGGTTTTATTAACCCTGATAGAAAAAGGTTATTTAAACCATTAAAGGGTATTAATTACCATGATGGAAAGCATGTTGCTGGCCGATCTCGTGGCCGAACTGCCGCACGCCGTGCGCCTGCAGCGCCTGGTATCCAGCCTGCGCGCGCACTTCGACTGCGGTGCCGTCGCGCTGCTGCGGCTCGAGGAAGACTGCCTGCGCCCGCAGGCCGTCGACGGTCTGGTGCGCGAGACGCTGGGGCGCCGCTTCGTCGTGAGCCAGCACCCGCGGCTGGCCGCCATCCTGTCGCGCCGTGACATCACGGCTTTCGATCACGACAGCACGCTGCCCGACCCCTACGACGGCCTGCTCGACGCGTGTGTCGGCGAGCCACTGCCGGTGCATGACTGCATGGGCGTAAGCCTGCACATCGAGGGCCAGCCCTGGGGCGTGCTGACGCTGGACGCACTGCGCACCGGCACCTTCACGGCCAGCGCGCGCGACGACCTGCGCCGCCATACCGCACTGGTCGAAGCGGCGATCCGCGTCACCCGGCTGGAGCAGGAAATCCACGCGCTGCGCCTTTCGCGCGGCAGCGCCGACCCCGCGCAGACCCGGGCAACGGCGGCGGAGGACGGCGAGATCATCGGCCACAGCGACGTGATCCAGCGTCTGCTGCACGAAGTCGGGGTGGTCGCCGATTCCGGACTGCCGGTATTGCTGCTCGGAGAAACCGGCGTCGGCAAGGAGCTGTTCGCACGCTATCTGCACCGCCATTCACGCCGGCGCGCCGCGGCACTGGTGCACGTCAATTGCGCGGCCCTGCCGGAGTCGCTGGCCGAAAGCGAACTGTTTGGCCACGTGAAGGGCGCCTTCTCCGGCGCCACGACGGATCGGCCCGGCCGCTTCGAAGCAGCCGACGGCGGCACGCTGTTTCTCGACGAGGTCGGCGAATTGCCGCTGACCGTGCAGGCCAAGCTGCTGCGCGCGCTGCAGAACGGTGAAATCCAGCGTCTCGGCGCCGACCGGCCGAAAAGGGTCGATGTGCGCGTGATCGCCGCAACCAATCGCACGCTGCGCGACAGCGTGCGCGATGGCGCCTTCCGCGCCGACCTCTACCATCGCCTGTCCGTCTATCCGGTGCCGATACCGCCGCTGCGCGAACGCGGCACCGACGTGCTGGTGCTGGCCGGCCGCTTTCTCGAACTGAACCGCGCACGTCTCGGGCTGCGCAGCCTGCGCCTGTCGCACGAAGCAGAGGAGGCGCTGTGCCGCTATCCGTGGCCGGGCAATGTGCGCGAACTGGAACACGTGATCAGCCGCGCCGCGCTCAAGGCCGTCAGCCGTGGCGCCCGCCGTACCGACATCGTGACCCTGCCGCCCGAACTGCTCGATCTGGACGGCGCGACGCCGCCGCCCGCTGCAGGCGCCAGCGCGCCCGCCTCCAACGCCGCGCAGGACGACACAGACTCGCCCGCCGCCGCGCTGCACCTGCGCGACGCCGTCGACGCCACACAGCGCCGGCACATACGGCGTACGCTTGACGCCTGCGACGGCAACTGGGCGCACGCCGCGCGCCGGCTCGACGTGGACCCGAGCAACCTGCACAAGCTCGCGCGCCGCCTGGGCCTCAAGTGACGGACGCCGGGCAGGAATCGGGGGACTGACAAGGAACGCACCAACGCGGTGCGGCAGCCGTTGAAGCCGCCCACAACGGATCGGCGCGCGCCGGAAATCCGCCGGAAATCCGCTGTTTTCTGCGTGCACGCAAATTGCTTGGGAGGAAGTGCGCCCCGCCCGCTATCCTGAACCGTACCGCATCCGGAGCCCCGTCAGTGTCCATACACGTCGCGTTGAACCATGTCACGCACTACCGTTACGACCGTCCGGTGCTGCTCAGCCCGCAGGTTGTCCGCCTGCGTCCCGCGCCGCACACGCGCACCCCCATCCTGTCCTACTCACTGCGCGCAACGCCGGCCGAGCACTTCATCAACTGGCAGCAGGACCCGCAGGCCAACTATCTGGCGCGCATCGTCTTTCCGGAACCGACGCGCGAGTTGCGCATCGAGATCGATCTGGTGGCCGAAATGTCGGTCATCAACCCGTTCGACTTCTTTCTCGAACCCGAGGCCGAAAAGATACCGTTCGCCTACACGTTCGCGCAGAAGCACGAACTCTTTCCCTATCTGGTGAAGCTGCCGGTCGATCCGAAGACCACGCCGCGCTTCGCGCAGTGGGTGGAGGACGCCCGGGCGCTGTGCCAGGGCGGGCGGGCGAGCGTCGACTATCTGGTCGAGCTGAACCAGCGACTGCAGCAGGACATCCGCTATCTGATCCGGATGGAACCCGGCGTGCAGACGCCCGAAGAGACGCTGCAGAAGGCCAGCGGCTCATGCCGCGACTCGGCCTGGGTCATGGTGCAGGTGCTGCGCCATCTCGGCCTGGCCGCGCGCTTCGTGTCCGGTTATCTGATCCAGTTGAAGGCCGACGTGAAATCGCTGGACGGCCCGAGCGGCCCGGAAGCCGACTTCACCGACCTGCACGCGTGGTGCGAGGTGTATCTGCCGGGCGCCGGCTGGATCGGCCTCGACCCGACGTCCGGCCTGTTTGCCGGCGAAGGCCACATCCCGCTCGCCTGCTCGCCCGAACCGACGTCGGCGGCGCCGATCAGCGGCCTGACCGAAAAATGCGAAACCACCTTCGAACACCACATGAAGGTGGAGCGCGTGTGGGAGGCGCCGCGCGTCACCAAGCCCTATTCGGACGACGCCTGGTCGCGCATCGAAACGCTCGGCCACCGCATCGACGCTGATCTGCGGGCCAGCGACGTGCGGCTCACCATGGGCGGAGAGCCCACCTTCGTGTCGGTCGATGACCGCGACGGGCCGGAATGGAACACGACCGCCGATTCGCCGCCGGAAAAACCGGTCAAGCGACAGCTCGGCGCGCAGCTGCTGGCGAAGCTGAAGACCCGCTACGCACCGGGCGGCCTGCTGCATTACGGTCAGGGCAAGTGGTATCCGGGCGAACAGCTGCCGCGCTGGTCGCTGTCCTGCTTCTGGCGCCGCGACGGCGAGCCGGTCTGGACACGGCCCGAGCTGTTTGCCGACGAATCGGTCGACTACGCGATCGGCGAAGCCGACTGCGCGCGCTATCTCGACGCACTGGCCACGCGCCTCGCGCTGGACGCGAGCTGCGTGTTTCCCGCGTTCGAGGACGTGCTGCACTACCTGTGGCGCGAACGCCGCCTGCCGGTGAACGTGGATCCGCTCGATGCCCGGCTGGACGAGCCGCTGGAGCGCGAACGCATGCGCCGGGTCTTCGAACAGGGTCTGGGCAGCGTGGTCGGCCACGTGCTGCCGCTGGCGCGCACGCCGGACGGTCAGGCGTGGCAGACCGGCAAGTGGTTCCTGCGCGCCAGTCACTGCTATCTCATTCCGGGCGACTCGCCCATGGGCTACCGGCTGCCGCTGGATTCGCAGCCCTGGGTGTCGGACAGCGACTATCCGTGGGTGCATGCGCCGGACCCGGTGCAGCAGGAAGTGGCGCTCAAGCCATGGCCGGAGGTCGCCCGACGCATGCAGTCGCCGCCGGATGCGCCGGACGACGAGGACTGCCCGGGCCCCGCGGCCAGTCCGTCGCCCCCGCCCGCCACGCGAGCGCCGCAGCCGTTCGAATCCGCCGCCTGGATCACGCGCACCGCGCTGTGCGCGCAGGTCCGCCACGGCGTCATGTACCTGTTCTTGCCACCGCTGCCCACGGTCGATGACTTCCTGGAGCTGGTCGCCGCGATCGAAGACACGGCGGCGGAGTGCGGCTTCCCGGTCGTGCTCGAAGGCTACGAGCCGCCGCGCGACGCCCGGCTCGAAGTGCTGCGCATCACGCCGGACCCCGGTGTCATCGAGGTCAACATCCAGCCGTATCACAGCTGGGACGACATGGTGGCCGGCACCACCTTCCTGTACGACGCCGCACACGAATGCCGTCTGGGTACCGAGAAATTCATGATGGACGGCCGGCACAGCGGTACCGGCGGCGGCAACCACTTCGTGATGGGCGGCGCCACCGTGGCCGATTCGCCCTTCCTGCGCCGGCCCGACCTGCTGCGCAGCATGGTGAGCTACTGGCACAACCATCCGGCGCTGTCCTACCTCTTCTCCGGCCTGTTCATCGGCCCGACGAGCCAGGCGCCGCGCATCGACGAAGCGCGCAACGACGCCGTCTATGAAATGGAGATCGCCTTCGCCGAGATCGAGCGCCGCACGCGCGACGCCGGTTACACGCCGCCCTGGCTGATCGACCGCATCCTGCGCAACCTGCTCACTGACGCCACCGGCAACACGCACCGCGCCGAGTTCTGCATCGACAAGCTGTATTCGCCCGACGGCAGCACCGGTCGGCTCGGCCTGCTGGAGATGCGCGGCTTCGAAATGCCGCCGCACGCGCGCATGAGCCTGACCCAGCAATTGCTGCTGCGCGCGCTGATCGCCCGCTTCTGGCAGCAGCCCTATGCGCCGCACCGGCTCAAGCGCTGGGGCACGGAACTGCATGACCGCTTCATGCTGCCGCACTTCGTGTGGGACGACATGCGCGACGTCGTCGAGGACCTGCAATCCTTCGGCTACCCGATGGAGCTCGAATGGTTCGCACCGCATTTCGAATTCCGTTTCCCGCGCATCGGTCACTTTGCGACGCGCAACATCCGCGTCGAACTGCGCAGCGCACTCGAACCCTGGCACGTGCTGGGCGAGGAAGGCGCGGCGGGCGGCGCCGTGCGCTACGTCGACTCATCGGTCGAACGGCTGCAGGTCAAGGTGCACGGCATGGTCGACGATCGCCATGTGCTGGCCGTCAATGGCCGGCGCATTCCGCTCACGCCCACCGGGCAGGTCGGGGAGTTCGTCGCGGGCGTGCGCTACCGGGCCTGGCAGCCGTCAAATTGCCTGCACCCGACCATCCCGGTG
The DNA here is from genome assembly GCA_018824085.1 of Gammaproteobacteria bacterium. Classification (GTDB taxonomy): domain Bacteria; phylum Pseudomonadota; class Gammaproteobacteria; order Burkholderiales; family Rhodocyclaceae; genus Methyloversatilis. The sequence continues at coordinate 209,535 of JAHJHI010000034.1, read as the reverse complement.
CATGCGCCGCTGATGTTCGATCTGGTCGACGACTGGATGAAGCGTTCGATGGGCGGCTGCCAGTACCACGTGTCCCATCCGGGCGGACGCAGCCACGAGAACTTTCCGGTCAATGCATACGAAGCCGAAGGCCGCCGGCTCGCCCGTTTTTTCGCGATGGGACACACGCCGGGGCCGGTGTTCGCGCCGCCCGAAGACCGCAACCCGAACCTCCCGTTCACGCTGGACCTGCGACGCTGAAACACCGCGGCGGGCGCGCAGGCGTCCGCCGCCCGCACGGGACAGGTGCCACGGCCGCGCTCGCTGCGGCACAATGCACCCGGTCATGAGTCGCCCCGCCCCCACGTAATGCACTGGACCCGTCAGTTGATGTGGCGTCTGCTCGCCGCCGCATCGGTACTGCTCGGCGTGATCGGCGCGCTGCTGCCGGTACTGCCTACCGTTCCCTTCCTGCTGCTCGCGGCCTGGGCGGCCAGCCGCGGCTGGCCGGAACTCGAAGCGCGCCTGCTGGCGCACCCGAAATACGGGCCGCACATCCTCCACTGGCGGCAACAGGGCGCGGTACCGCGCCGGGCCAAATGGGCGGCGAGCGTCATGATGGCGTTCAGCGCCACCACGCTGTGGTTCAGCCCGGTGCCGGCCTGGGTGCGCGGCAGTGTCTATCTGATGCTGGTCGTCGTCGCCACCTGGCTGTGGCGACGGCCGGAACCGGCCGACGCGCCGCCACGATGACGGAGCACGGCGCGCACCTGGCTACGCTGCATCAAGCGCCGGGTAATCGACATACCCCTCGGCGCCGCCGCCGTACAGCAGATCACCGCGCAGCGGGTTGAAGTCCGCGTCCTCGCGCAGTCGACGCACCAGATCCGGATTCGAGATGAACAAACGGCCGAAGGCCACGGCGTCAGCCGCGCCGGATGCCACCGCCGCCATCGCGCCGGCACGGTCGTAGCCGTTGTTGACGATCCAGCCGCCGTTGAAGAGCCGACGCAGCGCGGCATGGTCGAACGCCGTGCCGGCCGGCACGCGCTCACCGCCCGTTTCGCCCTCGATCACATGCACGTAGGCCAGCCCCAGCGCCGACAAACGCCCGACGACGTAGCCGTAGAGCGCCTGCGGATCGCTGTCGCGCGGCGTGTCGCTGAATGTGGTGAGCGGCGACAGGCGCACGCCGGTGCGCGCGGCGCCGGCTTCTGCGGCCACGGCGGCGATCACCTCCAGCGGCAAGCGCGCGCGGTTCTCGATCGATCCGCCGTACGGGCCGCTGCGATCATTCACGCTGTCGCGAAGGAACTGCTCCAGCAGGTAGTTGTTGGCAGCGTGCACTTCCACGCCGTCAAAGCCGGCGTCCATCGCACAGCGCGCAGCGTGGCGGTACTCGGCCACGATGCCCGGCAGCTCGTCGTCACGCAGCGCGCGCGGGGCCGACACCGGCACGAAACCTTCCTTCGTGTATGTCTGCGCGTCGGGGCGGCGCGCCGTCGACGAAACCGGCGCGGCGCCGCCGGGCAGCAGCGAGCTGTGTGAAATGCGGCCGACGTGCCACAGCTGCAGCACGATGCGCCCGCCCGCGGCATGCACCGCCCCGGTCACGCGGCGCCACCCGGCCACCTGATCCGGCGTATGGATGCCCGGCGTGTCGAGATAGCCCTGCCCCATCGCGCTGACCTGCGTCGCCTCGGCGATGATGAGCCCGGCGCTCGCGCGCTGGCGGTAGTACTCGACCGTCAGCGGACCGGGCACCAGTCCTTCAATGGCGCGGTTGCGCGTGAGCGGCGCCATGACGACGCGGTTGGCCAGTGCGATGTCTCCCAGCTTGCCGGGTTCGAAAAGTGTGCTCATTCGGTTCTCCTGTGCGGGACGGAAATCAGGGAGAACGCGTGCGCTGCGGGCGCGCGCGGTCAGGTTGCGGAACAGGCCGGAACAGATGGTGGCGTCGGATTCAGAAGCCTTCAAGGACGATCTTGCCGCGCGCCTTGCCACTTTCCAGCATGGCGTGCGCACGTCGCAGATTGGCCGCATTGATGGCGCCGAAGTGCGCGTCCACCGTGCTGCGGATGCGCCCGGCATCGACCATGTCGGCGACCTGGTCAAGCAGGGCCCCTTGTTCGGCCATGTCTTCGGTCTGGTAGAGCGAACGCGTGAACATCAGTTCCCAGTGCAGCGAAAGACTTTTGCGCTTGAGCGCCAGGACATCAAGCGGCCCGGCCGGATCGTCGATCAGCGCGAGGCGCCCCTGCGGCGCCAGCACTTCGACCAGCTGGGCGAAGTGCTGGTCGGTGTGGTTCAGGCTGACGGCGTGGCTGACCGACTCGATGCCCGCATCGCGCAACGCCCGGGCCAGCGGCTGTGTGTGGTCAATCACGTGATGCGCGCCCAGCTCCCGCACCCAGGCGGCCGTCTGCGGCCGGGATGCGGTGGCCACCAGCGTGAGCGACGTCAGTTCGCGCGCCAGCTGCAGCAGTATCGAACCCACGCCGCCTGCTGCGCCGACCACCAGCAACGAACCACCCGCGCCGCGCAGCTGCAGCCGGTCAAACAGCAGTTCCCACGCGGTGATCGCGGTCAGCGGCAATGCCGCCGCCTGGGCGAAGCCGAGCGACGACGGCATGCGCCCCACCAGCCGCGCATCCACGCTCTGGTACTGCGCATTGCTGCCCTGGCGCGTCAGGTCGCCGGCGTACCAGACGCGGTCGCCCGGGCGGAAGCGGGTCACCGCCGCACCGACCGCCTCGACGACGCCTGCGCCGTCCCAGCCGGGCACGCGCCAGGGTTGCCCCGCCAGCAAGGCGCCGCTGCGCCGGATCTTCGTATCGACCGGATTGACGGACACCGCCTCGACCCGCACCAGCAGATCGTGTGGCTGCGCCACCGGCATCGGCAGTTCGACGTCGACGAGACAGGCCTCATTCTCGACCGGCAGGTTGTCGCGGAAGGCAACGGCTTTCATCGTGGTGTTCATCGGTGCATCTCCTGGAAATCGGGATGGAACGATCCTATAGAGGGCCGTTTGGTTTGATAATCCCTGTTCGATTCAATTGATCTTCAAATTTTTTTTGAAGATGATCTCGCCATGAACCCGCGTGAACTGACCCTTGCCCAGCTTGAACTGTTCGTCCGCATCGCGGACGCCGGCTCGCTCAGCGCGGCGGCACGGCAGCTGCAACTCACGCCGGCGGCAGCCAGTGCGTCACTGAAGCGGCTGGAGGCGGCATTCGGCACCCGGCTCATGGAACGCTCGACGCGTTCCATGCGGCTGACGACGGAAGGAGAACTGCTGCGCGACCACGCGCTGCGCGCGCTCGGCGTGATGGACGACGCGCAGGCGCAGCTCGGCGCCGGGCGCGAACGCCTGAGCGGCGACATCCACGTCGCCGTGCCGTCCGACCTCGGCCGCGGCCTGCTGGCGCTCATGCTTGACCGCTTCCTTGAACAGCACCCGGACATCCGGCTCACCGTACACACGTCGGATCAGGTGCAGGACCTGCTGCGCGAGCACGTGGACATCGCCGTGCGCTATGGCGAACTCGGCGACTCCTCGCTCGTCGCGCGCACGCTGCACGTCACGCCGCGCGTCGTCGTGGCATCCCCCGACTACCTCGCGCGGCACGGCGTGCCGCAGCATCCCGGCGAGCTGGTGCGGCACAACTGCCTCGCACTGTTCCGCAGCGGCCGCGCGCACCTGAACTGGCTGTTCGCGCGCAACGGCTCGCAGACGACGGTGCGCGTGCAGGGCAACCGGCGCGCCCACGACGGCGCACTGGTCCGGCAATGGGCGCTGAGCGGCCTGGGCATTGCAACCAAGGCGCGGCTGGACGTGGAGGACGACCTGCGCGCCGGGCATCTGCTGCCCTTGCTCACCGACTGGCAGGGCGAGCGCTTTCCGCTGCACGCCGTCATCCCCGCCGGGCGCTACCTGCCGCTGCGCGTACGCCGCCTGATGGACCATCTGGTGCAGCAGTTTTCCACCATGGGCGACACGCCGCCGGCCTGACCCGGCTCAGCGAGCCACCGGCCGATCCGCGTCGCTGCACCATTCGCTCCACGAGCCCGGATACAGACGGGCGCCGGACAGGCCGGCGAGCTCGAGCGCGAGCAGGTTGTGGCAAGCGGTGACACCGCTGCCACACTGCATGACCAGCGACTGCGGATCGCGCGCGCCGATCAGCGCACGCCACTCGGCGTGCAGTACATCGGCCGGCTTGAAGCGGCCGTCGTCACCCAGATTGAGTTTGAAGAAGCGGTTGAGCGCGCCGGGAATGTGCCCGCCGACCGGGTCCAGCGTTTCGTTCTCGCCACGAAAGCGGTCCGGCGCACGCGCATCCACCAACAGCAGGCGCTGGCTGTCGATGTTCGCCAGCACCTCGTCCGCGTCGGCCAGCACTGCGGTCGCCGTCACCGGATAGGTCGACGGCGGCAATGCGCGCACGCTGTCGTCAAGCGCGGCGCCCGTGGCGCGCCACGCTGCGAGGCCGCCGTCGAGAACCGACACGTCGCGGTGCCCGGCCCGGCGCAGCATCCACCACAGCCTCGCGGCAAACATGCCGCCCGCGTCGTCATACGCCACGACCCGGTGCGCCGGCGTAATGCCGAACCGGCCGAGCAGCGACGCAAACGCGTCCGGTGACGGCAGCGGATGACGACCGTTGCGGCCGCTTTTCGGCGCCGACAGGTCGCGGTCAAGATGCATGAACAGCGCGCCGGGGATGTGCGCTGCGCGCCAGGCGGCTTCACCGGCCTCGGGGTTGCCCAGGTCGTGCCGGCAATCGACGATGACGAGGCGTTCGTCCGCCAGTTGCGCGGCCAGCGCCGCGGCATCGATCAGCGGGTTCATGGCGCGGCCTATACCGTTTCCGCGAGCCAGGCGCGGGCGGTGGCTTCGTCGTCGAACACGGTCACGTCGGCGTCGACGAACACCTGTGTGAGCCACGCGGCCCAGTTCATCCAGGGACTGCCTGCAAGCACGGCGATACGGCCGAAGTCGTGACTGTGCTCGCGTGCGAAGCGCATTTCCTCGATCGCCACGTCAAGCGTGAAGTCGGTCATCGCGCGCAGATCGATGAACAGATTGATGACACCTTCGAACTTGATGCGGAAATTGACGAGTTCTTCGAACTCGCGGTAATCGGCGATCGTGAATTCGCCGAATGCGGTCACCGTGACCAGATTTCCGGTGAAGTCGGTAACGATCATCGTGACACCTCCATCGTTGATTAGAGCTTTGCGGGGGGCGGATTGAGCAGCGCAAGCAGACCGCTTGCAACGATCAGGATCATCCCCGTCCAGACTACTGCAGAAGGCACATCGTTCCACAGCAGCACGCCGTAGAAAGTCGAAAAAGCCACCGTCGTGTACGCCAGGCTGGCCACCACGAGCGTGCGCCCGCCGGTGTAGGCAGCGGTCATGCACAGCTGTGCCGCCGTCCCGAACACGCCGACGCCGGCCAGCAATGCCCAGGTGCGCGGTGCCGGAACGTGGAAGCCGCCATCGGCCAGTGCCCACGCGCCCCCGAAGACGGCCGAACAGAGCGAAAAATAGAACACCGTGCGCCACTCGGGCTCGCCGAGACGGCCGAGGTCACGCACGCTCAGATAGGCGACCGTCGCCAGCAACCCGGAGCCGAGACCGAACAGGCCGCCCGCCCACTGTTCGCTGCCCAGCGTCGGCTGCAGCACCAGCAGCACGCCGGCAAAGCCAAGCGCCAGTGCAAACGCCAGCGGGCGCGACAGTTCGCCATTGGCCGTGAAGCCGAGCCAGGCAGCCATGAACAGTGGCGAGGTGTAGTTCAGCGTCACGGCGGTCGGCAGCGGCAGCAGCGCGATGGCCTGGAAATAGAGGATGAGCGCGATGGCGCCCGACACGCCGCGCTTGAGGTGTGTCGCGACATGCGGCGTGCGGAAACGGCCGCCACGCAGGCGCATCACGCCGGCCACCAGCAGCAGCGAAATGAAACCGCGGTAGAAGGCAATCTCCGAGGCGGGCAGTACGTCGCTGGCAAGCTTCACGCATACGCCCATGGACGCGAACAGCAGGCTTGCGAGCAGCATCCACAGCGATTTCATCGCGACTCCGTCAGAAACGGAACAGGGCACCGCAGTGCCCTGTTCCATCACCGGTCGGCAACGGCATCAAAGGTAGTCCGCCATTTCGCGGCGATACCACTCGTGAAAATGCTGCATGCCGTCTTCCATCGGCGACTGATAGGGCCCCGCATCCGTCCGGCCCTGGCGCATCAGCGCCCGCCGGCCGGCGTCCATGCGCTCGCCGATCTCGTCGTCCTCCCGCGCTGTCTCCATATACGCCGCACGTTCGGCTTCGATGAATTCGCGCTCGAACAGCACGATTTCTTCCGGGTAGTAGAACTCGACCACATTCAGCGTGCTGTCCGGTCCCTGCGGGTGCAGCGTGCTCACGACCAGCACATGCGGATACCACTCGACCATGATGTTCGGGTAGTAGGTCAGCCAGATCGCGCCATGCGGCGGAAGCTCGCCACGATAGAAGTCCAGCACTGCGCGGTGCCAGCGCTCGTAGGTCGGCGTGCCGGGACGCGCGAGCCGGTTGTTCACGCCGACCCGCTGCACGGAATAGTCCTTCGCGAACTGCCAGCTCAGATCGTCGCAGGTGACGAACTTGCCCAGTCCCGGATGGAAGGGCTCGACGTGGTAGTCCTCGAGATACACCTCGATGAAGGTCTTCCAGTTGTAATTGCACTGGTGCATCTCGACGTGGTCGAGCATGTAGCCCGAGAAGTCGAGATCGGGCGCCACACCCATTCCGGCAAGATCGGCCGCGATGTCGCGCTTGCCGGAGAACAGCAGCCCCTTCCAGTTGGTGAGCGGGCTGCGCTTCAGGTTCAGGCACGGCGTGTCGGGAAAGTGCGGCGCGCCCAGCAGCTCGCCGCGCGTGTCGTAGGTCCAGCGATGGACCGGGCAGACGATGTTCGGCGCGTTGCCACGGCCTTTCATCATCAGCGCCTGACGGTGGCGGCACACGTTGGACAGCAGTTCGACGCCGGACGCGTTGCGCACCAGCATCAATGCATCATCCGCCCAGCCGAGCGTGTGATAGTCGCCCGCAGCGGGCACCATCAGCTCGTGACCTACGTAGCCGGGTCCATTGTCGAAAAGCACGCGCTTCTCAAGCTCGAACAGCGGTGCATTGAAATACCAGGAAACCGGAAACTGCGTCTGCGCAGGTTCCAGACGGGCAATGGACTGTATATCGGACATTCCCCAACCCCCGAAGTCAAAGTTGGAAAACCGCGCCCCTGTCGATTCATGCCGCGTGTGGCGGAAGTCCGCCCGCGTCGGCAAACCGGGTGCGCATGGCAAAGCCGGGCAGTATAACCAGATGCGCGTTTGACCGGCCGATGGGGATCAGCTATTTTTCAGTGTTTGTCCGACCTACACTCCCTGCATGAGCCGAAAAGCAGAAGCGCCGAGCGCGCCCGTCAGTTTCGAGAATGCCATCGACGAACTCGAGGCCATCGTGCGAACGATGGAAGACGGCAAACTCCCGCTGGACGGCGCACTCGAGCGTTACCAACGTGGCGTCGAACTGGTGCGCCACTGCCAGTCGGCGCTGAACGCCGCAGAGCAGAAGGTGCAGATTCTGGAGGACGGACTGCTGCGCGACTTCCCCGCCGACGGTGCGCCACGCAACGATGACTGAGTCCGGCCCGCCCTTCGGTGACTGGGTCGACAGCGTCCAGCGTCGCACCGAAACCGCGCTGGAGCACTTCCTTCCGGCGCCCGTGATAGCGCCGGCGCGACTGCACGAAGCCATGCGCTACGCCGTGCTCGGCGGCGGCAAACGCATTCGCCCGCTGCTCTGTCATGCAGCCGGCGCCTTGTCCGGTGCCGCGCCCGGTGCCCTCGACGCGGCGGCCTGCGCCGTCGAGCTGATACACGCCTACTCGCTCGTGCACGACGACATGCCGTGCATGGATGACGACGTACTGCGCCGTGGCAAACCCACCGTACACGTGCAATACGACGACGCCTCCGCCTTGCTGGTCGGTGACAGCCTGCAGTCGCTCGCCTTCCTGCTGCTGGCCGAACACTGCGCGGTCGCGCCGGAAGTGCGTATCCAGCTGATCAGCCAGCTGGCGATCGCGTCCGGATCGCGCGGCATGGCGGGCGGACAGGCGATCGACCTCGCGTCGGTCGGACGTTCTCTCGGCGTCGAAGAACTCGAATTCATGCACATCCACAAGACGGGCGCGCTGATACGCTGCGCCGTCAGGCTGGGGGCCGCCTGCGGCCAGCTTGACCCGTCCGGCCACGCCGGACTGGACCACTACGCGGCGACGCTCGGCTTGCTGTTCCAGGTGGTGGACGACGTACTCGATTGCGAAGCGAGCACCGCCACGCTGGGCAAGACCGCGGGCAAGGACGCCGCCGCCAACAAGCCGACCTATGTCAGCACGCTCGGGCTGGGCCGTGCCCGCGAGCGCGCACTTGAACTGCATGACGAAGCACTCGAGAGCCTGGCGTCCTTCGGCGACGCGGCGCAGCGCCTGCGCGAGCTCGCGGACTTCGTGCTGACACGGCAACACTGACATGGACAGATCCCGACATTCGATGAGCGCCTACCCGTTGCTGGACAAGATCGATGGCCCGGCCGATGTACGTGCGCTCGACGCACGGCAGCTGGCCCAGCTCGCCACAGAACTGCGCAGCTTCCTGCTGGAATCCGTATCCCGTACCGGCGGACACCTGTCCTCCAACCTCGGCACGGTGGAACTGACGGTTGCGCTGCATCACGTCTACAACACGCCTGACGACCGCATCGTCTGGGACGTAGGCCACCAGACCTATGCCCACAAGGTGCTGACCGGGCGACGCGACGGCATGTCCACGCTGCGCCAGTACAAGGGCGTGAGCGGCTTTCCGCGCCGCTGCGAGAGCGAATACGACACCTTCGGCACGGCGCACTCGTCGACCTCGATCTCCGCCGCTCTCGGCATGGCGATCGCAGCGCGCGCGCTCGGCAAGCCGCGGCACAGCATCGCCGTCATCGGCGACGGCGCGATGAGTGCCGGCATGGCGTTCGAGGCCCTGAACAACGCAGGCGTCGAGGACGCCGACCTGCTGGTCATCCTCAACGACAACGACATGTCGATTTCCCCGCCGGTCGGTGCGCTGAACAAATACCTCACGCGCCTGCTGTCGGGACAGACATACAACGCGGCACGCCGCGCCGGTGCCCGCATGCTCGATCTCGCGCCGCCGTTGCGGGAGTTCGCCAAGCGCGCCGAGGAACACGTGAAGGGCATGATCACGCCGGGCACGCTGTTCGAGGAATTCGGTTTTCACTACTACGGCCCGATCGACGGTCACGACCTCGATGCGTTGATCCCGACGCTGGAAAACCTGCGCGAGCTGCCCGGCCCGAAATTCCTGCACGTCATCACGAAGAAGGGTTACGGCTACAAACTGGCCGAGGCGGACCCCATCCTCTACCACGGCGTCGGCAAGTTCGATCACCGGGCCGGCATCCAGACCGGCAAGGGCGGCGGCAAGCTGACCTACACGCAGGTGTTCGGTGACTGGCTGTGCGACATGGCCGCGAAGAGCGACAAGCTCATGGCGATCACCCCCGCGATGCGCGAAGGCTCGGGCATGGTCCGGTTCGCCACCGAGTACCCGAAGCGCTACTTCGACGTCGGCATCGCCGAGCAACATGCGCTGACCTTCGCTGCGGGGCTGGCCTGCGAGGGCGTCAAACCCGTGGTCGCGATCTACTCGACCTTCCTGCAGCGCGCGTACGACCAGTTGATTCACGACATCTGCCTGCAGAATCTTCCGGTCATGATGGCCCTCGACCGCGCCGGTCTGGTCGGCGCCGACGGCGCCACACATCACGGCGCCTTCGACCTGTCCTTCCTGCTTTGCCTGCCCAATCTCGTCGTCATGACGCCCAGCGACGAGAACGAATGCCGGCAGATGCTGTACACGGCCTATCTGCACGAAGGCCCAAGCGCCGTGCGCTACCCGCGCGGCAGCGGTCCCGGCGTGGCACCCCAGGCAGACATGCAGGCACTGCCCATCGGCCGTGGCGAACTGCGCCGCTCCGGCGCCGGCAACGTTGCACTGCTCGCCTTCGGCGCCATGCTGACGCCAGCGCTTGCGGTGGCCGACGAGTTCGATGCGAGCGTCGCCAACATGCGCTTCGCCAAGCCGCTGGACGAGGCACTGGTCCTCGACCTGGCGCGCCGCCATCACGTGCTCGTGACGCTGGAAGAGAACGCATTGATCGGCGGCGCCGGCAGCGAGGTCGAACGGGTAATACATGCGGCCGGTCTGTCCTGTCGCGTCGTGCGCATCGGGCTGCCGGACCGTTTCATCGACCACGGCGATCCTGCGCAGTTGCTTGCGGAAGCCGGACTCGACAGCCATGGCGTGCGGGCGCAGATCATCCAGGCGCTGGCGCCGGCCACCGCCGCCTGAACCCTCGCGCGGCAGTTGAGTCTGCCCGGTGACGGTGTTACGCTACATGAAACAAAAGACGCTGTAGCGAAACACCGTCGCGAGGACCCCATGAACGCACGCGATCCGCACGCCATTGCCGACGTGCAGAACACCGAAGACCGGCGCGAATTGCCGATCGAAAAGGTTGGCATCCGCGGTATCCGCCACCCGATCACCGTACTGCAGCGCTCGGGCAATCCGCTCGGCACCATCGCGGACTGCGGGCTCTACGTCAGCCTTCCCAAGCACTTGAAGGGCACGCACATGTCGCGCTTCGTCGAGTTGCTGAACGGTCTCGATGCGCCGCTGACGCCCGCCGTATTCGAGCCACTGGTGCACGACATGCTGAAACGACTGGATGCGCACAGCGGCGAAATATCGATGCAGTTCCCGTTCTTCGTCACGAAATCGGCGCCCGTATCCGGCGTACAGAGCGTGCTTGACTACGAAGTCGGCTACACGGCACGCATCGACAGCTCGGGCCACTACAGTTTCGTGCTGAAGGTGCTGGTGCCGGTCACGAGCCTGTGTCCGTGCTCCCGGAAGATTTCCGCGTACGGTGCCCACAACCAGCGCTCCCACGTCACCATCACCGCGACGTCGCACGAGGGTCTCGCCGTGGAAGACCTGATCGACCTGGTCGAGCAGGAAGCGTCTTGCGAACTGTATGGCCTGCTCAAGCGGACCGACGAGAAGTTCGTGACCGAACGCGCCTACGACAATCCGAAATTCGTCGAAGACATGGTGCGCGACATCGCTGCGCGACTGAATGCCGAGCCACGCGTTCTGGCCTATACACTGGAAGCGGAGAACTTCGAATCCATACACAACCACTCCGCCTACGCACTCATCAGCGCCGACAAGCGATGACGGCGGCGCCTTGCACGGAAATGAAAAAGGGACCTTGCGGTCCCTTTTTCATTTCCTCCGGCAGCGCAACGGCGCCGGATGGTGTGGCGATCAGGCCTTCTGCGCCGAACGCACGACACGCTTGGCAAGCTTTTCCTTGATGCGAGCCGACTTGCCCGAACGCTCACGCAGGTAGTACAGCTTGGCACGGCGCACGTCACCGCGGCGCTTCACCTCGATCGAGGCGATCAGCGGCGAGTAAGTCTGAAACGTACGTTCGACACCTTCGCCGCTGGAAATCTTGCGCACGATGAAATTCGAATTCAAACCGCGATTGCGCTTGGAGATGACAACGCCTTCGTAAGCCTGCACCCGCTTGCGCTCACCTTCAACGACGTTCACGCTGACGATGACCGTATCGCCGGGAGCGAATTCCGGAATGGTCTTGCCCAGTCGGGCGATTTCTTCCTGTTCGAGTTGCTCGATCAGATTCATTGCGATGACTCCTGGTCAGTGGCATTGCCTTGCCGCAGAGCACGAATAGCCGTGATGCGCGCGTTTATTGATGGGTGGCCTGACAACAACCGCCACCCCCTTCTAGAAATCAGCCTCCCCGCCCGGCCCCTCAAGGAGATCGGGCCGGCGCCGGCGCGTCAGTTCCAGCGCCTGTTCCGCACGCCAGCGCCTGATGCGTGCATGGTCGCCCGACAACAGGACCTCCGGCACAGCCATACCGTCCCACACCTCCGGACGCGTGTAGTGCGGGCAATCCAGCAGGCCGCTGACAAACGAGTCCTCGACCGCCGAGTTCGCATCGTTCAGCGCACCCGGCAACTGCCGGATGATCGCGTCCATCAACGCCATGGCTGGCAATTCGCCACCGGAAAGCACGAAGTCTCCCAGTGACAATTCAACATCCACATGGCGGTCGATCAGCCGCTGATCCATGCCTTCATAACGTCCACACAGCAGAATCAGCGCACTTTCGTCCGCCAGTTCCATCACCGTACGGTGCGTCAGCCGCTTGCCGGTCGGCGAAAAATGAACCACCTTCACCGGGGCCGTGTGCCGCATGCGGCACGCGTCGATCGCCTGGGCAAGCGGTTCGGCCAACATCACCATGCCCGGTCCGCCGCCATACGGGCGGTCATCCACGGTGCGATGTGCATCGGCCGCGAAATCCCGCGGATTGGTGTACCGGGCTTGCCACAACGAACGCGCCATCGCCCGCCTCGTGATGCCGCTGCACTCTATGGCAGCAAACATTTCCGGGAAGAGCGTGATGACCTCGAACGCAACGGGCGCCGCCCTGCCACCTTCTCCAGCCACTGCATTTCCTACCACTGCGCACCCCATTCGACGCGCACGACCGCAGCATCGCGGTCAACATCCTTCACGACGGCCGACACGAACGGAATGAGGCGTTCGACCGGCTTGTCGCCCTCGTCCACCACAACCAGCACCGCATTGGCACCGGTTTCCATCAACCGGCCTACGCGTCCGAGACGCTCCCCCTCGGCATTGACCACGTCAAGTCCGATGAGATCGCCCCAGTAGTATTCATCCTTGCCGGTATCCGGCAGGTCCTGACGCTGTGCTGCCACGTACAGTCCAACGAGCTTTTCTGCTGCGGTACGGTCATCACAACCTTCGAAGTGAACAACCGGACCGTTGCCCTGGAGCTTGAAACCCTTAAGCCGGAGAGACGACCAATGTTCGGCCGATGCATCCGGATCAGCACTGACCCGCCACTGCTCCATGGCACGCCAGGACTGCGGATCGTCGCCGAACGCATGAAGACGCAACCAGCCAAGCACGCCGAATGGAGCAGCCAGCCGGCCCAGCACGATCATGTCGCCGCCAGCCCCGGAATCAGGCAGCAGCAGGGGCGTTCTTGACCAGACGAGCAACCGTCGGGCTCACTTGAGCACCAACGCTTTTCCAATAGGCCAGACGTTCGGCATTGACCGTAAGGCCGGTGCCTTCGGGTGCCACGGGATTGTAGTAACCGACACGCTCAATGAAGCGGCCGTCACGGCGATTGCGCGAATCGGTCGCCACGATGTTGAAGAACGGGCGCTTTTTGGCACCCCCGCGCGCAAGGCGAATTACGACCATTAAAATTCCTTCAAAACGAGGAAAACCCGCGATACTAACGAAGTCCAACGGACACTGCAAGGCATCCGTACAATGAATCCATCAGGCGACCGGGTTCTGCGTCCGCGTGATCACCTGCTGGATCAACGCGCGCAGACGCGCCGGTCGCACCGGCTTGTGCAGCACCGGGTAGCCCCGGGCGGCCGCCAGGCGGCGGACCTGCGGATCGGTGTCACCGGTCACGATGGCGGCGGCAATCGACACACCGCGCTCGGCGAGCAGCGCGTCAAGCACGTCAATGCCGCTCGCCACGGCAGCAAGCCGGAAATCACACAGGATCATCGCCGGCTCACGGTCGCGCTGACGCATTGCATCGCGCGCCTCCGACAATGTCGCCGCACACAGGACTTCGCACCCCCACGATGCCAGCAGCCCGGCGATGCTGGTGCGCGAACCGGGATCGTCGTCGATGATGACGACGAACATCGTCAGGCGATCCGGAATCACATCAAGCGGCGGCTCGGCCTGCATGACTGCCGGATAGCGCACCCTTGGCACATTGATCGCGAACACCGAACCGCTGCCCGGGTGCGAGTTCACTGTGACGTCGTGACCAAGCAGCGTGGACAGGCGCCGCACGATGGCCAGCCCGAGCCCGAGGCCCTGGCCGCGGGCGCGCGCAGGATTCTGCAACTGATAGAACTCCTCGAAAATCATGTCATGCGCTTCGCCAGGAATGCCCGGTCCGGAATCCCGCACCTCCACCAGTACCTGATCGCCTCGCTGGCGCGCGGCGATCAGCACACCGCCGCGCTGCGTATAGCGCACGGCGTTGGACACGAGATTGATCATGATGCGCTCGAGCAGCAACGGGTCGGATTCGACCCACAGATCCGTCGGGCGCAGTTTCAGGCGCAGGCCCCGCTGCATCGCGTCGGCGGCAAAGTCTTCGACAATGCGCGCCAGCAGCGGCTGCAGCGCAAACTCCGAACGACGCGCCGTCACCCCGCCTGCGTCCAGCTTGGACATGTCGAGCAGCGCATCCAGCAGATCTTCCATCGCCCCGACCGATTCCTCAATCTGACGGATCAGTGTGCGGTGCTCGGACCCGCGCAGTCGCTCGGCAAGTTCCGCGACAAACAGCCCGAGCGCGTGCATCGGCTGGCGCAGGTCGTGGCTGGCTGCCGCGAGGAAACGTGATTTGGCGTGATTGGCGCGCTCCGCGTCATCCGTGCGGTGACGCAACTGCCGGGTCGCATCCGCGATGCGGGCCTCGAGTTCGTCCCGTGCCTGCATCAGACGTTCGGCCATGCGGTTGACGCCGTCACCCAGCACGCGCAGCGATCCACCTCCAGCCACCGACACGCGCTCCGTCAGGTGGCCTTCGCCGATGCGCCGGACAGCGCGCGAGACATCGCGCACCGGGTCGGTCACCGTCTGGCTGATGCGGATGGCGAAGGCGCTCGCCGCCAGCAGGGCGCCGGCGATGACGAGGACGCTGGTGGTCACGAAATCGACCTTCATGCCATCCACACGCTCGCGCGACACCTCCACCACGACCCATCCGGCCGGACGGTGATCGTCCACGACGTCGGCAAAACCATCGTAGATGTCAGGCTCGCCCAGGACAGGACTGCGCACGATGGGCTCGACAAAGAGCAGCGATGACGGCAGCTCCATCAACGCGAGCCCTGCCGGGCGCGCACCCGGCATGTACGCCTGGGTGCTCAGTACGCCGCCCGACACGACCAGATCGCCGTCGCGACTGGACACCATGATGCCGCTCACATCCTGTTCCCGGCGCGCAGCCTCGATCAACGATATCAGTGCGTCGGTATTGCCGGAAAACACACCGTAATCCGCCGTTGCGGCGACTTGCCGCGCCGTGGCGCGACCGCGTTCGACGAGCGCCTCCTCGAGAGCCGCCAAACGGTTTGTCACCAGCCAGGTGCCTGCCGCCACGCCGAACACCAGCATCGGCACCAGCGCCACCAGAAGCACCCTCTGCCGTATCCCCCAGTTCCTCACGGCAATCTCTCCTGACGAACCAGCCGGTCGCGCAGCGCGTCCTCGTCCTCTATGCGCAAGCCGAGCGAGCGCGCGACATGGGAATTCACCGACACCGTGAAATGGCGCGGATAGCGGGCTTCCGGCCAGACGTGCCGATCAAGCCACTCGCCGATCAGGTCGGCGGTCTGACGGGCGATCTGCTCCGGCGTCGAATACAAGGACATCACCGCACCGGCCCGAGCATAGGCAGCAGAGAAACCGACGACGGGAACGCGGGCGCGAAACGAGGTGAGCAGAAGATTGCGGACCATGCCGGCGTTGTGCGCCTGCGGGTCCGGCAAGGCCAGAAAAACGTCGGCCTGATCAAGCACCCTCGACAGCGCCGGAAAAATCGATGACTCGGCCTGGAAGACGCCCGTCACCAGCTCCAGCGAGCTGCCCGGCAAGGCGGCGCGAAGAGTCTGGATCCGTTCCGGGTGCTCTGCGTTGACAAGCACGCCGACCCGTCTGGCATCCGGCAGTGCGCTGCGGATCAGCAGGAGCTGGCGGGAATAGGGTTGATCAATATGGATGGCCGACCAGCGTCGCCCGGCCCCGCCTGCGGTGATCGATTCGTAGGCCGATTGCGGCACCAGCACGCTGAGTACGGGCGTCGGAACGTCGGCAGCATTCGCCAGTACGCGCAGCGCGCCGGCGCCGACCGCAACCACCAGATCATGCGCGGCAAGGTCGCCGGGCGACAGCGCGGTGCGCGTGGCGACCGCAAGCGAAAAGCCGCCACGCGCACCGCGCTCGTTCTTCAGTGCCTCGGCAAACTCGGCGTATGCGCCATCCGCCTCGGTCAGCAGGACGAGCACCGACGGCGCCGCCGCAGCAAAGTTGGCGAACAACAGCGCGAACAGGAAGGACAGGCAACGTGCCAGAAACGCGCCGTCAGCCCGCGTGCGGCCAGCAATGAATGAGTGTATCGACGCGAGCACCCGCGTGCGGGCCGTGCCCGAAATTGATCGAAAACGGTTTGAGTATGCAGCAAGGGGCCGGCACGCATCATCATCCGAAGGGCTGATGATGCCCATCGGGTCCGCGTCAGCGCACACCCAGCGCCTGGGCGATCTGCGCCTGCATCTGCCAGGCCGCAGCGACCGGATCCGCAGCATTGCGGATCGGCCGTCCGACCACGAGATAGTCAGCACCGTTGGCCAGTGCCTGCGCGACATCAACCGTACGTTTCTGGTCATCGACCGGGCGATTTTCCACCGGGCGGATGCCGGGCGTCACCACCAGCACCCGGGAACCCAGCTCGGCGCGGATGTGCGGCGCCTCAAGGCCGGATGACACGACGCCGTCGCATCCGGCAGCCAGCGCGCGACGCGCGCGCGACAGCACCAGCGCGTCGACGTCACATGCAAAACCCAGATCATCAAGGTCACCACGATCGAGGCTGGTCAGCACGGTCACTGCGAGAATCTTCAGTGCCCCCTTGTCCGAACCCGCCGCTTCCATGATGGCCTGATTGCCATGCACGGTCGCGAACGTCGCACCGCTCGATGACAGCGCGCGCACCGCCGAACGCACGGTTTCGGGAACGTCGAAGAACTTCAGGTCGACGAACACCTTCTTGTTGCGGGCAACCAGCCAGTCGAGCAGCTCGAAGTAGTTGCCGCTCATGAACAGCTCAAGGCCGATCTTGTAGAAGCGCACGGCATCGCCGAGCTGTTCGACGACGGTGCGCGCCTGGTCGGCGCTCGGCACGTCAAGCGCAACGATCAGCCGGTCGGCGGCTTCAATGACGGGGCGGGAGGAGGATGCGGGCGACGAAACGGTCATGATCAGTCAGAAAGAGGCGTAATGCCTGCGCGCAGAAAACCCGAGTTTACTAGAATCACGCATCCTCCCGCTCCGGCACACGATACGAACGATGTCTTCTCCCGCCTCCGTGTCGCCCATGATCGAAGGACTCATCCGGGACGCGCAGACCGGAGATGCCGCGCGGGCAGTGCTTGACTGGCTTGCCGCCCCGCCAGCGGCATCGGCGCTCGAGGAGACGGACGCGCTGTCGCGTCACCTGGGCATGCTCGACGCGATGCCGGTTTCACAGGCGGCGCGGGTGCGGATACTCGACGTATTCCACGACCGTGCGCTGGGCTGTTCGGAAGCGCTCAAGCCGGCGCTTGCGGCCTGCGCGCTGCCGGTCGAGCCGCGCCTGCGCCGTGCGGCGGAAAGCCTGTGCGATACGCACATGCGACTTGCACGAACCTACCTCGATGCGCTGCGTGCACGCGTCGCACACCGTCCGGTACGCGCCGCTGGCTATGCCATGGTCTGCGTGCTGGACGCCTATTGCCTGAATTCGCTGTTCGGCGCCCCTGATCCCGCCGGCATGTGGGGCATCGCGAATGCACTGCTGATGTACGCGCGCATGATGGCGGTACCGGCCGTCAGCGCGCCCGGTTCGATCGACGCCGAACAGCTTTACCGGCAACTTGTGGCTCTCGCCCTCGCGCAACCACCCCACCTCGCACCGGCTGATTTCTTCAGCGCGGCCGAATACATCCGTTGCTATTCGGGCGCCGTCCGCATCCAGACCCAGCCGCCCCACCGCGACCTGGACTCATGGTTCTGGCTGGACGACGAAGTCGATTCCGGCCCGACGCCACTGCTGCGCACGCCGGCGCCCGTCGGGCGCACCGGCCATACGCTGTACTGTTCCTGCCAGCGGCTCGGCATGGTGCTCGGTCAGCACCTGGATCTGCTCGAAGGCGGCAGCAGCGCCGCCGACCTTCACCTTCCAGAAGGTCTCGCGCAATCGGCGACACGGCGCCTTCTGCGCTCGCTGCAATCACGCTGGATGGCCATGCCGCGGCGCCAGCACGGCCGGCGCGAACGCGTGCAGCAGGTGCGTATGCTGATCGGCTTCGAGGCGATCTGGCAATTGCTCGAATATCGCGAACAGAGCGCGCACTGGGAAACGGCGAGCACGCACTGGATCATGGTGAATGACAGCCCCGGCGGATTCGCACTGAAACTTGCGCGCGGGCAGGCGGGTCTGCTGCGCCCTGGCGCGCCGGTGCTCATCAAGGGAACCGGGTCGCGCAACTGGATGATCTGCGTCGTACGCTGGGCACGCAGCGCACGGTCCGACCATGTCGAAGCCGGCGTGCAACTGCTCAGTCACGGTGCCCAGGCGGCGACCGTCGTATTCGACGACGCCGGCAACAGCGAGCGGACGCCGGTCGCCGCACTGCGCCTGCCGCCGCTGGCCAACCAGCGAACGCACACGGGCCTGCTGCTGCGCACCGGCACTGCAAGCAGCAGTCACATGCTGATCGCACACGTCGCAGGCAATCGCTGCCGGCTCGGCAAGGCTCGCCTGTCGGATCTCGACCTTCAGACGACCGCGTTCGACCTTTTCGAGCTGGAAGAACTGGGCGCCAGCGAGTCGGAAGACATCTGACGTGCCGCAGAGCCCAGCTCGGCCGTCACGCCCGCCCCGAACAGCACGATGCTCCAGAAAAGATAGAGCCAGAGCAGAAACACCGGCAGCGTCGCCAGTGACCCGTACACCAGCGTGTAACCGTGCATGTGCGCCACATAGACGCTGAATCCCTTCTGCATCAGCGCGAGTAGCAGCGTCGCGGAAAGGGCGCCGGAAAATGCGTCGCCGGATACCACGCGCCCGCGCGGCAAGGTCCGGTAAAGCAGAAAGAGGAAGCCGGCGGTGACGGCCATGGCCGCCGCACGCAGCAGCAGCACCTTCAACCACGCCGGTTCGTCCACGGCGCCGAGCGATGCGCTCACCAGATGGAGGCTGACCGCTGCGCCCGCACCGAGCGCTACCGGCGCCAGCACGGGTAGCGCCAGATGGATCATCGCGGTGCGACGCACCCGACGCTGCGGAGACTGCGTCCACATGGCGTTGATTGCATGATCCGCCGTGCGCACCCAGACCCAGGCACTGGCGATGAGCACCACGAGGTCGCCGATCGAAAGGCGCCGCGCCTTCGCGACAAAGCGCATCGAGTGGCGCACCACGGCGGCGCCCGTGTCGTCCGGCAGCAAGGCTCCCAGCAAATACGCGCGCAAGGGCTTGCCGAACTGCAGTGCAGCGGGCAGCAACTCCATCAGATGACGCGCGAGCACGAGCAGTGGCACCAGCGCGAACAACAGCGCGAACGCGAGCGCAGCCGCCGATTGCGCGGCCCTTGCGTCGCGGTACCGCACGCAGGCGGCGACAAACAGATGTACTGCGCCCGAAGGCGCGCGAAGACCGGGGTACATGGAAACCGTCAAAAAAGCGCCGCGTCGGCGCACCGGGGGCAAGCGTGCCACGAAGCCTGTACACTCGTGGCCTCATTTTGCCGGATCTGCCGCGTTGAAAGAAATTCTCGTCCTCTACTACAGCCGCTACGGCTCGGTGTACAACCTGGCGCGCCAGATCGGTCGCGGGGTGGATTCGGTCGATGGCATCGCGGCGCGCCTGCGCACCGTCCCCGCGGTATCCGCAGTGTGCGAGGCAACGGCGCCTGCAGTGCCGGCGGGCGGCGCACCATATGCCGAAGCGTGCGATCTGGAAGAGTGCGTCGGTCTGGCGCTCGGCAGTCCGACACGTTTCGGCAACATGGCCGCCCCGATGAAATACTTTCTCGACGGAAGCAGTCCGCAGTGGCTGTCCGGGGCGCTGTCCGGAAAACCGGCCGCCGTGTTCACCGCGAGCTCATCACAGCACGGCGGCCAGGAAAGCACCTTGTTGTCCATGATGCTGCCGCTGCTTCACCATGGGATGTTCATCGTCGGTCTGCCCTATTCCGAACCGGATCTGGCGTCCACACCGGACGGCGGCACACCCTATGGCGCAAGCCACGTCGCCGGCGGTGACGGCGCGACGCAGCTGTCGGAGCCCGAAGCCCGTCTCGCCTTCGCATTGGGTCGCCGTCTGGCGGCCACCGCACTGAAACTGAGCGCCTGACATGCAAGCACGCCACTGGAATCTGCTGGCCAGCGCCAGCCTGATCGCCCTCATCCTGCTCGGCCTCGCCTGGGAACTCTGGCTCGCGCCGCTGCGTCCGGGTGGCTCGTGGCTGGTACTGAAGATCGTGCCGCTGCTGTGCGCGCTGTTCGGCATCCTGCGCGGACGCCGCTACACGCACCAGTGGATGTCCTTGCTCAGCCTCGCCTACTTCAGCGAAGGCATCGTGCGTGCGACGTCCGACACCGGTTTGTCCGCCACGCTTGGCGCACTGTCGACAGCGCTGTCCGTCACGCTGTTTCTCGGCTGCCTCTACTACGCGAAACTGACCGCCCCCAGCCGGATGGCCGCGGGCGGCTGACGCATCCGGTCAGATCGGGCTTTCGCCCTGCGGATTGAGTTTCTGCTGGCCGCGCAACTTGTTCAGCGCGTTGATATAGGCCTTGGCCGATGCGACGATGATGTCCGTATCGGCTCCCAGGCCATTGACGATGCGACCGCCCTTCGACAGGCGTACCGTCACCTCGCCCTGGGCATCGGTGCCGGTGGTGATCGCATTGACCGAGTAGAGCAGCAGGTCGGCACCACTCACGGCCACCGACTCGATCGCTCGGAACGCGGCATCGACCGGACCGCTGCCGGATGACTGCGCGTGCCGCTCGCCGCCCTCGTCCGTGAGCGTCAGCCGGGCCTGCGGCACTTCGCCGGTCTCCGAACGAACGCTCATCGACACCAGCTTGTACTGCTCGATTTCGGGCGTCACCGCCTCATCGCTCATCAGCGCCTGGATGTCTTCGTCGAAAATCTCGTGCTTCTTGTCCGCGAGTTCCTTGAAGGCGGCGAACGCGCCATTCAGCTGTTCTTCCGACTGGACCACGATGCCCAGATCGGTCAGCCGCGCGCGGAAGGCGTTGCGCCCCGAATGCTTGCCGAGCACCAGCTTGTTCGCGTTCCAGCCGACATCCTCGGCGCGCATGATTTCATAGGTTTCGCGGTGCTTGAGCACGCCGTCCTGATGGATGCCGGATTCGTGCGCGAAGGCGTTGGCGCCCACGATGGCCTTGTTCGGCTGCACCGGATAGCCAGTGATGGTGGACACCAGGCGCGACGCCGGCACGATCTGCGTCGCATCGATGCGCGTATCGACGCCAAACACGTCGCGCCGCGTCCGCACCGACATCACGATTTCCTCCAGCGACGCGTTGCCCGCGCGTTCGCCAAGACCGTTGATCGTGCATTCGACCTGGCGCGCACCCGCTGCGACCGCCGCGAGCGAATTGGCGACCGCCATGCCCAGATCGTTGTGACAGTGCGTTGACCACACCACGCGGTCCGCACCCGGCACGCGCTCGATCAGCTGACGCATGCGCTCTGCCCACTGCGCCGGCACCGAATAGCCGACGGTGTCCGGCACGTTGATCGTCTTCGCACCCGCCTTGATCACTTCGGTGAACACGCGCACCAGAAAATCGATGTCGCTGCGCACCGCGTCCTCGGCCGAGAACTCGACGTCATCGGTGTACTCGCGCGACCACGCGATGGCCTTGATCGCCTGCTCGACGACCTGGTCCGGCGTCATGCGCAGCTTCTTTTCCATGTGGATGGGGCTGGTCGCGATGAAGGTGTGGATGCGCCCGCTGGCGGCCGGCTTGATCGCCTCGCCGGCACGCCGGATGTCATTTTCGCTGGCGCGTGCCAGCGAGCAGACGGTGGATTCGCGTATCGCTTCGGCCACCGCGCGTACCGATTCGAAGTCGCCGTTCGACGCCGCGGCAAAACCCGCCTCGATAACGTCCACCCGCATGCGCTCGAGCTGACGCGCAATGCGCAGTTTCTCGTCCCGCGTCATCGACGCGCCGGGGCTCTGTTCGCCATCACGCAACGTGGTATCAAAAATGATCAAACGGTCGGACATGACAATCTCCAGTGGGCGGGCACGCTCATGGCCGGATGAGCGCGCATGTCGCAGCGGCATCCGCGTGCTGCAACGCAATGTTCAGGCTTCGATGACGGGAAGGAAGTTCAACGGGCGACGCCGGTGCGCCCCGCCACCGGCGTCCGGCAGTCTGGCGACCGAATATAGATGCAAAGCAGGCCGCCGACAACGGCGATCACGGTGTTCAGACGACCGGCGGTTTCGGCTTGCGGCGGGTCATTCCGAGCAGCAGCATGACGTAACCGGACAGCGCATAGGTGACGAACAGGCTGAAAAGCACGACCGGCGGATTCACCGACACCGCGACGAAAGCCAGCACGAAGCCGAAGATGACGATGAACGGCACACTGCGCCGCAGATTGATTTCCTTGCCGCTCCAGAACTTCACGTTGCTCACCATCGTGAGGCCCGCGAACAGTGTGATCGCGAACGCGATCCAGCTCATGTCAGGGCCGGTGAATCCGTTGTCGGTCGTCACCCACACAAGCCCCGCAACCAGAGCCGCCGCCGCCGGGCTGGGCAGGCCCTGAAAATAGCGCTTGTCGACGGTGCCAAGGTTGGTATTGAAGCGCGCCAGACGCAAGGCCGCGCCCGCACAATAGATGAAGGCAGCGATCCATCCCCATTTGCCCAGTCCGCGCATCGCCCATTCGTAGGCGATCAACGCCGGGGCCGCGCCGAAGGAAACCATGTCCGACAGCGAATCGTATTCGGCGCCGAACGCGGATTGCGTGCGCGTCATGCGTGCCACGCGCCCGTCCAGCCCGTCAAGCACCATGGCGACGAAAATCGCCACCGCGCTGTATTCATAGCGCCCGTTCATGGCCTGAACGATGGCGTAGAAGCCCGCGAACAGGGACGCCGTGGTGAACAGGTTGGGCAGGATGTAGATGCCGCGCCGGCGCTTGACCGGATCAGCGGGCTTCAAGTACTGCGGGTCGTACTCAGACATGGGCTCTCTCCGTCAATCGGCGGGCGGAATCACCGCGCGCAGGCAGGACATGCATTCAGGGCAATCCGGCAAGCATTGTGCAGGCAAGCTCCGGTCGCCTCGCCGCTCGCTACCTCGGCGCACGTTTCGAACGGCGGGAGGAGTGTGTAGCGTGAATCGATAGCGGGGAATCCACACCGCTGACCGCGTGAGAACGACGGATATGTGCGTCGACACCGCACAGGATGCGACGAACGATCGGCATTCGGCTCATGTCCTGACCAACCCGCGAATGCGAAGATGGTGCAACGCGTTCAGCCCGGCTCATCGCGCGGCAGACGGCCCCCGCGCACGACGCTGAAGGGTCGGGCCTCGCGGGCGAACGTCGGACGGGCCGATTCATATGCTGACGACGGGCCCGCATTGCGCATCATGCACGCCATGCGGGCCCGCCGGAAACAACTCAGTTTTTCGACTGATCAACCAGCTTGTTCTTCGATATCCACGGCATCATCGCGCGCAGTTCCGTCCCCACCTTCTCGATCTCGTGGTCGGCCGTCAGGCGGCGGCGAGCCGTCATTTCCGGGTAGTTGGTCCGGCCTTCGAGGATGAAGCGCTTGGCGTAATTGCCGTTCTGGATGTTGTCCAGACACTCCTTCATCGCGGCACGTGCCTCGCCGGCGATCACGCGCGGGCCGGTGACGTATTCACCGTACTCGGCGTTGTTGGAGATCGAGTAGTTCATGTTGGCGATCCCGCCTTCGAAAATCAGATCGACGATGAGCTTCACTTCGTGCAGGCATTCGAAGTAGGCCATTTCCGGCGCGTAGCCGGCGTCCGTCAGCGTTTCATAGCCGGCCTTGATCAGTTCGACCAGACCGCCGCACAGAACGGCCTGTTCGCCGAACAGGTCGGTTTCCGTCTCTTCGCGGAACGACGTTTCGATGACGCCACCCTTGGTACCGCCATTGGCCGCAGCGTACGACAGCGCGAGGTCACGCGCCTTGCCCGTCTTGTCCTGATAGACGGCGATCAGCGACGGAACGCCGCCACCACGCTTGTACTCGGAACGCACCGTGTGGCCCGGGCCCTTCGGCGCGATCATCACCACGTCGAGATCCTCGCGCGGCACGACCTGGTTGTAATGGATGTTGAAGCCGTGCGCGAACGCCAGCGTGCCGCCCTTCTTGATGTTCGGCTCGATGTCCGCGTAGTAGACCTGCGGAATGTTCTCGTCCGGCAGCAGGATCATGACCAGATCGGCACCCTTCACCGCTTCTGCGACTTCCTTCACCTTGAGCCCGGCGGCTTCCGCCTTTTTCCAGGACGCGCCGCTCTTGCGCAGGCCGACCGTGACCTTGACGCCGGAGTCGGACAGGTTCTGCGCATGGGCATGGCCTTGCGAGCCGTAGCCGACGATGGTGACTTTCTTGCCTTTGATCAGGGACAGGTCAGCGTCCTTGTCGTAGAAGACTTTCATGGGTTTTCCCTTGTACGGTGTGTTTGAGCGGTGGTGAAAATCAGGCGCCGGTCACAGGCGCAGGATGCGGTCGCCGCGACCGATACCGCTGACGCCGGTACGCACGGTTTCCAGAATCAGCGAACTGTCGATCGCGCCGACGAACGAGTCGAGCTTCGACGTGTTGCCGGTCAGTTCGATCACATAGGTCGAGTCAGTCACATCGATGATGCGACCGCGAAAAATATCGGACACGCGCTTCAGCTCCTCGCGGTCCTTGCCGGTGGCGCGCACCTTGATGAGCATCAGCTCACGCTCGATGTGCGCAGCTTCCGACAGGTCGACCACCTTGACCACCTCGATCAGCTTGTTCAGCTGCTTGGTGATCTGCTCGATGATGTCATCTGAGCCGGTGGAAATGATGGTCATGCGCGACAGCGACGCGTCTTCGGTCGGCGCCACGGTCAGTGATTCAATGTTGTAGCCGCGAGCAGAGAACAATCCGGATACCCGCGACAGCGCGCCGGCCTCGTTCTCTATCAGTACTGAAATGACATGCCTCATTGCGAGCGCCTCAATTGGAATTACGGGACCGCTGCCACGGCGACGGGCTGCCGGAGGCCGGTGCCCGCTGCCTGCCGGACGGGTAATTCCGGCAGACGGACATGCCGGCCAGACCGGCATGTTCCGCGCACAACAGTGTTGGGAACTGCGTTACAGATCCTCGGACGACAGCAGCATGTCGGTAAGACCCTTGCCGCCCATCACCATCGGATACACGTTCTCTGTCGGATCGACCTGGAAATCGAGAAACACGAGGTCGTTCTTGCGCTTGAAGGCCTCGCGCAGCGCACCCTCGACATCACCCGGCTTCTCGATGCGCAAACCGACATGACCGTAAGCCTCGGCCAGCTTTGCGAAATCGGGCAGCGAATCCATGTACGACTCCGAATACCGGTTGCCGTGAATGATCTCCTGCCACTGGCGGACCATGCCCAGATAGCGGTTGTTCAGACTGCATATCTTCAGCGGAAGACGATACTGCTTGCAGGTCGACAGCTCCTGGATGTTCATCTGCACGGAACCTTCACCGGTCACCACGGCAACCGGCGAACCGGGGTGCGCGAGCTGGACGCCCATACCATACGGAATGCCCACGCCCATCGTGCCCAGACCACCGGAATTGAGCCAGCGACGCGGTTTGTCGAACTTGTAGTACTGGGCCGCCCACATCTGGTGCTGACCCACATCGGACGTCACGAACGCGTCGCCCTTGGTCACTTCCCAGAGCTTCTCGATGACGAACTGCGGCTTGATGATCTCATCGCTCTGCTTGTACTTCAGGCAGTCGCGACGGCGCCACTCGTCGATCTGCTTCCACCATTCGCCGAGCGCTTCCTGATCCGGGCGCTCGTTCGAGGCTTCGAGCAGACGCAGGATGTCGTCAAGCACGTCGGACAGGTTGCCTACGATGGGCACGTCGACCTTCACGCGCTTGGAGATGGACGACGGATCGATGTCGATGTGGATGATCTTGCGGGCAACGCGGGCGAAATCCGCCGGATTGCCGATCACGCGGTCATCAAAGCGCGCGCCGATTGCAATCAGCACGTCGCAGTACTGCATCGCCATATTGGCTTCGTAGTTGCCGTGCATGCCGAGCATGCCGACAAACTGCTTGTCCGTCGCCGGATAGGCGCCAAGGCCCATCAGCGTGTTCGTGCACGGTGCGCCGAGCGTGCGCACCAGCTTGGTCAGCTTTTCCGACGAATCGGAGAGAATGACGCCGCCACCGGCGTAGATCATCGGCCGCTTGGCTTCCAGCAGCAGCTGCACGGCCTTCTTGATCTGGCCCTGATGCCCCTTGGTGATCGGATTGTAGGAGCGCATCGACACCGTCTTGGGGTACTCGTACTCCGCCTTCGCAATCGTGATGTCCTTGGGGATATCGACGAGCACGGGGCCTGGACGGCCGGTGTTCGCGATGAAGAACGCCTTCTTGATCGTGACGGCAATATCCTTGGCGTCCTTCACCAGAAAATTGTGCTTCACACAGGGACGCGTGATGCCGACGGTGTCGCATTCCTGAAATGCGTCCTGACCGATCGCTGCGGTCGGCACCTGCCCGGAAATGATCACCATCGGGATCGAATCCATATGGGCCGTGGCAATGCCGGTGATCGCATTGGTCACGCCGGGACCGGAGGTCACCAGTGCGACACCGACACGATCCGTCGAGCGCGAGTAGGCGTCGGCCGCGTGTATGGCTGCCTGCTCGTGGCGCACCAGCACGTGGCGTACCTTGTCCTGCTTGAAAAGCTCGTCATACAGGTACAGTACGGCGCCGCCGGGGTACCCGAAAACATACTCGACCTTTTCTTCCGCAAGGCACCTGACTACAATTTCCGCTCCGCTCAAAAGCATCGCAACACCTGTATAAAATTTCCGGAAAAGCGCCAGAGGGTAGCCCCCGGCCCGTTTGTGGTCAAGGCATTTGTCGGCGCCCACCCCTCTTCAAGGGCCCATAATGGCGTATTGTTCCGCGCCCTGTCCTGCTGATCCACCCGGCCTGAAAATCCGCTCCGAGATACGTTGATCGACGTCATCGGCCACCCAGAGAAAGAGTTACGCCCTGGCCTCCCGCGAAGAACTATCCAGCTTTCTAGCCGCCGTCGAACGGCGCGCCTTCAAACAGGCGGTCTTCGCGCTGAGGGACGACGAGTCCGCACTCGACGCCGTCCAGGATGCCATGATGAAGCTCTCGGAGAAGTATGGCGACCGCCCGTCTGCAGAATTCCCGATGCTGTTCCAGCGCATCCTGCAGAACGTCATCCGCGACGTCTTCCGGCGACGGAAGGTCCGCTCGACCTGGACGACACTGCTGTCCGCCTTCTCCGGCAGCGACGCCGACGACGACTATGACCTGCTCGAGTCGATGGAAGTTGATGACCCGTCCCGGCTTGGCCGGACGCCCGAACAGAACCTTGAGCAAACGGAAGTCATGGCATTGATTGAACGGGAGATTTCAAGGTTGCCTGCCCGTCAACGGGAAGCCTTTCTGATGCGTTATTGGGAAGAGATGGACATCGCCGAAACAGCCGGCGTCATGGGCTGCTCCGAAGGCAGCGTCAAAACCCACTGCTCACGGGCGACGCACGCGCTCGCCGCCGCCCTTAAACTGCGTGGCATCAAGCTATGAAACCTTCTGAACCGACATACGGACTCTCCGCGACCGAAGCGGCAACGCTGGGGCAGCGCGCTCACGCCGCGCTCGAAGTTTCCGCAAGCGCGCTACCGCCCGACATCGTGTTCCGGCTGCAGCAGTCGCGCGAACGCGCCGTGGCGCACCATTCGACGCGGCGCCGTACGGTGTCATGGCTGCGATTTGCCGGCTTGCCCGGGGCGGGCTCGGGGCACTGGATGCGCGACATCGTCGCGCCGGCCATGGGCATCGTGATGCTTGCGCTGCTCGCGACGTCCGCCAGCCAGTTCCCCCAGGCCGAACGGCGCGACGAGATGGTCGACATCGACACCGCGCTGCTCAGCGACGACCTGCCCATCGACGCCTATCTGGACCGGGGCTTCGGCGCCTGGCTGGATCGCCGGGGGAACACCTGATGCGCGGCTTTGTTGCAGCACTTGCCGTCGCATGCGTGAGCCTGCCGGCGGCGGCCGACACCTCCGGCAACGCGCCGGACTGGCAGCAGCTCGACCCCACGCAGCGCGCGATCCTTGCGCCGCTCGGCCATGAGTGGTCGAACCTTGGCCCGGAACGCCGGACGAAATGGCTTGAGCTGGCTGCCCGCTATCCGTCCATGACACAGGACGAGCAAGCGCGCGTGCGTGCCCGCATGAGCTACTGGGCCAGCCTGAGCCCGGAGGAGCGCATTGAGGCTCGCGACCGTTACAAGCGCCTGCAATCCATGCCGTCCGACCAGCGTGAAACGTTGCGCAAGCAGTGGGAAGCGTATGAGAGCCTGTCGCCGGAAGAACGCCGGCGACTTTCGACGCCCCGGCAACCGTCCGACAAGCCCCCCGGCGCGGCCAGTGCCGCACCGGTACGCAAGTAAGTTAACCCGTCACGGCGGCACACTGCCGCCCGCCATCCGATGTCCGATCCCGCCCGTTTCCCCGCGGCTGGCCTGCGCCGCCGCCTTGCATCACTGATGTACGAATCCCTGCTGCTGCTCGGCGTCCTTGCAGCCGGTTTCATGCTGCCCTACATCGTCATCGGCCTGTGGCTTGATGTCGCACCCACCGGCTGGTTTGCCTGGGTGCACATCATGCTGTTGCTCGGCCTGTATTTCGTCCACTACTGGCGCAATGGCGGACAGACGCTTGCCATGCAGACGTGGGGCATCCGCGTGGTCGATGCGAACCGGGACACTCCGCCCGAACTCAGGCGCGCCATCCGCCGTTACGTGCTGTGCTGGCCGTCGCTGCTGTTCTTCGGCGCGGGCATCGTATGGGCGCTGTTCGACCGAGACCGCCAGTTCCTGCACGACCGTCTGGCCGGCACGCGCGTGATCCGCATCAAGTAACGACGGCAATCAGCGGCGATCCTCCCACCACAGCATGGCTGCAGCGGCAAACATGAAGATCAGGCCCGGCGTCAGGGCTGCCGCGTAGGGCGGCCACGAGTTGATCGCGCCCAGATTGGAGAACAGACCGTTCAGCATGTGGAAGAGCACGCCGATCATCACGCCGGTAAACACCTTGACGCTGACGGCCGCATTGCGGTTGTGCATGTAGGCGAACGGCAGTGCGAGCGCGAGCATCACGAAGCAGGCCAGCGGATAGGTGAACTTCTTCCACAGCGCAATCTCGTAGCGCCCCGTGTCCTGGCGGTTGTCGGCCAGATGCTGGATGTAGTGCCACAGCTTCCAGGCCGACATCCGTTCGGGCACCACGAGCATGACGCTCATCACGTCAGGGCTCAGACCCGACTGCCACACCTGGTGTGCGCTACGCATCACCGTAGCCCCCTCTTCCGAAAAATCGGTGCGGACCACATCGCTCAACGTCCAGCCATCGGGCGCCGCGTAGACGCCTTCAGCCGCTTCCGACACGGAGCGCAGCACCCGATTCCCGTCGAACTCGAATATCCGCACCTGCAGCAGCTTGCCGTCGGGGGTCACGCTGCCCACATTGACGAAATTGTTCTCGTCCTTGACCCAGAATCCGCTGCGGAACTCGCTGGTGAGCAATTGCGAACGCGCCTCCAGCTTCAACTCCTGTGCCGCGCGCTCCGCCGGCGGAGCAATGAACTCGCCGGTCACGAAAGTCATCATCACGAACGGCATGCCGACCGACGCCAGCAGGCGCAACAAGCGCGCCGTGGACACCCCCGACGCGCGCAGCACGGTGATTTCGGAATGGCGCGACAGCGTGGTGAGTGAATACAGCCCGCCGATCAGCACGGCGATCGGCAGCGTTTCATAGACCCGGCCCGGCATCGTGAGCAGCGTGAACATCACCGCGTGCTCCAGGCCATAGTTGCCGCGCCCGAGATTGTCGAGTTCGTTGATCAGGTCGAAGAAGCCGAACAGGCCGAGAAACGCCGCCAGTACCAGCAGCGACGCCAGCACGACTTCACGCCGCACGTAACGTTCGAAGATCCCCATCGTCAGCGCCTCTGCCAGACGCGTGGCATGGCGGCGTAGAGGCGCCAGGCGAACATCAGCACCAGCAGCAGGAACATCGTGCCGTGCAGCGACCACAGCGCCGTCACGAACGACAGCTTGCCCTGCGCCACCATGGCCTGCGTGATGCTGAGCAGGTTCGAATACACGAGATAGATGAGCAGCGCCATCAACAGATTGTTGGCCCGCCCGGCCCGCGGATTGACGAACGACAGCGGGATGGCCAGGAACGCAAGATTCATTGCTGCGATCGGCAAACCGATGCGGAACGCAAGTTCCCCCAGATTGGGCGGCGAGGGATCCGCCAGCAATTCGTCCAGCGTCATCAGGTACGGGCTTTCGACGACGCCCTGTGCTTCCCGCGTTTCGATCCGCACCGCGTACTTCTCGAAGCGCATCACGCGGTATTCCGCGCTGCCGGGCTGACCTTCGTAACGCCGGCCGTTGAGCAGCACGACGAAGCGGTCTCCGTTCTCCATCGTCTGCGTGTATCCGTCACCGGCCACCATCACGCCAAGCTTCCCCTTGACCGTGGTGCTGACAAAGATGTTCTTGACGGTGCCGTCCTCGCCGTCGCTGCTCTCGACAAAAAACACGCGATCGGCCTGCGAGGATTCGCGGAAACTGCCCGGCGACATCTGCGCTACGTCGTCCCGGTTGCTCATCCGGGTGCGGAACTCCGCGCTCTTGTTCTGCGCCCACGGCGCCAGATAGAGCGACAGCACGGCGACCGCAACCACCATCGGCAGCGCGAACAGCAGCACCGGCCTGATCCAGGCGGTCAACGGCACTCCGGTCGAAAACCACACGACCATTTCCGAATCGCGCCAGGTGCGTGACATGGACAGCAGCACGGCGATGAACAGCGTCAGGGACAGCACCACCGACAGATAGCGCAACGCACCGAAGCCGAGCAGCGCCATGACCGCCTCGGACGCGACTTTCCCGCCCGCTGCCTGCCCGAGCAGGCGCACGAGCTGGGTCGAGAGGACAATTGCAAACAGGGCCACGAAAACCGTGAGGGCTGTGCTGGCGAATTCGCGCAGGGCGGCGCGCTGGAAGATCAAGCCTTGAACTCCGTGCAAAACGAGATGAGGCGCGAATGCGCGGATCGTTCTTTTTTGACTCGTGCGCGGCAACGCGTCGATAATCGACGCGATCATTGCAGCGCGAACTGACTAGAGGAGAAGCGGGTGGAATTTAGCATAAAGAGCGGCAGCCCCGAGAAACTGCGCACCGGTGCGCTGGTCGTCGGCGTATTCGAGTCGCGCAAAATGACCGCCGCCGCCGCCGCGGTCGACGCCGCCAGCAAGGGCCGCGTCTCCGAAATCATCGACAGCGGCGACATGGACGGCAAGGCCGGCAGCTCGCTGCTGCTGCACAAGCTTCCCGGCGTCAATGCGGAGCGCGTGCTGCTCGTCGGTCTGGGCAAGGAAAAGGAATTCGGCATCCGTGAATACCGCGACGCGCTCGGTGCCAGCATCCGCGCACTGCGCGACACAGGCGCCACGGACGCCGTCAGCACGCTGGCCGACACCGCGCCGCGCAAACAGGGCTCCGCATGGGGCCTGCGTCAGGCAGCCATCGTGACGCTGGATGTGCTCTATCGCTACGACACGCATGCCCGCAACAAGAAGGACGATTCGCGCGCGCTGACCCGGCTGGCGTTCTCCGCGCCCAAGAAGGGCTCGACCGGCGCCGCCGAGACGGCGCTGGCGCAGGGCGCGGCCATCGGTCACGGCATGGCGCTGACGAAAACGCTGGGCAACCTGCCGCCGAACGTGTGTACCCCGACCTATCTGTCGGAGCAGGCGCTCGACCTCGGGCGCAAGACCGGCATCGCCGTCACCGTGCTGGAACGCGCCGACATGCAGAAGCTCGGCATGGGCTCGTTGCTGTCGGTATCAAACGGTTCGCGCCAGCCGCCCAAGTTCATCGTGCTCGAGTATCGGGCGGGCAAGAAGGCGGACGCCCCGGTCGTGCTCGTCGGCAAGGGCGTCACGTTCGACAGCGGCGGCATTTCGCTGAAGCCGGGCGAAGGCATGGACGAAATGAAATACGACATGTGCGGCGCGGCGAGCGTGCTCGGCACGATGCAGGCGCTGGCAGCGATGAAGCTGCCGATCAACGTCGTCGGCCTGATTCCCACCGTGGAGAACATGCCGGGCGGAGCCGCCACGCGACCGGGCGACGTCGTGAAATCGATGTCGGGCCAGACCATCGAAATCCTCAACACGGACGCCGAGGGCCGCCTCATCCTGTGCGACGCGCTGACCTACGCCGAACGCTTCGAACCCGCCTGCGTCGTCGACATCGCCACGCTGACCGGCGCCTGCATCATCGCGCTCGGTCACGTCACCAGCGGCCTGATGGCCAACGACGACGCGCTCGCGGATGCACTGTTTGCGGCCGGCCAGACCTCGCACGACCGCGCCTGGCGCCTGCCGGTGTGGGAGGACTATCAGGAACAGCTGAAGAGCAATTTCGCGGACATGGGCAATATCGGCGGACGCCCGGCAGGCTCGATCACCGCGGCCTGCTTCCTCGCACGTTTCACCAAGAAATACGCCTGGGCGCACCTCGACATCGCGGGCACGGCATGGAAGAGCGGCAAGGACAAGGGCGCAACAGGCCGCCCGGTCCCGCTGCTTGCGCATTTCCTGCTGGACCGCGCAGGCAAGCTCTGACACGCATGACGCAGGTCGACTTCCACCACGACGCACCCGACAAGCTGCGCCACGCCTGCACGCTGGTGGCGCAGTGGCATCGCGACGGGCGCCCGGTGTGGATCCACTGCCCGGACGACGGACTGGCTGCGCGGATCGACCAGATGCTGTGGACCTTCGACCCGCAGTCCTTCATCGCCCATGCGCGTGACGGACATCCGCTCGCAGCCGCCAGTCCGGTACGCATCGGCAGTGACGTGTCGGCAGCGCCGGCCGAAGCGCTGCTGCTCAATCTGTCGCCGCAGGTGCCGGACGACTTCACGCAGCGCGCCCATATTGTGGAAATCGTCAGCCAGGACCCGGCGGATCGCGACGCAGCGCGCGCGCGCTTCATGCAGTACCGGCAGAACGGCTGCGACATGCACACGCAACACGCCACGACGGAGAACGCATGAGCGAAGACCTGATCGGCCGCGCTGACTCCCTGATGCGCCGCAGCCGAACCTTTGTCGCCGGCCAGCCGGCGCAGGCACCGTCGGATGACGGCATACCGCTGCTGACCGAAGTGGTGGACTTCGACATCCTGGCAGCGCAGCCGGAACCGGAAGACCGGACCGAAGAGATCACCGCCGCGGTCACGGCGCAGGTGACCGCCGACGTGACGGAACGCGTGACGCGGCAGGTCACGGCGCAGGTGCGGGACGACATGCAGCACGCCACATCGGATGCGCTGACGCGCCATTTCGCCGATCTGCCCGCGCTGATCCAGTCGCACATCGATGCCTGGTGCACCGACACACTGCCGACGCTGGTCAGCATCGAGCTGCAGGCAGCGCTCGAATCGGCGCTCGGAGCCGCAACACGACACGCAGCCGACCGCATCCGCGAACAGGCCGTGCTGGAGCTCGGCGGCACCGTCGCCACGGAAATTGAAGCACGCAGCCTGGCAGTAGTTGGCGCCACGCTCACCCTTGCCCCGTCGGAAGCACCGGACCACCCCCTATAATCGCCGGTTTGCATTCACGCAGACCCGTCATGACGCTGGCCAAGAGCTTTGAGCCGGCCGACATCGAGCGTCGCTGGTACCCCGAGTGGGAATCACGCGGCTACTTCGCTGCCGGCCTGGATACCGACACCCCGAACAAGCCGAACTTCAGCATCTTGCTGCCGCCGCCGAACGTCACCGGCACGCTGCACATGGGCCATGGCTTCAACCAGACCCTGATGGACGCGCTGACGCGCTACCACCGCATGCGCGGCGACAACACGCTGTGGCAGCCAGGCACCGACCACGCGGGCATCGCGACGCAGATCGTCGTCGAACGCCAGCTCGACGCGCAGGGTGTGTCACGCCACGACCTCGGCCGCGAAGCCTTCGTGAAGAAGGTGTGGGAGTGGAAGGAGTTTTCCGGCTCGTCCATCACGCGCCAGATGCGTCGTCTCGGCACGTCGCCGGACTGGTCGCGCGAGCGCTTCACGATGGACGAAGGGCTGTCGAAGACCGTCACCCGGACCTTCGTGCGCCTGTTCGACGAAGGCCTCATCTACCGCGGCAAGCGCCTCGTGAACTGGGACCCGGTGCTGGGCACCGCCGTATCCGACCTCGAAGTGGTGCAGGAGGAAGAGGACGGCTTCCTGTGGCACATCCGCTATCCGCTCGCCGACGGCTCCGGTGCGCTCACCGTCGCCACCACCCGCCCGGAAACCATGCTCGGCGACGTCGCCGTGATGGTGCATCCGGAAGACGAGCGTTACAGCGCGCTGATCGGCAAGACGGTCAAGCTGCCGCTGACCGGCCGCGAAATTCCGGTCATCGCCGACGACTACGTCGACCGCGAATTCGGCACCGGTGTGGTCAAGGTCACGCCGGCGCATGACTTCAACGACTATGCGGTCGGCCAGCGCCACGGCCTGCCGATGATTTCCATCCTCACGCTGGACGCGAAGATCAACGACCAGGCGCCCGAAGCCTATCGCGGGCTCGACCGCTTCGCCGCCCGCAAGCAGATCGTCGCCGATCTCGAAACCGCCGGCCTGCTGGAGAAGACCGACAAGCACAAGCTCAAGGTTCCGCGCGGTGATCGCACGAATGCGGTCATCGAGCCCATGCTCACCGACCAGTGGTTCGTCGCGATGAGCAAGCCCGGCCCCGACGGCAAGAGCATCACGCAGAAGGCACTCGACGTCGTCGCGAACGGCGAGATCCGCTTCCATCCGGAGAACTGGGTCAATACCTACAACCAGTGGCTGAACAACATCCAGGACTGGTGCATTTCCCGCCAGCTCTGGTGGGGCCACCAGATTCCCGCCTGGTACGACGACAAGGGAAACGTGTTTGTCGCGCAGTCGGAAGCTGAAGCCTACCAGCGCTATTTCGAACATCTCGCGAAGGCTGCCCCCGACCTGAAGCGCCTCGCGGTGGCGGTCGGCATGGCGCGCGAAATGTCCGGCGACACGCTGCCCGACGTCGGCCGCAACTACGCGGTGAAGGAAAACCTGCCGCTGCTCCGGCGCGACGAAGACGTGCTCGACACCTGGTATTCGTCCGCGCTGTGGCCTTTCTCGACGCTGGACTGGACGCCGGACGGGGAGCCGGGCAATCCGGAGAAGAGCAATCCGGCGCTCGATCTCTACCTGCCGTCATCGGTGCTGGTGACCGGCTTCGACATCATCTTCTTCTGGGTGGCGCGCATGGTCATGATGACCACGCACATCACCGGCCGCATTCCGTTCCGCGACGTCTATGTGCACGGCCTGATCCGCGACGCGGAAGGCCAGAAGATGTCCAAGTCCAAGGGCAACGTGCTTGACCCGATCGACCTCATCGACGGCATTTCGCTCGACGACCTGGTCGCCAAGCGCACCACCGGACTGATGAATCCGAAGCAGGCCGCACAGATCGAAAAGCGCACGCGCAAGGAGTTTCCGGACGGCATCCCGGCCTTCGGCACCGACGCGCTGCGCTTCACCTTCGCGTCGCTGGCCAGCCCCGGGCGCGACATCAAGTTCGACATGCAGCGCTGCGAGGGCTACCGCAACTTCTGCAACAAGCTGTGGAACGCCACGCGCTTCGTGCTGATGAACTGCGAAGATCAGGACTGCGGCATGGCGCCGTGCAACGAGGACTGCGGCCCGGACGGCCCGCTGCACTTCCAGGCACCTGATCTGTGGATCGTCAGCGAGCTGCAGCGCGTCGAGGCCGAAGTGGAGAAGCACTTCGGCGACTACCGTTTCGACCTCGTGGCGCAGGCCATCTACCGCTTCGTGTGGGACGAGTACTGCGACTGGTATCTGGAACTGGCCAAGGTGCAACTCGCCGGCGGCACCGTCGCGCAGTGCCGCGCCACGCGCCGCACATTGCTGCGCGTGCTGGAGACGGTGCTGCGGCTCGCCCATCCGCTGATTCCTTTCATCACGGAAGAACTGTGGCAGACGGTCGCCCCGCTGGCCGGTCGCCGCGACGCGGATTCGATCCAGATCGTGCGCTATCCGCAAGCCGTCGCGAGCCGCATCGATGCGGCGTCCGACGCCTGGGTGGCACAACTGAAGTCCATGGTCGATGCCTGCCGAAGCCTGCGCGGCGAAATGGGAGTGTCGCCGGCGCTGAAAGTGCCGCTGCTCGCCAGCGGCGACACCGAAACCATACGCAGCTATGCGCGCTATCTGGCGGCATTGGCCAAGCTGTCGGATGTCGAGGCGGTGGGGCCGGAGCTGCCGGCATCACCGGCTCCGGTTCAGGTGGTGGGCGACTTCCGTCTGCTGCTGAAGATCGAGATCGACGTCGCCGCCGAGCGCGAGCGCGTTGGCAAGGAAATCGCACGCGTGAAGGGCGAGATCGCGAAATGCGAAGGCAAGCTCGGCAACGCGAGTTTCGTCGATCGTGCGCCGGCGGCCGTCGTCGATCAGGAGCGCAAGCGCATGACCGACTTCATCGCGCTCGCCGGCAAGCTCGAAGAGCAGCTCGCCCGGCTCGGCTGAACGCCAGCCCCTGCCGGCGCATCAGGATGCGCCGGCAGCTGCGTGAGCGACTGGTGCCAGTACACCTGGCGCATGCGCTCGCAGTAGGCGACAACCTTCGGAAAATCCTGGATTACACGCCGCTTCAACGGCAGATCGATATCGACGAACAGCAGATTCGCCAGCATGCCGTAGGCGCTGGCGTCGATGCTGGACGGCGCTCCGAACAGGAAGGGCTTGTCGCCGAGCACGGTGGCGAGCGCCCCGACATCCTGCATCGCCAGCGTCACGACTTCTTCCGTCGAGTGGCGGCCGATGCCGGCGCTGCTCACCTGTTTGACCATGGCCTTGCGTACCAGCGCCGGCACGAACCACGACCGTGGTGCGCCGAGTGCGCCGAAGAAGGCCTCACGGGTGGCCGGCCAGTAGCGATCGTCTGCCCAGCGGAAGTACAGCATGCACCAGTACAGATGTTCTTCCAGCGCACGCTGCAGCAACAGTGACTGCGCACGTGCGCCGGCATCCAGATGCCGGTCGAGCGTGACGCCGTAACGTTGCGTGAGATGTTCGATGATGAAGCCGCTGTCCGCCACCGCCACACCGTCGTCATCGACATGCGGCAGCTTGCCCTTGGGCGCGCGCGCGAGGTTCATCGTATGGACGTTCTGATAGGGCAGGCCCGCCATGCGCAACCAGGTTTCCAGCTTGAGGCAGAAACCGCTGGCATTGGGCAGCCCCATCGCGGGAGGAAACTGGAACAGCCGGATCACGGATCTCGTTCCTCCCGGTTCTGCTGCGTGCGCCCTATTTGCGACGCAGCAGGAAGGTGTATTCCTTGTCGACGTCAGCGCTCTCCAGCAGGGTGTTGCCCGTCTGGCGCGCGAATGCCTCGAAGTCGCGTGCCGCGCCGGGATCGGTGGCAACCACCCGAAGCACCTGGCCGCTGCTCATTTCCGCCAGCGCCTTCTTGGTGCGCAGGATGGGCAAGGGGCAGTTCAGCCCGCGCGCATCCAGTTCCTTGTCGAATTCCATGTCCGCTCCCGTATCCATAGTTGCGCCCGGTTATACCCGCTAGCGGGTACGGAATCAACGGCACGCGCCATCGTCCGCTCAGAGGCCGTCGCGGCGCAGTTCGACCTGCCGCTCACGCAGGTCACGCAGCCGCGCGTCGACTGCCGACTGCTGGTAGAAATCACCGTCGGCCGCGCGCTGCGCCAGTTCGAGCTGCTCCACGGCCGCCTGCAGCTGCCCGTTGAGCACATAGGCCTCGGCCTGCGCCCGGTGCTGCGCCAGGCGCTTGCCGAGCAACGCATAAGTGCGCGCCTGGTACTGGAACAGCTGCGGATCCTGCGTGAATACGGTCACTTCGTCATTGACGACATCGAGCGCCTCCTGCGGCCGCTTGTCGGCGAGCAGCGCTTCGATGAGGCCGTAGGTCAGCGCACGCGCGTGCGGCGCGCGCTTCAATCCATCGCGGAAGCGGTCGACTGCCACGGCGGCGTTTCCCGCATCGAGGCTGATCTGCCCCGCCAGCGAATCGAGCATCGGCGAGACGAAGCGTTCGGCACGCAGCATGTCGACCTCCTGCTGCGCGTGCGTGAAGTCGCGCAGGCGCAAGGCCGCGTGGGCCAGACCGAAACGTGCCGCGATGCGCGCGTTGCCCTGCACGTCACGCAGGCGCTCGTCGAATTCCGCCAGCGCCGCGCGGGCATCGCCGTCGTAGGCGCGCAGCTTGGCACGCACCAGCAGGAAGTCGATGCTGTCGGGCACCTGGCGATACGCCGTCTGCTGGATGCGCGCACTGGCGTCGGCGATGCGTTCGGCGGTCAGCGGATGGGTGCGCAGATAGGACGGCGCATTGCCTTCGTACAGGCGCGACGAGCGCTGGATGCGCTCGAAAAACGCCGCCATCGCACGGGTGTCGAACCCGGCGCCATCGAGCATCTGCAGCCCGATGCGGTCCGCTTCGCGCTCGAAGTCGCGCGTATAGGCAAGCTGCGCTGCGATGCTGGCGGCCTGACCGCCGACCAGCGCCGCCTGCGCCGCCTGCGAATTGCCGCGCGCGGCGAGCGCGGCAACGATCAGCGACGCGATCGCGATCACGCTCATTTCGCCCCGCTTGGCGAACTGGCGCGCGATGTGGCGTTGCGTCACGTGGGAAATTTCATGCGCGATGACGGAAGCCAGTTCCGACTCGCTCTGCGCGGTGATGATGAGCCCGCTGTGCACGCCGATGAATCCGCCCGGCCAGGCGAAGGCGTTGAGCGTCGGGTCACGCAGCGCAAACAGCTCGAAGTCCTGGCGCGAATCGGGCAGCTTCGCCACCAGCTTGTCCGCGAGCTGGTTCAGATAGCCGCTGACTTCAGGATCACTGATGTAGGTGCGTTCGCTCGCCCGCACGTCGCGCCACAGTGATTCGCCGATACGCCGTTCCAGCGCCGGCGGCAAATCGGCCTGCGCCACGTCGCCAAGATCCGGAAGGTTCTGCGCCGGAACGCCGAGCGGTACGAGCATGAGCCCGATGATGGCCGCGCGCAGGCGGCTTGCGGTGAAGAAGTGACTCATGGCAATGCTATGATAACGACGCGAAGTGAACGATCGTTCGGGTATAGGTTACCGGGTGTGAGGCACAAGCTACCGGCAACGGCACACAACTGCACGACAGAACAGAAAGTCCGGCGCGGAAATCCGGTCACCGACGTCCTTCACGGCAGGTCGATGTACGGCATTTTCCACGACACGGACGCAGAATGCCGCAGATGCGCCTCGCGCGTCGCGGCGCTCCTCATCCATTCACGCCTACGCTTCCGATGTCATCGATTCCGGTTGGTTCGCACGCACTGTTGCTGATTGAAGATGTCCCCGAGGATGTGAAGCTCATCACCACGGCGCTGCTCGCCATCATTCCGGCCGAGCAGATCAAGGTCGTGGCGTCCGGAGAAGAGGCGCTCGATTACCTGTTCGGGCGTGCCACGTACGCCGGGCGCGACACCCGCTACCAGCCGTCGCTCGTCATGCTGGACCTCACGTTGCCGCGCCTCGACGGCCTCGAAGTGCTGCGTCTGATACGCGCCGACCCGAACACGCACGTGCTGCCCGTCGTCGTCGTGTCCGCGTCGTCGCAGCAACGCGACATCCGTACCGCGGCACAGCTCGGTGCCAACAGCTTCGTGCGCAAGTCGCTCGATTTCGTCAGTTTCTCGGAAACACTGACCCTGCTGGCGCGCTACTGGCTCGAACTCAACATTCCTCCACCCCATCCGTCCGCGATGTGTCGATGAGCAACGATAACGCCCTCACCCACTTCGACGCCGAAGGCCAGGCCCACATGGTCGATGTCGGCGCCAAGGCCCACACTGCCCGGGTCGCGCGAGCAGCCGGATCCATCGGCATGCAAGCCGCCACGTTCGAACTCGTGCGCAGCGGTACGGCAAAGAAAGGCGACGTGCTCGGCATTGCGCGCATCGCCGGCATCCAGGCGTCGAAGCGCGCGTCGGACCTGATCCCCTTGTGCCATCCGATCGCACTCACCAAGGTGAGTGTCGACTTTGCGCTCGACGAAGTCGCGCACCGGGTGCACTGTGAAGTCAGCGCCCACACGACCGGGCAGACCGGCGTCGAAATGGAGGCCCTGACCGCCGTGAGCGTCGCGCTGCTGACCATCTACGACATGTGCAAGGCGGTCGATCGCGGCATGCAGATCAGCGACATCCGCCTGCTGGAGAAGGCTGGCGGCAAATCGGGGCACTGGCAGGCAGACTGAACGCCCCCGGCAAGGTGACGCCGCACCGGCCTTTCGTTTTACCATCGGCGCCACTACGGGCAATGTCGCCCGATGTCACAGGACAGACATGGGTCAGGAAACGGAACTCAAGCTGGCGATGGCCGACAGCGGATGGCGCGCATTCGCCCGCCATCCCATGCTGCGCGAGGCGCTGGCAAAGCCGCACACCCAGACGCTGCGCAATCTCTATTTCGACACCCCGGATTTAACGCTGCGCAGGCATCGCGTTGCGCTGCGTCTGCGCCGCGCCGGCCGCCGCTGGCTGCAGACGGTGAAGTGCGCCAGTTCTGCCAGCGCGGGGCTGTCGTCCCGACCGGAATGGGAACAGCCGTTCTCCGGTCGCTTTGATTTCTCGATGATCGAGGATGGTGCGCTGCGCCGCCTGCTCGAAGGTCTGCGCGACAGTGGATCGCTCAGCGCCATCTTCGATACGCGGTTCGAACGGCGCGAATGGCGCTTCGCCGCAGGCGACGGCGAGGTGCTGCTGATGGCCGATCGCGGTGCGGTCGAGGCCGGCGGGCGTCTGGACATCATTTCCGAACTCGAACTGGAATTGTCCGGCGCACCGATCGAAGCACTGCTGGACGCCGCGGCCAGGCTGGCGCAGTCACTGCCGCTGCGGGCGGAGTCACGCAGCAAGGCGCAGCGCGGCTACGATCTCGTCGACGACGTCCGCGCGGTCCCCGTGCGCGCCGGACGCTCGCCGATCGACACCACACGCGGTGCGGCCAGTGCTCTGCGCGCCATCACGTACGACTGCATCAGCCAGTACCAGGCGAACGAAGCCGGAGCGCTGCAATCCGATGCGCCGGAATTCATCCATCAGATGCGCGTGTCGCTGCGCCGGCTGCGCAGCGCGTTGCGCGTGTTCGGACCGGTTCTGCCCGAAGGCGCGGCGGGCGACCTGTCGGCCCGCCTGCGCGCACTCGCCGGCGATCTGGCTGAAGTCCGTGACCGCGATGTGCTCGAAGAGGAGCTGTTGGCGCCGGTCATCAAGGTCGTCCCCGCACCGGAACTGCTGCGCATGCAGGTGGCGCTGAAGGCAGAGCGCGAGCGCATACGCCGGCGCGCCATGATTGCGCTGCAGGACGGGCGCCAGGCGCGCCTGATGATTGCGCTGCTCTCCACGCTGCACCGCCTGCCCGCAGATGACGACGCGCGCGCGCTGCAGCAACTGGCACGCAAGCGCCTTGCCCGCGCGCACGCGCGCATGACGGACGCGGCGCGTCACGCCAGCACCGGTGACATCGCCGCACTGCACGCGCTGCGCATCGACGTGAAGCGCATGCGCTATGCCATCGAGTTCTTCGCACCGCTGCTGGGCATCCGCAAGGCGCGTCGCGCATTGGGTGCATTGGCGGATGCGCAGGAACAGCTCGGCTTCCTGAACGACCTCAGCCAGGCCGGGCCGCGCCTGCTCGCCGCGGCCGGCGACGATCCGGCGCTGATCGGCGCGGTCGCCAGAATCGCCGGTTTCCACAAGCCGCGCTATCGCAAGGTGATCGGCGACGCGCCCCGCCTGCTCAAACGCCTCGCGAGAATGCCGTTGCCGCACTGAATGCATGCGCCGGGTACCGACATGCGTCATGGCACTGTCACGCGCCCTGCCCACACTGCGCGCCGCAACACATCGAACGGAGGAGTGACCGATGGAATTGATATTGTGGCGTCATGCAGAGGCGCTCGACACGCTGCCCGACGCGACGCGCAAGCTGTCCGCGCGCGGCGAGCGTCAGGCCAGGCAGATGGCGCAGTGGCTCAAGCCCCGCCTGCCCAAGAACACCCGCATCCTGGTCAGCCCCGCCACACGCGCCCAGCAGACCGCTCAGGCACTCGGCGTCGAGTTTGAAACATCGCGCCAGCTCAACACCGACGCCTCCGTCGCTGACCTCATCGCCGCCACCGAATGGCCCGCGAGCGGCGGCGCCGTCGTCGTCGTCGGCCACCAACCTACGCTGGGCCGCCTGTCCGCATTGCTGCTGTCGGGTGAAGAAGCGGACTGGTCGGTGAAGAAGGGCGCAATCTGGTGGTTCACGAACCGGGTGCGCAACGGTGAAACGCAGACAGTGCTGCGGGCGTGCATCGGGGCGGATCTGGCAGAGGACTGACGGGTCAGTTGTCCGGAAAGATCACCCCCTGCCCCCAGTATCGGGGCTGGAAGTGCCCGGCACCGGTGAGCTTAAAACACTCGTACTCCCACGCTTCCAGACGCGACAGCTCCGGCCGGACAGACCACCACAACAGCAGCGCCACGGCCAGCGGAACGAAGCGCGCCACCGGCCACGCGCGCGCGCGCCAGCCGTCGAGTCGGGGCTGCGCCGGCGCATCGAGCGACAACAGCCAGGCACACAACACGGTGAACAGGAACTGGCTGTGCGGCGCGCTCAGCAAGCCGTCGAACTGCGCTTCGACCAGTCCGCCGACAATGCACATCCAGAGCACGAGGCGGACCGGGCCACCGTCCGTCCGGCAAAGCAGGAACTGGCGCCACAACGCGCGCCCGGTGCAGGCAATGACCACCAGCGCAAACGGCACCCCCCATTCATACGCCAGCTGCAGCGTGATATTGTGCGTGGTACTGGCGACGCCATTGTTGGTCGCGGAGAACATCATCGGCCCGGCACCGAACCACGGCCGTTCAACGATGCCTTGCCATGCCAGCTTCCACAGCACGTCACGGCTCGACAACGCCATTCCCTCCCGCAATCTGTCCAGGGCGTTCGCGGAGTCAAGGCCGGTCGCCCAGGCCGGCATGAGCACGAACAGCATCTGGTGCAGCAGAAATCCGGTAAAGATCGCCAGTGCCGCGCGCACCGCCAGACTGCGGGCTGACCTGCTGCACAGCGCTGTCAGCACCAGCGTGACGGCAGCTGCAAGCCAGGTTGCGCGGGTACCGGAAAAGAAGGCGAGCGCCCACCACAAGGCCAGCAACACGAACAGGGCGGCACCCCAGAGCCGTGCGCGGCGCGCGCCAGCGTGCTCGAGAATGCGTGGCCGCAACAACAGCAAAGGCCAGGAAAGCGTGATCCACGCGCCGAAAAAGCGCGGGTTGCTGAACCCGTCGAGGAAGGTGAAGGGGTTCGGCAATACGCCCACAACCAGCAGGGCGGCAAGGGACAGCAGTGAAAGGAAGACGTACCAGGCAATGGCGAGCTGTGCGCTCAGCAGCAGGGCGTCGGACAGGCCATGCGCGCGGATCAGGCCTGCCCACCAGCTCGCTGCGATCACCAGCAAGGCAAGAGAGAGGGCCTCGATGTACATCGCACGTGGCGACACGCCATGCAGCAGTGGCAACGCGACACCCGCAACAGCCAGCATTGCCATGATCCCGAGCAAGCGATGCCTTGTGTCTTCGCTTGTAAAGGGCAGGAACACCATTGACAGCGTCAGCCACAGCATTTGCATCACGCGCTGATGGTCGTACCAGGAGTACGGATATTCAGGTTTGAACAACAGAAAGGCGCTGAAGCCCGATGCAAAGAAACCGATCACAAGCAGCGCAAGACGCGCCTGCGCCAGACAGGGCTGCATTCCCATGTTCCGGAAATTGATCGTCTGCTTCATGGGGGAGAGTCTGTAAGGATCAAAAAAAAGGAGCTCGGAGAGCTCCTTTCTGCATCAGTCCTTGCAAGCTTAGCTACCGCCGCCGCCGCCGTACTTGGCGTACGTCTTCTCGATTGCTTCAGTAGCGACAGTGTTCGTGATTCCGTCGGCTTGATAGGTCCAAGTCACGC
Source organism: Gammaproteobacteria bacterium (assembly GCA_018824085.1). Lineage (GTDB taxonomy): Bacteria > Pseudomonadota > Gammaproteobacteria > Burkholderiales > Rhodocyclaceae > Methyloversatilis. The sequence goes on along the minus strand of JAHJHI010000034.1, from coordinate 165,029 downwards.
TTGCGGAATTTGAATTCGCAGTGGGCCTGAGAACGAGGTCACCACCTACATTCTTGCCGATGCCAGTATTCAGCGTTGCGGTGATCTCTCCTCCATCTACGGCAATGCTCGCGATCTCGTTGGTCTGAAGCGTGGTCGGAATATTAAAATCACCTGCATCACATACACTTTCATCGCCACCGTTTTCCTGGATGCAGATACCAACAGCCGTCTTCACCGCGCCAAGGGAAGCCAGCACGCTGGCGATCTTCGCGCGCACCGTGTAGTCCTGATATTGCGGAATGGCGATCGCGGCCAAGATGCCGATGATCGCGACGACGATCATCAGTTCGATCAGGGTAAAACCTTGCTGGACTTTCTTCATGTCTATCTCCTGGGGTTGAACGGTACGGGCGCCGTTGCGCTCAGGTGGATATCGAGCAAGGCGGGTGCCAGCTTTGGCACTTTTTTACATCCACTTGAATTCATGTGATTTTTTGTTGCAGACGTGCTGACACAGTCTGAAACACATGCTGGTGGACTGACGCCGGCCGGCACCATGTGACACAAATTGTCAGTTCAGGGCTGGTAGCCGGGGATGGCGGAGAAGTCGACCGGGTCGATCTGTTCGGCGTCGAGATACATATCGGCGTACTTGAGATAGACGCGCTGGCGCACGAACACGTCGAACAGATCGGGGTCGATGTGGCCGTTCAGGCGGAACTTGCCGAGGATGTGCAGCGCCTCGGACAGGCGCATCGGACGCTTGTACGGGCGGTCCTTCGCGGTCAGCGCCTCGAAGATGTCGGCGATGCCCATCACGCGGGCCTGCACGCTCATCTGCTCGCGCGTCAGCCCGCGCGGGTAGCCCTTGCCGTCCATGCGTTCGTGGTGGCCACCCGCGTATTCGGGCACGTTGGCGAGGTGGCGCGGCCAGGGCAGCGCTTCCAGCATGCGTATCGTCGACTCGATGTGGTAGTTGATGATTTCGCGCTCGGCACCGGTCAGCGTGCCGGCTCGTATCGTGAGGTTCTCCACCTCGTCGTCGCTCAGGCAGGCGTGTTCCCCGCCCTGCGCATCGGTCCAGCGCCAGCGCCGCGAGATGGCATGCACGCGTTCGACGTCGGCGTCGCCCATCCGCTCCGAGCCGATGTTGGCGTGGTGCAGGAAAGCGCGGTCTTCGTCGATGTCGCGCAGGCGGTCGGCGCCGTGACGTTCGATCCGGGCAAGCACCGTCTGGCTCGCCTCCGGCCCCGCCTGCAGGCGGCTTTGCAGCGCCGACAGCTGGATGTCCCGGCGTATCAGCTCGAAACGCGTGTCGACCAGCTCGATGCGGTCGAAGATGGTCTGCAGCTTGGTTGCCTTGTCGACGACGTGCACCGGCGTCGTCACCTTGCCGCAGTCGTGCAGCAGGCCCGCGATCTTCAGTTCGTAGCGGTCGGCGTCGGTCATCGTGAAACCGGCCAGCGGGCCTTCAGCCGTATCGTTCACCGCTTCGGCGAGCATCATGGTCAGCGTCGGCACACGCTGGCAATGGCCGCCCGTGTAGGGAGACTTCTCGTCGATCGCGTTGTTGATGAGCGTGATGAAGGACTCGAACAGCGCCTCGAGCTGGCTTACCAGCTGCCGGTTGGTCAGCGCGATGGCGGCCTGCGACGCGAGCGATTCGACCAGACGCCGGTCGGAGTCGGTGAACGCACTTACGGCACCCGACACCGGGCTGACTGCATTGATGAGTTGCAGCACGCCGATCACGCGACCTTCGTGATTCATCATCGGCACGGTAAGGAAACTGGTCGAGCGGTATCCGGTGCGGGCGTCAAAGGCGCGCGTGCCGGAGAAGTCGAAGCCGTCAGCGCGGTAGGCGTCTGCGATGTTGACCGTTTCGCGCTTCAGCGCGCTGTAGGCCGCCACCATGGACAGATTGGGGGCGCCGTCGTCGAGATGCAGCGGCAGCGGCGCAAACACGATGCGCTTGCCGCTGGTGCCGCCCATCGCGATGCCCAGGGAGTCGGTGCGCATGATTTCGAAACGCAGATGTTCCGCCGCCTCGTCGGTGCGGTAGAGCGTACCGCCATCGGCATGCGTGATGGTCTTGGCCGCCAGCAGTATCTTTTCGAGCAGCGCGTCGATGCTGCGCTCGTTCGACAGCGCGGCTCCGATCTCGTTGAGTTGTTCAAGCCTGCGCAGCAGGTCGTCGAGAGTGTCCATGCGGGCTGCCCTATTTGATGCACACCGCACGAACCTGCTTCATGTCCGTCGCGCCGGCGAGCACCTTTTCCATGCCGTCCATCTTCAGTGTGCGCATGCCCTCTTCAAGTGCGGTCGCCAGCATCGTTGCCACGCGCTCCCGCTCCTGGATGTGCTTCTTGATCGCGTCGGTGCCTATCATCAGTTCATGCAGGCCGAGACGACCGCGGTATCCCGTTTCGCCACATTCGGAACATCCCTTGGCGCGATGAAACGTGAAGCGGCCCTTGTCGTCGGCGTAGGCGCTGCGCCAGTTCGCCAGCACGGCATTCATCGCGCCCTCGGCGTCGATCTTGAAGTCCGTCGTGTTGCGCAACTCTCCGCAGTACTCCTCGACGAAGTGCTTCATTTCATCCGCGCTCGGATGCCAGGCTTCCTTGCATGACGGACAGAGCCGCTTCGCGAGGCGCTGCGCGAGGATGCCGAGCAGCGCGTCAGCAAAGTTGAACGGATCCATCCCCATGTCGAGCAGGCGCACGATGGACTCGGGTGCGCTGTTGGTATGCAGCGTCGAGAACACGAGGTGGCCGGTCAGCGATGCTTCGATGCCGATGGCGACCGTTTCGCGGTCGCGCATTTCGCCGACCATGATCACGTCGGGGTCGGCCCGCAGGAAGGCGCGCATGATGGCCGGAAAATCCAGCCCGGCCTTCTTGTTGATCTGGACCTGGCGCAACCCCTTCTGCGTGATTTCGACCGGGTCTTCAGCGGTCCATATCTTGGTTTCCGGCGTGTTGATGTAGCCGAGGATGGAGTGCAGCGTGGTCGTCTTGCCGGAACCGGTCGGACCGCACACGAAGAACAGGCCGTACGGCTTGCTCACCGCCTCCTTCAGCTTGCCGAGGTTGTAGGGCAGCACGCCCAGCTTGTCGATGGGAATGGGTTCGCCCGCGGCGAGGATACGCATCACCACGTCTTCGACGCCGCCAGCGGACGGAATGGTGGCCACCCGCAACTCGATGTCCAGCGGACCGAACTTGCGGAACTTGATCTTGCCGTCCTGCGGCTTGCGACGCTCCGAAATGTCGAGGTCGCACATGATCTTCAGGCGCGTGACCAGCGCGCTGCGGTAGCTGGCCGGAACTTCGATGTACGGGTGCAGCGTGCCGTCCTTGCGGAAGCGCACATGCGTCTTGTCCTTGCCGGGACGCGGTTCGATGTGGATGTCGGACGCGCCCTGCTGATAGGCATCGACGATGATCTTGTTGACCAGGCGTACCAGCTCGTTGTCGGCGGCGGCACTGACATCGTCGCCGCCCGACTCGATCGCCTCGTCTTCCTCGCTCAGCATGTCGGACAGCAGATCGCCGACACTGGTGTCGTCCATCGTCGAACCGTAGAACAGGTCGAGCGTCTGCACGAATTCGCGGGTCGTCGTCACCCGGTAGATCAGCTTCGACTTCGGGAAGATGTTGTTGATGACGCGCGATCCTTTGACCTTCTCGGGATCGAGCGCAATGATGACGATGCCATCCCGCCCCTCTTCCACCGGTACCCACTGCTGCTCTTCGAGATACTCGCGCTTGAGGTTCTTGATGAGGTCGAACGGCTTGATCCGCTCGGCCCTGAACGGTTCGTGCTCGACGCCGAAGAACTTGGACAGTGAGTTGCCGATGGCCGCCTGCTTGACCTGGAAGTCGCGCGTCAGGATGTCCTCGATGTCGAGGCCCTTGCGCCGCGCCGCCCGCGATGCAAGATCGAACTCCTGTGCCGACATGACGCCATCGACGACCAGATAGTCGTACTTGGACTTCACGACATGCGCCGGCTTGCTGCGCTGCTGGAACGCCACGGCCAGCGTGTGCGCCATGCTGAGCAACCCCTCTTCGGCCAGCGCCGAGAACGGCTGTCCGGCCTTGTTGTTGATGAGCTGGACGACGCCTAGCAAGTCCTTCTTTTCCGGGTCCAGAATCGGGGCCACCAGCATCTGCTTGGTGCGATAGCCGGTCTTCTTGTCCACGCCATCGAGAAATCGCAGGCTGGGCGCGTGCGACTTCAGCTCGTCCTCGTCGTAGACGTCGCGCAGATTCAGCAGCTTGCGGCTCATGCCGACGAAACCGGCTATGGACTGCTCGGTCAGCGGCAGGCGCAGGTCCTTGAACGAGTTCAGACCGGTCTTGACCTTGGACACGATGGTCGACCGGTCGTCGCCGAGCACATAGATCGTCAGACGGTCAGCGTTGAACAGCGCGGAAATCTCCTGCGACAGTTCAAGCATGATTTCGTCGATATTCGTCGTCGCGTGGATCCGGTTGGTCACACCCTGCAGGTTCTTGAAGAAGGCAAGCCGGCTGGAAACGTCGCTCATTGCGCCCAGGTCGCTCGCCGGAGGCGTCGCCACACTCATTTCATCACCTCGTCCGTGCGGACCGGCAGCACACCGGCAGCTGCGCGTGGCGCATGCCGGTCGCGCCGGTCAGAAGTCGAAAACATGATTGTTGCGCAACATGCGTGGCTTCCGTGCGCCCAGCGACTCATTGATCTCGCGCATCGTCATCACCATCTGGCTCGGTTTCAGATGCGTGATGTAGATCTCGGCCGGATGCCGCAGCTTGTCGAGCTCGTCGGAAAGCATCGTCGGACACAGGTGGCGCGACATCACCGCCAGCTGCTTGTCGCGATCCGGAAATGCGGTTTCGATGATCAGGTAGCGAAGGTCGGGCAGTGCATTCACGGCCGCCCAGAAGTCGTCGCACACCGTCGTGTCGCCGGAGAAAGCCAGCGTACCGCCATCACCGCGCAACGCGTATCCGACGGCAGGCACCGTATGCTGCGCCGGCAGCACGCGCACCGCCCTGCCCCGCATGTCGATTTCATCGCCGACCCGCAGTTCGCGGAAGCACATGAAGGGCCGCTCGACGGACGGAATCTCCGTGAAATCGGGCCAGATGGACCAGTTGAAGATGTGGCGGCGCAACACCTCTATCGTCGGCGCCGTGCTCCACACCGTAAGTGGACGATCGCGCAACTCGCCCACCGTATCCACCATCAGCGGCAGACAGGCGATATGGTCGAGATGGCTATGCGTGACGAACACGTGATCAATGCGCTTGAGCTCGGCGATGGACAGATCACCGACGCCCGTCCCGGCATCGACCAGGATATCGTCATCAATCAGCAGCGAGGTGGTGCGCAGGTTCGCGCCGCCTATGCCGCCACTGCAACCGAGCACCCGTATCCTCATCAGCTCCTCATGCGCCAGGAAAACTACTTCGTTTCAAACGTCCGCACACCATCCCAGTCCTTGCCCGGCGGCTCGCGCCGATAGTGTCCGATCTGTTCGGCGTACATCCGGTAAAGCGCGCACTGCGGCGCCATTCGCTGCAGGTTGAACAGCGACAATTCGGCCTGGTCCCATTCCTGCGCCCGGAACTGGCGCAGCGCCAGATTCCAGAGCTTCAGCTCCTCCACCCGGCTGCGATCGAAATCGCTCTCGAACGCCAGCGGCTCGTAGATCGCAACAGGTTCGTCCTTGCCCTTCACGCGCACACGGTCCACTTCCCGGAACACGACATCCGTCACGGCACGCCGCGTCGAATCGCCTACCAGAACGCCCACACCGTACTGCTTCGTCAGCGCTTCAAGACGCGACGCCAGATTCACCGCGTCGCCCATGACAGTATAGGCTTTGCGCACCGGCGACCCCATGTCGCCCACCGTCATCGAACCGGTGTTCACGCCCACGCCGATCTTCAGTTGCGGCCATCCGCGCGCCGCCAGAGAGCGGTTCAGATGCTCCAGCTTCGCATGCATGTGCAGCGCCGTGGCAACGGCGTGCCGGGCATGTTCCGCATCATCCACGGGCGCACCCCAGAACGCCATGATCGCGTCGCCAATGTACTTGTCGAGCGTACCGCGCTGATCCTGCACCACGGAAGTCATTGCGCCCAGGTATTCGTTCATGAGCTGTGCCAATTGCTTCGGTTCCAGCCCTTCGGAAATGCTGGTGAAGCCGCGCACGTCGGAGAACAGCACGGTCAGTTCGGCGGTCCGCCCCTCCATGCTGTAGTGCTCCGGATTGCGGCTCATTTCCGCCACGAGCTCGGGCGGCACGTACTGACCAAACATGCGCGTGAACTGGCGCTTCGAACGCGATTCGAAGAAATAGCCGTAGAACATGTTGAGCGCGTAGAGCCCCAGCACGAGCAATACGCTGGCGGCGAGCGGCAGCACGAAGTCTGCAAGCTGCCAGAACGCGAAATTCATGCCGACCAGCCCGGCAAGCGTCGCCACGACAAGCAGCGTGCCGTTCTGCGGCGACAGCCGCGGAAGGGCCCAGATCAGCAGTGCGGCTACCAGCACGAGCACGACGACGTCAAAACCGGTCACGTATTGCGGCCGATGCTTGATGCGTCCGTCCAGCATGCCTGCGATGAGATTGGCGTGGATTTCGACGCCGGGGTACGAGCTGCCCACCGGCGTGGCCCGCAGGTCAAGCAACCCGGGCGCGGTAGTCCCAAGCAGGGCAATGCGCCCCTTCAGGGCATCGGCGGGCGTGCGTCCGGCCAGGACGTCGGCCAGGGAATGATAGGCAAAGCTGCCCTGCCGGCCGCGATAGGGGATCAGCGCGGCAACGTTCTCGTCGACCGGAATGCGCAGGGTGCCCTGGCGTGCCGGAAGATCAAGCCATTCCAGCCCGCCGTAGTCGCGCGCCGACACCGAGAACAGGCCTCCCTCCGCATAGCCGGGCACGACATTCGGGCTGCCCAGCAAGGTCCGCACGACAGCCAGCGACAAGGACTCGTAGTACGCGCCCTTGTACTCGACAAGCATCGGCACCCTGCGGTTGAGGCCGTCGAAATCAGGCAGCGGATTGAAGTGGCCGGCGCCAAGCGCGGCACTCTGGAAGCGTTCGAGATTTGCGCCGAAACTGTCGAAACCGGCAAAGGCGATGTTGCGGCCGCGAAAGGTGCCGGCCGGCAACACCGGTTCGGGCAATGCACCGCTGCTGAGCCCGTCGCCGCGCCCACTGAAGTAGTAGCCGAGCAGCACAGGACGGTCCTTGAGCGCGGCAGCGAAACGCGTGTCGTAGTCAAGTTGCGGGCGCAAGGCATCGAGCGCGCTCCGGAACCTCGCGTCGTCGGCGAGCGGCCCTTCGGCCAGACGCTCCAGCGTGGGCAAGCCGGAGCTCGTATCCGGCTCCGCAAAGACGACGTCGATGCCGAGCAGGCTCACGCCGTAGTGATCGAACAGCGTATCGAGCAGCGTCGCCAGACGTTCGCGGCCCCACGGCCAGCGACCGATTTCGGCAAGCGAGCGTTCGTCGATGTCCAGGATGACGACCCGCTCGTCCACGCCCTCGGGCATGGTGAGCGACAGCTTCGCGTCGTAGGCGAGGTAATCGAGATTCCCGAGAACCGGAATCTGGTAGAGCCGTGCCGCATGCCCGAGCAGTACAAGCAGCAGCACGACCCCGATGCCATGCCGCAGCATCTGCTGATTCATTGGCGCATCCCCGGAAGGGCCGGAAGGCGGTGGCCGCGCGCGCGGCCAGTGCGCATCGCGGCATCGGACAACGCGGGCGGCGGCATGAAAGGTGACCGGACCGTCAGCGTTTGACGAAGAACTCCATCTTGACGCCCGCGATCTCGATCACGTCGTGATCCTCCAGCGGATGCGCCTGGGCATCGAGCTGGCGGCCGTTGACGACGGGGAAATTCGCACCTTCCACGTGGGTGATGAAATAGCCCTGAGGACGGCGTGTGATGACCGCCACCTGCAGGCCCGGCTTGCCCAGCGTGGTCAGCGTCTTGGTCAGTTCAAGCTCACGCCCCGCATTGGCGCCGTTCAATATCTGGATGGCCCCGATCTGGCTCGCACCCGCCATGTTCGACGGCGCCGGCGGCGGACTCGCCAGCGGAGCGGGTGGTGGCGGCAGACCGGCACTGCCCGGAACCGACGTACCGGCAGGCATCGACTGCCCCGGACGGAAGCCGACCTGGGTGTCGATGGCCGCGCGGGCGGGCGGCGCGGAAGCCGTCGCCGGCGCGTCTGCTGGCGCCTTGCGCATCATGTCGGGGCGCAGCACCATGGTTTTTTCGAAATCCGGTGACTGTGCCTGAGCGGGCGTCTCGTTGATGTACTTGAGGCGGTACTTGCCAAGCTCGACCACATCGTTGTTCTGCAGGAAGTGCTTCTTGATCGGCTGCCCGTTCACGTAGGTGCCGTTGGTGCTGTTCATGTCCTCGAGAAACGAGTCATTGAGGATGGTCACGATGACCGCATGCTCACCGCTGATCGCGAGGTTGTCGATCTGGATGTCGTTGTGCGGTTTGCGCCCGATCGTCGTGCGCTCCTTTGCGAGCGGAAGCTCCTTCAGGACCAGACCATCCATGCTGAGTATCAATTTTGCCATTTTCCAGTCCCTTCACTTCAACCATGCAAGCAGGCGCGCGACCCATCCGCGTTCCGTCGCCGGATAGGCCTGCATCACCTTGACCAGTATCACCGACACATTGTCACGACCACCGTTGTCATTGGCCATCTGGATGAGCTGCTCAGCTGCGAGGTCCAGATTGGCTGACAAGGCCTGCAAGGTCAGCGCGATATCTTCGTTGTCGACCATGTCGTTCAACCCGTCCGAGCAGAACAGGTAGAGGTCGCCCGGCAACACCTCGTACGTGTGTATCTCCGGCTCGACCACGGGGTCTACGCCCAGCGCACGCGTCACGAGATTCTTGTTCTGGGAGCGCCGCGCATCTTCCTCCGTAATCATGCCGCTGTCGATTTGCTCCTGCAACAGCGAGTGATCGCGGGTGATGCATTCGAAAGCACCGTCGCGCAACCGGTACATGCGCGAGTCCCCGATATGCGCAACGGATATCCGGTCATTGCGGAATACGCCCATAACCAGCGTCGTACCCATGCCCGAGTACTGAGGCTGGCTGTCCGCGGCCTGATAGATTGCCGTATTGGCCTGCCCGATGACCGTTTCAAGCAGTTCGGACACACCCTGCCTGCTTTCGCGCAGCGCCTGTTCCAGTTCCGCTCCAATGACGGCAGTGGCCATGCCGCTTGCCACTTCACCGGCGTTGTAACCGCCCATGCCGTCAGCGAGTATCGCGAGGCCGACATCGGTCCGCGTGAAAATCGCGTCTTCGTTATGCGTGCGAACCATGCCCGCATTGCTGCGGCTGACCATCTGCAGTGCCTGGCTGAGATCCTGATTCATGTCAGATGCTGAAATCGACCTGTGTGATGGAAAGGGTGAAGCTGCCGGCGCAGGCGCGCAGGTCCGCCGCCATGTCCGTACCCGACTGATAACGCGCTTCGGCGTCCTTCGCCAGCGCGCGGTCGATGATCGCAGAAAGGCAGTCGGGCACGTCAGGGCGAATGTCGCGAATGTCCGGATGTGCATCGTTGGCGATGCGGAACATGAGCTGCGCCATCGACTCGCCCTCGAAGGGCAACTTTCCGCACACCAGCTGGAACAGCATCACGCCCAGCGAGAACAGGTCGGAGCGGCCGTCGATCTTCTTGCCGGCCAGCTGCTCGGGCGACATGTAGGACGGCGTGCCGAGCACCATGCCCGTCTTCGTCCTTGAAGAATCGGTGATGCGCGCGATGCCGAAGTCGGTCACCTTCACCTGATCGGATTCCGCCTCGTACATGATGTTTGCCGGCTTCACGTCGCGATGGACGACGTTGTTGCCGTGCGCGTAGGCCAGCGCATCGGCCACGCGCGCCACGATGCCCATCACCGTCGGCAGCGGCATCAGCTGGCCGGGCTTGGTCTGCGGCACGAGATCCCGGCCCTTGAGAAACTCCATCGCGATGTAGGCAAGGTCATGCTCTTCGCCGGCATCGAATATCGTGACGATGTTCGGATGGTTCAGCCGCCCGGCCGTTTCCGCCTCGCGGAAGAAGCGCTCCTTCACGTCGGCGAGTTCCTCCTCGTCGAACTCCTGTGCGAGCGCCATCGTCTTGATCGCCACCACGCGATTGATCTTCGGATCGCGGCCGAGATAGACAACGCCCATGGCCCCCTTGCCAAGTTCCTTCTCGACCTGGTAACGCCCCAGCATCGGCTTTTCCATCGTGCCGTCGTCGAGCATGCTCGCGTTCGTGCGGCCGCCGGCACCGCCGCCAAGCATGACGGTCTCCGACATCGCCTTGGCACGCTTGACGCGGGTTTCCAGATCCTTGAACGCCGGATTGAATTCGGCCATGTGGCGGAACACCGCTTCCGCCCTGTTGAACTGGCGCTTGCGCTCGAAGTCGAGCGCAAGGTTGTAGAGGTTGTCCATGACCGCATCTGACAGCGGGACCTGCCGGAACTTGTCCCAGGCCATGTCGAGCTGCCCCTGGCCCTGGAAAGCGAGCGCCAGCATGCGGTTCGATTCGGCCGATTGTTCGTCCGACTTCACCTTGCCGCGCTCTGTCACGAGGAAACGCTTGGTCGTCAGCAACAGGTGGCCGACCAGCAACAGCGCCGCCGGAAGCATCAGCTGCAGCCACATCAGCTGACTCGTCATCAGCACGAAGTGCGTCACCAGCAAGGCGACAAACAACAGCGCCGTCACGCCGGCGCCCAGCCCCGCCTTGAGGCGCGGCAGGACAACGATGAGGTAGAGCGCGACCAGCAGGAATACCGCCAGTTCCGCCGCCCATGACCAGGACGGCGTCACGACGAAGTGCTCCTGCAGGATGCTGGACAGGCCGTGCGCCATGACTTCGACCGACGACATCGCCGGCGACACCGGCGTCGCGTAGAAGTTGCCGATGCCGGGCGCCGTCGGTCCGATCAGCACGATCTTGTCGCGGTACTTGTCGAGCGGGATCTTGCCGCTCATGACGTCAAAGAACGAATCGACGGGGAAGGCAGGTTTGCCGTCCACTCCCCGGTAATAGAAGCTGTACATGCCCAGGCCGGGATCGGTGGCGATCCGCAGACGGCCCAGCGACACCGACTCGCCGAGCGTCACGCGAATGTCGTCAACACCCAGATTCAGGCTCCGCGCGGCAACCAGCAGGGAAAGTGAGGGGTAGAGCTGGTCGAAGTGGGTCACGACCAGCGGCTGCAGGCGGAAGCCGCCGTCACGGTCGATCGACGGGTTGAGATGGCCGACTGCGGTGGCCACCTTGCCGAGCGGCTCTATCACGCCGGCCGACACGTCGAGCGTGAGCGGCGGCAAGGGGTCCGTACCCTCCACGTGCACCAGCGCCGTCTTGCGCACGAAATCGGGCAATTCCCGGTCCGGCCGTCCCTGGGGTTCGCCGTCGAGGAACAGCATGGGCAACGCGACATTGCCCGCCTTCGCCATGCTCTGCGCGAGTTGCCGGTCAGTATTGAGCGCACGCTCGGCCTCGCGCAGCACATCGCCGAACGCATCAAGTTCGCCGCTTGCCGGCACCTGCGGGGGCACCAGACCATCCTCGGCCGGGGCCAACGCCGCGCGTTCGCGGGCCTCGCGCGCCTGCTGCTCCATTGCAAGCAGGCGATTGATGTAGGCAAGCCCCGGATCCAGCTGCGGTTCGGCAAAGAAGATCGTCGTGCCGACCACCTTGGCCTGTGCCTCGGCCAGCTTGTCGATCATGCGTGCGTGAACGTCGCGCGGCCACGGCCAGCGGCCAATGTTGTCGATGCTCTGCTGGTCGATCGCGATGATTGCGATGCGCGGACTCGGTGTACGCTCGCTGGCGCTGACGCCGACGTCGTACGCCTTGCGTTCAAGACTCTGGATCAGGTCCGAAGAAGCTGAAAACAGGAACAGGACGCTGATGACGGTGCCGAGGAACCAGTCCGTCTTCCAGATAGCGGCTTTGGCCACGCACACCCCCGCAAAGTTATGGCGTCCCGATATGGGGGAGCCGGCGACCGCCTGATTATTGGTATGCAAAACGCCCGTCCGCAAACGAACTCATGCGGGAAAACAGGCGACTGTCACATATTCTTGCAGTTCAGCCTCAACTCCGTCAAACAGGCATGCACGCGACCCGGTGGAATATCACGCTATACCCGCGCAAAAGTGCCGACATCCTGCATTCAGTACGGCAATTCGGTCCCGATACCGGCCGCTCCGGCCTTTTCCAGCACACGCGCCGCAAGCACCAGGTCCTGAATCGCCATGCCCTGGGACTCGAACAGCGTGATGTCATCGTCGTTGCGGCGGCCCGGCCGCGCTCCGCCGAGCAGCTCACCCAGTTCAACCATGGTGTAGTCGTTCAGACGCCCCTTCTCCAGCACGGGGAGCAGATCGCCCGACTCCCGCAGGGCATTGGCGCGGCCGTCGACGGCAACCACCGCCGCGCGCCGGATTGTCGTTTCGTCAATTTCTCGCCGTATCAACGCATTTGAACCCGCTGCGGTCACGTGCGTGCCAGGCTGCAGCCAGCGGCCATCGAACAACGGCTCGCTGGCCGTCGTGATGGTCACGACCACATCGGACGCCTTCACCATCGCCTCGGCACTGTCGGCCGCGCGGACGACGCGCCCCAGTCGCGCGGTCTGTTCGGCACAGAAGGCCTCCAGTCGGTCGCGCCTGCGTGAAAACACCTGGATCTCATCCAGGTCGCGCACTGCGCACAGTGCCTCGATCTGGCTGCGCGCCTGCCAGCCGGCGCCAAATACGCCGGCCACGCGCGACGATTCGCGCGACAACATCCGCGCAGCAAGACCACCCGCGGCCCCGGTGCGCATCATGCCCAGCAGGTTGGCCTCAAGCACCGCCAGCGGCCGCCCGCTGCCCGCGTCGAACAGGTGCAGCCAGAAGCGGGCAGCCTCGCGGCTCGTGGTGTAGCTCTTGTAGCCCATGATGCCGAGCGGCATGACGGCTCCGTGCAGAATGTGCAGCGCCGAGGACGGCGTGCGGCTACGGGCGCGCGGCGTATCTGTCGCATCGCCGACGGCGTGCCAGCGGTGCGCCTGCTCCACGGCCGACAATGCATCGGCCATGGTCAGCACCTGCCCCACTTCGTCCTCGGTCAGATAGAGCGCCATGGCCGGCTACTGGATCGGGTAATCGACCGGCTTGGCACGCGCACCGAAGAACTTGCCGACACCGAGCACGAAAAGGGCCCCGGCCACGCCCGCGCCGTAGCGCACCAGCGCAGACACTTCGGTCATGTCCGGCGCCTCCAGCGGCAGATAGGCCGTCACTGCCGGGTCGGTGACGGCCATCGTTCCGGCGATCCAGCCGAGCAACATGCCGCCGAGCGTGATGATCATCGGGAAGCGGCTCATCAGTCCAAGCACGATCTGGCTGCCCCATACGATGATGGGGATGGACACGAGCAGGCCGAACACCACGAGCGGCAACTGGTGGCCGGCGCCGGCGCCTTCAGCGGCACCCGCGATGGCGATGACGTTATCGACGCTCATGACGAGATCGGCCACGATGACGGTCTTCACGGCCGACCACAGCTTGTCGCTGGACTGGATGCCGGCGTGCTCTTCTTCGTCGTCCGGCATCAGCAACTTGATGCCGATCCACAGCAACAGCAAGGCGCCGACCAGTTTCAGGAAAGGCAGCTTGAGCAGCGTCAGCGCGAACATGATGAGGATGACGCGCAGCAGTACGGCACCCGCCGTACCCCAGAGAATGCCCAGCTTGCGCTGCGCGGGTGGCAGTTTGCGGCAGGCCAGCGCGATCACGACCGCGTTGTCACCGCCAAGCAGGATGTCGATCATGATGATCTGACCGACTGCCAACCAGAATTCCGGTGAACTCAGATCCATCTTGGTGCGTCCGATTTGCGAAAGCGCGAATTCTACCGGCTGCGCCGAGATCAGCGCACAAATGAAAAAGGCCACCGCAAGCGCGGTGGCCTTTCCCGATCCGGCAACGGATCAGTGCGACAGGATCAGAGCAGTCCCTTGAGCAATTTGCCCATTTCGGACGGATTGCGCGTCACCGTGAAGCCGCACTCTTCCATGATGGCGAGCTTGGCATCCGCCGTGTCCGCACCGCCCGAGATCAGCGCGCCCGCGTGTCCCATGCGCTTGCCCGGTGGCGCGGTGACGCCTGCGATGAAGCCGACGATCGGCTTCTTCATGTTGGCCTTGCACCACTGTGCAGCCTCTGCCTCATCCGGACCGCCGATCTCGCCGATCATGATCACCGCATCGGTGTCCGGATCGTCGTTGAACATGCGCATCACGTCGATGTGCTTGAGGCCGTTGATCGGGTCGCCACCGATGCCGACCGCGCTCGACTGGCCGAGGCCGATCTCGCTCAGCTGGCCGACCGCTTCGTAGGTCAGCGTGCCGGAGCGGCTGACCACGCCGATGCGGCCCTTCTTGTGGATGTGGCCCGGCATGATGCCGATCTTGATTTCGTCCGGCGTGATCAGGCCCGGGCAGTTCGGCCCGAGCAGCAGCGTTTCCTTGCCGCCGGCGGCCACCTTGGCCTTCATCCTGTTGCGCACCATCAGCATGTCGCGTACCGGAATGCCTTCGGTGATGCAGATGACGAGGTCAAGGTCGGCTTCGGCCGCTTCCCAGATCGCCGCTGCGGCGCCCGGAGGCGGCACGTAGATGACGGACACGGTGGCGCCGCTGGCGGCCTTCGCTTGCGCGACGGTGGCGTGGATGGGAATGCCCTCGAAGTCCTCGCCGGCCTTCTTCGGATTCACGCCAGCGACAAAACAGTTTGCGCCATTGGCGTAGTCGCGGCACATGCGCGTGTGGAACTGGCCGGTCTTGCCGGTAATCCCCTGCGTGATGACCTTGGTGTCCTTGTTGATCAGAATCGACATGTCTGTATTCCCCTCAGTGTCCGGCCACGGCGGCAACGATCTTCTGTGCCGCATCCGCCATGCTGTCGGCCGAAATGATGGGCAGCCCCGATTCCGCCAGGATCTGCTTGCCAAGTTCCTCGTTGGTGCCCTTCATGCGTACCACGAGCGGCACCGTGAGGTGCACTTCGCGCGCCGCGGCGACGACGCCGGTCGCGATGGTGTCGCAGCGCATGATGCCGCCGAAGATATTCACCAGGATGCCGCGCACATTCGGGTTGCGCAGCATGATCTTGAACGCCTCGGTCACCTTCTCCGTCGTGGCGCCGCCGCCCACGTCGAGGAAGTTGGCCGGCTCGGCGCCGTATAGCTTGATCACGTCCATGGTGGCCATGGCCAGACCGGCACCGTTGACGAGGCAGCCGATGTTGCCGTCCAGCGACACGTAGCTGAGATCGAATTTCGACGCCTCGATTTCCGCCGGGTCTTCTTCATCCAGATCGCGGAAGGCCACGATGTCTTCGTGGCGGTAGAGCGCGTTCGAATCGAAATTGAATTTGGCGTCCAGCGCCTTGATGTTGCCGTTGCCTTCGAGGATGAGCGGATTGATTTCCGCCAGCGAGGCATCGGTTTCCATGTAGCAGGCGTAGAGCTTCTTGAAGGTGTCGATCGCCTGCACCTGCGAGGCCGCGGGAACGCCGATGCCGTCGGCCAGTTCCTTGCCCTGCGCATCGGTCATGCCGGTGAGCGGATCGATGAACACCTTGATGATCTTCTCGGGGGTGTTGTGGGCGACTTCCTCGATGTCCATGCCGCCTTCGGAGGAGGCCATCATCGCCACCTTCTGCGTCGCACGGTCGGTCAGCGCGGCGACATAATATTCTTTCTGGATATCAGCACCTTCCTCGATCAGCAGGCGGCGGACCTTCTGGCCTTCCGGTCCGGTCTGGTGTGTCACCAGCTGCATGCCCATGATCTGCTTCGCGAACTCGCGTACCTCGTCGAGCGACTTCGCGACCTTGACGCCGCCGCCCTTGCCGCGACCACCAGCGTGGATCTGAGCCTTGACCACCCAGACCTTGCCGCCCAGCGACTCTGCCGCAGCCACGGCCTTGTCGACTTCGAAACAAGGTATGCCGCGCGGTGTCACGACACCGAAACGGCGCAATACCTCTTTCGCCTGATACTCATGGATCTTCATGCGTATTCCTCGCCTTGTTGTCTGCACAGGATGGTGAAAAGCCCGCTTCGGGTTGTAGCCCTCGCAAGTCTTGTTGCACGTGACCTCGCCGGTTGGCGGGAAACGCGGCGGACCGGCGCAGAAGCCGACCCGCGTAATCCATAATTATACAGTGCAATTCGCTGCACCGCAGCGAAACACCTTCAGGCCAATGGCGGCGATATCTGGACCTCCAGTGCGGCCACGCCATCCACACGCGCAGTCACGCGGTCGCCCGGGTGCAGTGCGGCCACACCCGCCGGCGTACCGGTGAACAACAGGTCGCCGGCCCGCAGTTCAACCAGTCGCGACAAGCGCACCAGCAACTCCTCCACGTCGAGAATCATGTCCGACAGATCACCGGACTGGCGCAATACGCCATTGACCACAAGCTCGATGCGGCCGTCGCGCGGATGTCCGCACTCGCCCGCAGGAACAAGTTCGGACACCGGGGCGCTCTGATCGAAGCCCTTCGCCATGTCCCATGGCTGCCCCTTGTCACGCGCAGTGCGCTGCAGATCCCGTCGCGTCAGATCCAGGCCTACCGCATAACCGTAGATGCACGCGCGGGCACGTCCGGCGTCGAGGTCGCGCCCGCCGCCCTGCAGCGCGACAACCAGCTCCACTTCGTGCTGGAGATCGCTGGTCGCGGGCGGATAGACCACGACTGCCGGCGAGCGCACGAGTGCGTCGGCCGGTTTGGAGAAGAAGAAAGGCGCCTCGACTGCCGGGTCCAGCCCCATTTCTCGCGCATGGTCGGCGTAGTTGCGGCCCACGCAATAGATCCTGCGCACCGGAAAATGCGCCCGCTCACCCCGCACCGGAAGCGCCGGCGGCTTCACTTCAAAGAGCATTTCGTCCATTCCGCATCCACCCTGATTTCGATACCCGCGATTTTGCCTGTTCGCGCATTCCCTTGCGCGGCGGGCGCCATGAAAGGTTGCGCCACTAAAGTAAAGTTTCCCCTCCCGCTGCCGAAAGACACTTGAACCGCGAACCTCAGTTCGCCCACAGGCACGGAGACCGTAGTGAACAAACCCGCCCCGGCGTACTCGCTGACCTCGATGCGCATGCGTCCGACACTGCTGGCAGTCGCGCTGCTCGCAGCCGGCCTGCACGCGCCCGATGCGCTTGCACTCGGACTTGGCGCCATCACGACACGCTCCGTCATTGGCGAACCGCTCCGCGCAGAAATCGTCCTCGTCGGCGTACCTGAGTCGCGCCTCGGCAGCGAATGCTTCTCGCTCGACGTTCCGTCTTTCGCCGGCCAGGACGAACTGCCCTGGCTGACCCGGGCACGTATCCGCATGCAGGGCCGGAGCGTCTTCATTACCGGCAGTTCGGCCGTCAACGAACCCATCCTCATGGTGGGCCTGCGTATCGGCTGCGGCTTCGAGCTCGCCCGCCAATACACAATCCTGATGCAGCCGGCCGGCGTGACAGCGCAGTCCGCGCCCGCCGAGGCGGCCGCGCCTTCCGCCTCGGCCGCAGCGCCTCGCGCGACCCGAAATCAAGCCCTCTCTCCATCCGGACGCAACGTCGGGCAGGACGCGTCCGAACCCGCCAAGCCGGCAGCGCGGGCGCCGCGCAAGCCGCGCCGCAGCGCGGGCGCAGTGCCACGCGATCGCCTCTACGTGGCGCCTGGCATCGATTCCGGCAACGGCCTGAAAATGTCCGGCGGGCTGGCACCGCGTGCCGAAGCGAGTGAAGCACAGCGGGAAGCGCTGCGCACGGAACAGCGACTGCTTGCCGCACTCGACGAACAGATCGCGACGCACCTCGCCATCGAGGACAAGGTCAAGCAACTCGAAGCCCGCCTCGCAGATCTTCAGAGACAGCTCTCGCGCACCGAGCGCAGTCTCGATGCCGCCGGCGCTCCGGCAACACGTCCGCCTGTTGCGCCGGACGTGTCGACCGGCATGCCCGCCGACAGCGAGTCACCGGTCGACGACCCCGCGACGGGCATGTCCGCGCCGGACGGTTCCGGATCGGCGCCGGCCGAAACACCGCCGGCGCCCACGCAAGCGCCTGGCGAACTGACCAATGAACCGGTGCGGGTCATCAACAAGCTGCCCGCCGAAGCGCAATCGACGGCGCTGCCGGACGGACCGGACGTGAACTGGCTGGTTGCCGCCTTTGGCGCATTGGCGGCCGGATCTATACTCGGCGGAACCTGGCTCTGGCGCCGACGCAGACCGAAGGTATCTGCGGTATCCGCAGTGCGCAGACGGCACGCCGAGGACGCAGTCGCCAGCCTCACAGCCGAACGCCTCGCAGCAGCGGCCAGCCCCGAAGAGCCCGAATCCGGGCCCGACACCCGCGGCGAATTCATTGGAACACCCGACGTGACGGAGCCCGCTGAGCCGGAGTCGGCAATCGCCTCGGTGACGTCCATCGACTACTTCCCGGGCGAGGCACCGGCCGAGCACATGGAAGACATGGAAATGGTCGCGCCGGCATCCGCCCGGCCCCCGGCGACCGAAAGCGCGCAAACCATCGACTTCGAATTCGAAGACGCCGCAAGCGACGGCGCAACAGCGCCGCTCACCAAACTCGATCTCGAATTCGACACCTTCGTCGGCCCTGCCAGCAGCGTCGCCTCCCCCGCTCCCGGAGTGCCGGCAAACGGCCCGCGGCTCGTGGGCACCATCGATGCGGTGGCCCATGGCACTGCGTTCAATCACGTCGGCACACCCGCCAACGAAGAAAACGTCCCCTCACACCAGCACGTTCTCGAACTGGCCGAAATCATGATGTCCTTCGGCCGCTCGGAGGGCGCGGCACAGGCGCTGTCGGAATTCCTGCGCGACTATCCAAAGGAATCGCTGATTCCGTGGCTCAAGCTGCTGGAGCTCTATCACTCGAGCGGTCGTCGCGGCGAATACGACGACCTCGCTCCGAAGCTCAACCGCGCGTTCAACGTGAAGGTGCCGGAATGGGAAACCTTTGACGCACCGTCGACGACGCAGGAATCGGTCGAACAGTTCGCCCACATCATGGCGCGCATCAACGCCTCGTGGCCGAATCAGGACTGTCTCGACTACATCACGGAATTGCTGCGCGACAACCGGGCCGGCACCCGCATAGGCTTTCCGCTCGGCGTCATCGACGATCTGCTGCTGCTGCGCGCGATGCTCGAATGGCTGATCACGAATCCGTCGGTCACCGAGACACAGACCACCCGCCTCGCGTTGCTTTGAGCGGCTGACGCCGCCTCATGCTGGATTGTCGATATCGACGAAGACGGTATCGAGTCCGAATGTCTGCGCGAGGTGCGCACCCAGAGCCTGCACGCCGTAGCGTTCGGTTGCATGGTGCCCCGCTGCGATGTAGGGCACGCCGGATTCGCGCGCGACATGCGTCGTCTGTTCGGAGATTTCTCCCGAGATGTAGAGATCGGCCCCGGCGTCGATCGCCTGCTCGAAGTAGCCTTGCGCGCCACCGGTACACCATGCAATGCGCCTGACCACGCGCTGGCCGTCGCCCACCAGCAGCGGCGTACGCCCGAGTTTCGTGCCCGCGTGCGCCCCGAATTGCGCGGCCGTCGTCGGCGTGCCGGGCTCGCCGAGCCATATCAGGCCCTGATCGCCCGTCGTCGAACACGGGCGCAGGCCGAGCACCCGGCCAAGCTGCGCATTGTTGCCAAGATCGGGGTGCGCATCCAACGGAAGGTGATACGCCAGCAGATTGATGTCGTGAGCAAGCAGGCGCGCCATGCGCGCCCGCTTCATGCCGAGCACGCGTGCGTCCTCGCCGCGCCAGAACCACCCGTGGTGCACCAGCAATGCCTGGGCGCCCCGCTCGATGGCGGCGTCGATCAGTGCAAGACTCGCGGTGACGCCGCACACGATGCGCGAGATGTCCGGCGCGCCTTCCACTTGCAGACCGTTTGGGCAATAATCCTTGAAGCGCGGCGCATCGAGCAATTCATCCAGATGGCGCTGCAACTGCGTTCTGTCCATTTTCTCTTCCCCATTCTTCCGTTCTCGATTATGCAGCGTCTGTGGCTGGTCTTTGCTCAATCGGTCACTGCCGCGCTGGCCGTGCTCTTCGTCGTCGCAACACTCAAACCCGAATGGCTGCCCGCACGCTCGGTGACGGCGCGACCGGGCGGTGTCGCCACGTCAGCCGCTGCGGACCTGCTGCCGGAACCCGTGCTGGCACCCGCGCGCATCGAATCGGCAAAAGTCGTTTCCTACTCGGACGCGGCCCAGAAGGCGCTGCCGTCCGTCGTGCACGTCTTTACGACAAAGGCCGTGCGCGCGCCCCAGCACCCGCTGATGAACGACCCGATCTTCCGCCATTTCTTTGGTGACCGGCTCGGCGGCGACCAGCCCCAGCGCCAGATGGGCCTGGGCTCGGGCGTCATCGTCAGCGAGGATGGTGTCGTGCTCACCAACAACCACGTGGTCGAAGCCGCCGACGAAATCGAGGTGTCGCTCAACGACGGCGGGAAATACCCGGCCACGGTGATCGGCAGCGACCCGGAATCGGATCTCGCCGTGCTGCGCGTCAACGCACCGACCAAACTCCCCGCCGCGAGCTTCGCGTCCAGCGACGCCCTGCGCATCGGCGATGTCGTGCTCGCCATCGGCAATCCGTTCGACGTTGGCCAGACGGTCACCATGGGAATCGTGTCAGCGCTCGGGCGGTCGCAACTGGGCATCAATACGTTCGAGAATTTCATCCAGACCGACGCCGCAATAAACCCCGGCAACTCCGGCGGCGCCCTGGTCGATGCCGCCGGCAACCTGGTCGGCATCAATACTGCGATCTACTCGCGCAGCGGCGGATCGCTCGGTATCGGATTCGCCATCCCGGTCAGCACTGCGCGCAACGTGATGGAGCAGATCGTCGCCAACGGATCAGTCACCCGGGGCTGGGTCGGCGTCGAAGTGCAGGAGCTGACGCCCGAGCTCGCCGAGAGCTTCAAGTACCCGGCAAGTGGTGGCGCGCTGATCGCTGGCGTGATGCGCAACAGCCCGGCCGATCGCGGCGGCGTGCGGCCCGGCGACGTCCTGCTCGAGGTCGATGGCCGCAAGGTGAAGGATTCGGCCGGCATGCTGCAACTGATCGCGGCGCTGCAGCCCGGACAGAAAGCCCGGCTCACCGTCTACCGCAATGGCGGCGCACGCGAACTGGAAGTTACGGTCGGAAAGCGCCCCGCCAGCGGTCAGGCCCAGCGCAGCAACGACTGATCCGGTCACGCATCGCCGGGTTCGATCGTCGGTTCCGCCGGCCGCTTGCCGGTGAAGCGCGCGAACAGGATGCCGATTTCGTAGAGCAGGCAGAGCGGCACCGCCAGCATCAGCTGCGATACCACGTCCGGCGGCGTCACGATTGCCGCGACGACGAAAGCCCCGACGATGACATAGGGACGCGCTTCCCTGAGCTGACTGATCGTCACGAGTCCGAACCGCACCAGCACGATGACCACCACCGGCACCTCGAACGTGACGCCGAAAGCCGTGAACATCGTGAGCACGAAGGACAGGTATTGCTCGATATCCGGCGCCGGCGTAATGCTCTTCGGCGCAAACTCTGCAATGAAGTGGAACACGACGCCAAACACGAAGAAGTAGCAGAACGCCATCCCGGTCATGAACAGCAGCGAACTCGCGATGACCAGAGGCAGACCGAGTTTCTTCTCGTGGGCATAAAGCCCGGGCGCAATGAACGCCCACGCCTGATACAGCACCACCGGCAGCGCGATGATGAAAGCCACCATCATCGTCACTTTCACCGGAACGAAGAACGGCGTGACGACACCGGTCGCGATCATCTTCGTACCTTCGGGCAGCGCAACCATCAGAGGATGGGCCAGCAGATCGTAGATGTCGGCGGCCCACGGCATCAGGCAGATGAACACGATGACCACCGCGGCCACCGCACGCAGGAGGCGGTCACGCAATTCCACCAGATGGGAAACGAAACTTTCGGTCTGCTCGCTCATGCTCGATCCGGACGCGCCGGTTGGGTGGCTGACTCGGCGATGTCGAGGGACAACTGTCCTGACGGGTTTTCCGGCACCTCTGTGGGAACGCCGGGCGCCCCGGTTTGCGGGATATCTGCCGTAACCGGAGCATCCTCCGCCGTCTGTTCGACCGCAGCGTACTTCTCCTGCTCCGCCATCGCCGCGCGCATCTGGTCGCTCAACCCTGCCACCTCACTGTCCACGCCGGCGCTGACCGCATCCGCCTGATGCTGGACTTCGCGCACCTGCTGCTCGACCTGCGACTGCAGCTTGCGCAACTCGTCGAGCTGCATCTCCCGCGAGATATCTGATTTGACGTCATTCACATAGCGCTGGAGGCGGCCGAGCAGATGCCCCGCCGTCCGTGCGACGCGTGGCAAACGCTCGGGACCAAGCACGATGAGCGCCACGACGCCGATGATGAAAAGTTCGGAAAAACCGATGTCGAACATGGGATAGGCAGATAGGGCGACCGGTTATTGAACGGCGCCGTGTGGCATTGCGGCGTGCGCCGCGAAGGTCAGGACTTGACCTTGTCCTCGGCTTTCACGTCGATGGTATGCCCGACATGCTGGGCAGGCTGATCCTCGGCAGGCGGCGCGCCACCTTCGGTCTTCATGCCGTCCTTGAATCCTTTCACCGCGCCGCCAAGATCGGAGCCGATGTTGCGCAACTTCTTGGTGCCGAACACCAGAAGCACGATGACGAGCACGATGAGCCAGTGCCAGATACTGAATGAACCCATGATTACCTCTCGAAAACGATCATGGGCGGCAGGGGATCCGGCCCGCCCACGACATGCATGTGAAGATGATACACCTCCTGCCGCCCCACCCTGCCGCAGTTGATCAGCGTGCGGAAACCGTCCGTGCAGCCGGCTTCGGCAGCCAGTTCGCCCGCCTTTGACAGCATCCGCCCAAGCGCGGTTTCATGGGTGGCATCGGCATCGGACAGCGTCGGAATGTGTGCCTTCGGAATGATCAGGAAGTGCACCGGTGCTACCGGACGAATGTCATGGAAAGCGTAGATCAGGTCGTCCTCGTACAGCTTGCGCGACGGGATCTTGCCATCGATGATCTTGCAGAAGATACAGTCGGGATCGTGCATGGGCTTGAGTCTGTCCGTGTCGTCGATAGTGTGGAATACGCTTATTACCGTATTGCGGCTGTCAGCCCGGCCGGGACTTCTTTTCGTCGATGCCGGAAATGCCTTCGCGGCGGCGGAACTCGTGCAGCACGTCATCCACCGTCAGGCCATGATGGGACAACAGGACCATGCTGTGGAACCACAGGTCGCAGACCTCCTTGACCAGATGCCCTGCATCACCGTCCTTTGACGCCATGATGGTTTCAGCCGCCTCTTCGGCAACCTTCTTGCAGATGGCGTCCGTGCCCTTGTGCATCAGCGACGCGACGTAGGACGATCCGGGCTCTGCCCCCTTGCGCTCGTTGATGGTCTGCGCGACACGGCGCAGCACTTCGATATCGATCATTTGTATATCTCGCCCGGATTCTTGAGCACCGGCTCGGCTTCGACCCAGCGGTCCCCGGCCAGCGCATGAAAGAAGCAGCTGTGCCGCCCCGTGTGGCAGGCGATTCCGCCCGTCTGTTCGACCTTGAGCAACAGCACGTCGCGATCGCAATCGAGGCGGATATCGAGCACTTTTTGCGTGTGGCCGGACTCCTCGCCCTTGTGCCACAGCTTGCGCCGCGATCGCGACCAGAAGACAGCCTCGCGCAAGCGGGCCGTCCGTTCAAGCGCATCGCGGTTCATCCACGCGAACATCAGCACGTCGCCGGTCGCCGCCTCCTGCACGATGACCGGAAGCAGGCCGTTATCGTCCCACTCGACTTCCTTGATCCAGTCGGGCGTCACAGTCTGACCTCGATGCCGCGTTCCTGCATGCGCTGCTTGGCTTCGCGCACCGTATGTTCGCCAAAATGAAAAATGCTGGCTGCCAGCACGGCATCCGCTCCGCCAGCCACCACGCCATCAGCCAGATCATCGAGCGTGCCGACCCCGCCGGATGCGATGACGGGTATGCGCACAGCGTCGGACACGGCGCGCGTGAGCGCCAGATCAAAGCCGCTGCGGGTACCGTCACGATCCATGCTGGTCAGCAGGATTTCGCCGGCACCGAGCGCGGCGACACGCTGCGCCCATTCGACGGCATCGAGTCCGGTCGGATTGCGCCCGCCGTGGGTGAACACCTCCCAGTGAGGCTTGCCGTCACGATCATCCACGCGCTTCGCATCAATCGCGACAACGATGGCCTGCGACCCGACCTTGCCTGATGCCCTGGCGATCAGTTCCGGATCGTTGATGGCCGCCGTATTCATGCTCACCTTGTCGGCCCCGGCATTGAGCAGGCGCCGGACATCCTCCACGGCCCGAACGCCGCCGCCGACGGTCAGCGGAATGAACACCTGTTCCGCCACGCGTTCGACCACGTGCAGGATGATGTCGCGCGCGTCCGAACTGGCGGTGATATCGAGAAACGTGAGCTCGTCGGCGCCCTGCTCATCGTAGCGACGGGCGATTTCGACCGGATCGCCCGCGTCCTTCAGTGACACGAAATTGACGCCCTTGACCACACGGCCAGCGTTGACGTCGAGACAGGGAATGATGCGCTTCGCTAGCATTTGGGTCCGCGCCGGGCGCGACAGCAGGTTGCGGGTCAGTCTTCGCCGTTCAGGCGATCGGCTTCAGCCTGGGCGGCCGCGAAATCCAGCGTGCCTTCATAGATCGCCCGCCCGGTGATGGCACCGATCACACCCTCGTCCTCGACACCGCACAGAGCGCGGATGTCATCAAGGTTGGTGACGCCCCCCGATGCGATGACCGGAATGCGCAGCGCCTGTGCCAGCTTGACCGTCGCCTCGACATTGACGCCGCCCAGCATGCCGTCTCGGCCGATGTCGGTGTAGACGATGGCTTCGACCCCCTGATCCTCGAATTTCTTCGCCAGATCGACGACATCATGACCGGTCATCTTGGACCAGCCATCCACGGCGACCTTGCCGTCCTTGGCGTCCAGCCCGACGATGATGTGGCCCGGAAAGGCACCGCAGGCGTCGTGCACGAATCCCGGGCTCTTCACCGCCGCGGTGCCGATGATGACGTAGGTGATGCCGTCGTCGAGATAGCGCTCGATCGTGTCGAGGTCGCGAATGCCGCCACCCAGCTGGATCGGAATCTCATCGCCGAGCTCGCGCACGATGGCCTTGATCGCCGATTCGTTCTTCGGCTTTCCGGCAACCGCGCCGTTCAGATCCACGAGGTGCAGGCGGCGGGCGCCGGCATCAAGCCAGTGCCGGGCCATCGCAGCGGGGTCTTCGGAAAATACGGTTACCACATCCATATCACCCTGCTTCAGGCGTACGCAGTGACCGTCCTTGAGGTCTATGGCGGGAATGAGCAGCATGGCGCGAGGTCGTGTCGTTGGAAAAGTGAAAGGGAAAGCGGAAGATTCATGTCGCCGGACAGCATTGTCCGGCCTGTTCTGTCAGGGAGCCCAGCCGATGAAGTTGGCCAGCAGGCGCAATCCGGCATGCGCGCTTTTCTCCGGGTGGAACTGCACCGCGAAAATATTATCCCGCGCTATCGCGCTGGTAAAGGCCGAACCGTAATCCGTGCAACCGACGGTCAGCGCGCTTTCCTCCGGCAACACGAAGTAACTGTGGACGAAGTAGAAGCGTTCGTCATCACCGATACCGGACCATAGCGCATGCGGGCGCGTCTGTCGCACGCCATTCCATCCCATGTGCGGCACTTTCAGCCGTGCGCCCGTCTCGCGATCGATCGGGTTGTCAAAGTGCTTTACGTCGCCGGCAAACAGGCCCAGACCGGGCACATCGCCCTCTTCACTGTGCCGGAACAGCATTTGCAGGCCGATGCAGATGCCCAGGAAGGGCTTGTTCGCCGCCGCTTCAAGCACCACCGACCGAAGGCCGCGTGCATCGAGTTCGCGTGTGCAATCGGGCATCGCCCCCTGCCCCGGAAAGACGACGCGATCGGCGCTCGAGACCTCCCTCGGGTCACTGCTGACGACAACATCGGCCTCGGGCGCAACATGTTCGATCGCCTTGGCGACAGAACGAAGGTTACCCATGCCGTAATCGATGATGGCAACGCGAGTCATGAACGGGAAAACCGGAAGTCGTGCGGTAGACTCAGAGCGAGCCTTTGGTCGATGGCATCTGTCCGGCAGCGCGTTCGTCGCGCTCCGTCGCGGCGCGCAGCGCCCGTGCGAACGCCTTGAACACCGTTTCGCACTGATGATGGGCGTTGATGCCACGCAGGTTGTCGATATGCAGCGTCACCAGGGCGTGATTGACGAAACCCTGGAAGAACTCGCGCGTGAGGTCAACGTCGAAATCGCCGATGCGCGCGCGCGTGAAGTCCACATTGAATGCCAGCCCCGGCCGTCCCGACAGGTCGACCACGGCGCGCGACATCGCCTCATCGAGCGGCACATAGGCGTGGCCATAACGGCGCAACCCCTTCTTGTCGCCGATAGCCGCCGCATAGGCCTGGCCGAGCGTGATGCCCACATCTTCCACCGTATGGTGGGCGTCGATGTGCAGATCGCCCTTGGCCACGATTTCGAGATCGAACAGGCCGTGCCGAACGATCTGGTCAAGCATGTGATCGAAGAAGGGCACGCCGGTATCGAGCTTGCCCTGCCCACTGCCATCGAGATTGATGCGAACGCTGATCTGGGTTTCCAGCGTGTTGCGTGTGATTTCGGCTTGCCGCATGAGAAGTGGTGTCGCTGTCCGGGAATCGGCCCGGCATCACGCCGGAACGGTAATGGCCGGATGATAACATCGAGTCGATGTCCGCCCGCCGTGTCGGCGCGTGCCGGATCCCCCAATCCCGTGACCCGCCTTCCATCGCACTTGACCGCCATGAGCCAGTTCTGGAGCCCTGTCGTACAGTCCCTGTCACCCTACGTTCCGGGGGAGCAACCGAAGATTGAAGGGCTGATCAAGCTCAACACCAACGAGAACCCGTACCCGCCGAGCCCGCACGTCGTCGCAGCCATACAGGCGGAACTGGGGAGTGACGGCGACCGCCTGAAGCTTTACCCGGATCCGACCGGCCTTGCGCTGCGCGCGGCCGTCGCGGGACACTTCGCCGTCAGCAGCGACAACGTGTTTGTCGGCAACAGTTCGGACGAAGTGCTCGCCCACACCTTTCTCGCGCTGCTCAAACATGAACGGCCGCTGATGTTTCCGGACATCACCTACAGCTTCTATCCGGTCTATTGCGCGCTGTACGGCATCGAATCGGAGCGAGTTCCGCTTGATGCGCACTTCGCCATCCGCATCGACGACTACATCGAACGCAATCCGGGCGCCGTCATCTTCCCGAACCCCAATGCGCCCACAGGCCGACTGCTGCCGCTGGCAGACATTGACCACCTGGCCGGCAGGCTGCCGGACGTACCGATCATCATCGACGAAGCCTACATCGACTTCGGCGGCCAGTCCGCCGTCACGCTGGTGGCTCGCCATGCCAACCTGCTGGTGACGCAGACGCTGTCGAAATCCCGCTCTCTCGCGGGCCTGCGGACCGGGTTTGCCGTCGGGCAATCGGCGCTGATCGAGGGGCTTACGCGGGTCAAGGACAGTTTCAACTCCTACCCGCTCGACCGCCTTGCGCTCGCCGGTGCGACCGCCGCGATGCAGGACCGCGTGTATTTCGAGCAGACCTGCGCGCGCGTCGTTGCGAGCCGCGACCGCCTGGCTGCGACGCTTGGCGCGCTCGGTTTCGAGGTGCTGCCGTCGGCGGCAAACTTCCTGTTCGTGCGCCATGCGCGGCACGACGCGGCCACGCTGTCGGCCGGGCTGCGCGAACGTCGCATTCTCGTTCGTCACTTCAATGCGCCGCGCATCGACCAGTTCCTGCGCATCACCGTCGGTACCGAGCAGCAGTGCGACGCACTTGCCAGCGCCATGGAGCAACTCGTCGGACAGTAGCCGGGCGCGCGGGCGGAGCGCTTCTTGCTACAGGCAGGATGTCGCCATAACCCGGACCTCGGTCATGCACGCTGCAGCACGCCTCACACTTCCCGTCACCGTGCTTGCGCTGCTCGCGGGCTGTTCGAACATTTCGTTCAAACAGGGCGCCGGCGGAGGCGAACTCAAACGCGCCGAGGCAGCCTGCCTGAGCACCACTTCGGAGCGCAGCGCCTTCGCGCAGTGCATGGAGGCGAAGGGTTGGTGGACACGGTCGATGGATGAGCTGTCGGAGATCGGACTGGTCATGGTCGAGGACGCAGAGGCAGGAGCGACAGACGCCGGCGTCACCCTTGGCGCGCCGCCGGATGCGCCGAACCGGGGAGTCCCACCCGCGGCAGCGCGGCCGGCTCCACCGAAGAAGGACCCGCTCGACCGGCTGCGCATCGCAATGTGGGCCAAAGCAGGCGCCGGCGGCGCCGAACTCGAGGCCGCCCGGTCACAGTGCCTGACAACACTCGGCGAAGCGCACCACTCCGATCCGGCTGCCGGAACCGTAACCCGCGGCCTCTATGAATGCCTGCGCGCCAAGGGATGGGCCGGACTGACCTTGCGTTGATATTCCAATTTGATATTTAAACCCCTTTGTCATACATTGGACACGGGTGCCAGCACACGCCACAACAACAAGCGCAGGATTCTTGCCGGAGACACCACCCGACCCGGCCGCGCCATACCGACGCGGCTGTTTCCATCCACACAAGGAGGGTGTTCATGTTTTCAGCAAAGAAGTTGCTTGCGGCATCGTTGTGCGCGTCGGCTCCGGCTGCATTCGCAATGGGGGCCGGCGACATCGCCTTCACCGCGCTCAACGCGGATGAAGACGGCTGGACCATCGTTGCGCTGACCGATGTCGCCGCGAACAGCACGCTGTACTTCACCGACAGCAACTGGGACGGCGCGGCGTTCACGAGCAACGAAGGATTTCACACCTGGGTCAGCGGAGACGCAGGCATTTCCGCAGGCACGGTCATCCGCTTCAGCGATATCGACAAGGCCAGCCGTTCGGTGTCCATAGGATCGCTGACATCGTCAGGCAACACTGCATTGAGCAGCACCGCGGACACGCTGTACGCCTACTTCGGCATCAACGCAAATCAACCCGGCACCTTCCTCGCTGCGGTATCGACCGAATCCGCGTCAGCCGGGGCCGCAGCCATCGCTGCCGCAGGCCTGCAGTCGGGAGTGAACGCACTGTTGCTGCCGGCAAGCACGGACTATTCCGAGTATGCAGGCGCGCGCAGCGGTGCTGCCGATTTTGCCGCCTATCGCATTCTGATCAATGACGCATCGAACTGGCAGGGTTTCACCGACGGCAACCACGCCGACACGCAACCGCAGCTTGGCACCTTCAGCGTATCAGCGGTTCCTGAGCCGTCAGCGGTCGCCATGCTGCTGACCGGCATCGGCGTCATCGCGCTGCGCAGGCGCCGTTAAGCCGGTCCTGCCGGGCGCGGAAGCGGTTCGACCAGCGCCCGGTAGGCATGCCAGGTCGCGTGCCCGATGAGCGGCATCATGACGATGAGCCCCAGAAACAGCGTGGCGAAGCCGATCACCGTAAACGCAACGATCAGCATGCCCCAGATGATCAACGGCAGCGGGTTGTGCCCAAGCGCCACGAGACTCGCGAGCATCGACGTCACCGCGTCCTGGCGACGATCGAGCATGAGGGGAATGGCCACAACGCTCGCACCGAACACAAGTACGGCGAACACGGCGCCCACCATCGCGTAGGCGAACAGGAATTCGATGTTCTGCATCGACACGACCTGCTCCATGAAGCGGGCGATCGACGGCATCTCGGACGTATAGAACAGCGCGAATACGACGAGCGAGGCGCGCGCCCAGACGAGGAAGATGATGATGAGCACCAGTGCGAACACGCCTATCGCCCCGGCATTGTGGCCACCGGCCGTCAGCGAATGGGCCAGCATCGGTACCCGTCCGAGTTCGCGCTGTCTGGACAGGTCGTACAGGCCGAGTGACAGGAAGGGGCCAAGCAGCAGAAAGCCACAGATCAGCGCGGACGTCAGCGCATAGGCGTGACTGAACACGGTTGAAAGCAGCAGTCCCATGGCGGCGAAACAGCAGCCATAGAACAGGCTTGCGCCGGGATGAGCAGCGATGTCCGCCGCACCATCGGCGAGCCATCCGAACGGTGCAAACGCACCGATTTCCCGGATGACCGGAAACGGCAATCCTTCGTCGTCGCCCTCGGCTGGCGACGGCTCCTCCGGCAACTCTGACGGCTGCATCGTTCTCCCCCTGACCGGTTCACACCCGTATCACCCGATCGACGATGTCCGTCGTCGGTGGGCGCGCATGAACCGGCTGCACTGTACGCTGTACGGCGCCGGCGGGGAAGTCAGTCGCCGATCCTGAACTCCGCTGAGCGTGCGTGTGCCTGCAGGCCTTCACCGTGCGCCAGCACCGACGCGATGCGCCCGAGCTTCTGCGCGCCCTCGGGCGAAATGTCCAGAATGGACGTGCGCTTCTGGAAGTCATAGACGCCGAGCGGACTGGAGAAGCGCGCGCTGCGCATCGTCGGCAGCACGTGATTCGGTCCGGCACAATAGTCGCCCAGCGCCTCGACCGAATAATGGCCGAGGAACATCGCACCGGCGTGGCGGATGCGGTCCATCAGCGCACGCGGTTCATCGGTACAGATTTCCAGGTGCTCGGGCGCGATGCGGTTGGCGATGTCGCACGCTTCCTGCAAGTCACGGACCCTGATCAGCGCGCCACGGTTGGCAAGCGAGGTGGCAATCGTGTCGCGGCGGGGCATGCCCGGCAGCAGGCGATCGATCGACGCATGCACGCGGTCGATGAATGCCGCATCGGTGCACAACAGGATGGACTGCGCCAGTTCGTCGTGTTCCGCCTGCGCGAACAGATCCATCGCCACCCAGTCCGGATTGCCGTGCCCGTCGGAAATGATGAGTACCTCGGACGGGCCGGCCACCATGTCGATGCCGACAACGCCGAACACCCGCCTTTTCGCGCTCGCGACATAGGCGTTGCCGGGGCCGACGATCTTGTCGACCTGGGGAATGCTCGCGGTGCCGTAGGCAAGTGCCGCAACCGCCTGAGCGCCGCCGATCGTGAATACGCGATCCACGCCGGTGATCGCCGCGGCCGCCAGCACAAGGGCATTGCGCTCGCCTCCGGGAGTCGGCACCACCATGATGAGTTCGGCCACACCGGCAACCTTGGCCGGCACCGCGTTCATCAGCACCGAACTCGGATAGGACGCGCGGCCGCCCGGCACATAGAGACCGACGCGATCAAGCGGCGTCACCTTCTGGCCGAGCCGCGTGCCATCCGCCTCCGTGTATTCCCAGGACTCCTGGCGCTGTCGCTCGTGATACAGGCGCACACGCTCCGCCGCCTCGACCAGCGCGCCGCGCTGCGCGTCGCTCAGACTTGCATACGCTTCGTCGAGCGCGCTGCGCGGCAGTTCGAGTTCGACCATCGACGTCGCGTCGAGCCTGTCGAAACGGGCGGTGTATTCGAGCACGGCGGCATCACCGCGCTCGCGCACGTCACGCAGGATGCCGGACACCGCGTGTTCGATCGCATCGTCCGTCGATGCCTCGAACGCCAGCAGCGCATCCAGCGTTTCGATGAAATCGTCGGATGCCGAATCGAGCCGGCTGATCGGCGTGTTCATTGCACCGCTCCCTCGAAAGCTTCGAGGATGGGCATGAGCAGCCCGTGCTTGACCTTGAGCGCGGCCTGATTGATGACCAGACGCGAACTGATGTCCATGATGTGTTCCACCTCGACCAGATTGTTGGCGCGCAGCGTACCGCCGCTGCTGACCAGATCAACGATCGCATCGGCCAGCCCGACCAGCGGCGCAAGTTCCATCGAACCGTAGAGCTTGATCAGGTCAACGTGGACGCCCTTGGCCGCGAAATGTTCGCGCGCAGTGTGCAGGTACTTGGTCGCCACCTTGAGCCGGGCCCCGCGCCGCACCGCCTGTTCGTAGTCAAAACCGGCCGGCGTCGCAACGCTCAGCCGGCAGCGCGCAATCTTCAGGTCCAGCGGCTGGTACAGCCCGCCGCCGCCATGTTCCAGCAGCACATCCTTGCCGGCGATGCCGAGGTCAGCCGCGCCGTACTGCACGTAGGTCGGCGTGTCGGACGCACGCACGATGACCAGGCGCACGTCAGGGCGGTTGGTGTCGATGATGAGCTTGCGCGACGTCTCGGGGTCGTCGGTCGGCACGATGCCTGCCGCCGCCAGCAAGGGCAGCGTCTCTTCAAAAATGCGTCCCTTGGACAGCGCGAGGGTAATGCCTTGCACGGATAGGCCTCGTTTCGTTTCGGATCAGCGCACGCACATCAGGACACGCGCCTGACGGTGGCGCCAAGCGCCGTGAGCTTCTGTTCGATGTGCTCGTAGCCGCGATCCAGATGGTAGATGCGTTCGATCAGCGTTTCGCCGTTCGCGACGAGACCGGCGATGATGAGCCCGGCCGATGCGCGCAGGTCGGTCGCCATCACCGTTGCGCCATCAAGCTGCGCAACGCCCTGCACGACCGCGGTATTGCCGTCGATGCGGATGTCCGCGCCCAGACGCGCGAGTTCGACTGCGTGCATGAAGCGGTTCTCGAAGATGGTTTCGCGGATCACCGCGGTACCGTCGGCGACCGTGTTGATCGCCATGAACTGCGCCTGCATGTCAGTCGGAAAGGCCGGATACGGAGAGGTGCGGATCGACACCGCCTTGAGCCTCTCAGGCGCCCGCAGCACGATGGCTTCGAACGACGGCGACTTTTCTGTGCGTATGTCGCAACCGGCATCCATGAGCTTGTCGACGACGGCATCCAGGTAGGCTGCAGACGTACCGGTCAGACGGATTTCGCCGCCGGTTGCCGCAGCGGCACACAGATAGGTGCCTGTTTCGATGCGGTCCGGCATGATGCGATGCGTCGCACCGTGAAGGCGATCAACACCCTGAATGCGGATCACGTCGCTGCCCGCGCCGGATATCCTTGCTCCCATGGAAACCAGGCAATTGGCAAGATCGACGATCTCCGGTTCGCGCGCGGCGTTCTCGATGACGGTTTCACCCTCGGCCAGCGTCGCGGCCATCATCAGGTTTTCCGTACCGGTCACGGTCACCATGTCGGTGAACAGCCTGGCGCCGCGCAGGCGCGTCGTGCGTGCCACCACGTAGCCGTGCTCGACCGACACATCGGCGCCCATCGACGCCAGCCCCTTGATGTGCTGGTCCACCGGCCGGGCGCCGATGGCGCAGCCGCCGGGCAGCGACACCCGCGCTTCGCCGCATCGCGCGACCAGCGGGCCGAGCACCAGGATGGATGCGCGCATCGTCTTGACCATCTCGTACGGCGCAACCGGATTGTTCAGCCCGGACGCGTCCAGCGTCACCGTACTGCCATCCTGCTGCACCGCCACCCCCATCTGCGACAGCAGCTTCAGCATCGTGCCGATGTCGTTGAGCTGCGGCACGTTCGTCAGTGTCAGCGGCTCGCGCGACAGCAACGCCGCGCACAGGATGGGCAGCGCCGCATTCTTCGCGCCGGACATGCGGGCCTCGCCCTGCAGGCGATGCCCGCCTTCGATCAACAGCTTGTCCATGTCGTTCCGTGCTCAGGCGTTCTGCGATTCAGCCGGCGTCAGCGTCTTCATCGACAGCGCGTGGATCTCCTCGCGCATGCGATCCCCGAGCGCGCCGTACACCAGCTGGTGACGGCGTACCCGACTCAGGCCCTCAAAGGCCTCGGACACGATGATGGCTTCGAAATGCTGGCCGTCACCCGCGACCTGACAATGCTGGCAATCGATTCCGGCCGTGATGGAGGCCTGGATGCTATCTGGAGTAACCATATCAACTTCTCAATTTGTAGCCGCGAGCGAGCATATTAAGCGTGACCAGCGCGAGTGCCACAAAACTGCCGCCCGCAACAAGTGCGCTTATCCATGGGGACACGTCCGACTGGCCGAAAAATCCGTAACGGAAGCCGTCGATCATGTAGAAAAAAGGGTTCACGTGCGACACCCGCTGCCAGAACTCCGGCAGGGAATGGATGGAGTAGAACACACCCGACAGGAAGGTCAGCGGCATCACGACAAAGTTCTGGAACGCCGCCAGCTGATCGAACTTGTCTGCCCAGATGCCCGCGATCACGCCCAGGCTGGCCATGATGGCTCCGCCCAATGACGCAAACACGAGAATCCACAGCGGGTGGGCGTACGGCAGATCGACGAACCACAGCGTCACCGCCCAGACGCCGGCACCGACCAGCAGCCCGCGAATCACCGCCGCCAGCACATAGGCGGCGAAGAACTCGCGATACGAAATCGGGGTAAGCAGAACGAACACAAGATTGCCCGTCACCTTGGACTGGATCAGCGACGACGAGCTGTTGGAGAACGCGTTCTGCAGCAGGCTCATCATGATGAGGCCGGGCACCAGGAAGGCGGTGTAGCCGACACCGCCATACACCTCGACCTGTCGGTCAAGCACGTGCGAGAACACGAGCAGGTACAGCAGCGCTGTAAGCACCGGAGCGCCGACGGTCTGGAATCCCACCTTCCAGAACCGCAGCAGCTCCTTGTACATCAGCGTGCGAAGCGCCTTGCTCAAGCAGCCTCCTGCATCATCGCGATGAAAACGTCTTCCAGATCGGGGCGCCTCAGTTCGACATCGTCAAGCCCTACACCGGCCGCGTGAAGCTGCGCCAGGCAGGCGGCGACATCGTCGGCGCCATCGAGCGCGATGGCCACCCGTCCGTCGGCGGACGCTTTCGCGACTGCGTGAAACGCCTGCGGCAATGCGACCCCACCGCGCAAGCGCAGAAGCAGTGTCAACTGGAAACGCCGGGACAGCAGGTCGCTCGTGGTTTCCAGCGCGAGCACGCGCCCCTGCTTGAGCATCGCAATGCGTCCGCACAGGCTTTCCGCCTCTTCAAGGTAATGGGTGGTCAGGACGATGGTGTGGCCCTGCTCGTTCAACCGGCGTACGAAAGCCCAGAGATTCTGCCGCAACTCGACATCGACACCGGCGGTGGGTTCGTCCAGCACGATGACCGGCGGCCGGTGAACCAGCGCCTGCGCGACAAGCACGCGCCGCTTCATGCCTCCGGAAAGCGCGCGCATGTTCACGTCCGCCTTCGCACCGAGATCGAGATGATGCAGGATTTCATCGATCCAGGCATCGTTGCGCCCCATCCCGAAATAGCCGGACTGGATGCGCAGTGTTTCGCGCACAGTAAAGAACGGATCGAAAACGAGTTCCTGCGGCACGACACCCAGATTGCGCCGCGCAGCCCGATAGTCGGAGACGACATCGTGTCCCATGACCCGGATGCGTCCGTCGTCGGGCCGCGTCAGGCCGGCCATCGTTGAAATGAGCGTCGTCTTGCCCGCGCCGTTCGGGCCAAGCAAGCCGAAAAACTCGCCCTGTCGCACCTCGAATGACACGTGGTCCAGCGCCTGGAGCGATGCGTATCGCTTGCAGACGCCTTCAATCAGCAGCGCGGGGGAAGAGTCGGACATGAAAACAGATCGGAACCGGGGTCATTCCGCCCCCGAAAGGCGGCCATTCAGCGTGCGGGAGCTTCGGCGTTCAACCCGCAAAAGGACGAGACTTCATAAAGGCGCGCAAGGCTGCGCAACCCTTCGGGCGCACCGGTGACCGCAAGCGGCTCCCCTGCTCCGCCGTCGGACGCACGCTCCCAGGCAAGGAGCACGGCGAGCGCGGAGGAATCGACATCCCGGACGCCCGACAGGTCGATCGATTTCGCCGACGCAATCAGCGCGAGCCCGGCATCACGCAATGCAACCGCTTCGGGCAGACGCATCGTTCCGGTGACCTTCAGCACATCCTTGTCCAGCGCGATCATTTTGACGCCGTCGTCGCGTTCTTGGCACGCAGCGTCTTCAACAGCCCGTCGACGCCACCCGCCCGGATCTCCGACGAAAACGTCTCCCGGTAGTTCGTCACCAGACTGACGCCGGCGACGATCACGTCGTAGACCTTCCAGCCACTGTCCTGCTTTTCCAGCGCATAGTCGATCGGAATCGGCCGGGCGCCAGGCTGGTTGATCTGCGTGCGAACCGTCACATCGGTATCCGAGGCCGCCATCCGGAACGGCCGGAACTCGACTGTCTGGTCGCGATAGCTGGTCAGTGCATTCGAATAGGTTCTCACCAGCAGAGTGCGGAATTCGTCAGACAGCTGCTTCTTCTGCTCAGCGCTCGCCGTCCGCCAGTCGCGTCCCACCGCCAGCGCCGTCATCCTCATGAAGTTGAAATGCGGCAGAACCTTCGTCTCAACCAGATCGGCAGCGCGCCGGGCATCTCCACCCTTGATCGCCGCGTCGTTGCGCAAGGTCGTCAGGACGTCGTCCGTCACCCCCTTGATCAACGCATCCGGCGCCACACCCGCACTTGCCTGCGCGCTGGCACTCACGGCAAAGCAAAGCAACATCAATTGAATAAAGCGCTTGAACATGCGTTCTCCCGGAATGAAAAGGCCTGTCGACAAGCGACAGGCCGTTGTGATCAATGGACCCCGCCCACCGGCGCGGGGTCTTGCGAAGATCAGTGCTGCGCCGTATTCAGCGCAGCAACAACCGGCGTATCAACGTTTCCGGTGGCCGGCGCGCCGACCAGCATGAAGGTCCACGTCGATTCGATGGGCACCATCGTCAAAAGGTTCTCGTTCGGCGCGTACGACATGTCTTCCACCTCGCGCGGCGGATTGCCGTCGTGAATCAGGCTGCGGCGGCGCTGCAGATAAGCGTCGCGCACGTAGGCGTACTTGTCGAGCGCAGCGGCGTCGATGGCGCTTTCCGCCGGCAGCAGCGACGCACGGGTGTCGATCGCCCGCAGGCCGAGTGCAACATTGCGCACATCGACCGGCTCGTGATTCGCGACCGGATCCACGGTGATATCGACGAGGAAACCGCCGGTATCCCGCAGCGTGCGGGGGCCGAAGATCGGCAGCACGACATAGGCGCCGTCGCCGACACCCCAGCGGCCGAGCGTCTGGCCGAAGTCCTCGTCGTGCTTTTCCAGCCCCATTTCGGACGCCACGTCGAACAGGCCGACGATGCCGATCGTGGTGTTGATCAGCACGCGGCTCACGTCGGACAGCGCCTCGCCCGGCTTGCCCTGAACCAGATTGTTGAATCCGATCCACAGGTCAGCGATGTTGGCGAAGAAATTGGAGACGCCGGTCTGGACCGGCCGTGGCGTGATGGCGTCATAGCCCTGTGCCACCGGCTTGATGACGGCCTTGTCCACGGTCTCGTTGAACGAGAACATGGCACGGTTGAAACCTTCGATCGGATCCTTCGGATTGCCGGAGGTCGCACAGCCTGCAAGCAGGCTGGCGGCCACAACCGCAACGAGCGCCGGGCGCAGGCCCGTTGTTTTCTGATTTTTCATATTCGTCATTTCGAGAGCTTCCCGGCTATGCATTCGGCACATCACTGCGCGGGAGCGGTCGGGCTCTCGGCAGCCTTGTTGAACATGAACTGGCTGATCAGCTTTTCCAGCACCACGGC
Organism: Gammaproteobacteria bacterium; assembly: GCA_018824085.1. Lineage (GTDB taxonomy): Bacteria > Pseudomonadota > Gammaproteobacteria > Burkholderiales > Rhodocyclaceae > Methyloversatilis. The sequence goes on along the minus strand of JAHJHI010000034.1, from coordinate 127,365 downwards.
GGATTGCGTCTTGGTGATGGTTGCGCCGGCCTGAAGCATTTCGGTGTCGCCACCCACTTCAAATCCGACGTACTGCTCCCCCAGCAGGCCCGAGGTCAGAATGGTTGCAAACGTGTCACGGGGAAAACTGTAACGCTTGTCGACATCCATCTTGACCACAGCGACATAGAGATTGGGGTCGAAAGTGATTTCCGTCACCCGTCCGACCACCACACCCGAACTTTTCACCGGCGCACGCGGCTTGAGCCCGCCGATGTTATCAAAGTTGGCTTGCAGCCTGTATGTCTCGCCAATGTTAGCGGACGCAAGGTTGCCAACCTTTAGTGCCAGAAACAACACTGCGGCAACACCGATGGCCACGAAAAGACCGACCCAGAGGTCGAGCACAGTACGATTCATCCGATACCCCTGAACATGAAGGATGTAAGCACGAAATCCAGCGCCAGTATGGTCAGCGCCGAATTCACCACTGTTCTTGTAATGGCGCGCGACACGCCTTCGGCAGTCGGCGCGGAGTCGTAGCCTTCGAACACCGCAATCAGCGACACGGCGAAGCCGAACACGACGCTCTTGATGATGCCGTTGACGATGTCGTAGCGGAAATCGACGGAAGCCTGCATCTGCGACCAGAAGGCGCCGTCATCCACGCCGATGAACACGACGCCGATGAACCAGGCGCCGAACACGCCCATCGTCGAAAAGAGCGCCGCCAGCAACGGCATCGAGATGACGCCACCCCAGAAACGCGGAGCGACGACTCGCGCGATCGGGTCGACGGCCATCATGTCCATCGCCTTGAGCTGCTCCGTCGTCTTCATCAGCCCGATCTCGGCCGTCAGCGCCGATCCGGCCCGGCTGGCAAACAGCAGCCCGGCAACGACAGGACCGAGCTCGCGCACGAGCGACAGCGCGACGAGAATCCCCAGCGCCTCGCTCGACCCGTAGCGCTGCAGGGTTTCGTAGCCCTGCAGGCCCAGCACCAGTCCGACGAAGAATCCGGACACGGTGATGATGATGAGCGACAGCACGCCGGTCGAAAACACCTCGCGTATCGTCAGCGAAAAGCGCGTGAATGAGGTGCCGGAACGCATCAGCAGCGCAACGAAGAAGCGGCTGATGAAACCGAGGCGCCAGATTCCATCGACCGCGCGGGCACCCATCGAGCGGAGCACTTGCGCGATCATGCCGGGCGCTCCATCAGCGACTGCCGGTAGTCGCCGGCAGGATAGTGGAAGGGCAGCGGACCGTCGATGTCGGCATTGACGAACTGATGCACGAACGGATCACTCGACGCGCGGATCTCGTCCGGCGTCCCTTCAGCCACCACGCGGCCATCGGACAGGAAGTACAGGTAATCGACGATGTCGAGCGACTCCTGCACGTCGTGCGTCACCATGATCGAGCTTGCACCAAGCGCGTCGTTGAGGCGGCGGATCAGTTGCCCGACCACGGCCAGCGATATCGGGTCGAGACCGGCAAACGGCTCGTCGTACATGACGAGCATGGGGTCGAGCGCGACCGCACGCGCCAGAGCCACGCGCCGCGCCATGCCGCCCGACAGTTCGGCCGGCATCAAGCCGTGCGCGCCGCGCAGGCCGACGGCGTGCAGCTTCATCAGCACCAGGTCGCGGATCATGTCCGGCGGCAGGTCCGTGTGCTCGCGCAACGGAAAGGCCACGTTGTCAAACACGTTCAGGTCGGTAAACAGCGCACCGAACTGGAAAAGCATGCCGACACGCCGGCGCAGCGCGTACATGTCTCGACGCGACAATGCCGCCATGTCGTGGCCGGCAACGGACAGCGTGCCGGCCGTAGGCTTGAGCTGACCACCGATCAGGCGCAGCAGCGTCGTCTTGCCGCAGCCGCTGCCCCCCATGATGGCGACCAGCTTGCCACGGGGGATGCGCAGATTGATGCCGGAAAGGATGGGCCGTTTGTCGTAGGCGAAATCGACATTGGCCATATCGACCAGAATGTCATCGGCCGGAAGGGAAACGGACACGAGCGCTGAACGGTCTTGTGATGAGGACGGCGGATTGTATCAGACGGCAACGCGTCCTTCCGCAGCCCGGAAGCGCCCGTCCGGCGCTGCGCTATCATCCTTCATGCCCATGATGAATGACCCGCGACCACAGGCTCCCCAGGCAGCGCGCCCGGGGCTGCTCATCGTCGACGATGACCCGCTGATCGCCGACTCGCTCGCCTTCCTGCTGGATCAGGACTTCGACGTGGTGAGCCACGCCACGCGCGGTGCCGCGATCGCGTGGCTGCGTGCCCAGCCGTCACCGCCGGTGCTCGCACTGGTCGATCTGGGACTGCCGCCCTGCCCGCACCTTCCGGATGAAGGTTACGCCCTCATTGCCGACCTGCTCGCGCACGCGCCGGACACCCGCATCGTCGTGCTGTCGGGCCAGGGCGAAGACGGCCCGGCACGGCACGCCCGCGCGCTCGGCGCCACGGAGTTCATTTCGAAACCGGCACAGCCGCAGGCGCTGCACACGCTGCTGCGCCAGCTCGCCGACTCGCGCGCCACGCCGGAGCAGTCCCTGCCGACGCTGATCGGCACCAGCGAACCGATGGAACGTCTGCGCGCGCAGATTGCCCAGTACGCCGACCTGCCCTACCCGGTGCTCATCGAAGGCGAGTCCGGCACCGGCAAGGACATTGTCGCCAACCGCCTGCACGACTCCACCGCGCGCAAAAGCAGGCCCTTTCTGGCACTGAACTGCGCGGCCATCTCGCCCAGTCTGGTCGAACCGACGCTGTTCGGCCATGCCCGGGGTGCCTTCACCGGTGCGCAGAGCGCGCGCGCCGGCTACTTCGAGGACGCCGCCGCCGGCAGCCTGTTCCTCGACGAGATCGGCGAACTGCCGCTGGACCTGCAGGCCAAGCTGCTGCGCGTACTCGAGAACGGGGAGTACCAGCGCGTCGGCGAGACGCAGTTGCGCCATTCCAGCGCACGCATCATCGCCGCCACCAATCGCGACCTGAGCGAAGAGGTGCGCGCCGGCCGCTTCCGCTCCGACCTCTATCACCGCCTCAGCGTATTCACCATCACCCTGCCGGCATTGCGCAACACCGGCGCCGACCGCCTGGTGCTGCTCGAACATTTCCGCCGGCAACTGTGCCTCCAGCTGGAACGCGCACCCTTTTCCTTTGACGGCGCGGCGCAGCAGGCGTGGCTGGATTACGGTTTTCCGGGCAACGTCCGCGAGCTGCGCAACATTGTCATCCGTCTGGCCACCAAACACCCGGGACAGGAAATCGGCGTGGCCGACCTGCTGCAGGAATTCGATCCGGTCGCCACCGGTGGCGGCACGGCCGCAACGGGAACCGGCGAGGACATCGCGGCGCTGGCTTCGGCCCATCTGCGCGCAGGCAACTTCAGGCTCGACACCTGCCTGCGCGCCTGGGAGATCGCCTATATCGACGCTGCGATGCGCTTGTCGCGCGGCAACGTGAGCGCCGCCGCGCGTCTGCTCGGCATCGCCCGGACCACGCTGTATCACCGCATGGAAACGCAGCCGAGCGATGCCGGCGCGCCGGACTGACATGTATCTCGAACATTTCGGGCTGCGCGAAACACCGTTCCGTATCACGCCGCACGCCGATTTCTTCTTCGGCGGCGCCAACCGCAGCGCACTGCTCGAGGCGCTCGTCCATGCGCTGAGCCACGAAGAAGGCCTGATCAAGATCAGCGGCGAGGTCGGCACCGGCAAGACCATGCTGGCGCGCGTGCTGACGGAGCGCCTGCCCGGTCACCTGCGGGCGATCTATCTGGCCGACCCGCTGATGAATCGCGGCGAGTTGCTGGCCGTGCTGGCGGACGAACTTCAATGCCCGCGGACAGATGGCACCGACGCGGGCGCCCATCGCCTGCTGCGCACCGTCCAGGAAGCCCTGGTCGCCGAATTCGCGGCCGGCCGCCAGGTCGCGCTGCTGATCGACGAGGCGCACGCGATGCCGGCCGAAACGCTGGAACAGATCCGCCTGCTGTCCAACCTCGAATCCGAGCGCCACAAGCTGATCAAGATCGTCCTGTTCGGCCAGCCCGAGCTGGACGACCTGCTTGCCCGCCCGGACATGCGCCAGCTCAAGGACCGCATCACGCAGCACTTCCGGCTGGACCCGATGCAGCCCGCCGAAGTCGTGACCTATATGGATTTCCGCATGCGTGCCGCCGGCTACCGCGGCCCGCCGGTATTCGAAGCCGCTGCCAGCGCACGCATCGCACGCGACGCCGGCGGGCTGACCCGGCGCGTCAATGTGCTCGCGGACAAGGCGCTGCTGTCAGCCTTCGCGCGCGGCGCGCACGCTGTCACGGCCGCCGACGCCGCGCGAGCCGCGGCCGACACGCAGATGCGTGCCCGGCGCCCCGCCGCCGGACGGCCCGCGCGCATCGCAGTCGGCGCACTGCTGGTCGCGCTGCTGCTGGGTGCGGGCTTCCTGCTCGGCCGCTTCAGTTCCGCCCCGGCCGCAGCCGTCGACGCGGCACCGGCCACCGCTGAGGCGCTGGCCGGCACACCCGCCATGCAGGCGCCTGCCGATCCAGCGCCCGCCGCTGCCAACGCACCACCGTCACTTGCGATGCCCGCGTCTGCGGCGGACGACGACGCCGACCCGCTGCAGCGGCTGCTCGCGACAAGTCGGGAATGGACCCGCAGCGCACCCGGCGAACGCTGGTTCATCCAGCTCATGTCGGTGCCGGCCGCGCAGAGCGACAACGTGCTCACCTATCTGCGCCGCGCCCGGCGCTCGCTCGATCCGCAATGGCTGCGCACCTACCGCACGGACGACCCGGCGGACGCGCAGCTCGCCGTCATCTACGGCGACTTCGCCGATCAGCGCAGCGCCCTGCAGGCGCTCGCCGCGCTGCCGGACTGGATCACCCGGTCACGACCGATCGCGCGGCAGGTGCGCAGCCTGCGCCAGCCATGAAAGTACATTGGCATTGACGATGCATGCCGGACTGCGCATCATCTTGTGCCAGCAGGGATTGCGCGTACCATCCATTCCGACACTCCGTCCGCCCAGGTGCCCATGACAGCATTGATGCGCCCCGCACTGTTCTGCGCCTTGACCGCTGCGCTCGCCGGCTGTGCCTCGCACCCGCCGCAGGCGCTGTCAAAGGCCCACGTACTGGCCACTCCCGAAGCCAGCAGGCCGCGTGGCGACATTCCGCCGCCGGTCACCCGCACCATCGCACCGCCGCCACCGCAGGCACGGCACAAGGCGGAAACCTACAGCGTCGTCGTCAATCAGGTGCCGGTCCGCGAGCTGCTGTTCGCACTCGCACGCGACGCGCAGGTCAACGTCGACATCCATCCCGGCATCGAAGGCTCGGTCACGCTCAACGCGATCGACCAGACGCTGCCGCAGTTGCTCACGCGCATATCCAGCCTGGTCGACATGCGCTTCGAACTGGACGGCAACAAGCTCGTCGTGATGCCCGACGCGCCCTTCCTGCGCAGCTACCGCGTCGATTACGTGAACATGTCGCGCGACGTGACCGGCGCAGTGTCCATCAACACGCAGATCGCCTCGACCAGTTCGGCGGCCGTGACCGGCAGCAGCAGCACGTCATCCACCAGCGGAAGCGGCAACAGCTCCAGCACGCGTATCGAGAACGTCGCAAAGAACCGCTTCTGGGAATCGCTGGAGCGCAACATCCGCGACCTGCTCCACGAGACCGACAAGCTGTTGCCGGACACCGCCAGCGATGCGCCCGCGGCGGGAGAGCCGGCGGATGGCGCACCGGCGCGTCCGGAACATCGCGTCACCTTCCGCGAGGCGGCTGCGGTCATCCTCAACCCGGAAACCGGCGTCATCAACGTGCGCGCCACGTCGCGCCAGCATGAAAAGGTGCAGGAGTTCATCAGCCAGGTCACCCGCATCGCGCGCCGCCAGGTGCTGATCGAAGCGACCATCGCCGAAGTGCAGCTGACCGACAACTACCAGCAGGGCATAGACTGGACCGCCTTCGCCCGCGGCGGAAAGCGTGGCGGCGCAACGCTGTCGCTGAACACCAGTTCGCCCGACGTGACCACCAACCCTCCGTTCGCCATCGGCCTGGGTCGCGGCCGGGAGCTTGTCGACAGCATCAAGCTGCTGGAGGCCTACGGTGACGTGAAGGTACTGTCCAGCCCCAAGCTGTCGGTGCTGAACAACCAGACCGCGCTGCTCAAGGTGGTCAACAACATCGTCTATTTCGAAATCAAGGCGGACGTCGTCGCCAACACCAATACCCAGGCGGTGCGCAGCTTCACCGCGACGCCCCGCTCGGTGTCGGTCGGGCTGGTCATGGCGGTCACGCCGCAGATCAGCGGCGACGGCTACGTGCTGCTCAATGTGCGCCCGACCATCTCGCGCAAGGTCGGGGACGCGCAGGACCCCACGCCCGACCTGAGCGCACCGAATCTGGTGCCCGTCATCCAGACGCGCGAGCTTGAATCCGTCATGCGTGTGGCCAGCGGCGAAACGGCCGTGCTCGGCGGCCTGATGCAGGACGAACTGAATTACACGCGCGACAGCATTCCGGGGGTGTCGAGCATTCCGTTCATCGGCGCACTGTTCTCGGCGCGCAATGAAACGTCCCGCAAGACAGAACTGGTGGTGCTGATCCGCCCGGTGGTGGTGGACGACGCCAGCCTTGACGGCGACTACCGCCCGCTCGCCGACGCGCTGCCCGGCCGCGACTTCCTGACACCCAGCTTTCCGCTGCCGACAGCGATGCCGGGCGGCGCCGCCGCGGAGCCGGTCCGGTGAGCCTGCTGCTGGAGGCGCTGAAGAAGGCTGAAGCCGCCAAGCGGCGCGACGACGGCAACGGAGACGCGGCCGGCGCCGATGCGGAGGCCGCGCCGGTTACCCCGCCACCGGCGCCTCGCATCACGCCGGCACACGAACTGGAACTGATCGACGATGAAATCGCACAGGCTGCGCGCTTCGCCGGACTCGACGTGCCGGAGCCCACGCGACCGCGGCAGCCCGCAACAGCGGCATCCGGCGCCGAAGCCGCCCGCCTGCTGTTCGACGCAAAGCGCCCCGCAACCCGGTCCGTATCGCCGCTCGGCTGGCTGATCGGTGCCGCCACGCTATTGCTGCTCGGCATCGGCGCCTGGGTGTTCTGGCAGATTCAGACGCTGGACCAGGGCGCTGCGCCACCGCCGCGCGCCTCATCGTCCGGCCCGGCATCCATCGCCAGGCCCGCCGCCGCGCCAACTGCAGCACCGGTCCTCGCCACGGCGGCGCCGGAAGATGCGGGTGCGACGACACAGCCCTCCTCGCCCGTTCCGGCGACCGCTGACGGACGCGCGGAAAGCGCGCCTCCGGATGCCGGGCACGGGCCGGTTGCCGTATCCAGCCGATACCTGTCGGGCCAGCTCCGGGGCTCGGCCGACGCGCCGGCGCAGACCGTGCCTCCGCCATCCGCACAGCCCGCGTCACCCATACGCATCACGCGCAACCCGCCGCGCATTCCACAGGGCGTGGCGGAAGGCTACGCCGCCTTCAACGCCGGCGAATTCGGGCGCGCGCGCCTGGCCTACGAAAGCGCCCTGCGCGCCGACCCGCGCAATCCGGACGCGCTGCACGGCCTCGCCGCACTGGCCCAGCTGCGCGGTGACGACACAATGGCGCGCGAACTGATGCGGCGCATCGCCGAGGTTGACCCGTCGGACACCGGCGCGCGCATCGCGCTCAACGAGGGCAGCGACCCGGTGACGCAGGAAGCCCGCCTGCTGGACCTGGAAGCGGCCCGCCCGCAGTCGGCCACCGTCGCGCTGGCGCTCGGCAACCTGTACGCATCGCAGGCGCGCTGGCGCGAAGCGCAGCAGGCCTACTTCAACGCCTACTCGCGCGCGCCCGAACAGCCGGACCACGCGTACAACCTCGCCGTGAGCCTCGACCAGTTGCGCCAGCCGCGCCTCGCGCTGCGCTACTACCGCGAGGCGCTCGCACTTGGCGACCAGCACGTCGCGGCCTTCGATGCGCAGCAGGTGAGCGCCCGCATCGCCGCACTCGAGACTGCCGATGGCCGCTGATCACCCGGACGCCCCCGCGCGCCAGGTGCGCCGGCCGCTTGGCCAGCTGCTGCTGGCCCAGGGCTTGGTGTCCGAAGACCAGCTGCGCATCGCGCTGCAGGAACAGCAGCGTCAGAACATCCCGATGGGGCGGCTGCTCGTGCAGCTGGGCTTCGTCAGTGAAGCGGCCCTGCGCGACGCGCTCGGCGAGACACTCGGCAAGCGCACCGTCGACCTGTCGCATGCGCTGATCGACATCGACGCGCTGCGTCTGGTGCCGCAGGCACTGGCCAAGCGCCATCGCCTGCTGCCGCTGCTCTACGTGCCGGCGACGCGGCGCCTCACGCTGGCGGTGTCCGACGTGAATGACATCGTCGCGCTCGACCAGGTGCGCGCCGTGCTGCCCGACGGCATGGAACTGGATACGGTGCTGGCCGGCGAAACGGAGATCGCGCATGCGATCGACCAGTCCTACGGCCACGAACTGTCCATCGAGGGCATCCTCACCGAACTGGAAACCGGCGAAGTGGATTTCCACGCGCTGTCCGCGTCGGCCGACGAGTACAGCCAGCCGGTCGTGCGCCTCATCGACGCGCTGCTCACCGACGCCGTCAAGCGCGAAGCGTCAGACATCCACTTCGAGCCGGAAGCCGGCTTCCTGCGCATCCGCTACCGCGTCGACGGCCTGCTGCGCCAGATCCGGGCGCTGCACCGCTCGTACTGGCCGGCGATGGCGGTGCGCATCAAGGTGATCGCCGGCATGAATATCGCGGAGATGCGCGCACCGCAGGACGGCCGCATCTCGCTCACCATCAGCGGCCGCGCGGTCGACTTCCGGGTGTCGTCACAGCCGACGCTGCACGGCGAGAACATCGTGCTGCGCATCCTGGACCGCGCACGCGGCATCGTGCCGCTCGACGGCCTCGGCCTGGCCGAATCCCAGCTCGACCAGCTCAAGCTGATGATCGCGCGCCCGGAAGGCATCATCCTCGCCACCGGCCCCACCGGCAGCGGCAAGACGACGACGCTGTACTCGGTGCTGAACCACATCAATGCCGAAGGCGTGAACATCATGACGCTGGAGGACCCGGTCGAATACCCGATGGCGATGATCCGCCAGACTTCGGTCGCCGAAGCGGTGAAGCTGGACTTCGCCAATGGCGTGCGCTCGATGATGCGGCAGGATCCGGACATCATTCTGGTGGGCGAAATCCGCGACGCCGAAACCGCCGAGATGGCCTTCCGTGCGGCGATGACCGGCCATCAGGTGTATTCGACACTGCATACCAATTCCGCGCTGGGCGTCATTCCGCGGCTGCTCGACATCGGCATCCTGCCGGACATCATGGCCGGCAACATCATCGGCATCATCGCCCAGCGCCTGCTGCGCAGGCTGTGCGTCTATTGCCGGCGGGCCCGTCCGGCCGAGCCGCACGAGGTGCACCTGCTGGGCATGCGCGACGATCGCGTCGCGCCGGACATCCACGACGCCGTCGGCTGCCCGGCCTGCGACTTCACCGGCTTCCGCGGCCGGCTCGCGGTGATGGAACTGCTGCGCATGGATTCCGACCTCGACGACCTCGTCGCCCGCCGCGCCACCGCCCGCGAACTGCGCAACGCGGCGCGCGCGAAGGGCTTCCGCAGCCTGGCCGAGGACGGTCTGCGGCGCGTGATCGACGGCTCGACGTCGCTGGAAGAACTGGCGCGCGTGGTAGACCTGACCGAACGCATGAGCCAGAACGGACCTGACTGGTTCGGACGCTAGCCATGGCGATGTTTTCGTACAAGGCGATGAACGCGCAGGGCCACATGGTGTTCGGCCACATGGATGCCGCCAACATGGTCGACCTGGAACTGCGCCTCAAGCGCATGCAGCTCGACTTCATCAACGGCTCGCAACTGAAGCACTCCCGCGCGCTGTTCGGCCGCAGCCTGCCGCGCATGGAGCTGATCAATTTCAGCTTCCATCTGGAGCAGCTGGTGCGCTCCGGCGTGCCGCTGATCGAGGCGCTGACAGACCTGCGCGACTCGACGACGCATCCGCGCATGCGCGAGATCGTCGCCTCTCTCGTCGAGAGCATCGAAGGCGGGCGTTCGCTGTCGCAGGCCATGAGCGAGCACCCGGCCGCATTCAGCCGGGTGTTCTGCGCGCTGGTGCGCGCCGGCGAACTGACCGGCAATCTCGCCGAAGTGCTGCGCGAGCAGATAGACGCCTACAAGTGGGAAGATGAACTGGTGTCGCAGACGCGCCGCCTGCTCACCTACCCGGCCATCGTCGGCACCTTCCTGCTGTTCGTCATCGGTGTGCTGATGCTGGTCGTCGTCCCCGATCTCGCGCGCTTCTTCCGCAATACAGGGCTCGAACTTCCGCTGCAGACACGCATGCTGATGGCGACGTCGGAATTCCTGCAGGACTGGTGGCCGGCGCTCGTCGTGCTGGTGCTGCTGGCGGGCGTCGGCGCGGTGGCGCTGCTGCGCCACCATCCGGCTGCCCGCCTGCGCTTTGACCGGTTCAAGCTGACCATTCCGGTGATCGGCCCCATCCTGCACAAGGTCGTGCTGTCGCGCTTCGCCAGCATGTTCGCGATGATGTACGGCGCCGGCATCCCCATCATCGACGCGGTGCGCACGTCGGAAGACGTGGTCGGCAACGAGGCGGTACGCGATTCGCTCGCGCGCGCCGGCCAGCTCATCAGCCAGGGTCAGAACGTCACCGCAGCCTTTCAGGGGGTCGGCCTCTTCCCGCCGCTGGTCGTGCGGATGCTGCGCGTCGGCGAAAGCACCGGCGCGCTGGATCGCGCCTTGCGCGAGGTGTCCTACTTCTACACGCGCGACGTGCGCGAATCGATCGCTCGCGCGCAGGCGGCAATGGAACCGGCGCTGACGCTGGTGCTCGGCCTGCTGCTGATGGCCGTCGCGTTCGCCGTGCTCGGGCCGGTATACGACATGCTCACGAAGCTGAAGACATGATGGCGCAGCGCCTCGTGCTCTATCTCGACGCGACACATCTGGTCGCCTTCCGCTGGCGCGCCGGCGAAGTCACGGAATGCGGGCGCTTCAGCTGCGACGCCGACGGTCACGCCGCGTTCGCGGGCTTCCTGCACCGGCATCGCACCAGCCGCTTCCTCATGCTGTGCGACCTCGCAGACGAAGCCTTCATCGCGGAAATGGTGCCGGCCGTACGCGGACGGGATCGCGCCGCACTCATCAAACGCAAGCTGGCGCAGCACTTCTTCGGCACGCCGCTGAACTGCGCACGCTCGCTCGGCCGCGCCAGCAGCGGCCGGCGCGACGAACAGCTGCTGTTCTGCGCGCTCACCCGGCCGGCACTTCTGGAACCCTGGCTGGCAGCGCTGCGCGCCGCCGAGGCGGCGCTCGGCGGCATCCACAGCGTCGCGCTTGCCAGCACGCCACTGCTGCAGCGCCTGCGCCTCGCACAGGGTTCGGCGCTGCTGCTCGGCATCAGTTCGGCCGGCGTGCGGCAAAGCTTCTTCGACGGCGGGCAACTGCGTTTTTCCCGCCTGACGCCACTCACCGCACTGTCCAGCAACGACCTCCCGCGCGCCTGCGTCGAGGAAGCGCGGCGTCTGCACCCCTATCTGCTGGGTCAGCGCCTCGTCGCCCGCAACGAGCCGCTGAAGGTTCGGGTACTGGTGTCGCCCGGGCGCATGGACGCCTTCGCGCAGGCCTGCCGCGCCACCGACATGCTGCAGTTCGAGCTGATCGACACGCATCAGGCTGCCGGACAACTCGGGCTGCGCCCGCCGCCGGCCGATCCGGGCTGCGAAACGCTGTTCGTGCAGTCGCTCATGCTGCGCCCGCCGCGCGAACAGTTCGCACCGCCCGCCGAGCGCCGTTTCTACCGCATCTGGCAGGCACGCCTGACACTGGGTCTTGCCGGCGCCGCCGTGCTGGCGACCTGCGTCATGCTGGCGGGCGTGAGTGCACTCGACAGTCTGGCGCTGCGCACGGACAGTGCGCAGATGCGCAGCGCCGCCAGCATCGCCGAACGGACGCGCGCCGACATCATTCGTCGCCTGCCGCCAACGCCGGTGCCGCTGGACACGCTGCGCGCCGTGCATGAGCGCAGCCTGCAGATCGAAGGACGCAGCGCAATGCCGGACGAACTGATGCGCGACCTCGGTGCCGTGCTCGAGTCCTTCCCGCAGGTGCAGGTGCAGCGGCTTGAGTGGCGCATCGTCCCGCCAGCCTCGGGGGCCGTAGCCGACAGCGCAAGCGCCGAACTGGAGATGCTGGCCGAACTGCCGATGGCGTATCGCGACGAGCCCCGACGTGCGATCGAACTGATGGACACGCTGGCCAGCGAATTGCGGGCGCGGCCAAACCTGCGGGTGCGCGTGACACAGCAGCCGTTCGATCTCGCGTCCGGGCAGGTACTGCGTGGTGGCGGGCGCGACGAGCGGCTCGGCTCCGACACGCTCCCCCGGTTTTCGCTGGCCCTGAGCAGGGCGCTTCCGCAATGAGCGCCGAAGACCTCCGGAAGGTCCGGACCAGTATGGTGCTCGCGCTGTTCATGGCGTCAGCCGGTGCGCTGGCCTTGCTGGCGAGTGCGCGCTTCGCGGACGAGGCCGGGCGCGACCACCGCACGGCGCGTGCCGCACGCGATGACGCGCAGCGCCTGCTCGCTTCCGCGCGTGCCGAAGAGACCGAGATCGCGCAGAAGATCGACCGCTTCCGTCAGCTGGCCCGGCGCGGCGCAATCGGTGCCGAGCAACGGCTCGCCTGGGTCGAACTCATCGGCAAGGTGCGTGCAGAGCGCCGGCTCGCCGCACTCGATTACGAGTTTTCGCCGCAGCGCCCGCTCGACGCCTCGCTCGCACCAGCCGAAGCGGGCGCCTTCGACGTGATGAGCAGCGCCCTGCACGTGCGGCTGCCGCTGTTGCACGAAGGCGATCCGCTGGCGCTGCTGCATGACCTTGACCACAACGCACCGGCGCTGACGCGCGTGCGCGAATGTTCGATCGTGCGCCGCGCGAGCACCCGTGCCGATGCGCCGGCGCTCACGCTGCAGGCCGACTGCCTGATCGACTGGATCACCTTCCGCCCGCGCGCTGGAGCATCGTCATGACGACGGCCCGCGCACTGGCCGCCGGCTTCCTCGCGCTGTCGCTCGCGTCGGGCGCGGCGACGGCACAGTCCCTCGGACGCCTGTTCTACAGCGATGCGGAACGCGCGCGGCTCGAACAGCAGCGCGACAGCGGCGAGCGCCCCGGCTCGCCACCGGCCACCACCGGCTCGCTGCGCAATGACGGTGTCGTCAGACGCTCCGGCGGACCGACGACCTGGTTCGTCAACGGCGCCGCCCTCGACGAGCGTTCGCTGACGTCCGTCGCGGCGCAGCCGGCAGGCACGGCGCTGAAGCTGCAGGGTGAGGACGGGCAGGTTGTCCGACTGCGTCCGGGCGAGCACACGGCCGTCGACGACTCGGGACAGGCGGCACCCGCAAGCGGCGTCATCAACATCCGCAAGGGCGCTGCGAAATGATGCGCCGACAGCGCGGCGCCGCGCTCGTCATCGCGATCGGCCTGCTCGGTCTGCTGGCGATCGCCGCACTGGCGCGCGCGCTGGCGTCACCACCGGGCGTCGCGAACCAGCTCGCCACCGAACGCGCGCTGGCGCGAGCGCGCGACGCGCTGATCGCATACGCGGCGACGGAAGACAATTCACCCGGCGCGCTGCCCTGCCCCGATTACGACAACGACGGTGAATCCGATGGCAACGAGCCCGGCTTTGTCTGTTCCCACACACTCGGGCGCCTGCCCTGGAAAACGCTCGGCATCGGTCCTGTCACCGACGGCGCGGGCGAGTGCATCTGGTACGCGCTGACGCCCGGCTTCAGCAACAAGATCCCCACCTCGCAACGAACGGCCGGCAGCGCAACACGGCCATTGATCAATCCGGACGCGCCCGGCGGCATCTCCCGGATCGACGCATCGGGCGCCGCGACCGGCACGCTGATCGCAGTCGTGATCGCGCCCGGGCGGGCGCTCGACGCACAGGTGCGCGGCGCAATGGGCGACACCGCCTGCCGCCACGGCGAGGCCGCGCAGTTTCTGGACACCTACGTCGCTGACGGCGTCACGTTCCGGCACGACAGCGCCACGCTCGCCATCAGCGCGCCGGCCAGCGACACCTTCAACGACCGCGTCCTCGGACTCGGCAACGTGGAGGTCTTTCGTACCGTCGGCGCGCGCGTGCTGAGCGAACTTGCGTCCCGCGACGGCGCAGAGCCGGCCGGATCTCCGGACTGGTGGACGCGCAACGCTTGGTGCGGCCACGTCTGCAGTGCGGACGGCACGGCGCGCATCGCACTGGCCGCCGGCAACGTCGTGCAACGCGTCATGCCGGCGCTGCCCGAATGCGTCACGGCCTGCGCAACGCCATGAAGCGCAACCTCGGCTTCACGCTGATCGAAATCGCGGTCGCGCTGACCATCATCGCGCTGCTCAGCGTCGGCGCGATGACGGCGCTGCAGCTCGCCATGCTGCGCACCCGCGTCGCGGAAACGCAGGACGCACTGCGCGAAGCACGTGAAGCCGTCGTCACGTTCGCCGTGGTCAATCGCTCGCTGCCCTGCCCGGCGCTGTCCGCCGCCGACGGCAACGAACAGAGCCGCGCCGGCGGCAGCTGCGCACACGTCCGCGGGCTGCTGCCCTGGCAGACGCTGGGCATCCGCGGGCTGGATGGCTGGGGCAACCGGCTCGGCTACGTCGCGTCACCGCAGCTTGTCAACGGCGGCGGCGCGCCCATCCAGCTGAATGACGCCGGCGCCGTCACCATCATGACGCGTGACGCCGCCGGCGCAGCGGTGCCGGTAAACAGTTCGGGCGCCGTCGCGTTCGCCGTGTGGTCGCACGGCGCCAACGGACGCGGCGCGACGACCGTCGCCGGCAGCGTGATCGCGGACGACTCGGCCAGCAATGTCGACGAGGACGCCAACACCTCCCAGCCGGGCACGTCGAACGACGTGTTCGCGCGCGACGGCAGCATCAGCGCCGGCAGCCACGGCGGCGAGTACGACGATCTGGTGGATTGGGAATCCCGCTACGTGCTGTTCGGTCGCATGATGTCGGCAGGCCAGCTGCCGTGACATTGCGCCGGCAGTCCGGGCGCCATGAAATGGAGCGCGCACAGACATGACCGACCCCGGCTTCATCGAGCGCCTGCGCAGCGGTGGCATCCGTCCCGACGACAGCGCGGATGAAAGGCTCAACAAGTCGCTGCTGATGCTGGCGACCGGTCTGGTGTGCGTCGCCTCCATCCTGTGGCTCGCCGTGTACTGGAGCCTCGGCCCGCGGCTGTCCGCAACGCTGCCGTTCGCCTACCAGCTGCTGCTCGCCGGCAACCTGCTGTTCTACATTCACAGCGGCAATTTCCCTCTGTTCAGGAACACCCAGCTCGGACTTTTCCTGTTCGCGCCCTTCGTCGCACAGTGGGCCATCGGCAATTTCATCACCGCCAGCGGCATCCTGCTGTGGGGCCTGCTCGCGCCCATCGGCGCCATCCTCTGCATCGGCGCGCGCGAGGCACTGGCCTGGTTCTTCGCCTACGCCTTCCTCATCGTGCTGACCGGCGGCTTCGACTTCTATCTCGCGGACGCGAACACCTATCGCGACGTTCCAGTGCCGGTTGCAACCAGCGTCGTGTTCTTCGCGCTGAACTTCCTCGCCATTTCGGCCATCGTGTTCCTGCTGTTGCGTTTCGCCATCGAACAGAAGCAACTCATCGCGCGCCGGCTCGCCCACGCCCACACGCTGCTCGAACAGGAACAGGAGCGCTCCGAGCGGCTGTTGCTGAACGTGTTGCCCGGCCCGGTCGCTCAGCGCCTGAAGCAGAACGAGAAAAACATCGCGGACGGCTTCGCCGACGTCAGCGTGATGTTTGCCGACATTGTGAACTTCACGCAGGTTGCCGCCGGCATGACGCCATCTCAGGTGTTCTCGATGCTGAATCGCGTGTTTTCGCGATTCGACGAACAGGCCGAAGCACGCGGCCTTGAGAAGATCAAGACCATAGGCGACGCGTATATGGTCGCCGGCGGTCTGAACGAAAACACAGCCGACTTCACTGCGGCGATCGCGGATCTGGCGCTCGAAATGCGCGACTGGCTGCGCAACCAGACGACGGGCACCGGCGTGTTGCTCGACCTGCGGATCGGCATAGGCACCGGTCCCGTCGTCGCCGGCGTCGTCGGCAAGAAGAAATTCATCTACGACCTGTGGGGCGACACCGTCAATCTGGCCAGCCGCATCACGACGGAAGGCACGCCCGGCATGATCCAGGTCGACACCACCACCTGGCAGAGGCTGCACGACCGCTACGCGTTCCGGGAACCGCAGACGCTGTATCTGAAAGGCAAAGGCGACACCGTGGTGTACCGCTTGATCGGGCCGAAGGAAGAGGCAGGCGTGTCGACCGACGACGTGGACATCTTGCTGTAAAACCGCAAGGAACATCGCCCCGGGAGTCCGCCAGGTTCTGGTTGATCGGATTGGCGATCCGGCAGACGGTCTCCGTCCTGCCCCCTGATCACCGCGCGAACGACTTCCCTGATGGCTACGTCGCGCACCTTGCCGACTCGGCAACGTCATGACCGGCGCTCGTCGGACAAGCAGTTCCGGACTGGTGATACGGCGCGTATGCAGCGCAGTCGGTAAACGAAAAACGGGCGCCCGAAGGCGCCCGTTTCAACACAACAGTCTTATCGGAAAACCGATTAGAACGTGTGAGCGATACCGATGTTGAAGCCGGAATCACCGTAGCCAGCGTTGCCGGTTGCGCTCGCGGTTCCGTTGTTGCCAGCAGCCGACTTCGAAATACCGCAGTTCGCGGCACTGTCGTTGTCAAGTTTGGCGTACGTGGCGTATGCCGTCGTGCGCTTCGAGAACGCGTACTCGCCACCGAAGCCCCACTTCGAGCAATCCCGATTCGCGCCGGTGTCGTCGTTGGCCTTGACGTAGCTGGCCTTCAGCGTGATATTCGACGTAACCGGAGCGCTCAAGCCGATCAGCCAGCCATCGCTTTCGGAAATGGCCTTCGAAGCCGTGTCGTCGCCTTCAACGTTTTCGTAGTAAGCCGACAGCTTGGCCACGCCGAAGTCGTAGCTGGCACCAACAACCCACAGATCGAATTCGAGGTCACTACCACCGTTTGCAAGGCTACGCTTGACTTGCAGGTTTTCGTAGTCGAGCGTGAAGCTGATCGGACCATTGTTGTACATCGCAGCAATCAACCACAGCGGCGTGTCACCCGATTCAACGTCAGAGCCATCGCCCGCGGCGTTAATTCCGTTCAGATTGGTCAGCGGGTTGCTTCCGTCTTCACCGATCAAGCTCGTCGTGTAGGCAGCCAAGAACTTCAGGCCAGGAGCAACTTCCGGCGTGATGTAGACGATGGCATTGTCTGCACGGTCAGCCTGACCGAGATGCGACGTCACGCCGAACAGCGAACCGGCGTTGGCAACGGTCTGGTTCTTGAACGGATCGTATTGACCGACGAAGGAGTAACGACCACCATCAACACGGCCGCCGAGCACGGTACCGAAGTTGCCGGTCAGGCCAACCCACGAATGACGGTTGGAGGTGCCGCCGAACGACGAGCCGGTGTCGCCCGCAAAGCCGAATTCGAATTCGAAGATCGCCTTCAGGCCGTTGCCCAGATCTTCCGAACCCTTGAAGCCGAGGCGGTTGGAGCCGGCGATGCCGTCTTCAAGGCCGTTCTGACGACCCTTTTGACCGGCTTGGGCGTTGCCGCCGTTGTCACCACCACGCGACATGAAGCCATAATCGATACGACCGTAGATGGTCACGTTGGATGCTTCGGCCATGACGGCGGCCGGCGCGAGTGCTGCAGCGATGGCAGCAGCAAGCAGTTTCTTGGACATTACGCAAATCTCCTCTTGCGATGATAGTGGGTGCCCGGATCGTAATTGGCCGCTGGGCGGCTGCACTGCCGGGCTACACACCTTCGGAGTTCCAGAAGGTGTGGCGGACTTTACCCAAGCACCAAAGCCGGCCGCAAGCCATGCGTCGAATTACGTATGCGACGACGCCTGTTGTTGTGGTTTTTGCGCAACAGCACGCCGAGCACATGGCGTGGCATGGCCTTGCGTCAGCCCGCGCTGCCAGAAAGCGCTTCGGCCCACGCCGACATCACCGCCAATATCTGCTGTATCGCTGCGTCCATGTCCGTCACCTTCAGAAAGACCTGCCGGCACCCGCCGGCAGGCGGTTCTGCACCTAATCCGCAAGGCCGAGCTTGCGCGCAACGGCATGGCCGTACTCCGGGTCGGCTCTGGCGAAGAGGGCGATCTGGCGCTGCTGGATCTCGACCGGCACCCCCTGCATGGCTTCGCTGATGTTCGACGCAAGGCGCTCGCGTTCAGCGGCATTCATGAGCCGGTAGAGCGCGCCCGCTTGCGAATGGTCGTCGTTGCCCTGACGATGGTCGTAGCGATCCGCGTCGCCTTCGATCAGCAGCGGTGGCTCGCGATACTGGCTGGCCTGCACCGGACCACCGAACGAGTTGGGTTCGTAGTACGCGTCTCCGCGCTCCGGGATGGAGGCGAGCATCGCGCCGTCCGCGTGGTAGTGGTTGACCGGGCACCGGGGTGCATTGACCGGAAGGGACTCGTAGTGCGTACCGATCCGGTGGCGATGCGCGTCCGCGTAGGCAAATATCCGTGCCTGCAGCATCTTGTCAGGCGAGAAGCCGATGCCGGGCACCACGTTCGACGGCGAGAACGATGCCTGCTCCACTTCGGCGAAGTAGTGGCGCGGGTTGCGGTTCAGTTCGAGCACGCCCACGTCGACGAGCGGAAACTCCGCGTGCGGCCATACCTTCGTGAGATCGAACGGGTTGTAGGACGTGTGCTTCGCCTGCTCTTCGGTCATCACCTGCACGCAGACGCGCCAGCGCGGGAAATCGCGCTTCTCGATGGCGTCATACAGATCGCGTTGCGCGCTTTCGCGGTCCCGGGCGATCACGGCATTGCCTTCGCTGTTGGTCCAGGTCCTGATTCCCTGCATGGACTTGAAGTGGAATTTCACCCAGTGCCGCTCACCCGCGGCATTGATGAGTGAATAGGTGTGCGAACCGTAGCCGTTCATGAACCGATAGCCCTGTGGCAGGCCCCGGTCGGAGAAAAGGATGGTGACCTGGTGGAGCGACTCGGGAGACAGCGACCAGAAGTCCCACATCGCGGTCGGGCTGCGCAAGTTTGTCGACGGATGACGCTTCTGGGTGCGGATGAAATCGGGGAACTTGAGCGGATCCCGCACGAAGAACACCGGTGTGTTGTTGCCGACGAGGTCCCAGTTTCCCTGGTCGGTATAGAACTTGAGCGCAAAGCCGCGCACGTCTCGTTCGGCATCGGCCGCTCCGCGCTCGCCGGCCACCGTCGAAAAACGGAGCAGCACGTCGGTCTGTTTGCCGACCTGCGCAAACACGCTTGCGACCGAATAGCGGCTGATGTCCTGCGTGACGGTGAAGGTTCCGTATGCAGCCGAGCCGTTGGCGTGCACCACACGTTCCGGAATGCGCTCGCGATTCTGGTGGGCGAGTTTTTCGAGGAGTTGATAGTCCTGCATCAATACCGGCCCGCGCGGGCCGGCCGTGATCGAGTTCTGGTTGTCGGCGATCGGTGCGCCAGCAGTGGTGGTCATGACCGGGCATGTCTTCATTGCGCTCTCCAGGGGAATGGCCCGACGGCGCCGGGATGTCTTGATTAAAGCAAAAGCCCCTGAACCGATCCAACAAATCAAATCCGTCAAATCAATCGAAATATTCGATCGAATGGAAACAAAAAGCCCTGGCGAACCAGGGCTT
Organism: Gammaproteobacteria bacterium; assembly: GCA_018824085.1. GTDB lineage: Bacteria > Pseudomonadota > Gammaproteobacteria > Burkholderiales > Rhodocyclaceae > Methyloversatilis. Next base: position 107,500 of record JAHJHI010000034.1, on the reverse strand, counting down.
TTTCCGTTTCAGGGACAGGCGTCGATCAGACGCCGGTCGCTGCGCCTGTGCGGCCGATCAGATCGAAGAACTCGCGCCGGGTCATCGCGTCGTCGCGGAAGGCGCCAAGCATGCGGCTGGTCACCATCGCAACGCCCGGTTTGTGTACGCCGCGCGTCGTCATGCATTCATGTGCGGCCTCGATGACCACGGCGACCCCACGCGGCTGCAGCACTTCATACAGCGCGTCGGCGACCTGGACCGTCATCTTTTCCTGGATCTGCAGCCGCTTGCCGAACACTTCAACCAATCGAGCGAGCTTTGAAATGCCGACCACGCGGCGATCCGGCAGATAAGCCACATGCGCCTGCCCGATGATGGGCACCATGTGGTGTTCGCAATGGCTTTCGAAGCGGATGCCGGTCAACGCGATCACCTCGTCGTAACCTTCGACTTCCTCGAAAGTGCGCGACAGGACGTCCTTCGGGTCTTCGCCATAGCCGGCAAAAAACTCTTCATAGGATTTGACGACCCGCGAAGGCGTGTCGATCAGCCCCTCGCGTGCCGGGTCGTCACCGGCCCAGCGTATCAGGGTACGGACGGCCGCTTCGGCCTCGTCGCGGCTTGGGCGCGCGGTGTCTGAGCTCTTCATGTTCTTCCTGTATTTATATGTATGGTGGGCGATGCGCGATGCGGATCCACGCACGATGGCCGGGCGAACGGGTTATGGTGGCGCCGCCGCGCGCGCTTTTCAAGTGCCGCCGCAATGCTCCGACTCTTGATTCCGCCAATTCGCCCCCCAGTTTGAGGAACAAAACAGCGCGCCATACAACCATTGTTTCCGGATGTAAACCTCCGGAACGGGGCGTCAGCACCCAGGCTCCATTGTTCGCTCGCGGGCCACCGGGACGCATTCCCGGTGTACGCACTACACGTCAGGAGAATTGATTCGATGAAGATCACCTTGTCACGAACCGCACTCGCCGCTCTGGCCGCGACCGCATTCGGCCTTGGCGCGACGGCAACAACGATCGACTGGATGGACCATGCGCAGGCCGCCGCGCAAGGACAGGCGTTGCGCGTCGCCGACAGCACTGCGGTCACGACGCCCATGGTCACGCCGGCGGCCGCAAAGGTGGCATCGGGACTTCCGGACTTCAGCGCACTGGTCGAACAGACCTCTCCGTCGGTCGTCAACATCAGCGTCGTCGGCAAACCCGCCCGCGTGGCGATCAACCCGAATGATCCGATGTTCGAGTTCTTCCGGCGCTTCGGCATTCCGGTGCCGCAGAATCCCCAGCAGGGTGGCGAGGGACCGGCGCCGCGCGGCATCGGTTCGGGCTTCGTCATCAGTCCGGACGGCTTCATCCTGACCAACGCCCACGTCGTGTCGGAAGCGGTCGATGTCACCGTGCGGTTCAACGACAAGCGGGAATTCAAGGCAAAGGTGATCGGCAGCGACAAGCGCACCGACGTCGCATTGATCAAGATCGACGCGACCAACCTGCCCGCCGTCCGGATGGGCAACACCGACAAGGTGAAGGTCGGCGAATGGGTGGCCGCAATCGGCGCGCCTTTCGGTTTCGAGAACACCGTGACGGCCGGCATCGTCAGCGCCAAGTCACGCGCCCTGCCCGACGAATCGCTGGTGCCCTTCATCCAGACCGACGTCGCGATCAATCCCGGCAACTCGGGGGGGCCGCTGTTCAACCTGGACGGCGAAGTGATCGGCATCAATTCGCAGATCTACTCGCGTACCGGCGGCTTCATGGGTCTGTCGTTCGCGATCCCGATCGACGTCGCCATGCGCGTGGCCGACCAGATCAAGCAGTTCGGGCGCGCCCGTCACGCCCGCCTGGGCGTGAGCATCCAGCCGATCACCCGGGAACTGGCCGACAGTTTCGGGCTTGACCGCGCCCGCGGCGCGCTGGTCGCCAACGTCGAACAGGGCAGCCCGGCCGACCGTGCCGGCTTGCTGGCTGGTGACGTCGTGCTGTCGGTCGACGGCCGCGACGTTTCCGACTCGTTCGACCTGCCCAAGGTGATCGGCAACCTCGAACCCGGCCGGCAGGTTGCCCTCAAGGTGTGGCGTCAGGGCGCGGAGCGCATGCTGAACGCGACGCTGGGCGAACAGAACGACGGTGAAGTTCTTGCCCAGGACGAGCCAAGCCAGGAAAAAGGACCGATACGCGACAAGCTCGGTCTGGCTGTGCGCCCTCTCACGGGCGCCGAATCGCAGCAACTCGGCGTCAATCGCGGTGTCGTCGTCGCTGACGTCGCCGGTCCCGCCGCACAGGCCGGCATCCAGCCCGGAGACGCCATTCTTGCCGTCAATGGCCAGCCGGTGGGCAGCGCGGAAGAACTTGCCCGTCTGGTCGACCGGGCCAAAGGCCGCGTTGCGCTGCTGATCCAGCGCGGCGACAACCGCCTGTTCGTGCCGATACGCATCGGCTGAACATCCGCCGGGCGGCGTCCTGCCGCCCGGCATCCGGAACGCGGATTACGGGCGCTGTCGCAGTCGCGCGAGGATGCGCCAGTCGCGACCGACCGCGCGGATGTCGCGCACGTCCACATCCATGCGCTGCGCCAGCGTGTCGAACGGACCAAGGTTGAACAGGCCCATGCCGCGCCCGAGCACGGTCGGCGCCACGTACATCAGCAGTTCGTCCACGCATTCTTCACGCAGCAGCGAGCCGTTGAGCTTGTGGCCGGACTCGGCGTGCAGTTCATTGATGCCGCGCGCGCCGAGGGCCTGCATCAGCGCCGGCAGATCAACCTTGCCGCCGTCGTTGGGCAACGCCAGCAGTTCGGCGCCGGCGTCGCGCAGGGCCCGCGCGGCGGGCGCTTCGGCGTCGGCGCACACCACGAGCAGCGGCGAGCGTTCGATATCGGCAAACAGCCGCGCCTTCGGTGACAGCGCCAGCCGCGCATCGACGATGACGCGCAGCGGCTGGCGCGTCGCTGCCAGGTCGCGCACCGTCAGCGACGGATCGTCCTGCTGCACCGTACCGATTCCCGACAGCACCGCACAGGCGCGTGCGCGCCATCGATGGCCGTCGCGCCGTGCCGCCGGGCCGGTGATCCACTGGCTGACACCGTTGTCCAGTGCGCTGACGCCGTCCAGCGTCGACGCGGTTTTCAGCCGCACCCACGGACGGCCGCGCGTCATGCGCGACACGAATCCGATGTTCAGTTCGCGCGCATCCGCTTCCAGCACGCCGCATTCGGTCGCGATGCCGGCTGCGGCAAGCCGCGCCAGCCCGTTGCCCGACACCAGCGGATTCGGATCCTTCATGGCGGTCACCACGCGCGCGACGCCGGCCGCGATCAGCGCGTCGGCACACGGCGGCGTGCGGCCGTGGTGGCTGCACGGCTCGAGCGTGACGTAGGCCGTCGCACCGCGCGCCGATTCACCCGCGGCACGCAGTGCATGCACCTCCGCGTGCGGCTCGCCGGCCTTCACATGCCAGCCTTCGCCCACCACCTTGCCGTCGCGCACGACGACGCAGCCGACGCGCGGGTTCGGGGATGTCGTCCAGAGTCCGCGTGCCGCCAGTCGCAGCGCACGCGCCATGTGCTGGTGATCGCCCGCCATTCAGCCCCCCGGTGTCTTGCGCGGCGTGCGCGGTGGTTTGGTCACTTCGCGCACCACTTCCGAGAATTCGTCGACATCCTCGAAATTCCGGTAAACGCTGGCGAAGCGGATGTAGCCGATCTTGTCGAGCTTCTTCAGTTCGCGCATCACGAATTCGCCCAGCCGGTCGGTCGCCAGTTCGCGCACGCCCATCGTCAGCAGGCGCTCCTCGATGCGGTCCATCGCGAGATCGACCGCCTCCGTCGTCACGGGCCGCTTGCGCAGCGCGAGCAGCATGCTTGCGCGCAGCTTGTCGCGGTCGTAATCGGCGCGCCGGCCGTCCTTCTTCACCAGTTGCGGCATCTTCAGGTCGACCCGCTCATACGTCGTGAAGCGCTTGTCACAGGCGGCGCAGCGGCGGCGGCGGCGGATGATGTCGCCGTCGTCGCTTTCGCGTGTTTCAACCACCTGGGTGTCGGGCGAACTGCAGAACGGGCATTTCACGGCGGGTGCTCCATGCATGGACGGCGCGAATGTTACGCCCGGAAGGCGCCGAATACCGCATCGCCGCACGCTTTCGGCGCGAATCGGCAGGCGCCGTCAGCCGAACGGCGCATCGGCCGCCTCAGTCGCCGCCCGCCGGCCCGATGAGCCGCTGGTAGACAAATGCGGTCAGCGCCAGCCGGTCCGTCTCCTGCACGTCGGTGAATTCGATGCCGTAGTGCGTCGTTGCGGCATCGTCGGCCAGCCCACCGGCGTCGCTCACCGAGCGCAGCACCGCCTTCAGGTCCACCAGCTGGTCGATGTCGTCGAACCGCAGCCGGAACTTGCAGCGTATCTCGTCGCCGGTTTGCCCCAGGTCGCTGCGCGTGCCCAGGCGGGCGCCGCCCTTGCTGATGTCGAGCAGGGTCGCCGCGCGGGCGGCCCCGTGCGGATCGGTCACCGACGCAACGATCCGGATGTCGGCGCGCTGTGCGTCCCGCACCTGCATGCCGCGCACCTGCTTCGGATAGCTCAGGTGCAGATACGGAAACGGCGTGCTGGCGCTCTTCAGCACATGGGCCTGGAAGGCATACACGCTCCGGCCGGAGAAGCAGCGCACGACGAAGGAGGCGTCCTGCCTGACCAGCGCATAGGCGCCATCGACCATGGGCGCCGCCACCATGACGCTGCGCCCGCGCGCGTAGCCGAGCAGGCGCACCGCATGCCGGGTCCGGCCCTCGCCGTCACCCTGGAGTTGAAGTATGTCGCCCACCTGCAGCCTGATGTCATCGAGTGCCAGCAGCTTGCTGCGCGGGTCGGCGACCGGCGCTTCATCCGGCGCCGGCGCTGACGCGCGCGGACGGCGCCGATACAGGCCGCGCTCGCCCAGCGCGTCGAGCTGATCCTGTGACTGCACCACGCCGCCTTCGCGCAGCAGCAGCGTGCTGCGGCCGTCGAACAGCGAATAGGGCAAGGGCTTGCCCAGCACCACATCGGTCTTGCGCACTGGAATCATCGGAAGCACGGAGAGATTTCGGTCTGACCGGGTATCGACGGCGTGCGGCAAAACTTGATGGACGTCCGCGCCGCGAAGCGGGCAGGGTGCCTACTTGGCCTGTCGTCGCTCGCGCATCAGGTCATGCAGGCTGCGTCGCGCCGGCCTGAGCGGCGTCCGGTGCTGCGTCCACCCGAGTTGCGCGCGCGGCGTGAACACACGCAGGCGGGTGGCCGCCCAGCGCAACAGGCGGTAGCGTGCCGGACTGGCATAGATACCGCTCCAGAAGCGCCACACCAGACGCTGCCCGACGCTGAACGACGCGCCCTGGCCAATCAGCCGCTGCGCCGCGCCATCATCCGGCTGCCGGTTCGCTTCATTGCGCAGCCGGATCAGCAGGTCGGGAATCGGGATGCGTACCGGACACACTTCGGCGCAGGCACCGCACAGGCTGGAGGCCGTCGGCAGATCGCGGCTCGCCTCCAGCCCGAGCAGGTGCGGCGACAGTATCTGACCGATGGGCCCCGGATACGTCGTACCGTAGGCGTGACCGCCAACCCGCGCATAGACCGGGCAATGGTTCATGCACGCGCCGCAGCGTATGCACTGCAGCGTGGCGCGCAGCTGCTCGTCGGCGTAGGCCTGGGTGCGGCCGTTGTCGAGCAGCACCACGTGCATCTCGCGCGGACCGTCCTGCTCCCCGTCCCGGCGCGGCCCGGTGATCAGGTTGAAATAGGTGGTCGTTGCCTGTCCGGTCGCCGAACGCGGCAACAGGCTCGCGAGCGGGATCGCGTGCTCAAGCGTGTCGACCACCTTCTCGATGCCCATCATCGCGATGTGGATGTCGGGCACCGTCGTCGTCAGCCGCCCGTTGCCCTCGTTCTCCACGAGCCACAGCGTGCCGGTTTCGGCGACAGCGAAGTTGACACCCGACACGCCGATGTCGGCCTGCATGAAGCGGTCGCGCAGCACGTTGCGCCCGGTGCGGATGAGCGCGTCGACGTCTTCCGTATACGTTGAATCCGGGATTTTCTCGGCGAACAGTTCGGCAATGTCACGGCGCGTCTTGTGGATTGCCGGCATGACGATGTGCGACGGACGCTCGCCGGCGAGCTGCACGATGTATTCACCCATGTCCGATTCAAGGCACTCGATGCCGCGCGCCTCCAGGAAGTGATTCAGCTCCACCTCCTCGCTGACCATGGACTTGCCCTTGATCACGCGCCGCGCACCGGCGGCCGTCGCGATGCCGTGCACGATGGCACACGCCTCATCCGGCGTTTCCGCCCAATGCACATGCACGCCGCGCGCGCGCAGCTGCGCCTCCAGCTTTTCGAGCAGCGCCGGCAGGTGCGCCAGCGCGTGCTTGCGCACCGCCTCGCCGACATCGCGCAGCCCTTCCATTTCATCGGCGTCGGGAAACTGGCTTGCCCGTTTGTCGCGCAGGAACTGCATCGCGCTGCGGAAGTTCTCGCGCAAGCCGCCGTCGTGCAGCGCCTCATCGACACGCGCGCGAAACTGCGTCGGCGACACGAATTCGACCGGATGCGTGCTCATGCCGCGCCCTCCCCGCCGGTCACGACGATGACCACGAGTTCGCGCGGCCCGTGCGCGCCATAGGCCAGCGTCTGCTGGATGTCCGCCGTCTTCGACGGCCCGGACACCAGCACGCGGTTGGTCGGCATGTCGTGCGCCCAGCGTTGCGCGCTCGCGGCGGAATGCAGATCGTCAAAGATGTCGTTCTCGTCGACCAGAATCAGGCTGACCGGCGGCACCAGCGACAGCGTGCGCGGCAGATCACGGCCGTGGTTCAGCAGCAGTGCGCCGGTTGCCGCGACACCTGCGGCCGCAGGCGTGAATCCGGCATCGCAATGTTCGAATATTTCCCGCTTCCAGCGCTCGATCGGATCCCGGAATGCAATCGCGTCGATGTCAGGCGGCAACGCGGCCACCAGCGCGCGCGCCGCCGGGTCCAGCGCATGCGCGAGCCGGCCCACGCCACGCCGGCGCAGCGCGGCGACAGCCGCAGCCGTCCACTCCCCGCGCGGCGACACGATCACGTCGGCGCGTGACGCGCGCAGGCATTCGCACAAGCGGGCCACGCGCACCTCGCGCGGCGACGCACCGAGTGCGGCAGCGCGCGCGCCGTAGTAGGCCGCGACATCCGGCGGCGTGCCGGCGGCTTGCGCGTTGGCGGCGCGCAGCCGCGCGAGGATGCGTTCGCGTGCGCCGCTCATGCCCCCGCCTCCAGACGGCGCATGATGAACGTGGCGATGTGCTCGCCAGCGAGCGCGCGCTGCCGATGCTGCGCCGCATGCGTGATGTTGAGCAGGCAGCCGCAATCGGCGGTGACGAAGCACGGCGCCACGCCTTCCAGCGCCGCCACCTTGTCGCGCACCATCGCGCCGGAAATGTCGGCGTGCTTGAGCGAGAACACGCCGCCGAAGCCGCAGCACTCCGATTCGTTCGCGTGCGTCTCCAGCGACACGCCGGGCAACGCCGCGAGCAGCGCCACGCCGTGGGCGCGCGTGCCCATCTCGCGGCGTGCGCTGCACGACGTGTGCAGTCCCACCGTCACCGGACTGGCGTCGGCCTGCGAGTAATCGACATGCAGGACCTCGACCAGGAACTGCGCCAGTTCATGCACCCGCTCCCCGACGGCGCGTGCGCGCGCCTGCGTGGCGGGTTCGTCGTCGAACAGCTTGGGCCAGTGCTCCCGCATCATGCCGGCGCACGAACCGGACGGCACGACGATGGGCCAGTCGTGTTCGAACAACGCGAGCTGGGCGCGCGCCACGGCGCGCGCTTCGTCCGGGTTGCCGCTGGTGTAGGCCGGCTGCCCGCAACAGCTCTGGGCCGGCGGGAAATGCACGACCAGCCCCTCGCGTTCCAGCAGTCGCACCGCGTCGACACCGGCTTGCGGGACGAACAGGTCGACCAGACAGGTACCGAACAGGTAGACGTGCGCGGGGCGGGGCGTAAGGCGTCGCGGCTGCATGAATCTCTCCGTGGCGCACCGGCGGGTGCAATGGACGGCGATGATGGCCGCCGCTACACTTCACCGCAAATTGGTCCGACCAATTTAACCGGAGACTGCCCCGCCATGCCTGCCAGCGCCACCGATCGCGCCACCCGCCTGCTCGAATCCCGCCTGCTCGACGGCAGCTGGCCGGCCGGTTCCCGCCTGCCGGCCGAAAGGTTGCTGGCCGCGTCGCTCGGCATCTCGCGCGGCACGCTGCGCGAGGCGACGCAGCGGCTGGTGGCGCGCGGCCTGCTGAGTGCGCGCCCCGGCAGCGGCGTCTACGTGACCGACCGCCTGCACGGCGGCCTGGCGTCGCCCTGGCGCCAGTTGCTCAGCGAGCACCCGCATCTGGGAACGGACATGCTGGAATTCCGTCGCGTGCTGGAAGGGGCGGCGGCCGAGCTGGCCGCGCAGCGCGCAACGCGGCAGGACCTCGCGCGGCTGCGCGCCCTCATCGACCAGCTCGCGCGCGCCAGGCGGGCCGAGGACGAAGCCGCCGAAACGGCGCTGGATTCGGCGTTGCACGCAGCGATCGCGGATGCGGCCCACAACAGCATGTTCGGCTATCTGCAATCGAACCTGCTGCTCATGCACCGCGAGCACATTGCGCAGAATCACGCCGGCCTGCGCACGGGCGAGCGCAGCGTCGCGCAGGCGCTGTGGCAGCAGCATCACGACCTGTGGGACGCGATCCGCACGCGCGCGCCGGAACTGGCGCGCGAACGCATGTATGCGCACATCGATTTCGTGACCGGACAGCTGGCCGGGCGCGCCCCGGCCGGTGTGCCTCAGCGCGCGGGGAAACGCGTGCGCCCGAGCCCGTAGCGCGCCAGCCGGCGATAGAAGGTGGCGCGCGGCATGCCGATCCGCGTGGCTGCTTCGGTGGCCTTCCAGCCGCTCGCCTCCAGCGCGTCGATGATGCGGCGCTTCTCCTCCGCTTGTTCTTCCGATTTCGGTCCGTCGGGCAGCGGCGGTCCGGACAGCGCGCGCAGGATGTTGTCCGGCAGGTGGTCGCGCGTCATGCAGTCGGATTCGCATACCGCCACGGCGTAGCGCAACGCGTTGCGCAACTGGCGGATGTTGCCGGGCCAGGCGTAGCGCATCAGCTCGTCCGCCAGATCGTCCGGCATGTCGATGCGGCGCCCGGCCGCCGCGCACTCCTCGTCGAACACCTGACCCAGCACTTCCCGCCGGTCGCTGCGCTCGCGCAGCGGCGGCAGCGTGAAGGTGGCCGCGTTCAGCCGGTAGAACAGGTCCTCCCGGAAGCGGCCGGCTGCCACCAGGGATTCGAGGTCGCGGTGCGTCGCACAGATGACGCTCAGGTCGACCTTCTCCGTTTCCGTGCCGCCCAGGCGCAGCACCTCGCCTTCGGCGAGCACACGCAGCAGGCGGGTCTGCAGCGGCAGCGGCATGTCGCCGATTTCGTCCAGGAACAGCGTGCCGCCGCTGGACATCTGCACCTTGCCGACTTCGCCCTTCGCCTTCGCGCCGGTGAACGCACCTTCGCGATAGCCGAACAGCTCGCTCTCGATGAGGTTCTCCGGAATGGCCGCGCAGTTCAGCGCCACAAAGGGTTTGTCCGAACGCTCGCTCTGCGCGTGGATGGCGTGCGCGAACGCCTCCTTGCCGGAACCGGTCTCGCCCAGCAGCAGTATCGGCAGACGGCTATTGACGATGCGCTTGATGCGCTGGATATCGATCGCCAGGCGCGGGTCGCGCGCGGTGAGTGCGCCGAAGTCGTGGTGCCCTTGCGTGACGCGACGCGCGACGCGCCGCTGTTCGGGCACGCGCACGACGGCCGACAGGAAGTGGCCGTTGGCGGAGCAGCGCACGCCGACCGGCATGCCCGGATGATCGTGCGTGGCGCACAGCAGTTCATCGGCCGTGAGGTCGAACACCATTTCGAACGGTACCGGCAGCGGGCCCGCGCGCTCCAGCAGTTCGACGTGCGCGAGGAAATTGGCCTGCATGATGCAGCCACGTTCATCCAGCGCCAGCAGATAGCAGCGCTCCGGCTCGAGTCCGCGCCCCTGCCCGCCCAGCTGCACGGTCCAGCGGTGCCGGTTGCTCTCGATGAAGAAGGCGTTCTCGATGAAGCGCGCGTTCTGCGCGACCAGCTGGAACACCAGCGACTGGCTGCGGCGGTCGTCGGGTGCGGCCAGCGCGGACGCGTTGAGCACGGCCACCACGTCGTTCTCCGGGCCGAACACCGGCGCCGCGCTGCAGGTGATGCCGATGTTGTAGGCGCGGAAATGTTCGCTCTTGTGCACCAGTATCGGCAGGCGATCGACCAGCGTGGTGCCAACGCCGCAGGTGCCCTCCTCACTCTCGGACCAGCAGGCCCCCACGCGGAAGCCGCGCGACTTGAATTCGTGATCTGCCGACGGCTCGCCGCGGAAATCGACGGTAGCGCCCTCGGCGTCGGTCATCAGCACGCAGTAGCCCGCGTCCTTGATCTGGCTGTGCAGCTTGCCGACGCCCATGCGGGCGAACTGCATGAAGGCGTCGAGCCGTTCACGGCGCCCGCGCACTTCCGGCGCACTGAGAATGCGCGGCGCGGCCGGCACTTCCGGATCGACGCGATGCACTTCCACCGAACGCCGCCAGGAATCCGCCAGGCGATGGTCCCCCAGCACCGCACACTCGCCGGACGGCGCGCCCGACAGTATCGCGACGCGTTTCATGTGCTGCGAAAACTCGTCCCGGAACCTCATTGCATGGCCTCCTGCCGTTTTCATCGCACCGTGATCGGGCGACCTGTTTTCGCGACAGTGTAGGAGACGCCATCGACTCGCTTCAAGTGGAATCTCCGCTGCACCGCACAACAGAACATCGACCGCAAGTAACTGAATGACAAGGGTTTCGTCTCACTCCGAGTGATACGCCGTCTCACCCGGGCGGGAATTCTCAGCAACGCCCGCGCACCGTTTCCGTGCATCGGGAAACCCTCCCGAACACCCCCTTCCGGCCCCACGCGGCGCTTTCAGGCGAACCGGAATGACATCCCGTTCGCATTGGAAAATGGGCGCCGGGACATGGCACGCCGCTCGCTCCTGTCCTCCCCGCACCACACCGACAAGCGAGGAGAGACATGAAACACGACACGACGAAGAACGCCGAAACAGGCGACGTCGCAGCACCGTGCTGCCGGCAACGACGCGATGCAGTGAAGGCCGTCATGGTCGCGACGGTCATGATGGGCAGCGGCATGCGCACGGTGTCCGCACAGCCGGACGCCGCCGACGCCCCGCCGCAGCCGGGCGACCGACTGGTCAGCATGGACAGTGAAGGCGCGCCGGTGGCGCTGCGCGTCAGCGACATTCCGCTGACCAGCAAACCGGTGCGGGCACAGCCCTTCGTGCCAGCCGAAAAGATGGTGCGCGACGGCAGCCGGCTCAGCCGGGTCATCCTGATGCGCTTCGACCCGGCGAGCCTTGACGCCGAAACACGCGCCCGCAGCGCCGACGGCGTGCTCGCCTATTCCGCCGTGTGCACCCATCAGGGCTGCGAAGTGAGCGAGTGGGATGCCAGCGGCGGCGCGATGTTCTGCTTCTGCCACTTCTCCAAGTTCGACCCGCTCAAGTCCGGCGAAGTCACCGCCGGTCCGGCCGGACGACGTCTGCCCTGGCTGCCGCTGAAGAGCGACAACGGCGAACTGGTGGTCGCGGGCGAATTCAGCTCGACACCGGGCGTGCGCAAGTCCTGACACCCGATCAACCGCATCACCCACCCGGACGGCTCCGGCGAACCGTCCGGGCGCAGTACAGGCCCGCCCACAAGGCAAGGCCGACATCGCCACACAATAAAGGAGGAAGCATGACAACCATGATCAAGCGGACCGTTCTCGCAGCGGCACTGCTCGCCCCGCTCGTGGCCGGCGCATTGCCGGCCTACACCCCGGTCACCGACGCCCGGCTGGTCAAGCCCGAAGCGCAGAACTGGCTGATGTATCGCGCCAACTACGCCGGCTGGGGCTACAGCCCGCTCAAGCAGGTGACAGACAAGAACGTCGCCAAGCTGGAGCTTGCCTGGGCATTTTCGACCGGCATGAACGAGGGGCATCAGGCGCCGCCCATCGTCAACAACGGCTACATGTTCGTGAGCACGCCGAACAACCAGGTCATCTGTCTTGAGGCGAAGAGCGGCCGCGAGATCTGGCGCTACAAGAAAACCATTCCGGACGAACTGCAGCAACTGCACCCGACCAACCGTGGCGTCGCCCTCTACGGCGACCGCGTCTACATCGCCACCACCGACGCCTTCCTCGTGGCGCTGGATGCGAAGACCGGCAAGGAAGTCTGGAAGACCGCAGTGGCCGACTGGAAGTCCGGCTACTACATGACGCTGGCGCCGCTTGCCGCGCGCGGCAAGATCATGGTCGGCAGCTCCGGTGGCGAGTACGGCATCCGCGGCTTCATCGCCGCGTTCGATGCGGAAACCGGCAAGGAAGCCTGGAAGACCTACACCATCGCAGGACCGGGCGAGCCCGGCGGCGACACCTGGCCGGGCGACACCTACAAGCGCGGCGGCGGCTCGGTCTGGATCACCGGCAACTACGACCCGGACACCAACCTCGCGTACTGGGGCGTCGGCAACGCCGGCCCGTGGATGCCGGACACGCGCGCGGGCGACAACCTGTACGCGAACTCCGTGCTCGCGCTCGACGTCGACACCGGCAAGCTCAAGGGTTACCACCAGTATCACCACAACGACGCGTGGGACTGGGACGAAGTGTCCGCACCGCTGCTGATCGATCTCGAACACAAGGGCAAGAAGTTCAAGTCGCTGGTGCACGCGGGACGCAACGGTTACCTGTGGATGCTCGAACGCACGAACGGTCCGGTGAACTACGTCGACGCCTGGCCTTTCGTGACGCAGAACGTGTTCAAGAGCCTGGATCCGAAGACCGGCCGCCCGGAATACGACCCGGCGCACACGCCCGGCACCGGCAAGACGGTGAACTTCTGCCCGTCGCTGTGGGGCGGCAAGGACTGGCCGCCCGAGGCCTACAACCCGCAGACCGGCCTGCTCTACATCCCCGCGCACAACAACCTGTGCTCGGAGCTGACCGGCGAGCCGGTGAAGTACAACAAGGGCGACCTCTACCTCGGCGTGTCGATCGAGAACGTGCTCACCAACGTGCGCATGACGCCCGAATCGAAGACGCATATCGGCGAAGTGCAGGCCTGGGATCTCAAGACCGGCAAGAAGGTGTGGACCCACACCTATCCGGAAATGAACTGGGGACCGCTGCTCACGACCGGCGGCAACCTGGTGTTCGGCGGCGGTACGAACGACCGCAAGTTCCGCGCCTTCAACGCCTCCAACGGCAAGGTGCTGTGGGAATTCCCGACCAACTCGGGCGTGACCGGCGTGCCTTCCACGTTCGAGGTCGACGGCGAACAGTACGTCGCGGTGCAGGCCGGCTGGGGTGTCGATGCCGAGCGCATGCAGGGTGCGTTCAACGCGGTGCTCGACCAGAAGACCACGGTTCCCCAGGGCGGTGTGATCTGGGTGTTCAAGCTGCCGAAGTGATCCCGCGCGGCGCGGCGGACGTGATCCGCGCGCCGGCTCTCAAACACAAGAGGACAACGACTCATCATGAAGAACACTGACAAGAACACCGCTACCCGCGCCGCAAAACATGTCGTAACCGGAGCGGCACTGGCGCTGCTGTCCGGACTGGCTTCGGCGCAGACCACCTTCGACGTGATCGGCCCGCACGAATACGACCTGCCGGTCAGCTTCGACCAGCCTTTCAACGTGTTCGTGCAATACGCCACCGTGCAGCGCGACAGCCGCATGTTCGACAACGACGGCGACCGGCGCGACGGCAACGGTGCGCAGCGCATCGTCGGCCTGTCGAAATACGTGCGCTTCTGGACGCCCGACTTCAACCGCAAGATCGGCCTCGCGTTCGAGGTGATCCAGCCGGAAGTCGGCATCCGCAACCGCTCTGCGGCCGATCCCGATACCCGCCACATCAGCGGCTTCGGCGACACGATCACCGGCGCAGCCATCTGGTACAAGCCGACCGAAGGCTCGACGCTGGGCTTCCAGACCTTCCTGCAGATTCCGGTCGGCGACAAGGACGTCAGCGACACCAACTGGAAGAACCTGTCCAGCCTGCTGTGGTACGCACCGCTGAGCGACCGCATCGCGTGGACCGGCGACCTCGGCTTCGTCGCGCAGAGCCGGCGTGACGACGGCCAGCGCCCGGGCATGCTGTGGCACACCAACAACCGCTTCGGCTACCGCGTCAATGACTGGCTGGAACCGTTTGCCGGTGTCGACTACGAGCACATCAGCGGACGCAACGGCGCCGGGGACTCCTGGGGCCTCGATGGTTCGCTCGGCGTGATGTTCCATTACTACGGCAACCAGTCGATCGCGCTGCGCTACTCGCACGGCATGTCCGGCGAAAACCGCCCGGTCAACAACAGCATCAACATCAAGTACGCCTACGTCTGGTAAGTCCGGCCGGAGGCGCTTTTTGCGCGCCTCCGGCCTCCTACAAGGAGGCAACACCATGAAACTGCTGCACGCACTCGCCCTGAGCATCGCCCTTCTGGTCTCCGTCTGGGTCTGCCTGAGCATCGGCATGCCCACGCTCAACCTCAATCCCTGGATAGGTTTCGTCGCCTGGGCCACCTTCTTCGCGGCAGGTGGCGGAAGCGCCGCGCTCGGCAAGTCGGTCGGCGCCGCACTCGCCGGCGTCTTCCTGACGGCCGGCACGATGTATCTGGTCGGACTGGCCGGCGGCAGCCTGCCCGCACTGGCCGTGCTGGTAGCCATCCTCGCCTTCGTGCTGGTGGCGATGGCGGACGTGGCGGCGCTGTCCTACACGCCGGCCGCCTTCCTCGGCGCAGCGACCTACTTCGGCGCCACCGGCGACACGATGGAGAAGGTGATGTTCGTCAGCCTCACCTGGCTGGTCGGCCTGACCTTCGGCTACGCCTCCGAGCGCTTCGGAAAAAGCATGACGCGGGCAGCCTGACCCGGCCCGGCCCCGAGAATTCACCCCCCAAGGAGAAGCAGAGCATGACCGCGAACCACATGAACTATATCGATGGCCGCTTCGACGACGCCGGCAGCGGTACGCGTTTCGAAGTCTTCAATCCCGCCACCCACGAAGTGCTCGACAGCGTGCCCGAAGCGGGCGTCGAGGCAGTCGAGCGCGCGATTGCCGCTGCGCGCGCGGCGCAACCCGGCTGGGCGAAGCTGCCGGCCATCCAGCGCGCCGGCCATCTGCGCGCGGTGGCGACGCGGCTGCGCGACATCCGCGAGGACATGGCGCGCACGCTGACGCTGGAACAGGGCAAGACGCTGGGTCTGGCGCGGGTCGAGGTCGATTTCACCGCCGACTATCTCGACTACATGGCCGAATGGGCGCGCCGCATCGAAGGTGAAGTGCTGACCAGCGACCGGCCGGGCGAGAGCATCTTCCTGATGCGCAAGCCGGTCGGCGTCGTCGCAGGCATCCTGCCGTGGAACTTCCCGCTTTTCCTGATCGCCCGCAAGATGGCGCCGGCGCTGGTGACCGGCAACACCGTGGTGATCAAGCCGAGCGAGGAAACACCGCTGAACGCGTTCATGTTCGCGAAGCTGGTGCATGCCGCCGAACTTCCGCGCGGCGTGTTCAACCTGGTCGGCGGGCGCGGTGAAACCACCGGTGCGGCGCTGACCGGCAGCCGCGCGATCGACATGGTGAGCTTCACCGGCAGCGTGGAAACGGGCTCGCGCATCATGCAGGCGGCGGCGCGCAACATCACCCGCGTGAATCTGGAACTGGGCGGCAAGGCTCCGGCCATCGTGCTCGCCGACGCCGATCTCGACCTGGCATCCACCGCCATCACGGCGTCGCGCGTCATCAATACCGGACAGGTGTGCAACTGCGCCGAGCGCATCTATGTACACCGGGCGGTTGCCGACGAGTTCATCAACAAGCTCATCGCGAAGATGGCGGCCACGCGCTACGGCGACCCGATCGCCGACCCGCGCGTCGACATGGGCCCGCTGGTGAACAAGGAAGGCCTCGACAAGGTCGCGGCCATGGTCGAGCGGGCACGCAGCGACGGCGCGCAGGTCGTGCTGGGCGGCCAGATCGCCGATCAGCCGTCGGGTCACCACTACGAACCGACGGTGATCATCAACTGCCGTCCCGACATGGAAATCATGCGCCGCGAAATCTTCGGCCCGGTGCTGCCGGTGCAGCTGGTCGACAGCCTGGACGAAGCGGTGGCCTTCGCCAACGATTCCGAATACGGCCTCACGTCCTCGCTCTACACACGCGACCTGAACGCGGCGATGCACGGCATTCGCGACCTGCAGTTCGGGGAAACGTATGTCAATCGAGAGAACTTCGAAGCGATGCAGGGCTTTCATGCCGGTCGGCGCAAGTCGGGTATCGGCGGCGCCGACGGAAAGCACGGACTGTACGAGTACACGGAAACCCACGTGGCCTACATACAGCACGGATAAGGAGCGGGCGCAGCGATCCTGCGCCCTGATCGTCGCCACGCGCAAACCCGTCCGGGAAAACGCGTGCGCACGCGCTCCAGGACAGGGCACTCTCCTCGGTTGCGGGCACCTCGGCCTCGGGGTGACCCGCTTTTTTCGTGCGGGCAGCCGTTTCGGTTATCCACCACTGGCAGCCCGGCTGCGCTCTGTCCATAATGACGCCACGTTCACGCGGGCGATCCCTGCGTGCAACGCTGCCATGGCAGCTACCCGCTGCTTACTGAGAACCGCTGACACCATGCATCAACCATGCGCAGACGGACAGGCGCCTCGGACGAGCCGTACGCTCGCGCTGAACGCTTGCCGACCGATCGGGGGCCATGCCCCGGGCGGTCGCGCATCGCGACGCGTGATTTGAGCGGCTCATACTACAAGAGGAGAAAACCTGGATGTCCGCCTTACCCAATCCGCTTCTGGCAGCAGATTCCGATGCCGTCGAAACCCAGGAGTGGCTCGATGCGCTGCGCGGCGTGATCGAACACGCCGGCGAAGAACGCGCCCACTACCTGATCGAACGCCTGACCGAACTGGCCCGCCGCGCGGGCATCAACCTTCCGTACTCGGCGACCACCGCCTATGTAAACACCATCCCGGCCGGCAAGCAGACGCCGGCGCCCGGTGATTACGAAATCGAACACCGCATCCGCAGCTACATCCGCTGGAACGCCATGGCGATGGTGCTGCGGGCGAACCGTGACACGAACGTCGGCGGCCACATCGCGAGTTTCGGCTCCAGCGCGACGCTGTACGACGTGGGCTTCAACTGGTTCTGGCACGCGCCGAGCCCCACCCACGGCGGCGACCTGATCTACTTCCAGGGCCACTCGGCGCCCGGCATCTATGCCCGCGCCTTCATGCTGGACCGCATCAGCGAATCGCAACTGGACAAGTACCGGCAGGAAGTCGGTGGCGAAGGCCTGTCGAGCTATCCGCACCCGTGGCTGATGCCCGACTTCTGGCAGTTCCCGACCGTCTCCATGGGACTGGGGCCGCTGCAGGCGATCTATCAGGCGCGCTTCATGAAGTATCTGCAGGACCGGGGCATCGCGAACACCGAAGGTCGCAAGGTGTGGTGCTTCATCGGCGACGGCGAAACCGACGAACCGGAAACGCTGGGCGAACTGGCGATGGCGGCGCGCGAGAAGCTGGACAACCTGGTGTTCGTCGTCAACTGCAACCTGCAGCGCCTGGACGGCCCGGTGCGCGGCAACGGCAAGATCATCCAGGAGCTGGAAGGCGACTTCCGCGGCGCGGGCTGGAACGTCATCAAGCTGCTGTGGGGCAGCTACTGGGATCCGCTGCTCGCGCAGGACAAGAGCGGCCTGCTCGCGCAGCGCATGATGGAAGTCATCGACGGCGAATACCAGACGATGAAGTCGCGCGACGGCGCCTACGTGCGCGAGCATTTCTTCGGCAAGTACCCGGAGCTGGCGGCGCTGGTCGCCAACTGGAGCAACGAGGACATCTTCCGCCTGAACCGCGGCGGTCATGACCCGCACAAGGTGTATGCCGCCTACCACTCGGCGGTCAATCACACCGGCCAGCCCACCGTCATTCTCGCGAAGACGATCAAGGGCTACGGCATGGGCGGCTCCGGCGAGGCACAGAACATTTCGCACCAGCAGAAGAAGGTCGATATCGAATCGCTGCGAAAATTCCGTGACCGCTTCGACCTGCCGATCAAGGATGACGAACTCGAAAGCCTGCCCTACCTGAAGTTCGACGAAGGCTCGAAGGAAATGCAGTACATGCGCGAACGCCGCATGGCACTCGGCGGCTATCTGCCGAGCCGGCGCCAGAAGGCCGAGCCGCTGGAGATTCCGCCGCTGTCGGCCTTCGATGCGCTGCTGAAGGCGTCGGGCGACGGGCGCGAACTGTCGACGACGATGGCCTTCGTGCGCATGATGAACATCCTGCTGCGCGACCCGCACATCGGCCGCCGCGTGGTGCCCATCGTGCCGGACGAATCGCGCACCTTCGGCATGGAAGGCATGTTCCGCCAGATCGGCATCTGGAACCAGGACGGCCAGAAATACGTGCCGCAGGACGCCGACCAGCTGATGTTCTACAAGGAATCGAAGACCGGCCAGATCCTGCAGGAAGGCATCAATGAAGCCGGTGCGATGAGCGACTGGATCGCCGCCGCCACCGCCTACTCGGTGCACGGCGTGGCGACGATCCCGATCTACATCTTCTATTCGATGTTCGGCTTCCAGCGCATCGGCGACCTGATCTGGGCCGCCGGCGACCAGCGCTCGCGCGGCTTCCTGGTCGGCGGCACGGCCGGGCGCACCACGCTCAACGGCGAAGGCCTGCAGCACGAGGACGGCCATTCCCACCTGTGGTCGGGCGCGGTGCCGAACTGCATCAGCTACGACCCGACCTTCTCCTACGAAGTCGCCGTCATCGTGCAGGACGGCCTGCGCCGCATGATGGCCGAACAGGAGGACGTGTTCTATTACCTGACGGTGATGAACGAGAACTACGAACACCCGGCGATGCCCGAAGGCGCCGAGGCCGACATCCTCAAAGGCATGTACCTGTTCCGCCGCGGGGCGTCGTCCAACGGCCCGCGCGTGCAGCTCGCCGGCAGCGGCACCATCTTCCGCGAAGTCATCGCAGCGGCCGAAATGCTGAAGGCGGACTGGGGCGTCGAGGCGGACCTGTGGTCCTGCCCGAGCTTCACCGAGCTGGCACGCAACGGTGCCGACTGCGCGCGCTGGAACCTGCTCAATCCGCAGGAGACGCCGCGCGTGTCGCACGTCGAGACCTGCCTGCGCGACACACGCGGCCCGGTCATCGCGGCTACCGACTACGTGCGCCTGTTCGCCGAACAGATCCGCGGCTATGTGCCGCGCCGCTATGTCGTACTCGGGACGGACGGCTTCGGCCGCTCGGACACGCGCGCGGCACTGCGCGCGCACTTCGAGGTGGACCGGAACTGGGTGACGGTGGCAGCACTGAAGTCGCTGGCGGACGAAGGCACGCTGGACCGTGCGCGCGTGGCGGAGGCCATCACGCGCTACGGTCTGGACGTGTCGAAGCCGAACCCGTTGAGCGTCTGACACCGCCGATGCCCGCGAGGCGCGCGACGCTGCCACTGCCGGCGCGCCGCGTCGCCCGCCTCGCCCCGTCCGCCCGAACCGCGCGCACGCGCGGTCGCACATGAAACTGCGAGGCTGAAATGAGCACAATCAATATCGAAGTACCCGACATCGGCGACTTCGCCGACGTCCCCGTCATCGAAGTTCTGGTGAAGAGCGGTGACCGCGTCGAAGCCGACGCCCCTCTGGTGACGCTGGAATCCGACAAGGCCACGATGGACATTCCGGCGCCGGTCGCCGGCGTGATCGGCCAGATCACCGTGAAGGTCGGCGACCGCGTGTCGCAAGGCGCGACGATAGGCACCATGGAACCGGCTGCCGCATCTTCCGAGGCCGCTCCGGCGGCTGTCCCTGCGGCAACAAACGCCGCCGCACCGGCCCCCGCGGCGCCTGCGGCCACACCGGCCGCCGTTGCAGCGGTCGCGGCGACAGCGGTCGAGCCACCCGTGCGCGCCGCCGCCGCGCCCGTGCAGGACGGGCGCCGCCCTCATGCGAGCCCGTCGATGCGCGCCTACGCTCGCGAGCTCGGCGTCGATCTCGCGCGCGTGCCGGCGAGCGGCCCCAAGAACCGGATCACGCGCGAGGACATCAATGCCTTCGTCAAGGGCGCGCTGCAGGCACCCGCTTCATCGGGCGGCGCATCCGGCGGCGGCACCGGCCTTGATCTGCTGCCCTGGCCCAAGGTCGATTTCACGAAGTTCGGCGCCGTCGAGCGCAAGCCGCTGTCGCGCATCCGCAAACTGAGCGCCGCCAACCTGTCGCGCAACTGGGTGATGATTCCCGCCGTCACGTATCACGAGGACGCCGACGTCACCGATCTCGAGGCCTTCCGCCAGCAGATCAATGCGGAGCAGGCCAAATCGGGCGTGAAACTGACGATGCTGGCTTTCATCATCAAGGCCGTGTGTTCGGCGCTGAAGAAGTTTCCGGAATTCAATTCGTCGATCGACCTGCAGGCGGATGAACCGGCGCTCATCCTGAAGCAGTACTGCCACATCGGCTTCGCGGCCGACACGCCGGGCGGTCTGGTGGTGCCGGTCATCCGCGACGCCGACGGCAAGGGTGTCGCACAGCTCGCGGCGGAATGCGGCGAACTGGCGGCCAAGGCACGTGACGGCAAGCTGTCCGCTGCGGAAATGCAGGGGGCATGCTTCACGATTTCCAGCGTCGGCGGGCTTGGCGGTACCGGCTTCGCCCCCATCATCAATGCGCCCGAGGTCGCCATCCTCGGCGTGAGCCGCACGACGATGAAGCCGGTATGGGATGGTTCAGGTTTCCAGCCGCGCCTCATCCTGCCGCTGTCGCTGACGGCGGATCACCGCGTCGTCGACGGCGCTTCCGCCACGCGCTTCAACGCCCATGTCGCCACCTTGCTGGCCGACATGCGCCGCGTACTGATGTAAGGGCCACTTCATGACACTGAATACTGTAAAAATCCCCGACATCGGCGACTTCAGCCAGGTGCCGGTCATCGAAATCATGGTCAAGCCGGGCGACGTCGTCGCGGCCGACGCGCCGCTGATGTCGCTCGAATCCGACAAGGCCACGATGGACATCCCGGCGCCGGCTGGCGGACGCATCGTCGAACTGAAGGTGAAAGTCGGCGACCGCGTGTCGGAAGGCGACGTCGTGTTGACGATGGAAGCTGCGGACGACACGGTCGCTGCAGCCGGGGCGCCGACAACAGCCAGCGCGCCCGCGCTGACCGCACCGGTGACGGCACCCGCGCCTGCAACCGGCAGCGCACCATCGGCCGTGGATGAGAGCTGCGCAGTGCTGGTGATCGGCGGCGGTCCCGGCGGCTATTCAGCCGCGTTCCGCGCGGCCGACCTGGGACTGGACGTCATTCTCGTCGAACGCTACGCGACGCTTGGCGGCGTCTGTCTGAACGTCGGCTGCATTCCGTCCAAGGCGCTGCTGCACGTCGCCGCCGTCGCCGACGAGGCCGAAGCGCTGGCAGCGCATGGCGTGAAGTTCGGCGCGCGCGAGATCGACGTGGATGCGCTGCGCGGCTGGAAGGAGAAGGTGGTCGGCAAGCTCACCGGAGGCCTCGCCGGCATGGCGAAGGCGCGCAAGGTGAAGGTGGTGCGCGGCGTCGCCCGCTTCCTCGACCCGCACCACGCCGAGGTGGCGCTGACGGCAGGGGACGGCTGCGCGACAACCGGTGACACGAAGACGGTGAAGTTCGGCCACTGCATCGTCGCGGCCGGCAGCCAGGCGGTCAAGCTGCCCTTCATGCCGGACGATCCGCGCGTGGTCGACTCCACCGGCGCACTTGAACTGTCCGGCATCCCGACGCGCATGCTGGTCATCGGCGGCGGCATCATCGGTCTGGAAATGGCCACCGTCTACTCGACACTGGGCAGCCGCATCGACATCGTCGAAATGACCGGCGGACTGATGCAGGGTGCCGACCGCGATCTGGCGAAGGTGTGGGAAAAATTCAACGCGCGCCGCTTCGACACGGTCATGCTGAACACCCGGGTGACCGGCGCGGAAGCGGTGTCGGACGGCATCCGGGTCAGTTTCGAAGGCGCCAAGGCACCCGCCCAGCCGCAGGTCTATGACCGTGTGCTGGTTGCCGTGGGCCGCACGCCGAACGGCCGGTTGCTCGACGCACAGGCCGCCGGCATCGTGGTCAATGAGCGTGGCTTCATTGCGGTCGACAGCCAGATGCGCACGAACGTCGCGCACATCCATGCCATCGGCGACATCGTCGGCCAGCCGATGCTGGCGCACAAGGCGGTGCATGAAGGCCACGTCGCGGCCGAAGTCATCGCCGGCCACAAGCGTCACTTCGACGCCACGGTCATTCCGTCGGTCGCCTACACCGACCCGGAAGTCGCATGGGTCGGATTGACCGAGGACGAAGCGAAGGCCGCCGGGCACGCCGTGAAGGTGGGCAAATTCCCTTGGGCGGCCAGCGGCCGCGCGATTGCCAACGGGCGTGACGAGGGCTTCACCAAGCTGCTGTTCGACGAGGAAAGCCATCGCATCGTCGGCGGCGGCATCGTCGGCACGGCGGCCGGGGACATGATCGGAGAGATCGCGCTCGCCATCGAAATGGGCGCCGACGCCGTCGATATCGGCCGCACCATCCATCCGCATCCGACACTGGGTGAATCCATCGGCCTTGCCGCCGAAATCGCCGAAGGCAGCTGCACGGATCTGCCGCCGACGCGGCGCTGAACACGCCTGCACCGGTTGCCCGGCCGATGGCGGCCAGGCAACCGGTGCGTCGTCGGCAAAATTTACAGTTGGCCTCGAATCCGCATTCCGACGAATTGATAAAATAATATAAAAACAATTACATCATGTAGTTAGGTTCAAAAACACCAGTCGGCGCGTTTATTGCTTGAACTCCGTATATTGTGACAACCCCTGAATCGAACGGTGCAGTTGAGCGCACGCGTGAAGCAGTCGGCGCACCCCGTGCCGCAGGCGCGCTAACATCCGGGTCGAATCTGCCATTTCGGTGAACAGCACATGAACGAGCACGACAACCTCTCAAACCCGGACGCTGCAACGCCGCAGCAGGATCAGGTCGACGCCGCGCGTCGCCGCATCACCCGTGGAGGTGCTGCGGGTGCGGGCGTACTGCTGTCCATTGCCAGTCGTTCCGCTTTCGGTACCAGTACCTGGGGCACCTGCACGGGTTCGGAACTCGCTTCCGGCAACCTGTCCCGCGAAGGCGCGCCGCGCCCCTGCGGCTGCAGCCCCGGATTCTGGGGCAATTCGAACGGCACGTCCGTCTGGACCAACCCGGATTTCATTCCGCTGACCTATGCCCAGGGCCAATACTTCAACCAGGTATTCGGCGTCAATTTCTTCAAGCCGGCTGCGAACAACACGCTGAAGAACGCGATCGACAAGGCCGTCACCGTCTACGACAAGAGCATGTCTGGCGGTTGGTGCCCGACCAGCAAGGTCAACGCGATGAAGACGGTCGCCTTCCACGCTGTCGCCGCGCTGCTCAATGCGCAGTTCTACGGCAGCCGCTACCCGGTCATCGGCATGCAATCGCCCGCAAGCGTCATTTCCGAGTTCCAGACCGCGTTCGGCGGCGGCGTGAATTCGCTCAATGCGTTCAAGGATCGCGTTGATGTCTACGCATCCGGCACGTGGTGCAACGGCGCCGCCGGCTGATTCGTGCCGGACAGCCAGTGGGCGCTCGTGACGCCCGACGCCATTTCGATACGCAACTGGCCTGACGGCAGCGTCGTCTTCAATGCGCGCGAATCGACCACAACGATGCTGTCGGCAATCGCCGGCGGCGTCGTGACTGTCCTCATGAAAGCACCGACCGGCACCCGTGAGCTCAGCGCAGGCGCCGGAACCGACGCGCAGGAAATGGGGGCGCTGCTGTCGGCGCTTGCCGACCATGGCATCGTTCGCCGCGCAGGCTGACACAACCGCTCCGCGTGCCCCCTCTTCAGATGCCCGCTGATGCCGTCCAGACACTGGCCGATCTTTCGACCGGCGAAGTGGAAGCACGCTTGCACAGCGACGCCGGCCTGCGCCTGCGCTTCGGCCGTTTCGTCGCAGGCATACGCTCCGACCTGCGCCCGCTGGCGCGCGGCATCGAAACTCTTTACGGCGACTATCCGGTCGCCGGCGACGACGACTTCTGTGACTTTCCGGTCGAGCTGACCGGGACCGGCGGCCTGCGCCGGTTTGTCCGCCCGCAGGTCGTGTTCCGCTTCGAAGGCATGCAGCCGTTCAAGCCGCTTCCCGGCCAGCAGGCCGTCGCAATGCTGGAATGGGGCCTGAACTGGGTGTTCACGAACCACGCTCAGCACTACCTCATCATCCATGCGGCCGTTCTTGAGCGAAACGGTGCCGGTCTCATCATGGCTGCACCTCCCGGTTCCGGAAAGAGCACCCTGTGCGCCGGGCTTGCGCTGAAAGGCTGGCGGCTGCTGTCGGACGAACTGGCGCTGGTCGGTCTCGAAGATGGCTTGCTCACGCCGCTGCCAAGACCGATCAGCCTGAAGAACCAGTCCATCGATGTGGTGCGCCGCCTGCCCGGCGAAATCGTCATGGGCCCGGTCGCGCACGACACCGCCAAGGGAACCGTCGCGCACATGCGACCGCCCCGGGCCAGCGTCGACGCCGCGCTGGCCACCGTGCAACCACGCTGGATACTGTTTCCCAAGTTCGGTGCCGGCAGCGCATGCGAAGTGGAAGCCATGGGCCGGGCACAGACCTTCATGCAACTGGTCGGCAATGCGTTCAACTATCCGCGCCTCGGTGCGACCGGGTTTGAAGCGATGGCCCGGCTGGTGGATGCCTGCGACGGTTACACTGCGCGCTACGGGTCCCTGGACCAGATCGTGCCGACACTCGAAGCACTCTGCGCGCGTCCCGCCTGAACCGCGCCCGGCGCGTCGGGCCGGCGGCACGCCAACCGATCACACCATGAGTCGACACACGGACACGCACCTGGCGAGAACGCTCGCCAACCCGTCATTCAGTGACAGCTTCACCGCGCACGACTGGGAAGCCCTGATCGGACAGGCCCGCACCAGCGACATGCTCGGCCAGGTGGCCGAGGTGCTGGGCGCCAGCGACCGCCTCGAGCGCGTGCCTGCCGCCGTGCGCTTTCATCTGGACGCCGCATTGCGCATGGCGGCGCTGCACAAGTCATCGCTGTTGAATGAACTCGCGGTCATCGGCGAGGCGCTGCAGGACATCGGCCAGCCGGTGCTGCTGCTCAAGGGGGCCGCGTATGCGGCCGCCGACTTGCCCGCCGGGCGGTCCCGTGTATTCAATGACATCGACCTGATGGTCGCGAAGGACGTGCTGAACGCGGCCGAAAGCGCGCTCTATCGCCGCGGCTGGCTGCCGACCCACCTGAATGCGTATGACCAGCGCTACTACCGGGAGTGGATGCACGAACTGCCGCCGATCGAACATCGCTCGCGCGGCACGGTAATCGATCTGCACCATACGATCGTGCCGCCGACATCCGGCCACCATCCGGATGCGGCGCAGCTCATCGCCGACGCGCGCCCGGTGCGCATTGACGGCTGCCCGGATGTATTCCACGTGCTGTCCCCGGTCGACATGGTGATGCACTCGGCCTGCCACCTTTTTTTCGGTGAGCTGCAGAAGGGACTGCGCGATCTGTACGACCTGCATGCCCTGCTGAGCGAGCTGTCCGCGGATCCGGCATTCCAGGAAGCGTTGCTGCCACGCGCACGCACCCAGCAACTCGAGTACCCGGTGCTGCTGGCGGTGCACTTCGCACACCGCGTCTTCGGCACCCGGATTCCCGAAAGCCTGCGCAACGAGTGCGAGCGCCGCCTGTCATCCCGATGGAACGGAGCGCTGAGCGATCACCTGATCGACGCCGCGATGTACCCGCAACATCCGAGCAGCGACTCGGTCTGGCGCCGCGTGCGCCGGCAGATGCTCTATGCGCGCAGCCACTGGCTTAGAATGCCGCTGCATCAGCTGTTGCCTCACCTCGCCTACAAGGCCCTCGTCCACCGCGACGATCCGGCCGGATGACACATGGAAGATGATCCGAAATGACACCCGATGAATTGAAGATTGCGGTTGCCCGCGCCGCCCTGCCGCACGTGGTTGAAGGAGCCCTTCTCGGCGTCGGGACCGGCTCCACCGCGAACCACTTCATCGATTTGCTGGCTGCGGAGAAGATTCAGGTGGCAGGCGCGATCGCGAGTTCCGAGGCGTCGGCCGCGCGGCTGCGGGGCCACGGCATTCCGGTGCTGGCCCTGGACGACGTGATCGCCTCCGGACGGCGCATCCCGGTCTATATCGACGGCGCCGACGAGATCGATCCGGGCCTGCACCTGATCAAGGGCGGCGGCGGCGCACTGACCCGCGAGAAAATCGTCGCGGCGGCGTCTGACTGCTTCGTATGCATCGCCGACGATTCGAAGTGCGTCGACGTGCTCGGGCGCTTCCCGCTGCCGATCGAGGTCATCCCGATGGCTGCGGCACTCGTCGCGCGCGCGCTGTCAGCACTTGGCGGCGTGCCGAAAATCCGTGACGGTTTCGTCACCGACAATGGAAACGTCATTCTGGACGTGAGCGGTCTGAAAATCAGCGACCCGGTGGCATTCGAAAGCGAACTCGACCACCTGACCGGCTCCGTGACCAACGGACTGTTCGCACGCCGGCGCGCCGACATCGCACTGGTATCGTCGGCTGAAGGCGTTCGCACGCTGCGCGGTTGAACGACCATGGGCGGCGGCACTCTGAACATGTTGTACATCTCCGGACGCGACTGACATGAGCGATCACATTTCCAAGCGCTACGACCACGAACTGGAAGGCGTGCGCACCGGCCTGCTGCAGATGGGCGGCCTGATCGAACAACAGATCGAGCACGCCATGCGTGGCGTGATCGAACGCAACCTGCCACTGCTCGAAGAAGTCATCGCCAATGACAAGAAGGTCAATGCGATGGAGATCGAGATGGATGACGCGTGCAACCATCTCATCGCGAAACGGCAGCCGGCGGCGAGCGACCTGCGCGTCATCATGTCGATGGTGAAAACGATCACCGATCTGGAGCGCATCGGCGACGAAGCCAAGAAGATCGCAAAGATGGGCCGTCACATCCTCGAATCGGATGCGATATTCGCGCCGCGCGTGGAACTGCGCCACGCCGCGTCGATGGCGGTCGACATGCTGCGCCGCACGCTGGACGCGCTGGCCCGCATGGATCTGGTCAGCGCCACCGAAGTGGTGCGCCAGGACCGCGAAGTCGATGCGGAATTCAAGTCCATCATGCGCCAGCTCATCACCTTCATGATGGAAGATCCGCGCACCATCTCGTGCGGGCTGGACATGGTGTTCATCGCAAAGGCCATCGAACGCATCGGCGACCACTCGAAGAACATGGCGCAATACGTGGTGTTCATGGTCAAGGGCACCGACATCCGCCACGCCGGGCTGGCCGCAATGGAAGCCGCCGCAGCGGACGACTGATTCCGCGCCGCCTTACCGCCCGTCAATCTCCCGAAGCGACCGGGGCTGGCACCCCGGTGTCATCGCCACTGGCCGTCGCTGCTTTGAGATTCGCACCCAGGGCGGCTACGGGCGCGTCCATGTCCTTCGAAAGCGCCTGGGCCTCCGCCAGCTGTTCAGGCTTCAGCGACGCAGCGATCTCGTCGCGCGCGCCGCGCGCCGCGCCATGTCCCTGTGCCGCTGCGCGGTTGAACCATGCATACGCGCGCACCAGATCAAGGTCCACACCCTCACCGATGCGATGCAGGCGGCCCATGTGGTACTGCGCGCTGACGTGGCCCTGTCGGGCGGCGCTGGTGAACCATCGTCCCGCAGCGGCGTAGTCCTGCAACGTGCCCCGCCCCAGCTTGAAAGCCAGCGCAAGTTCGTATTGCGCCCGGGAGTGCCCCTGCGCCGCAGCCTTCTCGAGCCACCGGATTGATTCCGCCAGGTCTTCACGCTCGCTGGTACCCGCTGCCGACAGCATCATGGCATAGGCGTACTGCGCCTCGGCATCACCCGTCTCGGCCCGCAGGCGCTCGGCTTCCATCGGTTCGAGTTCCGCCAGCAAACGCTCGTGCTCACTGCGGTTGCGCGTTTCCACGCCCGAACCCACGACGACCATCAGCGACAGCAGGCCGAGCGCCAGCGCACCGCCAAGCGCCGCCAGTGGAACGCGGCGGAATCTGACGAAACGCTTGTGGCAGTTGCGGCAGCGCACCGGCTTGAGCCAGAAGCGGCCACTGCGTTCGCCCGAGCTCTTCCAGTTCGAGTCTTTCGTGTTCCGGCTCAGGCAATACGGGCAGCAGCGCGAACCGTGAAGCACGCTGGATAGGCGGGTCGAAACTGTCATGATGGGAAATTATCACGTACCAGCAAGGACTTACCGTGAATTACTGTCGGGCGGTCACGCTGCGGGCGGAACAAAGCCCGACACCTGATCGGCCCCTTCGCCGAAAAAGTGTTTTTCCATCTGTTCTGCCAGATACTTGCGCGCACGCGGGTCCATCAGGCTCAGTCGATTTTCGTTGATCAGCATGGTCTGGAGTTTCATCCACTGCTGCCAGGCGTCCTTGGACACGGATTCGAAAATCCGCGCGCCAAGCGGGCCGGGAACCGGCGGAAAATCGAGCCCTTCGGCTTCCCGTCCCAATTTGATGCATTGAACCATGCGTGCCATGCTGCAACTCCTGTAAGCGGTCAAAGACCCTGTATTTTAGATGCTATGCGCCGCGCTGCCGCGCATACATGCGGAAGGCGTTCTTGCCGCCATTCTTGGCGTCGTACATCGCGGCATCGGCGGCGCCGAGCAACTCCTCGCCACTTGCGGCATGGACCGGATAGATGCCGATGCCGGTGCTCGTCGTGACCCGTGCTGCCACCCCGTCGAAACAGAATTCCATGCCTTCGACCCGTTCGCCGATGCGGCGAGCGAGTCCGGTCAGGGCGGGTTCGTCGGTGTCGGGGGCGAGCACGCCGAACTCGTCACCGCCGAGCCGGAAGAACATTTCGTTGCGCCGGACCACCGCGCCGACTTCACGCGCCAGCGTCACGAGCACCTCGTCGCCGGCCTGATGCCCGTGCTTGTCGTTGACCGGCTTGAAACCGTCGAGATCGAACAGCAACAGGCCGAGCTTCGTATTGCGGCGCGCCGCTTCGGCAATCATGCGTTCAAGTTCTTCGTGGAAACGCCGGCGGTTGTACAGATTCGTCAGTGGATCGCGTTCCGCGATCTGCACCAGCGCCTCGGCCGCACGACGCTCAGCGGTAATGTCTTCGTAGATCCAGACCCGTCCGAGAAAGCGCCCGGCGGTGGCGGACGGCACGAGCGCCGACTGTTCACGGATGATGCGCCCGTCCCGCAAGGGAATGTCCTGCGGGTCGGTCGGCGCACGCGTGGAAAGCACCTGCTTGACCTGTTCTCGATAGGTGCCCTCGTCGGCGCGCAACGCGGCCGTCCGGTCGATCAGCACCGTGTCGCGCATGCCGGACAGATTTTCGTCCGCACCGAGTCCCCATATCGTCTTCAGCATCCGGTTCGCGTGTTGCGCCCGGCCATCCCGGTCGACGAACAGCACACCCAGCTTGATCAGATCGAGCAGCGCCTCGAGCCTCGAGCGCTCCTCCTCGCTGCGCGTGAGGTAGTAGTCGCGCAAGCCCTGCTCGCGGCGCAACGCGGTCACGGTGTCGAGCAGCTTGAGCTCGGCTTCCTTCCGGCTCTGGATGTCGTCAGCCGAGACGCGCACACCGAGACACACGCCGACTTCGTCATAGATCGGTTGCCAGTTCAGCGCGACCCAGACGATGCCGCCGTCCCGCCGCAGCAGGCGTACCTCGAAATTTTCGCCACTTGCGCCGGCCAGCGCATCGCTCGCGCGGGCAGCGAATATCTTGCGATCCTTCTCGTGGATCAGCATGCCCGCCAGATCCTCGCTGAGCAGGCAATCGAGCGGACTGTGGCCAGTCACGCGCTCGATCGAACGGTTCACCCAGATGAGCCGCCCCTGCGGACTGAACCACGCTTCGACTCCGAAGGTGAAGTCGGCGATCGCGTGGAACCGGGCCTCGCTCTTGCGCAGTGCGGTCACCCGCTCTTCCAGCGCCTGCACCATCTGGTTGAAGGCCCGCGTGAGCCGGGCCAGCGCGTCGTCGCCCTGCACCGGCAACGGGTCAACCGCCTCGGCACGCCGCAGCGCAACGGCACGGGTTTCGATGGCGGTCACGCCGCGCAGCACACCACCGAGCACCCAGCGCGTGAGCAGCACATGCAGCACCAGCGCCAGCAGCGCCAGGCCGAAGAACGCCTCGCGCAACAGCGTCAGCGTCGCCGCAAGGTCGCCGAGGTCGGCACTGGCACGGACCGACCCGACTGCCGTGCCGCGCCCGGGCAACCCGAGCTCGACGCGGAAATCGTAATGATGGCGAGCCGATTGGAGGCCCTGCCGGATGGACTCGTGCGGCAGGCCGAGCATGGCCGGACCGCCGTCGGCAACCAGCACGCGTCCCGCCTCGTCGCGCACTTCGATATAGGACAGGTCGCCCAGTCGCCGGAGTGCCGCCACTTCCGGCACGAGGCGTCCCGGCTCGCGCACGACGACCTCCGACAATCGCGTCTGCATGGCGGACGCCAGATACTCCATGCGCATCGATTCACGCGAAACGAGGCGATCCGCCACCAGCTGATGGGCGAGCAACAGCGCACCGACCAGCACGGCAGCGAGCAACACGGCCGCGACGAGGCGTCGTCCCTGCAGTTCGCCGATACGGCTGGACAGGGTGCGCAACATGTCAATCCCTTGCCGAAGTGATCAAAGTACTTTCACCAGAACCTTGCTGCGCCGTTGCGGATTGTAGGTTTCACGCTTGACGCGGGGCAGCGCATCAATACCCGCTTCGACGAAGCCACGTTCGACGAACCAGTGTGCCGTGACAGTCGTGAGCACGAACAGGCGCTTCATCTTCTCCGTCCTGGCACGCTCCTCGACGTAACTCAGTATCTGTTCGCCATAGCCGTGACGGCGATATTCGTGCATCACGGCAAGACAGGCCAGTTCCGCCATTTCGTCCTCGGCGTAGGGATAGAAGGCCGCGCATCCCATGATGACCTCGTCGTGTTCCAGCACGCTGAACCGCTCGATCTCGCGCTCCAGCCGTTCGCGGCCGCGGCTCACCAGCGTGCCGTCCGCCTCCAGCGGTGCGATGAGGCCGGCGATGGCCGGCACGTCATCCATGCGCGCGTGGCGCATCAACGCCAGGCGCTCGCGCGAAATGACGCTGCCGACCCCCTGGGTCGTGAAGAACTCGAGCAGCAACGCGCCATCGAGATCGCGGTCGATCATGTGCGCACGGGCCACACCCAGTTTCACCGCGCGAATCGCACGCGGCAGGTAGAGGCCGAGATCCTCCGTGATGCCGCGCCCCGCCTTGAGCCACTGCATCGCTTCATCCGCCGTCAGTTCGGGCACCAGATCCCCCGCCTCGTCGACGATGCCGGGCGCATCGCACAGGTAGATGAGTTTGGTCGCCTGCAGCGCGATGGCCACCGATTCGGCCACTTCTTCCATGCTCAGGTTGAACACCTCGCCGGTCAGCGAGTAGCCATAGGGCTGCATCAGCACGATGTCGCTGTCGGCCAGCGCATCGTTGAGCGCATCGACGTCGACCTTGCGCACCGTGCCGGAGTAGCCGTGATCGATGCCGTCGAGCACGCCGATCGGGCGCGCCGTCAGGAAGTTGCCCGAAGCAACCTCGATCGTGCTGCCCGCCATCGGCGTATTGGGCAGCCCCTGCGAGAACAGCGCCTCGACGTCGATGCGGATCGCGCCGTTCGCGCGCTTCACGCAGTCCATCGCCGGCCCATCCGTCACGCGCAAACCCTTGTGATAGCGCGGCGCCAGACCGCGGGCAGCCAGCTCTTCCTCGATCTGCGGACGCGCTCCCACCACCAGCACCAGCTTGATTCCGAGCGCGGCAAGCAGATTGCAGTCCTGGACCAGCGAGTTGGCGACGGGCCCCTGCAATACCTCTCCGCCGACGGCGATGACGAACGTGCGTCCGCCAAAAGCGTGAATATAGGGCGCTGCGCTGCGCACCCACGCCACGAAGCGCGGCGAGTCTGGATCTGCGTACATGCTTTTTCCGGTCGCGTAATGCGGCGATTCTATCCGAGCGGGACGTTCGGCAAGCGGCTCATCCCAATGCGGACTCCAGCCTTGCGCACAGTTCGCCGAGAATGGCGAGACGGGCGCGGTACTTGTCGTCGGACCAGACCACCTGCCAGGGCGACATTTCAGTGTGCGTGCGCGCGAGCATGTCTTGCACGGCCGGCACGTACTGCGCCCACTTCTCGCGATTGCGCCAGTCGTCCGGCGTGATCTTGAAGCGCTTGAAGCGGGTACGACTGCGTTCGTTGAAGCGCCGCAACTGCTCGTCCGTACTGACCTCAAGCCAGAACTTGCAGACAATCACGCCGTGTTCGGCC
Source organism: Gammaproteobacteria bacterium (assembly GCA_018824085.1). Classification (GTDB taxonomy): domain Bacteria; phylum Pseudomonadota; class Gammaproteobacteria; order Burkholderiales; family Rhodocyclaceae; genus Methyloversatilis. The sequence continues at coordinate 74,863 of JAHJHI010000034.1, read as the reverse complement.
CACTCCTGCTCGAACGCGTTGATTTCGTCGTAGGCGCGCTGCCAGTCCGCTTCAGCAGCGAAGCCCTCGACCCGCTCGACCAGCACGCGGCCGTACCAGGAACGGTCGAACAGCGCGACGCTGCCATCGTGCGGCACGTCGCGCCAGAATCGCCACAGCCACGGATAGCTGCGTTCATGCTCCGACGGCGCGGAGACCGGGTGCACGCTGTAATGACGCGCATCGAGCGCACGCGTGATCCGGCGTATCGAGCCGCCCTTGCCGGCCGCGTCCATGCCCTCGAACACGACCGCAAGCGAACGATGCGCGAATTTTTCGTCGCGCAGCAGCATGTTGAGCCGCCCCTGCAGCGCCTCCAGTTCCGGTTCGTACTGCGCCTTGGTCATCGGCTTGTCGGCGCGCACCGCCTCGAGCGGCGCCGGCGTGCCCGCCACGCCGGCCGGTGGCAGCGCCGGCGCTGGCGCAGCAGGGCGAACGGACGTCGCGGCGCGCAGTGCCCGCAGCAGCGTCCGCCCGACCGTCAGTTCACAGTGATCGGCATCACGCGCATCAACGAGATGCCAGCGCGCATGGGGCGCGTCGGACCCGCTGATGGCTTCCGCGGCGACCTTGCACAGGCGCTTGTGCCGGCGGTGCTCATGCCAGTCGTTCGACGTGACGCGCCAGCGCGTCGCCTTGTTGCGTTCCAGCGACCGGAAACGCGCGCGCTGCTCGCCCGCGTCCAGGTGCAGCCAGAACTTCAGCACCACGGCCCCCTCCATCGCCAGCATGTGCTCGAAGCGCCGGATCTCGTGCAGCGAATGCTCGAAGGCGCGCCGCTTCATGCGGCGTTCGACCCGTGCGTGGATGGCTTCGCTGTACCAGCCTTCGAAAATGATGGACGTCCGGCCGCGCTGGGGCAGCGCCTGCCAGTAGCGCCACATATGAGGCCGTTGCCGCTCCGCCTCGTTACGCGGCCCGTAGGCACAGGTGCGGATGTGCCGGGGGTCCATCCACTCGTTCAGCGTATTGACCAGCACGCCCTTGCCGGCGCCGGCGACACCGGCGATCAGTACGACGACCGGCGCCCTGCCCTGTTCGAGCACGGAATACTGGGCGTCGAGCAGATCGGCACGCAAGCGCGCGATCGCGCGATCCAGGCGGTCACCGTCCAGCGGTACCGGTTCAGGCAATCGATCGAACATCAGTAATCTCCCAGCAGCACATTCAGCGCCGCCATGACGGCCACACCGGCCGTTTCGGTACGCAGTACGCGCGGGCCCAGCGTCACCGGAGTGAATCCGCCGTGCCGCGCAGCCGCGAGTTCTTCCGGATCAAAGCCACCTTCCGGACCGATCAGCAGGCTGATCGGCTGCGCCGACTGCAGGCCGGCTTCGCGCAGCGGCACCCCGCCGTCCGGATGCAGCACCAGCCGCCGCGCAGCGGGCTCGACCGCCGCCAGAGCCTGTGGCAGCGACACGATGGGCAATACCTCCGGCACCCGGTTGCGGCCACATTGCTCACAGGCCGACACGGCGATCTGCTGCCAGTGCTCCATCCGCCGCTGCGCGCGATCCCCGCTCAGCTTCAGCACCGCACGACGGCTGGCCAGCGGTTGCACGCGCGCGACACCGAGTTCAACGGCCTTCTGTACGATCCAGTCCATCTTGTCCGACGCAGCAAGACACTGCAGCAAGGTGATCTGTAACGGCGATTCCCGCACCGGCTCGCTGCGTTCACCAAGCACCGCCCGCAGCGAGCGTCCGGCCCGCTGCAGGCGGGCATTGATTTCGCCGCCACGCCCGTCGAACAGCGTCAGCCGATCGCCGTCATCAAGCCGCAGCACGCGCTCCACGTGGTGAGCGACCGCAGGGGGCAGTTCCATCGATCCGGACGTATCTGCCGGCAGAGAACAAAAGAAGCGTGGAATCATCGTGTTATGATTTGTGCACTGCAAGAACATCGAAGTCATGCGAATTTCGTGGCATGACAACCCATCAGGACGCCATGGTCAGCACGCCGCCTCCGCCTGCAATCCGGTACCGCTTGCGCATCGCGCATCGCCGTGCGGCATCGCCGGAATCCGATCCGGCAATCGTCTGCGGGCGATACTGCCATGGCGCGCGCTGTCCGTGGTTGCCGCGAGCGGCAACCACGCGACCAGCCGACAGCGAGCCGTCGCGGCTCATCCGGTGCGCGTTCGGCGACTTTCCTGCATCATCTTCCCGCCGCCCGCGCAGCGATGCCGGCCGTTCAATCCAATGGCGCCAGGACTGATCCGACATGAGCACCCCTGAACTGATACGCATCGTTGACACCGCCCGCAGCGTTGCCCGCGAAGTGATCATGCCGCGCTTCCTGACTGCGAAGCGCAATCAGAAGGACGACGGCAGCCTGTTCACCGTGGTCGATCTGGCGGCGCAGGAAGCGCTGATCGAGCGCCTGCCGCGCATCATCGACCGTCCGGTGCTCGGCGAGGAAATGCCGGAGTCGGTGCAACTGCGCATGTGGCACGAAGCCACCGACGGCATCTGGTGCATCGACCCCATCGACGGCACGACCAACTTCGTCAATGGCATTCCGTTCTTCGGGGTGGCGATCGCCTACATCGAAGAAGGCCGGGTGCGCTATGGCGTGGTCTACAACCCGATGACCGACGAGGCGTTCTACGCCGAACAAGGCTGCGGGGCCTTTCTGAATGGCGCAGCACTGCCGTTGCGCGATCCCGCCCACCATCTGATGGACGCTGTCGCCGGCGTCGATTTCAAGCGCATTCCCAAGGCTCTGGGCGACGCACTGGCCACGCAGTCACCCTTCTATTCCCAGCGCAACTTCGGTTCCAGCGCCCTCGAATGGTGCTTCATCGCCGCCGCGCGGCTGGACGTCTACCTGCATGGCGGGCAGATGATGTGGGATTTCGCCGCCGGCAGCCTCATCGCCGCCGAAGCGGGCGCCCGTTGCTCCATGCTCGACGGCGAGCCCCTGACGATGGCGCCGGGGCAGAAAACGCCGGTCGTGGTCGGTGCAAACGCGGCGCTGTACCAGGAATGGATGGACTGGCTCGCCTCTCACGGCGGTCGCTGAACCGCCGCCTCTGAAGGCCGTCCTCAGCCGACCGCCGGATGCGGGCGCACGACCTGCATGTTCACGAGGCGACCGCCTTCCTGCATGAGGAAGTCACGCAGCGCCTGTGCTGCCGGCAGCAGATTCTTGCGATCCCGATAAACAACATGCCAGTTGCGCACGATCGGTGTGCCCGGCGCGGCGATGCGGCACAGCACGCCGGTGCGCAGTTCCAGCTGGCACGTGTGCTCCGAAAGAAATGCGAGCCCCATGCCGGCGATCGCCGCCTGCTTGATGATTTCATTGCTCGGCAGTTCGATGATCTCCGCCGGACGGATGCCCTCCTCCACCAGAAAGCTCTCCTGCGTCACCCGCGTGCCTGATCCGCGCTCACGGATCAGGAAGGTTTCCTTGCCGAGATCTTCGGCCGTAACGGCGCGGCCGCCCGCCAGAGGATGCCCTTCGCAACCCAGCACCGACAGCGGATGTTCCGCGAACACGTGCGCTTCACAGCCAAGCGCGGCGGGCGGGCGTCCCATGATGGCCATGTCTATCAGGTTGTCTTCGAGCTGGCGGAAGATGTCGTCGCGGTTGTGCAGAGAAATGCGCACATGCACATCCGGATAGTGCTCCCGGAACGCCATCAGCAACTTGGGGGCAACATATTTGGCGGTACTGACGACGCCGACCGAAACCAGCCCGGCGTGCCCGGTCGCCATCTGCGCCAGCGCGGCCTCGGCCTCGGCCAGCTGGTGTTCGATGGATCGCGCGTGGCGCGCGATTTCCATGCCCACATCGGTGACCCGCAACTTCTTGCCCAGCGTTTCGATCAGAGGAAGGCCGACCAGACCATCCAGCGCCTTGACCTGCATGGAAACGGCGGGCTGCGTCAGGTGCAGTTCTTCCGCGGCGCGTGAAATCGAACCCAGGCGCGCAACCGCCTCGAATATGCGTAACTGGCGCAGGGAAACCCCGCGCGTCCACTGTGTGGCCATATCAGGTGAGATAAGAATGTTTGATCCATGTTATCAAAACATCTTATTTTCAACCATGGTCGATTCCAGATATATTGCACTGCAACAGCAACGGAAAAGCCGCGAAGCACTGAATCTGCATACTACCGATAGCGCACAGATCATCGTCAAACCCTGTCAAACAAACAAAAAAGACAGGTGACACAGGCTCCTCCTCCACAACCTTGTTTGTGGATTCATACCCCGGCTCGCAAGAGTCCGGGGTATTTTTTTGCACCGCACACTCTGTTGCACCCTGCGGAGCACATCGCTCCACCCTTGCAGCACCCCTCCGTCCTTCGCCGTCGTGGCGCACTATCCAAAGCTGTCGTGTGACAGTGTGAGCGTCGTCCGGCTACGATAAACCGACACATGTATCGGAGGAGGCTGCCATGAGTGAAGGGCGCAAGACCCTGACGCGATACACCATCGAAGCACAGCAACGCCACCCGCACGCCAGCGGAATTTTCTCGAGCATGCTGAACGCCGTGGCGACGGCCGTGAAGATCATCTCCAACAACGTGAACAAGGGCGCTCTGGTCGGCACCCTGGGCAGCTTCGAGGCGGTGGGCAGCGGTGCTGCGATCAATCTTTCCGGTCGGGTCACGCAGAAGCTCGACACCATCGCCAACGAGGCGATGCTGCGCGAGTGCGAGTGGGGCGGCCATCTGGCGGCACTGGCGCCGGAAGGCCTGGATGGATTCATCCCGACGCCGGACCAGCCACCGCGCGGAAAATACCTGCTGCTGTTCGATGCGCTCGACTGCAGCAACAACATCGACGTCAATCTGACGATAGGCAGCCTTTTTTCGGTACTTCACACGCCCAATCCGGGCGCCGAGCCGCAGCTGTCCGATTTCCTGCAACCGGGCACCGAGCAGGTGTGCGCAGGCTTTGCACTGTACGGACCGTCGACCATGCTGGTACTGACGACCGGCGAAGGCGTCGACGGTTTCACGCTCGACCGCGACATCGGCGCCTTCATCCTGACGCACCCGCAGATGCGCATTCCGGAGCACACCTCCGAATTCGCGATAAATGCGTCGAAGTCGCGCTTCTGGGAGCCGCCGGTCAAGCGCTATGTCGAAGAGTGCCTGGCCGGCCAGACCGGCCCGCGCGAAACCGACTTCAACATGCGCTGGATTGCATCCCTGGTGGCCGAAACCTTCCGTGTACTCACGCGCGGCGGCGTCATCCTGTACCCGGAAGACACGATGGAGCCACCCTCGCCGGGGCGCATTTCGCTGATGTACGAAGCGAACCCGATCGCCTTCCTGATAGAACAGGCGGGTGGCGCCGCAACGACCGGCCGCAGCCGGATACTCGAACTGACGCCGCGCAGCCTGCAAAGCCGCACGCCGCTGATTTTCGGCTCGCGCGACGAGGTGCGCCGCATCGAGCAATACCACCACGAAAGCGATCAGGGCCTCGATCGGGAATACACTTCGCCCCTGTTCAATGTACGGGGGCTGTTTTCCACGCTCTGATTCCAGCGCCCGGAAACGGTTTCAGGAAAGAGGTCCGCATGTCAGCCCGTCACCCAGTCATCGCCATCACCGGTTCGTCGGGCGCCGGCACAAGCACCGTCACCCGCACCTTCGCGCACATTTTCCGCCGGGAAGGCGTCAACCCCGTCATCGTCGAGGGTGACGCCTTCCATCGCTACAACCGCGAGGAAATGAAGGCCGCGATGGCACGCGAAGAGGCGGCCGGCAACAAGCACTTCAGCCACTTCGGCCCCGGCGCCAACCTGTTCGAGGAACTGGAGGCGCTGTTCCAGCAATACGGGGCGGAAGGCAGCGGACGCCTGCGCAAATATCTGCACAACGACACGGAAGCCGCGCCGTACAACCAGCCGCAGGGCACCTTCACCGAATGGGAGGAGATTCCTCCCGGCACCGACATCCTGTTCTACGAAGGCCTTCACGGTGCGGTGAAGACGGACCGGATCGACATCGCCCAGCACGTCGACCTGCGCATCGGCGTGGTGCCGACAATCAATCTCGAGTGGATACAGAAGCTTCACCGCGACCGGGAAATGCGCGGCTACACCACCGAGGCGGTGACCGACACCATCCTGCGCCGCATGCCGGAATACGTGCACTACATCTGTTCCCAGTTCGAAAACACCCACATCAATTTCCAGCGCGTTCCGATGGTGGACACGTCCAATCCCTTCATCGCGCGCTCGATTCCGACGGCGGAAGAGTCCATGGTCGTGATCCGTTTCGCCAATCCGCGCGGCATCGACTTCCAGTACCTGCTGAACATGATGCAGGGCGCCTTCATGTCGCGAGCCAACACCATCGTGATCCCGGGCGGCAAGATCGAACTGGCGATGCAGCTCATCTTCACGCCGCTCATCCTCCGTCTGGTCGAAAACGGCCGCAAGGCGCGCGCGCGCTACTGACGGCGGACCGCCGGCGCTCAGATGCGAACCCGGCGGGCCGCCCGCCACGGTCGCCGGCTATCCAGACTCCTTGTTTTCGCGGATAATTATGGGTTTTTCCGGCCCGTACCCCGTCCGATGAGCGTCCAGTCCGTCACCCCGAAAGCAGGTTTCAACCCGATCACTGGCGCCATTCGTGCCCTGGCAATGGATGCCGTGCAGAAAGCCAACTCCGGCCATCCCGGCGCCCCGATGGGCATGGCGGAGATTGCGGAAGTGTTGTGGCGTCGGCACCTGCGCCACAACCCTGCCAATCCGCAGTGGCCTGACCGTGACCGCTTCGTGCTGTCCAACGGACACGGCTCCATGCTGCTGTACGCGCTGCTCCACCTGAGCGGCTACGACCTGTCGATCGACGACCTCAAATCCTTCCGCCAGCTGCATTCCAAGACCCCGGGCCACCCTGAATACGGCTACGCACCGGGTATCGAAACGACCACCGGTCCGCTTGGCCAGGGCCTTGCGAACGCGGTCGGCATGGCGCTCGCCGAACGCACGCTCGCCGCCCAGTTCAATCAGCCGGGCCACGCCATCGTCGACCACTGGACCTACGCCTTCGTCGGCGACGGTTGCCTGATGGAAGGCATTTCCCACGAAGCCTGCTCGCTGGCCGGCACGCAGGGTCTGGGCAAGCTGATCGTGTTCTACGACGACAACGGCATCTCGATCGACGGCCACGTCAAGGGCTGGTTCGCGGACGACACGCCCAAGCGTTTCGAAGCATACGGCTGGCACGTCGTTGCCGCAGTCGACGGCCATGACAGCGAAGCCATCGACGCAGCCATTCGCGCCGCGAAGAGCGATACCTCACGCCCGAGCCTGATCTGCTGCCGCACCGTCATCGGTCTGGGCTCACCGAACAAGGCCGGCACCCACGACGTGCATGGCGCGGCGCTTGGCGCCGCCGAGATTGAAGCCACGCGCAAATTCATCGGCTGGACGCACGCGCCGTTCGACATTCCGGCCGACGTGTACGAAGCATGGGATGCCCGGCCGGCCGGCAAGGAAGCCGAAACCGGCTGGAACACGCGCTTTGCCGCCTATAGCGCCGCGCACCCCGGTCTCGCCGCGGAATTCACGCGCCGTGTGCGCGGCTCGCTGCCGGCCGATTTCGACGAAACCATCGCCGCGACGCTGACCGGATTCGACGCGAAGGCCGACAGCATCGCCAGCCGCAAGGCCAGCCAGAACTGCATCGAAGCATTCTCGCCGGCACTGCCCGAACTGCTCGGCGGTTCGGCCGACCTCGCCGGCTCCAACCTGACGTTGTGGTCGGGCTCCCGCGGCGTGTCGGCCGAAAACCCGGGCGGCAACTACATCTATTACGGCGTGCGCGAATTCGGCATGGCGGCCATCGCGAACGGCATCGCGCTGCACGGCGGCTTCATTCCCTACACCGCCACCTTCCTGATGTTCTCGGAATACGCGCGCAACGCGCTGCGCATGGCGGCGCTGATGAAGGTGCGCCAGATATTCGTGTTCACGCACGACTCCATCGGTCTGGGCGAGGACGGCCCGACCCACCAGCCGGTCGAACAGACCGCCACGTTGCGCCTGATGCCCAATATGGACGTCTGGCGTCCGTGCGACACGGTCGAGTCAGCCGTCGCGTGGTCCAGTGCGCTCAAGCGCGCCGACGGCCCGACGTCGATGATGTTCTCGCGCCAGAACCTGCCGCACGTGCCGCGCGACGCGACGACGATCGCCGCCATCGCGCGCGGTGGTTACGTGCTGTCCGATGCGGCCGGCAAGGTGGAAGCCGTGCTGATCGCCACCGGCTCCGAAGTCTCGCTGGCGCTCGCCGCGCAGGCGGCCCTCGAAGCGGATGGCATCACCGTGCGCGTCGTGTCCATGCCGTCGACATCGGTGTTCGACCGCCAGGACATCGCCTGGCGCGAACAGGTCCTGCCGCGCGGAATTCCGCGTGTGGCCGTCGAAGCGGGCGTGACCGACCTGTGGCGCAAGTACGTCGGACTGGAGGGCGCGGTCATCGGCATCGACCACTTCGGCGAGTCGGCCCCGGCAGGCGAGCTTTACAAGGCGTTCGGCATCACGGCAGAAGCCGTGGCGAAGGCGGCACGACAACTGCTTGGCAGGTGATGCCAACTATGGCGCAGCGCGGCCAAAAGCCCCGCCGCACAATCAAAAACTTTTCTTGAATCCACACCCACCGGAAAGGGAGTTGCTTAAATGACGATCAAGGTTGCCATCAACGGTTACGGGCGCATCGGCCGCAATGTGCTGCGTGCACACTACGAAGGCGGCAAGCGCCACGACATCCAGATCGTCGCGATCAACGATCTGGGCGACCCGAAGACCAATGCGCACCTGACCCGCTACGACACCGCCCACGGCAAGTTCCCGGGCGAAGTGAGCGTCGACGGTGATTACATGGTGGTCAATGGCGACAAGATCCGCGTGCTGGCCAATCGCAATCCGGCCGAACTGCCGTGGGGCGAACTCGGCGTGGACGTGGTGCTGGAATGCACGGGCTTCTTCACCTCCAAGGAAAAGGCCTCGGCCCACATCAAGGGCGGCGCGAAGAAGGTCATCATTTCCGCGCCGGGCGGCAAGGACGTCGATGCCACCGTCGTCTATGGCGTGAATCACGGCGTGCTCAAGGCAAGCGACACCGTCATCTCGAACGCGAGCTGCACCACCAACTGCCTCGCGCCGCTGGTCAAGCCGCTCAACGACAAGATCGGCGTCAAGCACGGCCTGATGACCACCATTCACGCCTACACCAACGACCAGGTGCTGACCGACGTCTATCACGAAGACCTGCGCCGCGCGCGCAGCGCCACGCAGTCCATGATCCCGACCAAGACCGGTGCAGCCGCCGCGGTCGGGCTGGTGCTGCCGGAACTGAACGGCAAGCTGGACGGCTTCGCGATGCGCGTGCCGACGATCAACGTGTCCATCGTTGACCTCACCTTCACCGCCGCCCGCGCCACCACGGCCGACGAAGTGAATGACATCCTGAAGGCCGCCTCGGAGAATGAACTCAAGGGCGTTCTCGGCTACAACGTCGAGCCGCTGGTATCGGTCGACTTCAACCACGATGCCCGCTCCTCGATCTTCGACTCGACGCAGACCCGCGTCATGGACGGCACGCTGGTGAAGGTGCTGTCCTGGTACGACAACGAGTGGGGTTTCTCCAACCGCATGCTGGACACGACCGTCGCCCTGATGAGCGCCAAGTAAGGCATTGCGGATGACGGCGGGGCCGAGGGCGTACGCGCCCTTCGCCCCGCTTCGTTTTTCCCTTTCCCGAACCCCATTCACTCTTTGCGGCCACGCGGTCAAGGACACTTCGATGCAGTTCAAGCGACTTTCAGATCTCGATATCAAGGGCAAGCGGGTGTTCATCCGCTGCGATCTCAACGTGCCGCAGGACGACGCCGGCAACATCACGGAAGACACGCGCATCCGCGCCTCGCTGCCCGCCATCCGCAGCGCGCTCGACGCTGGCGCCGCCGTCATGGTCACGTCGCATCTGGGCCGGCCGGTCGAAGGCCAGCTCAAACCCGCGGATTCGCTCGCACCGATCGCGCGCCGCATGTCCGAACTGCTCGGTTTCGACGTGAAGCTCGTCGCCGACTGGGTCGATGGCGTCACCGTTGCGCCGGGCGAACTCGTGCTGCTGGAGAACTGCCGCGCCAACGTCGGCGAGAAGAAATGCGACGATGCGCTGTCGAAGAAACTCGCCGCACTGTGCGACGTGTGGGTCAATGACGCCTTCGGCGCCGCGCACCGCGCCGAAGCCACCACCTTCGGCATGGGCCAGTACGCACCCGTCGCCTGTGCCGGACCGTTGATGGCGAGCGAACTCGACGCGCTGGGCAAGGCACTGGGCCAGCCCGCGCGGCCGCTTGCGGCCATCGTCGCGGGCTCCAAGGTGTCGACCAAGCTCACGCTGCTGGAGACGCTGGCCGACAAGGTTGACCAGCTCGTCGTCGGCGGCGGCATCGCCAACACCTTCCTGCTGGCCGCCGGCAAGAACATCGGCAAGTCGCTGGCCGAACCCGATCTGGTCGACGCTGCCAGACGCGTAATGGCCAAGACAAGCGTGCCGCTGCCGGAAGACGTCGTATGCGCGAAGACCTTCTCCGCCGATGCCGAAGCGACCGTGAAGCCGGTCGATGAGGTGGCCGACGACGACATGATCCTGGACATCGGCCCGAAGGCCGCGGCAAAGCTCGCCGAAACGCTCAAGGCCGCCGGCACCATCGTCTGGAACGGTCCGGTCGGCGTGTTCGAATTCGACGCCTTCGGTCACGGCACCGAAACGCTGGCGCGCGCCATTGCGGAATCAAAGGCCTACTCGATCGCCGGCGGTGGCGATACGCTCGCCGCCATCGCAAAATACGGAATCGCCAATCAGGTGAGCTACATCTCGACCGGCGGCGGCGCCTTCCTCGAGTTCCTCGAAGGCAAGACCCTGCCCGCTGTCGACATCCTGCAGAAGCGCTCCAACGACTGATCTCAACAACAACACGGACACCGTCGCCTCATGCACCGCTTTACGAAAATCGTCGCAACGCTGGGCCCCGCCTCCAGCGATCTGGCCACCCTGACCCGGCTCGTCGAGGCCGGCGTCGATGTGGTCCGGCTCAACTTCTCGCACGGGAAGGCGGACGACCATCGTGCGCGCGTCGAACTGCTGCATGCGGTGACGGCAAAGGTGGGCCGTACGGTCGGCGTCATGGCAGACCTGCAGGGCCCCAAGATCCGCGTCGGCAAGTTCGCCGGCAGCAAGGTGCTGCTCAAGGCGGGCCAGAAGTTCACGTTCGACATCGAGTGCCAGATGGGCGACGCCGACCGGGTCGGCCTGGACTACCCGGAACTGGTGAATGATGTCGAACCGGGCGCCGTGCTGCTGCTCGACGACGGCCGCATCGTCATGGACGTGAAGTCGGTGTCCGACACGCTGATCCACTGCACGGTGCGCCACGGTGGCGAGCTGTCCAACAACAAGGGCATCAACCGCCAGGGCGGCGGCCTGTCGGCGCCGGCGCTCACGGCGAAGGACATGGAAGACATCAAGATCGCCGCGTCGCTCAATGTCGACTACGTCGCGGTGAGCTTTCCGAAGTGCGGCGACGACATGCGCCAGGCGCGTGAGCTGCTGCGCGCCGCCGGGTCGGACGCGCGCCTGATCGCCAAGATCGAGCGGGTCGAAGCCATTCCGGCGCTGGAAGAGATACTCGAAGCGTCCGATGGCGCCATGGTGGCGCGCGGCGACCTCGCGGTCGAAGTGGGCGACGCCGCGGTACCGGCAATGCAGAAGCGCATCATTCGGGTGTCGCGCGAAATGAACAAGCTGGTCATCACTGCCACGCAGATGATGGAGTCGATGATCAACAGCCCGGTGCCCACCCGCGCCGAGGTGTCCGACGTCGCCAATGCGGTACTGGACGGCACCGACGCGGTCATGCTGTCGGCGGAAACGGCGTCCGGCCAGTATCCGGTTGAAACCGTCGAAGCCATGAGCCGCATCTGCGTCGAAGCGGAAAAGACCGCCGAAGTGAAGCTCGACCAGGAGTTCCTGCAGCGAGTTTTCACCCGCATCGACCAGTCGATCGCGATGGCCGCGCTGTTCTCGGCCTTCCACCTCAAGGTGAAGGCCATCGCCACGCTGACCCAGTCCGGTTCGACCTCGCTGTGGATGTCACGCCTGAACAGCGGCGTGCCGATCTATGCGCTGACGCCGGAAGTGCGCACGCGCTACAAGCTTTCGATGTATCGCGGCGTCACGCCGCTGATGATCAATCTGGCCGACGGCGCCGACCGTGACCGCATGCTGGTCGATGCCGAGGCAGAACTGCTGCGCAGCGGTGCCGTGAAGGTCGGCGACCTCATCGTGCTGTCCTTCGGCGAGCCTATCGGCGTTCCGGGCGGTACCAATACACTGAAAATCGTCAAGGTCGGGGAGTATCGTCAACTCTCGACCGTTATCTGATCCAGCCAGGAGAATTTCCATGCCCATGGTGTCCATGCGCCAGTTGCTCGACCACGCAGCCGAAAACGGCTACGGCCTGCCGGCCTTCAACGTGAACAACCTCGAACAGGTGCAGGCGGTCATGTCCGCCGCCGACGAGGTAGGCGCCCCGGTCATCCTGCAGGCCAGCGCCGGCGCCCGCAAGTACGCCGGCGAGAGCTTCATCAAGCACCTCATCCAGGCGGCGATGGAAGCCTATCCGCACATCCCGCTGGTCATGCACCAGGATCACGGACAGACGCCGGCCATCTGCCAGGGCGCGATCGACCTCGGATTCGGTTCGGTCATGATGGACGGCTCGCTGCGCGAGGACGGCAAGACGCCGGCCTCCTTCGAATACAACATCGACGTCACGCGCCGCGTCGTCGACATGGCGCACAAGGTCGGCGTCACGGTGGAAGGCGAACTCGGCTGCCTCGGTTCACTTGAAACCGGCATGGCCGGTGAAGAGGACGGCATCGGCGCGGAGGGCGTGCTCGACCACTCCGCGCTGCTGACCGACCCGGAAGAAGCCGCCCAGTTCGTCAAGGCCACGCAGCTGGACGCACTGGCCATCGCCATCGGTACCAGCCACGGCGCCTACAAGTTCACCCGCAAGCCCACCGGCGACATCCTCGCGATCTCGCGCGTGAAGGAAATCCACGCCCGCATTCCGAATACGCATCTGGTGATGCACGGTTCGTCGTCGGTGCCGCAGGATCTGCTGGAAATCATCCGCCAGTACGGCGGCAACATGAAAGAAACCTACGGCGTGCCGGTCGAGGAAATCCAGGAAGCGATCAAGTTCGGCGTGCGCAAGATCAATATCGATACCGACATCCGCCTTGCGATGACCGGCGCGGTGCGCAAGTTCCTGTTCGAGAATCCCGAAAAGTTCGACGCGCGCGAATGGCTGAAACCGGCCCGCGAAGCCGCCAAGGCGATCTGCAAGCAGCGTTACCAGCAGTTCGGCTGCGAAGGCCAGGCCGGCAAGATCAAGCCCATTCCGCTGGATGACGTGGCCCGCCTGTACGCCAGCGGCAAACTCGCACAGACCGTTAACTGACATCCGCCATGGCCGACGCACTGTTCGAATCCAGCATCAAGAGCCTGCCGCTCATTGCCCGCGGCAAGGTGCGTGACATCTACGCCATCGATGACGAGAAGATGCTCATCGTCACGACGGACCGCCTGTCCGCGTTCGACGTCATCCTGCCCGACCCGATACCGGGCAAGGGCAAGGTGCTCACCGCGGTGTCCAACTTCTGGTTCGGCAAGCTCGCCGGCGTGTCGCCCAACCACCTGACCGGCATCGCGCCGGAATCGGTGGTGACGGCGGACGAGCGCGACCAGGTGGAAGGCCGTGCCATTGTCGTACGCCGGCTCAAGCCGCTGCCGATCGAGGCGGTGGTGCGCGGCTATCTCATCGGATCCGGCTGGGTCGACTATTCGAGCACCGGCGCGGTCTGCGGTGTGGCGTTGCCGCACGGTCTGCGCATGGCGTCCCGCCTGCCGACGCCGATCTTCACGCCGGCCACCAAGGCGGCGGCCGGCGACCACGACGAGAACATCAGCCACGCGCAGACGCAGGCGCTGATCGGCGACGCGCTCACGGCACAGGTGCAGGAAACCGCGATCGCGCTCTACAGCGCGGCAGCCGAGCACGCACGCAGTCGCGGCATCATCATCGCCGACACCAAGTTCGAGTTCGGCCTCGACCGCGACGGCAATCTGATCCTGATCGACGAAGCGCTGACGCCGGATTCGTCCCGCTTCTGGCCAGCCGACCAGTACCAGGAAGGCAGCAACCCGCCGTCCTTCGACAAGCAGTTCGTGCGTGACTATCTGGAAACGCTGGACTGGAACAAGCAGGCGCCGGGCCCCCGCCTGCCCGTCGACATCATCGAACGCACCGGCGACAAGTACCGCGAGGCGATGCACCGCCTGATCGACTGATCAGGTACCGGTGCGCGGCAGACGGGTGTGTGACGGCACCCGGTCCGACGGCATGAAGTGGCCCAGTGTGAAGCGGAAGGTAGCGCCCTGCCCGGGCGCCGCCTGCACGCTGATGGCCCCGCCATGGCGCTCGACGATGCGCTTGACGATGGCCAGCCCGACGCCGGTTCCCGGAAACGCGTCACTGCCGTGTCCCCGCTGGAATACGCCGAACAGCCTGTCAGCGTAGGCAAGATCGAAGCCGACACCGTTGTCGCGGACGCAGATCGCCGGCTTGCCTTCCGTGTCGACGAAAACGGACACTTCCGCCTGCTCGGCATGGGCCGAGAACTTCAGCGCATTGCCTATCAGGTTCACGAACACCTGCCTGAGCATCGCCAGGTCGCCACAGGCGTGCCCGATGTCCGACACGCTCACCCGCGCCGCCGGATACTGTTCGCTCAGTTCCGCCACCACCGACGCCACCAGCGCATCGAGATTGACCTCGCTGTGCGCCAGATCGACACGCGCCATGCGCGAGAAGTGCAGGATGTCGTCAATCAACTGCCCCATGCGCGTCGCGCCGCGCTGGATGCGCACCAGCATGTCACGGCCTTCGGCGTCGAGCGCCGCCTCGGCGTGCTCCGCCAGCAGGTGCGCAAAGCCGTTGATCGCCCGCAGCGGGCTGCGCAGGTCGTGCGACACCGAATAGGAAAAAGCCTCCAGCTCATTGTTGGCCTGTTCCAGCATCTTCGTGCGCTCGGCAACGCGATGCTCCAGCGAAGCGTTCAATTCCCTGACCTGGCGTTCGCCGCGCGCGCGCTCAAGCGCCAGTTGCGCAATGTCGACCAGGCGTTCGATCAGCATTTCCTCGGTTCGTCCCGGCCGCCAGGCGTGCGGATGGTAGATCGTGAGCGAACCCAGCACGGTGCCACCCTGCCCCGCCAGCGGCAGCGCCCACACTGCGCGCAGCCCCTCGGCCGTCAGGAAAGCACGATAGATCCCGAACGTATCGATCGCCATCACGTCCTCGCACAGCACCGGATGCAAACGGTGCAGCGTATCGAAGGTGCCGCCAATGCCGGGCCGCATCGCGAATGCCGCGGCACCGGAACGGAACGCGGATGACATGTTCGGCGCGTCGACGTCGGGGTGTTCGCCCTCCGACTCATTAAAGACGAACACCGCCGCGCGGGCGTCGGCGTCCAGCAGCCCCTCCGCCAATTCGGCCAGCCGCGACGTCACGTTGCGCAACGGCATTGCTGTGGCGATCAGCGAAAGCAGTTCTCGCTCGGCTGCATCGACCCGTTCCAGACGCTTGCTCACGGAAATGTCGGCCATTGTCGCCACCAGGCGCTTGCTGCGCCCGCTCGCGTCGCGCTGCGCCACGCCACGCAGCATGAACCAGTGAAAAGTACCGTCGGCGTGCAGGATGCGCAGTTCCACCTGGAAATGATCGGACCGGCCGCGCAGGTGTTCGACGATGGTCGCCATCCAGGACGGCTTGTCGTCGGGATGCACCATCGAAATGAAGTCGCGCACCCGCATGCGCCGCCCGCCCGCTTCAAACCCCAGTATCTGCGACAGCCGCGGCGACACATACAGCGAATCCGAGCCGGTGATCCACTCGGCCAGCCCTTCATTCATGCCGCGCAACGCCAGCGCGTAGCGCTGTTCGCTTGCGCGCAGCGCCCGTTCGGCCCGGATGCGTGCCGTCAGGTCCGAATACGACGCGACGACCGCATACGCGCGGCGCGCACCGGTGTGAAACAGGGGTTGCGTATTGACCTCCAGCCAGCGCATGCGCCCGTCGGCATCCTCGGACCCGATGACGATGTCCCGCGCCGGCACGCCTTCGGCCAACGCACGGATCACCGGATGCATCTCCGCCGGCAACGCCCGGCCGTGCTCGTCACACAATCTTGCGCCGTAACGCCCGCCGGGGAGGCCGGCGTGCGCCTCGGCGAGCCATGAACAGCTTTCGGCCGCACGGTTGCGGGTCAGTACGCGACCTTCCGCGTCATACAGCACGACCGCTTCGGACAGTGCGCCCAGCAACACCCTGAACCGCTCCTCACTGGCGGCGAGCGAGCGCTGCGCCTGCTTGTGGCGCGTGATGTCGTGGCACACGAACACGAAGGCGGGGCGGCCGGAAAAGACGCTCGCACGCCCGGACACGGACAACCACCGCACGTCGCCGTCAAGCCGGCGCGCCGGCACCTCGACGTTCTGGAAGCCGCCTGCGTCCTGCAGCAGCCCCGGAAACAGCCCGCGCTGCTCGTCCTGCATGCAGAAATCCGCCGGCGAGCGCCCGATCAGCGCCTGCGCAGGTTCGCCCGCAAGTTCGGCCATTGCGCCATTCACGAAGACGATCTCACCGTCCGGCAGCGCACACACGCACGCGGCCAGAGGAATGCCCTGCAGCACGTCCTGTTCGCGCAAGTCGTCCCCGCCGGCCGCCGGCACCGCTTTCACCGGGGAGTCATCGGGCGCTTCGCGCCGTGCCAGCACGCGCGACAATGCCAGGGCACACAGGCCGCACCAGATCGCCCACACGAACTGTGCAACCGGCATGCCGGAGCCCAGCCAGATCGCCGGCGGCACCCAAACGGCCAGCCCTGACAGGGCCAGCAGGCCGATGTTGCCGACTCTGCCGCGTGCTGCAGCCAACATGCGTAATGAACGTCCTTCCGGCATGGCGCCTCCTTTGCGTTCATGTCCGACCACCTGCGGCCCGGGCGCCAGTGGCCACCGGCCGCTCCGTCTGTGTCATGCTGCGTGAGCACTGATCCGATGTCATCGAAAAATGACATCGGCCGCATGCCGGATATTACATTGCGCTAGCAGGACGCGGGCAGACCTCTCGTCCGGTCGCCCCCGCGCGCTCGCGGGGATGATTGCGGCACGGACAGCCGCTACACTCAACGCATGTCACCACGTGTCCATTGGAACCTCGGCGCCAAGCTCGCCATGTCGGCCGCGCCATTCGCGCTGCTGGCACTGCTTTCCATCAGCCTGACGCTGTGGGTGTCATGGCAGCTCGACGGCGGGGCGGCCGCCGTCAACGAGGCGGGGCGCATGCGCATGCAGAGCTATCGGCTGTCGCTCATGGTCGCCACCGGCGAGCCGTCCGCCCTGCCCGCTGCGCTGCACGAGTTCGAGCACAGTCTTTCGCTGCTGCGCACCGGTGACCCTGAACGCCCGTTGTTCATGCCCTGGGACAACCGGATACGCGAGAGTTTCCGGCAGGTCGAAACCGCCTGGCACACCTATCGCGCCAAATGGCTGGACGACGACCCGGGCAGACCGGCCAGCCTGGACGGCCTGCGTGGCGACACGGCGACGCTGTCGGCAAGGGTCGACGCGCTGGTCGCCGGCATCGAAGCGCACATGTCGCGCTGGACGGCGCTGCTGCATCTGCTGCAGTTCGCAACGATGGCGCTGGCCGCGCTCGGCGCCTGCGTACTGCTCTATATCGGCTACCTGTTCGTGATCGAGCCGGTCGGCCAGCTCAAGCAGGCGATCGAACGTGTCCAGCAAGGCGATCTCGGCGCGCGGGTCGAACGCATCACCAGCGACGAGTTCGGCACGCTGGCCGATGGCTTCAATGACATGGCGGGACAGATGCAGATGATGTACCGCAACCTGGAAGCCCGGGTCGCCGACAAGACGGCCGAGCTGCAGGAAAAGGGCGGGCGCCTCGCCGCCCTGTACGACATCACGACCCTGGTGTCCGCGGCCAGTTCGCTCGACGAACTGGCGCGCGGCTTCACGCGGCACATCATGCGCGTCACCCGCGCCGACGGCGTTGCGCTGCGCTGGTCCGACGAAAGCAGCGCGCGCTTCCTGATGCTCGCATCGGAAGGACTGCCTGCCTACATGACGGACGGCGAGCGCTGCGTGAAGTCGGACGAGTGTCACTGCGGCGTGCCCGGCGCACCCGCCGGCGCGCGTGTGATCCCCATCCGCTCGATGGCGGAGGGCGGCCTGCAGTACTGCAGCGAAGCCGGGTTCGAAACACTGGTGGCGGTGCCGATCCGCCAGCAGGAACGCCTCATGGGCGAGCTCGACCTGTTCTTTCACGCGAGCGTGACGCTGTCAACAGCCGAACACTCGCTGATCGAGGCGCTCGTCGCCCACCTTGCCAGCGGCATGGACAACATCCGGCTGAACGCGCTGGCGAAGGAAGCCGCCGTGTCCCAGGAACGCAGTTTCCTGGCGAGCGAGCTGCATGATTCCATCGCGCAGTCGCTTGCCTTCATGAAGATGCAGGTGCAGATGATGCGCGACGCGCTGTCGGACGGCGACGCCGCGCAGGTCGACCGCATACTGGGTGAGCTCGACGCCGGCGTGCGCGAAAGCTATGGAGACGTGCGCGAACTGCTGCTGCACTTCCGCACCCGCGCCAACGCCGAAGACATCGAACCGGCGCTGCTCGGCACCTTGCGCAAGTTCGAGCAGCAAAGCGGCGTACGCGCGACGCTGACGATGCACGAGCACGGCATCCCGCTGCCGCCGGACGTCCAGATACAGGTTCTGCACATCGTGCAGGAGGCCCTGTCGAACGTGCGCAAGCATGCGGGTGCCGGCCAGGTATGGCTGGACGTCCAGCAGCAGCCGCAATGGCGCTTCGAAGTCCGCGACGACGGCAGCGGCTTTGACCACGACGGACATGGCGCTGACGAGACGCATGTCGGCATGCGCATCATGAACGAGCGTGCCGAGCGCATCGGCGCGCACATCGAAGTCTTCTCCACCCCGCAGCGCGGCACCTCCGTCGTATTGACGCTGCCGCACTCGGCGGCCGCCTTTGGCGACGCCACCCTCACGGAGCATGCCGCACCATGAACCTTCAGCCCGTCGAAACCGTGAAGCCGCCGGTGCGCATTCTGCTCGTCGACGACCACACGCTGTTCCGGCGCGGGCTGACCGCCCTGCTGTCACGCGACCCTCACCTGCAGGTCGTCGGCGACGCGGCCGACGCCGGCGAGGCACAGCGCCGTGCGCAGGCGCTGCAGCCCGACATCATCCTGCTCGACAACCACCTGCCGGGCGTCACCGGTGTCGATGCGCTGCCGGCGCTTCGCGACGCCGCCCCGGCAGCGCGCGTGTTGATGCTCACCATCAGCGAGGACGAAACCGATCTCGCGGCTGCATTGCGTGCCGGTGCCTGCGGCTACCTGCTGAAGACAATGGAAGGAGAGGCGTTGACCCGCGCGATCCACCGCGCCATGCGCGGCGAAAGCGTCGTCGCCGACGAAATGACCGGCAAGCTGGTCGCCGTCTACCGGCAGGCGGCCGCCACCCCGCCTGCCGCCCCCACCGGCGTGCCGACTGCCGACAACGGCGCACCATCCGGCGGCGTGCTGTCGCCACGCGAACTGGACATCCTGCGCGGCATCGCGCGCGGCGACAGCAACAAGCTCATCGCCCGCGATCTTGGCATCGCCGAAACGACGGTGAAAATCCATGTCCAGCACATCCTGCGCAAGCTCGGCGTCAGCTCGCGCGTACAGGTCGCCGTCATCGCGGTCGAACGCGGCCTCATGTGACGGCCGTGTGACGGCCTGCCACCGTACCCGCGGCCGCCCACCTGCCTTCGGATCGCAACACCCTGATCGCTCTCGTCGCCTTGACGCAGGTCAATCCGGCATGAAAAACAGGCCCGGATAGTTCTTCGGAACTATGGCCGACGCGCCACCATAGTTCTTCCGGACGCCTCCTTCGCTACCACCGAAGGATGTTGTCATTCGCCCCCTCTCCCTAAGATCGGTCCTGTCTCAAAGGGAGGATTCCGACATGACCAGGAAGGGGCAGGCGCTATCGGTGCTGATCGTCAGCACCCTGTCGTTCACCGTGTGCTTCATGGTGTGGATGATGTTCGCCGTCATCGGCATTCCGATCAAGAAGGCACTCGATCTCAACGCCACGCAGTTCGGCCTGCTCACCGCGATGCCGGTGCTGACCGGATCGCTGTCGCGCGTGCCGCTCGGCATCTGGACCGACCGCTACGGCGGCCGCATCGTCATGACGGCACTGATGGCGTCCACCGTGCCCGCCATCTGGATGATGTCTTACGCCACCGCCTACTGGCACTTCCTCGTCATCGGACTGTTCGTCGGCCTGGCCGGCGGTTCGTTCTCCGTCGGCACGCCCTATGTGGCGCGCTGGTTCCCGCGCGAACAGCAAGGCTTCGCGATGGGCATCTTCGGCGCCGGCAACGCCGGCGCCGCTGCCAACAAGTTCCTCGCACCGGCGCTTATGGTGGCCTTCGGCTGGACCATGGTGCCGCACGCCTACGCGGCCATCATGCTTGGAACCGTCGTCATATTCTGGCTGTTCAGCCACAGCGACCCGGCCCACCTCGTGCCCAGCAGCGTCCGCTTCAGCGACCAGCTCAAGTCGCTGAAGGACCCGCGCGTGCTGAAGTACTGCCAGTACTACAGCATCGTGTTCGGGGGCTATGTCGCGCTCAGCCTGTGGATGGTGCAGTACTACGTCGGCGAGTTCGGCCTCGACATCCGCGCAGCAGCGCTGCTCGCCGCCTGTTTCTCCCTGCCTGGCGGCGTGCTGCGCGCCATCGGCGGCTGGCTCAGCGACCGCTACGGCGCGCACAGCGTCACCTGGTGGGTGCTCTGGGTGAGCTGGATCTGCCTGTTCCTGCTGAGCTATCCGCAGACCCACTTCACCATCATCACGATCGACGGACCGAAGACCTTCGACATCGGCCTGAACGTCTACACCTTCACCGCGCTCATGTTCACGCTGGGCATCACCTGGGCCTTCGGCAAGGCCAGCGTGTTCAAGTACATCAGCGACGACTACCCCGGCAACATCGGCACCATCAGCGGCATCGTCGGCCTTGCCGGCGGCATGGGCGGGTTCGTGCTGCCCATCATGTTCGGCGCCCTGCTCGACCTCACCGGCATCCGCTCCAGCGCCTTCATGCTGATGTACGGCGTGGTGTGGGTGTCGCTCATCTGGATGTACTTCACCGAAGTCCGTCAGACCCGGCTCATGGGTTCGCAGTCCGCAACGCCGCAGGCCTGAGCCCCCACATCCACCGGAGAACGATCATGAACTCGACTCTCGACGCCGGCACGCCGCCGGCCGCACCCGACAGCGGTGCCGACATCACCGACTGGCGCCCGGAAGACGACGCCTTCTGGGAATCCACGGGCCGCAAGGTCGCCTACCGCAACCTGTGGATATCGATCCCCGCGCTGCTGTGCGGCTTCGCCGTGTGGGGCATGTGGGGCATCATCACCGTGCAGATGATGAATCTGGGCTATCCGTTCAGCCAGGCCGAACTGTTCACGCTCACCGCCATCGCCGGACTGGCCGGCGCCACGATGCGCATTCCGGCCTCCTTCCTGATCCGGCTGGCGGGCGGGCGCAACACAATTTTCCTGACGACCTCGATGCTGCTGGCTCCGGCCATCGGGACCGGCATCGTGCTGCAGCATCCGGAGTGGCCGCTGTGGTCCTTCCAGCTCATGGCGCTGTGGTCCGGCGTGGGCGGCGGCAACTTCGCCAGCTCCATGTCCAACATCAGCGGCTTCTTTCCGCGCCGGCTGCAGGGCACGGCGCTCGGGCTGAACGCCGGCCTCGGCAACTTCGGCGTGACAGCCATGCAGATCGTCATTCCGCTTGTGATGACCATCGGCATCTTCGGCCACTACGGCGGCGAACCGATGACGCTGCTCAAGGAAAGCGGCTGGATCTTCGGCGCGATTCCCGCCGGCACGCCGACCTGGATCCAGAACGCGGGCTTCACCTGGCTGCTGTCCCTGCTGCCGCTGTCGGTCATCTGCTTCTTCGGCATGAACAACCTCAAGACGGTATCGCCGGCCATCGGCGGCACGATTCCCGCGTTCCTCAAGATCATCTGGCTGTACACGCTGTCCTTCGTGCCGGCCGGCATCGGCCTCTACCTCTACCTTCCCCGCCCGAGCGGCCTGGGCGTGCTGAACATGTGGATCGCCATGCCGCTCATCATCGTCAGCACGCTGATGGTGCTGAAGGTCACGGCCTTCGGTCCGATGCGAGAGAACGTCGCCAAGCAGTTCGCCATCTTCGGCAACAAGCACACGTGGTCGCTGACCCTGCTCTACATCGTCACCTTCGGCTCCTTCATCGGCTTCTCGATGGCGCTGCCGCTGGCCATGAAGGTGATCTTCGGCGTCAGCCACATCCCTGATGCCGCCGGCGTGATGCAGCACACGCAGCACAACCCGAACGCACCGGCAGTGCTGGCATACGCGTGGATAGGCCCCTTCGTGGGCGCGCTGACGCGCCCGGTCGGCGGCTGGATTTCGGACAAGGTCGGCGGCTCCATCGTCACGCAAATCATCTCGGCCGTCATGGCGCTTGCCTCGGTCGCGGTCGGCTACGTGATGCTGCTGGCCTACAGTTCGGCCACGCCGGAGCAGTACTTCACAGCCTTCATGGTGCTGTTCGTCGTGCTGTTCGCAGCGTCCGGCATCGGCAACGGATCGACCTTCCGCACCATCGGCGTCATCTTCGACCGCGCCCAGGCCGGTCCCGTACTGGGCTGGACCTCGGCCGTCGCCGCCTATGGCGCCTTCATCGCCCCGGTGGTCATCGGCGAGCAGATCAAGCTCGGCACGCCGCAGGTCGCGATGTACGCCTTCGCCACGTTCTATGCCGTCTGCCTCGTCCTGAACTGGTGGTTCTACCTGCGCAAGAACGCCTACGTGAAGAACCCCTGATCCGATTGCCTCACAACGGAGAGCACACATGAGCCACTTTCTAGATCGACTGACCCACTTCTCCAATCCGACCGAAGCGTTCGCCGGCGACCACGGCATCGCCACCGGCGAGGACCGCAGCTGGGAAGACGCCTACCGCGACCGCTGGGCGCACGACAAGATCGTGCGTTCGACACACGGGGTGAACTGCACCGGTTCCTGCTCGTGGAAAATCTACGTCAAGGGCGGCATCGTCACCTGGGAAACCCAGCAGACCGACTACCCCCGCACCCGCTGGGACATGCCCAACCATGAGCCGCGCGGCTGTGCGCGCGGTGCCAGCTACAGCTGGTACCTGTACAGCGCGAACCGCGTGAAATACCCGATGGTGCGCGGCCGCCTGCTCAAGAGCTGGCGCGAGGCGCGGCTGGCCCATGGCCCGGTCGAGGCGTGGGCGTCCATCGTCGAGAACGACGCGAAGCGGCGCGACTACCAGCAGGTGCGCGGCCTCGGCGGCTTCGTGCGTTCAAGCTGGGACGAGGTGAATGAAATCGTCGCCGCCGCCAACGTCTACACCATCAAGCAGCACGGGCCGGACCGCGTCATCGGCTTCTCGCCCATCCCCGCCATGTCCATGGTGAGCTACGCCGCAGGCAGCCGCTACCTGAGCCTCATCGGCGGCGTGTGCATGAGCTTCTACGACTGGTACTGCGACCTCCCGCCGTCCAGCCCGCAGGTCTGGGGCGAACAGACGGACGTGCCGGAATCGGCCGACTGGTACAACTCGACCTACATCATCGCATGGGGCTCCAACGTGCCGCAGACGCGCACGCCGGACGCCCATTTTTTCACCGAGGTGCGCTACAAGGGCGCGAAGACGGTCGCCGTCACGCCGGACTACGCCGAGATCAGCAAGCTGGCCGACCTCTGGCTGCATCCGAAACAGGGCACGGACGCGGCGGTCGCCATGGCCATGGGCCACGTCATCCTGAAGGAGTTCTACTTCGACCGGCGTTCGTCCTACTTCGACGACTACGCGCGCCGCTACACCGACCTGCCGATGCTCGTGCTGCTGCGCGAGCACGTGCTGCCCGATGGCCGCACGACGCTGGTGCCCGACCGCTACGTACGCGCCAGCGACTTCAACGGCAAGCTCGGTCAGGCCAACAACCCCGACTGGAAGACGGTGGCGATGGACACCAGCGGCAAGGTGGTGCTGCCCAACGGCGCCATCGGTTTCCGCTGGGGCCCGGACGGCCGCGCCGACGCGGGACAGTGGAATCTCGAAGCGAAGGAGGCGCGCCACGGCGCCGACGTGACGCTCAAGCTGTCGCTGCTCGAAGGCGACAGCGCGACGCAGGAACAGGCCGAGGTCGCCTTCCCCTACTTCGGCGGCATCGAACACGAACACTTCCCGAACAGCCCGCAGGGCGGCAGCGGCGACGTGCTGCTGCGCACGGTGCCGGTGCAGCGCATCGCGCTCGGCAAGGAAGGCGACAAGCGCGAAGCACTGGTCGCCACGGTATTCGATCTGCAGGTCGCCAACTACGGCATCGGCACGGCCGCTTCGTACGACGACGACACGCCCTACACACCGGCCTGGCAGGAGAAGATCACCGGCGTGCCGCGCGACCAGATCATTACCGTCGCGCGCCAGTTCGCCGACAACGCAGAGCGCACGCGCGGCAAGTCCATGGTCATCATCGGCGCCGCGATGAATCACTGGTACCACTGCGACATGAACTACCGCGGCATCATCAACATGCTGATGATGTGCGGCTGCATCGGCAAGAGCGGTGGCGGCTGGGCGCACTACGTCGGCCAGGAGAAGCTGCGTCCGCAGACCGGCTGGACCGCGCTGGCCTTCGCGCTCGACTGGATCCGTCCGCCGCGCCAGCAGAACTCCACCAGCTTCTTCTACGCCCACACCGACCAGTGGCGCTACGAGAAGCTCGGCGTCGAGGAGGTGCTGTCCCCGCTCGCCGACAAGGCGAAATTCGGCGGCAGCATGATCGACTACAACGTGCGCGCCGAACGCATGGGCTGGCTGCCCAGCGCACCGCAGCTCAAGACCAACCCGCTGCAGGTGATCCGCGACGCCGCCGCCGCGGGCGTCGACCCGAAGGACTACGCGGTCGGCGCGCTGAAGGACGGCACGCTGCAGCTGAGCTGCGAAGACCCCGACGCGCCGCAGAACTGGCCGCGCAACATGTTCGTGTGGCGCTCCAACATCCTCGGCTCCAGCGGCAAGGGCCACGAGTATTTCCTGAAGCACCTGCTGGGCACGGCAAACGGCGTGCAGGGCAAGGACCTCGGGCGCGACGAGGCAAAGCCTGAAGAAGTCAAATGGCATGAGAAGGCACCGGAAGGAAAGCTCGACCTGCTGGTCACGCTGGATTTCCGCATGAGCACGACCTGTCTCTATTCCGACATCGTGCTGCCGACCGCCACCTGGTACGAGAAGAACGACCTCAATACCAGCGACATGCACCCCTTCATCCACCCGCTGTCGACGGCCGTTGATCCGGCCTGGCAATCGAGGAGCGACTGGGACATCTACAAGGGTTTCGCGAAGAAGTTCAGCGAGGTATGCGTCGGCCATCTCGGCGTCGAGCGCGAACTGGTGCTGACGCCGCTGATGCACGACAGCCCGGCCGAACTGGCGCAGCCGTTCGGCGTGGCCGACTGGAAGCGCGGCGAATGCGAACTGATCCCGGGCAAGACGGCGCCGCAGATGACGGTGGTCGAGCGCGACTACCCCAATGTCTACAAGCGTTTCACGGCGCTCGGCCCGCTGATGAACAAGGTCGGCAACGGCGGCAAGGGCATCGCGTGGAACACCCAGGACGAGGTGCGCCAGCTGGGCGAACTGAACGGCATCGTGAGCGCCGAGGGCGTGACCCGCGGAATGCCGAAGATCGAGACCGACATCGACGCCTGTGAAGTGGTGATGATGCTGGCGCCGGAAACCAACGGCCAGGTCGCCGTGAAGGCGTGGAAGGCACTGAGCAAGCAGACCGGGCGCGAACACGCTCACCTGGCCATCTATCGCGAGGACGAGAAGATCCGCTTCCGCGACATCCAGGCGCAACCGCGCAAGATCATTTCCAGCCCGACATGGAGCGGCATCGAGTCGGAAACCGTGTCGTACAACGCCGGCTACACCAATGTGCACGAGCTCATCCCATGGCGCACGCTGACCGGCCGCCAGCAGTTCTACATGGACCACCCCTGGATGATTGCCTTCGGCGAGGGCTTCAGCAGCTACCGCCCGCCGGTGGACCTGAAGACCACGGCCGGCATCCAGAACATCAGGCCGAACGGCAACCCGGAGATCGCGCTCAACTTCATCACGCCGCACCAGAAGTGGGGCATCCACTCCACCTACACCGACAACCTCATCATGCTCACGCTCAACCGCGGCGGCCCCGTGATCTGGCTGAGCGAGGACGACGCGAAACGCGCCGGCATCGTCGACAACGACTGGGTGGAGCTGTTCAACATGAACGGCGCCATCGCGGCGCGCGCCGTGGTGAGCCAGCGGATCAACCCGGGCATGGTGATGATGTACCACGCACAGGAAAAGATCATCAACACGCCGGGCTCGGAAATCACCGGCGCGCGTGGCGGCATCCACAACTCGGTCACCCGCATCGTGCTCAAGCCGACGCACATGATCGGCGGCTACGCGCAGTTCAGCTACGGCTTCAACTACTACGGAACCATCGGCACCAACCGCGACGAGTTCGTCGTCGTGCGCAAGATGAAGCGCGTCGACTGGCTCGACGGCGAAGCCGCTGCAACCGACACCGCACACGCCTGACCGTCAGGAGAGATGACATGAAAATACGCGCTCAGATCGGCATGGTGCTCAACCTCGACAAGTGCATCGGCTGCCACACCTGTTCGGTCACCTGCAAGAACGTGTGGACCAGCCGCCCCGGCGTCGAATACGCCTGGTTCAACAACGTCGAAACCAAGCCCGGCATCGGTTACCCGAAGGAATGGGAGAACCAGCAGAAGTGGCAGGGCGGCTGGGTCCGCCGCGCCGACGGCTCGATCGCGCCGCGCCAGGGCGGCAAGTGGCAGCTGCTGATGAAGATCTTCGCCAATCCGCACCTGCCGGAGATCGACGACTACTACGAACCCTTCACGTTCGACTACGACCACCTGCAGTCGGCGCCGGAAATGAAGGCAACGCCAACCGCACGACCGCGCAGCCTGATCACCGGCAAGCGCATGGAAAAAATCGTGTGGGGGCCGAACTGGGAAGAAATCCTCGGCGGCGAATTCGCCGGGCGCTCGCGCGACAGCAACTTCGAGGCTGTGCAGAAGGACATCTACGGCCAGTTCGAGAACACCTTCATGATGTATCTGCCGCGCCTGTGCGAGCACTGCCTCAATCCGGCCTGTGTCGCCTCCTGCCCGTCCGGCTCGATCTACAAGCGGGAGGAGGACGGCATCGTGCTGATCGACCAGGACAAGTGCCGTGGCTGGCGCATGTGCGTGTCGGGCTGCCCGTACAAGAAGATCTATTACAACTGGCAGTCGGGCAAGGCGGAAAAGTGCATCTTCTGCTATCCGCGCATCGAGGCGGGCCAGCCTACCGTGTGCTCGGAAACCTGCGTCGGACGCATCCGCTATCTCGGCGTACTGCTGTATGACGCGGACCGCATCGCCGAGGCGGCATCGATCGAGCACGACCGCGACCTGTACCAGGCGCAACTCGACATCTTCCTCGACCCGAACGATCCGAAGGTGATCGAACAGGCGCGCGCCGACGGCATCCCCGATTCCTGGATGGACGCTGCGCGCCGCAGCCCGGTCTACAAGATGGCGGTCGAATGGAAGGTGGCGCTGCCGCTGCACCCGGAATACCGCACGCTGCCCATGGTGTGGTACGTGCCGCCGCTGTCGCCCATCACCGCTGCCGCCAACGCCGGTCAGGTCGGC
Source organism: Gammaproteobacteria bacterium (assembly GCA_018824085.1). Taxonomy (GTDB): domain Bacteria; phylum Pseudomonadota; class Gammaproteobacteria; order Burkholderiales; family Rhodocyclaceae; genus Methyloversatilis. The sequence goes on along the minus strand of JAHJHI010000034.1, from coordinate 46,780 downwards.
ATCAACGGCGAGATTCCGGACGTGCATCAGCTGCGCATCCCGGTGAAATACCTCGCCAACCTGCTGACCGCCGGTGACACGCAGCCGGTCGTGCGCGCGCTCGAACGCATGCTCGCCATGCGCGCCTTCCAGCGCGGGAAGCACGTTGACGGGCAGCTCAACGTTGCCGCGCTGAAGCAGGTCGGTCTGAGCGAAGCGGAGGTGGAAGACATGTACCACGTCATGGCGATCGCCAATTACGAAGACCGCTTCGTCATCCCGACAGCGCATCGCGAATACGCGGAGAACGCGTTCGACGTGCGCGGAGGCTGCGGCTTCTCGTTCGGCAACGGCTGCTCGGAAGGCAGTTCCGACACCAGTCTGTTCGGCGGCGGCAAACGCCGCACCATCCCGATCAAGGCGGTGGTCTGAATGTTCGCCGCCACGCTCGCTGTGTTCGCACAGGGCCCGCTTTGCACCGCCGGCCCGGCGGTCGGCGCGTGCGCTGCCGCAAGCGCCGCAACCCATTTTCTGGAGGACGGCACCTGTGTCCTCCGGACCGCCATCAGGAGGACCACCTGAATGTTCAGCCCACCAAAAATGACCCACACGCTGCGCGCGGCCGCGCTGCTCATCGGCTATCCGGATGCCGCGCTGCGCGGGATGCTGCCCGGCATCCGCAGCGCGCTGCGTGACGAGGACGCGCTGTCGGCCTCGCGCCTGAGCGAAATCGACGCGCTGATCGACACACTGACCCGCACCGACGCACTCGACGCCGAAGCGGCCTACGTCGAACTGTTCGACCGCGGCCGCTCCACGTCGCTGCACCTGTTCGAGCATGTGCACGGCGACTCGCGCGACCGCGGTCCGGCGATGATCGACCTCGCGCAATCCTACGAAAAGGCCGGCCTGTTCCTCGCGCCCGGCGAAATGCCGGACTACCTGCCGGTCGTGCTGGAATTCGCGTCCACCCAGCCGGCGCCGGCCGCGCGGGCCTTTCTCGGCGAAATGACGCACATCTTCAATGCGCTGTTCACGGCGCTGCAGAAGCGGGAAAGCCGTTATGCCAGCGTGATCGGCGCGCTGATCGAGCTGGCCGGCGAAAAGGCGCACGCGGTCAAGCTCGCGCCCGACGAAGCGCTCGACGACAGCTGGGCCGAACCGCTGGCCTTCGACGGCTGCTCGACGCACGGGCAGGCGGCGCCCGGTTCGGCACAGCCCATTCACCTTGTCCGCAAGACGCCCGTCACCGAAGGAGCGCAATCATGACCTCATGGCTCGACAACCTGCTGTTCGGCTACTACCCCTACATCTGCCTGGCGGTGTTCTTCCTCGGCAGCCTGCTGCGCTTCGACCGCGACCAGTACACCTGGAAAAGCGACTCTTCCCAGCTGCTGCGCCGCGGCCAGTTGCGCCTGGGCAGCAACCTGTTCCACGTCGGCGTGCTGTTCCTGTTCTTCGGCCACTTCTTCGGCATGCTGACGCCGCACTTCATCTACGAGCCCTTCATCGGCGCCGGCACGAAGCAGCTGATCGCGATGATCTCCGGCGGCGTCGCCGGCCTGCTCGGCTTCGTCGGCCTCTCGCTGCTGCTGCACCGGCGCCTGACCGAACCGCGCATCCGCGCCACGTCCAAGACCAGCGACATCGTCATCGTGCTGCTGCTGTGGCTGCAACTGCTGCTCGGCCTGGCCACCATTCCGCTGTCGGCGCAGCATCTGGACGGCAGCATGATGATGCTGCTCGCCGAATGGGCGCAGCGCATCGTCACCTTCCGCAGCGGCGCTCCGGAACTGCTGGCCGGCGCAGGCTGGGTGTTCAAGAGCCACATGTTCCTCGGCATGACGATCTTCCTGGTGTTCCCCTTCACCCGCATGGTGCATGTGTGGAGCGGCTTTGCGTCGGTCGCCTATCTGTTCCGCCCCTATCAGGTGGTTCGCGCACGCCGGCTCAACCTGCCGGCCGGACACAACCAGCCACGCCAGCCCGGCGCCGGCGTCTGAGGAGCACCGTCATGCTCAACGAGAACCTGCATCGTGTCGCACGCGTGAATGGCGTGCCGATCAACGGCCCGGACGAGATGCTGACCGACGAAACCTTGCGCAGCCGCGCCTGCACCGAGCTGCTGCGCCAGTCGGCGCAGTGCGCCGGCCTGCTGTCGCAGGACGACCGCGCGACACCCGACGGACTGATCAGCGAAGACGCCGCCACCGCGATCGACGCGCTGGTCAGCGAGGCGATACAGGTGCCCGAACCGTCGGAAGACGCCTGCCGCCGCCACTACGCCGCGCATCGCGCGACCTACACCGAAGGCGAGCGCCTGCAGCTGCGCCACATCCTGTTCGCCGTGACACCCGGCGTCGACGTCGTCGCGCTGCGCCGGCGCGCGGAAACCATCCTGCTCGACGTGCGCGGCCACGCCGACGGCGAAGACCTCTTCGCCCATGCCGCGGGACAGTTTTCGAACTGCCCCAGCGGCGCACAGGGTGGCGACCTGGGCTGGCTCGCCGCCAGCGACTGCGCACCGGAATTCGCCCGTGCTCTGTTCGGCCAGCAGGACGTCGGCGTGCTGCCGCGCCTGGTGCACAGCCGCTTCGGCCTGCACGTGGTCGACGTCGTCGCACGCGAAGCCGGCGTCGCGCAGGACTTCGAATCCGTCCGCGGCACCGTCGCCGCATCGCTGCGCCAGCAGAGCTTCGTTACCGCGCTGCGCCAGTACCTCGCGCTGCTCGCGGGCGCCGCAGAACTCGAAGGGGTCGAACTGGACGCGGCCGACACGCCGCTCGTGCAATGACCCCCTCCGGGTTGCCGGCCGCACCATGACATCTTCGCCTGCTGCCAGCCACGTCGCATCGCCGCGCCCTCCCCGGCTCGTCTGCCCCGCCGGTTCACTGCGCGCGCTGACGCTGGCCATCGACGCCGGCGCCGACGCCGTCTACATCGGCCTGAAGGACGCCACCAATGCACGCAACTTCGCCGGCCTGAATTTCGACATCGCGCAGGCGCGCGAAGGCATCGCCCACGCCCACGCCCTGGGGCGCGAGGTGCTGATGGCGCTCAACACCTTCGCCGACGCGCACGCGCCGCAGCGCTGGTGGCGTGCCGTGGATGCCGCTGCCGGGCTCGGCGTCGACGCGCTCATCTGCGCCGACACGGCCGTGCTCGCCTACGCGCGCGACCATCACCCGCAACTGCGTCTGCACCTGTCGGTGCAGGCCTCCGCCACCACGTGGGAGGCGATCGAGTTCTACCGCGAGCGCTACGGCATCCGGCGCGCCGTGCTGCCGCGCGTGCTCACGCTGGCGCAGGTCGAACAGCTGTGCCGCCACAGCAGCGTCGAGATCGAAGTGTTCGGCTTCGGCAGCCTGTGCGTCATGGTCGAGGGCCGCTGCGCGTTGTCGTCCTACGTCACCGGTCAGTCGCCGAACACGGCCGGCGTGTGCTCTCCGCCGTCCGCGGTGCGCTGGACGGACGGCGCCGACGGCGTCGACGCCCGGCTCAACGGCGTGCTGATCGACCGCTACGCGCCAGACGAGGCGCGCGGCTATCCGACGCTGTGCAAGGGCCGCTTCGACGTCGAGGGCACGCGCGACTATGCGCTGGAGGAACCGACCAGCCTGAATACGCTGTCATTGCTGCCCCGGCTCACGGCCATGGGCGTCGCCGCGATCAAGATCGAGGGCCGTCAGCGCAGCCCGGCCTATGTCGAACAGGTGACGCGCGTATGGCGCGCCGCCATCGACGCCTGCGCCGCGCAACCCGCGCGCTTCAGCGTGCAGCCTCAATGGACGACCACGCTCGGCCGCTGGTCGGAAGGCCAGCAGCACACGCTGGGCGCCTACGACCGCCCCTGGCGATGACACCTTCCCCGCTTGCCCGAAAGCCATGACGACACGCATTTCCCTCACCGTCGGCCCGGTTCTCTACTACTGGCCGCGTCGCACGCTGCTCGATTTCTATGCCGACGTGGCCGATTCGGCGGCCGACACCGTGGTGCTCGGCGAAGTGGTGTGCGCACGCCGCCACGAAATGAGGCACGACGACTGGCTGGCGCTGGCGCGCGAACTGGCGGCCTGCGGCAAGGAAGTCGTGCTGGCCAGTCAGGTGCTGCTCGAATCGGACGCCGATCTGCGCGGCATGCGGCGCCTCGCACAGCAGGACGCGTTCCGGGTCGAGGCGGGTGACGCCTCGGCACTGCGCGCACTCGCCGGCCGGCCCTTCGTGCTCGGCCCGCACATCAACATCTACAGCGAGCCGGCACTGCGCGAGCACGCACGGCTCGGCGCCGTACGCTGGGTGGCGCCGGTCGAGCTCGGGCTCGACGCGCTGGCGCAGATCAATCCGCCACAGGCGCCGGTGCAGGGCGGACCGGCGGCCGACACGCCCATCGCCACCGAGGTGTTCGCCTTCGGTCGCCTGCCGCTGGCTTTCTCGGCGCGCTGCTTCACCGCGCGCCACCTCCACCTGAACAAGGACGAATGCGCCTTCCGCTGCATCGAGCATCCGGACGGACTGCAGCTGAACACCGGTGACGGCACCCCCTTCCTCGCACTGAACGGCATCCAGACGCAGTCGGCCGCCCAGCACTGCCTGATCGGCGATGCGGCGGCGCTGCGCCGTGCCGGCGTGAGCCGGGCACGGCTGTCACCGGGCGCGCATCATTTCGGCACGGTGATTGACCTGTTCGAGCGCGTCTATAACGGCGACGCCGACGCACACGACGCCGCGGCAACCCTGGCCGCGCTGAGCCTGCCGGGCGGGCTCGTGAATGGTTTCGCGCACCGGCGCGCCGGACTGGAAAGACCTCCCGCATGACCCCCTCAGCCACACCGTCACATCGGGTACTGCCGCCGTTGCCGCCCGTGCTGCGCGAACTCGTCGCGCGCCTGCCGGTACACCCGCCGTCGCACTTGCTCGCACTCGCGCTCGAGCGCGTCCTGCGCCCGCGCCTGCCGGCCGACGCCGCAGCACGGCTGGCCGGCCACGCGGTGGATATCGAAGTCCGCGATTTCGGCCTGCGCTGCCGCGTCACGCTGCGCGACGGGCATTTCCGCAGCGCGCCGGCGTCCGGTCCGGCGACGCTGCGCATCGCCGCCGACGCGGCCAGCTACCTGCGCCTGCTGCGCGGCGACGACGACGCCGACCGGCTGTTCTTCGAACGCGCGCTGGTCATGGAAGGCGACACCGAATACGGCCTGTTGCTGAAGAACACGCTGGACGCCATCGGCCCGCTGCTGCACTGGCCGCTGCGCCGCGCCTGAACGGACGGGAAAACCACACCGCCATGCCCGACGAACTGCTGGACCGCCTGCGCCGCTTCCACGAACACACCTTTCCCGGCGTGCAGGAGCAGTTCCAGCACCTCGTGCGGGAGGGCCAGCATCCGACCATCCTGTTCATCGGCTGTTCGGATTCTCGCCTCGTGCCCTATCTGCTGACCGGCACCGGCCCGGGCGAGCTGTTCATCGTGCGCAACGTCGGCGCCTTCGTGCCGCCCTGCGACTGCAACGGGCGCGCAGGCAACCAGCTCGCCGGCTTTCACGGCACCGCCGCCGCGATCGAATACGCGGTGCTGAACCTCGCGGTCGCCCATATCGTCGTCTGCGGCCACAGCCACTGCGGCGGCGTGCGAGCGCTCTACGAAGGCGTCACCGCCGACGCGCCCAATCTGAACGCATGGCTCGATCTCGGGCGCGAAGCAACGTTGCCGGCGGCCGTGTCGGCTGCGGGCGAAGTCCGCCCCGACATCCTGCGCCGCACCGAACAGCGCGCCGTCGTGCTGCAGCTCGAACGGCTGATGGGGTATCCGATGGTGCGCAGCCGGGTCGATGCCGGCCGGCTCGCGCTGCACGGCTGGCACTACGTCATCGAGGACGGCGAGGTGCATGTGTTCGACATGCACTCCGGCGCCTTCGTACCCGCCTCCAGCGCATCGCACAGCGGCACCGGCCCCTGGCTGGATCCGGGCGCCGGCATCAGCCCGATGGACGCCTGGTGAGGCCGGTGTTCAGCGGCGCGGCGGCACGGCGTGGGGTGCGCGAATGTCCGGCCGACGCACACCGGCGATGGCCGGCATCCTGACCCGCATCAACTCGACAAACAGGCGCAGCTTCGCCGGGTAGTGGCGCGCATGCGGATAGAGCAGATACACGGGCAGCGGCGCGGCCTCCCAGGACGGCACCAGATGGACCAGCCGCCCCTGATCCAGATCGTCACGCACCATCCACGCCGACAGGACGCCCGCCCCGAGACCGGCCAGCGCCGCCTTGCGCAGCGCGTAGAGACTGTCGGTGGCCAGTCGCGGCCGGATCGCGAAAGCGTGCGTGTCGCCGCCGCCCACCGGTGACAGCGTCACCTCGTCCCGATAGAAGGTTTTGAGCGCCAGCCAGGGCAGCGCGTGCAGCGCCGCGACGTCGCCTGAAAGTACCTCGTCACCGGCCAGCTCCGGCGCCGCCACGACGATGCGCGGCACCTCGGCGAGGCGGATGGCGACCACGGCCGGGTCCTCGACGGCGCCGACCTGGATCGCGCAATCGATGCCTTCCGCGATGAAATCCGGCCGTCTGTCATGCAGCAGCCACTCCACCGACACCTCCGGATAGCTGCGCAGATAGTCAGCCAGCGGCGCCACCAGCTGGTCCTGTCCGAACGCGTGTGGCACCAGCACGCGCAGCACGCCGCGCGGCACGTCGTGCGCGCCGCGCAGTTCGGCCGCCATCGCCTGCCAGCTGCCGACCAGTTCGCGCGCATGCGCGAGGCAGCGCTCGCCATCCTCGGTGAGCTTCATCGCATGCGTCGAGCGCTGCAGCAGCTTCACCCCGAGCGAGCGCTCCAGTGCCTGCAGCCGCCGGCTCACGGTAGGCTGGGTGGTCTCCAGCTGTGCGGCGGCGGCGGACAGGCTGCCGGTTTCGACAATGCGCACGAAAGTCTGCATCAGTTCGATCCGGTCAGCACCCGCGTGGGAGGCATCTATCATGCGCAAAGCGTATATCAAACCTGCGTCCGGCGGCACTACCACCGCGTTTTTGGTCCCGACAAAATGCGTCCATCGCATAACAAAAGGGGCCTGACCATGTCATCCGTGCAATCCACCCATGCCGGCGCCGCACCGATTCCGGCTACCGGCGTACCGGCGACGCTGTTGCTGCTGCTCGCGACCGGCGCCGGCCTGAGCGTGGCGTCGCTCTATTACAGCCAGCCCATGCTCGGCGTGCTCGGCGCCGACATCGGTGCCGACATCGGTGCCGACGGACGCATGGTCGGTCTGGTGCCAACGCTGACCCAGCTCGGCTACGCGCTGGGCATCCTGCTGCTGGCACCGCTGGGCGACCGTCATGACCGGCGCCTGATCATCCTCGGCAAGGCGGCGCTGCTGACGCTGGCATTGCTGTTGAGCGGCTTCGCGCCCGGCATCGGCACGCTGCTGTGGGCCAGTCTGGCCGTCGGCCTGACAGCGACGCTGACGCAGGACATCGTGCCGGCGGCGGCAACCCTGGCGCCGGACACGCAGCGCGGCAAGATCGTCGGCACGGTGATGACCGGCCTGCTGCTGGGCATCCTGCTGTCGCGCGTGGTCAGCGGCTTCGTGGCCGAGCATTTCGGCTGGCGCTCGATGTACGTCGGCGCGGCGCTCGCGATCGCACTGATCGGCGTCGCCGCCTGGCGCGGCCTGCCGCGCTTCAGCCCGACGACGCAGTTGAGCTATCGCGCGCTGCTCGGTTCGATGATCGCACTGTGGCGCCAGCACGGCGCACTGCGCCGCGCCGCATGGTCGCAAGGGCTGCTGTCGGCCGGCTTCAGTGCCTTCTGGTCGACGCTCGCCGTCATGCTGCACGGCAGCTTCCATCTGGGCAGCGCGGCCGCCGGCGCCTTCGGTCTGGCCGGTGCCGCCGGCGCGCTGGCCGCGCCGCTGGCCGGACGCCTGGCCGACCGTTCCGGGCCGGAACCGGTGACCCGCCTGGGCGCCGGTCTGGCTGCCGTGTCGTTCGCCGTCATGGGCCTGTCCTTCCTGCTGCCGCCCCAGGCGCAGCTGGCATTGATCGTCGTCAGCGCGATCGGCTTCGACTTCGGCATCCAGGCGGCGCTGGTTGCCCACCAGACCATCGTCTACGGCATCGACCCGGGTGCACGCAGCCGGCTCAATGCGCTGCTCTTCACCGGCATGTTCGTCGGCATGGCCTCGGGCGCCGCCCTCGGCAGCCTGGCACTGGCCCGCTGGGGCTGGAGCGGCGTGATCGCGCTGGCAACGGCAACGTCTGTCGCCGCACTCGCTGCACGCTTGCCCGCGCAGCGCAGGCCCGCCCGATGCGGTGCCGGCTGACCCGTGCGCAGGGTTTCACGGCAGGCGCCGCTTGAGCGATACTCCACCGATGTCAGCCCATACCACCCTCGACGCCCCCGCTCACCCGCCGGGGCACCGTCGCGATTTTCCCGGTCGGCGCTGGTTGCTGGTCGCGCTGCGCTCGCTGCATCTGGTGGGCGTCGTGCTCGTCGGCGCAGCGCTGCTGCACGGCGGCAGCGACGGCAGCCACCGCATCGCGGCCATCGCACTCCTGTTCGGTACCGGCCTGTCGCTCTACGGTATAGAGCTCTGGACCAAACCCCGCCACGCGGTCGAACTGGCCGGCCTGTTCATTCCGCTCAAGCTTGTCGTCGTCGCCACGATGGCGGCCATGCCGGAGCGCGCGGCAGCACTTTTCTGGCTGTTGCTGGTCTGCTCTTCGGTGGTGTCACACGCGCCCGCTGCCTTCCGGCACCTGCGCTTCGACCGGCATTGACGAGGACGCCCGCGCGCCCTTGTCTTACGCCGAAGGCATCGGGCTGACTCCGCGCTTATCGGCCACAGAAGCGCGCGCCGGCATGCCGACCGTCATTTGACTTCGGCGCCTTCGGTCACGGATACTGAAGGGCCACCCGATCGCCGTTCCGGATCCGCCACCGTCGGCAATGACGTCGCAGTGCGCATCGACCCCTCCCAATTTCAGGAAAGGCAGCCAGCGCCCATGTGCGGTTTCGCAGGAGAAATCCGATTTGATCAGCAGGCGGCCGACGTCGCCGCCGTGTCCCGCATGTCGGAGGTCATCGCGCCTCGCGGCCCCGACGCGCAGGGCATGTTCCATCAGGGCCGCTACGCCGTCGCGCACCGCCGGCTGAAGATCATCGATCTCAGCGAGCATGCGCAGCAACCGATGGTGGACATCGGACTGGGCATCACGCTGGCGTTCAACGGCTGCATCTACAACTACGAAGCGCTGCGCGAGGAGCTCCGAGCGCGCGGCTACAGCTTTGCCTCCACCGGCGACACCGAGGTCGTGCTCAAGGCCTTCCACGCCTGGGGCGAAGCCTGTGTCGAACGCTTCCACGGCATGTTCGCGTTTGCCGCCTACGAGCGCGACAGCGGGCGCCTGACGCTGGCGCGCGACCGCTTCGGCATCAAGCCACTGTATGTCGCGCCGATCGCCGGCGGGCTGCGCTTCGCCTCCACGCTGCCGGCCATTCTGGCCGGTGGCGGCATCGACACCGCCCTCGATCTGGACGCACTGAACCACTACATGTCCTGGCACGCCGTGGTGCCGCCGCCGCACACCATCGTGCGCGGCGTGCAGAAGCTGGCACCGGCCACCATCATGCGCATCGAACCGGACGGCACGCGCAGGACGCGCACGTGGTGGACGCTGGAGGTGGCCGAAGACCCGGCGCTCGCCGCGCTGCCGGCCGCCGAGCGTGAAGCCATGGTCGAGGAGGCGCTGCGCCGCGCGGTCGAGCGGCGCATGGTGGCCGACGTGCCGGTCGGCGTACTGCTGTCCGGCGGCGTCGATTCCAGCCTCATCGTCGCGCTGCTCGCCGACATGGGCCAGAAAGGGCTGCAGACATTCTCGATCGGCTTCGACGCGGCGGGCGGCGAAGCCGGTGACGAGTTCAAGTACTCCGACCTGGTGGCGCAGCGCTACGCCACCGATCACCACCAGATCCACATCCCGACCGCGCAGCTGATGGACGCGCTGCCGGGCACCATCGCGGCGATGAACGAGCCGATGGTGAGCTACGACAACGTCGCCTTCTACCTGCTGTCGCGCGAGGTCGCGAAGCACACGAAGGTCGTGCAGAGCGGCCAGGGCGCGGACGAGGTGTTCGCCGGTTACCACTGGTATCCGAAGATCGCCGCGACACCGCCGGGCGACGCGGTGGCCGCCTACCGCGCCGCCTTCTTCGACCGCACACCGGAAGAGATGGCGCAGACGCTGGAGCCATCCATGCTGTCGGGCGACGCCAGCCAGACCTTCCTCGAACGCCATTTCGCGGCGCTCGAACACAGCTCCCCGGTCGAGAAGGCGCTGCACATCGACACCACGGTCATGCTGGTCGATGACCCGGTGAAGCGCGTCGACAGCATGACGATGGCCTGGGGTCTGGAGGCACGCGTTCCCTTCCTCGACCATGAACTGGTCGAACTGGCCGGCCGGCTGCCGGCGCTCGACAAGCTGGGCGACGACGGCAAGGGCGTACTGAAGTCCATCGCGCGCCGCATCCTGCCGCGCGAGGTGGTGGACCGGCCCAAGGGCTACTTCCCGGTGCCCATCCTGAAGTACATCGACGGACCGGTGCTCGACATGATCCGCGACACGCTGGGCAGCCGCGCCGCGCGCGAACGCGGTGTGTTCCGGCGCAGCGAGGTGGACCGCCTGCTCGCGGCACCGTCCGACCACATCACGCCGCTGCGCGGCTCCAAGCTCTGGCAGGTCGCGCTGCTCGAACTGTGGTTGCAGAACCACGGACTCTGAAGGAGGCCACCGGGTGACACCGTCCTCGCATGATCCGATGGACCCGCGCCAGATGGCTTCGCTGCGCCACTGGCATCCGGCGACATCCGGCGACGGACCGGCCGTCATCGACTGCGGCTGGGGCCGCCTGCTGATGGGCCAGACCTTCGTCGACCCCGACACGCTGGCGCACGCGCTGGCTGCCGAATCGCGGCTGCAGCGCGACGTCGCCATGTATGTGCGCGACCCTCACGTCGTCGTCGCGCACGCGCCGCTGCAGCTTTTCCTCGACCCGTCGCACACCTTCCGCCTGCCGCTGCAGAACGCCCACCTCGACGTGCCGATCCGGCACGGATGGACGGTGCGCCCCGCGTGCCCGTCCGACGAGGCGGACATCAACCGCATCCTGCGCACCCGGAACATGGTGCCGGTCTATGCCGGCTACATCGAGCACATCGCGAACGACCCGCGGCTGGAGATACTTGTCGCCGCCGAAAGCGACGGCAGCGCGATCCTGGGCGTCGTGACCGGCGTCGACCACGTACACGCCTGCCAGGACGTCGAGGGCGGGTCCAGCCTTTGGTCGCTCGCGGTTGACCCGCAATGCGTACGCAACGGCATCGGCATCGCGCTGGTGGCCGAACTCGCGCGGCGCATGCGCGAGCGGGGCCGGCACTACATGGACCTGTCGGTGATGCACGACAACACCGAAGCCATCCGTCTGTACGAGAAGCTCGGCTTCGAGCGCGTTCCGGTCTATTGCGTGAAGAACCGCAACCCGATCAACGAAAGGCTCTACGTGGGACCGGACAGCAACGACGGACTCAACATCTACGCCCAGCTCATCGTCAACGAGGCGCGCCGGCGCGGCATCAACGCCGAAGTGCTGGACGCGGAATTCGGCTACTTCAAGCTGAGCTTCGGCGGTCGCACCCTCACCTGCCGCGAGTCGCTGTCCGAACTCACGTCGGCCATTGCCATGAGCCGCTGCGACGACAAGCGAGTGACCCGCCGTGTGCTCGAAGACGGCGGCGTGCGCACGCCGGCGCAGATCACCGTGGTCGATGACGACGCGCTGCAGGCCTTCCTCGTGCAGCATCCGCGCGTCGTCGTAAAGCCGGCGCGCGGCGAACAGGGCAAGGGCATCAGCGTCGACGTCAGCGGCGTCGACGCCGTGCGCAGCGCCGTCGACGCCGCCCGGCGCTACTGCGACGACGTCATCGTCGAGGAAATGGTGGCCGGCCAGGACCTGCGCATCGTCGTCATCGACCATGAAGTCGTCGCTGCGGCGACGCGCCGTCCGGCACAGGTCGTCGGCGACGGCGTGTCCGACCTGCGCACGCTGATCGAGCGCCACAGCCGGCGCCGCGCCGCGGCCACCGACGGCGAGAGCCGCATTCCGATGGACGCCGAGACGCAGCGCTGCGTCGCTGGCGCCGGCCACACGATGGATTCCGTGCTGCCTGCCGGAACGCTGCTCGCGGTGCGCAAGACCGCCAATCTGCACACCGGCGGCACCATCCACGACGTCACGGCGGAGCTGCATCCGGTCCTGCGCAGCATCGCCGAAAAAGCGTCACGCCTGCTCGACATCCCGGTCGTCGGCCTCGACTTCATGGTGCCCGCCGTCGACGGCGACGCCTACGCCGTCATCGAAGCCAACGAGCGACCGGGTCTGGCCAATCACGAGCCGCAACCAACGGTCGAACGATTTGTCGACCTCCTGTTCCCGCAGACACGCAGCCTGCCACCCGCCTGAGTGCGGACCACCGAGACGCTGATGCCACCCGTACCCCTGATCAACAAGGACTTCCTGCTGTCCACGCTGAAGCGCCTGCTCGACACGCCCAGCCCGTCGGGCATGACCGACGCCGTGGTGCACCTCGTGTGCGACATTCTCGAAAGCCTGGGCATCGACTACACACTGAGCCGGCGCGGCGCCATCCGGGCCGTGCTGCCGGGCTCTGCCTACAGCCCGAAGCGCGCCATCGCGGCCCATCTCGACACGCTCGGCGCCATGGTGAAGTCACTCAAGCCCAATGGCCGTCTCGAACTGGTGCCGATCGGCTTCTGGTCGTCGCGCTTCGCCGAGGGCGCGCGCGTCACGATCTACAGTGACAACGGCACCTTCCGCGGCACCGTGCTGCCGCTCAAGGCCTCCGGCCATACCTTCAACAAGGAAATCGACACCCAGCCGGTCGACTGGAAGCAGCTGGAAGTGCGGCTGGACGAGCGCGTCGGCAGCATCGGCGACCTCATGCGGCTGGGCGTGCGGGTCGGCGACACGATCGCGGTTGATCCGGGCACCGAATTCGGTCCGAACGGTTTCATCACGTCGCGTTACCTGGACGACAAGGCGGGCGTCGCATCGCTCCTGGCCGCCGCCGAAGCGATCAAGCGCACCGGCGCGCTGCTGCCGCTGGACGTACTGCTGCTGTTCACGATTTCCGAAGAGGTCGGCGTCGGCGCGTCGCACATCCTGCACGGCGGCGACGTCGCAGAAATGATTTCGGTCGACAACGGCACCAACGCCGAAGGCCAGAACACCAGCGACTACGGCGTCACCATCGCAATGATGGACAGCGCAGGCCCGTTCGACTGGCACCTCACGCGCCACCTGCTGTCGCTGTGCCGCGAACACGGCATCGAACACGCGCGCGACGTGTTCCGCTTCTACCGCAGCGACGCCGCCTCGGCGCTCGAAGCCGGCAACGACATCCGCACCGCACTGCTGTGCTTCGCCTGCGACGCCTCGCATGGCTGGGAGCGCACGCACGAAGACTCGCTCATCGCGCTGGCGCGCCTGCTTGCCGCTCAGATGATGAGCGACCCGCTGTTCCAGCGCGACAGCAAGCCGCTCGGCCCGATGGACGACTTCCCGAGCGCCGACGCGCAGACCACGCCCGACACCCCGCTCTGAGCGGCGCCCGCGCCGCGCGGGCACCACTGTCCGTCTGACACGGATCGACGGCGCCACCTCCTCCTGCACACCGACGCCGGACAGCGCCGCGCAAAGCGCGTGGCTGCGCCGTTCACGCGGCCATGAACGGCCATCTGTAACGCCCTCCGTGACATGCCGATCGACTAAAGCCCGGCGAATCCGCGCCGTAGTCAGTCTCGACTCCGGTGCCGAGACACTTTGCGGTCCGGCCGCCCTTCTCCAACCGCACTGAAAGGGATGCCCATGACGAATGCCGCCACCCGCGTGGCCGACCGGCTTGCCGAGCAGGCACCGCCCCCCGTTGCACGGGTCGAACTGCATCGATCGAACCGCCTGTCCATCGGCACATTCGGCTTCTGCGCGCTGTTCTTCGCGATCTTCGGCGCCTTCGCGTGGTCCGGGCTGATAGACCCGCGGGCGGCGACGCTGCTGGCCTGCGCCGCGGGCGCCCTGATCGCCTGCGCCGACGCGCTCTACATCCGCCAGATGGACCGCACCATCGCGCTGATGGCCGACGCGCTGGCCGACACCGGACGCGACGTGAATGACCTGTCGAGCGAGTTCGTGTTGCCGGAAGGCTCGCCGGTGAAGGCCATCAGCCGGCTCATCGCCGAACGCGACGGACGCGTGCGCGACATGGTGTTCCGGGTTCGCCGCGGCACGCTGGGCGCGGCCTGCCACACCGCCCACCTGACGCGCTCGCTGCGCGACACCGCCCATCTGGCGCAGAGCCAGCGACAGCTCGCGGAGCAGGTGTTCGCCGCCAGCGGCACCTCGCGCAGCGCTGTCGACAGCGCACGCAGCCACGCCAACGACCTCGACGAAGCCACCCGGCGGCACCTTCAGTCCGCGCGCATCTCGCTCGAGGAACTGCAGTCGGCCGCCACCGGCGTGGACGCTTTCGAAGCGCGCCTGGACGCCTTCAACAGCATGGTCGAGCAGCTGGAGCGCCAGTCGGGAGAGATCGGCCAGGTGGTGCAGATCATCAGCAGCATTTCCGACCAGACCAATCTGCTGGCGCTGAACGCATCGATCGAGGCGTCGCGCGCCGGCGACAGCGGGCGCGGGTTTGCCGTGGTCGCGGACGAGGTGCGCTCGCTGTCCGAACAGGTCAAGTCGGCAACGCTGGCGGTCAGCGCGAACATCGAGCGCATGAACCATCTGGTCGACGGCACGCGCAGCGAGACGCGCGGCATGCACAGCCAGATCCGCGACACGGCGGGCGCCGTGCGCCAGGCGTCGAGCCGCTTCGGCGACATGGTCGAGGAATACGAGGCGATGGGCGGGCAGATCGCACAGACCGGCGACGCGATCCGCAGCCTCGGCGACAGCAACGAACGCATCCACGCGCTGGTGAGCGACATTCACGAAGGCTGCGACGAGGTTGCGCGCCTCATGCTCGACGGCGAACGCAATCTTGGCAAGGTGAGCCGGTCGACCGAGCGCATCCAGGACCTGGCGTCCACCTTCCGCGTCGGGTCGGACCGGCTGGAGGCCGTCGTGACAGTGCTCACGCGCTATCGCGACGCATGCAGCGCCAGCCTCGGCGACTGCGTCCTCTCTCACGCAGACGAAGACGGCCTGACGCCGGGCACCAGCCGGACCGGCGCGCGGCAAAGACCGGCATGCAGCGTCGCCAGCCTGCGCAATGACCCGGCCGGCTTGCGCTACGCACTCGTCACGGACGCCGAGGGCGTCGTGCTCGACGCCTTCGGCACCTGTCCGGCGCCCGCCGGCATCGCGCAGCGCGCCGCCGCCGCAGAACGCCCGCTGCTCATGCAGCCCTACGCCGCCGACGACGGCACGCTCTACTTCGACATCGCGCTGCCGATCCGGCACGGCGAACGCACCTGGGGCACGCTGCGCGCCGGCGTGACGGCCGAGCAGATGCTTGCCGCATCCTGATCCGCGCGCCCATTCACCTTCCCGATCGGAACCCGCATGCTTTCACACGAACAGATGAAGATCGCCGAACGCCACGGCCGCAACATGCCGTCCGTCTACGTCTATGAGGCGCCGGTGCGCATCTGGCACTGGATCACCGTGCTGGCCATGACGACGCTGATGGCCACCGGCTACTTCATCGGCGCCCCTTTCCTGCAGTTGCCGGGCGAGGACCCCGGCATGTATCTGATGGGCTATGTGCGCTTCGCCCATTTCGCCGCCGGCTATGTATTCGCCATCGCGTTCGCCGGCCGCATCTACTGGGCCTTCGCCGGCAACGAACACGCGCGCCAGATCTTCTGTCCGCCGCTACTCAGCGGCGCCTGGTGGAGCGAGGTGATGTTCGAGGCGCGCTGGTACTTCTTCCTGGAAGACAAGCCGAAGAAATACGTCGGCCACAATCCGCTCGCCGCGACGATGATGTTCTTCATGTTCGTGCTCGGCAGCGCGTTCATGATCGCCAGCGGTTTCGCGCTCTACAGTGAAGGCGCGGGCGCCGGCCACTGGTCAGACGCAGTGTTCGGCTGGGTGCTGCCCTTCATCGGCGACAGCCAGCTCGTGCACACGCTGCACCGGCTCGGCATGTGGGTGCTGATCACCTTCGTCATCGTCCATGTCTACGCCGCCGTGCGCGAGGACATCATGAGCCGGCAGAGCATCGTTTCCACAATGATCAGCGGCTGGCGTTCCTTCCGGGACTAGTGCCTTCCGGCACCGCCGGCAGTGAGACGGAAGCGGCGCACCATCGAGACAATCGTCTCGACGCAGGCGCCGCCCGCCGAGACACCCGTATCTTGCCGGCGCCTTTCCCGTCACATGCCGGGAGCATTTCCCGGAAACCCCTCGGCACCGATCTTGCAGGGTCTGCCATGCGCTGGCGGCTGTCGCCACGCGCCAACAGAGCATCCTGACAAGTAAATGGAGAGGGGAATCATGGCGATGCCAGAAACCGCGGGAAAACCGTCCCGCACCACACGGAAAGCACTCTGGCTTTCCATCCTGATCGGTGCCGCACCACTGGCGGCTGCGGCCGGCAACGGTGACTGGACGGAGTACAACGGCGACAAGGCCGGCTCGCGCTATCTGGGCGGCGGCAAGGTGTCCGCGGCCAGCGTGAAGTCGATGAAAGTGGCCTGGCGCTGGGCCATGCCGGACAACCGGATTCCGATCGACAACCCGGAACTGCGCACCTGGGTCAACCAGTCAACGCCGCTTGCGATCGACGGCATCCTGTACTCCAGCTCGCCGATGAGCACGGTGTCGGCGATCGACGGCGCAACCGGCAAGACCTTGTGGTCCTACGACCCGAAAGCCTATATCGAAGGCACGCCGCCCAATCTCGGCTTCATCAGCCGCGGCCTGAGCTACTGGGCCGAGGGCAAGGACAAGCGCATTCTCGTCGGCACCGGCGACGGCTACCTGATCGCGCTGGACGCCACCACCGGAAAGCCGGTCGAGAGCTGGGGCGACAAGGGTCGCCTCGACCTGACCAAGGGCCTGCGCCGTCATGTCGACCGTTCGCTGATCTCGCTCACGTCGCCGCCCATCGTTTGCGGCAACACCGTGGTACCCAGCCTGGCCGTGCTCGACTCGTTCGCCATCGGCCGCCAGCCGATGAAATACCATCCGCCGGGTGACATCCAGGCCTTCGACGTGCGCACCGGCAAACGCGTGTGGCACTTCGAACAACCGCCGCAGAAGGGCCAGCAGGGCAACGAAACCTGGGAAGAAGACTCGTGGAAAAGCGCCGGCGGCGCCAACATGTGGGCGCGCCCGAGCTGCGACGAAGAACTCGGCCTGGTCTACCTGCCGTTCTCCACGCCGACCAATGACTTCTACGGCGGCCACCGCAAGGGTGACGGCCTGTTCGGCGAATCGGTCGTGGCACTCGACGCGAAGAGCGGCAAGATTGCCTGGTACCAGCAGATCGTTCACCACGGCCTGTGGGACTACGACCTGCCGACCGCCCCCAACCTGATGGATCTCACCGTCAACGGCAAGAAGATCAAGGCGCTCGCGCAGGTGACCAAGCAGGGCTTCGTGTTCACGTTCGACCGTCGTACCGGCGAGCCGGTGTGGCCGATCGAGGAACGCGCCGTTCCGCAATCCACCGTGCCGGGCGAACGGTCGTCGCCGACCCAGCCCTTCCCGACGGTACCGGCACCCTTCGTGCAACAGGGCGTCACCGAGGACGACCTGATCGACCTGACGCCGCAACTGAAGGCCGAGGCGAAGAAGATCCTGTCGCGATACAACTACGGCCCGCTCTACACGCCGCCGACGCTGAACAAGGCGGGCACGCTGCAGGTACCGGGCGTGCTCGGTGGCGCCAGCTGGGCGGGCGCTGCGTTCAATCCGAAGCGCAACGTGCTGTACGTGCCGTCCTTCACCATTCCGTTCGGCATCAAGGTGAAGAAGGAGAACGAGGGCGTCTACGCCTACACCGGCACCTGGGCCGGCGTGGGCGGCCCGCAGGGGCTGCCGCTGTTCAAGCCGCCCTTCTCCACGGTCACCGCGATCGACATGAATACCGGCAAGCACCTGTGGCGCGTACCGGCGGGCAAGGGCCCGGTCGACCACCCGGCGATCAAGGACCTGAAGCTGGAGCGCGTCGGCGTGCCGCGCGAGAGCTTCATCGCGCTGACCGACGACGTGCTCTTCCTCGCCCCCGAAGGCACGAACAGCGTCATCGGCCTGTCCTCGCGCGGCAATGCGCTGGTCACCCAGGCCACCGCCGACGAGAAGGAGCCCTATCTGTATGCGCACGACGTGCGCACCGGTGACGTGCTCGGCGAGCTGAAGCTGCCGGGGGCCGCGTTCGGCGCGCTGATGACCTACCGTGCAGGCGGGCGGCAGTACGTCATCGTGCCGATCGGTGGCGCCGGCCTGCCGGCCGAACTGGTCGCCGTGCAGGTCGACTGAAGCTGACGCAGCGGAAGCGGCGCGGCCTGAACCGTCGCGCCGCTTCCGCGTTCCACCCGAATTCCCGTACGGACAATCATGAAGATCAAGACATCACTGTTCGCCGCCCTGATGGGCGGCATGGCGTCGGCGATGGCATTCAACGCCGTGCTCCCCGAACCGGCGGCCGATGCGCAGGACAGCGCCGGCGCGGCGCCGTTCGACCTGGCCGACCCCGCTCGCATCAAGGCCGGACTCGGCCGCTTCCAGTCGACGTGCGCAGACTACTGCCACGGCCACCAGCCCGCGCTGTTCATCGAGCGCGAAGGACTGGAAGCCGAGTACGTCTACAACACGATCCGCGACGGCGGAAAGGGCGCAACACCGATGCCGCCCTGGGGCGAGGTATTCACGCAGGAGGAAATCTGGGAACTCGTCGCCTACATCAAGTCGATCGGCAACTGGTAGACCGGCCTCCTCCAGCGGCGCCTCAGACCGCCTGCTTGCGGCGACGGCGCGACACCGCCGCCACCAGCGCGCCGCCGGCCAGCATCATGGCCAGCGAGCCGGGCTCCGGCACGGCCGGCAGCGGCGGCAGTTCACCCACCTCGCCGCCGCTCAGTTCGATGTCGTAGAGGCGGATCAGCGCGACACGTCCGTCGGCGAATTCGCTCTGTCCCCCGCCCGTCAGGTTGTCCGCGAAGAAGTGGATCAGGCGCGACGGGTTGGCCGCCGCGTAGGCGCTGAAATCCATTGACGTCGTGGTCAGGTCGAACTGGAATATGCCGTCCATATAGGCCGTCACCGTGCCGTCGCCGCGATTGGTCATCGTCACGCGGTGATACTCGCCGAAGGTGAACGCCGTCGGCCCGCCGCCGGTCGGCCACACCTGCAGATGGTTGCCCGGCTCGACATAGAGCGCGTTGTCGCTTTGCCGGTTGGACACGCCGAGCACGTGTTCCCAGGTCGAATCGTTGCTCTCGAACTGGAACACGATGTCGACCGAATACGCATTGTCGCCATCCAGCAAGCCGCTCGTATCGACCGACAGGCCGGCCTGTTCGCTCGGCGTGCGATTGCCGTCGAAACGCCAGACCCAGCGCGACTCCCCGAACACGGTATCCATGACAAAACCGCTGGCACCCAGCGGGTCGATCGCGGTCAGCGCCGGCGCGCCGGCTTCGTTCGCAGCCAGCGTGTTGTTGAAACCCCAGGTTGCAACGGGTGCGGGCGCCGCGGCGTGAGCGTTTGCAGCGACGGCGGCAAGCCCGAGCGACACGGCGAACGGGACGATTTTCATGTTACGGCTCCTGTCATGAACGGATATCGGGTGATCGAGCGGGGCAGAGCAACATCAATGCCATCGCGGCAAGCCC
The DNA here is from genome assembly GCA_018824085.1 of Gammaproteobacteria bacterium. Classification (GTDB taxonomy): domain Bacteria; phylum Pseudomonadota; class Gammaproteobacteria; order Burkholderiales; family Rhodocyclaceae; genus Methyloversatilis. The sequence continues at coordinate 26,879 of JAHJHI010000034.1, read as the reverse complement.
TTGATCCGGATACCGAAGCACGTCCGCTGCGGCGCCGGATGTCAGAAATGCCGACACCTGCCGGCCACACATGCGCGTCAAGCCTTGCCACGACACCGGCGCAACGGTGGCGCGAACGCATCGCCCGGTTCCGCTGTCTGACGCAAGTGCGGTTGAACATCGCAATCCCGCTCTCGCACACGGGGCAGCAGACATTCGTCCGATGAACAGGCTCCGGCAATCCGGCGACCTTTGTTGCGGCCGGCGCGCGGCGGAGAGTCATCGCGGTCGGCAGATCGCCCTTGTCGTGCGTTGAGATGTCACCACGGATGCCGGCCTTGCGCGGCGCCAGTCCGTGTTCGCGGAGCCGTCATTCCGGCTGCCCCGCGGCACTGCAATCCATAAGGAAAAAAGACCATGAAAAGAACCCTCGTACTCCTCACGGCAGGCACGCTGGCGCTCACCGGTTGCGCCAACATGTCCGACACCCAGAAGCGCACGGCGATCGGCACCGGTGTCGGCGCAGCGGCCGGCGCGGCACTCGGCAGTTCGGTCGGCGGCAGCGGCGGCGCGACGCGTGGCGGCGCGCTGCTCGGCGCAGCAGTGGGCGGCATCGGCACCTACATCTGGTCGCAACGCATGGAAGAACAGAAGCGTGCAATGGAACAGGCGACCGCCGGCACCGGCGTAGGCGTCGTGCAGACCCCGGACAACCAGTTGCGGCTGGACATTCCGAGCGACATTTCCTTCGACGTCGGCCGTGCCGACATCAAATCCAACTTCCGTCCGGTGCTCGACCGCTTCGCGCAGACGCTGAACGCGAACCCGAACACCGAAGTGCGCATCATCGGCCACACGGACAGTACCGGCAGCGACGCGATCAACAATCCGCTGTCGGTCAACCGCGCGGCAGGCACGCGCCAGTACCTCACCGACCGCGGCGTGAGCCCGAACCGCATCGCGATCGATGGTCGCGGTTCGCACGAACCGGTCGCCGACAATGGCACTGAAAGCGGCCGCTCCCGCAATCGCCGCGTCGAAATCTTCGTCGCCGAACCGCAGCGATGAAGGTTCGCGCCGGTCTGCCTCCGGCCGGCCGGCGCGCCACAAACCGGTCCCGCGACGACGCGCGACGCAGGCCCGCGTCAATCCCGGCAGTAGCCCTCCCCGGGCTGCAGCGTCAGACAGTCAGACTTGTCACCCAGCCATTTCATGCCTGTTCCGGCGCCATCGCTCGCACGGATCACGACTTGCCTTCCGTTCCGCTCGAAGCGGATGCCCCCGTCCGCCTCCACTCCCCGGAACCCCCGCGGGCCATCCAGATCCTGCACCGTGATGTCGTATCGCCCGGCGCCACCGGACAGCCGCAGCGACGTGCCCTCCGGTCCTCGCCACGTACCGAGCCAGCGGTCGGCAGGATGGTCGTCCGGCGCAGTCTTCGCCGGGAGCGCGACGGGAGCGTCCGGCGGCGCCGCGCCGTCGGAGCAGGCCGTCGTCAGCAGCGGAATGACGACGAGCATGACAGCGCAGGCGGCCGGCGTGCGCAACGCTGTCACAGGCGTTCGAGCAGCGCCGGCAGGCCGGGATAGCCCGCCACAGTCAGCGAAAACTTGCGCGTCGCCTTGCGGCCCTTGCGCTTGCCCTTGTCACCCGATGTGAGTCCGTCGATGAAGGCCTCGCGATCTTCGACCCAGCTGCCGCCGAGCACGGTGACGCCGCGCGCGAACAGCGCGTCCGGCAGGCAGCCGGCGCTCGGCCCGACCATGGCGAACCAGGCCGATTCACTGCAATGCCCGAGCATGCGGTCCAGCGTGTCATTGAGCAGCAAGGTGCTGGTGGACAATACCTTGGCGCAGCTTTCGAGCTCGCGCGCGTCCGTCGTGACGCGCCATCCGTCATGCTCTCCGACTGCACGCTCGTCCAGCTCGACGACGGTGAGCCGCGCGCCGGCCTCGACAATGCGCGCCACCAGCGGGCCGAACAGCCCGATCATGCCGATGCGCTCGCCCGGCTGCGGGTCCATGCCGCCGATGGAGTCAGCGCTGCCGTCGGGCCGGAAACCGGCGCGATCGAACAGGCAGCGCGTAACGGCATTGGCGCAGACGAAGCCGAGCGTGCGTTCGACGCCGGTGCCGGACACGTAGCGCCGCGCGAGCGCCAGCGCGTCAAGGCCACGCAGCGCGGATCGCTCCGGGCTGTCGCGCAGCCGCTCCAGCGTGTCGTCCAGCAGGACGTAGGACAGGCCGATCGATCCGTCCTCCAGCTCGAGTGCGCAGAACTCCCCGCGCGCATGTCCGCTGCGCCCGTCCCGGCAGTCCTCGACCGGGCGCGCCGGCGGCAGATGCAGTGCATGCACGCGCGGCAGCGTCGTGCGCGCGGCGATGGATTCAATCTGCATCAGGTAGTCGGCGGCAAAGGTCACGTCGGGTCACTCCGTTCGGGGTTGCACAGCGCATCGGGCAGGGGGTCGCCACGCCTCAGGCCGGCCCGTACCGCGCGCGACGCAACATCGCCGCTGACGGTTGCGTCGATGTTCTGCCGGGTGCGCAACGCACCCGGGAAATAGAGCGCCGTGAGCTGGTGCGTATGCACCGGCGAGTCTCCGGCGCCGTGCGCGTCGTCGCCATAGCGGCGCCAGTCGCGCACCGGATGGATGGCATCGGCCACTTCGAGAAAGCCGATGGTTTCGCGGTCGCCGATCAGTACGCCCTGCACACGCAGGCCGAGCGAAGCCTTGGCGCCGTCCAGCCGGGCAACCAGCGCCGGTGTGGCGCCGAATTCGCCGTCCGATGCGATGAGCAGGTCGGCGCTGCGCCAGGCCGCCTGTTCCAGCCGTGCAAGCGACAACTCCAGCACGCCGCAGATGTCGGTGCCGCCGCGAAAGCCCTGCCCCAGAAAGCCCGCCAGCGCGCCGATGCCTGCGGCATTGACGCCGATCTCGACATCGATCACCTCGTCCGGCCCGCCGAACGCGAACACGTGGCAGGCGCGGCCCTGCGCATGCGCGCTGCGCACCGCCTCCAGCACGACCGCCTTGGCCACCTGTCCGGCGCTGCCCTGCATCGAACCCGAGGTATCGACGCACACCAGCAGCGGCCCCATCTCGAGTCGCCGCTCATGCAGCGCATCCGGACGCGGCAGCTGCACGGGCGCGTCACCGTGGTGCTGTTGCTGCAGGCGGTCGTCGTCCTCGTAGCACAGCAGCGTGCGTTCGGCGCGCCGTGCATGCCACACCAGCCGCAGCACCGGATGCGCGAGCAGCATGGCTTCGGCCGGCAGCATGCGCGCGATGCGGTCGGCGCGATGGATGCCGCGTGTCTCGCCCGGCATGTCGGGCACATGCACAGTGCGTCGCTGCATGCTGCGCGCCACCGCCTCGCGCTCGACGGGCTGCGGAGCGGAACTTGCGGCGTCCGGCTCGTCCGCCGGCCGCGCCCGACCGAGGCGGCGGATGCACTGTGCGAGCTCCGGCAACCGTTCAAGCACGCGCCGGATGCGCAGCAACTCACGCCAGCCTTCGCTGCGCAGCAAACCGGGAATGAGATCCCAACGCGCGTTGCCGTCGTCCGGCAGCTTGCCGAACACGTCCAGCAATTCGTCCATCTGACCGCGCCGGTCCTGCCAGTCCGCCGCGAAGGCCTGCAGCGCCATGTCGGTCGCCTGCGCGTCGTCGGCGCCGCGGTCGCGATAGTCGACGATGAAATCGAGATGGAACAACAGGCTCTGCACGACGACGTCCGTCAACTCCTGGCGGCCGGTGCAGCAGGCCGCGAGATCCAGTTCGGCAAAGCTGTCGCACAGCGCGTGCGCGATGTCCGGTGCCGGCCATTGCCAGTCGTGCGCTGGCGGCACGCGCCCCTTGATCAGCGCGTCGCGCAGCGCGACCAGCGCGCCGAGCCGGGGCTCCAGCCTGCCCTGCGCGTGCGTGAGTCCGCCCAGCCACAGCGTGCGCGGCAGCGCATCCAGCGCGCCGAGCCGCGCTTCGCGTGACTCGAACAGCAACGGCGCCGGTTGTCGCGGCGCGCTCACGCCAGCGGCTCGTGCAAGACCGGCTCCGGCAGCGCGCCGGTCAGCGGCGCGTCGATGTGCTGCGGCAGGCGCGGCAGGTTTTCAAAGCCGCGCCGTGCATCGCGGGCGCGCTCTGCCAGTTCGGCGATGACGTCGGCCGTGGCGGCGAGATGGGCGTCCGCGCGCGCGAGCGCGGCGTCGTCCAGCCACAGCGTGCCGGCGCGGCACAGTGCCAGTGCCGCGCGTTCGGCCGTGAGTTCGTCGACGTACGCGGCGATGCGCGCGAGCACGTCGTCGATCTGGGCGGTGCGTGCGCCGATGTGTGCCGGCCCGTAACGCCGGCGCCGGCTGTAGCTCATGCGCAGCGCGCCGGCACCGCCCTTGGCGTCGCCGAAGCGTTCGGCCACGTCCTCGTTCATCGCGCCATCCGCGTCGGGCGAAAAGCGCAGCCGGCCCGCGTCGTCGTAATCGAGGTCGCTGGCGTTCTGTTCCGCTTCCAGTTGCGCCTGGAACGCCTGCACGACGCGTGTCAGCCGGGCCGGCGCAAACGCCTCGCGCACGCCCAGACGGGCGTGCAGCCAGTCGGCCACGCCCGTCTGGCTCGCCGCGTCCGCGCCGACGCAGGCCGGCAGCAACAGCAGATCCCACAGGCCGACCGCGGCACGGCCTTCACTGGCTGCGGCCACGCGCAACAACCAGGCCATCTTCACCCAGCGGCGGTCCGACACATAGACGCCTTCGTCCGTCAGATGTGCGCGCAGGCCGGCCAGCACGCCGAGCACCTGTTCGGGAAGCGTGACCGCCCGCGCCGCGGCGGCCAGTGCCTGCAGCTCGTCTTCGCCCAGCGTCGCGTGCGCCGGTGCAGGGCCGGTGCGCAAGTCACCGGCCGCGAGCAACGCCGGAAACCCTTCGGCGCTGACCGGCTCGACCGGCACGCGCACGAGGAAGCGGTCGAAGAAGGCGTCGGCCACCTCGTCCTCCGGAACGGCGTTGGTCGCACCGATGACACTGACCAGCGGGCAGCGCTGGCGCCCGGCACCGTTGTCGAATTCGCGTTCGTTCAGCAGCGTGAGCAGCGCGTTCAGGATGGCGCTGTTCGCCTTGAATACCTCGTCGATGAAGGCGATCGTCGCGTCCGGCAAGAAACCGTCGGTGTGGCGTTCATAGCGGTCCTGCTCCAGCGCGCGTATCGACAGCGGGCCGAACAGCTCTTCCGGCACCGAAAAGCGGGTCAGCAGCCGCTCGAAGTAGCGCGCGTCGCGGAACAGCGCGTGCAGGCGCCGCGCCAGCTCACTCTTGGCCGTGCCGGGCGGGCCGATGAGCAGCGTGTGCTCGCCGGCCAGCGCGGTCAGCAGGCACAGCCGGACAACGGGCCGGCGCTCGACCAGTCCTTGCTCGAACGCCGTCAGCAAATCCGCCAGAAGGTCTCGCAGCGCGCCCGTCCCGATGCCCGTCATGTCGCTCATCCCGCCTCCGTCGAATCGTCGTGCCGGCCCGTCATCGGCCGCCCGGCCTGGCGCGCCGCGAACAGCGCGTCGGAAAGACGCACGCATTCGGCCACATCGACCCGCCGCAACCGGTCGGCCTCGACCGCATGGATGCCGGCCTCCGTCACCACGAAATCCATCGGCACGTCCCACGGTTGCGGGTGGATGGTGGGCATGCGCGACACCTCGAAACCGACGGCAATCTTCAGCGGCTGTGGCGCGCGCGCCGCGAGCGTGCGGTCGAAGAAGCCACCGCCGTAGCCAAGCCGGTAGCCGCGCTCGTCGAACCCGACCGGCGGAATCAGCAACGCATCGGGCTGCAGCACTTCGGTACCGTCGGGCACCGGCAGATTGAACACGCGCGGCGTCATTGCCACGCCCGGCCACCACTCCCGGAACTCGAGCGGCTGGCCGCGGGCAACGACGGCCGGCAGCGCGCTGCGCGCACCGGCCGCGCGCAATGTGCGCATCGCGAAGCGCGCGTCGAATTCGCACTTGTACGGCCAGCACAGACCGGTCGTCAGCGTGCGCAGCACCGGAAAACCCTGCTCCAGCAAGGCCGTCACGCGTTCGTTCCACGCCGCCCGCAACGGCGCCGGCTGTGACTCGCGCAAGGCCAGCAGGCGCGCGCGCTCGGCGCCTCGCCATGCATTCAGTTGATCAGACTGCACCCGGCATGCCCTCCTTGCCGTCATTGTGCCCGCTCGCCGCAACCGCCCGCACCATCAGCAGCGCGAACGCGAAGATGGCCAGCGCGTGCCCGGCACCCGACAGCGCCAGCCAGTCGGCACGGGAATACGCCGTCGCGACGATGCGCAACAGCAGGCTTGCCGCGAGCAGCCACAACGGCAGCCGCACCCAGCGTGAATACGACGGACGCAGGCGCAGCAGCGCCGGCAGGATGATGGGCGCATGACCGAACACCATCGCGAACACGAAGCCGAGCAACACGGCGTGCAGGCCGGTCGCCACCAGCGCACCCGGCACCACCGTGCCATACAGGCCGAGCACGGCGCCGGCGAACAACCACAGATAACCCAGCGTCAGGCATTGCGCGGTGTGGCCGCGCCAACCACCGGCGCGCCAGTGGCGCGGCGCGACATCCCAGCGCAGCAACCACAGCGCAAGCAGCGCGCAGGCCGACCACAGCGGCACGGCTGCCGGCAGTCCGGCCGCAGGCGCGCACGCGAGCGCCACCGCCAGCAGTGCCATCGATACCGCGACGACGAAGAGCCGGCGCGCGAGCGCCGGCAGGCGGACCATCTGCATCAGCTCGCGCCGCTCGGCGGCGATGGTCAGCACGAGAAAGGCCACCCAGCCGGTCACGGCGGCGCCCAGGTCGCCGGCCAGCCAGACGACGGTGCCGGCCAGCCAGCACAGCGCACCGAGCAGTTCGACCGTCAGGTGCAATGACCAGGCGCGGCTGCGCCCGGCGTGGACATAGAGCGCCACCAGCGCGCAGCCAGCCAGCAGCCAGGCACCCTGTGCCGCGTACGGCGACTGCAGCCCCCAGGCCAGCAGGCCGCCGATGCCGGCTGCCAGCGGCGCGACGAGCCCCGGCAGGCGCCGCAGCGCGACCGCACGTTCAAGGGCGATCACCGTGCCGAAGAACGCGCACACCATGACGGCACCGTGCATCGCGAGGGCTGCGCCGGGCAGAGGCAGGCCGAGTCGCGCCAAGCCTCCGCTGACACCGGCAAGAAGATTCAGTACAGCAAGCAGCCCGCACGCGCCGACCAGCGCGCGCCACAGCTGCGTGCGCCGTGCATTCACCGCAGATCGACCGCGTGGCCGCTGCGGTCGAACGGAATCAGGCCGTCCAGCCGGCCGTTCCTGACCGCATCGACCATGTGTTCGAGCACCGGCGCGGCGTCCTCGCTCGACGCGGCGAGGCCGGCGCGTCCGGACAGCGCGGCGACAAACACGATGACCCACTGCGGCGCGAACTGTTGCGACTCGCGCAGCAGCGCGGCGAAGTCGGTCAGCTCGTCCGGCGTCTTGTCGGCGCATACCTGCGGCGTCAGCGCGCCGCCCTCGCCCGCCTCGTAGCGCGCTCGTTCGGCGTCGGAGCTGCCATCCGGCAGTTCCGACACGGCAAACACGAACAGCAGGCGCTGCGGTTCGGGCTGCAGGCGCGCGGCGCCGAGAAGGTCGTCAAAACTCGATATCTGCATCGTCTTCCTTTCGTGACTGACGGGCGCTACCAGCCGAACTGCTGCTGCAGCGCAGGACTCATGCGTGAAGGATGCCACTCGGTGTCCCAGTCGAACCTGACCCGGATGTCGCAAGCGGCCGGGCATACGCTGCGCAGCGCGCTGCGCGCGTCGTCGATCAGCAGCTCGCCCATCGGGCAGGTCGCGCTGGTGGGAATGAGTACCACATCGACGCGCGCTTCCGACACCGCAATCGATTTGATCAGGCCGAGATCGACGATGCTTTCGAACAGCTCCGGATCCGGCACCGCATGCAGCGCCGCGACCAGTTGTGCCTCGGTCGGCATCATGATGCGCGCCTCATCGGCACGCCTGCGCCGCTCGCGCCTGCCGGCAGGATGTCGGCCAGCGTGTGGCCGTCGAGTCTGGCGAGGAAGTCGTGCAGTGCCGCGTCGAGGATGGCGTTCAGTCCGCAGCGGCCGTCGAAACGGCAGGCACTGTCGGGATCGAAGCATTCGACAAGGCGGAAATCCGGCTCGACGCTGCGCACCACCTCGCCCAGCACGATGGTCTGCGGCGCACCGGCAAGGCGCATGCCGCCTCCTTTGCCACGCACCGTTTCCAGCCAGCCGGCGCGCGCCAGATGATTCGTCACCTTCATCAGATGTGCCTCCGAAATATCGTGGGCGCCGGCAATCTCGGCAATGGTGCACAAGCGCCCGGGATGGCTGCCGACATGCATCAGCAGGCGCATGGCGTAGTCCGTCATCCTGGTCAGGCGCATCGTTCAGGCACCCCGGCGCGTGATGGCGACCGGCGCCGCCGCCGGCACCGGACGGTCGGCCCGCGGGCGGATCATCATCGGCACGAAGCGCCACAGATAGAGCGCAAACGCGCCCGCCCACAGAGCCGCCGCGCCGTGCAGCAGATGCGGCGCCACGGCCGACGGATACAGTGCGCCAAGGCGCAGCACCGTGGCCGCAATGACCAGCGCATACGCACAGACCATGCTGCGATCGGTTTCCAGCGGACGGCCGAGGTGACCGAGCGCGGTGCGCGTGATCATGCCGATGATAAGTACGGAGAAGCCGCCCATCGCGATGACGTGCACCGGCAAGGCGGCGCGCGCGACAAGCCCCGCCGCGTCGAGCGCTGCCAGCAGCAGGCCGGCACCGAGCACGCCGTAGCCGACGTAAAGCACCCACAGAAGGGGTTTGTGCAGCACCGCCCAGGGCTTCCACGACAGCCACTGCACAAGCGCGATGGCTCCGGCAATCGCCAGCGCCGCGGCCTGCACGGCGCGCTGGTCGGCCAGCAATGCGACGACGGCGAGCGCACTGACGGCCAGTTGCACCTGTCCGCTGCGCAGGTGCTGCGGCACCGTCAGCCCGGGCACTGCGCGCATCGCGAAGAACGGAATCACACGGCGCGCCACCAGCAATGTCAGCAGCGCCATGCACAACAGACCGGCATTGAAGTGGCGCATCAGCACAGCGTAGTCACCGGTGCGCGCGGCAGCCAGAAACAGTGCGTCGGTGGCGCCCAGTGCGAGCAGCAGCAGGGGCACGCCGTAGTTGCGCACGTTGCGCGACACGACGACCGCTCTCGCCAGTGCCGCGGCAGCCAGCGCGAAGAACGCCACTTCGGCCAGCGCGGCAGACAGGAAGGCGGTGTCGCCAGTCATGAGGAAACCCGCCCGCGCGATGATCCAGAGCACGCACAGCACTGCGAGCGAGCGCCCCTGCACCGGATTGATGCCGGTCCATGCGGCGCCGGCCGTCATCAGGAAACCGACTGCGACGGTGGCTATGAAACCCCACAGCATTTCGTGCGCGTGCCAGGCCACGCCGCCCAGCGTGCCGTTCAGCCAGCCCGGCGCGAACACCCAGAGCACGACGGCGACTGCGGCCCACAGCGCACCGGCCAGATAGATCGGCCGGAATGCCATTTCAAGAAAGGCGTCAAGACGCGGCGCCACCGGCGCCGGCGAAGCGGGTTCATCGATCGAGAGCAGGACGGCCATGGCGGGTATCCGGGAGAATGCGGTTGAACATATATTCTCCGGATACCTTCTGCCGGTCCTTGATCCGCATCAAGGCGCGCTGCGTTCCTCCGGCAGCACCGGCGGCGCACCGTCGAAACCGACGTGCAGCGTCTGCGTCGGGAATGCGATCTGCGCCCCGTGCGCTTCGATGATGGCGGCAATCTTCAGCAGCACGTCCTGCTTCACCTCGTGATAGGTCACCCATACGACGGTGCGCGTGAAGGTGTAGATGAGGATGTCGAGCGACGACGCGGCGAAGGCGTTGAAGTTCACGATCAGCGTCTGCGTGGTGTCGATGTCCGGATGCGTCTTCAACATCTCCTTGATGTCGGCAACGATGGGCGCCACCTTGGCCAGATCGTCATAGCGCACGCCGATGACCTCGCGGATGCGCCGGTTGGTCATGCGAGACGGGTTCTCGACGACGATGGTCGTGAACAGCGCGTTCGGCACGTAGATCGGATTCTTGTTGAAGGCGCGAATGCGGGTATGACGCCAGCTGATGTACTCCACCGTGCCTTCGAGCGCCTTGTCCGGCGAGCGTATCCATTCGCCGACGCTGAACGGCCGGTCCAGATAGATGGTGAGGCCGCCGAAGAAGTTGGCCAGCAGGTCCTTCGCCGCGAAACCCACGGCGATGCCGCCGATGCCACCCAGCGTGAGCACGCCGGCAATGCTCACGCCCATCGTCTGCAGCGTGATCAGCACGGCCGCCACGACGACGATGAGGCGCGCCAGTTTGCTCAGCGCGTCGACCGTCGTGCGGTCGATCTCCTCGCCACGCTCGATGCGCGCAGCGATGATGTCCTCGCCGACCCGGCCGCTGAATCGCAGCAGGAACCACGCGAGACAGGCGACGACACCGATGTTGCGCACCGGCTCCACGTAATCGAGGAAGGGTTCGTCGATATGCGTCTGCAGCACCTTTGCGGCAAGCGCGAAGCCGAGCAGCCAGATGATCATGAGCATGGGCCGGCTCGCGCAGCTGACCAGCGCGTCGTCCCACACGGTGCGCGTGCGCTTGGTGATGCGCGCCGCGTTGCGCAGCAGGTATTCGGCCACGACGTTGAGCGTCGCGGTGACGGCGATGATGATGAATACACGCGGTATCCAGGGCTCGGCCAGGAAGCGCAGGCCGAGGTTTTGAACAAATTCGATCATGGTGACGTCGGGAAAATCAACGGTGGGGTCCGCCATGCGGCGGGATCTGGCGCGGGTGTGCGTCAGGGGCGCCCGGACGGCTCACCCTCGTCATCGCGGCGGATCACTTCGCCCTCGATCACCCGGCCGGATGGTTCTGCTTCGTGCATTGTTTCTGCCGCCTGCTGCATCTGCTCCCGCATCTGCTGGCGCAGCGCGCGCGTCTTCCACCAGAACCAGCCCCAGATGATGAAGCCGAGCACCACGGCCACGGCGATGATGACGACCGAAAACATCAGGCCGAGCACCAGCAGCACGGTGCCCGCGATGATCGCGAACAGCTTTCCGAAAAACCCGGTTGGCTGCAGCGTCATGCGCGCCGTGCGCGCATTGAAGGATGAACGTTCCCTTTGCATGGATGGCAGCTTTCGTATGGCGAGCAGTATGAAGGTATACGGCAGACAGTGAACCACCGGCGCGGTTCGTGTCATGCCGGACAGGCCGTTGCATCGACGCCGCCGGCCGTGTGCCTACAGGCGCCGCTGGGGCTGTTCGACCAGACTCTGGTACACGAAGCTTTTCAGGAAGATGCCGGTCTGCGCATTCACGTCGAGAAACTCCACACCGTACGCGGAATCACCGCTTTCAGGCAGGCCGTGCAGATTGCGGATGACGCCGTTGACGACGATGCGGGTGCGTACCTTGTGGATGTCCAGTATCAGTTCCAGCGACACGCTGGATCCGATCGCGCGGCCCGGCTCCCAGTATTTCACTTCGGCCCCGGTGGCGCTCAGATTGGTGACAACGGTGGGCACCGGATCATCGCAATCGAGCACGCGCGCGGTGATAGCCGTCGAAATGCGCTCCGCGTTGCGGATCTGCCGCATCGAGATGCGACGCGGAAACGACAGGTGCAGGTATTCGAAAGGCGTGACCGCCCGCTTGCCCACCGTGGTGGAGAAGCCGAAGGCATTGCGACCGGAAAACGCGCGCACCATCATGTCGTCGCCTTCGATCGGCGGCCCCGCCCACGGGCGCGTATCGGGCATCGTCACGAGTACGCTGACGTCGTTCACGTAGCCGATGAGCTTGACGACGCCGGGCTGTTCACCGAGCTTTGGCGGCGGCTCGAGTATCAGCCGGTCACCGACCTTCAGCCCGATGTCCTTGAACATCACTTCCTTCGCAGGCGGCTGAGCTTCGTCGCCTTGCACGACCGCTTCAATGGAGTTCATTACGCTGTTGTTCATGGAGAACCAGGAGCTGACTGAAACAGGGAATCCGCACCACGGAGGCGCGACGGAACGGACGTGTCAGCACTGCCCTGCCGCGGGCCACAGGCTGCCGCGCGCGCAGGTGCAAGAATTGTAAGGCATCGCGGCTGACACGCCCGGAGCACGGCTGCCGTGTCGCCGCCCATCAGAACGCGAGCTGGCCGGAGAGGTACCAGCCGCGCTGGCGCCGCTTGTTGGCGATGGTGCCCAGGTCCACGCTGGCCGCCGTGACCGACAGGCTTTTGTACGGAAACCAGGCCACGAAAACATCTGTCGCGGCGTCCTCGCGGAACACCGACAGGTTGTCCGGCTTGTCCCGATACTCGAGGCCGACGGCGAGGTTGTCGCGCACCAGCAGCGCCACCGAGGCGCCGGGCATCAACTTGTACGAATCGGATTTGTCGCCGCCGAAACCCAGAATGCCGAACTGGTTCGCGCGCGTCGCCTGCACCGTCACATTCGTCAGCAGGTTGAAGCCGCCGACCAGACCGAGATACACCTTGGTCGCGGCGACGTAGCCCTCCACGTCGGATTTGCGCCGGGCGCCGAGCAGCGTGGGCACCAGACCGGAATCGCGGTTGTGCTTCCAGCTCAGACCGAGCGACACCTGAGGCCACCAGCGGTCCTGGTCATAGACGGCGTCGCCGAACAACCGGACCTTGGCGCCGATCACGTCGACGTCTATGGACTTGCCGGGCACCGTATCGGACAGATCGAAGCGCTGCGTCGCCGCGGACAGTTCGACCCGGTTCCGGAAGCCGACGGCAAGGCCGGTCGATTCCAGTTCATAGCCGCCACGGGTGCGTATGCGGGTGTGAAAGGCCGAGCCGCCGATCTGTTCGCGCGTGCCGTAGCCGGCGATCAGCGCCCACGGGTTGAGGCCGCCGCCCGCCGCACCTTCGATCTGCGTGACGCCGCCGGTCGCGACGAGCCGGTCGCCGACACGCAGCCCGCCGGGCGACGGCGTTTGCGCGGCGGCCGGTGCCGCGTGCAGCGCCGGCATCAGGCTGCCGAGCAACAGCAGCGGAATCACTCGGGCTATCGGTTTCATGGGCGTGGGGTCAGGTGCGAGGCACAGCAGTCATTGAGGCACTGAAGGGCTTATCGGCTCAAGGGTGCAGAGTTTTAGCCCGATATACGGGCCATGTCCTCACGCGCGTGCACCATGAAACCGCCGCACCACCTCCTGCTGTCCCTGCTGTTCGCCGGCACCGTCGGCGCGTGCGCGCACCCGCCCGCCGCCGGCACCGACACGCTGTATCGGCGCCTGGGCGGCGAAGCGGGCATCACCGCCATCGTGAAGGACCTCGTCGCCGAGGCGACGACGGATCCACGCACGCGCCGTTCGTTCGACGGCATCCGGCTCAAGCACCTGAATCACAGCATCACGATGTATGTCTGCGTCGTCGCGGGAGGGCAGTGCGAGTACGAGGGCGAGGACATGAAGAAAACCCATGCCGACGCACGGATCACCGAGGCCGAATTCGATGCGCTGGTCGCCATGCTGCGCACGGCGCTCGACCGCCATGTCGGCACGCGCGAAAAGAACGACCTGCTGCAGCGACTTGCACCGATGAAGCGCGACATCGTGTTCAGCGACTGAGCGCAGCGCTCTGTCTCGCCGGCGTCAGCGGCCCTGGAACACCGGTTGCCGCCGCTCGATGAAGGCATTCACCCCTTCGACAAAGTCCCCGGTCGCGGCACAGCGCGCGAAAGCGACGGCTTCGGCTTCGAGGCGCGCGGCAAGCACGCTGTCCTCGCCTTCGAGCAGGCGCTTGATCTCGGCCAGCGCGTGGCGCGGCCCGCAGGCGAGCCGCGCGAACAGCGAGCGCGCAGCGTCCTCCAGTCCGGCCACGGGCACCACGTCGTCGATCAGTCCCATCGCCAGCGCCGAGTGCGCGTCGACGCGGCGCGCCGACCACATCAAGTCGCGCGCGCGCCGCTCGCCCAGCGCACGCGCGAGGAAAAAGGACTGACCGCCGTCACACGGCAGCGCGATGCCGGTGTAGGCCGTGGAAAACACGGCATCTTCCGCCGCGAGCACGAAGTCCGACGCCAGCGCGAGCGACAGGCCGTAGCCGGCGCACGCACCCTGCACGACCGACAACACCGGCTGATGGGCGCGGCGCAGCGCAAGGATGACCGGATTGATCCAGTTCTCGATCAGCGCACGGAAGGTGACCAGGCGTGCCGGCGCATCCAGGTGCATCGCCTGATGAAATTCGTTGATGTCGCCGCCGGCGCTGAAGTGCTGACCGGCGCCACGCAACACGAGCACGCGGCACGCAGGGTCCGCGAGCCGTGCCTCGACCTGCTCGCGCAACGCCTGCAGCATGGCCACGGTGAACGCATTGCGGCGTGCCGGGTGATCGATTTCGATGACGGCCACGGCGTCGTTCAGCGTGGAGACAATTCGCGCTTCGCTCACATCAGACCCTCACGTCAGACCTTCTCGAAAATGCCGGCCGCACCCATGCCGGTGCCGATGCACATCGTCACCATGCCGGTTCGCGCCTCGCCGCGCTGCATCGCGGCAATGACGGTAGCCGTGCGGATGGCGCCGGTCGCCCCCAGCGGATGGCCAAGCGCGATGGCGCCGCCCAGCGGATTCACCTTCGCAGGGTCGAGGTGCAGCGTTCGCATGACGGCCAGCGCCTGCGCGGCGAACGCCTCGTTCAGTTCAATCCAGTCGATGTCGTCCTGCGCCATGCCGGCCAGCCCGAGCGCGCGCGGAATGGCCTCGACCGGACCGATGCCCATGATTTCCGGCGGCACGCCCGCCACCGCGAAGCTGCGAAAGCGCGCGATCGGCGTGGCACCGGTGCGCTTCACGGCCTCTTCAGACATCAGCAGCACCGCCGCCGCGCCGTCCGACATCTGGGAACTGTTGCCGGCGGTGACCGAGCCGCGCGCTGCGAACACCGTGCGCAGCTTCGCCAGCCCTTCCAGGCTGGAATCCGGGCGCGGCCCCTCGTCGGTATCGAACACGCGCTCGCTGATGCGCACGGTGTTCGTTGCGAGATCCGGCAGATGGCTGCGCACGGCATAGGGCAGCACCTCGTCACGGAAGCGCCCGGCGGCCATCGCGGCCAGCGCCTTTTCGTGAGAGGCGAGCGCGAAGGCATCCTGATCCTCGCGCGACACGGCATAGCGTTGCGCAACCTTCTCCGCCGTCAGCCCCATGCCGTAGGCGATCGCAATGTGGTCCGGCGACTCGAAGGCGCGTGGATTGACCGACACCTTGTTGCCCATCATCGTCGGCATCGCGGTCATCGATTCCGTACCGGCGCCGATCGCGATGTCGCACTGTCCGGTCATGATCTTCATCGCCGCATCCGCCACGGCGTTCAGGCCGCTCGCGCAGAAGCGGTTCACCGTCACGCCGGGCACGCTGTCGGGCAATCCGGCCAGCAGCAGGCCGATGCGCGCGACATTCATGCCCTGTTCGCCTTCCGGCATCGCGCAACCGACGACGACATCGCCGATCCCGCTTTCGTCAAACGCCGGCACGTCGTCCAGCACGCCGCGCAACACGTGGGCCAGCATGTCGTCCGGGCGCACGAAACGCATCGCGCCGCCCTTCTTCGCCACCGCGGTGCGCTTCGCGCTCACGATGTAGACCTCGCGTATCTGTCCGTTCATCGCCCTCTCCTCAGTTGCGCAGCGGCTTGCCGGTTTCCAT
Source organism: Gammaproteobacteria bacterium (assembly GCA_018824085.1). Classification (GTDB taxonomy): domain Bacteria; phylum Pseudomonadota; class Gammaproteobacteria; order Burkholderiales; family Rhodocyclaceae; genus Methyloversatilis. Next base: position 11,112 of record JAHJHI010000034.1, on the reverse strand, counting down.
CATGTGCGCGATGCGCGCCTGCGTCTGCGGCGTCTTCAGCAGATCGACGAACAGCGCGCGCTCGACTTCCAGCAGCCACTGCTCGCTCACGCGCGCGCCGGTTTCGACCTCGCCGCCGCACAGTGCCACCGCCGCAGCATGCGCCACACGATAGTCGTGCGCCGAAATCATGCCGCCCTCGCGCATGTTCACCAGCATCATGTCCAGCGTGGCGATGCCGCTGCGGCCCGCCACCTCGATGTCCGCCGCCTGCAGCGCCGGGCGCCACGCGCTGTCCGCCATCGCCACCGCGTTGCGGCGCGCCACGTACAGCAACTCGTCTGCGTGCATCACGACGACGTCGTCCGTCTTCAGCAACCCAAGCTCGATCGCGTGGCGCGCGCTTATGGACACGTTTGCCATCGCGATCGTCTGGAACACGCCCTGCAGGAAATTCATCGGATCCTTCGTGGCCGACGCCTGCGCCGCGCGCGCCGCCCGGATCGCGAATTCCTTGCAGCCGCCACCGGCCGGAATCAGGCCGACGCCCGCTTCAACCAGCCCGATATAGCTTTCCAGCGCCACCACCGCGCGCGGCGAATGCATGACGAATTCGCAGCCGCCACCGAGCGCCATGTTCTGCACCGCGGTGACCACCGGCACCTGCGCGTACTTGATGGCCATCGACGCCTGCTGGAAGTCGTTGATGACGCCATCCAGCGCCTTGAAGTTGCCGGCTTCGAGTACCGGACGAATCTGTTTCAGATTGGCGCCGACCGAGAACGGCCCGCCCGGCTGCCAGATCACCAGGCCGTCGAAGTCGCGTTCGGCGCGGGAAATTGCCTCGCGCACGCCGTCGAGCACGGCCGGCCCGATGGCCGACATGCGGCTCTTGAACGACAGCACCGGCACCCGTTCGCCGTCCGCGTCGTCCAGCGTCCACAGGCGGACTTCCTCGCCTTCCCAGATCGAGTGGCTGGCGCGCGCGCGCTCGCCGAGGACGAGTTCCGGAAACAGCTGGCGCGCGCGCGCCGGCAGCGCCCGGCGCGCCTGCAACGCAGCCACCGACGCCGACCACGAACCGCCGGCCTCGTGCGCCGCCGGGCGTTCGGACACCCAGGCCGGCAGCGGTGCATCCGCCATCGTCCGCCCGGCTGCGATGTCGTCGCGCAGCCATCCGGCGACCAGCGCCCAACCCGCCTCCTGCCAGCTTTCGAACGGCCCGGCACGCCAGCCGAAGCCCCAGCGCATCGCGAAATCGACATCCCGCGCGTTGTGCGCGATATCGGCCAGATGCACCGCCACGTAATGGAACACGTCGCGGAACAGCGACCACAGGAACTGCGCCTGCGGGTGCTCCGACCCGCGCAGCGCCGCCAGCTTCAGCGCCGGGTCGCGCTCGGCCAGCATGGCCGCGACCTCGGGCGCCACGGCACCCGCCGCGTCGCGGTAGTCCTGTGCGGCGAGGTCCAGCACCTTGATCTGCCGCCCGTCCTTGCGATACACGCCTGCCCGCGTCTTCTGGCCCAGCGCGCCGCGCCCGACCAGCGCCGCCAGCCAGCCGGGGGCCGTGTAGTAGCGGTGCCAGGGGTCGCCGGCGAGGTTGTCGGTCATCGTCGCGACGACGTGCAGCAGCGTGTCGAGACCGACCACGTCCGCCGTGCGATAGGTGGCCGACTTCGGCCGGCCGATCAGCGGCCCGGTCAGCGCATCCACTTCGTCGAAGCCAAGGCCGAGCCGCTCGGTGTGATGCATCGCCGCCAGCATCGAGAACACGCCGACGCGGTTTGCGACGAAGTTCGGCGTGTCGAGCGCGCGCACCACGTTCTTGCCGAGCGTCGTCGTCAGGAAGGTTTCCAGCGCGTCGAGCAGGCCGGCGTCGGTCCCGCGCGCGGGAATCAGCTCGACCAGCGTCATGTAGCGCGGCGGATTGAAGAAATGCACGCCGCAGAAGCGGCTGCGCAGGCCTTCGGGGCAGCCGTCGGCCAGCGCGTTGATCGACAGGCCGGAAGTATTGGTCGCGAAGATCGCGTCGGCCCGCACGTGCGGCGCGACCTTTGCGTACAGCGCGTGCTTCCAGTCCATGCGCTCGGCGATCGCCTCGATCACCAGATCGCAGTCGCCCAGGCGGGCAAGGTCGCGCCCGTAGTTGGCGACTTCAATGTGGGCCACGCGGTCCGCCGTGGCAAGCGGCGCGGGTTCGAGCTTCTTCAGCCCGGCCAGCGCACGCTTCACGATGGCATCCGCATCACCGTCCTGCGCGGCGAGGTCGAACAGCACGACCGGAACGTTGGCATTGGCACAGTGCGCGGCGATCTGCGCACCCATGACGCCGGCGCCGAGAACGGCCACGCGGCGCACGCGGAATCTGGAGGATGTCACGATGCGGACTCCCGGAGTGAGGCGGTCCGGTCACACGTGGCGACCGGACCGGGTGAGGCTCAGAAACGTGTCGAGTACTGCACGCCGAGAATGTCGACGGCGTTCTCGTATTCGCCGACCAGCGTGCCCGTGGCAAGGGGCGTCGCACCGCCATTGTTAACCTTCGCGTCCTTCACGAAGATGTGCGCGTAACCGACATCCACCGCCGAATCCGCGCTCGGCTTCCACTGCACGCCCAGCGTCAGCCAGATACGATCTTCATCGGGCACGCGCGGCAGGCGCGTCGCGTCACGCACCGGCGTCTGGTCCCACGCGACACCGAATTTCAGATTGACGGCGTCGGTGTACGCATACGTACCGCCGAACGCGACGCGCCAGGTGTCACGCCAGCGCAGCTCCTCTGTCGTGACATTGACTCCGTCCGTGCGATTGATACGAAGTTCCTGCAGCGACGACCAGCCGGTCCAGCTGACGTCGCCGAGCATGGTCCAGCGATCCGAGAGCTTCTGATGGATGCTGAAGGTGGCGGTGTCGGGCAGTTCGACATCCGCCGTCACGTCACCGCCGCGCGCGGCGGTGACTCCGGCCAGCACAGCGCTGCCTGCCGCATTCAAGGCCGAGAACCTGGACGTGCCTTCGAGCTCGTAATCCATCTTCGACCGATACGCCAGACCGAGTCGGGTCGATGGCGACAACTGATACATCGCGCCTATGTTCCATCCCCATGCCGTGTCGTCGCCTTCAATGCGTCCAAGCAGTTCCGAACCACCGCCCGCAGTCGCCACCTTCGTCAGGTCCGCATCGATGCGCTGGAAATTCACGCCGAAACCCAGCGACCAGCTTTCGTTGACCTTGAACGCGATCGCCGGATTGATATTGATCGTCTTGATCTCGGACTTCGCCGCATGAAAGCGCCCGACCCAGCTCTTCGGGTACTCGGTCTTCAGGCCGAAAGGCGCGCCAAGGCCCAGACCGAGCGTCACCCGGTCCGTGACCTGCCATGTCATGTAGCCAGCCGGGACGGCAGCCCAGTCGCCGGCATCGCCGCCGTTGCCACCCACCCCCGGCGCGCCGCCGGGTCCGGTCGTGCCGCCGTTGGAAAACTCCGCCTGCGGCCGCACCAGATCCACGGAAAACGCCACGTTGCGTCCCGGCAGCAGCGTCATGCCGGCCGGGTTGAAGAACACCGTGCTGGCGTCCTCGGCCACGGCCGCGGAACCGGCGTAGGCATTGCCCAGGCCGCTCGCATTGCCTTCCAGCAACTGGAAGGCGGCGGCGTTTGCCGCAGTCGTGCCCATGGCGCCGACAAGCGCCGCGAGCACCTTGAATGCAACACCGTGCGTACGGCGTTCAGATATTCCGTTCATGACATCTCCTCCAGTCTGTATCGATACCGCTTCGTCATCGACACGTCATGACCGACGCATCAATCCTGCATGATCCCGCTCCGCTCACTCCGGAGCAATACGCCGCTTCGCCCCGTCTTCCGACACGGCCACATAGGTTAACGCCGCCTCCGCCACCTTCAGCACGCGCACGCTTTCATAGCCGGTTTCCGCATACACCTCGACATCGACGGTGATCGACGAGTTGCCGACCCTGGACACCCGTGCGTAGAAGGACACGAGATATTGCGTCGTGATCGGTTGCAGGAAGACGAATGAATTGACGGCGACGGTTACCACCCGGCAGCGGGTGCGCCGCATTGCCGCGATGGAGCCGGCAACGTCGACCTGGGACATCACCCAGCCGCCGAAAATGTCGCCGGCAGCATTCAGGTCGCGCGGCATCGGCAGCAGGCGCAGCGCGGGTTGTTCGTCGGGAAGGGTCGTATCGTGTGTATCGGTCGTCATGATTCGTGCTTGGCTCTCGTCAATCCGGTGGTCAATCTTCGTCGTCAATCGTGCTTCGGAGGCTGCCCATCATAGTGCAAGGGGCCGCCGCGGCAGGGCGCAAAACCGGCCCCGAAAATCAGGCCGGCATCGGCCAGGTCCGCGTCGGCCACCACACCCTGTTCGACGCAGCGGCGGGTCGCCGATATCAGTGGCGCGATCAGCCGGTCGGCCAGGCCGGCGGGCACCTGCTGCGGTGCGCCGCGCACCGGCTTTCCCTTGCGCCACTCATAGAATCCGCGGCCGCTCTTGCGACCGAGCTGCCCGGCCTCCACGCGCCGGCTCAGGCAGGCGGGCGCCGCTGCAGCGCCGGTCAGCCGTGCGCCGGCCGCCATCGCGATGTCCAGCCCGACCGTATCGGCCAGCTCGATCGGTCCCATCGCCATGCCGAAGTCGAGCGCCGCGCGATCGACGACATCCGGCGAGAGCCCCTCGTCGACGCACTTCATTGCTTCGAGCATGTAGGGGCCGAGCACGGCATTCACCAGAAACCCCGGGCTGCTGGCCACCGGCAGCGGCAGCTTGTCGAGCGATGCCACGAATGCGGCGGCGCGCCGTACCGCGGCGTCGGCGCTGTCCACGCCGCGCACCACTTCGACCAGCGGCATGCGCGCCACCGGATTGAAGAAATGAATGCCGACGAGGCGGCGCGGCTCGTGCAGGCCGCGCGCGATGTCCTCGATGCGCAGGCTGGAGGTGTTGCTCGCCAGCAGCGCATCCGGCTTCGCGCGCTTTTCGACATCGCGCAGCAAATGCTGCTTGGCGTCCAGGTCCTCGTGGATGGCTTCAATGATGACGTCTGCACCCGCCACGCCGGCGCCGAGCGGGTCAGGCACCAGACGGTCGAGCGCGTTGCGCACGGCCACGCGATCCCCGCGGAACTTGCGCGTGAAGGCCTGCGCCGCGCGTGCCATGGCCGGCGCGATGCGCTCGACCCCGTTGTCCTGAAGCGTGACGTGCAGACCGCGCAGCGCGCACCAGGCGGCGATGTCGCCCCCCATGACACCGGCGCCGATCACATGCACGCGCCGCACCGGTGGAGGCGCCAGGCCTTCCGGCTTGCCGAAGCCGCGCAGGCGCTCGCGCAGGTGATAGACGCGCTGCAGGCTGGCGGTCGTCGGATGGCGCACCAGCGCCGCCATCGACGCCGGATTGGCGTCCGGCACCGCGAGCGCGTTGCCGGCGAAATCGCGCCAGATTTCGATGATGGCGAAAGGCGCCGGATAGTGCTCGCGGCTGACTCGTTTCGCGACGCCCTGCATCGCCTTTTTGGCGACGGTGCCACGCAGCGGGCCGAGCGTCAGACGCTGCATGAAAGGCAGCGCGCGACGCGGCGCATCCGACAGCACCCGGGCACGCGCGTGCTCGCGCATCAGGCGCGCCGGTGCAACGTCGTCGACCAGGCCGAGCTTGCGCGCCCGGCGCACGTCCAGCGCCCGCCCGGTCAGCATCATGTCGAGCGCGGCCGGCGCACCGATGCGGGCCGGCAGACGCAGCATGCCGCCCCAGCCGGGCACGATGCCCAGCATCACTTCGGGCAGGGAAAAGCGCGTGCCGGGCTCGTCGACAGCGACGATGAAGCGGCAGGCCAGCGCCAGTTCGGTGCCGCCGCCAACGCAGAAGCCGCGCACCAGCGCGCAGGTCGGCCAGGGCACGGCGGCCAGCCGGTTGAACAGGTCCCAGCCACGCGCAACCAGCAGGCGCGCACCGTCCGCGCCGCTGACCCGGCCAAACTCGGCGATGTCGGCACCTGCGATGAAGCCGCCCGACTTGCCGGACTCGATGACCAGCCCGCGCGGTGGCTCGGCGTCGAGCGCGTCCAGCACGGCACCGAGTTCGCGCATGGCGTCGGCCGACAGCGTGTTCACGCGCTCGTCGGCTCGATCGAAGGTGAGCCAGGCCAGGCCGTCGGCGTCGCGCGCCAGCCGCCAGTGCCGCAGGGATGTCGTCATGCGGTCTCCACCAGCATCGCTCCGCCCTGACCGCCACCGATGCAGATGGCCGCGATGCCGCGTCCGCCACCGCGCCTGCGCAGCACCTGCAACAGATGCAGCACGATGCGCGCACCGCTGGCGCCGACCGGGTGGCCGAGTGCGATGGCGCCGCCATCGACATTGAGCCGGCTCTCGTCCAGCGTGCCGAGCGCGCCGGCAAGGCCGAGTTCGTCGCGACAGTAGTCGTCGCTCTTCCACGCCTCGATGCAGGCGATCACCTGGGCCGCGAACGCTTCGTTGATCTCCCATGCGTCGAGATCATCGAGGCCAAGGCCGTGGCGCTGCAGCAGCGGCGTCGCGGCGTGCACCGGCCCGAGCCCCATCTGCGCCGGATCGAGCGCGGCCCACTGGCTGTCGACGATGCGCCCGAGCGGTACCAGCCCGTGCTGCTCGACCGCGCGTTTCGACGCGAGCAGCAGCCAGCTCGCGCCGTCCGTCACCTGCGAGCTGTTGCCGGCCGTGATGTTGCCGTGGCGCCGGTCGAACACCGGGCGCAGCTTGGCCAGACGCGGCACCGACGAGTCGAGCCGGATGCCGTCGTCTGCGGTGTACAGCCGCCCGTCGCCGCCGGTCAGCGGCACGATCTCCGTGCAGTGACCGCCGTCCACGCCGGCGGCCGCACGCTGATGCGAACGCATCGCGTAAAAATCCATCTGCGTGCGGCTGATGCCGAAGCGCGTTGCGAGGTTCTCGGCCGTCTGTCCCATGTTCAGGCCGATCACCGGATCGGTCAGCCCCTTGATGAGGCCGATGACCGGCGCCAGCATCGCCGGGCGGAAACGGGTCAGCAGCCGGGCCCGCGCGCCGACCGACTTCGCGGCGTACCACTGCGACAGCCAGCGCACCATCGCGTCGGAAAACAGCAGGTGGGCGCGCGACAGCGCGTCCGTGCCGCCGGCCAGCACGAGGTCGGCGCGACCGAGCCGGATGTTGGCCATGGCGGAGTCGAGCGCCTGCATGCCGCTGGCGCAGTTGCGCATCACCGTCCAGCCCGGCACGCGGTCACCGCAGCCCATGCGCAGCGCCGCGATGCGGCCTATATTGGCTTCATCCGCCGACGCAGCCGCGCAGCCGAGGATGACTTCATCCAGCTGGTCGGCGCGGAAGGGCTGGCGCGACAGCAGCGCATTGCCTGCGGCCACCGCGAGATCCGCGGCAGCGAACGGGCCGGGCGCATTGCGCGACTTCAGGAAGGGCGTGCGCGCGCCATCCACCACATACACGTCGGGCAGTGTCGTCGGCACCGGCATGTCTTATGCGGCCAGCACGGTGACGTTGCGCGCTTCGGCAGGCGTCGCGGGCACCACGTCGGCGCCGAAGTCCTGCGGGAAGTCATCGACCTTCACCACGCGGTCGCGCAGGATGTCGCGGCGCGACAGCTGCGCGAATTCGGTGGCATCGATGATGCCGGCGTCGAGTGCGGCCTGCATCGCGCCCGCTCCGCGCACGGTGATGTCGCCACGCTTCTGTGCGGCGCGCACGCGCGCCTCGATCGATTCCGCCGCGACCGTGGCGACGAGCGCATGTTCGATCGCGCCGACGGCGTCGTGCTCGTCCGAGGGCACATACATGCCGGCCGTCAGCCGGTCACGCGTCTCCGACGGCGCGATCAGCAGATCCGCGACAGCAGCGCCGAGCGTGTCCGGCGCCACGACGTAGGGCCGCCCGAGCGGGAAGATCAGGCGGCGCAGCAGCATGCCGACCGCGCGGTTCGGGAAGTTCGACATGACGCCTTCGAACGCGGTCTGCGCATGGAACATCGCGTCCCACATCGCCCAGTGCATCAGCGGCGCGTCGGCCGCCTGCCGACCTTCGGCCTCATAGCGCCGCAGCGTGGCGGAACACAGATACATCAGCGACAGGATGTCGCCGAGGCGCGCCGACAGCTTTTCCTTGCGCTTGAGGTCACCGCCCATGGTCAGCATCGCCGCGTCGGCGAGGAAGGCGAACGCCGTCGAGAAGCGCGTGAGCTGCTGGTAATAGCGGCGCGTCTCGGGTGCGACGTCGGCCTGCACGCCCACCCAGTGCGACCCGGTGATGCCGGTCACCAGCGCGCGCACGGCGTTGCTGATGGTGTAGCCGATGTGACCGGACAGCGCGTCGTCGAAGTCGCGCAGCGCCTGCGGCGTGTCCGGCGCCAGCGCCGCACGCATTTCGCGCAGCACGTAGGGGTGGCAGCGAATGGCGCCCTGACCGAAGATGATGAGGCTGCGCGTCAGGATGTTCGCGCCCTCGACGGTGATGCCGATCGGAATCTGCTGGTAGGCACGGCCGAGGAAGTTCGACGGGCCGAGGCAGATGCCCTTGCCTCCGAGGATGTCCATGCCGTCATTGACCACCTGGCGCGCACGTTCCGTGATGTGGTACTTCACGATGGCCGACACCACCGACGGCTTCTCGCCCTGGTCGATCGCGCCCGCCGTCATGCGGCGCGCGGCGTCCATCATGTAAAGATGCCCGCCGATGCGGGCCAGCGGCTCCTGGATGCCCTCGAAGCGGCCGATCGCGGTCTTGAACTGGCTGCGCACACGGGCATAGCCGCCGACCGCACGCGCGGTCAGCTTGGCCATGCCGGTGTTGGACGCGGGCAGCGAGATCGAGCGGCCGGCCGCGAGGCACTCCATCAGCATGCGCCAGCCTTGCCCCGCCATCGCCGGGCCGCCGATGATCCACTCCAGCGGCATGAACACGTCCCGTCCCCAGTTCGGGCCGTTCTGGAAAGCCGCGTTCAGCGGGAAGTGGCGGCGCCCGATCTGCACGCCGGGATGAGCGGTCGGAATCAGTGCGCACGTGATGCCGATGTCTTCGGTGTCTCCCAGCAGGTGATCCGGGTCGTACAGGCGGAACGCGAGGCCGAGCAGTGTCGCGACCGGACCGAGCGTGATGTAGCGCTTGTCCCAGGTCACGCGCATGCCGAGCACCTCGCGCCCCTCGTGCTCGCCACGGCAGACGACGCCGAAGTCCGGGATGGACGCGGCGTCCGAGCCGGCTTGCGGGCTGGTCAGCGCGAAGCACGGAATTTCCAGCCCCTGCGCCAGGCGCGGCAGGTAGTGGGCTTTCTGCTCCTCGGTGCCGTAGTGCAGCAGCAGCTCCGCCGGGCCGAGGGAGTTGGGCACCATCACCGTCACGGCGGACGCCGAACAGCGCGTCGACAGCTTGGTGACGATCTGCGAATGCGCCCACGCCGAGAACTGCTTGCCGCCGTACTTCTTCGGGATGATGAGGCCGAGGAAGCCCTTGTCCTTGATGTACTGCCAGGCCTCGGGCGGCAGGTCCTTCAGTTCGTGCGATATGCGCCAGTCGTCCGACAGCCGGCACAGCTGCTCCACCTCGTCGTCGAGGAAGGCCTGCTCCTCCGCGCTGAGCTGCGGCTGCGGATAGTCATTCAGCATTTTCCAGTCCGGGTGGCCGCGAAACAGTTCGCCCTCCCACCACACGGTGCCCGCTTCGAGCGCGACACGCTCGGTTTCCGACATCGGCGGCAATATGCCGCGATAGAGCGCGAGCAGCGGGCGGGACAGCACGCTGCGCCTGAGCACCGGCAGATTCAGCAGCAGCGCCGGCACGCCGAACAGCAGCGCAAGCACGACATCGGCGGCGACAGGCCAGCCGTAATGCACGCTGGCACCGGCCAGCCACGCGGCCAGCGCGGCGGTGCAGAACCACAGCGGTGCGCGCACGTAGGCCAGCACCAGAAATCCGATCGGCAACAGCAGAATCAGCATCCACGTCATGTGAGTCTCCTTGTCCTGTCATGCCGCTGCAATGCGGGCGTCTGCGCCTCGCTCACAGTCTAGTTCCATATTCCGGGGCATATGCCCCTTCAATCGCCATCCGGCAGGGGCGCCCGCAGGCCGCCCAGCAGAAAGCTCATCAGGCGTGGCGCCATGCGCTGCATCGCGTCCGGCTCATCCACTTCGACACCGGTCAACACCTGCAGCGAATCCGTCCCCGACACCGCGTACGACATGGCACCCAGCATGAAGTGCAGGCGCCACAGGATTTCCTCCACCGGCACCGCCGGCAGCGCGCGGCAGAACGCCGTACGGTAACGCCCGATCACTTCCGCATATTCGTTCGCCAGAAACTCGCGCACCACCGGCGAAGGTTCGGTGAAGGTGCGCCCCAGCAGGCGCATGAATTCGCGGCCCTGATCGCTGGCCGCCGCCAGTTCGAGTGAACCGCGAAAGAAGGCCTCGACGATGAAATGCGCCTTGACCGGCGCGCCGCCCGCCAGCACCTCTGCGGCGTCGAGCGCCATGACGCGCTGCGCGTTCAGCGGTCGCAGGTGACGCGCCAGCACCGCCTGCACCAGCTCGTCCTTGGAGCCGAAGTGATAATTGACAGCCGCCAGATTGACGCCTGCCGTCGTCGTGATCGCGCGCGTGGACGTCGCTTCGAATCCGTTCACGGCGAACAGCGCCTGCGCCGCATCAAGAATGCGGGAGCGCGTTTCATTTGCCGGATAGTGGTTGCGGCGGACATCCATGCGGGAAGGAGCTCCGGTTTTGTTCAAACGTTCGTTTTAATCTAGGCGCAGAGTTTCCGGCTGTCAATCGTGCACTGCCGCATCGATACGGACCGGGACGGGCACTTGCCCGCCCTGCCCTCCGACCCGGCGCGCCTAGCGGACTTCGTAACCCGCGTTTTCGAGTGCCTGCCGGATGTCGACCTCGCCGACCAGCGGGCTGTGTTCGACGCTGACGGCGCCGGTCTCGGGCGCCACCTCCACCGAGTCGATGCCCGGCAGGTCGTGAATGATGTTGGTGATGTCCGGAATGCAGTCCTCGCCCTCCAGACCGCATACCGTGATGACTGTCGTGTGCATGTCCGCCTCCGTCGCAATGAGCGGATGTTAGCCGCAC